>NZ_PVZS01000028.1 GCF_003004785.1 Alsobacter soli
ATCGCCTACCTGAACGGCTTCATCGGGCGGGAGCAGCTGCTGAAGAGCGCACGACAGTTCGGGAAGACGGCTTATGGTCGGAACCTGTCCAGACTTGCGGAGAGATCCGGTTCCGGGAACTGAGCTTTTGGTAGCGCATGCCAATCTAATTACACGCGATTGGGCACCGTTGCTGTCCTGCAAAGCCGGATCGGGCGGTGCTCCGAATTCTCCAGAATGCGCGCGAGGCGATGCAGGGCGCCCCCGGCCGGCTGGCCGGCTCGCATCTGTGGACTTGCGGCGTCGGCGCTACTTGGCACGACGCGACCTTGCCACTGCAAGGATATGGCGCGATTCCTGCAGTTAACAGATCCTGTCCAGCTCCTCTCGAATAGCCTTAACGGGCTGAACGGAAGAACAACTCCCCAGGGCTACTATTCGGCAACGTGCTCGAGGAGCTGCACATGTCCCGCCAATTCAACGCCGCCCGTTTCTCCTTTGCGTTCGCCGTGGTCTCACTGGGACTCACCAGCGTAGCCCAGGCTCTCCCCGCGCCCTTCCTAGGCAATCCGATCAAAGCCGCGCTGGCGGTTTCGGCCGATCCGACGGGCGGCCTGGAGGTGCGTTCCTGCGTGGTGGAGCGACCTGTTGCAGACGGCCTTCAGGCCGGCGCCGCCTTGCTGCCGAAGGCTCAGCGCTGAGCCTTCGTCCTGGGAGCCTGCGAAGCTCGCAATGCGCCGAAGGAAGCAACGGCTGGCACCGGACAGATGATCTTCCGTGCGCTGCTACGCCGAGAGGATAGTCCGAATACCGCTGGACCGGGCGGAGCGGCCGGACGATCCTGAGTCAGGCCTCTTCGGTTTCTGAGGCTCCCTGTCGAAGGCGCCCGTCGGCGGATGTACCCGGCGGGCGCCTCGCTGTTCCTAGCATTTCGTGGCCCGAGCCGATCCCGACCTTGGGGCACTTCAGCCCAGCGCTCCCGGCTGTCGACGGATGCGGGCCGGATCAGCCGTTTGGCGGCGCGCCGCACGCCCCGTCCGCCGCCCGTCCTTCGAGGACGCAGCGGATGCCCTCCGCCCTGAACTCGTGCGAGGCGGCGCCCCCCAGATCCTGCGCCGCCAGCCGCTCGATGAGCTTGGAGCCGAAGCCGACCCGGCGCGGCGGCGCCACCGGCGGGCCACCTGTCTCGACCCACTCCAGTCGGAAGCGCGAAGAAGCTTCATCTGCTGCGGCCCAGGTAACCGAGACGCGGCCGGCGTCATTGGAGAAGGCGCCATATTTGACTGCGTTTGTCACAAGCTCATGCAGGGCCATCGCGGCGGCGAGGGCCGCCTTCGGCTCGAGCAGGATGGGCGGGCCCGACAGAGACAGCCGGCTCAGGCTCACAGCGGCCGTCCTGAGCGTGTCGGCGACAATGTCCGGAAGGGAGGCGTGGCGCCAACTGCTCTCGGTCAGCATGCCGTGGGCGAGGGCCAGCGCGTTCAGCCGCCCCAGGAAGGCGGCCTGCAGCTCTGGGGGCGCCGCCGCACCCTTGAAGGTCTGTTGGGCGATCCCCTGAACCACGGCGAGCGTGTTCTTGACGCGATGGTTCAGTTCGGCGACCAGCAACTGGCGCAGCGACTCTGCTTCTTCGCGCTCGGTGACATCGACGTTGACGCCGATCATGCCCAGGAACTCGCCGGCCGGGGAGAACCGGGGCTGCGCATCGGTGACAAGGACTCGGTAGCCTCCCTGGGCGGCGCGGTAGCGCGCCTGCATGGCCACGCCAGTCCGTTCCTGAATCGCACGGGCCATGGCGTCCACCACGCCCTTCGCGTCGTCCGGATGAATGGTGGCGGACCAGTCAAAGAGCCCGATGTCGCGGTCCGGCACGGCCCAGAACTCACGCAGCTTCCGGTTCAGATGCTCGCAGCGCCCGTTCGCGTCGCTGGTCCAGATCATCACTGGCGCGTTTTCCAGCATCGCCCGCGCGCGCTGCTCCTGCTTCCTGAGAGCCTCCTCCGCCTTGCGGCGCTCCTCGTCGGCCTGCGCCCGCTCGATGCTGAAACCGACTTGGCGGGCGATCATCACGGCGAGATCGACTTCGCGTTGCGTGAACTGATGCCGCTCCTCGTAATAGGTCATGAACTTGCCGATGGTCCCGCCTCGCACCACGAGAGGAACGAAGGCCAGACCGACGATGCCTTCGGCGGCGATGGCCTCCTTGACCTCTGCCGGCTCGCTCGTCAGCGCGATGTCTTCGACCAGGACGGGGTCGGGGCTCGGCTGCCCCAGGCGCCAGGGCGAGTGTCCGTCGACCGCGGCGCGGTAGGGGTCTGAGAGCCCCCGCCAGGCGACGAAGCGCATGACGCCTGCGTGATCAAACAACAGAATGGACGACCTTGAGCAGCCAAGCGCCGCCCGGATCGCGTCGAGGGCGGCCTGGTAGACCTCCTCGAGGCCCAGCGCGCGGAACAGCCGATCAGTCAGCTGGTAGAGAACGGCGAGGTCGTCTGGTCGAGGCGGCGCGCTGGACGGCCAGGGCCAACCTCCCTGGTCTTCATCCGCCATGTGCATGGGCGCCATAACCTCAGCCATAGCTTCAAACTACGTTCCTTCGAGGCTTTGAGCAATTGCGGGCCAGGACGGCTTGGCTCCCATCCGACACCGGCGTACGCGACCGACTGTTCCCGCCCAGGCTCTGCAGGGCTCGTCCGGCTCGGCGTTCAGCTCGCCAAATCTTCGCCCCCGTTTTCGCCGCCATCGGCAACGGGCAGAAGGCTCGCCCGGCTCGGTCTGGGAGCGAGAGCGCCGAAGCGGCGCGGGCGGCCCTCCCCTATCTCGGACTGTTCTGGCGAGGCGCCCCGGGCCGATGGGCACTGCAGCGTTGAGGGCTCACTCGCCACGAAAAGAGGGCGCCTGCTCCGATTTGACGGGAGCGGGCCCCTCCGGGTCATTGCTGTTGGCAGCGGCGCCATCCGCCGTCGCGCCGCCCAGGCTTGGGCCGCTTCCGCCCGTGACAGGGGTGTCCTGCGGCTCTGGATCCTGCTGTGCGGTCACCCCGCCGTCCTGGGCAGGCGCGCCGCTTCGCTGATGTCGACGGATCGCGCCAAGGCCCATGTCACGCGCCAGAGCCGAGCGTTTTGCGGCATAATTCGGCGCCACCATTGGATAATCGTTCGGCAGGCCCCATTTCGCTCGGCAATCTGCCGGGCTCATGCCGTAACGGGTCGTCAGGTGGCGACGAAGCGACGTGTAGGGTCTCCCGTCCTCCAAGCAGATGATCGCATCGGCCCGCACCGACTTGGAAAGCGGCACGGCCGGCGCTTGCTGCGGTTCCTCAGTGGCTTCGCAAGCGGCGCCCATGAAGGCTTCGTGCACGCGGGCGACGATCCAGGCGACGTCCTGGGTCGGGACGGCGTTGTTCGCCACGTATGCGGCGACGACGTCGGCGACCCGCTGCAGCATGTCTTCCTCTCGGGACATGGCTTATCGCCCTCGCCTTTAAGTTGGTGATGCTAAATCGTTTGACCGGGTGGGGGGCAACCTAACCAGTCGGATTAAGACGCCGGACTGCTTCTGCTGCCGAAAAGCCCGGTACGGCGGGGCTCTGGCTTTTGTGCGCCTTGGAAAAAGCGTGAGTGCGGGCCATTCTTGTTTTGAAGTGCGATAAGCTTCGTCTATCAGATTGCTTAGCGCTGCTAATCGGGCTGGGTGGATGACGCCAAGAAGCACATTTCGATTTCTTCGGCCTGTTCTCGGCGCCGTCGCCTATGTAGGGGTCGCCGCGATAACATGGATCTCTGTGATCATCATTTTCGCGCTCGCCGGGTTGCGGTCCGCTCTCACTTGGGCCTTCAGAGCGATCCAGAAAGTCCTCGGTTACGGCGAGAGACCCCGTTAGGCGGCGCCGGTGGATCTGCCCGCGCAAACGGCAGAGTCGTTTCCGCGTCTTGACCTTCGTTTGCTCGTCTGCATCGCGTTCCGGAACACGTCGTACGACCGGCCACGGCGGAGCGCGCAGGCATGGGATGAAATTGGCTGCTGGCGCGCACCTCCTGCGCCGGCTGGTCAGGGCAGGACCACACCGGCGGCCATAACTCGGCAGTATCTCCGGCCGCGCCAGGGCCAGCTTGCGCTCGGTCGGGCCCGCCCCGCGCCTAGAGGCCCCAACGAAAGTCTCGATCAGCTGGCGCCGGCATGACCGGCGCCCTGGAGGTGAATGGTCTGCGCACTGGACGGATTCGCCGTTCGGACCAGCCGAACCGACTGCGTTGAGCTGCCTGCCGGGGTCGCGCTGTCGAGCGACGGCCGGCGGATCCGCTCACGCGGCGAGACCTGGTCCTGGTCGAGGCAGTGCGGCGGCCGCCGCGGGCGCCAGCCGGAGCTCATTAAGGTTAACAAAGGGTTGACGTCGAAGCTCAACTGCGAACGGCCTATGAAGAGCCTGCGGCACAGAGGCAGGCCACCATGCGACACCCCTTCATCGAGCGCGCGGCGCCATCAGCCGCCGCGCCCACGTCCGTCGTCTTCCCGACCCGCCACCACCCCCGCGACCGGGCGGCTCCCTGGCTCGACCAGCATTTCTTTGATGAAATCGAGGTCTCCTGGCGCACGGGCCAGCGGGCGATCTGGGGCCTGATCAAGGCGCGACAGGCCCCCTGCTTCACCCCTTCCCTGCTGCGCGAGCTCCTCAGGCTGCGCGATCTCGTCGAGGACAATCTCGCGCAACCGGACCGGTCGGAGCGCGCCCGCTACTTCGTGCTCGGCTCGAAGACCCCCAGGGTGTTCAATTTCGGCGGCGACCTGCGGCTCTTTTCCGAACTCATCCGGGCGCGCGACGCCGAGGCGCTGCGCGGATACGCTTATGACTGTGTCGAAGCCATCTACCGCAACCTGGGCCACGAGCTGCCCGTCACCTCCATCGCCCTGGTGCAGGGCGACGCTCTCGGCGGCGGCTTCGAGGCCGCGCTGTCGTTCGACGTCCTCGTGGCCGAGCGCAGCGCCAAGTTCGCCTTGCCGGAGATCATGTTCAACCTCTTCCCCGGCATGGGCGCCTACGCGCTGCTGGCGCGGCGCATCGGGCCGGCCCAGGCCGAGCGGCTCATCCTGGGCGGGCTGAGCTACACGGCGGACGATCTAAAGGCGATGGGCCTCGTGGACGTGGTCGCCGAGGACGGTCGAGGGGTTGAAGCCGTCGAGGCCTTCATCGCCGCAAACGAGCGCTCCTATGAGGCGCGGCGGGCCATTCACACGCTTCGCAAGAGAACCTGGCCGATCACCCGGGAGGAGCTGCGGCAGGCCACCGACCTTTGGGTGGAGACGGCGATGCAGCTGCCAATGGAGGACCTGCGGCGCATGGGACACCTCCGGGCGGCGCAGGATCGGCGCCTGCGGGCTCAGGACCGCGCCCTGAGCTGATCCCGACCTGCCTCCTCGAAGCCGTCGTCGCAGGCGGCTGCGGCGCCCGCGCCCGGCTGCCCCGCCAAGGCGTGCTGAAAGCGCAGCAGGGCCCCGGGCAGCCGTCTTTGCGGCGGAGCCGACGACGCCAGGAGCTCAAAGCCCGCGTCGCAGCAGGCGGCGCACAGAGCCGCGACCTCGGCTGCCCCGACATTGCCCGCGGCGCTCTTCAGGGCGTGGGCGATGGATTGGAGCTCGGTCCAATCCTGGTCGCGATCGGCGCGCGCGAGCGCGTCCAGCTTTTCGGCCGCGATCCCCAGGAAATCACAGGTCACCTCGGCCAGGAACGCGTCGCCGCCGATGCCGCGCAGCGCCGCGCGCGCGGCCTCGTCCACGGCAGGCGCGGCGGCGGGCGGGGTGTCCGCAGCTGCGGCAGGCGAGCGGCCATCAAGGGCGGCCCGAATGGCCTTGAGCAGGTCGATCCGGTTGACCGGCTTCGTGACGCAGCCGACCATGCCGGCCTCGCGGCACCGCCGCGCGGTGTCGGAGGTCGCGTCGGCGGTGAGGGCGAGGATCGGGCATCCCGGTTCCGACCCTCGCGCCGTGGTGTAGATCCGGGCGGCGTCCACGCCGTTCATGACCGGCATGTTCACGTCCATCAGCACGATGTCGAACTCGTCCTGGTTCAGCTGGTCCAGCGCGGCGTCGCCGTCGCCCACCAGGCGCACGCGAGCGCCTGCGCCTTCCAGCATCTTGGCGACGACCTTCTGGTTGACGCGGTTGTCTTCGGCGACCAGCACCCGCAACCCCGCCAAGGAGCCGTTCGCTGAGGCCGAGGGCGTGGGCAAGCCCGGGACAAGACGCATGGCCCATGCGAGCGCCGCCTTGGGGAGATTCTCAGGCAAGGTGGAGGTAATAAGGGCTCGGTCCTCAGGCGCTAGGGGAGCGGTCGGCTCCGGCGTGACCAGCAGGATCGGCATGGCGGCGAAGTTCGCCCGCAACTCCGCAGCCCTCGCCCGCCAGCCCGCGTCAGCGGCATGCACCAGCGCGACGGCGCCTGCCTCCGGGCTCGGCGCGACTGCAGGAAAACCGCCGGCCCGCAAGGCTTCGCGCAGCCCAGCAGACAGGGCGTCCGGCGCCTCCACCACGACCGATTTCGCCGTGACAGCGGTCGGCCCGGACGCCTCCGCCAGCGGCCACTCGAACCAGAAGCAGCTGCCCTGTCCGACTTCGCTGTCGACGCCGATCACGCCTCCGGCGGCCTCGACCAGTTCCTTGACAAGCGCGAGCCCGAGGCCGGTGCCGCCGTAACGATCCGCAATCCGGGCGTCCGCCTGGGTGAACCGTTCGAAGATCCTGCCCCGGGCGTCTGCCGCGATGCCGATCCCTGTGTCGCTGACCTCAAAACGGATGTGGGTGGCGCGCTGCGACGGCGCGACCGCCACAAGGACACGTCCGCGGTCTGTGAACTTGACGGCGTTCGCGCACAGGTTGACGAGCGCCTCGCGCAAGCGGCCGGCGTGCCCGACGAACAGCAGCGGCGTATCCGACGCGATGCTGACGTTGAAGGCGAGCCCCTTCTCGCGCGCCTGCACGAAGACCATGCCGCGCACCGACCCGAGCAGGTCGGGCAAGGCGAAGAGTTCAGGCTCGCCCAGGGCGGCTCCCGACTGCAGCCGAGACACGTCGAGCAGCCTGGTGATCAAGCCGAGGAGCGTCCGCCCGGCGGCTCCGACAGCTTGCACCATCTCCACCTGAGCGGGAGCCAGCGAGCCGTCGTCCAACAGTTCGCTGAAGCCGATGACGGCGTTCAGGGGCGTGCGGAGCTCATGGCTGACGCCGGCCAGGAACAACGTCTTCGACCGACTGGCCTCCTCGGCCTCGTGCTTCGCCTCGGAGAGCATCCGGATCAGCTTCGATACGTAGAGCGGCAGCACCACCAGGCCGACCAGGAGACCGATGGAGAGCGGCAGGTGGGCGTTCCAGAACGGCGTCGTGAGGATGACCCCGGAGAAGAGCGCAGCCCCAACCGCACTGGCTGCGAACAGGTAGCTCAGGCCGAAACGGAAGCCATTGCCAAAAATGACCCACAGATAGATCGGGAAGATGCAGGCCGATGCCTCGCCCCCCGCATTCAGCCCTACCGAAAGGCTGGCCAGATCGGCGACAATCGCCAGGAGCCTGCGACCCGCTGAAGGACCGGGGCGCCAGACCAGATGAACGAAAAGCAGGGCCGTGAGCAGATAGTGAACTGCGAAGACTTTCCAGGTCAGCTCCAGCATCTGCGACGCCCGGAGATCGCCGACCCCGCTCGCCACGACCAGATAGCCAAGCACGATGCTGAGCAGGACGACCCTGTTGGCCGTCATCTCGTGCTCGTTGCCCTCGTGCCCCTGCAGTCTCGCCCTGAGCCAGTGCATGTCGCGTCCTCCGGGGCCAGCATCGGACGGGCATGTTGATATTCAGTGACTCGTCGGTCGTTCGACTTGCGACGGCGCTCTTTGCCAATGGTTTACGAGTCGGGGCTAGCGTGCCGTCATGAAGTACGACGCTCGTGCGACTCGTCCTGTGTCCGCCGCCCCGAAGCGCGTTCTCGTGGTCGACGACGATCCGACGTTTTGCAAAATCGCTCTGCGCGCTTTCACAGACGAAGGCACGGAGGTGGTGACGGCGGCGGACGGCCTGCGCGCGATCGAGCGCCTGCGGCCTGGCCAGGTCGACCTCTTGGTTGTCGACTTGGAGATGCCCGGCGCGGACGGGTTTTCGGTCATCAAGCACGTCAGGAGCACGGAGGGGCTCACCAAGCTCCCTGTGATCGTCATCACCGGCAAGAAGAGCCTGGACGCGATTGACACGGTCTACCGGCTGGGCGCCAACTCTTATGTGACCAAACCGGTCAACTGGGCGCTCCTGCCCTATAAGGTGAAGGACACCCTGGCCAAGGCCTGACGCCGGTGATGACTCGCTTTCGCCCGTTGCAATGTCTCAGGGCAATGTCGCCTCGATGCGGAGCTGCAGCTCTGCTGCGGTGAACGGCTTTCTGAGCCAGTCCACCTCATGACCAAGAGCGCGGGACGCCTTTTCGGGCTCCCCGGTCATGATGACGGCCGCCACATCCTCCCCAGCGGCGCGCGCACGGGCGATGAGTTCGTCGCCGGTCTCATCCCCTAGGAAATAATCTACGATCAGCAGGTCGTAGTCGCGGCTCCTGAGCCGGGCCAAGGCCGCCTCGCAGCTGCTGGCCCGATCGATGTCCCGGACGCCGAGCTCCCTTAGCATCTTCTGCACAATGGTCAGCATGGGCGCGAAGTCGTCGACGACCAGAACTGACACGCGGCCCCAATCAACCATTGCCCAGCCCTTCACCCGCAATCTCTGCACGAAGCAGAATTCGAAGATCCGCCGCGACGGCACCTGTAGGCCGAGGCGAGGCTGCGCGCCGGCACGTCCCGCGCCGGTCTGACGCATGCGGCTCCTGCGCTTGCCAGGCGGAAGCTTAACCGGGATCGCCCGCCTGCGGCAATGCGGACGATCTCGGGGTGTCTAGGTACAGCTGGCGCCCGCCCGGCTCATGCGCCTGGCTGCGCCCGACGCTCAAAGCTTGGCTTCGCGGCTCCTGGCGGCCGGATGATCCATCAGAGCCATCACCTTGCGCCCATAGGCGGTGCAACGCCGCGCGCGGGAAATCCCAGTGTTGTAGGCGGAGGCGGCGGCGCAGCTCGCGCCATGCTCCTCCACCGCCTGCTTGAGGTAGCGCATGCCGGCCTCAAGTCCGTTGCGGCAGTCGCGCAGGTCGCCGGTGACCCCGACAGAACGGGCCGTGCCCTTCAGCGTCTGCATCAGGCCAGTCGCTGTGGAGTGGCGGTTCTTGGCGGCGCAGTCATAGCGGCTCTCGACCTGCACGATGGCGTGGGCCAGGGCCGGAGGCACCCCATGCTCCTCGGCGACAGCCGTGACGAGCTGCTTCACGCTGTCGGCGTCCTGGGCCGGAGGGAGGGCCTCGGCGGTGGGCTGCGGTTTCTTTTCGGGATCCGGTGCGGGAACCGCTGTGGGGCGGCTTGCATTTAGAGTGTGATGGTGGCGGCCGTGGCTGGCCGTCCCTGAGTGCTTGGCCTTCGCAAAAGCGGGAGAGGCAAGAACCATCGCCAGCAAGAGGGCGAGGATGGTCTTGTTCATGAACTGCGTGACTCCTGTGGTGAACGATGCCGTCCCTGCGAGTCTGGGTGCGGCAAGGGGTTCGGCTGATCCTCCGAACCGTCGAGCACGCCGTGATCCTGCACTGGCGCACACGAGTGACTGAGACAGCGGGCGCTGTCCCGGGCGAAGATGATCTCCTTGATCGCGAGACGAACCACCAAGGATGCGGGGTACATCCTGTGATGTGGGCCAGCAAAAACCCGCGCGAAAACGCGCGGGCCACCTCTTCAATCGCGGGCGGCGGCTACATCTCCCGGAAACAAGGCATAACTTTGGCCCACATCGAAGGCCTTTGATGGATTGATCACGAAATAGCTTCGAGCCCGGCTCAGGCAGAGCTTGGCCGGCCAAATCTTGTCTTACGCGCTTATCCCGCAGACCTTAGTAGATCATTGAGCTGCACTTTCTCCGAACTTTCGCCGATTGCATCCGCAGCGACGCAGAGCCGCGGCCGTGGCTAGTCTGGCGCGAGCTGAGTGGTCAGCGTTCCCGACCGGGCTGCCACCTCGCCGCTCCAGCCAATCGGCTCACGCGGGGAGCGGGGTGCTCAGGGCTCCGGACAACGAAAGGCCCCGCAGCGGGGCTTCGCTGCAGGGCCGGCGCATGGAGGTTCTCTGATCTCTCAAGCTAGTCTTCAACGCGCGGGACCACAACCTGTTCCTTTGGGCAGGTTGGAAGGGCGGCTTACGGCCCGGCGGCGAACGCCGCCAACCTGCGCAAGTCGTGAAGGATGACGTACTTGCCCTTCGTCTCGACGCCATAGGCGGCCAAGTCATTGAAAGCCTTGGTGATGTAGACGGGCGTGGTGCCCATCAAACTGGCGATCTCGATCTTAGGCAGCGGCAGCTTGGCCAGGGCGCCCTCGCCTGCGTGACCCAGTTCCGCCAGGAGCCAGGCGGCGAGCCGTTCAGACGCGGTCTTCAATTTTGCGTCAGCCCACGCCCCGAACACGGCCGCGCGATCCTGGGCGAGATGCCGCGCCACGTCCTTGGCGAAGCCGAAGTCCTCCGCGAACTGATCGAGAAAGGGCGCCGCCCCCATCGCGAGGACGGTCACGCCGGTGACCGCGCGCCCGGTGAACCCGTATGGCGTCGCCGCCAGAGCGGCCTCGGCGCCCAGGACGGCGCCTGGGCCCACCAAATCCATCAGCGAGCTTCGGGCCTCACGACGAGCGATCCGGGCCACCCTCCCGCTCAGCACCCCGAAGATCATGCGGCAAGGCTGGCCCTGCTCGAACAGCGACACCCCCGCCGGATAGCTCTGCACGATGCCGGCCAATCGGATCCGGGTTTCGCGGTTGCTGGCGGGAAACAGGGTGAGCAGATCGTCAGATGGGGACATGACATGCTCGCTGAAACAGAAAGACCCCGGCGCGAGCGCCGGGGTCCAAGACCAGTCCGTGAGGACGGATCAGAAGTCGCGCTGAATCTTCAGGCGAGTGTTCCAGATCGAGTCGTTGCGGACCGAGAGGGCCGCCGGGTCCGTCGCCAGGAAGGTGGCGCTCGGGCCGTTGCCGACGTTCGCGTGGATGTAGTTCACCTCGGCGCCGATATCGAGATCCTTGATCGGCGACCAGGTCACGTTCGTGCCCAGGGTCCAGTACGTCAGGTCGCGAGCGCGGTTGACGAAGGCCGTGGCCGGAGTGGCGGCGCCGAAGGCAGCGAACACGGAGGACGGAGCGTCGCTCTTGATGTACGAGGCCAGGAACGCCTGACGGATGGTGGGGGTCCAGTAGTGCAGCATGGCGGCCGTCAGGCCCCACACAGCCGGCTTCTCGACGTCGTAGGTCGCGACACCGCCGAGAACGCCACCGTTCGCCACGAGGTAGGCGTCCGGAATGATCGCGCCGGTTCCGCCGAAGCTCCAGCCCGTCTTACCCGTACCGAAGGGGTTCGACAGGATGTAGGACGGAGCGCCCTTGGTGTAGGTGCCCTGCAGGTAGAGGGCGTCACCAGGCGAGAGCATCGGCAGGTTGATCTTCGTGCCGAGGTTCACAGCCCAACCGTACTCCGCGTCGGGAGCATTGAAGTTGAACGCCGCGCTGCTGCCGACGCCAGTGTAGGCGCCCACGCGGATCTGATGGAGGGCACCCGAGAGCTGCACCGAACCCCAGGCGGAGTCATAGCGCAGGTTGGCGACCGCATCCGGAACACCCTCGCCGGTGTAGGCGAAGCCGCCAGCGTTCGTCGCGGTGAGCGCGGGAACGCCGGTGCCGGCCGGGGCGAAGAAGTTGCCGACGTTGATGCCCGAGCGACGCTCAACCGAGTCTTCCATCGACAGCGTGGCGCTGAAGCCCGAGCCGAAGGTCGCGGTGTAAGCGAGGACGTTGTTGACGAGCGCCGAGCCAGCGGTCGTGCCGACGTACTCGAGATCGCCCGAGTAGAAGTCGAAGAACGACTGCGTGCGGCCAGCGGTGATGCCGCCGAACTGAACGAAGGCGCGGTTCAGGTCGACCGTGGTCTGAGCCTGACCGTTGTAGTCCACGCTCGAGCCGGTGAAGGCGATGCCCGTACGAGCCTGCGAGCCGGAGTAGATCTGGCCGATACGACGACGGACGTCGACGCGGACGTAAGCGCGGACCAGGCCGTACTCGGTCGCCGTGCGGGCGTCCATGTACATGCGGCCCGTGGTGCGCGAGCCGGTCGTGGCGTCGTTACGCACGAAGGGCTGGCCGTACTGGAACTCGTAGGCGGCTCGGCCGCCGACGCGGATGCAGGTGTCGGTGCCGGGGATGTAGAAGAAGCCAGCACCCATGGTCGAGCAAACGCGAACGTACTCGACCGGGGCCGCCTTCTTGGACGGCAGGTCGGCGGCCTGGGCGGTCGCGACGGCAGCGATGCCGGCGGCGCTCCCAAGCAGCAGGCTCTTAACGAGCTTCATTGTGGAACCTCCAAGTTGCGGATTTGGGGGCGCTCGTCATGAGCCCCTCCCTGCTAATCGGTACGCCTGCGAACGCCCTCGTCCCGACTCGCGACAGGGAAGCCCCCCTGTCACTGAAGGGAAGGTAGCTGATCCGACCGGTCGTTCAACTTGGTTCTGCCCAAATGCTGCCCATATCCAAAGCTTTCCGGCGGCGTGTTGCGGTTTTGCAACCCCGGCGGGCGCCCCGGCGCATGAATCATCTGTCGGAAATGGGCCAGCTTCTCCAAGGTCTTGCTTGAACCACGCGGCTGGGGCGACGAAGCGGGCCCTCCTCCGTCGGCGATGATCAGAAACCCCGCTTCGCAACGGGGCCGAAGTCTGGCCTTCTTGCAACCGGAAGAATCATCGTGCCTTGGGCCGTTCTGTCCCCTCGAAAGCCGACCCGCCCGAATCGGCCACTCGGAGGAAAGGCCAACTTAAAACCGCCCCGCGTCGTCATGTGGGCATGCCCTGCGCTTCAGACCGAATGGCCATCGTCGACACCGTCAAGGCTTGTGCATCCTCATAGTTGTGGCGATGCACACGAAGCTCGGGCTCGGCTAGGCGCTCGGGCGCGAGGGCTTAGTGCACGCCGCCGTGGCTTTCGCCAAATCGTTCCGGATGCCGGACTTCTTCCTCATCTCGGGGCTGTTCGCGTCGCGCGTCCTCGACCGTCCCTGGCGGATCTACGTCGACGCTGGACCAAGCTCGACGAGTTCGCCGCGCGCTGGCCAGTTTGGCTGGTCCAAGCTTCATGGCTTCCCTGGCGGGCCTTCTGCTCTGGGCCGCGCTGAACGGCTTCGCCGTTACGACCCCTGCCCCTGTGCTCGGTGTCGCGACGGTGTCGACGGTCCCGGTCCTGCGGCTCGCGCTCGGTCTCGCCGGAGCCGCCGCGGTGGTCACGGCTGCGGCCCATCGGGCACGTTCGATGACTTGCCGGGCTTTCGATGCTGGGGCGCCGCTCGCTCGTGATCTACCTGGCTTTCTTCCTGCCCATGGCGGTCGGACGCGACCTTACGGCCCGGCTCTTTCCCGACGGCGATCCGGGATGGACGGCTCTGGCGGTCACGATCCTAGCCGTGGTCACGCTCCTCCTCGCCGAGCGCGCCGTGCGCGGCACGCGCGTCGGGTTCCTGTTCAGCCGTCCCGCTTGGGCGCGGCTCGCCCCGCCTCGGCTCGGGCCCCTCGCAGCACAAGCGACCTGACGTCTCGTCACCTCCAGTTCGCGCCGAAGGGCGGGGAGGTCAGGGGCGCTCACGACAACGCCGCCTGCCCACTGCGCCGGTACTTTGAGACGCTCTGCTCTTCCGTGGCCATGGAGCCGGTGGCAGTCCAAAGGCGGCCGGCGTCGTGCTGTTCACTAATAAGTTCCTGCACGAGCCACCCTGTTTTCTTTGGTCGGCCACACTCAATTTTTTCTGGTCAGCGATACGAACAGAGAATGATCATTCCCCGATCTGTATTCCGCCTGTTCCAGTGCACCGAGGCTTCCATTGCGATGCTGTTCGGTGTGATGGCTCCGCTCGTCTTCGGCATGGGCGTCGTGGCCACCGACTACGCCAGCATCTACAGAGAACGAAGCACGCTGCAGGACGCCGCCGACAGCGCGAGCCTCGCCGCCGCCTCCGAGCTGCGCCTCGCCAATCCCGACAGCCGGCGTCTCGCAAGCTTGGCGGCGAGCTTCGTCGCCAGCAAGCTGAAGGGCGAGGCGCCAAGGTTCGAAGCCGGCGGGGCCGCGTCTTCTGCGCAGCACTCCGGATCCCAGAGCGAGCATCGAACGATCCAGACGCCGTCTGGGCAGATCGACGTCATCACCACCGTCGATTACGACCGCCAGACGCTCAAGACCGTGCTGTCCCGCAAAGTGGCGACCTACGCCTTGAGGCACCTCGGGGCGGCGCCTGACCAGATCGGGGTCGAGTCGGTCGCCCGGCTGATGGGCGCCTCGCCGCTGTGCGTCCTGTCCCTGGAGCGGAAGGAGAACAAAACCGTTGCGATGCTGAAGGGGTCCAGGGTCACCGCCAAGGACTGCGCGGTGCAGTCGGACTCCGCTTCGGCCGACGGATTGTTCGCCGATGACGCGACCTCGCAAGTGCGCGCCTCGAAAATCTGCGCCGCCACGGCGCCCAGGCGGAGCGCAGCCCTGCAGGTCTTTGCCCCAACCCCGGTCGCCTGCCCCCCGGCGGACGATCCCCTGGCCGCGCGCGCTCCCGCGCCCTTCACGCCCCCATGCATCAACGACCTGCGGGTCCGCTCGGGCGAGGTCGTGACCATCATCACCGGTCCCGTCACCCTTTGCTACAAGCGCATCGAGGTCATGAGCGGCGGACGGGTCGTCATCCGGGGCGGCGGCGTGATCGCCTTCGGCGCTCCGCCCAAGGGGTTCGGCAAACTGGACGGGCTCATCGTGCGCAAAGGCGGCCGGCTGGAGACCGCTCCCGGCGACGGCGTCACGTTCTATTTCATGAACGGCGGAACCTTCGCCTTTCTGTCTGGCTCCTTCGTCAGTCTCTCGGCCCCCACGGGCGGGAGCTATCCCGGGTTCCTGTTCATCGAGGATCCGGCTGGCAAGGCGAAGAAGGAATACTTCGTCAACAGCCTTGGCGTGACCAAGCTGCTGGGGACGATCTACCTGAAGCAGGGCTATCTCAGGATCGACCTGGATGACGCCGCGAGCAAGGCAGCGGTCGATGACGGCGATCCCGACGAAAACGACGGCCTTGCGCCGCTGCCGCCCGGCACCGACCCGAGCAACAGCCCCAACGCGATCTCTGGCGGATCGGCGTATACGATCATCGTGGTTCGCAAGATGGAAGTGCGCAACAAGGCCAATCTGGTCATGAACAGCGACTATCAGGGGACCAGCGTTCCCGTTCCGAAAGGCGTCGGTCCCACGGGAGGGTACGTCGTTGTCGAACGGTGAACGGATGCGGCGGTTGGGCCTCGCCACGCTCGGAACCGTGGCCTTCATCTATGTGACGGCCCAGCTGCTCAAGGTTGAGGAGCAACGCTATGCGCTCGAGATCGGGCTGTGCGGAGCGGCCGAAAACGCGACCGGGGGACGCCTCTTCGCCCGAGACTGCCTGTCCCGCGTGAGCACGGGCAGATCTCCGGTCGTGACGCTCCTGTCAGCGCTGACCCTGTGACGAAACGCCGAAGCGCTCAACCAGCTCGTTCTGCCTGGTGCGCCGGGAGACCGGCTCGCAGCTTACGCCAGCGTCCGCATGATCTCGCGATAGGCGGGCTCCGGGAACGCCTTCAGCGTCTGCGTGCGCATGTTGCCCAACATGCCAAGCTGCAACGTGAAGCGCGCGCCGACTGCATCATCCGGCGCCTCGTAGACCGCGACGAAGTCGTACTTGCCCATGGTCAGGAAGAACAGCTTGAACTCGCCGCCCATCTGTTCAAGCAGCTGCTTCGCCCAGTCGAGACGGTCCGGCGAGTCCTTCGCGTTGCGGATGCCCTGGTCGGTGAACTTGGCGAGCATGATGTAGGTCGTCATGGCAACCTCCCGAGGACCATTCCGGCGCCTCCGGAGCGCCGGGGAGCCCTCCCGGCTTAACGAGGACCTGCCGGCGAGGCAGGCTCGCGCGCGTGATTTTACCACGGCCCCGCCCGTGCCGCGGCGAGCCCAGCGAGGCAGGCCTGATCCAGCGCTGCAGGCATTTGGCGCTGGTCTGGACCTCTCCGGTAAGCCTCGTCGGCCTCGTCCCGGTCGACGCTCAGAAGGGACTTCTTCGATCTGGCGTCCATCACCGCGAAGGGGCGCCGCGGCTTTCCCGATCTCGTCCACGGCGCCCGACGCCGTCCGTTGCTGCGCGGCCATCCTCCAGCGTGCGACGACGGCTTGCCCGGGCGCAACTTTAAGTTGGCAAAGGCCGATCAGCGGGATTCGCCTGAGGACATCCCGTCCGCGCCCGCTCCACAGACCAGGGCACAAACGCGCGCACCCGGGGCCAGCGACGCTCGTCCGGATTGGAGCAAGGCGACTGAGGCTGCGCCTGAAAGATCCGCGGCGACGCCGCATTCAAACCACAGCGAGCGGGCCGCCCGTTCCATCTCGTCGTCCCCGACCAGGATCACCTCGTCGACATTGGCCCGCGCGATCTCGAAGATCGCCTGATCCGTTTGCCGGCAGGACATTGTCGCGACGCGCGTCTCAAGCCGGTCGAGAGCCACCAGCCTGCCGGCCTCGAAGCAGGCGTGCAGGGTGGGCGATCCGAATGGCTCGATCCCGATGATGCGCGTGGCCGGCCGTTTGGCCTTCACCGCGGTCGACAGCCCGCTGATCAGGCCGCCACCGCCGATGGCGACGAGGATGACGTCCACGTCCGGCATGTCGTCGAGGATGTCCAGCCCGAGCGTGCCCTGCCCTGCCACCACGAGCGGATCACTGAACGGGTGCGCGTAAGTTGCGCCGGTCCTCTCCGCGTGCGCGAGGGCGGCGGCGTTCGCCTCGTCCCAGACGTCGCCAACGATCTCCACAGAGGCTCCCCACTGCTTCAGCTTTCTGACCTTGTCGGCCACGACATTGGACGGCAGGAAGACTGTCGCCTGTGCGCCGAGCACGTGCGCCGATCGGGCGATGGCGAGCCCGTGATTCCCGCCCGAAGCCGTGACGACGCCGCGAGCAAGCTCGCCTGTGCTCAGGGTCAGCAGGCGATTCATCGCGCCCCGCGCCTTGAACGACCCTGCCGCCTGCAGCAGCTCTAGCTTGAGCGTGACCTCGAAGTCTCGCTGATCACCCGTGCTCAGCTGCGTGAAGGGCAGTGTCGGCGTCTTTCGGATGTATGGCGCAATGCGCTCGCGCGCTTTTTCAATGGCCGCGAGATCGATCATGAGAGCACCCCCTTGTAGGGGGCGGCTACGACCAGGCAGCAATTCCCCGGCCTGACTCGGCCGGGCTGGCGGCGGCCATAGAGAATTCCGTCAGCAGAATAGTGCAGCGTCGCTGGGGCGCGCGTGGGATCCCACGTGCAATGGATGCGGCCTGCGGGTTCGCCGGCGCTGACCTTCGTGCCGTTGGCGTGAAAGGGCTCGAAGATGCCGTCAGCCGTCGCGTAGACATACGCTGAGGCGCCGGGCAGCTCCAGGATTTGCCCGCCGCCGCGCTCCGCCTGCGGCTCGTCGCGGGCCAGGATTCCCAAGTGGTCAAGCACATTGGCGACGCCCCGCCGGCAGACCTGAAGGGCCGGCAGCGATACAGTCCCGCCACCCGCCATCTCGGTGCCGACCGTGACAAGCCCGGCGCGGCAGGCGGCAGCTGTCGCGGTCCGCGGCTCGCCAAGGTTGCTGATCACCACGGTCATCGGGGCGTCGAAGGCCTGCACGGCTGCGACGTTTCGCTTGTGCAGCGCGGGATCATCGGTTGGCTCGATGATCGCGCTCGGGATGATATCGAGCGAGGAGCCGCCGGAGTGCAGGTCGAGGAAAGCGTCGCCGAGCGGCAGAATGTGGTCGCTGACATAGGCGGAGATCTGCTGGGTGATGGTGCCGCGCGGATCGCCCGGGAACGTGCGGTTGAAATTCAGGCCGTCGACAGGCGAGGTGCGCTTGCCGGCCATGACGGCGTGAACGTTGTTGGCAGGCATCAGGATCAGTCGACCCTGGACCCGGCCAGGGTCGAGATCGCGGATCATGTCGCAGATCGTGATCGGTCCCTCATATTCGTCGCCGTGATTTCCACCCTCGAGGATCGCGGTCGGACCGGAGCCGTTCTTGATGATGGCGATCGGGACAGCCGTGGCGCCCCATGCGTCGTCATCCGGCGAGTGCGGGATCATCACGAACCCGGATTGCTTGCCGTTTCGATCCGGATCGACAGTGAGGAATGCGCTGGATGGGCGCGGCTCGGATCCAATGCGTGTGATGGTCATGACTGGCTCAACGGGCTCCGGCTCTGGATTTCAGGACGCGCTGGGAGATCCCCGCCCTGCGGGCAAGGAGGGGGCAGGGGTGGGCTTCTCGGCCGCACCCCCCTGGCGCCGAGCTTGTGGCCCCGAGGGCAGCGACGGGCGTGGGGCGGTTCTGCCCTCTCCCGTCGGCAGGAATCGGGCAGGCCTCAGAGGCTCGGCAGCGGATCCATCGGCATGTCGAGATATTTGCGGTGCAGCCGGTCGAGTTCGCCGTTCATCGTGTTGAAAAAAATGAAACCGTCCAGCCAGCGCACGAGATTGTGCTGGTCCATCTGCACGCCCATGTGCGCCGGGCTGCGGCGGATGGTGAATTTGCGCTCGAACTCCTTGGTCGGGTTCTGCTTGGCGAGCGCCTGGGCCACGATGCTGTTGGTGGCGAGCAGATCGGCTTGCCCGGTGATGTAGGCGGCCGCGGCCGTCGCGTCGTCCTCCGTGCGCAGCAGGCTCGCCTTGGGCGCCGAAGCGCTGATCGCGAGCTCCTGGGTCGAGCCCTTTGCGGCCGCCACGCGGGCGGATCCGATCGTCTCCGGGCTGGTCACAGCCGAAGACTTCGGCCCGTAGACGGCCAGGAAGGTGTTGGCATACGGCGCCGTGAAGAGGATCTGCTTGGCGCGCTCCGGCGTCAGGCCCATCACCGAGATCACGATGTCGACCTTGTCGGTGAGCAGGAACGGAACGCGGTTTGCGCCCGTGATCTGCTGCATCTCCAACTTCACCCCAAGGCCCTTGGCCACCATCTCGGCCATCTCGATGTCGAAGCCGACCGCCTTGCGGTTCTCGTCCTGCGAGCCGAAGGGAGGCGCATCGAGAGGCACGCCGATGCGCACGACCCCTTTCTGCAAGATGTCCTGCAACTTGTCCGCCCTGGCCTCCACCGAGCCGAAGGCAGCGACGGCCAACGCGGCCAACCCGGCAAGAACTGCGCGCATGCTTTCTCTCCCTGGTTCTCTTGTTCTCTGGATCCTCAGTGCAGAACTGCATTGAGAAAGGTCTGCAACTCGAGCGTTTTCGGCTCGGCGAGCATGGCCGCGGCCCGGCCTTCTTCGTGAATTCGGCCTTCGTGCATGAAGACCGCGCGCGAGCCGAAACGACGGGCGAAGCCCATCTCGTGGGTCACCAGGATCATGGTCATTCCTTCCCGGGCCACGGATTCGAGCACTTTCAGCACCTCCCCGGTGAGTTCGGGGTCGAGCGCGGAGGTCACCTCGTCGAACAGCATGACCTTGGGCCGCATCGCCAGCGAACGAGCGATGGCGACGCGCTGCTGCTGTCCACCCGAAAGCTGCGCCGGGAAGGCGTCCAGCTTGTCCTCGAGCCCTACGCGCCGCAGCACCTCGCGGGCGAGCTCCCGAGCCGCCTCAGGCGGCTGGTTCTTCACCACGCGCGGGGCCAGGGTGATGTTGTCGCTGACCGAGAGATGCGGGAACAAGTTGAAGCTCTGGAAGACGATGCCAACCTCCTGCCGCAGCTTGCGCAGATTGGTCGTCGGATCGTTGACTTGCACGCCGTCGATGCGAATGGCGCCGGCCTGGATCGGCTCCAGCCCATTGATGCAACGCAGCAGCGTGCTCTTGCCCGAGCCCGAGCGGCCGATCAACGCCACGACCTCGCCCTTCGCCACGTCAAGCGACACGTCCGTCAGCACCTGCAGCGCGCCGTAGCTCTTGCTGATCCTCTGGACTTCAACGAGCGCCATCGAACTTCCGCTCCAGTGAGCGGCTCCACTGGGTAAGAGGGAAACACAGGACGAAGTAGATGGAGGCGACCGTGATGTAGACCGCGAAGGGCTTGTATGTGCCGGCGGCCGTGAGCTGGCCTTCACGCGTCAGCTCCACTAGTCCGATCGTCGCGGCCAGTGAGGTGTTCTTGATGAGTTGAACAAGAAAGCCGACGGTCGGGGGGATCGCGATCCGGATCGACTGCGGGACGATCACGTAGCGAAGCTGCTGGAATGTCGAGAGGCCCAGCGATGCGCCGGCCTCCCACTGCGTCTTGGCAATCGACACAAGGGCCCCGCGCCAGATCTCGCCCAGGAAGGCGCTGCCGTAGACCGAGAACGCGACAGCGGCCGCAAGCCACGGATTGACCGAGACGCCGACCAGCGGCAGGCCGAAGAAGATCATGAAGAGCCACACCAAAAGCGGTGTGCCCTGCACAATGTAGACGAGCGCCGCCACGAGCCAGCGCAGCGGGGCAATGGGCGATATGCGGGCAATTGCAAAAAGAAATCCGAGCAAGGCCGAGCCGACGAAGGCAGTCGAGGTCAAAGCCAGCGTCCAGCGCGCCGCGGCAACCAAATACATCACGTCGACATAGGAGAAGGTTCTAATCATCGACGGGCGAAAGTCCAATAATAGAGCGCAGCGAACAATCCACGGAATACAAAGGCGAGCCCGAGATAGAGCCCACCAATCACTACGTAGACTTCGAAATCACGAAAAGTTCGGGACTGCACAATGGAGGCGGCGTGGAACAGGTCCTCCACCGAGATTTGCGACACGATGCTTGTCGCCAGCATAAGCAGCACGAATTGGCTGGCGAGCGCCGGGAACATCGCCTTCAACGCCGGGAACATGACGATGTAGCGGAAGACCTGAAGACCCGAGAGCCCCAGAGAATGTCCCGCCTCGACCTGCGCCCTTGGCACGGCCTCCAACCCAGCTCGTACAATCTCTGTCGTATAGGCGCCCAGATTGATCACAAGTGCGAGGACCGCCGCCGTGAAACCGTCGAGCCGAATGCCGAAGCTGGGCAGACCGAAGAAGATCAGGAAGAGCTGGACCAGCAGCGGCGTATTCCGGATCACCTCGACATAGGCGGCGACCAGGCGCTTCAGCCAGCCGGGCCCGTAAACACGACCAGCGGCGCAGGCGATCCCGATGGCAAGTCCGCCCAACATGGCGCAAGCGGAGAGCAGGAGCGTGATCAACACACCATCGAGGAGGGATTCCCAGGCCGCAAAGACATCGCGAAACTGGAGCCCATATTTCATGGCGTCCTTCCCTGAAGCGCTGTCTGGAGCGCGGTGGTAGGAATCGGATCACCGGAACGAACGGGCGCAGGCAATTCCATCGATCCCCCACTTTACAACGAGACTGCGGTGCTTCTTATTTGATGTCAATCTTCATATATGAAGCAGAATGACTGACGCGTCTGAACCAGAGAATGGCGACAAGAGCGCGTACGCCGCGCCGGCGCTGGAGAAGGGACTCGACATCCTCGAGCTGCTGGCGGAGGTCGGCGAGCCTCTCTCGACCCGCGCCATCGCCGAGCGCCTTCAACGCTCGAAGAGCGAGATTTTCCGGATGGTTTTCGTGCTGCAGCAGCGCGGCTATCTCGTGCGTGAAGCAGGCACGGAAAGGTTGGCGCTGTCACGCCGCCTCTTTGATCTCGGCATCAGGACACCGGGGGGACGGCAATTGACGTCGGTTGTCCTACCCCTGATGGAGCGCTTCAGCGAAGAATCGGGGCAGGCAGCACATCTGGTCGTGCTGAGCAGGGCACAGACGGTGGTGATCGCCACGACGTCAGGGCATTTGGACGCAACCTTGACCGTCCGCCCAGGCTATGGCCGCCCCGCGCTGGAAGCCAATTCTGGCCTCCTTATCCTCGCATTCCAGTCGGAGGCCAGCCGACACGCCCTGATGCGTGATGCGGGCCCAACGGAGCGGGAACAGATCGACTCCCGTGAACTTCGCAATCTGTTCGCCGCCATTCGTTTGCAGGGCCATCGCATCGCACCAAGCCGTGACATCATCGCGGTGACCGACATCGTCTGCCCCGTCATCGGCCACGCCGGTCACGCCGATGCGGCCATCCTGGTTCCGTCTTTGCAACGGCACCGCTCTGTCTCGGACGAGCACGCGATCCTGGTCGCCCTTAAGGCAATTTGCAGCGAGGCCGGCGCCCAGCTCTCCACCCGCTGAAACAGCGGCAGGGTCAGATACCCGCCGCCTCCCAAAGCCTTGATACGGTCGGAGCCAGTGGCCTCGGCTGCGCCCGTGGAGTCCTGTGTAAGGCTTCTGTCACCGGGGCGTCCCCCACGCAGCTCTCAGTGGCCGGCGCCCCCGCCATAACGCCCCTTCAGGTCGGTCCAGCAGGGCCCGGCGAGCCAGTTGTCGCCATGCCTCACGTAGGATGCTCGTAAGGGCTTGCCGTCCATGAGCGCGCGCCCCTTGGCGGTGATGACGTACCGGATCTTGCCCTCCGGCCCCGCGATCACGCCGCCGATTTCCAGCAGGTCGTTCGCCAGCAGAATCATCAGGTCTGCATCCATGAGCGCCGGAGTGTTCAACGAGCACTCGACGGCGCCGCTGTCTTCGGCCAAGGCCGCAACTCTTCTCAGGCACGCAAGCAACATTTTTCGCCCCTGTCGCGCTTCTTGTTCTTCCTTGACCCTCCAATGAAGACAAATCGACGATTTTGCATCTGGCATTACCATGCGCCAGAGTTGGGAAATTGGACCTTCCATCACGCTCTCATGCCCAATCCTTGGGGTCCAGATCTTTTCCGCATACGAAAGTGTGATCATGACTGGAATACTGTATTCCAATACCACGCGCTCGGACCAAAGTTTCCGTTTCTAAGGCTGATGCGGCTCGATCAGACATGCACGTCTCCGTCGTCGCCGCGTTTCGGCCCGACCGACAAAGACAACCAGGTCAACCACAGATAGAAGGCCGCGAGGAGCGCCATCACCAACCAGCCCGGCAGGGGGCCGAGCGAGGCGTTGGCGACGACGTCATCGAGCGACTGGAGGACGTCGGTGCGGTCGCTCTGCTGCAACTTGGACGAACTGATCTTCAGCACCCAGGCCAGCAGCAGGATCAGGAACATCCAGATGTAGTTGCGCCGCAGCCGCCGCGACATGGCGGCCCGCCGCCCTATGCGGAAGCGCGGCGCGCGGAGATCCTCGGCCAGCGACCGGCCCCAGGTCGCATGGAGGGTCGCCCCGCGATCGAAAACCTCGGCGAAGTAGTGGCGCTCCATCAGTCGCACCCGCGCCCGGTAGACGTCGAAGAAGCGGTAGCGGCGCGCCTCGATCCACAGCAGCAGCCAAACCAGCAGCATGGCGAAGAGCAGCACGCCGTGATGAGCGCTGGGGGTGGAGAGCGAGACCGACAGCATCGCCGCGACCACCGTGATCGCCCAGTTGGTGGTTCGGTCGATGCGATCGCGCCAGCCCGCCATGCGGGCGATCTCGGCGCGGTGAAAATGCGCCAAGGTGTTGACGCGCTCCGCGGCCGCGCCCGGCAGCGGCGGAGGATCTGGTCCGCCGGCGACTTTGTCGTCCACGATGCGGAGCTCCGCACTCGTCTTGGCGCCCGCTCCCGCGAGCGGCGCGCGACAGTGGCGCAAAGCATAATCCTGATCGGCGCTTTTGGGGCAGGATCTTTGGCCCGCCGCTCAAGCGGGGCGGTGGTCCGCTGCCCTCGAACGAGGCTTGCCGGCTCTGTTCAGCTGACGCCAGCGATGCCCTGGTACAGACGGAGATACGCCTGGGCGGGGCCGTCCCAGGAGACCTCCGTCGCCATGGCGCGGCGGCGCAGCTGCGCCATCTCGCCCGGCAGCGCAAAGATCGCGGCGGCGCGGTCGAGCGCCTCCGCCAGGCTCTGCGCATCGATATCCCGCGCAACGATCCCCGTCGCGACGCCGGCCGCTCGGGCCACGAAATTGGCGTCGATCACCGTATCGGCCAATCCGCCGACCCGGGTGACGATGGGCGGCGATCCGTAGCGCAGCGCGCACAGCTGGGTCAGGCCGCAAGGCTCGAAGCGGGAGGGCACCAGGATGAAGTCCGACCCGCCCTGGATCAGGTGGGCGAGCCCCTCGTCGTAGCCAAAGGCGCATCCGACCGCGCCGGGCGAGTCGGAGGCGGCCCGGCGGAACGCGTCCTCAAGCGCCGCCTCGCCTGCGCCCAACAGCGCGAGCTGACCGCCGCCGGCGAGCAGATGCGGCAGGACCTCGAGCAGGAGGTCGAGGCCTTTTTGCCACGACAGGCGGCTCACCACGCCCACGACCATGGCCTGCGGGTCGAGGTCAAGCCCAAGCCGCTGCTGCAGCGCCTGCTTGGCCCGCATCTTGCCATCCAGCCGGGCGGCCTCGAAGGGCGCCGGGAGACGGGGGTCGTGCGCCGGATTCCAAACCTTGGTGTCGATCCCGTTCAGGATGCCGGACAGCCTGTCCGCCCTGTGCCGCAGCAGACCATCCAGGCCCATGCCGGCCTGCGGGCGCTGGATTTCGGCCGCGTAGGTGGGCGACACCGTCGTGATGCGGTCGGCTAAGCGAAGCCCGGCCTTGAGGAAGCCGACCCCGCCGAAATATTCGACCCCCTCGATGTGGAAAGCCTCCGGCGGCAGGCCCAGAGGCGCAAGCACCTGCGCCTCGAAGCGACCCTGAAAGGCCAGGTTGTGGATGGTGATCATCGTTCCCGGGCGCTTCGCCCCGGCGTAATGCAGGTAGGCTGGCGCCAAGCCGGCCTGCCAGTCATGGGCGTGCACCACCTCGGGCTTGGGCAGAGGCGTTCGGCCCAGCCCGATCTCCGCCGCCATGCGGGCCAGCGCCCCGAAGCGCAAGGCGTTGTCCGGCCAGTCGCGTCCGGAGGCGTCCGCGTAGAGGCCCCCGGCGCGGGCGTACAGGTGCGGCGCGTCCAGCACCAAGAGGTCAAGGCCCGAGGCGCGGGCGCGCAGCAGACGCGCCGGTCCGCCGAACATGTCTGACGCGGCGTGGACGGTTTCGAGATGCGGAAGGGCCTTGAGCACCGCCGGATAGCCGGGCAGCAGCGTCGAGACGGCCACGCCCAGCCGTTCGAGCGCGCGCGGCAGCGCGCCGGCCACGTCGGCCAGCCCGCCGGTCTTGACCAGCGGAAACACCTCCGAGGCGACGGACAGGACCCGCAAGCTCATCCGCTGGTCGCGCCCGCAAGCCGCTCGACCATGGGGCGGGTGATCAGGCAGAAGCCTTTTTCCGTGCGGCGGAAGCGGGCGGCGTCGTGCTCAGGGTCCTCGCCCACGACGAGGCCTTCGGGAATCGCGACCCCGCGGTCGATCACCACGTTGCGCAGACGGGCGGAGCGGGCGATCTGGGCGTAGGGCAGCACCACCGCGTTCTCCAGCTGCGCGTAGGAGTGCACCGTCACGCCCGTGAACAGCAGTGAGCGTCGCAAGACGGCCCCTGAGACGATGCAGCCGCCGGACACCAGCGACGACACCGCCATGCCGCGGCGCCCCTCCTCGTCATGAACGAACTTGGCGGGCGGGACGATCTCGCTGAAGGTCCAGATCGGCCAGTCGCGGTCGTAGAGGTCGAGCTCCGGGGAGGCGTCCGCGAGATCGAGATTGGCTTCCGCGTAGGCGTCGACGGTTCCGACGTCGCGCCAATACGGCCCCGTCTCGGCGTGCGAGCGCACGCATGAGCGGGCGAAGTGATGCGCCACCGCCTTGCCGTTGGCGACTATGGAGGGGATCAGATCCTTGCCGAAGTCGTGGCTGGAGCCGGCGTCCTCTGCGTCGCGGCGCAACACATCCATCAGGAAGCGCGTGGCGAAGACATAGATGCCCATGCTCGCCAGAGCGACATCAGGCCGCCCCGGCAGGGAGGGCGGCTCCTTCGGCTTCTCCAGGAACGAGATGATGCGGTCGTGCTCGTCCACATGCATCACCCCGAAACCGGAAGCCTCGGTCACGGGAACTTCGACACAGGCCACGGTGACATCGGCGTCCTGCTCCACGTGCTGCTGGAGCATGAGCTCGTAGTCCATTTTGTAGACGTGGTCGCCTGCGAGAACGACCATGTATTTCGGGTCATAGCTCGCGATGATGTCGGCGTTCTGATGGACCGCGTCGGCCGTGCCGCGATACCAGAAGTCCTCCGACACGCGCTGGCTTGCGGGCAGGATGTCGAAGCTCTCGTTGCGCTCCGGACGCAGGAAGTTCCAGCCCCGCTGCATGTGGCGGATCAGGCTGTGCGCCTTGTACTGGGTGGCGACCCCGATGCGGCGGATGCCCGAATTGAGGGCGTTGGACAGCGCGAAGTCGATGATCCGTGACTTGCCGCCGAAATAGACGGCGGGCTTGGCGCGCTTGTCGGTCAGCTCCAGCAAACGGCTGCCGCGCCCGCCCGCCAGCACATAGGCCATGGCGTGACGGGCGAGAGGGGCGCTGCGCCAGTGCGAACCGGACACGGATCGCGCCTCGTGAACCGCCATGGCTTCCTCCCGCTTTCGGACCCCTGCGCGTCCGTCCATCTTCGGCCAAGGACAGCATAGCAGGACAGAGAGGGCCAGCGAGGGCCCGTGACGGGCAAAACCGGACACCTTCGAAGGCGGACGGCTCCGACCCGTGCTCATGGCGACACGGCCCGCAGGCCGGGGACCGCTCAGGTCGGGCGGACAGGACTGGAATTCGGGGCGGGCTGGGGGAACACTCGGGCGAGCTTTGCGCGGCGGTAAGGCGAGTGCGGCCGACTTCCTGGCAGACCTGGTCGACCGAGCCCATGGAGGTCGGGCTTGCATTCGGCGCCCCCGCCAGGGCCCAGCCGATGGTCGCCCGGGCGCGCCCATCCCGCGCGCGTTCAGAGGCGCGGGCTGCGCCCCGTCCTCATGTCGCCCCGGCCACGGGCGGATCGTAGGCCTGGATGGGCGGCAAGTTGCCGTCGAACCGCTCCACCTGAACCGTCGTGAGCTGCCCCGTGCAGCCTTGAGCCAGCGCCGAGGTGCCGATGTCGCGCGTCAGGACATTGGGATTGCCGTGGACGCAGAGCGGCTTGTCTTCGTCCCGGTCGGCAGGGTCGTACCAGGCCCCGGTCGGCAGCTGAATCACGCCGCGCCGGATGTCTTGGGTGAGCACGACGGCGGCTAGGCAGGCGCCGCGGCTGTTGAACAGACGGATGATGTCGCCGTCCTGGATGCCGCGGGCGGCTGCGTCCTCGGGATGCATCCGCGCCACCTCGCGTCCCCGATGCTTGGCGCCCGCGCTGTGGCCCCCGAAATCGAGCTGGCTGTGCAGACGCGTTCTCGGCTGGTTGGCGACCAGCACGTAGGGCGTGGTCTCGTCAGGCTGGTATGGAGCCCCGAG
This sequence comes from Alsobacter soli, assembly GCF_003004785.1. Taxonomy (GTDB): domain Bacteria; phylum Pseudomonadota; class Alphaproteobacteria; order Rhizobiales; family Beijerinckiaceae; genus Alsobacter; species Alsobacter soli. The sequence continues at coordinate 27,446 of NZ_PVZS01000028.1, forward strand.
CCAGACGGGATGCCCGGGGCAATCGGCCTCGCCGAAGCTCGCGATGGTCTCGGAGTAGATCTCCAGTTTTCCGCTCGGGGTCGCCAGTGGCCTGCCTTCCGGGTCCTCGCGGAAGGCGCGCAGATTGCCGCCATCATCGGGCTGCTGCGGCAGTTCGTAGCCTTCGTTGGCCCAGAATTCGGCGAAGCTCGGCGCCGGCAGCCCCAGGGCCGCCAGGCCGTCGCGGGTCGGCTGGTACAGGTGTTCGAGCCACTCCAGCACGCTGCGGCCCTCGGTGAAGGCCTCGCGCGCGCCGAGCCTCTCGGCCAGATCCGCGAAAATCTCGTAGTCGTCGCGCGCCTGGCCATAAGGCGGGGCGACCGAGCGCATCGGGACCAGCAAAGGGTCATTCGAGTTGCCGCCGATGTCCTCGCGCTCCAGCGTCATGGTGCAGGGCAGGACGAAATCGGCATGGCGGGCCGTCGCGGTCCAGGCCAACTCATGGACCACCAGCGTATCCACGCGAGCGAAGGCCTTTCGCAGCCGGTTGAGGTCCTGGTGGTGATGGAACGGATTGCCGCCGGCCCAGTAGACCAGCTTGATCTCGGGATAGGTCCGGGTCTCGCCGTTGTAGCGGTAGGTCCGGCCGGGGTTGAGCAGCATGTCGGAGACGCGCGCGACCGGGATGAAATCACGCACGCAGTTGCGTCCCTGCGACAGGGTCGGCAGGGGCACGGCGTTGAAGCGGCGGCCGTAATAGGCGATGGCCCCGAGGGCGTAGGCGTACCCGCCGCCAGGCAGGCCGATCTGGCCGAGCGCCGCGGCCAACACCATGCCCATCCAGACCGGTTGCTCGCCGTGTTCGGCCCGCTGCAGCGAATGCGACACCACGATCAGCGCGCGCTTGCCGGCGAGGCGCCGCGCCAGCGCGACGATCTCGGCGGCGGCGACGCCTGTCAGCGGCTCCGCCCAGGCGGCGTCCTTGGGCTGGCCGTCGGTTTCGCCTCGCAGGTAGCGCTCGAAAATCGACCATCCGACGGTGCAGCGCTCCAGGAACCCCCGGTCGTGCAGGCCCTCGACGACCAAGGTGTGGACGATGGCCATCATCAGGGCCGTGTCGCTGGCCGGAGCGCAGGAGATCCACTGCGCTTGCGCCTCGTCCGGCAGATCGGCCCGCAGGGGGCTGACCAGCACGAATGCGCAGCCGCGCTCGGCCGCACGCTGCATCGCGCCCCGCTCGACATGCTTGCTGACGCCGCCTCCGGCAACCATCGAGTTCTTCAGCGCCATGCCGCCGAAGGCCAGCACGATGTCGCTGTGCTCGGCGACCTGGTCCCAGGAGACGTTGCGTTTCGTGAGATCCTCGTACTCGCCGATGATGTGCGGGACCAGCACCTGCGAGGACCCGGAGGAGTAGCTGTTCACCGACTTGACGTAGCCGCCGCAGGCGACATTCAGGAAACGATGGATCTGGCTCTGCGCATGATGGAAGCGGCCGGCGCTGGCCCAGCCATAAGAGCCGCCGAAGATCGCCCCCGGGCCGAAGCCATCGCGCACGCGGAGCAGCTCCTTGCCGAGCAGGTCGAGCACGGCCGTCCACGACATCGGCACGTAGTCGTCTCGGCCGCGCCGATCGTCCGGGCCGGGGCCGTTCTCGAGCCAGCCGCGCCGAACCATCGGCCCTGCAATGCGCGCGCGATGGCGCAGGGCGGCGGGGAAGTTCTGGATCACCTCGTTGGGATCGGGATCGCCGGGGTGGGATCGAACCTGAAGCTCGCCATCTTTCATCCGGGCCGAAAACACGCCCCAGTGCGAGGTATGCGGCGAAAACGGGATCTCCGGGCCGGAAATATTGGAGTCAGGCATGGAACGACCTCTCTGGGCATGCTTGGCGCGGCGCTCCGAAACCCGGGGCGGCGCCGTGACCGGCGCGCAAGAACGGAGACCGGATCTCTTTACACGGACTTCACGCGATAGCGTGAGCGACGAAGGTCGCGCCGCTCAGGCATCGCGCCGGCCTCTTTCTCCAGCAGCCTACAGGCGTGCCGCCGACGCTCCGCCGGTGCGGAGGAAAGGTCAGGCTCTCGCACGCCGGCGCACCGAGCATTTCGGGAAGCCTTCTCGACCCCCGACGTCCCACAAATTAGCCGACAATGCTCCGGGCCGCCGCGCAGGAGGCAAGCTTTCTGGCCAAGCGCTGCGACAGGGCGGCCCGGGCCGCGGCGCGGCGCGGGTTCAGCGGCGGTGGCGCAGGCGATCTCTCTCGTTCCTGCCTGCGGCGATCGGGACGGTTGTGCATGACAATCCTCCGAGGCGACCATCCTGCGGCATCTTCCTCCTATCGAGTGCCGCAGGCTGTAGCGCAGTCGCCACGCAGCGGAACAAAGAGGCCGGCTTCGGCCGAGCAACTTGGCGCGCCGACGCTCGGGGTTTTTTCCAGACGCTACGGATTTAAGGCCAGTGTGCGCGTCACCAGCCCAAACGCTCATCGCGCCGCTGCAGGTGAGACGGCGCTTCACCCTGACAGCGCCCTCGGCTGAAAACCTTCGCCGATCTATCGAGCTGCAAAGCAATACAGCAAGCCGGCCCCGCCGGTGCTCCGCAGGTCATCCTGCGCGCAGCCCCCGCCCGGGCCGCGGGAGGGGTGTGACGAGTTCCAGGACTTTGCGGCCGCGCTCTCATCCAGCCCGGTCCGGTCCGAGTGCCCCAACATGGCCGCTCCAGTCGTGCTGCTGGTCCAATTGCGGCACGTCATGTCGGCGCCGCCGGGAAAGGCGGTTCCCTCGGGTGTCGAGCCGGTGAGGATATCATGCGTGTTGGGCTGGTCGCCGCGCCCTTTCACGACCTCGCCCCTCTCGTTCAGAGCGGTTTGCTTCGTAAGGTTGTTGGCGGGGCCGTGCAGGTCGTCGACGCTCTTGGCGATCACCTCACCCTTTGCGTTCATCCATGGACCTGAGCCGATGCGGTCGCGCGCGTTCACGGCGCCGTCGCCTTGGGTGCTCAGGTAGGCGCGCCAGGTCCGGGAGCCCGCGCCCACGGCGCTCGCGAGGCGCTGACAGTGCTGGTCAGCGCCGGCGAGCCCCCCAAGATCGCCGCCGCGGCCGATGCCGACGCTCGTGACGAAGAAACTCATCGAAGCATCTTGCGCGGCCGCAAACCCAACCTGAGCCAACAGGGCCGTGGCCCCAAGAATCCAGCCTGTGAAAGCCATCCTGTCCTCCCTGCCTTTTTGGGCGAGTTGCTCGGCGACGGCCGCGCCCGGCGCCGATCGAAACTAACTGAACGCGCGCATCAGGGCACATCACGCCCGTGTTACGCGAAGCAGACCGTTCACGACAACGCTCACGTCGGCGGGTGCGCCTCTTGGACCCTGGTGACCCTCGGATTCAGAGAGCGACCCTGCGCAGGCGCAAGCCGACGGCGTCCAGACGGAACACGAGATCAAGTCGCATATCCCAACGTGGACACGCGCTCACCTGAAGGCATCGGGAGCCATGCCTGAAAGGGGCAGGACAACCGTGAAGCTCCGCCCCGTTAAGCTCAGAGACCGACCCGAGGCCCGTTGAAGTGCGGCAGCCCTCCATGCGCCCTTCACCTTGAGGTTCACGCGCCCGCTGCCGCGTGGATCGACGGAAGTGCTTGCGCCTTTGCGCAACTTGAAGGAACCTTTGTTCCAACTCTCGCGTACTGAGTCGCAGAAGTCCTCAAGCAGAGCTCCGCTAAGGAGCCGGCCCTGGGATGGAGACCTCCATGTGGTACGCCATTTTAGATCTTGCATGCTTGGCGGTTTTTCTGGAGCTCGCCGCTCGCGCGCCATTGCTGGACGACGGGGACCTCGCCATCGATTGGTGAGGTCAGGCCATCTCTGCCGACCAGAAGTCGCCGATTCAGATCACGCCGATAAGGCGCAAGCCGACCCAAGCCAGAAATCCGAGCCACAGCGTTTCGGCGATCACGCAGGCCGAGCCGAGCCCGACAGCCACCAGGAGGTCGGCACGCCGCTGGCGCGACTGCTGGGAGCGATCCTGAAATAATTCCGCTGACGCCATATTGTGTTCCGTCCGATTGTTGCAGGGACGTTGCTACAAACGCTGTGCCGTGGGCCGCTGGGTCACAATGACCCATTTAGGTCATCATTAATCTCGATTCATCCCTAAACGGGAGGGGTTGCGCTGGCTTAACGCCAGCCTGTGCCCGCACAGGCACACCAGCCTGAAGCGAGGGCCAAAAATTACAGGCGCACTGGGCCGGGACAGTCACCGAGCGCTTGAGGGCCTCGGTTCTGCGTTACGCGCACGGACAGGCGCGGGAGGGGGCGCCCTGGACAGTGGCGTGCCATTTCAGCTTAGATTGGCTGGCGGAACACAGCCTCATGCCCTTCCTCCCGGCCGCGGGCAGGCGAGCGCCAACCATGACAGAGCTTCTCTACGGCCTTGGCTTCCTAGCGCTGCTCAGCCTGAGCGCCTTGGCCGGGATGCATCTGCGCAAACGGCTGCCCACCGAGCACCTCTCCAGCGAGAACATGGAGGCCGTTCGCATGATGACCGGCCTGCTGGTGACCTTCGCGGCTCTTGTCCTGAGCCTGCAGTTGTCCAGGGCGCGCTCCGCCTATGACGGGGCCAGCCGCAATCGCGCAGCGTACGCCTCTGAGCTGGCGCGGCTCGACCAGTGCCTGCGCGGTCTCGGCGCGCCGATGGAGCAGACGAGGCTTCGGCTCCGGCAGTACACGGCCGCGGTGATCGCCAGCACCTGGCCGGACGAGCCAAAGCCGACCATCGAGGGCATGCCCGACCCGAAGGGCATGGCGTTGCGGGGCGAGGACGCCAGCCTTGCCAGGCTGATGTCCGAAGTCGGGCTGGCCATCGATGCGGCGGCTCCGTCGGATCACACAGGGGCCAACACGGCCGCACGCTGCAGGGCCGCCTACGAAGCGGCCCTGCAGGGGCGCTGGGCCGTGATCGAGGACACGCACGCCCCCTCCGGAAACGTGTTCACCGCCATCATCAGCCTGTGGCTGGCCCTCGTCTTCGTGAGTTTCGGGCTGCAGATCCCGCGTCGCCGCGTGACGGCGATGGTCCTGGGCATCGGGGTCGTCAGCGTATCGAGCGTGATGTTCGTCATCGTCGATCTCGACACGCCCTATGGGGGCTTCTTCGGAATCCCGAGCACAGCGATGCGCGAGGCCCTCGCGGACATGAGCCGCTGACGCGGATCGTCGTCCCGGCGAGCTATTTGTCCGAGTTCCAGATGTCCGTCGCAAGCTTCCAAGCGCCGCCGCTCTTCTCCCAGATCACGACGTATTTGCCGCTCATCTCCTGACGCGGCTCGCCCTTGCTCGCCAGAGTGAATGTGCCGATTTCCCGCGCGCTGCTCTCTCCGAGCGGCTTGACGTCTTCCGTAGTGAGCTTCAAGTCGCCAATGGTCTTGGCGGCTTCCGTCCAGTAGCCCTGGATCTTGCTCCGCCCATGGATCATGGGGGAGCCGGAGGGAAGGAGAAAGGCGTCTTCTGCATACATGCTGCCGACGGCGGCGAAGTCGCCCTTCTTGAAGGCGGCCTCGAACGCATCGTTCAGCTTGGTGATCGCGGCCTTGTCCTGGGCGGACGCGGAAACTGCGGACAGAGCGACACATGCGCTGGCCAGGACGAACAGCTTTCTCATCGCGCGCCTCCCTCACCCTGCCGGATCGCAGCCGGCGTTGTGGCCCCAGCACGATGATAAGGCTCTCGGCCACGCAGCCGAACTCAGCCATTTGGACTGGTGGGCTCTGGCCGTCGGACGGCAATCAAGCTGATCGATAGGCGTTGGGTCAGGTCTCACCGCGGAGCAGCAAGCTGCTGCGGCTTGCGGCCTCAAGCCTCATCGCCGCTCGGCGGACCCACAACGCCGGCGCCAGCCCTCATCCGGCCGCGCGCGGCCGAGTTTTCGGCAGGAAATAGGCGAGCAGGCCCATCGCCGGCAGGAAGGCGCAGAGGCGATAGACCGTCTGGATTCCGACGGCGTCGGCGACTTCGCCCAGGATCGCCGCGGCAAGGCCGCCCAGTCCGAACGAAAGGCCGTAGAACAGTCCTCCGATCAGCCCCACGCGTTCGGGCAGGAGGTCCATGGCGTAGATCAGGATGCTGGCGAAGGCGCTGGCCATGATCAGGTTGATGACCACCGTCAGCACGCCCGTCCAGAACAGGTTGGCGAAGGGCAGCATCAACGCGAAGGGAAGCGCGCCGAGGATGGAAAACCAGATGATCCTGTCGCGCCCCACTCTGTCCCCGATGATGCCGCCCGCGAGAACGCCGGCCGCGGCCGACACGAGAAACAGGAACAGCATGAGCTGCGAGGTCTGGATGGAGACCCCGAAGCGCTCCAGAAGATAAAAAGTGTAAAACGAGGTGAAGCTCGCGTTGTAGGCGTTCTTGGAGAAGAGCAGGACGATCAATACCGTCATGGCCCAGAAGATCTGGGCTCGCGACAACGACGGAGCGGCTGCGGACCTGCTCGACACAGCGCCGCCCTGGGTCTTGCGGTGTTCGAGGTGCTGCCGCACGGTCCAGACCATGAGCGCGATCGCCGCAAGCGCCAGGACGGCGAACCAGGACAGGCTCTTCTGGCCGTTGGGCACGATCACGAAGGCCGCAAGCAGCGGCCCCAGCGACCCGCCCGCCTGGCCGCCCACCTGGAAGATTCCCTGCGCGAGCCCCTGCCTGCCGCCGGAGGCCGTTCGCGCCATGCGCGTCGCTTCCGGGTGGAAGATCGAGGAGCCAAGTCCGACGCCGGCGGACGCCGCAAGCAGCTGCCCATAGCTGCCGGCGAAGGCCAGCCCCAGCAGCCCCGCCAGGGTGAACGCCATCCCCACCACCATGGAGAAGGGCATCGGGCGGCTGTCCGTGTAGTGGCCCACCAATGGCTGGAACAGCGACGCTGTCACCTGAAAGGTGAGCGTGATGATTCCGATCTGGCCGAAGTCCAGGCGATACACGTCCTTGATGATCGGGTAGACCGCCGGGATCAGCGACTGGATAAGGTCATTGAGGAGGTGCGTCACGCTGAGGGCGATCAGCACCGGCATGATCGCACGGTGGGAAATCGTGGTTTGGGCCCGGCCGTGCATGGATTTCACCTAGAGAGAATCGCGTATGGCAAGGACCCGGACGGCTCCGCATCGGCCCAACGCTGAAGCGTGATCGTCATTCGGTACGACCAGGTGTGCGAACAATTGCGCTAGCCGAGTTATGGCCGTCAAGTGGCCGACTACGTGACCGGAGCGGCGGCGCCGGGGCTCCGCGGGAATCGAGTGGGCCCGCATCGATTCTCAGCCGCGTTGGAACCTCGCCGCCTCCTCGCGGGTGGCGTGGGCTGAAGCAGGCCTCGGAGGCACGACGACGGCTCCCTCAAACGGGAACGCAGAGTAGATTCGAGGCGATCACTGCCCTTGAGCTTTCTCGATATTCAATGCATCGTCCGACGAGTTCAGCTGGAGGCAGAGGCCTCGGCGATGACGGACCAAGAACCCGAAGACCCAAGCCTCTGGACGGCTGCAGAGCGTCTGGTGGATGATCAGGGCCACCTTGGCGAAGGCGAGTTCGGATCAAAAGTAGCCGAGTACATCGCGCGGCGCCCAGCATTGGACCCGGATCTCTTTACGGCTGCGTGCGTGGGTTTGTACGTTCAGCGCAGACGCAGGAGGCGTCTGAATTGACCAGAATCAGTCCTCCAGGTCCACACGGGCCGCTTTCCGGCGCATTGAGGTTAGCCGACCAGAATACAGCACCAGGTCAGCGGCTCACCCGCCAGATCTTCCCGCCGGCATCGTCTGACACCAGGATCGAACCGTCCGGCAACTCGGCGACGTCGACCGGTCGCCCGATCCCGCTCACGAAGGGCCTGTCGGGGCCGGCGTCCGTCCCCACAACGACCAGCTGGCGGCCGACCGGAACGCTTCGATTCCAGCTCCCGTGTTCGGCGACAAGGGCCCGGCCGCGCAACTCGGGAAACATGGCGCCCCGGTAGAAGTGGATTCCAAGAGCCGCGACGTGCGCCTGGAACTCGTGGATGGGCGGCTGCTGTCCGGTAGGCGGAGGAGCCCTCTCGAAGCCGCGCAGACGCGTTCGTCCGCCGAAAAAGGGAAAGCCGTAGAAGGCCCCCTGGGCCAGCCGGTTCAGTTCGTCAGGCGGCGTGTCGTCGCCCATCCCGTCCGCGCCGTTGTCGGTGAAGTACATCGCTCCGTCACGCCAGTCGAACCCGACCGAGTTGCGCACGCCCCATGCGACCCGCTCGAAGGCGCCTCCATCCGGGTCCATCCTGACGATGGAGCCCTCAAGTCCCTGCGGCTGGCAAATGTTGCAGGGCGACCCCAGGGCCACATAGAGGCGGCCGTCAGGGCCCGCCTTGATGTACCGGAGCCCGTGATGGCTCTTGTTGGGAAGCCCGGAGCGGATCACCTCGCCCATTCCAAGCCGACCTGGGCCGGGCGTGAACGCCACGACGCGGTCGCGCGCGGCCACAAAGAGGCGGCCCGCCAGGCAGGCGACTCCGTTCGGCGCAGAGAGGCCCGCTGCGGCGCGAACCGCCGCGCCGCCCGAAAGCGGAATACTGTAAACACTGTCCCCTTTCGTCCCGACGTAGACACGACCTGCGCAGAGGGCCAGCGAGCGCGCCCCGGGCGCCTGGGCGAAGACCTCGACGCGAACACCCGTCCGGGCCGTCGCTGCGAAGGACGCCTCATGGCCGCAGACGATGGCGAGACCGCACAGAACGAGCACTGCGCATGCCGACAGACACCGGCGCATGGGACGCTCCCGTTCCGCGGCGCCGCGACCGGAAAGGACACGCGGAGAGACCGGCCGGGCGCGCCCAGATACAACGCCCAGTCTGACCAGCGGTTCGAGCGCCGGCCGACACCGACAGGCAGGCTGGCCTCGCCCGGACCTGCGCAGGCGGCCCCCGCACGGGAACTTCATCGAGGCGCCGCAGGTTTGATTTGCATATGCCTGGAGTCGAGACATGACCAAGAACCTTCTTGTCTTCGCCAGCCTCGCAGGGGCCATCGTGGCGAGCGGGGCTCAAGCCCAGCAGGGCCGCGCCCCGGCGGAATCCTCCATCAGCCATGAGAGCACCATCCGCACGGAGCCGCCCCTCAAGACCAATCCCACGATCCGGGACAAGCGGGCGATCCCCCGCATGGTGAAGAGCTTCGGCTCGAAGAAGCCGCAACGCGGCCCGTCGAAGGCGGCCCCGCTCTAAGCAGGGCAGCCGGCGCCGCGTCCGCTGGCTCTGGCGCGATCAGGTGTCTCGTCTCGCCGAGAAGGAACGCCTTGCCGGGGCGGGCCGAGGCGGACGGATGCCGCGACTGTCCGCCCATCGCGCGCCGTTTCACTCTCCCTGTGATCCAGGGCTCGCCGCGTCGCCGGCAGAGCCTTGGACGCGCCGGCCGAGCCACCAAGGACGGCGCCACGAACAGCGGCGAGGGACCGGATCGGCCGGAGCCACGCGGCCTGAGGGCGTTCGGTCTAGCGCTACGCCGGGGCCCGGGCCGATGCCACACGACACCGTAGAGATCGCCTCTCTGCTTTTCGAAATCGGCCAACGGCTCGCCTTGGCCGGGGACAACCCTTATAGGGCCCGATCCTACGCCAGGGCGGCCCAATCGCTGCTCTCGCTCGTGGCCCCTGTCGAGGAGGTCATACGAGAAGGCCGCCTGACCGATCTGCCTGGAGTCGGGCCTTCCTTGGCCGGGGTCATCCGTGAGCTGCACGAGCACGGGACGACCCCGACTCTCTCCAAGCTGCGCGCTGCCTATCCGCCCGGGGTCCTCGAGCTGCTCCATGTCCCAGGGCTGCCACCCGAGAAAGTCCGTTTGCTGCACGACCGGGCCGGCATCGCTTCGCTGGACGAGCTGGAGAGCGCCGCGCGCGCCGGTCGGCTCCAAGTCCTGAAGGGCTTCGGTCCCTCATTCGAAGCGAAGATCCTCTCGTCCGTGGCGGAACTCAGGCGAACCCGCGGACGCAAGCTGATCCACCATGCCGGCGAGGACCTGCGTCGCCTGGAGGACGGGCTGACTGCCGCGCATCCGGAGTTGCGGCGCCTCGCGCCCGCCGGCGAATTCAGGCGCGGGCTGGAACTCGTCCAAGCGGCCGTGTTGGTGGCCGAGTCCGCGGAGGGATCGGCGATCGAAATCCTGGAGCTGGCGGGCCGAGCCCAACTCTGGCTCGCGCCGCCGGGGCTCTACGGGCCGGCGCTGGTGCTGGCCACCGGTTCGGATGACCATCTCGCGGCCCTGCGGGCGCACGCCTGCGCCATGAACCTTTATCTCGACACCGAGGGCCTGAGGCGCGGGCGGGCTCTCCTGCCCTGTCCCGAGGAGGCCGATGTCTACCGCGCCCTCAAGCTGCCCTTCATCGACCCCGAGCTGCGGGAGACAGGCGAGGAAGTGGCACTCGCGGCGAAAGGCCGGTTGCCCAAGCTCGTCGCTCTCGGTGACCTCCGCGGGTTGATCCACTGTCACACCGATTTTTCGGACGGAGCCGACACGCTGGAGGCGATGGCGGAAGCCACCCGGGCCAGGGGCTACGCCTATTTCGGGGTTGCCGACCATTCACGGTCGGCGAGCTACGCCGGCGGGCTTGCCGTCGAGAGCGTGCTGGAGCAGCGGCGCGCCGTCCGGGAGCTGAACGCCCGCTATGGCTCGGCCTTCCGCATCCTGCACGGCATCGAATCCGACATTCTTCCCGACGGCTCGCTCGATTACCCCGACGAGATTCTCGGCCAGTTGGATTATGTCGTCGCCAGTGTCCACAGCCGCTTCAGGCTCTCGGAGGAGGAGCAAACCGAACGGGTGATCCGCGCGGTCCGCAACCCGTTCACGACGGTACTGGGCCACATGACAGGCCGGCTGCTCAAAAGCCGCCAAGGCTACGACGTCGACGTGCCCCGGGTGTTGGCCGCCTGCGCCGAAGCGGGCGTCGCCGTCGAGATCAACGCCAATCCGCATCGACTGGATCTCGATTGGCGATGGCATCGGACGGCGCTGGAGCTTGGATGCCTGTTCAGCATCAACCCCGACGCGCACAGCGCCGAGGAGCTCGACCTCACCGCCTGGGGAGTCTCCATGGCCCGCAAGGGAGGGATCGGGCCCGACAGGGTCCTGAACGCCCGCCCTTTCGAAGACTGGCCCAAGCGCGTCGGCTAGAGTTCGGAGCACGACCGAGCGAACGGGCAACAGCACGGACGAGCGCGCAAAAACAGGGGCGCTGACAACGCTTTGCGCAGCAAAGGCTCGTCGGCGCACTCACCCTACCCGGCGCGACGCCCGGTCACCTCAGGTCGGCCGGGCGACGGTGATGCATACGTTGGATGGTCCCCGCGTCGTCGCAGTCGCCTTGAAGTGGTAGCTCTGCCCCTTGCTGGCCTTGAACCTGCAAGTCGCCTTGGCGCAGGCCTTTCCGTCCAGTTCGAGGTTCGCGGTGTCCTGCGCGGGGTCGGCCTCGCCTTGGGCGTTCTTCGCCTTGGCGGTCGCCTCCAGTTGCGCCTCTTCCGGCGCGACGAAGGTCACCGTGAAGGGCCCGCGTCCGGGGCTGCACTTCTCGCCCCCGACCGCCTCGATCGTCTGCGCTTGGGCCAGCGCTGGCCCTGACGCAAGGGCGGCAGCAGCCGCCAGGATCAGGATAGCTCTCATGTGGCGTCCTCCTTCGATCCTCCGTTTCCATCGGGGCAACCGGCGGGGGCCGGAGCGGTTCCGCGCGCCGTCTCGATCGGGACGACCTGCGCTTGCGGGATGGGGCGACAGGTTCGGCAATCAGGCGAAAAGGGGCTTCGCCGCCCGCCTCCAAAGTGCTTTCCTGCCATGCACGACGACGCCACCTGGTGTTCGCGGGGGCTCAGGCCGAGGCCTCCCGTCCCGGCTTGGTCTGATATGGGGCGCCTAGCCTGGCCCGGAGAACTGGATTGGAGGTTACCATGCCTGGCGTCATCACCCTGCACAGGGTCCTGCGAACAAGTCCGGAGAAGATCTACCGGGCGTTTCTCGAGCCGGACGCCCTCGCCAAATGGCTTCCGCCCGACGGCTTCGTCTGCACCGTGGAGCGCCTCGACCCAAGGGTCGGCGGCGCATTCAGAATGTCGTTCCGGAACTTCACGACCGGCATGAGCCACGGATTTGGAGGCGAGTACGTCGAACTCGTTCCGGGTGCGCTCCTGCGCTACACGGACCGGTTCGACGATCCCAACCTGCCGGGCGAGATGCGGGTCACCGTGACGCTACGGGCAGTTTCAGTGGGGACTGAAATCGGGATTACGCAGGAAGGAGTGCCGGACGTGATCCCGACCGAGGCCTGCTACCTGGGCTGGCAGGAATCCCTGCTCAACCTGGCCAAGCTCGTCGAGCCGGAGATCAGGCCATAGGTCGTCATCCATGGCGAACACCGACGACGCGAAACCCGGGCCGACCTCATGGCTGGCCAGCCGGGGCCTGAAGAATTGACCTTGACGCCTATGGCGGCCGGACGCTGACGTGGAGCGCGCGTCCCGCATCCGAGCCAAGCCTTCCCGGGCCCAGCGCGGCCGACACAGGAGCCCTGCCCCTCATGAGCCAGAATCCCGAGGCCCACCGCCGGCCGGTCGACGTCATCGTTTTGGGAGCCGGCATGGTCGGCGTCTCGACCGCGCTCGCAGCCCGGCGGCGGGGCTTGGAGGTCGTGCTGCTCGACAGACGCGAGCCGGGCCGGGAGACATCCTATGGCAACGCGGGGATCGTGAGCTCCGGGTCGGTGCTGCCGCTCAACCACCCTGGCCTGTGGAAGAGCCTCCCGGGCTATCTGGGCAACCGCCATCCGGCCCTCCGCTACGACCCGTTCCACCTGATCAGGACCATGCCCTGGTCGATCGCCTTCCTGGCGCATGCTACGCCCGTCGGGGCGCGGCGGCGTTCGACAGCGTTGCATGGATTGTTGCAGGCGTCCCTCGCCCTGCACCGGCGGTGGATAAGGGAGGCGGGCGCCGAGCGGCGCCTTCGCGAGACAGGATGGCTGAAGGCGTGGCGCAGCGACAGCCTCGAACCCGCCAAGCGGGAGCAGGCGGCCCTCGCCGAGTTCGGGATCGGTTCGGAGATCCTGGACCGCCAGGCCATCTCCGGACTGGAGCCGGACATCACGCCGGTCTACGCCGTCGGCCTGCTGCACACGCAGACCGCTTCCGTGGATTCCCCGGGGGAAGTGGTCGCCGCCTATGCGGCGATGTTCGCCCGCGAGGGCGGCCGGATCGAGAAGACCCAGATCCAGAGCCTGAGCAAGCAGGGCGACCTTTGGACGGTGGAGACCGAAGCGGGCCCGCTCACGAGCCGCCACGTGGTGGTGGCGCTCGGTCCGTGGTCCGCCGACCTGCTACGCCCACTGGGGTACCGTGTTCCGCTTGGTTTCGAGCGGGGCTACCACCGGGAGTTCCGGGCGGCGTCGGACCGCAGCTTGCGCCGGCCGATCCACGACGTCGAGCGCGCCTTCGTCATCACGCCCGTCGAGAACGGCGTCCGGGTCACGAGCGGCGTCGAACTCGCGCCGCGGGACGCTCCTTCGCGCCTCGACCAGATCGAGGCGGCCACGGCTGCGGCGCAAGGCGTGCTGCCGCTCGGCGAAGCCTTGGGGGAGGTCTGGCGCGGCGCCCGCCCTACCCTGCCGGACAGCCTTCCGGCGATCGGGCCGGCCCCGCGTCACCCAGGCTTGTGGCTGGGCTTCGGGCACCAGCACATCGGGTTCACCACGGGGCCCGGCACCGGCGAGGCGCTGGCGGCCATGATGGCCGGGGAGCAGCCCCCCTTTGACGTCGCATCCTTCCGGCCCGCGCGCGTTCTGTGATGCTGGCGAGCGCGCAAGCCCGCCGTCTTCGGGCCAGACACCGGAAACGATCATCGCTGAGGCACAAGGCCTGAGGAGCTCAGTCGCGAAGGGCCGGCGCCGGTTCCCGCGAGCCCCTGCGGGTGGCTGTCGCATGCCATTGCACCGTGCGCTTTGGAACAACTCGCGGCCAGACCGATTGCCAGTCAGGCGGGGCGGCGACAGCCCAGGCTTTGATGAGGATCACAATGAAAATCGCGCAGATCGCGCCGTTGGCTGAAGCGGTGCCGCCGAAGCTATATGGGGGTACGGAGCGGGTCGTGTCGTGGCTGACGGAGGCCCTAGTCGATGAGGGGCATGACGTCACGCTGTTCGCGAGCGGTGACTCCGTCACGCGGGCTCGCCTTGAGCCCGTTGTGCCGGAGGGCCTCCGGCTCGCGGGGATCCGCGACCACCTGGCGAGCCACCTGGTCATGGTGGACGAGGTGCGCCGTCGCGCCGACGAGTTCGACATCATCCACTTTCACGTTGATCTCATTCAGTTTCCTCTGTTCCAGCACCTGGCGGCCAAGACCCTGACCACCATGCACGGCCGGCTGGACTATCCGGACTTCCACCCGATCTATCGGGCCTTTCCCAACATGCCGTTGGTCTCCATCTCCAACAGCCAGCGCACGCCGGTACCAGGCCGCTGCAACTGGCGGGGGACGGTCTACCACGGGCTTCCGTCCCAGCATTGCCCCTTCTCCCCAGGCGGCGGGGACTACCTCGCCTTCCTGGGCCGCATTTCACCCGAGAAGAGGCCGGACCGAGCCATCGAGATCGCGAAGCGCGCCGGCGTTCCGCTGAAGATCGCCGCCAAGGTGGACAAGGCCGACCAGGACTACTTCTCCAAGGTCATCGAGCCGATGCTCGACCACCCCCTGGTCGAGTTCGTGGGCGAGATCGACGATCGCCAGAAGTGCAGTTTCCTGGGGAACGCCATGGCGCTGCTGTTTCCCATCGACTGGTGCGAGCCGTTCGGCTTGGTGATGATCGAGGCCATGTCCTCGGGAACGCCGGTGATCGCCTGGCGCCACGGATCGGTCCCCGAAGTGGTGACGGAGGGGGTGACCGGCTGCGTCGTCGCTTCGGTGGAGGAGGCCGTGGAGGCGGTGTCGCGGGCGCGCGGCATGGACCGGCGCGCGATCCGCGCCGCGTTCGAACAGCGCTTCACGGCCAAGCGCATGGCCCGGTCCTACTTGGACATCTACGAGAAGCTGCTCGACGAAGCGGACGAGATCGCACCCGAGAGCCTATCCGGGAACTCGGGCCGGCAGGTCGCCGTCGGTTTCGCGACCCATTGACGACCGCCCCCCGTGGGGGGCGATAACAAACGCTAGGGATCGCATCGTCATGATGGGAACGGCCCAATCCCGCCCGGCCTCGGGCGAGCCGG
The DNA here is from genome assembly GCF_003004785.1 of Alsobacter soli. Taxonomy (GTDB): domain Bacteria; phylum Pseudomonadota; class Alphaproteobacteria; order Rhizobiales; family Beijerinckiaceae; genus Alsobacter; species Alsobacter soli. The sequence goes on from NZ_PVZS01000028.1 coordinate 42,679, forward strand.
AAAAGCTATCCGAGCACTACATCGAGGCGGACGTCTCGCTTGTGGAGCGGACCCTGCGGTCGCTCAAGCATGGCGACGCCTTCGCCGTCATGGACGGCTACGGGGACGTGGGCTCCGCGCCGGGCACCCCGGAAGGGCTCTTCTTCAGGGACACGCGCTATCTGTCGCGTTTCGAACTGCGCTTCGAGGGCAAGCGTCCGCTGCTCCTCAGTTCGGTGATCCAGAATGACAACGCGGCGCTCAGCGTCGACCTCACCAACCCCGACATCCGCTGCCAGGAGTCCGACGGCATCCCGCGGGACCTCGTGTCGATCGAGCGCACCAAGTTTCTCTGGAAGGACGCCTGCTACGAGCGGATCGGGCTGCGCAACTTCGCCGAGCACACCGTCTCGTTCCGGATCGACCTTTTGTTCGACGCGGATTTCAGAGACCTGTTCGAAGTCCGCGGGCTGGACCGCATGCGCCGCGGAGAAGTCGCCGCCAAGGTGCTGCAACCTGACCAGGTCGAGCACACCTATGTGGGGCTGGACGGAGCTCGCCGCCGGACGGTGATCAGCTTTGAGCCCGCGCCGGAGCAACTCCAACCGCAACGCGCCACCCTGCGGGTGACCATGCCGCCCCACGGGCAGTCGTCCGTGATCGTCCGGATCGCGTTCGAGGAAGGCGCGCCCAACCACGTTTGCGACTTTGTCACCGCCTTTCGCGACAAGCGGCGCGAGAACCGAAAGTTCACACGCGGATTGGCGACGGTCGAAGGCTCCAACGACCTGTTCAACGAGCTGATGTGCCGATCGACCTCGGACCTCTACATGCTCTGCACCGAAACCTCGGCAGGGCTGTACCCCTATGCCGGGATCCCCTGGTACAGCACGGTGTTCGGTCGGGACGGCATCATCACGGCGATGCAGACGCTGTGGGCCGACCCCGCCATCGCGCGGGGAGTCCTGGGCTACCTCGCCGCGACGCAGGCGACGTCCTACGACCCCACGATGGACGCTCAGCCCGGCAAGATCATGCACGAGCGCCGCCAGGGCGAGATGGCGCGCACGGGCGAGGTGCCGTTCCGTCGCTATTACGGCACAGTGGATGCGACCCCGCTCTTCATCATGCTCGCCGGCCTCTATGAAGAGCGCACCGGCGACATGGACTTCATCCGCTCCATCTGGCCGGCGATCAAGGCCGCCCTCGCCTGGTGCGACGGCGAGGGCGACCGCGACAAGGACGGCTTCGTCGAGTATTTCCGGGAGACGGAGCACGGGCTCGCCAACCAAGGCTGGAAGGACAGCCACGACTCCATCTTTCACGCGGACGGCTCGCCCGCGCAGGGCCCCATCGCGCTCTGCGAGGTGCAGGGCTATGTCTACGCAGCCAAGCTGCACGCCGCGAGGCTCGCCGAGAGCCTCGGCGAAACCGGGTGGGCGACCGCCCTCAGGTCCTCGGCCGAGGCCCTTCGTCAGTGCTTCGAGGCGACGTTCTGGCTCGAGGACAAGGGAACCTACGCCCTCGCCCTCGACGCCGGCAAGCGTCCTTGCGCAGTGAAGACCAGCAACGCCGGGCACGCGCTGTTCACGGGCATCGCCGCGCCGGACCGGGCCCTGCGCACCGCGCAGACGCTCTTGTCCCAGGACGGATTCAGCGGCTGGGGCGTACGCACCCTCGCGCGCGGCGAGCCGCGCTTCAATCCCATGTCCTACCACAACGGCTCGATCTGGCCGCACGACAACTCTCTGATCGCGCTCGGCTTCTCTCAGTATGGGCTGAAGGAGGAGGCCGCAGCCGTGTTCAGCGCGATCTTCGACGCGTCGCTCCACCAGGAGCAGCGCCGATTGCCGGAACTCTACTGCGGCTTCCTGCGGCGGCGCCGGCGCGGCCCGGTGGGATACCCGGTCGCCTGCTCGCCCCAGGCCTGGGCGGCCGCCTCGCCCTTCGCCCTGCTGGAAGCCTGCCTCGGCCTGCGGATCCTCGCGCGCGAGCGGATGGTCGTGCTGCAGAACCCGGTCCTGCCCGCGTTCCTCGACGAAGTCATCCTGCGCGACATCCAGGTATCCGGCGAGGTCCTCGACCTGTGCATCCGCAGAGCGCCATCGGGGGTCTCCGTCACGGCCCCGCGGAGAACGGGCGACATCCGGCTGACCGTGACCAGCTAGCCGCCGCCGGACTGCAAAGGCCCGGCACGCCCTTCCGCGTGCGTCCAGCCATCCGCCCGCGGACGCGCGCGGCTTCGCTTCAGGAACTGCCTGAAGGTGTCGCCATCTCGGCGAAGCGACCGTCAGCGCGGCGGAGCCGCCGGCAGAGCTCGCGGTTGACGTTCTGCAGCACCATCACGTACGCGTAGACGTCGGCCTTGTAGTACGCGTAGAGGCTTCGGGCCGTCAGCTCGTACAAGACCAGCGCGCTCTCCGCGACGACCGTGGCTGATCGGTTCTGCGCTTCGATGAGCGTCATTTCGCCGAAGAAATCACCGGGCCCGAGGCGGGTCATGGGGATCAGGCGCCCCGCGTCGCCCAGCTTGCTCACCGCAAGTTCGCCGGAGCGAACGATGTACATGGATCGCCCCGGCTCGCCTTCCCGTACGACAGCGGCGCCTGGCTCGAAGCGGCGCTCGACCAGCATGGCGATCAGGAGTTCGAGACTTGGGTCCGAGAGGCCCCCGAAAAACGGCGTAGCAATCAGGAATGCCTTCAGATCGGGCGAACTGACCGCCATCAGCCCACATCCTCCGCTCCTGGGAACTCGGCACGAAACCGTAGTCCCTTCAACTCGCCCGTCAATCCAGGGCTGGAGGCGGAGACCCTGACTTCCGAAGGCGGATCGGCTGTAAGCAGGTGACCTTATCCCCATGTGGGTCATCTCAGGTCAACACGCGCGGGCTCGGCCCCGGCGCACGGCCCGGAGGTCTGCCACTCAAGATGAGCGGACTCGGGCGGATCCAACGCAACGCCGACTGAGCGGTTCGAACGAAACAGCAACCGGAGCTATCGTACCGGGATCACAGCCAGCAGATGCTGCACAATCCGCGCATCCACGAAAGGCCTTGCACTCGGCTAAAAGCGAAAGCGTTCCACTTTCGGCTCGTGGCCGCGCCCCTGACTGGCTTGGATGTCGTCCTCCGTAGGCGCCGGGAGAATCTCCTGCAGCTGCCGTTGCAGCCCTTCCGCTGTGAAGGGTTTGAGGATGTAGCCCTCCGCCCGGCCCTTGGCCTGGGCCAGGTAGCGCGGATCCATGCTCGCGGTCATCATCAGAAAGGGCAGCTTGGCGGTTTCGGGGTTCTCCCGGCAGGCTTTCACCAGCTGGATACCCGTCACGCCATCCATGACGACGTCACAGATCACGACCTTGTATCGTCGCCGGTGCAGTTGCTGAAAGGCAGCGCGCGCATCCGAAACCTGGTCGACATCTCGAATCCCGAGCTGGTTGAGCAGGCGTTCCACGATCTTCCGCATGGGCGCGCTGTCGTCGATCAACAAAGCGGGCTCAGCCCGCCGGGAAAGGCTGACGTGCTCGTTGTCGCGAAGATAAAAATCTAGCTCAGGAATAGACATTCGATACCGCCTGCCCGCGCGCCCCGCCACGTGATCTGGCCTCCTTACCGTCTGCGATGACGCATGCTGGCGGCGGGGAGCGATGCTACGGGCCTACGGCATGAGCGTTACTAAAATTATATTACAAATTTATCAATTCTCGCAAAGTTGGCGAAGAGAACTGGATGGCCTTACGCGCCCGCCTCCTCGGACGCGGGATGCGCTCCCCATATGCCGCGTATCAGCGCCGGGCGCGCAGGCGCTTACGCAGATGAAGCACAAGAGCGCCGCCGATGAATGCGAACCCGACCAAGGCCGTTATGAAGGGTGGGGGAATGTTCGTCAGCATCGCCTGGAAGGCGGCGAGAATGATGGCCGAGAAGGCCAGGACCACCAGGTAGCGCAGCAAGAAGTCCATCGGCAGACCCTCAAAAAACGATATTTTAGATGAGTTTCGAAAACACACAACGCGATCAAAGAAGGGAATACCGCGGCTCAAGCGCGCGGAAGGGGCGCAATCCGCAAGTCGCCCGGGGACGCTCCGTCAGGCGCGGCTGGCGCTGTCCGTTGAGTCGAGAAGGACTAGGGCCCTATTTTCCCCCGCCGCTGAGCGGCCAAACGGCGTCCGCTCGGGAACCCGAAGTCGAGCAACCGTGCTTCAGCCTTCCGGACCGTTTGCTTGCGAGAGAACGGCCAGCTGGGCGCGCAACCGATCAGGGTCTTGTAGCTCCGCCTCGACGGCGGCGTGAACGCGGCGCCAGATCGGCGCAGCTCCGGCCAGAACGAGCCTGCCCTCCTGCGTGAGAGACAGACGACGTGTGCGCTTGTCCTTCGCGTCGGGCGCGGTCTCCACGAGGCCGCGACGCTCAAGCGGTTTCATGTTGGCGGTCAGGGTGGTCCGGTCCATCGACAGTAGCTCGGCCACGCTGCCGAGGCTAGGCGGCTCCGGTCTGTTCAGCGACATCAGCAACGAGAACTGCCCGCTTGTCAGGCCGACGGGCTTCAGCGCCAGGTCGAAGCGGCGTGCAAGCGTTCGCGCCGCGCGCTGCGCATGGAGGCACAGGCAGGTGTCGCGCACCAGCAGCGTGGTCGTAAACGGGACATCGGGACGGCTTTGCATACGAGGGGTTGACTGCTATGGCTCCTTCACGTTGATATCAACCTATCGCGCAGGAGGTCAACCTCGGCGGCCAACCTGCCGCGGCGGCTGCGAGGCATGCTCGCCGGCCCACTACGACGCGGACGGGCGAAAGGCTGAACACACGGGAGGAGACAAGCATGAAGATCGTCACGAGCCTCAGCTTCCAGGGTCAATGCCGCGAGGCCTTCGAGTTCTACGCCCAGGTGCTCGGCGGCAAAATCGTCGCCGCCATCCCGTACAGCGCGGCCCCTCCCGGCATGCCGGTCCCCGACCAGAAGCACGAATCCTGGCTGATGCATTGCTGGTTGGAGGTCGGCGACCAGGCGCTCATGGGCGCGGACATGGATATCGCCTGGGCGCGCAACATCGACAAGCCCAAAAACGGCTTCGACGTCACGTTGCACGGCCCGGACAAGGCCGAGTGCGAGCGCTGGTTCAACCAGCTCTCGGAGGGCGGCAGATCCATCATGCCATTCGGCGAGACGTTCTGGTCTCCAGGCTTCGGGTCTCTGGTCGATAAGTTCGGCGTCCCGTGGATGATCAACACGGTTCCTTCCGGCGATTGGAATCCCGCCCAGGGTTGACCGCGCCTGAGAGGTCATTTTCCGAACCAGGCGGAGACAACATGGACCGCTCCTATCGTTGGGTGATCGTGGCGGCGGGCGGCCTCCTCGGCTGTGTCGCCATGGGCGCCATGTTCTCGCTGCCGGTGTTCCTGCGCCCGATGTCGGCCCAGACAGGGTGGTCGGCGACCGGGATCTCGACCGCGATGACGTTCGGCTTCCTGGCCATGGCGGGCGCCAGCATGCTGTGGGGCGGCTTGTCGGACCGGTTCGGCCCGCGGCCCGTCATTCTGGCCGGATCGGCCGGGCTGGCCGCGAGCCTGGCGCTGGCCAGCCGGGCGGAGTCCCTGGTCGAATTTCAGCTGCTGTTCGGGCTCCTGGTCGGGTCCGCAACGGCGGCTATCTTCGCTCCCATGATGGCCTGCGTCACGGGGTGGTACGAAACCCGGCGAGGACTCGCAGTCTCTCTTGTGTCCGCCGGCATGGGCATGGCCCCGATGACGATGGCCCCGCTGGCGGCCTGGCTGGTGACCCGTCTCGACTGGAGAGACGCCATGCTGATCGTCGCCGGCGTAGCCGCGGTCTTGATGATCCCCGCGGCCCTTCTCGTGCGCCGTCCGCCGGCGATGCAGGATGGGGGCGCGCAGCCCGGGCCGAACCAGTCCCAATCCGGCATGACGGTGCGTGAGGCCGTACGGTCGCCTCAGTTCCTTACGCTGATGCTGGCGAACTTCTTCTGCTGCGCCACGCATTCCGGCCCGATCTTTCACACGGTCAGCTACGCGGTCACGTGCGGGGTGCCGACGCTCGCGGCGGTCTCGATCTACAGCGTGGAAGGCTTGTCGGGGCTGTTCGGCCGCCTGGGCTTCGGCGTCGCGGGCGACCGCTTCGGCGCCCACAGAGTGCTCGTCTTGGGGCTGCTCGCGCAGGCCTTCGGCGTGCTCTCCTATGCGCTGGTTAACGAACTCGCCGGCTTCTACGCCGTCGCGGTCGTGGTCGGGTTCGTCTATGCGGGCACGATGCCGCTTTACGCCGTGATCATCCGCGAAAACTTCCCGCTCAGGATGATGGGGACGATCATCGGCGGAATCTCCATGGCCGGCAGTCTCGGCATGTCCACAGGACCGCTGATCGGAGGTTTGATCTACGACCGCGCGGGCACCTACGCCCCTATGTATGTCGCTTCCTGGGGCCTCGGGCTCGCGGCCATGCTGGCCTTGATGACCTTCCGACCGTTTACCGGGCCCGAATGTTCCAACGTCAGGCCGGGATCACACCCGGTAGCCCCGTAGGTAGCCCCGTAGGTAGCCCCGTAGCCATTTGGGTCCCTCGGCTTCCATCAGGGCGAGAGCAGGATCGAGCCGGTTGTTTCGCCACGGCCGAGCAGCCCTGAGCATTCCACGCCTCCGAAAAGGCCGGTCGGCGCTCCTCCTGGCGGGTCCCGCAGCGGGCTCCGCCAACACGGCTTTCGTCCTGGTGCTGTGACCCTGCTTGCGCCTGGCGCTATGAAAGCGGCAGGCGACCTTCGTGGCCCGCGTCCAAGCGAGCAGGAGCCTCGAAGCGCCGGCCCGAACCGAAGTTGCCGTGAACGAAGTCGATCGCGCTGGATTCGGGAACGAACGCTTAGCCCCTTCACGGGCCGTTCGGCGCCGCCCTGCCCTCAATGCCAGAACACCTTGGAAACTCGCCGGTCTGTTGGGGTGAACACCACAACCCGGTCATCTGGCGAGATGAAATACTCGTAATAACCACCGCGGCTCAGGCCCGGGACATTCACGTTCTGGAACTGACCCGAGCTCACCCACACGGGAATGACGCTTCCCCGGCCCACGCGCACCCCGCTCCGCTCCGAGTACCTTGGGCCGACGCCCCGCAACACGGGGGCCGGAGTAAGAGGCCAGCCTCGCTCATTCCATTGCGGGAGCGTTCTGGTGACCGTGATTTCATTCTGGGCGAACGCAGCATCCGTGACGGCCAAAGATGCGAGGATGATCACGCAAAGGATGGGACCACGCATGGCAGGCCTCCTATCACCCTGTGTGAGCGACGATGATAGCCGGGGGGCGCCGAACTCGAGTTGATCAGAGTCATTTTGAATTCGACAAGCAGTTTCCCCGGGCTCTGGACCATCGGGAGCCCGTAAATCACAGCGTCCCAAGGCTTCGCTCGCGGCGCCGGTCCACATCGGCCGCCTGACGCCGCGCCACGAGTACCGCCTCGGCGTGGGACGCCGCCAGGGAGGTGGTGGGGTCGCTTGTTCCGGCCCTAACGATCTCCGACAGGGTCTTGTGCAGTTCGCCGTCCAGCCTGGGCAAGTCCTCAACCGGCGCGGCTCGGGCTTCGTCCGCGATCTCGATCAGCCGGCCGATGCGGTTCCGCTCCGCGGCGTAGCGCTTGCCGCTGAGACGGCTCGCCACCATCGCCCACAGTGAGCCGATGACGCTGAACGCCATGGCCGCGCCGTAGAAGTATCCCTGGGCCTCGTCGACGAAGCTCTGCTCGCCGGACGAGAGGTACTGGGCCACGCCTGGGTGGACCGGCAGCACTGTCGTGGTCTTGTCGGGATCGGGCGCCTCGATCGAGGCCGCCTGAGGATAGGCTTCCACCAGCTTGCCCTTGGCGGTGAGGATCGCGCGCGCGATGGCGCCCGCGTGCAGGTTCAGCATCGAGAAGGGAGCCACCAGCCGGTAGGTGACCGCCACCACCGTCGTGCTGTCCTCGGGGATCTCGGGGCGGGGGCGAAGGGAGCCCTTGGCGACGTCGAGGCTTTCCGTGCCGGGAATGCTGTTGGAGATAGCATCGGCGTTGTCGAACGCCATCAAGCTCGGGGCGCCAGCCGTCCTGGTGATCGCCGCGATCGTGTCAGAGAGAACTCCGGCCCCGATGGGACCAACCACGAACACGGCCGCCACCGGCCTTTCGCGTAAGAGCTTGCCAAGATCCTGCGGTGGAACGATCACGCGGTGGACCGACTGGCGCGGGACGTTGGCGTAGCCAAGCAGCGCCTCGAACAGCGCCTCGTCAGCGGCCTGAACGCGGCTGCCGAGCAGCGCGACGGTTTTTCCGCTCAGTCCCCCCGAGGGAGTCCACTTTCCACCGGGGCGGGATCAGGAGAGCGGCGACGTCTCTGCGCAGAATGACGATGGTCTGGCCGTCGGTGGGCGGAGATGCGTCGGAACGCACGATCGCGAGATCGACCTTGTGGCCATCGAGAAGCGCGCTGCTTTCCTGGAGGCTGCCCGCCTCCACTGGCTGGAACGACACCAGCGGATTCTGCTTTTTCGCGACCGCGACCATCGCGGCGACGAACCGCTCGGCACTGCCACCCACGGGTCCGACCGTGATTCGCAGCCTGTCGTGTGGCGTCCAGAGATATAGGACCGCTCCGGCCGCGCAGGCTGCGACGAGGAGTCCGGCGGTCACGCCATAGAAGAGCGAGCGGGTCATTGTGCGCCCCCGGGGTGCGCCGATCACAATCGGGCGGCCTGGCCGCCCCCCGGCCTTCTAGCCGCCGCGACCATCTGGCTGTCCGACGGCCCCCCTTGATCAGGCGCAGTGTGAAGCGGTCTGGCTGCCACAAGGGCTCCACCAAACGCCTGCCCTGCGCGCAAGATGGGGCTGGATTGTCGCGCTCGGCGTGGTTTTCCTGCTGGCTGGCCTCATCGCCCTGGGCAGCGTCGTCATGGCCACTGTGGCGTCGGTCGCGCTCGTCGGCATCATGATGCTGATCAGCGGCGTCGCCGAGATCATCCATGCTTTCAGCCTGAGGAGCTGGGGCAAGATGGTCCTCTGGGTTCTGCTCGGAGCTCTCTACGTGGTCGCAGGGATTGCGACCTTCAGAAACCCGCTCCTTGCCGCGGCCGTCCTCACGCTGACGTTAGGCTTGGCCCTTTGAAAGCCTGGCCCCGGGTCAGCAGGTTCAGGCGCAGCGATACGTCGGCATCAGCTCCCGGAAACCTTTCAGTCTCTTGAGTCCAGCGCGTTCGAAAGCGTGCAGCCCCTCGCACTCCCCGCAAACCTCGGACGTCACCAGGACCGTATCTGGCAACGCCGCCTGGCACAGGCGCGAGGCCAGCTGGACGGTTGAGCCAAAGAGATCGCAGCTGTCCATGACGGGCTCGCCGGAAGCAATTCCGATGCGCACGTGCAGGGCCTGCTCGCTCGTTGCGTTAAATCGCCTGAACTCGGCCTGGATGTATTTGGCGCAGCCGACAGCATCGCGGGTGGACGGGAACGCCGCCATGATCCCGTCGCCCGTGTGCTTCACTTCGCGCCCGCAGGTCGCCGCCAAGTGGCGACGGACGATGCCGTCGTGCGTGCGCACGAGTTCGACGGCCATGGTGTCGCCCAGCTGGCGGGTCATGCGGACGGAGCCCACAATGTCCGTGAACATGATTGCCCGGTGGGCGGGCTCAACGCGGGCGCCGGTCGGGGCGGTCCCGTGCGGATCGGCGATGCGGCCCAGAAAGGCCTCGATCGCCGCCAGGCTGACCGGAATGATCTCCGCCGCTACGAGGCCGTGGGCTTCGGCGTGCGCGCGCTGAGCAGCATCCCTGTCTGGCGCCTCCACCAGGCAGAAGGCCAAGCCTCTAGCTTCGTCGAACCAATAGGTCAGGAACCGCACGCCGAATGCGTCCTGCAGAGCGAGGTCACGTTGATGGGCCTCGGCGACCTCGGCTTGGGTGGTTTTCTGCAGGTCATGCCGGTCGATGAAGATGGGCATTGGGCCTCCCTTCGGCGCGCCCTTCACATCGCCGGGGATGCGGTTGTCGGGTCGATGCGTTTCTTGACTTCGGTGATGACCGTGGCGGGGAAACCACTCATCTCGGCGTGTCTGCGGATGGTCTCCGGGCTGTCGGCGAGGTAGTGGCAGAAGAGCTTGTCAGCCGTGACGAAGCTTTCCACCCATTGAATGTCGAAACCGATTTCGCGCAGGCACTCATTCGATTTCGCAGCGGCGGCTCGCAACTGATCGCGGTCGAGCGAGCCGACCCGCGGAATGTTGCGTTCGATGATGTAGTGGCGCAAAGGCACGGCGACCTCCTCTCAAAGGGGGGCGGGATCCACCCGCCGCTTGGATCTACACCCGGCCGCAAGTCCGCACTGTGCGACCGAGCACTCATCCCTTGCGCACCTGTGTTGCCCGGGCACCGTCTGACGTAAATGAGAAAGCCCCACATCCTGCCAGCTGGCATGCTGCAGGGGTTTTCGATGCGAATGGGGCCGACCCTAGCCAGGGGGATCGCCCTCTCGATGGGCCAATCTCAGGGATGCCGGTATTCGGGGCATCTCACCTTCATCCATGCGGGCGAGGGACCAGACCGATACCGCCTGTCCGTGCGCTTGCAGACCAGGCCCTCCAGCCCCAGAGCGCAGGCATGGCGGAACAGATCCGGCCCGCGCTCGTCCAGGGCGTCCACCATGGCGATCCCGTCAACTGGCTGGGCTAGGAGCCTCGCCAGTTCGGCGCGGCGCTCAACGAGCGGCAACAGGCGCCGATCCCGGCCATCCAGCTCGAGCAAGTCGAAGGCTAGCAGCACAGCGTGAGGGGCGCCCGCGACGGAGCGCAGCGCGTCGAAGTCGTCGCGCCCATCGGGGAGCTGAACCACGACCTCCCCGTCCAGCACGCAGGAGGCGCATGGAAGGCTCACGAAGCCCGCGGCGAACCGGGGCAGGCGATCAGTCCACGAAAGGCCGTTGCGGCTCCACAGGGCTACGCTGGAGGCCTCGCGGCGGGCCTGCATGCGGTAGCCGTCGTGCTTCACCTGATAGAGCCAGCCCGGGCCAGTGGGGATCGCGTCCGAGGGCGTCGCCNGCCCGGGCCAGTGGGGATCGCGTCCGAGGGCGTCGCCAGCATGGGCTGGATGAAGCCTGCCGGCGCGCGGCGATCACGGGCAAGGGGCGGGGGCGGAACGGCATGATCGCAACATACACGCCTGCTAGGCTGGCTCACTCTGGAATCGATAGAAACTCCAACTTGCCCCGCCGGGTCCGCTGAAGGCGGGGCTTCTCATTTCTAGCGGAAGTTGCGGGGCGCAGAGCGCGCGCGCCATGTGCCTCGCATGACCCGCCGGTTCGCCCCCCACATGCGAGCCCCGGCTAGCGGGTACTTGCTCCTTCCAGCTCCTTCTAGCCTATGCCGGGAGGATTCGAACCTCCGGCCTTCGGTTTAGGAAACTGCTGCTTCATTCGGCTGAGCTACGGAACCGCTGCCCCCGTTCCGTGACGCCTAGGGACGCGCCGGTAATTGACTGCCCAATCATTGAGCAGGGTCAGTATTGCGCCTGGTCGAAGGTCCTAGCATCGCGCGTCGAGCCTGCCTCGAAGTGGGCTCGCTCAAAAAGGTCAGAGGAAACGCCGATGAAGTCAGCTCCTGTGCGGGATGCCGCCGCAGGCCAGGCTCCCTATTATCCCCCGATGCTGCTGCCCCGACTGCACGAGACTTTGCGCGAACTCGTGGAGGCTCGGGGGGAATTCGACTACGAAAGCGAGACGCTGATGCGAGCGCCGCTCTCCCCTGTGCTGAAAGCCAAGCTGGCGAAAGCACTGGAACTACGCCGGCAGCAGGCGTGCCAACCGCTTGAGCAGCGGCTGCGGGAGCTGGAAAAGGAACTCCGGGCCGTCATCCGTGATCGGCGCTGGGACGAGAAGGCATCCTAAGCAATACCCCGGCCCTGCCCGGCTTTTTTCGTTCCGCGGACTGCCGATTCCGCTCTTCAAGCTGGTCGAACGCCTGGATGATCCGTTCTGCCTTTTGCCTCAGGTTGAGCCTTCTCCAGTTTCGAGGCCCCACTCTCACCCCAAGGTCGCGCAATCGGCCGCGAAGAAACTCCAACATGACTGCGTCCCGGAGCCCCAGTTCTCGTGCCGCTCTGATTTCCTCGATTGCGCTCACGCTGCCCGTCCCCCAGGAAGCGATTTTGACATATCCCATTTTCTTGATTGATTGCCTATTAGTCAGTGGAGGTGAACCAGCTAGCCGTCTCGATCTGCGCTACTCGGACTAGTTCTGCCGAAGTGGGCTTGCATTTCCGGGCCGGCGCTCGCCGGCTTCGACCATAACGCCTCGCGGCCCCCGGTGATCACCTCGGCTGCCCCGTCTATGACGTGCATGATCTCAGTGGTGGCCAGCGCAATCGGGGATCGGATGGGCGCTTTGGCCAGAATGGCGACGCAGCGCCTCCGCCATTCCTTCAAAGCGGCTAGGTACTCCTGGGCGTCTGACCCAGTCCACATGCGGCGATATCGCGTCATGGCCCGCCTTGCCGGCAGGGCGGAGTTTTCCAGTGACGAAGCTCGGCGGTGCGCCTTCGAACGATTCCAGCCCTGTGGCTTGGTCCCCCTAATCCGGGATGGCTATTTCAAGCTCTCGTCTTCAGGCGCAGTCTCCCACGCCCTGCTGGGCGGCGCACGCAATCGGAGGGAGGCTTCCGATGACAGATCGAGGCCAGATGCGCCTGCGCACCCTTCTCAGGCGAACTCTTGAGCTGCTTGCCTTCACCTATCTGGCGGGCGGCGTCGTCGTAACTTGGCTATCGTTGCAGCCTTAATGCACATGGCTGGGCCGGAACAATTCGGGCCTGACACGCAGAACTACGGCGTGGCTTGCCCGGTCGATTGCCGGTGGCGGCGCCTTTGCTTTAGGGCAGCGCAAATCTCAAACGAGGTCCCCGAAGGCATAGACAATTAGGTCAGGCCTCCCTCGAACCCGCCAAACTGTGGAAGCATGAAGAATCGAAAGTCCGCCCATTCTGCCCAGCAGGAGGTTGGACAATGGACTATCCTGAGTTCCTGGTCTGGACTGCATCCGCCGTCCTAGTCATGTATCTGGTGCTCGATTCCATCCGAGCTGCGCTGTCCAGGCGCCGCAGCCATGGCCGGAAGGCCAGGAGCCGCTGGCACGATGTTCATTTCTGAAACGGGCTCCGGGCAGCGGGTAGAATGCGATCGCTCTTACGCCGCTGACATGGAACGCCGGGCCATCCTGCTGGCCTTGAGAGGCGGAGTTGGTCCACACAGACCAAGGCCAGAGCTTCCAGAAAAGCCGTGTGCTTTGCCGTGATCTCGCGCGGGACAGTGTCGATGACGCACACGGCCCCGAGACGCAGACCCGGCGAGTAGATGATCGGGGCCCCTGCATAGGTGGTGACGTTGCCCCCTGGATGCCCTCGTTCAGCTCGCCAGTGCGACCGGGGATCGGACGGGCGCCTTGGCCAGGATGGCGAAACAGCGCCTACGCCACGCTCTCTCAAGACAGCTAGGAACTCGTCACCGCTCGTCCGGCCGGCCACGTGCGACGAGGTCGGCGGAACCGAGCGGGCGCGGAAACTGACCGGAAAGGCGTATTCTAAGGGGAGATTAGGTGTCACAGGTCCCATAGAAGCGCGTCCGTTTATCAGCACGCAGTTCGGCGAAGACCTCCATGCTGATCGACATCAGGATGGGACCTCAAGCGAGCGGGTAGAAAGCATGATGCTTACAATCATCAATGCCCCGCAGCAGCTCGTGTGCTGCGAGGCCGACGGGAGGCTATCATGAATAAAACCGCCTTCGCGTACGCATTGCTGGTTGCCTCGTGCTTTGCGGCACCGTCGACGCCGCTCCTTGCCCAATCCGCCCAGGACGTTCAATCGGCCATGCAGGTCTTGAAATCGAAGACCGCTCAGGCCGGGGCTCCCAGTCTCAAGGGTGAGGAAGAGCTGGAGGGGCACAAAGTGCCAGTCCTGTATCTTGGGACGAAGAGAGTGAATGGCGATTTCGCCATTGTGGACGAAGTCCAGAAAGAAAAAGGAGGCACGGCCACACTGTTCGTGAAAAGCGGGGAGGACTTCGTGCGCGTTTCGACAAATGTGAAAAAGCCCGACGGCTCTCGAGCGGTCGGGACGGTACTGGATCCCAAAGGCAAGGCCATCGCCGCGATCCGCAAGGGTGAGGCGTTTGCCGGCGAGGTCGACATCCTGGGCAAACCCTACCTGACCGCATACGAGCCCATGCGCGACGCGAAGAATCAGGTCATCGGGGTCTACTACGTCGGATACGTGAAGCAGTGACTTCGCCTCGGTCCAAACGGTGAAGGGACGGGGCGGCACACCTCTCTGTAGTGCTGCCCCTTCGTCGTGCGCGTGGCCACCGCTTTTCGCAGGATGCGTCAAGCTGGGCGATCCCTTGCGCGACGGGCGTGGCCGCCGGTTCAGGCCGCCATAGGCAAATCCGGGCACAACACGAGCTTGCCCATAAGATGCCCCTCCTCCAGACGCCTGTGAGCGTCGGAGACTTGCTCAAACGAGATCCGCTCAGCCACCCGTGGCCGGATCTTGCGAGTGGCCAGCATGCCGAGCAGCGCCTGCAAATCTTGGCGGAACCAGTCGGGATGACGCACCCGCGTCAGGTTAATCGAATAAACCCTGATATGCTTGCCTCGAGGCAGCCAGCCCTGGAGAGAGGTCCAGATCAAACGGCGCGCCCTGCGCGGTCATCGTCGCCTCCTGTGATCTCACGATCGTCCAAGAAACAGCCCGCACTCGAATCGGCGTTGTTGGGGAAAAAGCTCGGTCATCGAACTGCCTGGAAGGGAGCATCCGGCGCCGTTCACGCGCCATTGGGGCAGCAGTATTCGCGATCACTTACAGCCGTTATCAGGCGACCTGACTCTCGGCGGCGAGGACCGCCGCCAACTTCATCTCGGGGACCACATCGGGAATAATGAGATGGGCGGAGGTTCCGTCCAGGATCGTCGGGATCGTTACGCCGGGTCCACGCTCCCGCAGCACCAATCCCTCATCGGTGGGCTCTATGACGGCAAGTTCCGTCACGATCAGCGTCACCCGCCGTGTAGCCGTGATGGGCAGGGTGCATTGGGGCACGATCTTGGGCCCGCCCTTGGCGGTGTGTTGCATGGCCACGATGACCCGCCGGGCGCCGCTGACCAGGTCCATGGCGCCGCCCATGCCCGGAACCATCCTGCCCGGAATCATCCAGTTGGCGAGGTACCCTCGCTCGTCCACCTGCAAGCCGCCCAGGACCGTGACGTCCAGGTGTCCGCCGCGGATCAGCCCGAAGGACATGCCGCTATCAACGGTAGCGGCGCCAGGCACGGCCATGACGAATGCCCCGCCCGCGTCTGTCAGGTCCTCGTCCGCCATGCCCTCCGGCGGCCGCGAACCCATGCCTACGATGCCGTTCTCCGATTGAAACAGGATGTTGTCGGCGTGCGACACGTAATGGCTGACGCCTGTCGGCAGGCCGATCCCGAGATTGACGAGGCTGCCGGGCTTGAGCTCGATGGCGACGCGGCGCTGGATGACTTCTTCGGGATGCATCACATGCGCCTCCCAATCAGGTATTTCACCAGCACACCCGGCGTCCCGACCTCATCCGGCGGAATCGTGCCGACTGGCAGGATTTCGCGGGTTTCGCAAAGCACCGTGGGCGCGGCTGTCGCCATAAGCGGGTTGAAGTTGGTCGCCGTGAGCTGGTACGCGGCGTTGCCCTGGTAGTCGGCCCGGTCTGCATGGATCAAGGCGAAGTCCGCTTTCAGCGGTTTGGCCAGCAGCCATTCCTCCCCGTCGATCTCGATCACGCGCTGGCCCTCGGCGGCGAGCGTGCCGAGCCCCGTCTTCGTCAGCACCCCGCCCAATCCGTAGCCGCCGGCGCGGATGCGCTCAGCCAGGGTGCCCTGGGGAACGAGTTCGACCTCGATCCGGCCGGAGAGCATGCCCTTCTGGGTCTCCGGGTTCATGCCGATGTGGGAAGTAATTACGCGGGTCACCGCCCCGGCGGTCACCAGCTTTCCGATCCCGAAGCCAGGGCGCGCGGTGTCGTTGGCGATCACGGTGAGGTTCTTGCGGCCAGCATCGACCAAGGCGTCGATGAGAGGGTGCGGGCTGCCTGCCCCCATGAAGCCGCCAATCATCAGGATCGCGCCGTCAGGGATCAGGTCGGCTGCAGCCGCGGCCGAAATCGCCGTCTTCATCCTGACTCTCCCACCATGAAAGCGTTGCCCCGCCAGCGCGCAGCGCGTCATGCATCAACGCCGAACACTAGCCCGCATCGGCGCAATACTCTTCCCACTCAGGTCGAAAACAGGAGAGCCTAGGCCCAGCGCGGCGAACATCATTGTTCTGTGTTCATCATAGTCCGCCGGAACGGATTAGAACTGATCCCGCTCAGTGGCATGGTGTGGCGGCGCGGGGAAAAGCGCCGCCCGTCGCCTCGGGATGAGAAAGCGCCTGAGCGCGACCTATTGCATGAACCATCCGTGGCTGACGACGACAGACTGGCCGGTGAGGGCCAGGGAAGGGAAGGTCGCAAGAAAGACTGCGACCTCGGCCACATCCTCAGTGGTCGTGAATTCCCCGTCTATGGTCTCCTTCAGCATCACGGTCTTGACCACGTCGGCCTCGGATATTCCGAGTTCGCGGGCCTGTTCTGGAATCTGCTTCTCGACAAGCGGCGTGCGGACGTAGCCAGGGCAGATCACGTTCGCACGAACGCCATGCGCTGCGCCTTCCTTCGCCACGACCTTCGCCAGGCCGATCAGACCGTGCTTGGCGGTCACATAAGGGGCCTTCAGCGCCGAGGCCTCTTTGGAGTGTACGGACCCCATGTAGATGATGCTGCCACGCTTCTGGGCATTCATCTGGCGCAAAGCGGCGCGAGTGGTCAGAAAGGCGCCGTCAAGGTGGATCGCGAGCAGCTTTTTCCAGTCTTCGAACTTCAAGTCGACGACCGGAGCGACGATCTGGACGCCCGCGTTGCTGATGAGGATATCCAGGCGCCCGAACGTTTCGACAACGCGCGCCATTCCGGCGTCCACCTCCGTCTCGCTGGCCACGTTCATCGCGACGCCGAGCGCGCGCTGGAAGCTGGAATCGATCTCCGCCGCGGTGGCCTGAGCCGCCTGCTCATTGAGGTCGGCGATGGCGACCTTCGCTCCCTCTCGGGCGAAGGCGAGCGCAATCTCCTTCCCGATGCCGCTAGCGCCGCCGGTTATCACCACGACCTGGTCCAGAAGCCGGCCATGGCGGGGAGGTCGCCCGCTGGACCGTTCTTGGTCGTTGAGTGTCATGGTGCACCTCCGTTCAAAAAATTCATGGTCAGCCCAGGCCAGCGGGCGCCGCTCGTGAGCGTGACGCAACGGTTTATGCCGGTGAGGGGGGCGCAGAAGCGTGCTTCGCGTCAAAGCGTTTCGTGTAGTTCGCGATAGCCGCACGTGCGTTGAAAAGCAGTCGGTCCGGGCCAAGTTCCTCGTCGAAGCCGCTGTTGCGCACTACGGTGAGCACGCCGGGGTTGAGGCCAACGAGCCAGACCTCTTGGCCGGCTTGGCCTGCGCGCAAGACGCCGGTGCGCAGCATCTGCAACGCCGAATACTCAATGTCGGGAACGCGGCTGAGGTCGAGCGCAAGCACGCGTGGTTGGTGCTCCCGCACAAGAGCGGTCACCTGTTCGGCGACGCCCTGCGCGTTGCCGAAGTAAAGGCGGCCCTCGGGCCGAAGGATGAGCAAGCCGCCGAAGGTTTCATCGTCGGGGTGTTCGGGCGATAAGGGGCGGAGCACGTCTGCTCCCCTCTTGCGGCTGACAACCGAGACGCGGGGATGGGCGGTCTGGCTCGCGAGTCCCACAAAGGACAGGACAATGGCGACCACGATTCCCTGGAGCGTCCCGAACACCAACACGCCTGCGGCCGCGGCCAACGCCCATTGGAATTCCATCCGGCGCACACGATAGATCGCCACGAACTCGGAGGGCTGAATGAGGGTTGCGGAGTAAAAGATGACCACCGCCGCCAGGGTCGCCTGCGGCAGCAGCCCGAGAATTGGCGCGAGCACGACCATGGTCGCCAGCGCAGTCGCGGCAGTGACCAGCGAGGCGCGCTGGGAGCGGGCTCCAGCAGCGCGGGCCATGCCAGTCTGAGACGTGCCGCCGCCCGCCGGCATCGCCCCGATCAACGCCCCGCCCAAATTCGCCACCCCCGTTGCAACCAACTCTCGGTTGGGCTCGATGGGCGGGTCGCTAGGCGCCGCGAAGGCGTGCGCAGCTGCGATCGACTCGGTAAAGCTCATCAGCGCGATGCCGATCGCTCCGGGCAAGAGCTCACGGGCCAAGCTGGCGTCTGGAAACGTCAACGAGGGCAGCCCTTGCGGGATGAAACCAACCGTCGCGATGGTCATCCCAACGTGTCCGAAAGCCCACGACGCCAAGATCGCGGCCGCTATGGTCAACAGGGGCGCCGGGGCGCTTGGCCGCCATCGCTCAAGCAAAGTTAGAGACGCGATCGTGGCCAGCCCCATTCCAGCGCTCAGCGCCGATGCTTCCGCAAGACGCGCGACCAGATTGGCCGCATCGGCAAAGAAGGACTGCTTGGCGATGTGAAGGCCCAGCAGCTTCGGAAGCTGATCTAGCAGGATTACCACGCCAATTCCGGCCTTGAAGCCAGCCAGCACCGGGAGCGAGATGAAGTTGGCGACGAACCCCAGTCTGAAAAGGCGTGCAGCCAGCAAAGCAAGCCCGACAAGCAGCACAAGTGTGGCGGTCGCGCGAGCAAGCTTCGTGAGATCGTCATCGGGAACAACTTCGGCGAGTTCGGACGCTGTCAAAATCGCCAACGTCGTAGTCGAACTCACGCTCAAGACACGCGATGACCCGAGCAGGGCATAAATCGCAGTCGGCGCAAACGCCGTATAGAGCCCGACCGCCACGGGCAAACCCGCCACCGTGGCGTAGGCCATCGCTTTTGGCAGGACAACCGCGGCGGCTGTCAGGCCTGCGATGACATCGTCCCGGCGCTCGCCAGGTCTGCCCTCGGCGGCGCGGCGTTGAACATCGATTGCAGGCGTGTGCTTCACATCCGAAGTGTCGGCAATCCGGGAGAGCATCGATTGCGTGAGATCAGTTCTCCCGGATTTGATCGGTCCACCGAATTGGGATGCTGCGCGCTCATTGCCTCATCATGGATGTTCCAAGCCACGAGAACGCTCTGATCATCACTGACGCCGCGGTCAACATTGCACCCGATCTAGAGGGGAAGGTCGACATCGCCCAGAACGCCATCGACCTGGCGCATGCGCTCGGCGTTCCAAGTCCGAGGGTCGCTATTCTTTCTGCGATAGAAACGGTGAACCCGAAGGTGCCGTCAACGGTCGAGGCCGCGGCACTGTGCAAGATGGCGGACCGTGGCCAGATCACCGGTGGCGTCTTGGATGGTCGTCTGGCCTTGGACAACGCCATCGACCTCGGGGCCGCGCAGCTTAAGAAGATCGCGTCGCCTGTCGCGGGTCGCGCCAATATTCTGGTCGTGCCCAATCTCGAGGCCGGCAACATGCTTACCAAGAGCCTGTCCTTCCTGGCCGACGCGGACGCGGCCGGGATCGTGCTCGGCGCCAAGGTCCCGGTGATCCTGACCAGCCGAGCGGACGAGAAGACCACGCGCCTGGCCTCCTGCGCCGTGGCGTCCCTGGTCGCCGCCGCACGACGCGGCTCACTGGGTGCAGCCGTGGGTGAATCGCCGGGCAACGCCGTCGAGCCCGAGGCGGTTCGGACGAGCGCTCTGGCATGCTGGCTTTCCACGTGCGTAGTGACCCAGCAGCCCTCTGAGGCTAGCCGGACTGAAGATCCGATCCGTCGTTTGGCGATCACGGGCTCAACGCCGTCCTTCACTCGAAGCGGACGGCGGTGACGCACCATACTGACCCGGCCTTTGAGCCAGCGGACCATGAGAGTCTGCAAGGGGTAAGCGGCTGTTGAGTTCGAGTCTCCGCACTGCAGCCTGGCTGTTCATGAAGCCTGACGGTGGGAGGGAATTTTCCTGACTGCACGGCCACGCCCGAATATCCCAACACGGGCGCGGCTGCAGGCGGCGTGATTCTGGCTGGCTGCGGCATAAACCGCGGAGGTCAGTCGAGCGCCCCGCCTGATCGGCGCCGGTCATCCCGGTTCGTCAGCTGGGCGACGTTCGACATGGCGCACCTGCAAGCTTTCGTTAACTCGAAAAAATTGAAATCCATGCATGAAGTCACTGAGAACGTTGTTTCTGATTGCTGTGTCTATGACCACGGTATTGGGGAATTCACACGCTCATG
>NZ_PVZS01000029.1 GCF_003004785.1 Alsobacter soli
TTGCGAGGAGCGCAGCGACGAAGCAAGCCAGGGGCCATGCGCGCCGGCGTCCAAGGCCTGCGCCTCCCCTGGATCGCTGCGCTGCGCTCGCGATGACGGATTTCCAATCCCGCCCGGGTACTTGGTCTTCTCCCGAACTCGGCCTGACGAAAAGAGTCGCGCAGCCAAGCGGGCGGCGCCATTCTTCATCCCTGGGGGCTGAACGGGAACGTCTTGTCATGTTCGAGTTCGCCGAACTCCCGCGATCCTGCCCGACCTGCGGCAACCGCAATCCGCGGCTGGTGGCCTGGGCCAAGCAGCGCGAAATGCTCATCTGCAAGCGCTGCGGGACCGACATGCCCATGGCCACCCTCGAAGCGGCGGCGCTGCTGGATTTCGTGAAATCCGTAAGGCAGCCGCGGGATGGGTGGCGCGAGGACACCCACTAGGGGTCCGCGCAAGCAGGAGAAGACCGCGCGCGACGGCTAGTCGGCGAGCAACCGCCGCTGCTCGCGCGTGATGATGCGGTGGCAATCGCAGGTCGCGTCCTCCAGCCGGTGCGCGTCCGTGATGGTCACCATGCCGCGGGTGTTGCGGATGGCGCCCATATCCTCGAGCACGCCGAGGCAGCTGGTGACGCTGGGCCTGCGCACGCCGAGCAGCCGCGCCAGGACGCTGTGCGTGAGCGGCAGCGAGTTGTCCTGAAGGCCGTCGCGGGCCAGCAGCAGCCAGCGGCAGAGGCGTTCTTTCAGGGTGTGGTGCGAGTTGCAGGCGCCCGACTGCGAGGTCTGCAGCAGCACCACCTGGACATAGAGGGACAGCAGCCGGCGCAGGGACGCGCTCTCGGCCATCGCTTGCCGCATGATTTCGCTGGGCAGGCGCAGCGCGGTCCCTCCCACCTGGACGATGCGGCGCAGCGGCGGCTCGGCGTCGTCGCCCAGCACGATCGGGATGCCGGTCATTCCCTCCGATCCGATGAGCCACACCTCGACCCAGCGGTCGCGGCTGATGCGGGCCGACACCGACACGAGGCCCGACTCGATGAAGTAGACGTGCTGCATCGGCAGCTTGGCGTGGTGGAGGATCTGGCGGCTCTTGAGGACGCAGGGCTCCAGATGGGGCCGCAGGAGGTCGCGATCGTGCGGGGCGAGCCGGCGCAGCAGCAGGTTGCGGCTCGTCTCGATGGAAAGCGTCCCGGCCCTTTGGTCCACGCGTTCGCCTCCGCTTCGGCGCGCGGCTTCAGGCGCGCCCGAGGCTGAAACGAAGTCGCGCCGCGATTCGATCCCCCGCGGGCGGCGGACCGTCCGGGCGCGAAGACAGCGACTGATTCGACGCCATCCCGCGCGCTACTTTTGCAGCCGCTCCAGCACGGCGTGGCCGCCGCGACCGCTGTAGAGGGCCGTGAGCACGCCCGCCGTCTCGGCCGCCTTGGCGCCGAGGCCGGCGATGGCGTCGTCCGGCATGCGCACGGCTGGCGCGGAGATGGACACGGCCCCGATCGGCTCGCGATTCTCGTCGAAGATCGCCGCCGACACGCAGCGCATGCCGACAGTGTGCTCGGAGTTGTCGATGCCGTAGCCGCGCTCCCGCACGGCGGCGATGTCCGCCTCCAGAGCCTTGCGGTCGGTGTGGGTGTTGGCCGTGAAGCCTTCCAGCCGCATGCCGTCGAGCCGGCGGGCGCGTTCGCGCTCGTCCATGGCGGCCAGGATCGCCTTGCCGGCCGCGGAGGCGTGCATGGGCAGGCGCCGTCCCAGGCGGAAGAAGGCGCGGACCGGCGCGTGGCTCTCGGCCTGGGCGACGCAGACGAGTTCTTCGCCGTCCAGCATGGAGAGGTTCACGGTCTCGTTCACCTGCCGGAGCAACTCGCGGATGACCGGCCGGCCGATGTCCGGCAGCTTGCGGATGCGCAGGTAGGCAGAGCCGATGCGGAACAGGCCCAGGCCGATGGTCCAGTGCCCGGTCTCGGCGTCCTGCGCCACGAGCCCGCGCCGCTGCAGCGTCGCGAGCATCCGGTGGGCCGTGGAGGTGGGCAGCTCGGCGTTGCGGGCGATGTCGCTCAGCGACAGGCCGTCCACGCTGGCCAGCAGCTCCATGATGCCGATCGCCCGGTCGAGCGACTGGATCTCTCCCCCTTCCGCAGCCGTGGCGGACGCGGGCCGGCCGCGCTTGCGCGGCGTGAGGACGGGCGAGGACAGGTCGACCATGCGGGCTCCTTTCCCTCCTGATTACCACGGCCCTGCAACCCCGTGGAGAATTTCCGCCATGCGGGATAAATTTCCGGTTGACGCGTCCAAAACTGGCATGCCAGACTTCCCACATCGCGAAAATAATTCTCGCTTCGGACAATCCGGGGCGACCGGGGAGGACCACCATGCCGCGCATGACCGCGATGCAGGCCGCTATCCATGTGCTCGAAAGCGAAGGCGTCGACCTCGTCTTCGGCGTGCCGGGGGCCGCCATCCTGCCGTTCTACGAGGCCATGAAGGACAGCGGGATCCAGCACGTGCTGGTCCGCCACGAGGAGGGCGGCACCCACGCCGCCGAGGGCTACACCCGCGCCCGCGCCGGCAAGATCGGCGTCTGCATCGGCACCTCCGGCCCGGCCGGCACGAACATGGTGACGGGCCTCTACTCGGCCATCGCCGACTCTATCCCGATCCTGTGCATCACCGGCCAGGCGCCCCGCGCCAAGCTGCACAAGGAGGACTTCCAGGCGGTCGACATCGCCGCCATCACCAAGCCCGTCACCAAGTGGTCGATCACCGTGATGGAGGGCGCGCAGGTCCCCTGGGCCTTCCGCGAGGCCTTCCGGATCATGCGCTCGGGCCGGCCCGGCCCCGTGCACATCGACCTGCCCATCGACGTGCAGAAGGAGGTGATCGAGTACGACCCCGAGGTCGATGCCCCCCTCCCCGTCACGCGGCCGGCGCCCAACCCGAAGGCGATCAAGAAGGCCGTGGACATGCTGCTCGCGGCCGAGCGCCCGCTCATCGTCGCCGGCGGCGGCGTGATCAACGCAGAAGCGTCCGACCTGCTGGTCGAGCTGGCCGAGCTCACCGACACGCCGGTCGTGCCGACCCTCATGGGCTGGGGCACGATCGCGGACGACCACCCGCTCAACGCCGGCATGGTCGGCTTGCAGACGCAGCACCGCTACGGCAACGCCACCTTCCTTCAGAGCGACGTGGTGCTCGGCATCGGCAACCGCTGGGCCAACCGCCACACGGGCAGCACGGACGTCTACCGGAAGGGCCGCAAGTTCATCCACGTGGACATCGAGCCGACCCAGATCGGCCGCGTGTTCTGCCCCGACCTCGGCATCGTGGCCGACGCGAAGCTGGCGCTCGAGGCGCTCGTCGCGGAAGCCCGCACGCGCCAGCGGCCGCGCCGCTCATGGCCGGAAGAATGCCGCGTCCGCAAGAGCACGATGCTGCGCAGGACGGATTTCGACGACAAGCCCATCAAGCCGCAGCGCGTGTTCCACGAGATCAACCAGGCCTTCGACCGCGACACCCAGTTCGTGACGGCGATCGGCCTCTACCAGATCGCCTCCGGGCAGTTCCAGAAGATCTACAAGCCCCGCAACTACATCGTCTGCGGCCAGGCCGGCCCGCTCGGCTGGGAGATCTCCGCCTGCACCGGGGCCAAGCTCGCCAACCCCGAGAAGGAAGTCGTGGGCGTCGTCGGCGACTATTCCTTCCAGTTCCTCATCGAGGAGCTGGCGGTCGCCGCGCAATACCGCGTGCCGTTCGTGATGGTGATCCTGAACAACGCCTATCTGGGCCTCATCCGCCAGGCCGAGCGCGGCTACAAGATGGACTACCAGGTCCAGCTCTCCTTCGAGAACGTCAACGCGCCGGAGATCGGCGACTACGGCGTGGACCACGTGAAGGCCGTGGAAGCCTTCGGCTGCATCGCCGCCCGCGTGTTCGACCCCGCCCATCTCGGCCCCACGCTGAAATGGGCCCGCGAGGAGGCCCGCGCCCAGCGCGTGCCCGTGGTGGTCGAGGTCATCACCGAGCGCGTCACCAACATCGCCATGGGAGCCGAGATCGACCAGGTGGTCGAGTTCGACGAGGTCGTGAACCTCGCCGTGCCCGCGCCCGATCCGGCGCTCTGAACCCACCAGCAAACGCCGACAGGGAGGCGGTCATGCCCAAATTCGCTGCGAACCTGACGATGCTGTTCACGGAGCTGCCCTTTCTCGACCGGTTCGAGGCGGCCATGCGGGCCGGCTTCAAGGGCGTGGAGTTCCTGTTCCCCTACGCCCACGAGATCGATCCGCTGGTCAGCCGCCTGCGCCGTTTCGGCCTCACGCAGGTGCTGCACAACCTGCCGGCGGGCGACTGGGACAAGGGCGAGCGCGGCGTCGCCTGCCTGCCCGACCGGGTGGACGAGTTCCGCGCCGGCGTGGACGAGGCCATCCGCTACGCCACGGCCCTCCACTGCCGCCAGGTGAACTGCCTGGTCGGCGTCGCGCCCCCGGACGCGGACCCGCGCCTGCTCACGGCCACCCTCGTCGACAACCTGCGCTATGCCGCGGGCCGCCTGGGCGAACACGGGATCCGGCTCCTGGTGGAGCCGCTCAACACCTTCGACGCGCCCGGCTACGTGCTCACCGGGACGCTCCACGCGCGGCGTCTCATCGAGCGCGTCGGCTCGGACAACGTCGCCATCCAGTACGACGCCTATCACATGCAGATCATGGAAGGGGATCTCGCCCGCACGGTGCGAAACAACCTCGACCGGATCGGCCACGTGCAGGTCGCCGACAACCCCGGCCGTCACGAGCCAGGCACGGGCGAGATCAACTTCGACTTCTTCTTCGCCGAGCTCGACCGCGCCGGCTACGCCGGCTGGGTGGGCTGCGAGTACAAGCCCGCCGCCGCCACCCAGGACGGCCTCGGCTGGCTCGACCGCTACCGCGCCCCTGCCCGCGCCTTCGCCTGACCCTTCTTGCCCCGAAAATCCCCCACGCTGAAGGAGCACAGCCATGAAAGTCACCGTCTATGGCGCCGGCGCGATCGGCGGCTACATGGGAGCCCTGCTGTCGAACGCCGGAGCGGATGTCAGCTTCATCGCCCGCGGCGCCCATCTCGACGCCATGCGCCGCAACGGCGTCCGGGTGATCCGCGAAGATGATGAGATCGTCGCCCGGCCGCACTGCACGGACGACCCCTCCGAGCTCGGCCCGCAGGACTACGTCATCCTGGCGCTGAAGGCCCATTCGGTCCCGGGTGTGGTGGACGCCATGCAGCCGCTGCTCGGCAACGGGACGGGCATCGTCACGGCCGTGAACGGCATCCCCTACTGGTATTTCCACAAGCACGGCGGCCCCTTCGAGGGCGCCACGCTGGAGAGCGTCGACCCCGGCGCGGAGCAGTGGCGCAAGCTCGGGCCGGAGCGCGCTATCGGCTGCGTGGTCTATCCCGCCACGGAGGTGGTGGAGCCCGGCGTCATCCAGCACATCTATGGCGACAAGTTCCCCATCGGGGAGCCGACCGGCGAGCGCTCGGAGCGCGTCGAGCGGTTCTCGGCCCTGATGGCCCAGGCGGGCCTGCGCGCCCCGGTGCTGGAGAACATCCGCGACGAGATCTGGCTGAAGCTCTGGGGCAACCTCTGCTTCAATCCGATCAGCGCGCTCACCCACGCCACCCTGGACGTGATCTGCGAGGACCCCGGCACCCGTGCGGTCGCCAAGGCCATGATGCTGGAGGCCAAGGCCATCGGCGACGCCGTGGGGGTCAACTTCCGCGTCGACGTGGAGCGCCGCATCAACGGCGCCGGGGCGGTCGGCGCCCACAAGACCTCCATGCTCCAGGACCTGGAGCGCGGCCGTCCCATGGAGATCGACCCGCTGGTTACGGTGGTCCAGGAAATGGGCAAGCTCGTCGGCGTGCCCACGCCCACCCTCGACACGGTCCTGGCCCTGGTGAAGCAACGCGCCCAGACGGCCGTGCGGCACTAAGGGGGGAGGCCCTTCACCAGCCCGTCATCGCTGGAAACGTCCCGAACGGCTATGCCCGGGGCAAGCCCGGGCATGACGTCGGAAACCCGCAGCCGTCATCCCCGGCGGCGCGCAGCGCCGGGAAGGGGATCCAGGGGACAGGGCGCGAGACCCGGGCGGGCCAGAACGGCGCGCGCGGCCCTGGATTCCCTTCCCTCCGCGGCTTTGCCGCTCCGGCCGGGGATGACGGCGCTGTCGCCACCTTGTCGAAGCCCGGAAAGCCGGGCGCGACGCCAGAACATCCCAGCCGTCATCCCCGGCGGCGCGCAGCGCCGGGAAGGGGATCCAGGGGGACAAGGCGCGAGACCCGGGCGGGCCAGAACGGCGCGCGCGGCCCTGGATCCCCTTCTCCTCCGCCGCTTCGCGGCTCCGGCCGGGGATGACGGCGCTGTCGCCACCTTGTCGAAGCCCGGAAAGCCGGGCGCGACGCCAGAACATCCCAGCCGTCATCCCCGGCGGCGCGCAGCGCCGGGAAGGGGATCCAGGGGGACAAGGCGCGAGACCCGGGCGGGCCAGAACGGCGCGCGCGGCCCTGGATCCCCTTCTCCTCCGCCGCTTCGCGGCTCCGGCCGGGGATGACGGCGCTGTCGCCACCTTGTCGAAGCCCGGAAAGCCGGGCGCGACGCCAGAACATCCCAGCCGTCATCCCCGGCGGCGCGCAGCGCCGGGAAGGGGATCCAGGGGGACAAGGCGCGAGACCCGGGCGGCCAGAACGGCGCGCGCGGCCCTGGATCCCCTTCCCCTCCGCCGCTTCGCGGCTCCGGCCGGGGATGACGGCGAATGACCAATTAAGGGAGGACACCCGAATGCCCCGCTGGATGCGCTACGCCCACAACGGCCAGACCGCCTACGGAACCCTGGAGGGCGACGTCGTCCACGCCCATCGGGGCGACCCCTTCTCGGGGGCCGAGCCCACGGGCCGGACGCTCCAGCTCGTCGAGGTGGACCTCCTCGCCCCCTGCCAGCCCGGCAAGATCATTGCGCTCTGGAACAACTTCCGGCAGCTCGCCGCCAAGCTCAACCAGCCGGTCCCGGAGGAGCCGCTCTACCTGCTGAAGGCGCCCACCACCGTCGCCCGCCCCGGCGCGGAGATCCGGCGGCCGCGGACCTATGACGGCCGCATCGTGTTCGAGGGCGAACTCGGCATCGTCATCGGACGCTCCTGCAAGGAGGCGAGCGAGGACGAGGCCCGGCAGGCCATCCTGGGCTACACCTGCGTCAACGACATCACGGCGGCGGACATCCTCAACCGGGACCCGAGCTTCCCTCAATGGGCGCGCGCCAAGAGCTTCGACGGCTTCTGCCCCTTTGGCCCGGCCATCGCCACGGAGCTCGACCTGGGCAAGGTCGTCGTCCGCACCTTGCTCGACGGCGCCGAGCGGCAGAACTACGCGCTCTCCGACGCGGTGTTCCAGCCCGCGCGGCTCGTCAGCCTCCTGTCCCGCGACATGACGCTGCTGCCCGGCGACCTCATCTGCATGGGCACCTCGCTCGGCGTCGGGACCATGAAGGGACCGGTGAACACCGTCGAGGTTGTGATCGACGGGGTCGGCACGCTTCGCAACGTGATCTGAGGGTGGCGCACAAGGGCCTCCAGCGCCCCCAGTTCACCTCCGTCTTTGCGAGCGCAGCGAAGCAATCCAGGGGCCAGCGCGCACCCGTGGATCGCTTCGTCGCTGCGCTCCTCCCGATCGCGGAGACGCGCGCGGACCGATGACGGCCGGGGCAGGCCCGAGCCTTGGCGCGACGCCAGAACACCTCAGCCGTCATCCCCGGCGGCGCGGAGCGCCGGGAAGGGGATCCAGGGGGGACCGGGCGCGAGCACCGGGCGGCTAGAACGGCGCGCGCGCGGCCCTGGATCCCCTTCCCCTCCGCGCCTGCGGCGCTCCGGCCGGGGATGACGACCGGAGCGCCGAGGGACATGCGAGCCACGCGGTCCCCGTCGTGCGAGCGCAGTGAAGCGACCCACAGGGCCCGGCGTTGCCTGATCGCTTTGTCGCTGCGCTCCTCGCGATGACGGAAAACCGCCCCGGACCAACAGGCCTTAGACTGCTTCTCTCCGTCATGGCCGGGCTCGTCCCGGCCATCCACGGGTCGGCGGCGGTCGCGCTCTGCGCCAAGCGCGTGGATGCCCGGGTCGAGCCCGGGCATGACGGCGCGGTGATCACGAGCGCACTGGCCGGCGACGGCGCGCCGCGCCTGGATCCCCTTCCCCTCCGCCGCTTCGCGGCTCCGGCCGGGGATGACGGTCGGAGCGCTAAAGGGACATGCAGGCCTAGCCGCGGCCCTCCTGGGCGGCCACTTCGTGGCGGTAGGCGCCAAGCGAGAGCCAGGCGGCGCCGGCGGTGACGCCGGCGCCGTAGAGGGCGAGCGAGAGGGTTTCCTCGAAGATCAGGGCGCCGAACGTCCCCATGCTGCCGATGATCCCGACGAAGAGCACGGCGGCGCTCGCCCATGCGCGAAAGCGTTTCATGACATGAATCCTGGATGCGGGTCCGCGCGCTCCGCGAGCGTCGGCGGCCCGGAGAATCGAAGGCCCCTGGGGGGCGTGGTCGGTGAAGGGTCAGGCCGCCAAGGACGGCGGCGCCCGGGCCCAGCCGGTCCAGGTTCGGCGCGCGGCGGGTGGATCGTCCTGAACGCAAGCGGCGCAGTGCGAGCGCGCCAACGGGGCCGCCTCGACCTCGGCGGCGAGAGCGGCGGGCGCCGGTCCGTCCCGGCGCAGCGAGGCCGCGCCGTCCTGGCCGGCGCGGGCGGTCAGCGTGGGGGCCGATGGCCGCAGGGTCTCCGTCGAGGCGTGGCCGCTGCGCCATCCGGGGAGAGCGCGGTCGAGGTCGGAGCCGCCCGAGGCCTGCAGCGCCAGCCAGGCGCAGCACGCGACCACGAGCGCCGCCAGCAGGGCGCGCGCGCCCTGCGGAGTCCAGCGCATCGGGGCGCGGCTGCGGCCCGCGATCGTCATCCGGCGATCACGCCCTCGACCCGCACGCGCGGGGCGCCGGCCTCGACGCGTCCGACGCGGGCGGCGGCGTAGCCCGCCTCGCGGATGCGGCCGAGGATTCGCTCGGCCTCGCCGGCCGCGCAGCTCACCAGGAGGCCGCCGGAGGTCTGGGGGTCGGTCAGAAGATGACGCTGCCAGTCCGGCGCGCCCGGCGGCAGCTCCACCTCGGCGCCGTAGCTCGCCCAGTTGCGATGCGACGCGCCGGTCACGAAGCCGGCCTCGGCCCATTCGCGGGCGCGGCTGAGCAGCGGAACGGACGCCGCCTCGATCACCACCGTCGCCCCGGAGCCGCGCGCCATCTCGAGCCCGTGGCCCAGCAGGCCGAAGCCGGTCACGTCCGTGAGGGCGTGAACGGCGGCGTCCTCGGCCAGGTCCGCCCCGATCCGGTTGAGCTTGGTGGTCGAGCCGATCATCTCGGCGTAGGCCTCGCCGTCCAGCGCGCCCTTCTTCAGCGCGGCGGAGTAGACGCCCACGCCCAGCGGCTTGGTCAGGATCAGGGCGTCGCCCGGCCGAACCATGGTGTTGCGGCGGACCCTGGAGGGATGGCAGAGGCCGATCACGGCGAGCCCGTAGATGGGCTCCGGCGAGTCGATGGAATGTCCGCCCGCGACCGGGATGCCGGCCTCGGCGCAGGCCAGGGCGCCGCCGGCCAGGATCTCGCGCACGATCTCTACCGGCAGCTTGTCGAGCGGCATGCCCAGGATGGCGAGCGCCATGGCCGGCTTGCCGCCCATGGCGTAGACGTCCGAGATGGCGTTGGCCGCCGCGATGCGGCCGAAGTCGCGGGGGTCGTCCACCACCGGCATGAAGAAGTCCGTGGTGGCGATCACGCAGGTGTTCTCGTCCACCTGCCACACGGCGGCGTCATCGGCCGTGTCGGACCCCACCAGCAGCTGTGCGAACGTCGCCGCCTGCGGCAGCCCGGTCAGCAGCCCCTGCAGCACCGAGGGGGCCAGCTTGCAGCCGCACCCGCCCCCGTGGGCGAGGCTCGTGAGCTTGATGGCGGGAGCGTTCATGGTCGTTCCATCCCCAACGGCCGGCGCGAACGGGCTTGAGCCTCGCTATGTACGACGGAAGCCGGCCGAGACAAGGGCCGCCGGGGCGCCGTCCCTAGGGCAAATTCTCGCGGAAGAAGATTTCCGTGCGGGGCGGCTCGACCCCGTGCAGCGGATCGCGCCCGGCGCGCAGGTTCGCGAAGACGTTCACGCAGCTCATCATGGCCGCCTGCGGGTTCTGGGTGATCACGGCGTCCATGGCGCCGTCGATCAGCAGCGCCCGCGTTTCCTCCGTCAGGCCGTGGCCGATAAACACGACCTCCTGCTCGCGCCGCGCCTCCCGGAGCGCCCGGGCCACGCCCTCGGGGCCGCCGCCGATGTTGTAGATGCCGGCGAGGTCCGGGTGCTGCGCCAGCAGCATGCGGGTCTGGCGGTAGTTCTTGCCTTCGTCGTCCTGTCCTTCGCGCAGGCCCACCACGGCGACCTGCGGGAACATTTCCTGGAAGATGTGGAGGAAGCCCATCTCGCGCTCCTCGTGGGCGCGGTAGCTGAGGGAGCCCGCGATCATCGCCACCTTGGCGGGCCCCTTGCCCAGCAGCCGGGCCATCAGGTAGCCGGCCGTGCGGCCAACGGAGCGGTTGTCCAGGCCCACATAGGCGACCCGGCGCGAATGGGCGATGTCGGAGATCAGCGTCACGGTGGGCTTGCCCTGGTCCGCCAGCGCGTTCACGGCCTCGCGCACGGCCGGGTGCTCCAGCGCCATGAAGGCGACGCCGTCCACCCGTCGCCCGTGCTCACGCAGGCTCTGGGCCAGCAGCTCCGGGTGGAAGCTGCGGATGGTCTCCACCTGGCAGCGCACGTTCATGGGCGCGAGCTGGTTCTGCGCGCCCTTGATCAGCCGCCCCAGCATGGAGAGGAAGCGGTTCGTGCCCTCGGGCAGCACGAACACGATGCGCAGCGGCTTCAGCCCCGCCCCCACCAGCGCCTCGTCGGGCAGGTAGTCCAGCGCCGCCGCGGCCTTGAGGACGCGCTGGATGGTCGCCGGCCGCACGCCCGGGCGCCGGTTCAGCACCCGGTCCACCGTGGCCGTGGAGGCGCCCGCCAGCCGGGCGATGTCCGGGATGCGCGCCGCCGCGCGTCGCCGCGCGCCGGCCTGCTCCTCGCCTTCAAGGACCCGGTCGTCCATCTCAGATCACATCAAAAACCATCATGATTGCAGTTTGACCGGCTTTCGTTCGGGTGACTAGATCGGCGGCACAACAAAACGGCCCGAACCATCAAATCCGATCAGGGAGGATCACCATGACCGGCCTTACCCGCCGCACGCTCCTGCAGTCGCTCGCGACCGCGCCCGCCGCCGCCGGCTTCGTCGCGGCCATGCCGGCGGTCGCCCGCGCCGCCGAGTTCTCCCTGAAATACGGCAACAACCTGCCGCTGAACCACCCGCTGAACGTCCGCGCCCAGGAGGCGGCGGACCGCATCGCCAAGGCCACCAACGGCCGGGTCGAGGTGCAGATCTTCCCCAACAACCAGCTCGGCGGCGACACCGACATGCTGGCCCAGGTGCGCAGCGGCGCGATCACGTTCTTCACGCCCTCGGCGCTGGTGATCGCCACCCTGGTGCCGGTGGCGGCCATCAACGCAGTCGGGTTCGCCTTCGCGGACTACGACCAGGTGTGGAAGGCCATGGACGGCGGCCTCGGCGCCCATGTCCGGCAGGCGATCTCCAAGGTCGGCCTCCACGCCTTCGAGAAGATGTGGGACAACGGCTTCCGCCAGATGACCACCGGGAACAAGCCGATCGAGTCCGCCAAGGACATGGACGGCCTGAAGATCCGCGTGCCGGTGAGCCCGCTCTCCATCGCCATGTTCAAGGCGTTGGGCGCCGCGCCCACCAGCCTGCAGTTCAGCGAGGTCTACTCCTCCCTGCAGACCCGCATCGTGGATGCGCAGGAGAACCCGCTGCCCATCATACAGGTGGCCAAGCTCTATGAGGTGCAGAAGTACTGCGCCACCAGCAACCACATCTGGGACGGCTTCTGGTTCATCGCCCACGGCCGCACCTGGAGCGGCCTGCCGGCCGACCTGCAGAAGATCGTGGCCGACGCCATCAACGAGGCCGGGGTGAAGCAGCGCGAGGACATCAAGGGCCTCAACGCCACCGTGCAGAAGGACCTGGAGTCCAAGGGACTCGTCTTCAACCAGCCCGCGCCGGACAGCTTCCGCGCCAAGCTGCGCGACAGCGGCTTCTACGGCGAGTGGAAGGGCCGCTTCGGCGAGGAGGCCTGGGGCCTCCTGGAGAACGCCGTCGGCAAGCTGGCCTGAGCGCCGCCCTTTCCCCAACCAGGAGCTCACCGATGAGCCGTTTCTTCGGCCAGATCCGCCAGGCCGGCTATGTGGTCCGCGACATCGAGGCCGCCATGGACTACTGGAGCCGCGTGCTGGGCGTCGGCCCGTGGTTCTACAATCCGCGCGTGCCGATCGTGAACTACACCTACAAGGGCGAGCGCTACGAGCCGCACAACTCCGTCGCTCTGGCCAATTCCGGCCCGCTCCAGATGGAGCTGATCCAGGTCCGCAACGACGTCCCGTCCATGTACCGGGACTTCCTGCAGGCCGGGAACACCGGCCTGCAGCACGTCGCCTACTGGACGGAGAGCTACGACGACGACCTCGCCCGCCTCGCCGCCCAGGGCTTCAAGCCCGTGATGAGCGGCGAGGTCGGCGAAAAGGGCCGCTTCGTGTACTTCGACACGGAATATCACCCCGGTACGGTGATCGAGCTCTCCGAGGTCGCCGGCCCCAAGGGCAAGATGTTCAAGCTCATCCGGGAAGCCTCGGAGAACTGGGACGGCAAGGACCCCGTCCGCCCCTTCCCCGACCTCTCCAAGCTCTGAGCCCGCGATGACCGACCGGATCCGCGCGACCTACCTCATCGAGACTCCGCTCGACCCCGAAAAGGTCGCCGAGGTCATGGCCGGCGAGCAGTCGAGCGGCACCTTCACGCGGGTGCATGGCGAAACGGACGACCTCCGCGCCCGCACCCGCGCCACCGTGGAGCGCATCGAGGAGCTGGAGCCGGCGGAGGCGCCCAGCCTCCCGAACGCCTGGCTGGAGCGCCAGGGCCGGCGAGGCCCCTGGCGCCGCGCCCGGGTCGCCATCGCGTATCCGGTCGCCAATGTGGGCGCCAACCTGCCCACGCTGGCCGCGACCGTGGCCGGCAACCTGTTCGACCTCGGCGAGGTCACGGGCCTGCGGCTCGAATCAGTGCGCCTGCCGCTCGACTATCGCTGGCGCTTCGACCGGCCCGCCCACGGGGTCGCGGGCACGCGCCGCCTTACGGGCGTCGCCCAGGGCCCGCTGGTCGGCTCCATCATCAAGCCGAATGTCGGCCTCTCCCCGGAGGAGACGGCCGCCCTGGTCACCCAGCTCTGCGAGGCCGGGCTCGACTTCATCAAGGATGACGAGATCAGCGCCGACCCGGCCCATGCGCCGCTGGAGGCTCGCGTCCGCGCCGTGATGGGCGCCGTCCACGCCTACCAGGACCGCGCCGGCCGGCGCGTCATGGTGGCGTTCAACATCACGGACGAGACGGACGCCATGTGCCGCCACGCCGACCTCGTCGAGCGCGAGGGCGGGACCTGCGTCATGGCGAGCCTGAACTGGTGCGGGTTCTCCGCCATCCAGACGCTGCGCCGCAGCACGCCGCTGGCCATCCACGGCCATCGCAACGGGTTCGGCGCCCTGTCCCGGGCGCCCCTGCTCGGCATCGGCTTCCACGCCTACCAGACGCTCTGGCGCCTCGCCGGCGTCGACCACATGCACGTCCACGGCCTCCAGGGGAAGTTCGCCCAGGCCGACGACGAAGTGGTGGAGAGCGCCCGGGCCTGCCTGGCGCCCCTGGCGGAGGGCGCGAACGACCCCGTGATGCCGGCCTTCTCCTCGGGCCAGTGGGCCGGCACGGTCCCGGCCACCTGGGCGGCCGTCGGCGACCCGGACCTGCTGTTCATGTCCGGGGGCGGGATCATGGCCCACCCGCACGGCCCCGCCGCCGGCGTGGCCAGCATCCGGCAGGCCTGGGACGCCGCCCAGGCGGGGGAGGATCTCGAAGCCGCGGCCCGGTCGCGGCCTGAACTGCGCCGCGCCCTGGAGTTCTTCGGCAAGAAGGCCTCATGAGCCAGCCCGCCCCGCGCGTCGTCTGGTATGGCGACGATTTCACCGGCGCCACCGACACGCTGGCCACCCTCGCGCGCCACGGGGTGAGGGCGCTGCTGTTTCCGCAGGCGCCCTCCCCGGCCCGGCTGGCCGCCGCGGGGCCGCTGGACGCGGTCGGCGTCGCTGGCGCGGCCCGTGGCATGACGCCGGAGGACATGGCGGCCGAGCTTGCGCCCGTGGGCGCCTTCTTCGCCGCGAGCAGCGCCCGCGTGCTGCACTACAAGTGCTGCTCCACCTTCGACAGCGCCCCCCATGTGGGCAGCATTGGGGCGGCCGTCCGGCTCCTGAAGCCGCACGCCCCCAACCCGCTGGTTTCTGTCGTCGGCGGCCAGCCGAGCCTTGGCCGCTACTGCCTGTTCGGCAACCTCTTCGCCGCCGCAGGCGCCGGCGGCGCCGTGCACCGCATCGACCGCCACCCCACCATGGCGCGCCACCCGGTGACGCCCATGGGCGAGGCCGACCTCGGCCTGCACCTCGCCGCGCAGGGCCTCGCCGACCTCGGCCGCGTCTCCTACCCGGCCTACGCGGCGGGCGCCGACCGGCTCGGGCAAACGCTTGACCGGCTCGCCGCCCAGCACCCCGCCGGCGTCCTGCTGGACGTCTCGCGCCAGGAGGAGCTTTTGCCCATCGGCGCCGCCCTCTGGGCCGCCGCGCAGCGTGCGCCCCTGCTCGCGGTCGGCGCCAGCAGCGTCGCCCAGGCGCTCGCGGCCGCATGGGGGGCCGATCCCGTCGCCGAGGGGCCCACGGTTCGGCCGGCCGAAGGCCCGGTGTTCGTTCTGGCCGGGAGCCTCTCCCCCGTCACCCGCCGCCAGGTGGAGGCCGCCACCGCCTATGTCCGGCGCGCGGTGAGTCCCGAGCGGCTGGTCGCCGACGAAGGCTACCGCGCGGCCCTGCTGGCCGACATCGCGGCCCTGCTCGGGCATGGCCGCCACGTCCTCGCCATCACGGACCGTCCGGACGAAGGCCCGGCCGTCCCGCCCGCCGCGGTGGCGACCGCCACCGCCCGCCTCCTCGCGGACGTCCTCGCCCGCGTCCCGCTCCGCCGCGTCGGGGTCTGCGGCGGCGATACCTCCAGCCACGCCGCCCAGGCGCTCGCCCCCTGGGCCCTCGGCCACGCCGCCGACCTCTCCCCCGGCGTCGCCCTCTGCCTCGCCCGCTTCGACGACCCCGCCCGCGACGGCCTCGAACTGATGCTCAAGGGCGGCCAGATGGGCCCGGAGAACGTCCTGGACCTGTTGGTGGAAGGCACAGGCTGAGCGCAAAGGCCCGCCGCCCGTCATTGCGAGCGCAGCGAAGCAATCCAGTGCTTCCCCACGGCGCCTGAGTCGCTTCGTCGCTGCGCTCCCCGCGATGACGGGGAGGACCTCGCCGGCGCTTCCGCCGTCATCCCCGGCCGGAGCCGCGGAGCGGCGGAGGGGAAGGAGATCCAGGGGCCACGCGCGCCGGCGTCGGCGCGCCTCTCGAAAAATCGCGACGGCCAGCCCCCTCAAGCGCCCCGCAACGACCGCCTTGCCGGCTTCCTCATCCCAATCCTTGCGCAGGCGGCCCTGGATCCCCTTCCCGGCGCTTCGCGCCGCCGGGGATGACGGCGGCGGACGTGGGCGGTCCCCTGTTCCTGAGGCGCAGCATTCCGCCCGTCATGGCCGGGCTTGCCCCGGCCATCCACGAGACCACCGCCGCCCTGGCCTGCGGCGCGGCGTGGATGCCCGGGACAAGCCCGGGCATGACGGCGAAGGGCGCGGCGCCACTGGGTCGCGTCGTCGCTGCGCTCCTCGCGATGACGGGGACGCGACCTGCCGGCGTTCCCCTCGCGTCATCCCCGGCCGGAGCCGCGGAGCGGCGGAGGGGAAGGGGATCCAGGGGCCACGCGCGCCGGCGTCGGCGCGCCTCTCGAAAAATCGCGACGGCCAGCCCCCTCAAGCGCCCCGCAACGACCGCCTTGCCGGCTTCCTCATCCCAATCCTTGCGCAGGCGGCCCTGGATCCCCTTCCCGGCGCTTCGCGCCGCCGGGGATGACGGCGGCGGACGTGGGCGGTCCCCTGTTCCTGAGGCGCAGCATTCCGCCCGTCATGGCCGGGCTTGCCCCGGCCATCCACGAGACCACCGCCGCCCTGGCCTGCGGCGCGGCGTGGATGCCCGGGACAAGCCCGGGCATGACGGCGAAGGGCGCGGCGCCACTGGGTCGCGTCGTCGCTGCGCTCCTCGCGATGACGGGGACGCGACCTGCCGGCGTTCCCCTCGCGTCATCCCCGGCCGGAGCCGCGGAGCGGCGGAGGGGAAGGGGATCCAGGGGCCACGCGCGCCGGCGTCGGCGCGCCTCTCGAAAAATCGCGACGGCCAGCCACATCTTGCGCCACGCAAGGACCGCCTTGCCCGGCTGGCTATTCCCAATGCTTGCGCAGGCGGCCCTGGATCCCCTTCCCGGCGCTTCGCGCCGCCGGGGATGACGGCGGCGGGCCCCCGACACTCTCCTCGCCGCTCCCGCTCCCCTTGGCTCTCCTTGCTCTCTCGCTCGGCTCTCCTTGCCTCTCCCGCTCCCCTCAGCCCCTCGAGCCAGCGAGCCTCACCCCGGGGCCGCCGCCGTCGGGGGGGATGAGGGCCACGCCGGCGGCGTCGAAGGCGGCCAGGATCTGTTCCTCGGAGGCCCGGTGCAGGTCGTGGCGGCCCTTCTCGAAATCCCGCACCGTGCTGCGGGACACGCCCGCCGCATGGGCCAGGTCTTCCTGCGTCCAGTCGAGGAGCCCGCGGGCGGCGCGGCAGAGGGCGGGAGAAAGCGTCAGGGACACGGCCGAAGAGTCCACCAAAAAGGTTGAAATAGGCGTTCGGCCTTCCCAAATCAAGCCGGCCCCCCGACCGACCGACCCGGAGCCCGCATGCCGCATCATACGTCCCTGATCGCCACCATCGTCGCCGGCCTGGGGCTCGCCTTCGTGTTCGGGGCCATCGCCAACCGGCTGCGACTGTCGCCCCTGGTGGGCTACCTGGTGGCAGGCGTCCTCATCGGCCCCTTCACCCCGGGCTACGTGGCCGACCAGGCGCTTGCGCCCCAGCTCGCCGAGATCGGCGTCATCCTGCTGATGTTCGGCGTTGGGCTTCACTTCTCCCTGTCGGACCTGATGGCCGTGCGGCGCATCGCCGTTCCGGGCGCCCTGGGGCAGATCGCCTTCGTGACGCTGGTCGGCTGGGGCCTCGCCCACCTCATGGGCTGGGGGGCCGGCGCCGGGCTGGTGTTCGGGCTTTCCCTGTCGGTGGCCAGCACGGTCGTCGTGCTGCGGGCGCTTCAGGAAAAGCGGCTGATCGACACGGAGCGCGGCAAGATCGCGGTCGGCTGGCTCGTGGTGGAGGACCTCGCCATGGTCCTCGCCCTGGTGCTGCTGCCGGCCGTCTCGGGCCTTCTCGGGGGCAAGGCCACCCACACGGGCGCCGGGGGCGGGCTGGTGGCCTGGCTCGAGCCGGAGAGCGTGTGGGCGGCCCTGGCGCTCACGCTGGTGAAGGTCGGCGCCTTCCTGGCCGTGATGATGGTGGTGGGCCGCCGGGTGATCCCGGCCGTGCTGCACTGGGTGGCGCACACGGGCTCGCGGGAGCTGTTCCGGCTCGCCGTGCTGGCCATCGCGCTCGGGGTGGCGTTCGGCTCGGCCGAGCTTTTCGGCGTCTCGTTCGCGCTGGGCGCCTTCTTCGCCGGCATGATCCTGGCCGAGTCCACGCTGAGCCAGCAGGCCGCCCAGGAGACCCTGCCCCTGCGGGACGCCTTCGCGGTTCTGTTCTTCGTTTCCGTCGGCATGCTGTTCGACCCGACGATCCTGCTGCGCCAGCCCCTGCCGGTGCTCGGCACGTTCCTGGTCGTCATCCTCGGCAACGCGCTCGCCGCCTTCGTCATCGTGCGCCTGTTCCGGCGCTCCATGCGCACGGCGCTCACCATGGCGGCGAGTCTGTCCCAGATCGGCGAGTTCTCGTTCATCCTGACGGGGCTTGGCGTTGACCTCGGGTTGCTGTCGGAGGCCGGCCGCGACCTCGTGCTGGCGGCGGCCCTCCTGTCCATCGTCGCCAACCCGCTATTGTTCGCGGCCCTGGACGCCCTGGCGCCCTGGATCGAGCGCAAGGACGAAGCGGCCGAGAAGGGGCGCCCGGAAAAGCCGGGTGCGCCGCCCGTCGAAGAGAAAGCCGAGTTGCCCCGCACGGCGCTCTCTCACCACGCGGTCCTGGTCGGCTACGGCCGGGTCGGGAGCCTGGTCGGCGAAGCCCTGCTCGCCAAGGGGCAGCCGCTGCTGGTGATCGAAGAGCGCCGCGAGGTTGTTGAAGCGCTGCGGGCCCGCGGGATCGAGGCCATCGCCGGCAACGCGGCCCAGGAGGGCCTGCTGGAGGCCGCCGCCATCGACCGGGCGCGGTGGCTGATCAGCGCCATTCCGAACCCGTTCGAAAACGGCAACCTCGTGGAACAGGCGCGAGGCGCCAACCCGGGGCTGGAGATCATCGCCCGCGCCCATTCGGACGCCGAGGTGGACTACCTGCGGAGATACGGGGCCAACTTCATCATCGTGGGCGAAACCGAGATCGCCCGCGGCATGACGGCCCACATCGAGAGCCGCATGGGCGAGGCGACGTCGTCCGCGGCGTGACTGAGTCGGTCAGACGCACTGCTTCGTCATCGCGAGGAGCGGAGCGACGAAGCGATCCAGAGGCTGCGGGGCCTCAATTCTGGGTCGCTTCGCTGCGCTCACGATGACGGTTGAATGAGCCCTCGCCTCGGTTTCTAGCGTGCCCTCATGCCCGGCCAGAGCCGCGAAGCGGC
The DNA here is from genome assembly GCF_003004785.1 of Alsobacter soli. Taxonomy (GTDB): domain Bacteria; phylum Pseudomonadota; class Alphaproteobacteria; order Rhizobiales; family Beijerinckiaceae; genus Alsobacter; species Alsobacter soli. Next base: position 18,981 of record NZ_PVZS01000029.1, read on the forward strand.
GGACGGGAAGGGGTCCAGGGGCCGCGCGCGCGGACGGATCCGGAATGCGGAGGGCGCGCACCAGCCCCTCTGGATCCCCTTCCCGCGCCTTCGGCGCGGGATGACGGTCGCGGGCGACCGGACGCTGTCAGCCGCCGCGTCAGCGCGAGGCGGACTGGACGCGGCATTCCCGGATGCGCCCGTCGAAGCTCCTGTAGGTCTGCGAGACGGGATCGAAGGACCTGTAGTGCTCGCAGCCGGCCGAGCCCGGCGCGTAGCGGCGAGCCGGTCCGGCTTCCTGGGCGAGCGCGGCGCGGCGCAGGCGCTTCCTCTGCCTGGGGGTCAGCTCCTCCAGCCGGGGCGTCCCGGCGGACGGAGCCAGGGCGCCCGTCTCGAGCTCAGCCGCGTCCGCGGCCATCCAGGCGCGCCGCGAGGGCGCGGCCGGGGCCGCCGGAATCACGGGAGCAGGCTCCGGGGGAGCAGCCGCGGCGGCCTGCGCCGGCGGGGCCGGGACGGCGGCGGGTCCAGGGGCGGGCTGCGCCGGAATGGCCGCGGCCTGCGTGGCGGGGGCGTCCTGCCGGGGCGCCGGCTCGGTCTTGACCGGGACAATGGGGGCAGGCCTGGGCTGGGTCAGCACCGGGCCGATCTTGCCCGCGTCCGCGGTTGGTCCTTCGGAACTTGGGAAATGGGTGACAAGCGCCAGGTACCCGACGCCGATGCACGTCGCCATGAACACGAGAAGGCCGAGCGTCCGCACGATTTGCACGATGATCTTGGCACCATTGCTCATGGCAGCGCTCTGCATCAATTCCGCGCCGTGACGTTGTTGTCCGGCGTCCCGGTGGATCAACAAGAACACTTGGCGTCGGTTCCCGAACATTGTCGGAACCTGTTGCGAAAAACCTTCGACGATCGCCGCGCCCAGGCCGGAGGACACGAGGGCGGTCCTGTCCACCTTGTAATTTGGCCCGCTTCCGCGCCGCTGCTACGATGCCGCCATGACGTTGACGCCCGCTTCGATCCGTTTCGCTTGTCTTGCGACCGCGCTCGCGCTCGCGGGGCCGGCCGCCGCGGCGCCCGAGGGCGCGCCCTCCCCTGCGGCCATGCGCGCCTGCGCGAGCATGGGCGCCGGGTTCGTGAGCCTGCCCGGGGGCGCGTGCGCGCGCGTGGGCGGGCGCGTACGCTACGAGGGCGGCTACGCGCAGCCTCGCGCGCGCGGGCAGGCGAGCACGGGCACGGCCGTGACCGGGCGCGCCTTCGTGGACGCGCGCACCCAGACGGAGGCGGGCCCGGTGCGCGCCTATGTGCGCGTGGGCGTGTCCCGCCGCGCGGGCGCGCTCGCCTCCGACCCCGTCCGCTGACGCGCCTGCGCCCCCAGCACGCTCGTCCAGCGATCGGCGGTACAGGGCGTCGTAGTCGGAGGGACCGATCAGCGCCTGGGCGGCGAAGGCGGACGGAACGGGAATGGAGGCGCCGGTCACGGCGGGCTCGTGGGTTTTTGCGCGGGGTCGTCCCATACCGCACGTCCGCGGCCTGCGCGATGCGCCTGGCGTGGCGCAGCCATGAGAAGAACCCATGCAGGGCGCCGCCCGGCGGAACGGTCCGACCGCGGCCGGATTATGCCGACGAGCGCGCCCTGCGCCTTTCCGGCGGCCCTGCGATGGATTGCGAGCCCCTATCAGCGTTCCCGCGCCAGGTGGCCCGATCGGCCGCCTCCGGCCTGCGGCGGCGCCTCACCCGGACCGGGATGGCGGTCGGCTCGGCCGTGACTGGCTGGGCCCTGATGTGGGCGCAAGCCCTGGACCTTGCTCCCCTCCCCGTCTGGCCAGGCCTCGCCCTGTTCGGCTTCGGACTGGCGCTGATCCCCACGCTGCCCGGGGCGGCGCGAACCCAGGCGGCAGCGCCCGCCCGCAAAGCGCAGGCAGTCTGGGCCGCATCGCTCGGCGGTGGCCGGACGGTTCTGGGCCGGGAGCCCAACGAGGACACGATCGGGGACGAACTGGCCCCCGGTCCCGCTGGATTGCTTCGCTTTCGGCTCGCAATGAAGGGGAAGGCGGTTCGGGGGTCCCCGGGACGCGTCCGCGGATGACGGCCCGGCGGGCCGGGCGGGCAGCCTGGTTTGCCACCCCCAATGGACCGGCGTAGGGTCGCGCCGAATCCGAACCTGCAGGCGTCCCCCGATGTGCTCCCACGACCATTCGCACAACCATCACCACGATCACGAGCACGGCGGCCACGACCACGCCCACGAGGCCCCGCGCTGGAAGCATGACGGCGTGCGGGTGATCAAGGGCGACCAGCTCGACGCCAACACGGCCCAGACGCCGGGCATGTTCCGGCAGGCCGCCATCAACGCCGCGCGGGTCGGCGCGCAGAAGATCTGGGCCGGCACGGTCGCGATCGAGCCCAACGCCAAGACGGGCGTGCACCATCACGGGGCGCTGGAGAGCGTGATCTACGTGGTGAGCGGCAAGGCGCGCATGCGCTGGGGCGACCGGCTCGAATACGTGGCCGAGGCCGGCCCGGGCGACTTCATCTTCGTGCCGCCCTACGTCCCGCACCAGGAAATCAACGCCGATCCGAACGAGCCGCTGCAATGCGTGCTCGTGCGGTCGGACAACGAGGCTGTCGTGGTGAACATCACCGACGTGGACCCGGTGGAGAAGCCCGAGTCCGTGTATTGGGTCGACCCGATCCACAAGCGCCCGGATTGAGCGAGGCGCTCCCCCGGCTGACCATCACCGATCAGCCGGGCGGTTATGAGCGGTTCCGGTCGCGGTAAGGAAGAATCCCGGCGAGTTGACTTTTTTCCTGATCGTCCAAGTATCCGAGGTGCGTCCCAAGAAAATCGATTACGGGTTGCACGCCAAACATTCGCAGGCCAGTCGCCGTCATGAGTAGCTGCGCGAAATATGGCGAAGCATTCCGCATAGCGTCCGCAAGTTCCTGGTCGGTCCTACGACCGAAAAGAAATGCAGCCATGTTCAGCAACCGGTTTTGTAAGTCGTTAAGCGGGCGATGATGCTGAAGGGAGTCCGCGATCCGTTCGAAAAGGAGGGAGAGATGACGCATACCGTTCAGTTGCGTATCGGTGATCCTTTGGGCATGGTCTGCATGGAACTCACGCCGCCTCTCCTCCCAAGCTGGAAAGACGCTAGCCAGGGCGTTCGACCCCTGAAGGATAGGACCATCTGACATGACAGTGTCCCACAACCTCTGCATCGTTTCCTGCCGTAAGGCCGCAGGCATCGCCGTACGGATCCAATTCAAGGTATCTATGGTCCGCACGGTCCACCAGCGGGCATCCTGGTCTGACGACCCCATGAACCTAGCGAAATCGCGTGTGATTGTTTGAAAAAGGGTGCTGTATCCTCGAAAGAAATCGTTGCGCAACCTCGGATTCACCTCAACGGCAAGGCGCATAAACAGCTGCACGCTGGCTTGGGGGCCGTGCATGCTCTGCATGGCGCCTGGGGAAGCCGCGAAGCTGCGGAGGAAGTGCGTGACCAATCCGGATTGGTTAGCCGGAATGCGAGCAAGCGTATCCGCATAGAGCTGCAGAGTATGCGGATCGAGAGGGACCGGGTTGGCCGGGTGTACAGCGCTCGAGGTGGAAGCGCGAGACTCGGATCCCGCCACCGGAACAAAGGGCAGAATGGCCGCCAGCACTTCAGTCCGGGGGTTAGGGGGGTCGAACGGACTCGCCGCCCGCATCGGAAGGTAGAAGCCGTGTTCGCCGAGATACCGGGCCATGGCTGGCCGCAGTTCGCGGTGGTTGCGGGCCCAGCTGATGAACGCATCGGCGACTGCATTCGCCCGTTCATCCGTGCCGCCGCTAGCGGCATAGGTCAGCCGAGCGAGAGACCGAATTTCATCATCGGTCGTTCGTCCCACGGCCATATCGCTCAACCAATTGGGATTGGCGGCAACCATGGAATCCACAACTAGCCGACTCATCTGCTCGGGGTGGAGTTCGCCATAGTGCCGGATGAGCCCCTCGGGCCCGAGATTGTTGATCAGCGTGATCAGACCACTCGCTGCGACAGGGCTGTTGCGCATGAATTGCAAGGCGAGTAGGCGATAGGTTTCCACGAGCGGGCCATAACTGGCCGGACGGTGGTCCGTCCAAATTCGCCCAAGCCTTGCGAACTCGAGGTTGATGAGCCCCTCCTGACTGATTGGCGATTGTTGGAATGCACCGAACAGCAGGTTAGCGAGTGGACCGTGGACCTGTATCCGAAACTGGTTCGCCGTCAGGCGCAGCAACGAGGCTACGACCGTGAGTTCCATGGTCCGCCACCAGGCTTTATCGCCGTGCCCCTTGATGCCGCGCACGGCTCCTGCGGCGGCGGGCGCCTGAACGAAGCCGATATCACTCCTGTCGCCGACCTTCGCGTAGAAATCGCGGAAGTCGATCGTGTCCATGCCGCCGGCCTGGCCGGGCTTGCCGCTCGAGGCCTGGTTCAGCGTGAAGGAGCGGCCATCGTACTGGACACCCTGGCGTCCGCGGCTGCCGAAGACATGGCCAAACGACACGGCCGCCTTATCGCCGCTCACTCCCTCCACGATGCTGTGCGGCACGATGCGCACGGTGACCATGGGCGGGAACGCTCCCTTGCCGATAGGGGTCAGCACGGCGGCGCCGCTCGTCACTCCATCGGCCCGGGCGACGATGGCCCCGGCCGCGTTCCTGACCTCGACGGAGCCCCCGCGGGGAACGCCGAGCACCTTCAGGTACTCGACCGCGGGCGGCGGAGGGCTGAAGCCGACGACCTGTGTGCCGCGACGGAGCTTCGCATGCACATCGCTGACGTCGATCACCTCCGTCGCCCACTGGGTCGACAGGCTGGATCCGACGCTGAAGAGAGCGCCGTCCCACGAGACGCTTTGGGCGCCTTCGGCTCCAAACACATGGTTGAACGCGAACGATGAAGCAGGCTGGCCCGTGTCGCGTCCGTGAACCTCGACCACGGCGCTCTTCGGAAACGCCTGGCCTTGGGGCGGTTTGATCCTGACCACCCCGTATTCATCGGCCTGGCCTGTGGCGATAACGCCGCCGGCGGTCTTGATCACCACCTTGCCATGGGGCGGGACCCCGCGCACCACGAGCTGCTTGATGGCTACGGGCTGCACAGTTTGAGGGGCGGCGACGTGGGAGGCGGCTGTCGTCGTCGTCTTGGCGCGCGTGTGCGAGGCCGAACTGGTGCTCATGACGAACCTTTCAGTAGAATTTTTTGGGTCCGTTTAAGACTTCGTTCACCATGACCATCAATCCGCGCCGACTACGGAGCTGTCTACGTAGTGCGGTGGGAGGGGCGGGCGCCCCGGCCCCGGGTTGGCGAGGAGCCAGCCCCCCTGCCAACGGCGCGGTCGTTTGCTGAATCGGCCGTAGGGCCGTCTCCCGTCCTTGCAAGGAGCGCAGCGACGAGGCCATCCAGGGGGCCGCGCGGGACCGTTGCGTTGCGCCTGGCGGCCCCTGGATTGCTTCGCTGCGCTCGCAAAGACGGCGGGACGGGTGAGGGGAAGGCGCGCGTTGAATGGGCGGCAACGCCTTGCCCCGTCATCGCGAGGAGCGCAGCGACGAAGCGAGCCAGGTGGCCAAGCGGGCCGTTGCGCCTGGCGGCCCCTGGATGGCTTCGCTGCGCTCGCAAGGACGTACATCAGTCATGGCCGGGCCTGTCCGGCTATCCACGTCGCTGGCGAGGCGTGGATCCCCGGGACAAGCCCGGGGATGACGGCGGAAGCTGGGATGATCCAAGTTTCTGGATGTCCCCGGGGCTCGTCCACATGCTCGCGGGCGACGCAAAAAGAAAGCGCCCCGGCGTGGGACCGGGGCCTTGGCCGGGGCGCGGCCCCGGGTCGTGGAAGGCGGCGGACCGCCTCGCCTTTTCGACTGCTCAGAGGCGATAGCGGATGTGGTCCGTCCAGAAGCGCTCGAGCCGGCTCAGGGCGGTGTTGACGATCTTGAACTCGTCCGACGAGATGCCGCCGATCTGCTCCACCGTGCGGACGTGCTTGTCGTACAGGCCCTTCACGATGTCATGCACTTCCCGGCCCTGCTCCGTGAGGCTGATGCGGACCGAGCGACGGTCCACCCGCGAGCGGGCGTGGTGCAGGTAGCCCATCTCGACCAGCTTCTTGACGTTGTAGGAGACGTTGGAGCCAAGGTAGTAGCCGCGGGTGCGCAGCTCGCCGGCGGTCAGCTCCTTGTCGCCGATGTTGTAGAGCAGAAGGGCCTGGACGCTGTTGACGTCCGAGCGGCCGCGACGGTCGAACTCGTCCTTGATGACGTCGAGCAGGCGGCGGTGAAGACGCTCCACCAGCGTCAGCGCCTCGATATAGAGCGGACGAACTTCGCCGGCCGGGGAAGACTTGTCCTGAACCTCGTAGGCTTTCACGGCGGTATTCATGTTGAGCCTCGCTGCTATCCCTGTTTGCCGAGTGATCCCGGCTTCGTTGATAGCAAAACTAGCCGCATCCTCTAAAAGGCCGCTTAAGCAACGAGATGAATCGAATGTTCACAATTTCGAGGTAAATCGAACTTAAATGCTGCGCATTGACTAGTTTGACAGACCGTTTACCTAACGATCTTTAAACATCTCGGGCCGCCAGCCAGGACAGGGCGATATAGGCCAGGACCGCCACGGATTCCGCGGCGACGCCGATGACGCCAAGCAGGTGCGGCAAGGCGGGCGCGAGGCCGCCGACGAGCAGGTGGCTCATCACGGCCAGCAGCCACATGACCCCGCCCCAGGTGCTGGTCAGCCACAAGCCAACGCCGGCCACGAGATCGAGCACGGAAAAGATGATCACCACGGCCCGGCCGGCCGGGTCCAGGGCGTCGAAACTGGCGCCGTGCGGGCCGACGCCCAGGATGGTGAGCCAGTAGAACAGGCCCTTCGCGACCCAGATGGCCGCCATCACGCGCATGAACACGACCAGCACGTAATCCCAGGCGATCGAGCTGCCCTCCGGGTGCGTATCCGGAGCGGAGGATCCGCGTTGCTGGTCGAAGCTCACGACAGGGCCTCCGGGATCTTCAGCTCTTCTTCGAGGGGCGCAAAGTAACGGGCGACCATCTCGGGCGAAACCTGCGCCAGCGCAGCCGGCGACCAGTTCGGGGACTGGTCCTTGTCGATCACCGCGGCCCGAACGCCCTCGTAGAAGTCGGGCGTGTCCACCATCCGGGAGACGATGCGGAACTCGGCGCGCATGGCCTCGGCGAAGCTCATGGCCTTGCCGCGGCGCATCTGCTCCAGCGCCACGGACAGGCTGGTCGGCGACTTGGAGCGGATCACGGCCGCCGCATCCTCGGCGAAGGACGACCCGGCCGCAGCCGCGCCGTCGAGGCGCTCGAGGATCTCGCCGACGCTCAGGCCCAGGAAGCAGCGGTTGATCTCCGCGAAGTTCGCCATGGCGGGCGCCTCGCCCGGGGATTTGGCGTGCCTGGTCAGGACCGCATCCACCGGCTCGCCCGCGACGAGGTCGTCCAGGATGGTCGGGAAGCTCGCCGAGGCGGCCGTGTGGGTCGCAAGGCCCAGCGCCAGGGCGTCGGCCGCCTTCACCCGGGCCCCGGTGAGCGCCAGCCAGGTTCCGCTTTCTCCCGGCAGGCGCGGCAGCGCGTAGGTCGCCCCCACGTCGGGGAAGAAGCCGATTCCCACCTCGGGCATGGCGAAGAGATAGCGCTCGCCGGCCACCCGGTGGCTGCCATGAAGGGACACCCCGACGCCGCCGCCCATGACGATGCCGTCGATGAGCGCCACGTAGGGCTTGGCGTAGGCGTCGATCAGGCAGTTGAGGACGTATTCCTCCCGCCAGAACGTCAGGGCCTCCGCTTGCCGCCCGGCCTTGCCGAGGTCGTAGAGCTGGCGAATGTCGCCGCCGGCCGAGAAGGCCCTTTCGCCCGCGCCGATGATCACGACGCGGGTGACCGCAGGGTCATGAGCCCATTCCTCCAGCGCGGCCCGGATGAGGCGCACCATCCCGAGCGTGACGGCGTTCAGCGCCTTGGGACGGTTGAGCGTGATGACGCCCGCCGCGCCGCGCTTCTCGCAGATCGCTTCGGGCTCGGTCCCGGCGGACGGCGTCGGCTTGGAATCGGACATGCAGGCGGCTCGCTTTGAAGGCTGGCGGAAGGGCGCGGAGTGAAGCCCGCGGCGTCCGCGGCGTCAACGCACCCATGCGTAGAATTGCGGGCGCGGCGCATGGCCGCTTCCGGGCGGGGCGCGACGGTGCTACTCCACCGTTCAGAACGTTTCCAAGATGCACCCCCAGATCTCGGAGGACCGCGCCCATGGCGTCCCGGGTCACACCGTTCCAGAGCCCTGCCGCGAAGGCCGAACCGGCTCCAGCGTCCGCCAGGCTCGACCTGACGCACCGCCCCCGGCGCAACCGCAAGTCCGAATGGGCGCGCCGGCTGGTGCGGGAGAACGTGCTGACCGCCGACGACCTGATCTGGCCGATGTTCATCGTCGAGGGCCAGAACACGCGCGTGCCGGTGGCCTCCATGCCGGGCGTGGAGCGGCTCAGCGTGGAGGAGATCGTGCGCGAGGCGGAGCGGGCCGCGGCGCTCGACATCCCCTGCATCGCGCTGTTCCCCTACACGGAGAAGTCGCTGCGCGACGCCGAGGGGAACGAGGCGCTCAACCCCGAGAACCTCGTGTGCCGAGCGTGCCGGGCGGTGAAGAAGGCCGTGCCGCACATCGGCATCCTGACCGACGTGGCGCTCGACCCCTACACCAGCCACGGCCATGACGGGCTTATGGACGACGAGGTCATCCTCAACGACGAGACCGTCGCCGTTCTCGTGCGCCAGGCCCTGAACCAGGCCGAGGCGGGCTGCGACATCGTCGCGCCCTCCGACATGATGGATGGGCGCGTCGGCGCAATCCGCGCGGCGCTGGACGCCGCCGGCAAAGGGGACGTGCAGATCATGGCCTACGCGGCCAAGTACGCCTCCGCCTTCTACGGCCCCTTCCGGGACGCGGTGGGCAGCAACGCGCTGCTCAAGGGCGACAAGCGCACCTACCAGATGGATCCCGCCAACGGCGACGAGGCCCTGCGCGAGGTCGCGCTCGACCTCGACGAGGGCGCCGACATGGTGATGGTGAAGCCCGGCATGCCATACCTCGACATCGTCCGGCGCGTGAAGGAGACCTTCGCGGTCCCGACATTCGCCTACCAGGTGTCCGGCGAGTACGCGATGATCATGGCGGCCGCGAACAACGGCTGGCTCGACGGCGAGAAAGCCATGACGGAGAGCCTGCTCGCCTTCAAGCGGGCCGGCGCCGACGGCGTCCTGACCTACTTCGCCCCGCGCGTGGCGGAGAAGCTGAAGCACCGCTGACGCGGGCCGACCGCAACCGGCCCGTGACAGCGCCGCGGGCCCGGTTATCCTGCCGGGATGCTCCGCCTGCCCGCCGCCCTCGCGGCGATTCTCCTTCTGGCGCTCGCCAGCTGTTCGACCCTGATCGACGCCGACCAGGCGCGCCTGTGCCGGGAGGTCATCCCGGCCATCAACCCCGCCGGGAGCACGTTCGCGCTGGGGCGGATCACGCCTTCGGAGGACCGGCGCGGGCTGCGGATCGTGTATCGCGCCCAGCCGCCGGACGAGCCGCCGCGGACACGCTTCATCCAGTGCCGCTTCGCCGGGGACTCGCTGTCGCGCAACCGGCAGGAGCTCACGGGCGTCGCCACTGAGCAGGGCGAGCTCGGCGAAGCCGCGATGTTCTTCCTGCGCCGGTTCTACCTGTCGCAGGCCGACGCCGCGCTGGACGACCCCGGCGGCCTCGACGCCCTTGCCCTGCCGACCGTGTCCAAGCCCGTCGCCTACGGCCTCCAGCAGGCGCTGGGGGCCCTGCCCCAGGCCGCCATCTACGGCCTGCTGGCGGCGGCCTATTCGCTCATCTACGGCCTTGTCGGACGCATCGTGTTCGGGTTCGGGGAGATCGCCGCGATCGGGGGCTACGGCGCGCTGCTCGGCATGACGCTCATGGTCCAGCTCGGGGCGCGGACGCCCTTCGCGGGCCTGGCGCTGGCCGCCGTGTTCTCCATCTACGCGGCCGGCGTGTTCGGCATGGCGAGCGGGCGCCTCGTGGTGGCGCCGCTGATCTCGGGGCCGGGGCTGCCCATCCTCATCGCCACCACCGGGCTGATGATGGGCCTCTCCGAGTTCCAGCGGCTGGCCCAGGGCAACGACCTGCGCTGGACCTCGCCGGTGCTGAACGCCCCCCTGCCGCTGGTGCGGGGCGGGGACTTCGTCGCCACGGTCACGCCCATCGCGCTGATCGTCAGCGCTCTCGCCCTGCTGGCCGCGGTCGCCCTGCTGCTCGCCATGCGCTTCACCCGCTTCGGGCGCGCGTGGCGGGCCTTCGCGGACGACCCACGGACCGCGGCGCTGTTCGGGGTGGATCCGCGCGGGATCTTCCTGCTCACCTTCGCGGTGTCGGCGGCGCTGGCCGGCCTGGCGGGCTTCATCATCACCGCCTACTGGGGCGGGGTGGGCTACGGCTATGGCCTCACGCTCGGCCTCAAGGCCCTGGTGGCGGCTGTCATCGGGGGCATCGGCTCGGTGGGCGGCGGATTGGCCGGCGGGGTGGTGATCGGGCTGGCGGAGGCGCTGTGGTCGGCTACCATGCCGCTTGAGTCCAGGGACATCGCCATCTACGCCCTGCTCAGCATCACGCTGGCGCTGCGCCCCGGAGGGCTGTTCGGCTGGCGCGACCTCCTTCCGAGACGGGTTTAAGCCGATGACCATTTCGCAACACGTTTCCCTTAATGACATCCGGGCCGCCGCCGCCGCCATCGCCGGCCAGATCCTGCAGACGCCCATGCTGCCATCGCCCAGGCTTTCCGCGGCGACGGGCGCGAACATCTTCGTCAAATACGAAAACATGCAGTCCACGGGCTCCTTCAAGGAGCGTGGGGCCCTGAATCGACTGCTGCAGCTGACGCCGGAGGAGCGCACGCGCGGCGTGGTGACCATGTCGGCCGGCAACCACGCCCAGGCCGTGGCCTACCACGCCAGCCGCCTCGGCGTGCCGGCCACCATCGTGATGCCGGCGACGACGCCGCTGGTGAAGGTGGAAAACACCCGCTCGTACGGCGCCACGGTGGAGCTGCACGGCGACACGCTGGTCGAGGCCCGCGACCGCTGCGAGGCGCTGCGCCTCGAGCGCGACCTCGTGCTGGTGCACCCCTACGACGACGCGGCCGTGATCGCCGGCCAGGGCACGATCGCGCTGGAGATGTTCGCCGCGAATCCCGACCTGGACCTCCTGGTGATCCCCATCGGCGGGGGCGGGCTCTGCGCCGGCAACGCGGTCGCCGCCAAGGCGCTGAAGCCCTCGATCCGGGTGATCGGCGTGGAGGCGGCGCTCTACCCCTCCTTCGTGAACGCCATCCGGGGCGAAAACCGGCCGATCGGCGGCCCCACCCTGGCCGAGGGCATCGCGGTCAAGACCGTGGGGCAGCTGACGCTGCCGATCGTGCGCGACCTGGTCGAGGACATCCTGCTCGTGGACGAGCCGGCCATCGAGCGCGGCGTGAGCTGCTTCGCCACCCTGGCGCGCAGCATGGCCGAGGGCGCCGGCGCGGCGGGTCTCGCCGCCCTGTTGGCGGAGCCGGCGCGCTTCCGCGGCCTGAACGTCGGCCTCATCCTGTGCGGCGGCAACATCGACGCCCGGCTGCTCGCCGGCATCATGGTGCGCACCCTGGAGCGGGAGGAGCGCATCTCGTCCTTCCGCATCACGACGGCGGACCGGCCGGGGCTGCTGGGCGCCATCGCGTCGCGGCTGGGCGAGTTGGGCGCCAACATCCTGGAGGTGTCGCATGGACGCCTCTTCCTGGACGTGCCGGCGAAGGGCGTGACCATCGACGTGACCGTGGAGACGCGCGACGCCGCGCATACGCGCCAGGTGCTGGCGGCGCTCGCCGCCGACGGGCTCGCCCCCAAGGTGATCGAGCGCCGCAGCGCGTGAGGGCTCCTCCTCCCGTCTTTGCGAGGAGCGCAGCGACGAAGCAATCCAGAGCGGCGAGGCTCAACGGCTGGATCGCTTCGCTGCGCTCGCGATGACGCGATGAGGCGTGAGCGACGGGAATCTTGAACAGCGCCCTCCCCGGGGCCACATCATCGGCCGGCCGTCCTTTGCGGCCGTGAAAGGACCGCGATGCCTGCTCAACCCGTCATCTACACCGCCCTGCCGCAGGGGGACACGTCCGGCGTGCTCGCCGGGCGGATCGGCGCCTGGCTGGTCGACTTCGTCGTGATCGGCATCCTGTGGGCGATCTTCGCCGTGGCGCTCGTGATCCTGGGTTTCCTCACCTTCGGGCTGAGCTGGATGCTTCTCGCGCCCCTGTGGCCGATCGTGGCCGTGATCTACAGCGGCGTCACCGTGTCCGGTCCAGCGCGCGGCACCATCGGGCAACGCATGTTCGGCGTCGAATTGCGCACCACCTCGGGCCAGACCGCGCCGTTCATCGTGGCCGCCGTGCACGCGGTGTTCTTCTACGTCAGCATCTCGACGCTGACTCCGTTCGTGCTCCTCTTCGGTCTCGTGCGGGCGGACAGGCGCATGCTGCACGACCTGCTGTCGGGCCTGATCGCGGTCCGCCGCGGAACCTAGGCCAGGGCGAATGGGCCGGCGCATGATTCCTTCGTTCGAGGTGGGCAGACTTTCCATGCGTCGGGGCATCCCTTATGGGATGTGCCTACCGTCGCGCTTCAGCTTGAGGCTGCCCGGCCGGATGTTATCCTGAGCCCCGATCGGCGCTGGGCGTCCCACGACGCCGGCGCTCCTCACCAAGGAACCGCGGGTTGACGACGCAGTCACGTGACCAGCCGCAGTTCTACCTCACGGCTCCGACCGCCTGCCCGTACCTGCGCGGGCGGCTGGAGCGGAAGGTGTTCACGCACCTGATCGGCAAGAGGGCGCCGGAGCTCAACGACGTGCTGACCCACGGCGGCTTCCGACGCTCACAGACGATCGCCTACCGACCCGCGTGCGACGGCTGTCGCGCCTGCATTTCCGTGCGCGTCGTGGTGGACGACTTCAAGCCGTCGCGCAACATGCGCCGCGTGACGGACGCGAACGCCAACCTCATCGGCGAGATGCGCGACAACACGCCGACATCCGAGCAGTACTCGCTGTTCCGCCACTATCTCGACTCGCGCCACGCCTCAGGCGGCATGGCCGACATGACCGCGCTCGACTTCGCCATGATGGTCGAGGACTCCCACGTCGAGACCAAGGTGATCGAGTATCGCCGCCGCGGGCCCGACACGGCCATCAACGGCCGTGGCGTGGGTCCGCTGCTGGCCTGCGCTCTCACGGACGTGCTCGGGGACGGGCTCTCGATGGTCTACTCGTTCTTCGACCCGGACGAGGGCGAGCGCAGCCTCGGCACCTTCATGATCCTGGACCACATCGAGCGCGCGCGCCGGATGGGGCTGCCCTATGTGTACCTGGGCTACTGGGTCGAGGGCTCCCAGAAGATGGCCTACAAGGCGCGCTTCACCCCCCAGGAGCGGCTGATGCCGCACGGGTGGCAGCGGGTGGAGTGAGGAAGGAGCCTAAGCTCCGAAGATCGTACCTGCCTTCTTCAGGCGATCGACCTCAGCCCATTCTTCTTGACCACAGACAAAAGGCGCAACGCTGGCCCACCCGGTTTTTTGACGCCACGCTCCCAGTCCGAGACCAAGTTCTTGGACACGTTCAGATAGCGGGCGAACACCGGCTGCGAAACCTGCTCGCGCTCGCGGAGAGCTCTGATCTCTTCGGGTGGAAGCGGCTCGGCCGTTGCGATGCATGACGCATCGAATTGACACATGGTCTGTTTGTCGACGAGGCCTGCGTCGTGAAATCCCTCGACCATTTCGTGAACCGCGGCGGCGATTTCACTCCGATATGTCTTGCTGCTAGCCTTGCTCATCTCGTCTCACCTCGATCAGCGTTCCGGCTTTGACCAGTCTGTCGATCTGATCCTGAGTGAACCCCAGGACCAGCTTCGCTGCTTTCCGGAGATCCGCCGCATCGTCATGGTCGATGTTATCTCGATCGCTCTTGGCGAAACCAAACGCGAAAACGGCCCGCTCTGCTGCCCTGAAGAACAGCAAGGTGCGATACCCGCCGGATTTTCCTGCGCCCGGCCTTGCGACCCGCTGCTTAATCAAGCCGCCGCCCAAGTCGGCGTCGATCAAGCCCTGCGCAGCTCGATCGACAGCTTCACAAAGTTCGGCGTCTCCGATTTTCTCGCGACGAGCAAACCGCTGAAACCACTTGTTCTTGTAAATCCTCACGGAGCGAAACCAATGCTGAAAATATCACACTATGTGTAACTCACAAATGTCCTCTTTCACGCTTCGCTTGCGCTTCAGGGTGATGGGGGCGGCGCTCAGCAATTGACCGCGCCCCTTTGTCCGGCCTCGCTTCGCTCGGCCGTCGTCACCATTGACGAGCACGTGATCACCCCCCGAACTTGTTGTTCTTCGGGAAGCCCTTCGGCGGCAGCCGTCCCGCCTCGGCGCGGTTGCCCAGCCATTCGGCGAGTTCGGCCTGCGCCACCGTCCAGGTGCGGCCGGACGTGTCGAGCCAGGTGAGGCCGTCCGCCAGGGTGAAGACCTTGGCGTCGGAGACGCCGCCGTCCTTGTAGCGCTGGAGGCGCACGCCCTTGCCGCGCGCCATCTCGGGGGCCTGAGCGATCGGGAACACCAGGAGCTTGCGGTTCTCGCCGATGATGGCGACGTGGTCGCCCTCGGCCGGGACGGCGAAGGCGACCTTGTGCCCCGCGTCCACGTTCAGCACCTGCTTGCCTTTCTTGGTGTTGGCGACGACGTCGTCGGAGGCGGCCACGAAGCCCCTCCCCTCCGTGGTGCAGAACAGCAGCTTGCCGCCGGGCTTGTGCTGCCAGACCTGGATGATCTCCGCGCCCTCGTCGATATCGGCCAGCAGGCGGATGGGATCCCCGAAGCCGCGGCCGCCGGGCAGCTTGGCGGCGTCCAGCGTGAACACCTTGCCGTTATCGGCCAGCACCAGGACCTTCGCGGTGGTCTCGGAGAAGAACGAGGTCAGCAGGGCGTCGTCGCCCTTGAACTGCACGTTCGACAGGTCCTGCACGTTCCCCTTCAGGGCGCGGATCCAGCCTTTCTGGCTCACCACCACGGTCAGCGGCTCGCGCTCCACCATGGCGTCGGTGAAGTCGACGTTCGAGACGTCCGGCGCGTCCGCGAAGGTGGTGCGGCGCTTGCCGATCGGAGTCTCGGGGCCGAACTTCTTGCGGACCTCGCGGATTTCCCAGGAGATCGTCTTCCACTGAGTGGCCTCAGAGCCCAGCAGGCTCTCGATCTGGCCCTTCTCGTCCTGCAAGGAGGCGAGCTCGCGCTTCAGCTCCATCTCCTCCAGCTTGCGCAGGGAGCGCAGGCGGGTGTTGAGGATCGCCTCGGCCTGGTTGTCCGTGAGCTCGAAGACGCGCATGAGCTCGGCCTTGGGCTCGTCCTCCTCGCGGATGATTTTGATTACCCGGTCGAGGTCGAGATAGACGATCAGCATGCCCTGGAGGATCTCCAGGCGCTTCTCGATGTGGGCCAGCCGGTGGCGCGATCGGCGCAGCAGCACGTCGCGGCGGTGGTCCAGCCACTCGCGCAGCGCTTCCGTGAGGCCCAGCACCTTGGGCACGAGCCCGCCGGACAGCACGTTCATGTTCATGCCGATGCGGTTCTCGAGCTCCGACAGGCGGAACAGCGACTCCATCATCATCGAGGGATCGACCGTGCGGGCGCGCGGCTCGATGACGATGCGCACGTCCTCGGCCGACTCGTCGCGGATGTCGCCGACCAGCGGCAGCTTCTTCTCGGTGATGAGCTCGGCGAGCTTCTCGATGAGCCGGCCCTTGGAGACGAGATAGGGCACCTCGGTCACCACCGCGACCCAGGTTCCGCGGCCGGTGTCCTCCTTCTCCCAGCGGGCGCGCAGGCGGAAGGAGCCCCGGCCCGTGCGGTAGGTCTCGACGATGCTGTGGCGGGGCTCGACCAGGATTCCCCCGGTGGGGAAATCGGGGCCCGGCACGAAGGTGAGCAACTGCTCGGACGTCGCCTTGGGATGGCTGATCAGGTAGAGCGCGGCGTCACAGAGCTCGGCCACGTTGTGGGGCGGGATGGACGTCGCCATGCCGACCGCGATGCCCTGCGAGCCGTTGCCCAGCAGGTTCGGGAAGGCGGCCGGGAGGACGATCGGCTCCTCCTCCTCGCCGTTGTAGGTGTCGCGGAAGTCGACAGCGTCCTCGTCGATGCCGTCCAGCAGCAGGCGCGCGACCTCGGTGAGGCGGGCTTCCGTGTACCGGTAGGCGGCGGCGCCGTCGCCGTCGATGTTGCCGAAGTTGCCCTGTCCGTCGACCAGCGGGTAGCGCTGAGCGAAGTCCTGCGCGAGGCGCACCAGGGCGTCATAGACCGCCTGGTCGCCATGCGGGTGGAACTTACCGATGACGTCGCCGACAATGCGGGCGCATTTCTTGAACGCCGTGCCCGGGTCGAGCCGCAGCAGGCGCATGGCGTGGAGGATGCGCCGGTGCACCGGCTTGAGGCCGTCGCGGGCGTCCGGCAGGGCGCGGTGCATGATGGTGGAGAGCGCATAGGCGAGGTAGCGCTCTTCCAGCGCCTCGCGAAGATCGATGCTCTCAACGCCTTCGCCTTGCGGCGGCTCGACCGGCTTGCCCATCGCGATCCTCGGCGGTCCGTTCGGGAGTGGCTCAAAACGGGGCGGACCAATGGGAACGCTTAGCGAACGAGCCGCCGCGCCGCAACCCGCGGCGGCCCGGCGCCGTGGTTTTCCCCAAGGCGGAGCTCAGCCGCGCAGCGGCGCGCCCTCCCCTTGAGGGGGAGGGTGGCGCTGAAGCGCTCAGCGCTGCGCGGCGGCCAGCAGCGCCGCCAGGAAGGCGGCGCGGACCTCCGGCGCGGGAACGCCGCGCGGCTCGTAGACGTGGCGGTTGAGGAAGTGGCCGGTGAGCCGGAAGGCGGCGGCCAACTGGTCCGGGCCGGGCAGCTGGCGGCCCTGCCCTTCGTGGAGGAAGGCGGGGAGCGGCAAGAGCTTGTCGCGCCAGGGCCCGCCGGCCTCAGCCGAGACGGCTCGGCCGGTTTTCGGGGACACGTAGGCGAGGTTGTCGCGGACGCCCGTCGCGGCGCATTGGGCGAGGTCCAGGCCGAAGCCGAGCTCCTGCAGGATGGCGAGTTCGAACCGCACCACCAGTGGGCCGGCGAGCGCCGGGTCGTCGAGGGCGTTCACGATCACCTCCAGCCCCTCGTAGAGGCCGGGATGCGGGTCGCGCTCGGGAAGGAGCCGGACGAGCGCGCCGAGAACGCCCAGGCCGTAGAGGGCGGCCGGCGAGCCCATGAGCCGCGCGGCGCGCTGGGCGGTCGGCTCGACCTGGAAGGAGCCGAGGTGCTCGTCCAGCCGCGCGCGCCAGGCGACCGCCACCGAATTGCCGGCCTGCAGCACCGGCTGCATGCGCGCCGAGCGCCCACCCCGGACGAGTCCGAGATGGCGCCCGTGTTCGCGCGTCATCAACTCGAGCAGGGCCGCGCCCTCCCCGTGTCGCTTCACGCCGATGACGATGCCCTCGTCGCGCCATTCCATGGCGCGGGTTTAGCACAGGCGCGGGAACGTCGCTTGGCCATGGCGCCGCGTCCGCACCGCCGTCATCCCCGGCGCGCCGGAGGCGCGGAAAGGGGATCCAGGGCAGCGTCTGATCCGAGTCGACTGCTCATGGCGCCCAGTCCCCTGGATCCCCTTTCCGGCCTGCTTCGCAGGCCGCCGGGGATGACGGAGAACAATCCGGCGGGTTGGCGCTTCTCCAGCGAGGACCTGGGGTCACCCGCGCGGGAACTCGAGGCCCATCTCGCGGTAGCGCTCGGGGTCGTCGGCCCAGTTCTCGCGCACCTTCACGAAGAGGAAGAGGTGCACCTTGGTCTCGGCCGCCTCGGCGATCTCCTTGCGGGCCATCTCGCCGATCGCCTTGATGGTGGCGCCGCCCTTGCCGAGCACGATCTTCCGCTGGCTCTCGCGGGCCACGAAGATGGTCTGCTCGACGCGGGCGGAGCCGTCCTTCATCACCTTCCACTGGTCGGTCTCGACCGTGGACTGGTAGGGCAGCTCGTCGTGCAGGCGCTCGAACAGCTTCTCGCGGGTGATCTCGGCGGCGAGGATGCGCAGCGGCGCGTCGGAGACCTGGTCCTCCGGGTAGAGCCAGGGTCCGGGCTTCATCATGGCGGCGAAGGACTGGCGCACCTTGTCGACGCCGTCCCCGGTGAGCGCGGAGATCATGAAAGTCTCGCGGAAGGGGTGACGGGCGTTGATGTCCTGCGCGAGGGCCAGGAGGCGGCTCCGGTCGATCGTGTCGATCTTGTTGAGGATCAGGACCTTGGGGCGCTTCAGCTCGCCCAGCTTCTCAAGGATCGCCTCCACCTCCTCGTCCACGCCCTTGCGGGCGTCGACCAGCAGGGCGACCAGGTCGGCGTCGCCGGCGCCGCCCCAGGCCGAGGTCACCATGGCGCGGTCGAGGCGGCGCTTGGGGGCGAAGATGCCGGGGGTGTCGACCACGATGATCTGGGACGCGCCCTCGAGCGCGATGCCGCGGACGACCGAGCGCGTCGTCTGCACCTTGCGGGAGACGATGGAGACCTTGGCGCCCACCAGGGCGTTGATCAGCGTCGACTTGCCGGCGTTGGGCGCGCCGATGAGGGCCACGAAGCCGCAGCGCGTGGGCTCGGGAAGGGCGCCGTCCTCCGGCGGGAGGGCTTCGGGGGCGTCGGTCATGGTCTCAGTCCTTCAGCACGCCTTCGCGGCGCAGGAACGCCTCTGCGGCCGACTGCTCGGCGATGCGCTTGGAGGGGCCCTCCCCTTCGCATTCGCGGAAGCCGTCCACCCGCGCGGCGATGCGGAACATCGGCGCATGATCGGGGCCGGAGCGGTCGCGCTCCTCGTAGGTGGGGATCGGCCGGGCCTGGGCCAGGGCCCATTCCTGCAGCATGGTCTTGGGGTCGCGCTTGGCGCGGCCGGGCTCGCTCATCTTGGGGCCGAAGTCGCGCTCGACCAGGGCGCGGGCCGGCTCGAACCCGCCGTCGAGGTAGACTGCGGCGATCACGGCTTCGCAGACGTCGCCCAGGATGGCGTCCTTCTTGCGCAGGCCCGACTGGATCTCGCCCGGCCCCAGGCGGATGTAGGGCCCCACGTCCCAGCCCTTGGCGACCTCCGCGCAGGTCTCCTTGCGCACGAGATGGCCAAGGCGGCGCGAGAGCTCGCCCTCGCTGGCCTTGGGGAAGGCCTCGAACAGCATCTGCGCGACGACCAGGCCGAGCACGCGGTCGCCCAGGAACTCGAGGCGCTGGTAGTGCGGGCCGTTGGAGGGCGTGCCACGCAGAGCGCTGATATGGGTCAGCGCGCGCTCCAGGTGGGAGCGGTCCGAAAAGCTGTGCCCGAGCGTCTCCTCGAGGGCGGAGAGATCCGGCTTGGGGCGGCGCGCGGCCATCAGGTCAGTGCACGGGCTTGAACAGGCGGTTCCAGCGCACCGTCCAGGGCCACTCCCAGATCTTCCAGGCGGCGCCGTCTTCCGAAACCGAGAAGAAGATCACCTCGGCGCGGCCGATGAGGTTCTCGAAGGGCACGTAGCCGACGCCCTGCGAGGTCATGTCGCGGCTGTCCAGCGAGTTGTCGCGGTTGTCGCCCATCATGAAGAAGTGGCCGGCGGGCACCTGGTAGACCGGCGTGTTGCGGCCGAGCTTGTTGCCGTAGATGTCCAGCTCCTGGATGACGTAGCTGACGCCGTTCGGCAGGGTCTCGCGGTAGAAGGTGGCGCGGTCGCGGTAGCCGGCGCCGGCGGAGACGTCCTGCTTGCCGACGACCTCCTTCTTCATGGGCTGGCCATTGATGTTCAGGATGCCGTCGATCATCTGGATGCGGTCGCCCGGCAGGCCGATGACGCGCTTGATGTAGTCGGTCGAGTTGTCCCGCGGCAGCTTGAAGACGACGATGTCGCCGCGCTGCGGCTCGGCGGCCCAGATGCGCCCGTTGAACAGCGGCGGGCTGAACGGGAACGAGTACTTCGAATACCCGTAGCTGTACTTGGAGACGAACAGGTAGTCGCCGATCAGCAGCGTCGGAATGAGCGAGCCCGACGGGATGTTGAACGGCTGAAACAGGAAGGTGCGCACGACGAGGGCGATCAGGAGCGCCTGGACGACGACCTTGATCGTCTCGAGGACGCCGCCTTCCTCGGTGGTGGTGCTGGTCTTGGCCACGCGGGTGGGCTCCGTCATCTTACGTCCTCATAGCCGCTCGCCGGCTGCTCGATCGCCGCGAGCCGCCCCCGGGGCCGCTCGCGAGCGGTATAGACCTCGCCACGAACGGAGGCAACGCAAGCGGACAGCGGCTCCGGTCACCGCGGAGCGGCGCCCTGCTCGCGGCCAGGGCCGGCGTTGGTCGGGAAGAAGCGCTGGGTGGGCTGGCGCGGGGCCACCGGGACGCCCTGCGGCGCGGCGACGCCGATCTGGCCGCCGCCGGCGGGAACGCCAGGCGTGTAGAGGCCGCCAGTGCCGTCGCCCTTGTTCACCACGCCGCGGCGCGGCTGCTGCTGCCCCTGCGACACCTTGGCGTCGGGCTGGGCCGGCTTGAGCGGGTCGACCTTGTCCGGATCCACCGGGTCCGGGATGACTTCCTTGCCGCCTTTGCAGCTGGTCAGCCAGACATCGTAGATCGGGTGCTCGATGCCGTGCAGGCCGGGGCTCGACGCGAAGACCCAGCCACCGAAGATGCGGCGGTACTCGTTGTTGAAGGTCACCTCGTCCACCTCGATGAAGGAGGTGGTGTTCTGCGGCTCGGTGGGCGGCCGCGTGTAGCAGACGCGAGGCGTGATCTGGAGCGCGCCGAACTGGACCGTCTCGTCCACCTGGGCCTCGAAGGAGATGATCCGGCCGGTGATCTTGTCCAGCCCGGCGAAGATCGCCGTCGGGTTCTTGATCTTGTCGGCGTGGGCGGGCGCGGACAGGAACGCGAGCGCGCAGGCGCCGCTTGCGAGGGCCAGCCGAAGGCCGCCCCGGCGGCCCCGGGCGGAGCCTTTGACGATCGTGGTTGAAGCCATGAACTCGCGCGGGTTGTCGCGCCGCGATTCGTCACCGCGGTCGCCGTCGGGCGGGCTGCTTAACATGCGAAAGTGGGCGGAGAAAGGGCGGCGCGGCCGGCGCCGCCTCAGCCATAGGATTTCTCCTCCACCAGCGCCGAGCCGGCGCGCAGGTTGATCTCGCGCTTCAGGGCGGCGCGGCGGTCGTTGGTCACGTAGACCATCCGGGCAAGGCGGACGAATTCGGGGCCGAAGTCGCCTCTCGCCTCGCAGGCGCGCAGGGCGTCCTCCACATCCCAGAGAGTCGCATTCACCTGTTGCAGGGCCTCCTCCAGGGGCGCGAAATCGGCGTCGTTCAAGGCCAGGGAGGCGCGAGCGGCTTCCAGCGCGGCGCGCTCCGCCGCCACATTGGCGCGCTTGGCCGGCGACCTCATGCGCGTCGCCTTGAGGGCCAGGATGCTGAGGCGATCGACGAGGTCGCCCACGCTGGTGGGCGCCAGCGGCGGCGCGCTCTCGGCGACGGCGCCTGCGAGGTCCGGCGCGCCCAAGTCCCTTGCGGCGCGGGCCACGGCCGCCGACCAGGGCTCGCCCACCCGCCGCCTCCGCAGGCGAACCGAGGGGTACCAGACGGTTTCCTCCTGCCGGTCCAGCCAGCGCCAGTCGGCCTCCGGGGCCAGGACGAGATCCGCCGGGCGGCCGAGAGCGCCCGCGAGGTGAACCACGGCGGTGTCCACGGTCACTGTGCGTTCGAGCAGGAACAGCACGGCGGCGGCGTCCAGGAACGCGTCCGGGCCGGCGTCGAAGTCGGGCCCGAGATGGAGGATGCGGTCACGGAAGGGACACGCGTTCAGTTCCTCCGGGGTTGCGTCTTTTTGCAGGCAGACAAGGCGCACGCCCGGCAGATCCGCCAGAGGCGCGAAGTCGGCCAGGGCGGCGGAGCGCGCCGCGTCGCCCGGCGCAGCCGGGTTGCCCCGCCACTGGATGCCGACCAGGCGCCCCTCCCCCAGGCGTTCGCTCCAGGCCGCAAGCCGCGCGGGATCGGGGGAGATGTAGGATCTGCGGGCCGGGTAGCCCGAAGGCGGCATCCGCAGCGCGTGCGGCAGATCCAGGAGGTTCGTCCAACCGTCCACGGCGCGCACGGCGCCAGAGGCGGCCTCCAACAGCGTCATTCGGCAGGGAACCGAACGGAGCAGGGCGTGCAGGCGCGCCGGCGCGGCCAGGGTGATCTCGACGCCCCGCTCCGCCAGGGCAGGCAGGAAGCGCACGAACTGGATGGTGTCGCCGAGCCCCTGTTCGCAGAGCACCAGCAGCCGCCTGGGAGCAGGCCCGCCCGTCCAGCACGGCAAGTCGCGGGGCCTGCCCTCCGCGTCCCGCCCGGTGACGCGGGGCGGATCCGGCATCAGGCGAAACCGCGCGGCGTGGTAGGCCGGCCAGGCCTCGTCCCAGCGTTCGGCGCAGAACAGGGCCCGGGCCAGCCGCGCCGCCGCGTGCAGGTTGCCAGGCTCCAGGCCCAGCGCGACGCGGTAGAGCCCGATCGCTCCGGCGAAGCGGCGCTGGGACTGCTCGTAGTCGGCCAGCCGGAGCAGCGCGTCGACGTGCTGCGGCTCGGCCCGGTTCAGTGCGCGGGGCGTGGTCTTCGCGGCGAGGGAGGAAACAGCCATGACGAGGTCCGGAGCGAATCGCGCTTCGGATCCTATCGCATGACAATTGTTATTTCTCGGCTTGCATAACCTCGATGGCGGGTTCGCAGCGCACGGCGCAACTGACCGAGTTGGCGATGAAGCAGAAGCGGTGGGCCTGCTCGTGCAGCGACACGGCCAGAGCCGGGTCGCCCGACTGGATGGAGACGCGCGGCCGGAGGATGACATGGGTGAAGCGGCCGCCCTCCGGGCCCTCCTCCATCACGCCCTCCGCGTCGTCCTCGTAGGCCCTCACCACCACGCCGGACACGGCGGCGAGATGGAGATACCAGAGCATGTGGCAGGCCGAGAGGGAGGCGACGAAGAGGTCCTCGGGATTGTGCCGCGCGGCGTCGCCGCGGAAGGCCGGGTCCGAGGAGCCCAGGACCTCGGGCTTGCCCTCGGCCTTGATCACGTGGTCGCGGCCATAGGAGCGGTAATCCACCGTCCCGTGGCCCAGGTCTCCCGTCCAGACAGTGGTCGTGCGGTAGCGGTGCTCGCGCATGGCGTCTTCCTGCTGGCCCCCGCCCCAACGAAAACGCCGCCCCGAGGGGCGGCGTTCAAACTCAGGCTTTTTCGCCGGTCTCGATCTGGCGTCCCTGCGGCGCGCCCCCGGGGACCCAGGCCTCGTAGTCGCCCGTCGCGGCCGGGCGATGGGCGGCGCCCAGGATCGAGCCCTGGGGGCGATAGGCGAAGGGCGTGCCCGTCATGTTGGGCATGTGGGGCTTCTCCCACTCCTTCGGCCTGTAGCTGACGGGCGGCTCCGCCTGCGTGTTGCGCAGCCAGCCGACCCAGCCGGCCGGAACCAGCGTCGCCTCGGTCTTGCCGTTGTAAACCACCCAGCGGCGGCACACGCCGATGGTGGGGTCCACCTTGCCGCCGGCCGTCTGGTAATAAACGTTGCCGAACTCGTCCTCGCCCACCCGCTCGCCGAAGCGCCAGGTGTAGAAGCGCGTGCCGAGCGTCTGGCCGCTCCACCAGGTCAGGGCTTGCAGGAGAAAGGTCTTCATCGACATCGGCGGGCCTCTGCGCAGGGCCTGAGGTGCGGGCCGCAGCCGGCCCGGGCGTGTGGGCGCGGACTATACGAAGGCGGGGCCTTCTGTCCAGCCCGCCGAACGTCACGCGCCGCGGGCGGAGCCCGACGGACCGGCCCGCAGAGGCGCGGCTCGCGCCCTCAGGCGCTGAGAGCCATGGGCCGTTGAGGGCGGCGGCCGGCCTTGGATGCGATCAACCCGTTGTCGCTGCCGTACCGCTCCACCAGCGACTGAAGGGCCACGATCTGCTCTCGCAGGGCTGTCGCGCTGGCCGCCCCCTCCTCCGCGACCCGCGTGTTCCGGTGCGTCATGGCGTCGAGGTCACGCATGGTCTGCGAGATCGCGCCGATGCCCTGGGCCTGCTCCTGGGCGCTTCGGACAAATCCCGCCACGGTCCCCAGGACGTCCTCTCCGGCTTCCACGAGAAGCGCCAGGGCCTCGCCGACCTGGCGCACCAACTCACCTCCTTGCGCGACCTCTTCGGCGGAGCTCGAGAGCAGGTCGGAGATATGTTTCGAGGCTTCCGTCGAGCGCTGGGCCAGGGTGCGAACTTCCGCGGCGACCACGGCGAAGCCCTTACCCGCCTCCCCGGCCCGCGCCGCCTCCACGGAGGCGTTCAGCGCCAGCAGGTTCGTCTGGAAGGCGATGCCGTTGATGACGCTGGTGATGTCCGAGATCTTGCTGCTGTTGCCTTCGATCCGCTCCATGGCGGCCTGGGCCAGAGCCGCCACTTCGCCGCCCCGCCGGGCGGACGAGGCGGCCCTTTCCGCCTTTTCCGCCGCCTGGTTGCAGGCGCGAGCCGATGCGTCCACGGACTGGGCGATGCGGGCCGCCATCTCGGTCGTCTGGGCGATCTGGGCGGCCTGCTGCTCCGACTGTCGGGAGAGATCGGCGGCCCCGGCCGCGATCTCGGAAGCCGACATCTCCGCTTTGGCGGTGGCGTCGCGCACGCGCGTCAGGGTGGCCGCGAGCGAGTCGGCCATCATGTTGAGGCCATGTTGCAGTTCGGAGAACACGCCCTCCCGGGCGCCCTCGACGCGGGCGCCCAGGTCGCCCGCCTCGATCGCCCTCAGGACCGCCAGCACGTCGCGGAACTGCTCCGTGAGCTGCGTCAGCAGGGCGTTCAGGCCGTCGCGGAGCTCGCGCATCTCCGGGTCAGAGAAATCGCGCTCGATCATGGCGTCGAAACGGCCGCGGCACGCCGCCTCGACCGCCAGGCCGAAGGCCGCCTTCAACTCCTGCATCATATGCGCCTTCGTGGCGCGGGCGCTCTCGCTCATCTCCTCCCGGGCGCGTTCCGACGCGACCAGGGCGACCGCTTTCTCCCGGAACACGGCGAGAGCGGCGGCCATCGCGCCGATCTCGTCCTGGCGGCCCTGCATGTCGACATCGGCGGAGTGATCGCCCGCGGCGAGCTTGCGCGTGACCTGGGCGAGTTGCGCCAAAGGCCCCGTCTGCCAGGCCACGATCACGTAGAGCGCGCCGAGCACGGAGAGCACCACTCCGCCGGCCGTGACCGCCGCCACGACCACGTCGGCGCGCAGCCGGGCCTCGGACCGCAAGGTGGAGTGGCGAACGGCGCCGTATCCGACGATCTTGCTCCGGTCCATGTCGTCGAGGAGCGCGAACAGGGTGAGGTTGGAATGGTCGCCCGGGATCGTGATCTTCCGTTCCGGGTATTTGGCCAGGACGGCTTCGGGCTTCCCCCCGATCTGAGTGGCCAGGGCCTTTTCGGAAATGGGCTCCGCCCCCGGCCGCTGGATCTTCATGGCCATGTACCGCGCGGACTCCCCGATCAGGCCCGCTTCGAAGTCGGCGTCGAGCTGGGCGGCCTTGAGAAGCGATTCCATCGCCGTGAGGTTGCTCACCAACACGGCGTTGGCGGCCGCCTCGGCCAGGATCTGGACCGTCGCCTGAACCTTGGCCTCTTCCGACTGCGCGATGGCGCTCTGCTGCTTCACGAACAGAAACAGAAGCGCGCCCAGCAGGAGCAGGGTGAGGACGGGAGCCAGGATGACAATGATCCTGAATTTCAGCGACCGGAAGCTCATAAGCGGACCTTCACCCCAATGCACGCGGGAGGCGTCGCTTGAATTCATCCATGCCAATAGTTGATTTTTGATATCCAACATGGTGTTTTCTAAAACTGCCATCAGAGGTTGTGTTCGCTTGCATGCTTCGTGGGAGATCGCGTCAGGTCTCCGCAAACGCGCAGCGGCCGATTCGGCGCTCGATCCGATTCGCTGACGCCAGGCGTTGGAGCGATTCTGCGGGACTGCGAGGCCTTGCCTCAGTTTCGCCGCATATGTGGCGCCTGCGGCCGAATTCGAGCCGAGAGTCAAGCGCCGCCGCGAGCATGCGGGGCATTCGTCCACGGCCCCGGCGGGCGGCAGGGCTGAGAACTGCGGGGAAAACCCCTGCGCGGGCCGAAAAATCCAAGCCGAATCCGATGGTTACCGGAACCGTTGCATCCAGCACACTGTTCACATGTCATCACAATATGTAGCGCCCGGCAGTGGGCGCCCACACTAGTTCTTGACGTTATGCCGGACCCGCCACTAGGTTCATGACCGTGCCGCACGGGCTTGCGGCGGCCCTCGCTTGAAGGGCCCTCGGCCCCGGGCGCGCGGCCTCTCCGAGGCGGGGTCAAACCCCGGGGAGACCGGCGCAAGCGACGCGCCAGGGCGCAGGTCCGGACAACAGATCCGGCCGCGGCCGACAGGGAACGTAAAACAGATTGTGTGGGCGGAGCCGGGACAACCACCGGCTCGGGGGCGAATTGCGCTCCCTTACAGGGGATGACGATGCGGATCGAACGTCGCTATACGAAGACCGGACAGTCGCCTTACGCGGACATCCCGTTCCGCTCGGCCACCAGCGAGATCCGCAATCCGGACGGCTCGGTCGTGTTCCGGCTCGAAGGCATCGAGGTTCCCGAGCAGTGGAGCCAGGTGGCCGCCGACGTCCTCGCCCAGAAGTACTTCCGCAAGGCCGGCGTGCCCGCGCGCCTGAAGAAGGTGGAGGAGAACGACGTCCCCTCCTGGCTGTGGCGCTCCGTTTCCGACGACAAGGCCGTCGCGCAGCTGCCCGAAGGCGAGCGCACGGGCTCCGAGATGTCGGCCAAGCAGGTGTTCGACCGCCTCGCCGGCTGCTGGACCTACTGGGGCTGGAAGGGCGGGTATTTCTCCTCCGAGGAGGACGCCCAGGCCTTCTATGACGAGCACCGCTACATGCTCGCCATGCAGATGGTGGCGCCGAACTCGCCGCAGTGGTTCAACACCGGCCTCCATTGGGCCTACGGCATCGACGGCCCGAGCCAGGGCCACTTCTATGTCGACTACAAGACCGGCAAGCTGACGCGCTCGAAGACCGCCTACGAGCACCCCCAGCCGCACGCCTGCTTCATCCAGTCCGTGGCCGACGACCTCGTCAACGAGGGCGGCATCATGGACCTGTGGGTGCGCGAGGCGCGCCTGTTCAAGTACGGCTCCGGCACGGGCTCCAACTTCTCGGCGCTGCGCGGCGAGGGCGAGAAGCTCGCCGGCGGCGGCCGCTCCTCCGGCCTGATGTCCTTCCTGAAGATCGGCGACCGCGCGGCGGGGGCGATCAAGTCGGGCGGCACCACGCGCCGCGCCGCCAAGATGGTGGTGGTGGACGCCGACCACCCGGACATCGAGGCCTATATCGACTGGAAGGTGAAGGAGGAGCAGAAGGTCGCCGCCCTCGTCACCGGCTCCAAGATCGTCCAGAAGCACCTCAAGGCCATCATGAAGGCCTGCGTGAACTGCGACGGGCCCGGCGACAGCTGCTACGACCCGGAGAAGAACCCGGCCCTGAAGCGCGAGATCAAGCTCGCGCGCCGCTCCAGCGTGCCGGACAACTATATCAAGCGGGTGATGCAGTTCGCCCGCCAGGGCTACACGGACATCCAGTTCGACACCTACGACACCGACTGGGATTCGGAGGCCTACCTCACGGTCTCGGGCCAGAACTCCAACAACTCCGTACGTGTCACGGACGAGTTCCTGACCGCGGTGGAGACGGACGGCGACTGGCAGCTCACCGCCCGCATCACCGGCAAGCCCACCAAGGTGCTGAAGGCCCGCGACCTGTGGGAGAAGATCGGCTACGCCGCCTGGGCGTCCGCCGACCCCGGCATCCAGTTCCACACCACGGTGAACGACTGGCACACCTGCCCGGCGTCCGGGCCGATCCGCGCCTCGAACCCGTGCTCCGAGTACATGTTCCTGGACGACACGGCCTGCAACCTGGCGTCCGCCAACCTGCTGCAGTTCCGCAAGGCGGACGGCTCCTTCGACATCGAGAGCTACGAGCACGCGGTGCGGCTGTGGACGATCGTGCTCGAGATCTCGGTCACGATGGCGCAGTTCCCGTCCAAGGAGATCGCGCAGCTCTCCTACGAGTTCCGCACGCTGGGCCTGGGCTACGCCAACATCGGCGGCCTGCTGATGACGTCGGGCATCCCGTATGACTCGGCCGAGGGCCGCGCCATCTGCGGCGCGCTGACCGCGATCATGACGGGCGTGGCCTACAAGACCTCGGCCGAGATGGCGGCCGAGCTCGGCGCCTTCCCGCGCTACGCGGCCAACGCGGAGCACATGCTGCGCGTCATCCGCAACCACCGCCGCGCCGCCCATGGCGAGACCGGCGGCTACGAGGGCCTGCGCATCCCGCCGGTGCCGCTCGACCACGCCTCCTGCCCGGACGGCCGGCTCGTGCACCACGCCCGCAAGGCCTGGGACGACGCGCTCGAGCTCGGCGAGAAGCACGGCTACCGCAACGCCCAGGCGACCGTGATCGCGCCCACCGGCACGATCGGCCTCGTCATGGACTGCGACACCACCGGCATCGAGCCCGACTTCGCCCTGGTGAAGTTCAAGAAGCTCGCCGGCGGCGGCTACTTCAAGATCATCAACCAGGCGGTGCCGGCGGCGCTGCGCACGCTGGGCTACGGCGAGGCGCACATCGCCGAGATCGAGGCCTATGCGGTGGGCCACGGCTCCCTGGCCCAGGCGCCGGGCGTGAACCACACCACGCTGCGGTCCAAGGGCTTCACGGAGGACAAGATCGCGGCTGTGGAGAAGAACCTGGCGTCGGCCTTCGACATCAAGTTCGTGTTCAACAAGTGGACGCTCGGGGAGGACTTCCTCACCGGGACCCTGAAGGTCCCGGCGGAGAAGTTGGCGGATCCCTCCTTCGAGCTCCTCGCTTACCTCGGCTTCGGCAAGGCCGAGATCGAGGCGGCGAACATCCATGTCTGCGGGGCGATGACGCTGGAGGGCGCGCCTCACCTGAAGAAGGAGCACTACCCGGTCTTCGACTGCGCCAACCCCTGCGGGCGCATCGGCAAGCGCTACCTCTCGGTGGAGAGCCACATCCGCATGATGGCGGCGGCGCAGCCCTTCATCTCGGGCGCGATCTCCAAGACCATCAACATGCCCAACGACGCCACCGTCGAGGACTGCAAGAACGCCTACATGCTGTCCTGGCGCCTGGCGCTGAAGGCCAACGCGCTCTACCGCGACGGCTCCAAGCTCTCCCAGCCGCTGAACTCCCAGCTCATCGCCGACGAGGACGAGGAGGAGGAGGTCGAGGCGCTGGTGGCCCAGCCGGCGGCGGCGCGCGCGGCGACGATTTCAGAGAAGATCGTGGAGCGCGTGGTGGAGCGCATCGAGCGGATGCGCGAGCGCGAGAAGCTGCCCGACCGGCGCAAGGGCTACACCCAGAAGGCCATCGTGGGCGGCCACAAGGTCTACCTGCGCACCGGCGAGTACGAGGACGGGCGCCTCGGCGAGATCTTCATCGACATGCACAAGGAAGGCGCCGCCTTCCGCAGCCTGATGAACAATTTCGCGATCGCGATCTCGCTGGGCCTCCAGTACGGCGTGCCGCTGGAGGAGTATGTGGACGCCTTCACGTTCACCCGCTTCGAGCCGGCCGGCTTCGTGCAGGGCAACGACGCCATCAAGAACGCGACGTCGCTGCTCGACTACGTGTTCCGCGAGCTCGCCATCTCGTATCTCGGCCGCAACGACCTCGCCCATGTGGCGCCCGAGGCGACCGTGTTCGACGCCCTCGGCAAGGGCGACGAGGAGGGCAAGGCGCCCACCAACCCGGCGACCCGCGTGGTGTCCAAGGGCCTGGTGCGCGGCAAGGCCACGAGCTTCCTGGCCATCGCGGGCGGCGCGGGCGAGCGCCCGACCACGGCGGCCGGCGGCTCCGCCGCCACCGCCTACGCCACCCAGGGCGCGACCGCGCTCAAGCAGGAGGTGGAGGACGAGGTGGAGCGCGTGATCGACGAGGGCGGCCTCGGCAACCTCGCCTTCGCGCCCCCCGCCCCCCGCGACGCCGGCGCCGACCGGCGCACGGAAGCCCTGATGAAGGGCTACCAGGGCGACGCCTGCGGCGAGTGCGGAAACTTCACGCTCGTGCGGAATGGCACGTGTTTGAAGTGCAATACGTGCGGGAGCACGACGGGGTGTAGCTGAGGGAGGGGTAGTCAACCGCCTCTTGTTTGTGAGAGACATGTATCCGCAGCACAATTGTGCTGCGGGTCATTTTACTTTTATGATCGGTCCTAGAGAAAATATCAGGTCCAATATCGAATGCAGAATCAAGACGTTCCAAATCAAAATGAGTAACGCAAGTGCGTTAACGCCCGCTTCTGATGTTGGCGACCCGCTTGTTATTGGCTTAATTAGAACGACGAGAAGGGCCACAACAAACAGGTAGATCAGCGCATAAGACGCCCCCTTCACGCCGGAGCGTGTTTTGATAAAACCCTGACGCTCAAGCTTTTCCTCTATACTGTTCAGGGCGAATACAATTTGAGAAACAGTAGCCATTGTCACTGAAACTATTATTCCCAACACACCCAAGAGTTCATGAGACACTATTGTCTTCAGAAAAAAATTCTCGTCAGATAGCCAGCTTGGCCTTACCACGACAATACAAGCCAAAATGCAGAAAGCAGAAATCAGAATGCAGTACGCCATACTCTTTGTCATCTGAATAGGCCAATTAGATATTTGATTTTTTGGGAAATTCGCATCTCCTTGAACTCTCTCTTTGAGACACTACTTATTGTAGATCTTACCTTATTTTTGCTTCTGTATACCCGTTTGCTTCTCGTCTTTGCGACAATCTCACCGCCTCCTCTCAGCGAGTAAGCAACCGTTTCTTGAACTCTCTCTGTGTCGAGATTTAGACCGTTACTACTTTGAATTTCAAATCTGGCCTTCTCTGCACCCTCATAAGCTTGAAGCGCTTTCATCTCCGCATCGAACTCTGAAGCGACACCAAACATATTCGGAGCGATGAGCTCAAACGACACAAGTGTAACATCGCCTTCATTCTCCCGGACGAAACCCCAAAACGTCTCTGGATCAGCTATTGGCGCAATGTGAATGCTGTAATTGAGTGGAGCTTGCCCAGAATTATTGATCTCATCGCAAAATCCCTTGAGTATCGCAGAGGGGTTTCCAACCGCCTTGTCACATTCGATGATGAGCTTTTGCCCATCTCCATGCTCAGTGGGGTCAATTAATAGTGTAATAGAATGCCATGCTTCTCGATCTACATCCGCGAGGCCTTGTTCCGGCGGCGTACTCTCAACGGACGTTTTGGAACGCCCAATTCGCCCAGAGATCAAGGTCGGCGAATCTGCCGGATGGGGAACGTAATGATAAAATATAGATCGGTTTGCAAAAACATAAGACGATGCAAATGCTTTTCTGATCCACTCCTCTCGGCTCATCTCTGATCGATCCTCGAACAGAGACATCTGTATTGTCGGCAACAGCGAGATTCTAAAGTGTTCAAATCGCATGGGCTAATATTCCGAGGACGGGAAATGCCGCTGATCCCGTACTAAAAGTTATCAAATGTCAATCCGCCGCGCCCGGCGAGGGCGGTTTCGAGTCTTCGGAAACCCGGAGCTCTACGCCCGGCCTCACCCCACCCCGCCGCTGCGCGGCGACCCTCCCCCTCAAGGGGAGGGTGGGCTTGCGCCCGACCTTTCCGCCGAGGCGGCCCCTTTCCCGCCGCACGAGGGGGCGTCCCGTTGCCCCTGGATCCCCT
The DNA here is from genome assembly GCF_003004785.1 of Alsobacter soli. Taxonomy (GTDB): domain Bacteria; phylum Pseudomonadota; class Alphaproteobacteria; order Rhizobiales; family Beijerinckiaceae; genus Alsobacter; species Alsobacter soli. The sequence continues at coordinate 50,875 of NZ_PVZS01000029.1, forward strand.
TCCCGCGCCTGCGGCGCGCCGGGGATGACGGCGGAGGTGGGGCAGCCTTGGCGCGCACCTCTCCAGAACGCCGCGAACTCTCCCGCGTCATCCCCGGCGGCGCGAAGCGCCGGGAAGGGGATCCAGGGCCAACGCGCAACGGCCCGACGCGTGAAGACCCTCGCCTCGACGGGGAGGAACCTGCCCCGGACGCCCCACCCTCCCCTTGAGGGGGAGGGTCGACGGGCGAAGCCCGGCGGGGTGGGGTGACGCTGCGCCCGGCGAGGGCGCGTGCGGCTTGACTAAAGCTTGCCGTTTCACGCCCGGCCTCACCCCACCCCGCCGCTGCGCGGCGACCCTCCCCCTCCAGGGGAGGGTGGGCAGGCGCCCGACCTTTTCGCCGAGGCGCACCCTCTCCCGCCGCGGAGAGTGGGCGTGTATTGACCCTGGATCCCCTTCCCGCGCCTGCGGCGCGCCGGGGATGACGGCGGAGGAGGGGCAGCCTTGGCGCGCGCCTCTCCAGAACGCCGCGAACTCTCCCGCGTCATCCCCGGCGGCGCGAAGCGCCGGGAAGGGGATCCAGGGCCAACGCGCAACGGCCTGACGCGCTGAACACCCTCGCCTCGGGAGGAACCCGCCCCGGACGCCCCCCTCCCCTTCAGGGCGAGGAGCCTCCCCTCGGGCTTGACCCGAGGGTCGACGGGCGAAGCCCGGCGGGGTGGGGCGGCGCTGCGCCCGGCGAGGGCGCGTGCGGCTTGACTAAAGCTTGCAGGTTCACGCCCGGCCTCACCCCACCCCGCCGCTGCGCGGCGCCCCTCCCCCTCAAGGGGAGGGTGGGCATGCGCCCGAGCTTTTCGCCGAGGCGCACCCTCTCCCGCTGCGCGGAGAGTGGGCGTGTGTTGCCCCTGGATCCCCTTCCCGCGCCTGCGGCGCGCCGGGGATGACGGCGGAGGTGGGGCAGCCTTGGCGCGCACCTCTCCAGAACGCCGCGAACTCTCCCGCGTCATCCCCGGCGGCGCGAAGCGCCGGGAAGGGGATCCAGGGCCAACGCGCAACGGCCCGACGCGCTGAACACCCTCGCCTCGGGAGGAACCTGCCCCGGACGCGCCACCCTCCCCTTCAGGGCGAGAGCCTGCCCTCGGCTGGACCCGAGGGTCGACGGGCGAAGCCCGGCGGGGTGGGGTGACGCCGCGCCCGGCGAGGGCGCGTGCGGCTTGACTAAAGCTTGCAGGTTCACGCCCGGCCTCACCCCACCCCGCCGCTGCGCGGCGACCCTCCCCCTCAAGGGGAGGGTGGGCATGCGCCCGACCTTTTCGCCGAGGCGCACCCTCTCCCGCCGCGGAGAGGGAGTGGCCCGACCAGGAGTTTGCCGACTATGATGGCCTTGGCGCCGTCGATCACGCCTAGACCCTGCGCAACCGTAGCGCCTAGACCCATGCGGGCTCAGGCAGGTCCGGGCCGTTGCCGCCCGCGGTGCGTAGCGGGCGCCCGCGCCGCTGGGGCGCACCACCTGCGGTTGTTATCCATGATCGCCAGGAGATCCCGGAAAGCCACGTCGGCGAGGTCAAGACCAGCGGGCCTGAGTTGGCGCCGAGATCCGGAGACAGCGGAGCCTGCCTAGCGGACCGCGTTCTCCAAGGCCCGTGTCAGGCGGTCCACCTCCTCCAAGGTGTTGTAGTGCACCATGGAGACGCGGACGACGCCGCCGTTCCGGGCAAGGCCGAGATGCTCCACCAGACGCCGCGAGTGGAAATCGCCGAACCGAATGGCGATTTGGTCCTTCTCCACAGCGCGGACCACGTCGTCCGAGCGCTTGCCTTCGAAGGTGAAGGAGATCGTCGGAACGCGCGCCGCGCGGTCCGGGCGTCGCAGCCCGACCACCCGCGCATCGTTACGCGAGTTGAGCCAGTCCAGCAGACGGGCCGCAAGCCGCTCCTCGTGCGCGGCGATCGCGGCGAAGGCCTGCTCCACCCCTGCCCGACCGGAGGCGCCGCCGATTTCCTCCAGGTAGTCGACGATGCCGGCGCTGCCCCAGGCGAGTTCGTAATTGGTGTTGCCCGGCTCAAGCTTTCCCGGCACCACGTCCTTTCCGTAGAAGTAGTGGTAGAGCCCGTCGAGCTCGAGCAGGTATTCGTGGCGGCCCCACAACACTGCGAAATGCGGGCCGTAGACCTTGTAGAACGAGAATACGTAGTAGTCGGCCCCGCTGGCCTGGACATCGACGGCCCGATGAGGCGCGTAGGCGACGGCGTCGACGCAGAGCCGTGCGCCGGCGGCGTGCACGCGCTTCGCGATCTCCCGGATCGGGTTGATCGTGCCGAGGATATTTGAGGCGTGCGTCACGCAGACCAGCCGGGTGCGCGGCGTGAGCAACGCATCAAGCGCGGCGAGGTCGATCTCGCCGGTGGCAGGGTCGGCTGACCAAGTTCGAACGACGACCCCGCGATCGCGCAGGCCCATCCATGGCCCGATGTTCGACTCGTGATCGAAGTCGGTGACGATGATCTCGTCCCCTTCGGCCAGCTGCCCGGCCATCGCGGTCGCCAGGAAACGCAACAGCACCGTCGTTGATGGCCCGAGCACGATCTCGTCGCTGCGGGCCGCGCCGACCAGGGTGGCGATGCGCGCCCGCGCGGCGGCGAGGCGTTCGACGGCGCGCACGGAAGCCGGGTAGCTGGCGCCGGTCTGCACGCTGGTGGTGAGAAGATATTCGGAGATCCGCGCCGCCACGCCGCCGAGAACGAGCGAGCCGCCGGCGTTGTCGAAATAGGCCCAGTCGTCCGCGGCGAGGGCCGGGAAGCGGGAGCGCACGCGGTGGAGGTCGAGGGTGGGAGGCGTTGTCATGGCCGGGCTCCAGGGGGAAAGACGTGGGTCAGGGCACATGGACGAAAAGCGGCGCTGCAAGGTTGCGGCACTCGCAATCGCGTCGATCCCCCGTCTGCCACATCATCATGGTGAAATCGGTGGAAGCGCCCAGGGCGATCAGGGGAAAGTGCCAGACGCCCTTGTGGTAGATGATTTCCCAGTCGCCCTCGCCCAGGAACGCCAGCGCCCGCGCTGGGTCGGGTTCGCTCGCATCGCCATCGGGCGCCACGACGAGCAGGAATCGCGCCGAGGGGGGCGCCACAAAGAGTTGCGCGGAACAGGGGTGCCGCTCGAAGAAGGCGACGCTCACCGGCGCCGCCGAGGGCTCCATGCGGTAGAGCGCGAGGGCTGCGCGCCGGGCTTCCGCATCGTGTTGGAGCTGCGCCTCAAGGTCGATCCGCCGTCCGCGATTCTCGTTGACGGACACCCCGCCGGAGAGGCGCCGGGCGCTGCCGAAGGGCGCGAAGCTGTGCGGATCGAGGATGCCTGGTCGCAGGATCATCGCTTTGCCCGCGCCCATGTCTGCTCCATGTGCCCCACGAGGCGCACGAGCGGCAGCAGGATCAACACATAGATCGCCGCCGCCGCGATCAGGGGCGTGGGGTTGGCCGCCAGCGCCTGCGCCTGCGTGGCCTGTTTCAGGAGGTCCGGCATGGCCACCACGGAGGCCAGGGCCGTGTCCTTCAGCACGTTGATGGCGTTGGATGTCATGGGCGGAACGACGATCCGCACCGCCTGCGGCAGCACCACCTTGGACATGACCAGCCAGGGCCGCAGGCCAAGCGCCCGCGCGGCCTCGAACTGTCCAGACGGGACAGCCTCGATGCCAGCTCGGAAGACCTCGGCGCTGTAGGCCGCCGCGACCATGGAGATCGCGGTGGCCGCCGCCCCAAAGGCAGGCAGTCGGAGGCCCGCGAAGGGAAGCGCGTAGTAGACCACGATCAGCAGCACGAGGATGGGGATCGCCCTGAACAAGTCGATGTAGCCGATGGCCAACAGGCGCCAGGGCAGGGACCCGTACAGGCGCAACAGTGCGAGCGCGAGACCCAGCATGAGCCCCAGGGCGATGCTCGTGACGCCCAGCAGCAGCGTCGTGCTGAGGCCGCTCAGGATGAGCGGCAGTGTGGAGACGAAGACCTTGTAGTTGAGGAACGTTTCAAAAATCGACATCTCAGCCGCATCTGCGCAGGACCGCGGAGCGGTCGCTCGGGTCCGGGTTTTGAGCCGCGTGCGCTGCCAGACGTCGGTCCGGCGGCTTCAGCGAAAAACAGGCGTGGCGTTTCGGCCCGGCGAACCGGCGAGCTCCGCGCGGCCGCGCGGAGCAACGCTGGCCCCGGCTGCGGGCCGCCTGCGCCATGCGCGGCCCGCTGCCCAACAGTCAGAGCTTGGGGACGTCGAGGACGGTCGCCGTCGCCATGCCCGGGTCTGGGTCCGTGCCGAACCAGGTCTTGTGGATCTTCGCCAGCGTGCCGTCCTTCTTCATTGCGGTGATCGCGTCGTTCGCCTTGGGAAGCAGGGACGAGTTCTTGGCGAACATCACCGAGTACTGCTCGGTGGTCTTGATCCGCTCGATCACGGCGAACTGCGGCTTGTCCTTGACGTAATAGAGCAGCGCCGGGATGTCCGAGATGTAGCCGTCGATGCGACCGGCCGCCAGGTCGAGCATGGCGGGATTGAGGCCCTCGTACCGACGGATCTCCTTGATCTTCGTCTTGGCCTGATTCTCCGTGGCCCACATGTCGCCGGTGGATCCCGTATCGACGCCCACAGTCTTGCCCGCCATGTCGGCCATGCTCTTGGCCCCGGACGCCTTGGTCACGGTCAGCGACTGATCGCTGTCGTAGTAGGGCTGCGCGAAGGATACGCTCTCAAGGCGCTTCTTGGTGATGGTGATCGACGAGACGGCGGCGTCGATCTGGCCGGACTGCACGGCCGCGAACAAGCCGTTGAAGGGGATGTTCACGAACTCGACGTTCTGGCCAAGCCGCTTCCCGACCTCCTTCATGAGGTCGATCTCGAAGCCGACTGTCTCGCCCTTGTCGTTCTGGAATTCCCACGGAACGTTGCCGATATTGGCGCCGACCTTGATGGTCTGCGCCTGGGCGGCGCCGAGCCCGACCACGAGCGTCGCGGCAGCGAGGACACCTCTCAAAACTGTGCGCATAGAATTCCCTCCGGGCCCGGGGCGTAGCTGGTCAGACCGGCCAGACCACTTGACGATGTCGGGAGCCGGCGGCAACGTCAAGCCTGTTCGAGCGACCGTTAGGCGCGTTTGACGTAGGTGGGGCTCATGGTGCGCAAGAGGCAGAACGCGGCGAGCCTGTCGCCGTCAGGTCCGCTCGCCTCGGGGCTGCGTCTGGCCGAGAACCGGGAACCGGTCCCGCGCTCCATCGCCGCCCGCCTGCACCAGATGATCGCCGATGGGGAGCTTGGACCGGGATCCCAACTGCCCTCGCAACGCGACCTGTCGGAACGGTTCGGGGTGAGCCGGGCATCCCTGCGCGAGGCGCTGTCCGTCCTTGAGGCCCTGGGCCTCATCCAGGTGCGTCCCGGGCGCGGAGTTTTCGTTTCCGGTGACGGCGAGCGCAGGACCGAGTGGCCGTTTCCCAATCTCGGATCCGAGCGCGACGCCTACGAGGCGCGGCTGGCCCTGGAGGGGCAGGCCGCGGCCCTCGCCGCTGTCCGCGCTGACGACGCCGGGCTGGCCCGTCTCGCGCAGACCGTCGAGGATTTGGCCCGCGCCCAGGAGCGCGGGGACATCGTGGCGATGTCCGCCGCCGACGCAGCCTTTCACGACACGCTGCTGGACCTGTGCGGCAACCGGCTGATGGCTTCCATGTACCGGTCCGTCAGGGAGGTCATGGTGGCGAGCCAGAGCTTGCCCATGGCGAGCCGCGCCAACCTGGAGGAGACCGTGCGGGAGCACCAAGCCATCCTCGCCGCGCTTCGGGCCCGGAACGCGACGGCGGCCGCGGCGCAGATGACCGCCCACATCCGCGCGGCCGCCGGACGGATCGCGATTGCGATCTAGCTCCCCCACGGTCAGGCGGGGCGCCGCTCGCGGGTGGCCTGGGCTTCGCCGTGCCGGGACCAGGCCAGCACGAAGCCGGACAGCGGCGCTGAGCTGCCTGATAACGCTGGGTTTTGAGGAGTGGTGAGCGGCGGCGAGTAGGGACTGCTCCAGTCTCTGCCCCCATCGCAAGAGACATGACCCGGTTCATCCCTGCGGCTACGCTCATGCGAGGCTCCGCCAGTCGCCCACGTCGAAGCAGCGGCCCGTAACGCGTCCGCGGTCATCCAGCCTGTGCAGGAAGAGCCAGCGGTTGACGACGAGATCTCTGACGGCGTCATGGCGCGCGAGCACGCCGTCGATGGCGCGTTGCGGGGCGGCGATGAAGACGCTCAGCCTCAGGGGGTCGTGCACGAACCGCTCCCCGTTGTGCACGGATTGGAGGGGCAAGCCGACGCGAAGGTCCCCTGCGTTGCCCTCCAGCACCCCGAGCTGGCCGACGACGTTATGCAGCGTCTTGTTGCCGCTTCCGAAGACATCGTTGTTCACCGTCGAGCCGAAGTACTGGAGGTTGATCCAGCTCGCCACGACCATGGGCGCGGTCATGATCAGCTCGAGGGTCCGGTAGTCCTGGTCCTTGGCGTGGTCATAGCTGTGCAGGAAGGCCCTGCCGCCAAGGTCGAGCCCGCGCGTAGCCGAGCGCGGCGCGGCGATGAAGGCGGCGTTGCCGGCGAGCCCCCATTCCGGCCGCACCTGGGACCAGTCCCGGCTGCGCGCGACGATCGCCTTCTGGGGATCTTCCGCGCTGTCCAGGCCGAGCAGCGCGCTCCGCTCCATGCGCGCCAGCGCTCCGGCGCGAGCCAGTCCGTCTCTCAATTGGGCGAGGTCGCCGGCGAGCGGCGCCGGAACGTCCTGCTCGTCGAAGATGCGGACCTCGTCGGTCGTGGTGTCATGCAGGGCCGGCGCGAACCAGCAGTCGTCGGGGATGTCCACGCCCTTCGCCCGCAGACCGAGCCGCACCTGCGGATCGTTCATCACGGCCGCAGCCACGCGGGCGTTCGCTTCCCCGGTGTGGCCGCCGCAGGCCCCACAGTCCAGGCTGGAAGCATGGGGGTTGTTGACGGTGGCGCCGCCATGGCCGACCAGCAGCACGAGCCGGGCGAACGGGCCGGTCAGCGACATGGCCTTGAGGACCGCCTCCGCCATCGCGAGCTTCTGCTCCGGACGAAAGCCCGTGGGTCGTCCGTCGACAGTCCCGGCCCGCAGCATGGGTCCAAGCCGGCCCGCCACTGCAGGATCGAGGCCCTCGACATGCGGCGACGGCGCCGGCCGGGTCACGCCCAGACTGTCCGTGGCGAGCTTGGGGCCAAAGGCCAGACCGCAGGCTTCGACGTAGGAGAACGAGGACACCGCCGATGCCTTGAACGACTTCCAGGCCGCGGCGATCCGACCCCGCAGGCGCCGCGCCTGTAGAAGCTTCGCGGCTTCTGGCGCATCGGCTCCTCTCACCCCTTCGCAGACAACAAAGGACGGCTTCAGCAGCACCGGGCACTGCGCCCCTCCCCGCGCCTTCCCGAAGGGGACGTATTCGATCGGGAAGCCGAAGAAACCGGCGAAGCCGATTGTCTCCACATTCGGCAACGCGGTTTCGAGCGCGCGCCGGAAGACCTCCGAGCGCACGTCGATGCAGAAGGCCGCCTGGACTGACGGTCGCCGGGACGGCGTCGGCGCTTCGCTCCCCACGAAGGCGCCTGCGAGGCGACGCCGGTGGCCGATCTCGTAGGCCTCCTGCAACAGCAGGTCGACCGCGAGATCCCGGGCGAGCTCGGGGCGGTGGTCCTGGGGCGCGCTGGCCGCGTCGGCCATGGCCTGGGACCAGGCGCTCCTGAAAACCCGGTCCTCCCGCGACTGGAACAGCGCCCAGCCCCATGCGAGGCGGATCGCCAGGAGCTCGAGAAGCGTGTCGTCGGAGCCGCCGTCCCGTTCCGCCTCCCAGCCGAGATAGCGGGCGTATGCCGCCCAGCCGCCGATGTCGAACAACGCGCGATACAGGTAGTCGCCATGGGCGCGCGCCGGAACTCCAAGGCTGTCGAGGATGACGGCGACCGCCTGCATCGGCTCGTCCGGCAAGGCCCCGACGCAGGCGCGGAAGCCTTTGACGCCCATGATCTCCGGGTTGCGGTCATAGGCGGCCACCGCGCGCCAGGCGGCATAAGGGCCCAGCTTGCGGACGGGCAGCGGCCAGTTGGCCTGCCCCTCGTCGAAATAGGCGGCGCAGAAAGCCGAGATCTCGTCGATCATGAATGACACGAGCGAGACCTGCCGGTCGCCGTCGGCGCAGCGGTCGAGCACCTCGGCGACGGTGGCCACCGCCGCTGGAGGCGTGTCGTTGGCCGCCGGCTGCGAGAAGGCGGCGGCCCTCAGCTCGGCGGGGCCCAGCCCGGCGACAGGCCGTTCCTGGAGAGCGGCCGCGAGGTCGTCGTCCTTCACGAGCCCTGTGGCGAGGGCGCGGGCGTAGAACGGCCGGGGCATCAGCATCGAGGCGCGCGCCACGCGCTTGAGCGTGGCGCAGGTCCGACCGAACTCCTGGCCCGTGAAGCCGAGGAACGGGTTCACCGCGACGAAGTGCTTGAGGGGCCAAAGAGGGGCGATGCGGCCGCATGCCTCCGCAACGGCGGCGCGGAGCGCCGCGTCGGGGCCCGACGACTTCTGGATGTGCGGCTGGACGGCGAGGGCTGGCATGGACATCGTCGCTGGATCCCTTTGCTGTTCAGGAGGAGTGGGACGGCGTGGCGGGGGTGCGACGGGGCCACCAGGCCAGCACCAGCCTGTTGGCGATCGTGTTCAGGTACAGCCCGTTACGCAGGTGCACATGCGCCGCCACCCAGAATGGAGCGTCGACGCTCCGCATCAGCTGCATCTGGAACAAGGTCACGGCGGCGAAGGCCGCCACGATGAGGGCGGCGGCGCCGGCTCCCAAGACCCCAGCCGAGGCGGCGTGCAGGGGCAGGCTTCCGGTCATGAGCCGCGCCGTCGCGGCCTGCGCCGTGAAGTACGCGCCTGCCACCAACGCCGCCTTCGCGCCAGCGCCCACGAGCACGCGCAGGCTGGGCGTTCCGTCGAGCGCGTTCGCCAGCAGCTGGGCGAGGCCCATGATCAGGATGGAGCCGAACGCGACCGGCGCCGGCGCGGAGAGTGGCTCGTAGCCGGACGAGACCCCGGCCCCCAAGGCGGCTGCGCCGATCACCAGGACCACGAGCGCGAGCCTGCCTGCTCCAGCCACCCTGCCCTCGCGGGGTTTCCACGAGGCCCGGGCAAGGTCCATGACGCTGCCCGACGACAGGAAGGCGTGAGCCTTGTAGAGGGAATGCGCAAGGAGATGCAGCAGCGCTGAAGAGAAGGCTCCCAGCCCGCACTGCAGGAGCATGAAGCCCATCTGCGCGATGGTCGAATAGGCCAGCTGCACCTTCACGGAACACTGGGTCAGCATGGCCAGCGAGCCGAACAGAGCGGTCGCGGCGCCCATAATGGCGAGGATCTGCAGCGCCGGGGACGCGAGCAGCAGAACGTCCGCCAGCCGGAGCACCAGGAATCCGCCGGCGTTCACTACGCCGGCGTGTAGCAGCGCCGAAACCGGGGTGGGTGTCTCCATCACGTCCAAAATCCATCCATGCAGCGGCAGCTGCGCGGATTTCAGGGTCGCCGCCAAGACAATGAGGAGGGCTGCAAGCGTCGGCGCGGGAGAGCCCGCGGAGGCGGCGCGAGCCGAAGCAAGCATGTCCGGAATTTCGAGCGTCCCGAAGCGGGCGTGCAGCAGGACGGCGGCGAAGAGAAGACAGAGGTCCCCGAGCCGGCTCGCCACGAATTTCTTGCGCGCAGCCCGCCTTGCGCCGGGGCGCTCGCCGTAGAACAGCAACAGCTGACTGATGGCGACGCTCGTCGCCGCCCAGGCTACGATCAGCAGCAGGACGTTGCCCGCCACCGCCACTGTCTCCACGGCGGCGAGCGTGAGCGCGAGCCACCGGGTGAACCGGACCTGCCCCGGATCGCCGTCGAGATAGTTGCGGCTGTAGCGCACCACGATCAGCCCGACGAAACTCACCAGCGCCAGCAGAGCCGCGGACAACCCATCGACATAGACCGAGAGCCCCACGCCGCCGACGCCGAGCAGAGGCGAGCGGACGGGCCCCAGCAGCGCGACGGCGCAGGCCAGGGACGCCGAAATCGCGAAGCTCAGCACGGCCCCCTGGATCGCGCGGCTCGTCGCGCGCTTGGCTGTCTTGTCCAGCGTTCCGGCGGCGACAGCGGCGAGCGCGAGCGCGATCGGCGGCGCAAGCGCGCCCAGGGCGAAGTGGGTTGTCATGATGATCTCCAGCAGGCGGACGGGCTCGCCGGGATCTTTAGGGCGCTTGCGTGATTTTAAAAATGTCGATTATTGAAGGTCGTTGTTTGAAAAAACAGAACGAACGTGCCTCACCTCAACTACCACCACCTGCGCTATTTCTGGGTCGTCGCGAGCGAGGGGGGCCTGAGCCGCGCTGCGCAGCGTCTCAATGTGTCCCCCTCCTCCCTTTCGGTGCAGATCAAGGCTCTCGAGGAACAACTGGGCCAGCAATTGTTCGAGCGCAGCGGGCGGAGTTTCACCTTGACCGAGGCGGGGCGGATCGCGCTGGACTACGCCAACACCGTGTTCCGATCCGGCCACGAACTGATCGAGGCCCTTTCAGGCCTGCGGCCGGATAGGCGCGTCCTGCGCGTCGGCGCCAGCGCGACCCTGTCCAGGAACTTTCAGATCGGCTTCCTGCGACCGCTCATCGGCCGCACTGACGTCGAACTCGTCGTCCGGTCGGGAGTGATGGCCGACCTTCTGGAACAGCTCGAGGCGCACAAGCTGGATCTCGTCCTGGCCAATCACCCCGCCATGCCGGACGCTGAAAGCACGTTCGACAGCAGGCTCGTCGCGGAGCAGCCGCTCAGCATCGTGAGCCGCCCATCTGCTGGGAAGCGGCGCTTCAAGTTCCCGGACGACCTGGCGGAGAGGCCGATCGTGCTTCCCGGCCGGGGAGCCAGCGCACGCTCGGCTTTGGACGCCCTGCTCGGCAAGGCCGGCATCCGGCCTCTCATCGCCGCAGAGGTCGACGACATGGCCATGCTGCGCCTCATGGCCCGCGAAAGCCCGTGGGTGACGCTCGTTCCGCCGGTCGTCGTCGTCGACGAACTGACTTCCGGGACGCTGGTCGAGCTCCATCGGCTGAAGGACGTCAAGGAACAGTTCTTCGCGATCACCCAGCATCGTCGGTTCCCGAACCCGCTGCTCGCCCAACTGCTTGAGAAGCAGCCGTAGGCGCAAGAGCCTGGGCTTGCGCCATGGGCGGGATACGGTCACTCTCGCCCGGATCATCCGCAAGGAAAGCTAGTGCAGGGATGCGTAATTTGGCAATGACCGAACGGAAATCCCCACGCATCGCTCTAGCTAAAGCTCAAGAACGGGTTATGCTCCGCCCCTTTTGATGGAGGGAGCATGCGAGTTGCTCTAGGAACGGCGGTCTTTGCGACCGCGCTGAACTTCACGCCAGCCATTGCCGCAGATGCCATCCCGCTCTTTGACATTGATGCGATCTGCGCGCGCCGGCCATCGCCGCAGGTCAGCATTCTTTGCGTCAAGAGCGAGCAGGACGCCTACGATTTCCTGAAATGGATGTGGGACTCGTTCGACGAGGACGTCCGTCGCAAAGCGACCGCGATCTGCCTGAAAAGCGCAGCGCCTTACGAGTGCATGCAGAACGCGACCGTTTCCTATCAGTCCTACGCCGACCAGTTAAGGCGCATGAACGAGCCTACGAAGTTCAGGCCATGAGCCTCGCCGCGGTCAAGGTTGGGACTGGCCGGCAGCCGGCTGCCGTTGCACAAGGCGGGCTTGAGCCGAGAGAGTGGATGGCGCGAGAGCATCTCTCAGACCCTGCCCCTCTCCCGAGCCGCGGGAGAGGGGCGCGCGCCCTCCTGGATCCCCTTCCCGCGCCTGCGGCGCGCCGGGGATGAGCGGAGGCGCTGCTTTGTTCTTGACAATTTTCCTATTTCGTGCACCATGGTCCTCACTCTCGACCCGGGAGGGGAGCGCATCCGGAGCGGTCCGT
>NZ_PVZS01000003.1 GCF_003004785.1 Alsobacter soli
GCGCGAGGCTGAGCGCGCCCCTGACCGCGAGCGCGCGCGCATCCTGGGCCTGCGCCAGCGCGAGCCCGTCGCGCAGGCTCGCCTCCGCGTCGCGCAGGCCCGCGCCCGCCAGCGCCCGCATCTCCCCGATCGCGCGCAGCACGTCGGGCATCCAGATGCGCAGGCCCGCGGCCTCGCACGCGTCGCGCACGTATTCCAGCTCGCGCAGGCCCTCGTCCGCGCGGCCCGCGAGCGCCAGCGCCTCCGCGAGCATGCAGTAGTAGATCGGAAAATCCTCCGACGTGCCGCTGTCCTTCTGCTGGGCGAGGCCCTCGCGCAGCATGGCGAGGCCGCCGGCCGGGTCTCCGCCGAGCGCGGCGGTCCAGCCCAGGAAGATGCGCCCCTTGGACAGGTGGTCGGCGAACCCCTTCTCCTCCGCCAGGCGCAGCATGGTGGCGGCGCGCTCGCGCACGGCCGGGATGTCGCGCCGATAGGCGCTGTGCATCACGGCGATGTCGATGCAGTGGCTGTAGGACCCGTCGTGGCCGAGCTCGGCCGCCCAGGCCATGGCCCGCCGCTCCTGCAGCACGGCCTGCTCGGGCGCGCCCTGCAGCCAATGGACCAGCGTCCGCTCGCCGAGCGCGCAAACCTTCGCGTCATGGTTGCCGTAGAGCGTGGCGTGATGGCGGAAATCGCCCGCCTCGTAGATCGCGAGCCCCTTGTCGATGTGCTCGCAGCAGGCGCCGAACTGCGCCAGGCCGAAATAGCTGCCCCAGCCGCAATGGTGCGCCTGCAGCAGCAGCTCCGGGTCCTGTCGCTCCTGCGCCCGCCCCAGCAGCTCCTCGAAGCGGCGGGTCTTGTCGCGGTAGTCCTCCGACATCCGCCACCAGCCCCAATACACGGGATAGTGGGTGCGCGACTCCGGCAACAGGCGGCAGGTGTCGTAGGCCGCGGCGTAGATCTCCTCCACCTCGCGCGATCCCGGCCCCTTCAGCGAAATCAGCGCCGGCCCCAGCAGCACGAGAACCCTCAGCCGCTGCTCCAGGTGCTCCGCTTCTCGCGGCAAGCGGTCCAGCGCCTCCAGGCAGCGCCGCAGCTGGCCGACGGCTTCGGGAAGGGCCGAGCGCTGCAGGTTGCGTTCGCCCGCCCGCAGCCAGTAGCCGACCGCCTCCGCATAGCGCCCAGCCTCCATCTGGTGCTGGCCCAGCATCTCGGGCTGTTCGCGGGCGGTCTCCGGCGAGAGCCGCAGGATGGCGTCGGCCGCGGCCGCATGCAGGCGCCGGCGCCGGTCGCGCAGCAGCGTGCGGTAAGCGGCGTCCTGCACGAGGGCATGCTTGAAGCGATAGACGCGCTCCCCCTGCTCAACGCCCTCGTAGACGAGGCCGGAGGCCAGCAGCGCCTGCAGGCCTGATTCGATGTCGACGCCCTCCCCTTCGGTCAGCGCCTCCAGGAGCCTGCGCCCGAAAGAGCGCCCAAGGACCGCGCCGATCTGGGCCAGGTCCTTGCCGTCCCCGGCCTGGTCGAGGCGCGCCACCAGGATCTCGTGCAGCGACTCCGGGATGGGCGGCATCGCCTGGACGGCGAAGCGGTCGAGGCCCCTGGAGCTCTGCACCGCGTCCAGCACGGTGCTGGTGAACTCCTCCAGAAACAGCGGAATGCCATCCGTCTTGCTGACGATCTGCGCTTCGAAGGCCGGGTCCAGGCGCCGGTCGCCGAGCACGGTGTGGATCAGCGCGCGCGCATGCTCCGGTTCGAGCCGGCCCTGCCGCAACACGGGGATGCCCGTGCGCTCGATCCACCCGCACTGATCCTCGTCCCGGCAGGTCACGACCAGGAGGATGCGCTTGTCCGCGAGGCGCGGGATGAGCTGTTCGAGAAGCTCGAGCGAGGTCGGATCGAGCCAGTGGAGGTCCTCCACCAGCATGAGCACCGGGTTCACGGCCGCCCGGGCTTCCAACTGTGCGATGAGCAGCGCGAAGGTCTGGTCGCGGATCTGCCGCGGCGTGAGGTCCTGCCCGATCCGCTCGCCGACGTCGATCGACAGGAGGTCGGCCAGCAGGACGGCGCCGGCACGCCGGCCCTGCTCGTCACCGTGGACCAGGGCTTCCAGCTTCCGGCGGCGCACCGCGACGTCGTCCCCGCGCCGGATGGAGGACGCGCGCGTCAGGAATTCGACCAGCGGCAGCAACGGGCTGTGGGTGGCGAAGGGGCTCGCCGTGTAGCGGTGCACGACGGCCTCCGTCCCCTCCACCGTCTGGGCGAAATGCTCGACCAGGCGGGACTTGCCGATTCCCGCCTCACCGACCACGGCGACGGCGCCGCCCTGCCCCCCAAGGGCGCGCTTCCACCGCTCCCGAATGTCCTCCACCTCGGAGAACCGGTTCACGAGCGGCGCTGCGTGGCGCCCCCGGCGCGCCCGGAACCGACTCGTGATCCGCCGTTCCCCGTGCACGCGCCACAGCGCCGTGTCGGCCGAGAAGCCCCGGAAGGTCCTGCGCCCCAGATATTCGCAGGCGAACAGGCCGCGCACGAGCCGGTAGGTGCTTTCCGCGACCAGGACCTCGTCTGGCTCGGCCGCCGAGTGGATGCGCGCCGCGAGGTTGGGCGTCGACCCCACGATCTCCTGGCGCTCGGGTCCGCCCGGGCTGAACACGTCGCCCACGATCACCACGCCCGTGGTCAGGCCGACCCGCGCCTGCATGCGGGAACCGTCCGGCGTGCGGATGTCGCCGAGCCCCCGCGTGATCTCGATGGCGGCGCGCACGGCGCGTTCGGCGTCGTTCTCGTGGCCGATCGGGTAGCCGAAGTAACAGAGGATGCCGTCGCCGATGAAGCGCGCGACGAAGCCCTCGTAGCGGTGCACCACCTGCGTGCAGAAGGCCCGGTAGCTCTGGATGATCTCCAGGTAGTCTTCCGTCTCGAGCCGGTCCGACAGGCGGGTCGAGCCGACGAGATCGCAGAACATCACGGTGAGATGGCGGCGCTCGACCAGGCCCTCGACCGTGTCGTGGGCGTGGCTGGCCACAGCCGCCCCGCCGGTCCGCTCCGCGATGGCCCGCATCATCCGCTTGCGCTGGCCCAGCGTGAGGCCAAGCTCCTTCAGGTCGCCCTCGGTGATGGCGGGCAAGGTGTCGAAGGCCACGTGCTGGGCCTCGAACACCGGCGCCAGCTCTGCCAGGCCTATGGCGGCCAGCCATTCCTCGAATGATTGCGGAAATTCTGACACGGCCGAGCCACTCGTGGCCACAATGGCGCCAAGATGCCCCAAGGCGCGCGCGACCCGCAAGCGTGGATGCGCACATGCCGCGACGTTGTCGTACGAATAAAATTCGAGATTGCAGTGAGTTGAGGCAGTCTACCGGCTCCGGGCCCTCCGCGGTCACTCGTCATTAGACGTCGCGAGACATCGCGTGACGTGGCATTCATCATCGGACAGCCTGAAAACCTGAGAACGAAGGGTCTCCAGGGGCGTTCAACCCAGGCACAGCCTCGGCTTCTCGAACGGAAGGGCGGACATGGCCAGCCCGGGCGACGCCCGCACCAGCGGCGCCGAAATCCGCGCCGCGCGCCATCCCCAGGCTCGCCAAGAGCGAATTCCCCGTGAGCGGCGGCGGCATGAACCAGGAAACCGCGGCCACAACAAGCACCACGACGCCGGCCAGTCCGGCCACAAACCCCAGAAGCGCTAGGCGCCTCCCTCTCCTACGCGCGTGGGAGATGAAACGAACCTCTCCGCCGTCATCCCCGGCGGCGCGAAGCGCCGGGAAGCGGATCCAGGAGACTGGGTGAGTTGTCGGGTGGGTTCCCGACGTCTTGCGCCTGACTTCCGAGAGGGGCGCAGTCCGGGGAGGTTCGGCGCGCGCGGCCCTGGATCCCCTTCCCGGCCCGCTGCGCGGGCCGCCGGGGATGACGGCGCGTACTTTCCCCCGCCGCCGGGGCATCTTCCATTCCGTCATTGTGAGCGAAGCGAAGCAATCCAGGGGCCCAGGTGCCAAACCCCGGGGGCCTTCCCCTGGATTGCTTCGTCGCTTCGCTCCTCGCAAGGACGGGGGTGGCTCGCGGCTGAACTCATCCCTGCCCTCTCCAGCATGCCGGAGGAGGAAACGAACCTCTCCGCCGTCATCCCCGGCGGCGCGAAGCGCCGGGAAGGGAATCCAGGGGACTGGGTGAGTTGTCGGGTGGGTTCTCGACGTCTTGCGCCTGACTTCCGAGAGAGGCGCAGTCCGGGGAGGTTCGGCGCGCGCGGCCCTGGATCCCCTTCCCGGCCCGCTGCGCGGGCCGCCGGGGATGACGGCGCGTCATTTCCCACGCTGCCGGGGGCATCTTCCATTCCGTCATTGCGAGCGCAGCGAAGCAATCCAGGGGGCCAAGCGCCAAACCCCGGGGGCAGCCGCCCCTGGATTGCTTCGTCGCTTCGCTCCTCGCAAGGACAGCGGCGGCTCGCGGCCGAACTCATCCCTGCCCTCTCCGGCATGCCGGATGAGGAAACGAACCTCTCCGCCGTCATCCCCGGCGGCGCGAAGCGCCGGGAAGGGGATCCAGGAGGTCGGGTGGGTTCCCGACGTCTTGCGCCGGACTTCCGAGAGGGGCGCAGACCGGCGGGGGGCGGCGCGCGTGGCCCTGGATCCCCTTCCCGGCCCGCTGCGCGGGCCGCCGGGGATGACGGCGCGTCATTTCCCACGCTGCCGGGGGAGGCATCCGCCGTTCCGTCATTGCGAGCGCAGCGAAGCAATCCAGGGGCCAAGCGCCAAACCCCGGGGGCAGATGCACCTGGATTGCTTCGTCGCTTCGCTCCTCGCAAGGACGGGGGTAGCTGGTCGAAGGCGAAAGCTGAGACGCCGTGGCGGCCAATGCGCCGGAGGTCGGCGGTTGACGCATTCAGTCGCATTCAGCGTCTTGCCAGCGCGAGCGGCGCCACGTTGAATGCGGGCATGACCGACCCCCGCCTTCCCCTCCTTCGTGAACTCGAGCGCCGCGTGTCCTGGCTCGCGGCGTGGACCATCCACCATGCCAACCACGTCCGCCCGGCGGACGAGGTGAAGGTCGGAGGCCACCAGGCCTCGTCCGCCTCGCTGGGCGCCATCATGACGGCGCTGTACTTCGCGGCCCTGCGGCCGCAGGACCGGGTGGCGGTGAAGCCGCACGCCTCGCCGATCTTCCACGCCATCCAGTACCTCGCCGGCAACCAGACCCGCGAGAAGCTGGAGGACTTCCGCAGCTACAAGGGCGCGCAGAGCTACCCGTCCCGGACAAAGGACGTGGACGACGTCGACTTCTCGACCGGCTCGGTGGGCCTGGGCGTGGCCCAGACGCTCTTCTCGGCGCTGGTGCAGGACTACGTCTCCGCCCATGGCTGGATGAAGGGCCGACCCGAGGGCCGCATGGTGAGCCTGATCGGCGACGCCGAGATGGACGAAGGCAACATCTACGAGGCCCTGATCGAGGGCTGGAAGCAGGGGCTGCGCAACTGCTGGTGGGTGGTGGACTACAACCGCCAGTCCCTTGATTCGGTGGTCCGCGAGGGCCTGTGGCAGAAGTTCGAGCAGATCTTCGAGAACTTCGGCTGGGACGTCGTGATTCTGCGCCATGGCTCGCTGCAGCAGGCGGCTTTCGCGGAGCCGGGCGGCGACACCCTGCGCGACTGGATCGAGCGCTGCCCCAACCAGCTCTATTCCGCCCTGACGTTCCAGGGCGGCGCGGCGTGGCGCAAGCGGCTCCTCGACGAGATCGGCGACCAGGGTCCCGTGACCGCGCTGGTCGAGCGCCGCTCGGATGACGAGTTGCAGGCCCTGATGGTGAACCTCGGCGGCCACGACATGCCGAGCCTGCTGGACGCCTTCGAGAAGGCCTCCCGGAACGACCGGCCCACCTGCTTCATCTGCTACACCATCAAGGGCTACGGGCTGCCGCTGGCCGGGCACAAGGACAACCACGCGGGCCTGATGACCCCGGCCCAGATGGAGAGCTTCCGCAAGCAGATGGGCGTGCGCCCCGGCCACGAGTGGGACAAGTGGGAGGCCGCCGGACTGCCCGCGGCCGAACTCGAGGCCTTCATCGCCCAGGCGCCGTTCTTCAGCGAGGGGACGCGCAGGCTCTCCGCCCCCGCGGTGCCCGTGCCGGAGGCGCTGGCGACGCCGGCCCCGGGCGGCAAGCCGGTGTCGACCCAGATGGGCTTCGGCCAGATCCTGAACGAGATCGCGCGCGAGCAGACCCCGCTGGCGGAGCGCATCGTCACCACGGCGCCGGACGTGACGGTGTCCACCAACCTCGGCCCATGGGTGAACCGGCGCGGGCTCTTCGCCCGAGAGAGCATGGCCGACACCTTCAAGGCCGAGCGCATCCCGTCGACCTATAGCTGGGAGTTCGGGCCCAAGGGCCAGCATTTCGAGCTCGGCATCGCCGAATCGAACCTGATGATCATGCTCTCGGCGCTGGGCCTGTCGCATTCGGTGAACGGCGTGCGCCTGCTGCCCATCGGCACGGTCTACGACCCCTTCATCTATCGCGCGGCCGACCAGCTGAACTACGCCTGCTACCAGGACGCCCGCTTCATGCTGGTGGCAACGCCGTCCGGCGTGACGCTCGCCCCGGAAGGCGGCGCGCACCAGTCCATCGGCACGCCGCTGATCGGCATGGCGCAGGACGGCCTGTGCTCCTTCGAGCCCGCCTTCGTGGACGAGCTCGCCGAAATCATGCGATTCGGCTTCGACTACATGCAGCGCAACGGCGAGGGCGACCCGGACGAGACCACCTGGCTGCGCGACCAGACGGGCGGCTCCGTCTACCTGCGCCTGTCGACCCGGCCCCTGGAGCAGCCGCTGCGCAAGATGACGGCGGACCTGGCGCGGGACGTGGTGAACGGAGCGTACTGGATGCGCCCGCCCGGCCCGAACGCCAGCGTGGTGATCGCCTACCAGGGCGCGGTGGCCCCCGAGGCCATCGCCGCCACGGGCCTGCTCGCCGAGGACCGGCGCGACGTGGGCCTGCTGGCGATCACCTCGGCTGACCGGCTCAACGCGGGCTGGCAGGCCGCCGAGCGCGCCCGCCAGCGCGGGACCCATGGCGCCATGAGCCACATCGAGCGCCTGCTGGCGCCGCTGTCCCGCGACTGCGGGATCGTCACGGTTCTGGACGGCCATCCGGCCACGCTCGCCTGGATCGGCGGCGTCCAGGGCCACCGCGTGAAGGCGCTGGGCGTCGAGCATTTCGGCCAGACGGGCACGATCGCCGACCTCTACCGCCACCACGGCATCGACGCCAACGCCATCGTCCACGCCGCCCAGGCGGTCAGCGCGGGGCGGACGGTGCGTTACCTCAAGGCGCTGCCTTAAAAGCCCGGCCAGGGGTGAAGCGACACCCTCCCGACGCTGGGAAGGGTGAAGTTGACGGCGCCTCGCCAGGGGCGTCGCCCTGCCCTATGTTCCCGGCGCGAGCGAAGCCTGCCCTGCCGAGGAGCCTGCGTGTCCCCCATCATCGCCGTCGAGGGCCTGACGAAGACCTACGCCAGCGGCTTCCAGGCCCTGAAGGGCGTGGACCTCGCCATCAACCGGGGCGAGATTTTTGCGCTGCTCGGCCCCAACGGCGCGGGCAAGACCACCCTGATCAGCATCGTGTGCGGGATCGTGAACCCCACGGGGGGCGTGGTGAAGGTGGGCGGCCACGACGTGGTGCGCGACTACCGGGCGGCGCGCTCCCTGATCGGCCTCGTGCCGCAGGAGCTGACCACGGACATGTTCGAGACCGTGTGGAACACGGTGTCGTTCAGCCGCGGGCTGTTCGGCAAGCCCAATAACCCGGCGCTGGTCGAGAAGGTGCTGCGCGACCTGTCGCTGTGGGAGAAGCGCGACAGCAAGATCATGGCGCTCTCCGGCGGCATGAAGCGCCGCGTCATGATCGCCAAGGCGCTCTCGCACGAGCCGCAGGTGCTGTTCCTGGACGAACCGACGGCCGGCGTGGACGTCGAGCTGCGCCGCAGCATGTGGGACATGGTGCGCCGGCTGCAGGAGACGGGCGTGACCGTGATCCTCACCACGCACTACATCGAGGAAGCCGAGGAGATGGCCGACCGCGTCGGCGTCATCCGTCAGGGCGAGATCGTCGTCGTGGAGGAGAAGGCCGCGCTGATGCGCAAGCTCGGGCGCCGGCAGCTGACGCTCCACCTGCGCGAGCCCCTGGCGGCGCTGCCGCCGGACCTCGCCGACCCCGCGCTGGAGCTCTCGGCCGACGGCTGCGAGCTGACCTACACCTTCGACGCCCAGGCCGACCACGGCGGCGTCGCCGAGCTGCTGCGCCGGCTGGCCGAGCGCGGCATCGACTTCAAGGACCTCCAGACCTCCGAGAGTTCGCTGGAGGACATCTTCGTCAGCCTGGTGCGGGGACGCCCATGAACGGCTACGCTATCCGCGCCATCTACCTGTTCGAGATGGCCCGCACCTGGCGCACGCTGATGCAGAGCATCGCCTCGCCGGTGCTCTCCACCTCGCTGTATTTCGTGGTGTTCGGCTCGGCGATCGGGTCCCGCATGGCCGAGATCGACGGCGTCAGCTACGGCGCCTTCATCGTGCCGGGGCTGGTGATGCTCTCCATCCTGACGGAGAGCCTCTCCAACGCCTCCTTCGGCATCTACATGCCGCGCTTCTCGGGCACGATCTACGAGGTGCTGTCGGCGCCGGTCTCAGCGGCGGAGATCGTGCTGGGCTATGTGGGCGCGGCGGCGACCAAGTCGGTGATCCTGGGCGCCATCATCCTGCTCACGGCGCGGCTCTTCGTGCCCTACGGCATCCAGCACCCGGGCTGGATGCTGGCGTTCCTGCTGCTGACCTCCATCACCTTCAGCCTGTTCGGCTTCATCATCGGCGTCTGGGCCGACAGCTTCGAGAAGCTGCAGGTGGTGCCGATGATGATCATCACGCCCCTCACCTTCCTGGGCGGCAGCTTCTACTCCATCGACATGCTGCCCCCGTTCTGGCGGACGCTCACGCTGTTCAACCCGGTGGTCTACCTGGTCAGCGGCTTCCGCTGGAGCTTCTTCGGCGTGGCCGACGTGCATGTGGGCGTGAGCCTCGCGATGACGCTGGCCTTCATGGCGGCGTGCCTGCTCGTGATCTGGCGCGTCTTCGCCACGGGTTACAAGCTGAAGAATTAGCAACCTCCGCGCCTCCCTTGGGCCGCAAAAGTCTGGCAAGGGAATGAAGCCGGCCCGACGCGCCTCGGCTGAAAGGCGCAAGGACGGCGAGGAAACTTCGTGCGACGGATGGCGTTCTCGCACGCTCAAGGGGACTGGGGCCCAATGGCGACAGCGCAGCCGCGGCTGGACAACCATCGCATTCTGGTGGTCGAGGACGAGCGCCTGGTCGCGCTCGACCTCGCGAGCGCGCTGGAGAACCTCGGCGCCAAGGTGATCGGCCCTGCGCGCGACATCAGCGGCGCCCGGGCCCTGCTCGAACGCGATCCCGGCCCCATCTCGATGGCCATCCTGGACATCAACCTCGCGGGCGAACTCGTCTTCCCCTTCGCGGAAGAGTTGCGGGCGCGCCAGACCCCTTTCCTGTTCGCCAGCGGCTACGCCAACCCGACTTTGCCGGACCGCTACGCCTCCGTGCCCATCTGGGGCAAGCCGCTGGACACGGACGCCTTCGCCCAGGCGCTGGCCGGCATGCTCGCCCGCAAGGCGGCCCGCCGTTCGCTCTAGACCGGACTGCAACCGAAAGGATGACGGGCGGATTATTCGATTGGCCTGTGTCCGCGGGGGCTGAATGCCCTCAAACTACGGGCCGCCACCCGAGTGGGGCGTCTCCCGCCCCTGTCCGATTGTCCTGCGACCTGAGGTTCGAATGGCTCTCCTCTCGCTTCGGCGCGCCCAGCCCAGCCCCGTGACGCGTCTGTCCGAAGACCTGGACCGAATCATCGACCTCATCCAGACGAACACGCCTCCGGAGCGACGTCCCCGGATGGAGACGCTGACGACCGCCGTCGCCGCCCTCAACGCCCTCATGTGCAAGGGCGCGACGCACCGGTTCTCGGGCATCCAGTACGACGAGCTGAGGGTCGCGGTGGCCGACTACCTGGAGCGCTCCGCCTTCGGGGTGCTCGTCGAGCGCCTGAGCGGCCTGCCTATTACGCTGAGCCTGGTGACGGCCGCCGCGAAGGACTGCCAGCTGTCGTCAGAGGGCCAGGAGGCCGCCGCGGCCGAGCTGCGGCAGCGCGCGGAGGCCATCATCCATCGGCTGAACCGCTGCGTCCTGGCCTGATCCAAGCCCGCAACCCGGCTCCACAGGACACGTCATCCGCATTCTGTCGAATGCGCAAATGTCAATTGAAACCGCGCCGCCGATGGTGTCCGTCTACGACCCGGCGAGCGCAAGCCGCCGAGCCGGCGCGGAGGTCGGGGGGCCTTCGCGTGGCGGCGTGATGTCGAGGGGGCATCACGCCGCCCGGCTACCCGGAAGGGCGCCCTCGGCTGCCCGATTCACACGCTCCAGAACAGCGAGCCCCAGCTGACCGCCCCGACCGTGACGGCCACGCCCACCGCCGCCACGCCGGCGAAGCGTCGAGCCGCTCCGACGGGCTGCAGCCGGGCGATGCCCCAGGCGAGCGTCAGAGACCACAGGCTGGCGCCCGCCAGGAGGGCCGCCCGCAGCGGGCCGACGAAGCCAAGCTCGAAGCCGTCCGCCCGCAGAATCGTGACCGTGAGGGCCGAAAGGCCCAGGAAGACGCCGCACCCGGCGATGGGGATCAGCGCCTGGGCGAGATGGTGGAAGCGCCGGGCCGACCAGCCGCCCAGCATGCGGGTCGCGAGCGCCAGCGCGCCGAACGCGCCGGCTGCGACCAGCGCGGC
Source organism: Alsobacter soli (assembly GCF_003004785.1). GTDB lineage: Bacteria > Pseudomonadota > Alphaproteobacteria > Rhizobiales > Beijerinckiaceae > Alsobacter > Alsobacter soli. The sequence continues at coordinate 10,817 of NZ_PVZS01000003.1, forward strand.
CGTCCCCAGGATGAAGCCGATCAGCACCGCGCCGTCGAGCACAGTCATGACGTCGTTCTGGTCCGGCGCGTTTGTTAGGATCCACCACGGCATGGTGGCCTCCAGCGGCCACATCCAGCCCCAGCCGATCAGCTGCTCGGCCAGCGCCTGCTTGATCTGGACGAACACCGCGCTGGACGCCCAATGGAACGCGCCGGAGGCGATGCCCATCAGGCCGACCACGATCAGCACGGTCTCCCACGGCTTCGCCTCGAGGCCCGCCACGTGGATGATCTCGTGCATGGGCGACCGACGTGAGAGCGTGATCGCGCCCTTGTAGCTGCTGCAGCGGCCGCACATGTGGCAGCCGCTTGCGCCCTTCATGGTCTTGATCGGGACCAGGGGGGCGCAGTTGACGACCGGCTGCGCCCCCGGGTTCTTGGGCCAGGCGTTCCAGGCCGCCGTGTCCACGCGGAAATGCACGGGGGCCAGCTTGGCGAGCAGGCTGAACACGCCGTTCACGGGGCAGAGATAACGGCACCACACGCGCTTGCCGCGCCCATAGAGAGCGCCGACCGCGACGGCCGCCAGCGTGGAGCCGCCGAGCACCAGCAGCGCCGGCAGGGCGTACTGGTAGACGCTCACCATCTGCCCGTAGATCGTGGTGCACGCGAAGGCGACGAAGGGCCAGCCCTTCCAGCTGATCCAGCGCGGAACGGCGAGGCCCCGCCCATGGCGGCTCACGGTCTCCGACAGGGACCCCTCCGGGCACAGCACGCCGCACCACAGCCTGCCGACCAGAACCATGCTGAGCAGCACGAAGGGCCACCAGACGCCCCAGAACACGAACTGGGCGAACAGGACGAGGTTGGTCCAGATATGGGCCGTGCGGTCCGGCAGCGGCAGCGCCGCCGGGACGACCAGAAGGAACAGGTAGATTCCGACGACGCCCCACTGGGCGGCCCGGATCGCCTTCTGGCGGCGCATCAGCCAGTCGCCGACGCTCGCGAGCGCCCGGTCGACCGGCTTCGGCTCAGCCTTGTTCAGGCTGCCTTGCGGACGGGCCGGGAGAACGAGAGCAACCATAGAACCAGGATCCAGTACGCCGCGTAGGTCAGGACTTCGAGCAGGGCCGGACGGGCCCGGTACCCCGTGAGGGCGGAGATGAGGCCGCCAATGGGCCCGCCGTCGGAGAGCAGCGCAGAGCTGTCCCAGACCTTGGCCGTGAGATGGCCCACGGCGTCAGGCAGCACGCCGAGATCGGCGAGGTTGTCCACGCCCGTCAGCACCAGCGAGGCGGCCAGGAACAGGAGCATGATCTCCGTCGCCCGGAAGAACACGCGCCACGACACGAACCTGCCGCCCACCTGCAGCGCCCAGTAGCTCGCGATCGCCGCGGCGAAACCCGCCGAGATGGCGAGCGCGTCGGCGGCGAAGCTGGCGCCCGCTCCCGAGACCAGCGTCCCGTAGAGGAAGACCGCCGTTTCGCTTCCCTCGCGCGCCACCGCGATGAGGGCCAGCACGAAGACGCCCCACCAGCTCGAGCGCTCGGCCGCGGCGCCCAGCGCGTTCTCCAGGTTCCGCTTCAGGTCGCGCCCGTGCTTTCGCATCCAGAACACCATCTGGACGATCAGCGCGGCCGCGATCAGCACCGTGGCGGTCTGGTACGCCTGCTGGGCTTCCTCGGGCAGCGCGTCGCCGAACACGATCAGCAGGGCCGCGAAGGCCACCGCGAAGGCGAGGCCCGCGGCCACGCCCGACCACAGGAAACGGCGCGCCCGAAGGAACGTCAGCGGATCGGTCTGCCGCTGGAGCCAGGCGTTGAGGATGCCCACCACGAGCAGGGCCTCGACGCTCTCGCGCCAGATGATGAAGACGATGTTTCCGAGCTGCGCTGTCATGGGCGTCGTCTGCTTGGGCGTGGCTTTACTTGGCCACCAGGACGGCGGGAGGCGCGTCCGGGTGGAAATCATCGAAGAAGTCGTACTGGCCGGGATCCAGCGTCCGGATCACCAGGGTCGAGTTGGACCCCGGCGCAAGCACCTTCTCCTTGCGGAGCTCCTTGCTTTCGAACTCCGCCGGGGTCTTGCCTACGTTGAACAGGTCGAGCTTGATGCGCTTGCCGGCCGGCACCTCGAGCCGCTGCGGCGAAACCTTTCCGTCGTTGAACTCGATGCGGAAGGTCGGGTCATCCTCGGCCCGCGCCGGCGCCGCGAACGCCGAGAGGGCCAGGGCGACGGCCAGGGGGGCGGCGAAGAGCAGGCCAGCGCGCATCAGTAGGCGCCCTTCTTTCCGACGCCGGCGAAGACGAAGTCGTACTCGACGGTGAAAGGCTTGAACCACGCGCCCACGCCCGTCTCCTTGTCGACGTGCCGGCCGAAATGGGCGTGCGCGGCCGGGCCCTCGCCGGGCGGCGAGATCGTGAGCTTCAGCTTGTACTTGCCCGGGCCCTTCAGCTTGACGTTGTCGCCGTAGTGCGGGCCGTCATTGGCGACCATGGGCATGAAGTCGCCAGAGATGGGCTGGGCGTCCCCGTCCTTGGTCAGCTCGTAGTGGACGCCAAGCGAGGGCACCCAGTCGCCCTGGGCGAAGCCGTTCTTGTTGTCCTTGCCAGCCTTGATGTCGGCCTCCAGATGGACATCGGAGTCCTTGGCGTCCCGCATCATGCCGGCGGGCTCCATCTCGATCGGCTGCAGGTACACCGCGCCGATCTCCATCCCGGCCTGCGACTGCGGCTTGCCGATCGGATATTCCTTGGCCTGGGCGGTCCCGAGCGCGAAGGCCGAGAGCCCGACCGCCAATCCAACTGCAACCCGCATCACCAGCTCCGCTACGTCCGCCCCGAAGGCATTGCGGTCCAATTACGAAGACACCCACCCTGCGTCAACAAGTAAATCTCTTTTTAAAAACGTTCCAAACTAGCAGTTTTGAGACATTCTGAAGTAGAGCGGATCATGTTCCGGATAAAAGATCCGGTTGGATACGTAGGCCACCCGGCCTCATCGGCCCCGTTCCGCAAGACGGACCGCGCGTCCTCGCCGCGTCCGGCCAAGACGCGATCAAGAAAAGCGATGGCAGTGATCAGCAGGTCTGCTTTGTGCCGGTCCGTCCTGCTCTGTATGGTTCGCCGCCATGACAGCCGCGACTCCCCCGCTTTCCTCGTCCATCCCATCCCAAGCCCAGGCGCGCGCCCGTCCCGGCCTGAGCGGGGCCGATCTGGGCCTCTACGCCATCGTGGTCTTCGCCTGGTCGACCAGCTGGATCGCCCTCAAATGGCAGCTGGGCGTGGTGGCCCCGGAAGTCTCCATCGTGTGGCGTTTCGCGGTGGCGAGCGCGATCATGTTCGCCTGGGCGGCGGCGTCAGGAGCCCGCCTGGCCTATCCGCTTGCGGCCCATGCCCGCTTCGCGCTGCTCGGACTGTTGATCTTCGGCTGCAATTTCCTCTGCTTCTACTACGGTGGTTTATCGACCCCGTCCGGGTTGCTGGCCGTGGTCTTCTCCACGGCCTCCCTGTTCAATCTTCTGCTGGCCTGGCCGCTGCTCGGGCAACGGATCGAGCCGCGGGTCGCCGCGGGGGCCGCGCTCGGGCTCGGCGGGGTGCTCCTGATGTTCGCGCCCCGCCTGTTCGGCGCCGCCTTCGACGCCTCGGCCGCGCTCGGCTTCAGCTTCTGCGTGCTCGGAACCCTGCTGTTCTGCAGCGGCAACATGCTTTCCACCGCGATCCAGCGCAGCGGGATCGGCGTCATCCCGGCGGCCGCCTGGGGCATGCTGTATGGCGCGGTCGCGCTCGCCCTGTTTGCGGCGGCGCGCGGCGACGCCTTCGCGATCGAGGCCACCCCCCGCTACCTGGCCGGCCTGTTCTGGCTGGCCGTCGTCTCGTCCGTGGCCGCCTTCGCCGCCTACCTGACGCTGCTGGGGCGCATCGGCGCGGCCCGGGCGGGTTACTCGACCGTGATGTTCCCGGTCTTCGCCCTGCTGATCTCGACGGCGCTGGAGGGCTACCAGTGGACGTGGCCAGCCATCCTCGGCCTTGTCCTGGCCCTGGCCGGGAACCTGCTCGTCCTGCGCCGCTGACCGCAGGCGAGCCCAGCCGCGTGATCCCGAGCGCTCGCGGCGCGTTTCCTCGCCGAAGGCCAGCGCGCGCGTTCGAAGCTTGGCGGCGGTGACGTGCGCGCCAGGGCGCGCCGATTCGGGATGGCGCACTGCCGCTTGGCCATGGGGGGCTTGAACCTGGCTCCTGATGGGACCCTGCCCCTGAGCGGGGCCAGTGCTTTGGAATCTTGCTTACCGGACAATTCCTCGCGCGGCGCCATGGCCCATTGCGGGCTATTCGATGCAGGATCGGACCGAAGCACAGGGCGAACGCGCCACAAGGCGCCTGGGGAGCTCTCGATCCGGCCCAAATCGGCCCACAAAGGGGGTTGCAAACCCCCCTCCCCTCCGCTATTCACACCCCCGCTTCGACGCCGCGCCCGCGGCCTTCGCAGAAGCCCGTTGGGGGATAGTTCAACGGTAGAACAGCGGACTCTGACTCCGTTAATCTTGGTTCGAATCCAGGTCCCCCAGCCAACTTCCGGCGTCTGCCCATGAGCGCAGACAGGCGACAGACAACCAGCATATGACGCCGAGATAGCGAGCGGCGCGCCATTGTCGCCGCCGCGACGCGAAGAAGGGGGCGACGCTGATCGCCTGAATCCGCAGGCCGTCGTTCCGGGAAACGCCATGCCCAACATGAGGCTGAGCGACGCTTACGCCCGTGACAACGCCGCGTACCTCGCCACCCTGCGATGACGGCGCAGCGCCTGGATCAACCGGCGGCGCCGCCACGGCGCAGGCCCAGCGATCCCGGATTCATGAGATCGTTTGGGTCGACCGCCCGCTTGAGCGCCTGCAGCAGCGCCAGGGTTTCCGGCTTCAGAACGCTCGCGAACGGATAATCCCGGGCCACCTGCCAGCTGACGCCTCCGAGGCTGACGTAGAGGTCCTGGGTGGCGCGGCGGAGTTGCGCCACCGCCGCCCGGGCCTCCTCGTTGGCGGGGCGGTCCAGCCAGGGCTTGACCACCTCATGGCCGACGCTGGCCGCGTGAAGCGGGGTGATCTCGTCGCGCCAGTAGAAGGCCGGCTCCAGGAAGAACTCCGCCCCGACCGTCATGCTCATGACCGAATAGACGATGCCGTGCCGCTCCATGATGGGCCGCTGCTCGGCGAAGAAGCGCTCGTTCGCGTCCACGACGCGCTGCGCCTCGCCCAGCGGGAACACGGCGTGGATCGGGACCCAGCGCTCGCCATTCAGCCCCAACATGCCCCGGACGGGGCCGAAGGGCTTGGCGCGCATCACCATCGGCACGCTGTTCTGGATCTCTACGCCATGGCGCCGCCCGATGGCGGAGAGCGTCGCCAGTCCCTTGCGCAACTGAGCCTCGTCGGTCGCCTCGGTGACGATGTGGAGGGTGTAGGCGTGCGCCTTGAGGAAGTTCGCCCCCGCTGCCGCCACCCCGGCCGCGGACTTGACGCCCTCGAGGAGCGACTTCCCCGAGCTCGCCACTGCGCCCAGGGCCTTCAGGCCGTCGGATATCCGGTTGACGCTGGCGGAGTGCTCCGCCTTGGTGCGGTCGATCCCGAAGCCCTCGGCCACGAGCCTCGTGCGCGCCATCTCGACCTGGGCGGCCGCCATCGCCTGCATGGATCCGAAGCCGAAGGACAGGTAGCCCGCCTCGGCGGGCCGCGGCCACAGGCGCAGGGTGGCGGCGACCTTCACGCCGAATGCGCCGTTGTCGCCGAGGAAAAGCCCGGTGAGGTCAGGCCCACCCTCCCGCGTGAAGGGCTTGGCGCCCGTGCGCCCGCCGGACCCGGTGGTGACCAGCGTCCCATCCGCCAGGACCACGGTGACCCCGAGCACCGAATCCGCGACCGTGCCGCTGAGGGCCGAGCCGAAGAAGGCGCTGTTCTGGGAGAGCGCCCCGCCGACGGTGGCGTTCACGCCCGAGAGCGGGCCCCAGTAGCCGGTCCGCAGGCCGGTGTCCGCCAGCGCGGCGTTCAGCTTCTCCCAGGTGCAGCCCGCCTCCACGGTCACGTAGAGGTCGTCGGCGTTCACCTCGACGACGCGGTCGAGCTTGCGAAGGTCGATCACGACCGAATCGGCCCGCTCCGGCAGGTAGCCCTTGGTGTAGGACATGCCGCCCCCGCGCGGCACCACGGAGAAACCCTGCTCCGTGGCGAGCCTGACGGCTGCGGCCGCCTCGGCCGCGGTCTGGGGCAGCGCCACCGCCAGCGGCGGGATCCCGGGCTGCCAGAAGATGTCGTTGGCGTAGTATTCCCGGGTCTTGGCGTCGGCGAGGACGCGGTCCTCTCCCAGGCCGCGGCGCAGCGCGTCCAGCGCCATGAGGTCGTCGGCGCGGATGTGATCCGTGAGGGTCATGGGGCGTTCCTCGCTGGAGCCGGGATCTTGCGGACGGCGTCCTGTCCCTTCCCGGCGATCGAACCACCCGCCACGGCTGCGTGTCAACTTTCGACTTCCGTTTCACGCTATGACATGGCATGCTTCAAGCAACATCAATGCTGGAAAGGTCGATGGCGGAGACGGAAGGCAACACCCAGAACGTGAGGGCGGTCACGCGCGCCCTCGCGGTGCTCAACTCGTTCGCGGGAAAGGGCGTGCAGTCGCTGGCCGAAGTGACCCATGCGACCGGGCTCGACAAGGGCACCACGCGCCGCCTGCTGCTGACCCTGATGAACAGCGGCTTCATCGCCCAGGACCCCGTCTCGCAGCACTATCGCCTGGGCAGGGCCGTGCGCGACCTGGTCGCCAACGTGGCCGACGAGCGCGACCTGCGCAGCATCGCGCAGCCTGTCCTGACCGATCTCGCGGGCGAACTGCACGGCACCGCCTTCCTGTCCGTCTATGACGGCGGCGACGTGGTCTGCCTCGACCGCATCCACGACATGAAGGGCATCGAGGTCCACTGGTGGGCCGTGGGCGGCGCCCTCCCCTACAACTGCGGCGGGGCGCCCAAGCTGCTGCTCGCCTTCCAGCCCGAGGAGGAGATCGAGCGCGTCCTGCTGCGCCCCACCACGGAGCTCACGCCCAAGAGCATTACGAACGTCGACGAGCTCCGCCAGTCGCTCGCCAGGATCCGGGAGCGGGGCTGGGAGCTCGCCGTGGACGACGTGGCCCTGGGCCTCTCGGCGCTCGCCGTGCCGGTGCGCGGCCCGCAGGGCGACGTGGTGTGCGCGATCAGCATCGCCGGCCTGACGCCCCAGATGGTCTCGCGCAACCGGCCCGTCCACCTCGCCCGGATCCAGCGCGCCGCGGCCGCCATCGAGCGACGGCTCGGAACCCCGGTTCGGCGGGAGCGTGTCGCCCCATGAAACGTGGTTTGCAGATTGACAGTGGGGCTGCGCGCCCCGTACCGTGAGGGATGGCCCATGAGGCCGCCCAGACGCGCCCGCGGCTCCGCCCAGGAGCCGACCTGCGCACGACGTTGATCCACGAATGATCACGCGAAGAACGGGGGAGGAACGATGAACAGGATATCCAAGGCCGCGCGCGCCGTGCGTGGCGTCGTCGCCGGCGCAGCGGCCCTGGCCGCCGGCTTCGCGGGGCCCGCCCTGGCGGCGCCCGCCGCAGGCGAATACGGCGTCGGCTTCATCACGGAGAACACCGGCCCGCTGGCCGCCGCCGGCGTGTCGTATCACCGTGGGGCCCAACTCGCGGTCGACGAGATCAACGGCAGCGGCTGGATCGGCCAGGGCGTAAAGCTCAAGCTCGGCGAAAAGGAGAGCGGCTCCGACGCCGCCCGCGCCGTGCAGGCTCTCACGCAGTTCTCGGCCGACCGCAACGTCATCGCCGTGACGTGCTGCATCCTCTCGCCGGTCGCCGCCGCGCTGAAGCCTGTCACCACCAACGCCAAGCTGCCCCTGGTGATCTACGGGGCGACGCTGCCCGGCCTGCCGCAGCCTCCCTACGTCACCTCCATCGTCGGCCTCCCGGGCCCGCAGGAGGTGAAGATGTCCAAGATGCTGGCCGAGACGCTCAAGCCGAAGACGGTCACCTACTTCGTCAACGCCGACAACGAAGGCTTCCAGAACCGCTTCAAGGCGGCCCAGAAGGTGATGGAAGAGGCCGGGGCCAAGACCGCCGGCGTGGTCAGCATTCTGTCCGCCGACACCGACTTCACCGCGCCCGCCACCCAGGCGATCGCCACCAATCCCGACCTGATCATGGTCTGGACCACGCAGACCCCCGCGGCCGGGATCATCGCCGCCCTGCGCGCCCGCGGCTACGCGGGCAAGATCTCGGCGTCCGACGTCATCTCCCCTGCCCCCGTCTTCAAGAAGATCGGCCCGGCGCTCGCCGGCGTTCCGTTCCCCATCCTGTTTGCGGCCGAGATCTCCAGCACCCCGGAGGCGAAGAGCTTCATCGAGGGGTACACCAAGAAGTTCGGGGAAGCGCCGGACACCTATTCGGCACAGGGCTATACGGCGCTCTACTACATCGCCCAGGGCCTCAAGAACACCAACGGCAAGCCCACCCGCGAGGACCTCGCCGCAGCCATCGGCCAGATCAAGTCCAACGACCACAACGTCTACGGCGGCGTGCCCATGGTGAACGGGCAGGCGGAGGTCGAGAACTCCCTGGTCGCGAACTGGACGGCCGACGGCAAGGTCGTGCGCTGGGAGAACAAGTGATGCAGCTGTTCGTCGAGCAGCTGATCAACGGCTGGGCGTTGGGCTCGCTCTACGCCCTGTTCGGGATCGGCTTCGGCCTGGTCTTCTCGACGCTCGGCATCCTCAACGCCGCCCACGGCACGTACGCCAGCTGGGCCGCGATCGCCGGCTACTACGCCGTCGATCGTTTCGGCGTCCCCTTCCCCGTCGCGGTCGCGGCGGGGGTGGTGGGAGGCGGCCTTCTGGCCGTCGTTGTGGACCAGATCGGCTTCCAGCCGCTCCGGGCCAAGAAGACCGGCATGCTCGGCGCGCTGATCACCAGCATCGCGTTCTGGATCATCCTCGACAGCCTGGCCGGCTTCGCCACCGGCCAGCAAAGCCTCGCCTTTCCTGCGACCAGCTACCCCAACCAGATGGTCGTGCTTGGACCGCTGCGGGTCCCGCAGATGCAGATCATCACCATCCTGGCCCTGCTGGTCTGCACGGTCGGCATCTACCTGCTGATCCAGAAAACCCGGATCGGCGCTGCCATGCGGGCCGTCGGCTGGAACGAGGTCGCGGCGGCCCTCGGCGGCGTCAACGCCCGCATGGTGATCCTGCTCACCGCATTCCTGGCCGGCGCCACCTCGGGCCTCGCCGGCGTGCTCGGCGGCATCTCGACCTCGAACGTCTCGTTCACGCTGGGCGAAGGCCTGATGCTGAAGGGCTTCGCCGCCGTCGTCGTCGGCGGCTATGACGACGTGCGCGGCACCGCCATCGCCGGAATCTGCCTCGGCGTCATCGAGGTCTTCGTCGCCCAGTACATCTCCACCAGCTTCCGTGACGGCTTCACCTACCTGCTGCTGCTCGCCTTCCTGATCGCCCGCCCGCGCGGCCTTTTCGGCAGCGCCAACTTCGTGCGGGCCTGACATGGAGACGCTGCTCGACCTCTGGGCCGGCTACGGCAGCACGGTGACCTTCGCCAGCGTGAACGCCTTCTTCGCCCTGTCCACCTACGCGGTGCTTTCGACCGGGGTCCTGAGCTTCACGACTGTCGTTTTCGCCGCGGTCGGCGGCTTCCTATCCGCCCAAATGGCGGGCAAGTTCGGCGTGCCGCTGTGGGCCGCATTCCCCATGGCCGCCCTCGGCGGGGGCTTCGCGGCCGCGGTGGTGGCGGGCGCCTTCCTGCGGCTTGAGAGCCACTGGATGGCGCTGGCGAGCCTGGCGCTCGTGCTGATCACCCGCGTGACGGCCCTCAACACGCCCCTGCTCACGGGCGGCGTGAACGGTCTTATCGTACCGTTGCGGGTGGAGCCTCTTGAACTCGCCCTCCTGCTGGCGCTCTGCGCTCTGGTGTTCTGGCGCCTTCACCGGTCCTGGTACGGCCTCGCCGCAAGGGCGGTGCGGGAGGACGCCGCGGTGGCGTCCACGATGGGCATCAGCCCCTATCGCGTGCAGTTCGCGGCCTTCCTGATCAGCGGTGTCGTCGGCGGCCTCGGTGGCGCGGCCCTGGCCTTCACGCTCCAGTTCATTTCGCCCGAGACTTACTTCATCGGCATCGCCTTCACGATGATCGCCTCCACGGTGCTGGGCGGCTCCTTCCATTGGCTCGGCCCCATCGTCGGGGCCGCGGTTTTCACCGCCCTGCCCACGGCCATGCAGGCCATCGTTCCCCAGATCGAGGACGTGGCGAAGGGGGTCGTGCTGCTCCTGATCATGATCTTCCTGCCGCGCGGCCTCATCGACCCGCGCGCCTGGGGCCTCAGGCGCGCCGCCAGGCTCCGCGAGGAGAACGAGCGCCGGCAGCAAGCCGCGGAGCGCGACGCCCATGCATGACGGCGCGTCCATCCTGGTGCTCGATGACCTCGTGAAGCGCTTCGGCGGGGTGGCCGCCGTGGGCGGACTCACGGCCCATGTCCGCCGGGGCAGCGTCCACGGCCTGATTGGCCCGAACGGCGCCGGCAAGACGACGGTGATCAACCTCATCACGGGACTGTTCCACCCCACCTCCGGGAGCATCCGGTTCGAGGGCGCGGCGCTCGAGGCCATGGCCCCGCAGGACATCGCCGCCCGGGGCGTCACCCGCACCTACCAGAACGTGCGCCTGTTCAGCGGCATGACGGCGCTGGAGCAGGTCATGACCGGCTGCTGGCTGCGCCGCGGCGTGTCGCTCTGGGCCTCGTTTCTCGGCCTGCCGGCGGCCTCCGCCGCCTGGCGCGCCAGCCGCGACCATGCCATGCACCTGCTGGAGCGGGTGGGAATGGCGCACCGGGCGGACGAACTGGCCGAAACCCTCAGCTATGGCGAGCAGAGGCGCATCGAGATCGCGCGGGCGCTCGGCTCCGACCCCAAGCTGCTCCTCCTCGACGAACCGACCGCCGGCATGAACGCCGCCGAGGCGGACGCCGTCGGTCGCCTCGTGCATGAGCTTCGGGACGCGGGGCTCACCATCCTGATGGTCGAGCACAACATGAGCCTCGTCACGGCCTTCTGCGACAGCTGCACCGTGATGAACTTCGGCCGCCTCCTGGCGGAGGGAGATCCCCGCGCCTGCATCGCCGATCCCGCCGTGCAGGAAGCCTACTTCGGACGAAAGCACGATGCTGACCGTATCCAAGCTCTCCGCTAGCTACGGCGCGATCCAGGCCGTGCGCGGCGTCGACCTGGAGGTCAAGGCCCGCTCGCTCTGCGTTCTGCTCGGTTCGAACGGCGCGGGGAAGTCCACCACACTGCGCAGCATCGCCGGCCTGCACCGCCCCGTTTCAGGATCGGTCAACCTCGCCGGCCAGGAGATCTCGCGCCTGTCGCTGCACAGGGTGGTGCGCTCGGGGCTCGCTTTTGTGCCGGAAGGGCGCATGGTGGTCGCTCCCCTCACGGTCGAGGAGAACCTCGCCCTGAGCGGCTTCGCAGGGCGCAACGCCGACCCCCGCCTCGTTGACAAGATCTATGCGCTGTTCCCCCGGCTGGCCGAGCGCCGCAAGCAGAAGGCCGGGCTCATGAGCGGCGGCGAGCAGCAGATGCTCGCCATCGGCCGCGCGCTGATGACGAAGCCCCAGATGCTGGTGCTGGACGAGCCCTCCATGGGGCTCGCGCCAGCCATCGTCGACCTCGTGTTCCAGGCCATCGTGGCCCTGCACAAGGAGGGGCAGTCCATCCTCCTCGTGGAGCAGAACGCCGCCATCGCGCTGTCGGTGTGCGACTACGGCTATGTGATGCGCCGGGGCCAGATCGTGGTCCAGGGAACGCCGGAGGAGCTCCGGCAGAACCCGGAAGTGCTCGAGGCCTATCTCTCCTGATGCCGCGTACAGCTGTGCTGGCGCCGGCTGCTGCGGCGCCGTCGGCGATCAAGTCTCGGGAGAGAGAAAGGCGTCGTAGATCGCCATGGCGCGCGCCGCCGCTTCCGGCTCCGGATCGGGCCACCACACGGTGGTCGGCGTCATCCGCACCTGCACGGAGGGCACGGCGAGCGCTTCCGCCTCCTTCAGCCCGTCCACGAGCATGTCGTTCGGGCCGGCGCACACCAGCGCGGGGCGCCGCAGGAGCGGCATGCGGGCGCGGGTGTCGTAGGCGAAGGCGGACCGGTAAGCCCGATCGTAAGTGGGGCCGCTCTCCAGGATCCCGACCGTGTAGAGGTTCAGCTGCTCGGCCGACGGCAAGCCGAGCTGGCGCGCAGCGGCGCGCTCCACCCGGTACCACGGCCAATACAGGAACATGTCGCGCCTCCAGTTCCAGGCGAACTGGAGGTGGAGGCCCCACGGGTCGGGGCGTAGCGGCGGGAAGTAGTGGGCCAGCAGATCCTGCTGGAAGTCCGGAGATATGAACACGGGGCCTTCGAGCACCGCCCGGCCGACCAGGTCGGGCCGGCGCACGGCCAGCTCCAGCCCGACGAGGGCGCCCGTGTGGGAGCCCCATACGTCCACCTCCGGGAAACCCAGCGACTCGATCAGCGCGGCCATGTCGTCGGCGAGGTCGCCGATGGTGACGGCGCGATCCGGCTTCTCGGACAGGCCGTTGCCCAGGTAGTCGACCGCGAAGGCCTGCCGGCCGCGCGCCAGCCCGGTGACCACGGGAGCGAACTGGGCCGAGGAGCCGCCCCCCGTGGGAATGACCAGCAGCGGACGGCCCTCGCCGCCGGCGCGACGCAGGTGCATGCGTCCGCGGGACGTCTGGACGTACTGGTTCCAGAGTCCCGCCGGGAGGGGCTTGGTGGACGGCAGCCCGGGCGCGCGGGCCGGCTGCGGCAAGGCTTGGAGAAGGGCTGCGGCCTCCGGCAGATCCTTGGCCCCAGTTGCGCCGAAGGCGTCGGCCGCCGCCCCCAGCTGCAGCGAGTCGATGCAGGCGGACCAGAGCCTCTCGTAGGCGGCGGGGTCGGCCGCGGCGGCGACGACCGTGGAGTCGAGCTCCGTGGGCGACGGCAACGGCTCGCCGAGGCGGGCCGGCTGCGTTGGGTCATCGGGCTCGAAAAAATGCGCGTCGCGCAGGTGGGCCCAGAGGGCCGTGAGGTGCGTCCCGTCCTGGCGAGGCGCAAGCGACGGCAGGCGCCAGCCACGGCGCGCCCACGACTGCGCCGCGCCTGCGCCGAGCGTCACCGCCGGTCGCCGCCGCATGCGGGCCGCGACGGCGATCGACAGGTCGCACGCGACCAAGGGTGCGTCGTGCGCCACGCAGAAGTCCAGGGCGGCGTCCAGGCGGCGGGCGGCTTCGGCCAGATCGCCCGTGGCCAGCCCGGCGGATCCGCCGACGCCCGGCAGTTCCAGCACGGTGACGCGACGGCCCGGCCAGGCTTCAGCCAGACGCGCGGCGGTCGCCTCCGCGCCGAGCGCCAAGCCGTGCAGGACGGCGACATCCGGCCCTTCGCCGCAACGCCAGAGGCGCAGTTGGCCGGCGGGCAGCGTCAGGTAATGGGGGCAGGGCTGCGGGCCGGCCATGGACGGGGTTCACTCCGCGGCGAAGGCCTTCGGCGGCGGCGAGGTCAGATACTTGAGCTGCAGCTCCTCGATCTGCTTGAAGCCGATCATCTCGACGAAGGGGTCATGCGCCATCACGGGCCGCGGCAGGTTCTTGCTGGTCTTCTCGCGGGCGAGCACGGCCAGGTTCTCCTGCATGGCCTGGGCGACCGTCATCAGCGGCACGAGCGGGAACGTGGCCAGGCCGGCGACGCTTTCGATCTCGGCGGGCGACAGGTTCTTCTCGAGCCAGCCGAGGACCTGGAGCGACAGCGGCGCGCCGCAGGCCTCGCGCAACGCGCGCAGCCCCTCGATCGTCTTGAAGGTGCGGCTGATCGGCTGGATCACGTCGGCGCCGGCGGCCACATAGGCCTTGGCGCGCTCGATCGCCTCCGCCTCCGTGGCGACGTCGGTGCGCGCGACGATCAGCATGTCGGGATTGCGGCGGGCCTCGACGGCGGCCTTGAGCTTGCCGACCGCTTCTTCCAGCGGGATGGTCTCGACGCCTCCGACGCAGATGGGGCAGCGCTTGGGGGCGACCTGGTCCTCCATGATCACGGCCGCCGCGCCGGTCGCCTCGAATTCGCGGATCGTGCGCATCACGTTGATGGCGTTGCCGTAGGCGGTGTCGATGTCGGCGATGACCGGAATGTCGACGACGTTGCAGACGTTGCGCACGACGCCGAGGTTCTCGGTCATGGTGTAGAGCTCGGCGTCCGGCATGCCGAGGAGCGAGGCGGAGACGCCGAAGCCGCTGGTGAGCAGGGCGTCGAAGCCGGCGGCCTGGATCATGCGGGCGGACAGCGCGTCATAGGCGCCGGCGGCCCAGTAGGTCTTCTGGGCGCGCACGCGTGCGGCGAAATCCTTGTGGCCGGTGAAAGGCATTGGGGCGTCTCCTCAGGCGTTGCGCGATTCTGCGGGGGCCGACCCCGCCGGGGCGGCCGGCTGCGCCCCGGCTGCGGAGCGCTTCAGGTAGGGAACGAGCCCGCCGGCGTCGAGCATCGAGCGGTCGGCGAAGGACAGGGGCTCCATGGGCAGGGACCGGCCCCTGGTGAGGTTGCGCACCTCGTTGGCGTCGAAGTCGACCTCGATGTCGTCCCAGCGCTCCACGAGGCCGAGGATCCCGGGGCAGCTCGCCTGCGGGAAGCCCATGCTGATCTCGCCGCGCCAGTAGCCGGGGGAAAAGGACTCCGCCACCACGCCGGCGACGCCGAGATGGCGCATGGCCCGCATGGGCGGGTAATGCGGGTGGCCGTAGCCGAAATTGTGCGCCCCGACGAGGATGTCGCCCTTGCGCACCTTGGCGTGGAACTCCGGGTCGTAAGAGAGCATGGCCACCTTGGCCAGCTCCTCCACGTCCGTGATCTTGATGTTCTTGACGCCGACGATCTGGTCGACGTCGAAGTTCTCCTCGTCGAAGATGAAGGCGACGCGCCCGCGCAGCGTTGTCAGGGCCATGGCTCCCCTCCTCTCAGAGATACTTGCGCGGATCGGCGATCGCGCCCTCGATCGCGGTGGCGGCGACCGTCGCGGCGTTGCAGAGGTAGATTTCGGAATCCGGGCTTCCCATCCGCCCACGGACGTTCAGGGTGCCCGTGGACACCGCCCGCTGATTGGCCGTCATGGTCGCGATGCGCCCGAAGCAGTAGTCGCAGCTGGGCGAGGAGATGAACGCGCCCGCTTCCGCCAGCGTCGAGATGAGGCCCTCGCGGCCCGCCGCCGCCATGATCTCCTGGCTGGTCGGCACCACGTTGAGCTGGAAGCCGGGCTTCACCTGCCGCCCTTGCAGGACCTTCGCGGCCACGCGCAGGTCCTCGAGGCGCCCCGACGCGCAGGAGCCGAGATAGCCGGCGTTGATCTCCAGGCCGAGGAAATCGGACAGGTTACGCGAGTTGGCCGGCGTCGGCGGGATGACGACGAGCGGTTCGAGGTCCGTCAGGTCGACGTCGTGGACGGCGGCGTACTCGGCGTCCGGATCGCTGTACACGGGCTCGATGGCCTTCTTGGCCCGCGGCAGGGCGTAGGCGAGGCGCTCGGCGTCCGGGTTCACGATGGCGGTGATCGCGCCGGTGAACATGGCGAGGCCGGTGATCGTCTGCAGCCCCTCCGTCGAGATCTGCGAGAGCGCGGGTCCGCCCAGCTCCAGCACCTGGAAACGGCAGGACGCCGGCCCCAGCGTGCGCACCAGGTGGTGGAAGACGTCGCGGGCCATCACGCCTTTCCGCAGCGTGCCGCGCAGGTTCACCCGCACGGTCTGCGGGACCTTGATGGAGATGCGCTCGCGCACGAACGCCTCCAGCAGGTTGCGGCGGATTCCCATCGCCAGGGTCCCGAACGTGCCGAGCTGGCTGATGTGGCCATCGAAATGAACCACAAACGCGCCCGGCGTGGCGTAGCCCACCTCCGCCGCGACCTGGTGTCCGATGCCGCGGCGCTCATAGAGCGCCACGCCGTTCTCGGCGCACCACTGGCGGGTGCCGATGTGGAGCTCCTCCTCCTTCGGAGTCGTCGCCGGCACCATGTGGTCGATGAAGATGGCGTAGCGGTCCGGCTCCGACACGCGGTCGATGCCGAAGTCCTCCTTCATCTGCTTGAAATAGACGTCCGTGTAGCCGGGGAAATCGTAGGCGATGACAAAGTCCGGCTTCGCCATGACCTCGTCGCCGGCCTTGACGGGCCCCTGGCCCGACACCCGCGCCAAGATCTTCTCGGTGATGGTGTAGCCCACGTGTGAACTCCCCAAAAATCCGCCCGCGCGGGCGGTGTGTTTCACTGAGCCCCGGCGGTCTCGGCTGGCCTGAAGGAGAAGCCGCCGTCCCGGCGCGTGATGTAGCCCGCGTGCGGCGGGCCGAAATGCGAGGGCAGCAGCAAGGCGCCCGTGTCGGCGCAGTGCTCGAGGAGCCGCAGCCGGGTGGCGCGGGCGGCCTCCCCATCCTCGCAGAAGCAGCTGTTGAGCTCCGGGGCGTAGACCTGGATCGGCTGGTGAAGCACGTCTGCGGAGCAGACGAAGCTCTCGCCATCGCGCTCGTAGACGAGGTTCAGCTGGGTCTCGGTGTGGCCGGGCGCGGCCACGGCCTTGAGGCCGGGCAGGATCTCGTCGCCGTCCTCGACGAAGTCGACGAGGCCCGCCTCCACCACCGGATCGACGCTGTCGCGGATCACGTCGACGTTTTCGGGCAAGCGGGCCCGCCCCGCCCCGCCCTCGCGCCAATGGTCGTATTCGGCCCGGCCGAACAGATAGCGGGCGTTCGGGAAGGTCGGAACCCAGCGGCCCTCCTCGGCCCGCGTGTTCCATCCTACGTGATCGATGTGCAGGTGCGTGCAGAAGACCAGGTCCACGTCCTCGGGCGTCACGCCGGCGGCGGCGAGGTTCTCCAGGTAAGGGAATTCCAGCATGTGGAAGCGTCGGAACAGCGGCAGGGCCCGGGCCTTGCCGTTGCCGGAACAGGTGTCGACCAGGATCGTTCGGCCCTGCAGGCGGATGAGCCAGGATTGGATGCTGGACATCACCTTCCCGCTTTCGGCGTGGAAGAAATTCGGCTGCGCCAGCTGGGGGTGGCGTGCGAGCAGGGAGCGATCGAAGCCGGGCAGCAGGAATGATGGCTCGAAGCCCTGCTCCAGCACTTCCTCGACGCGGACCACGGATACGCCGCCGAGATGAAACCTCGTCAAAGGCGCCCTCCCCTGGGCTTTCTTGCTTGCCCGAGAGGTATCACGGCGCACCCGCGCTGCCAACCCGCAAAATCCGTTTCACGTGATGACACGGCTGGTGGAAAGCGACGCACCGACGCCGAAATCTACAGCCTGGCCTTGGTCGCCTTGATCGCATTGGCTCGGGCCGTTCGTGTAAAGGGGCCCGAACCTGCATCGGCGAATTGCGCGCGCAGTCGTTGCCTGATCGGCTCGATCCGTTCCAGGCCGAACTCTTCGACGGCAGCCGACAAGCTCGTGCCCAGGAGACTGGTTTCCCACCAGTCGTCGAAGCCGTCGAAGATGCGTTCGACTCCGATCTCCGTCATCTCGACGCCTTCGAGACCACAATCCGCGAACAAGGCCCGCAGGGCATCCGGCGCCGAAACCGAGGCGCTTGGCGGAAGCGGCGGGACCATTCCGGCCGCCCGAAGCTCGCGGATGATCGGGAAATGAGGAAGGCCCGTCGGGATGTCCCACAAGTATGCGCAAACGATCCCTCCCGGCGCGGTGACACGGGCCATCTCCGCCACTCCTCTCGCCGGGTCGGCAAGGAAGAACAGCACCAGAGCGGCCGAACACGCATCCATCGATCCGTCCGTAAACGGGAGCCGCTCCGCATCGCCCTGTCGGAAATCGATCGATTGAACGCCTGGTCGCTTCCTGGCGAAGTCCAGTTGAGCCGGGGAAGGGTCGATCCCATGCACCGCGCTCGGAGCGCAGCGGTCCTGGATCAGTTGGGTGAAGGCGCCGTTCCCGCAGCCCACATCCAGCCAGCGCAATCCCGGGCGGGGATCGACCCAGTCCAGGAACACCTGGCCGGCCAACCGGCTCCAGCGTCCCATCATCCGCTCATAGGATTCACCGTTGTCGAACTTGATTTGGCCCGGCATGGCGCCCGCCTCGGTTCCTCGGGGCCGCAGGTCATCGGGCGGGGGCCCGACGCCTCGTCCACCGCTTCCCGAGGCTAGGAGCGCCGGGCAGGCGTGTCACTGGAGCAGAAGGCTTACACACTGCCGCGGCGGCCGCGGGCGATCCGATCCGGCCAGCCCTGAGCGAATGTCGGCCCTTCCGGCCGGTCAGCGGCGGTACTGGGCGTCGGTGACATGCTCCAGCCAGTCCACGGCCTTGCCGTCGAGCTTCTCCTGGATGGCGATGTGCGTCATGCCGGCCGTTGCTGAAGCGCCGTGCCAGTGCTTCTCGCCGGGTGAGAACCAGACCACGTCGCCGGGACGGATCTCCTCGACCGGGCCGCCCTCGCGCTGCGTCCAGCCGCAACCGGCGGTGACGATCAGGGTCTGCCCGAGCGGGTGGGTATGCCACGCGGTCCGGGCGCCCGGCTCGAAGGTGACCATCGCGCCCGCGACGCGCGCCGGATCAGGCGGGCTGAAAAGCGGGTCGATGCGCACCTGCCCGGTGAACCAGTCGGCCGGGCCCTTCTGGGAGGGCTGCGAGCCCGCGCGTGCGATGTCCATGGAGTTTCTCCTGTGATGTCTCCTGGATATGGGGCGCAGTCCTCTCAGGGCGGGCCTTCTCCTTCCCCCTCACGCTCATTCATGTCGCGCAGGCCGTTCGGCGGCGACCGCAGGCCGGTCGAGGGGCCAGCCCGGGACGCCTATTGCGAGGACAGCCCGGACACATGGGGGTACCTGCTTCGGATGGCGGCGACGTCCCGGGCGAACTCGTCCTTCATCCACTGGAAGACCTCGCGCAGGACGGGGCGCCTGCCGCTCTCCCGCACGACGAGCTCACACCGACGGCCAGTGCGAACCGCTAACTGGCTCGCGGGCGCCAGCTTGCCCTCGGCGAGCAGGAGCGACACGGTGTTGAGCCAGCCCAAGGCGATGCCCTGGCCCACCAGCGCCGCCTGCACGACGAGGGAGTAGTCGGACAGCGCGAACTGCTCCATGTCGAACCGGCCCGTCGCGGGCGAAAGGACGCTGGACCAATCGGGCTGAGCTTCGCTCAGGGTGATCATCCGGGCGGCCGGCGCATCGGAGTCCCCCCGCCACGCGAAGTGGGGTGCGCAAACCGGTATCAGCAGCTCGTCCATGAGCGGCAGCACTTCCTGCTCGCCCTCTCGCTTGTGGTCGTAGCGCATCGCGAGGTCGACCGCGTCCAGCGGGCCGCGCATGGGCCCCGACATGAGCTGGAACTGGATCTCCTCGCCCGGGAAGCGTTCGTGGAAGGCTGCCAGACGAGGCATGAACCAGTGCGTCGCGAAAGCGGACGACACCGAGAGCACGATCGGCCTCCGGCCGGTCTTCCTCGACGGGGTGAGCCTGTTCAGCGACCTTTCGATCTCACTGAAGCCCCTGGTGACGGCCGCAAACAGGTCGGAGCCTTCCGCGGTCAGCTCCACGCCTGTCGGCTTGCGGGAGAACAGCAAGACGCCGAGGTAGGTCTCCAGCCTGCCGATGGTCCGGCTGACCGCAGGCCCCGTCACCCCGAGTTCCGCCGCAGCGCGGGCGAAGGTGCCGCACCGGACCGCCGCCTCGAAGGCCACGAGCCCGTTCATCGACGGAAGCAGTCGGCGCAGTTGTGACATTACACAATGTAACTCCCCGATAAGAATTTGTCGGATTGCGGGGCCCCTCCGCAAGGCCCAATCTCGTCCGCACTCGCGCTTGGCGCGCACGGCCGCAGGAGCCTCCCGGAATGTCCTTCGCAGACTTCAAGGTCATGACCTTCGACATCGTCGGAACGTGCATCGATTTCGAGAAAGGCGTTCTCGACGGCTTCCGCGCGATGGGCGGCGCCGCTGCGCAAAATCTGAGCGACGAGGACATCTTCGCTCCCTACCTTGCCGGCCGGGCGAAGTTCCCGGGCCGCTCCAGCGTCGTAATGAGGGACGTGTACATCTACGCCGCCAAGGAACTGGGGCTGCCGCACGACGACGCCGCAGCCAACGGGTTCATGTGGCGCTTCTTCCAGTATCCCGCCTTCCCGGATTCCGCCGACGCGCTCCGCAGGCTTCGCCGCCGGTTCCGCCTCGTCGCCATGACGAACTTCGACCGCGTGGCCTACAGCGCCTGCGCCAACACCCTCGGGCTGCCATTCCATGACAGCGTCACGGTCGACGACGCGCAATATCCGAAGCCCGACCCGCGCTTCTTCTCGTACAACCTTGGGCGCCAGTCGGCCTTCGGCTACCGGCAGGAAGACATCCTCCACGTGGCCCAGAGCCAGTACCACGACATCGGGGTCGCTCGCGAACTGGGGTACAAGGTCTGCTGGATCGAGCGCCGCAAGGGCATGAAGGGGTTCGGCGGCACGCCCGAGCCCAAGTCCGTGACCAAGCCGGATTTCCATTTCGCCAGCCTCGGCGAGCTTGCCGACGCCGTCGACCGCGAGTTCGGCCGTTGACGGACCACGACACGCTTGCCTGATTCCCCAGGGGCCTACGCCCCGGCTGTGCAGCTTGCAGCCGCGCCGCGGTCGCGGGCAGTCAGCGGGCCTTCCTTACCGAGACCTGCTCTCGCTCCAGCTCGGCGCCAGCGCTTTCCTGGCGCATGACGGTCCCGATGCCGATGATCACGGGTCCGTCGGAGGGAAGCGGAAACGGGCCTCTCAGCTCGTCCAGCGTTCCGCGCCAGATCCGCTGGCTCGGGCGCGAGACGTCGCGAGCCACGAGAGTCGGCGTGTCCGCCGGCAGGCCCTCCGCGATCAGCCGTTCGGCGATCCGCGACGCCGTCTTGCCGCCCATGTAGATGATCGTGGTCGAGCGTGGGTCGGCGAGCCTCGCCCAGTCGAGGTCGCTCGGCACGTCGCCGTGGCGGTCGCGGCCGGTGACGAAATGCACCGCCTGCGCCTCGCCGCGGCGGCTGAGCGAAACGCCAAGCTCAGCCGCGAGCGCCAGGCCGGTGGTGATGCCGGGAACGACGGCCACCGGGATGCCGGCCGCCCGGAGCTCCTCGATCTCCTCCCCCGCCCGGCCGAAGATCATGGGGTCGCCGGACTTCAGGCGCACCACGTGCCTGCCCGCGCGCGCGAGCGTGAGCATGAGCGCGTTGATGTCCGCCTGCGCGCAGGACGGCCGGTCCCCCCGCTTCCCGACCATCATGCGCTTCGCCTCGCGGCGGGCGAGGTCGAGAACGCCGTCGGAGACAAGGTCGTCGAACAGGATCACGTCGGCCGCCTGCAGCGCCCGCACGGCGTTGAGGGTCAGCAGGCCTGGATCGCCCGGCCCCGCGCCGACGAGAGTGACGCGCCCTCCATGGCCGCCGCGGCAAGCGGGTTCACCCGTGCGTGCGCCATCGGCACGCGGCGCCGCCCCGAAGGCGCGCCTAGCCAGCTTCCCCAGCCGGGCCGTCTCGGCGCCGTCCGGCGCGCGAGCGGAAGGGACCAGGGTGGGAACGCGGCCTGACGTCTCGCTCATCGCTTCGAGCTCCCAATAAAAATGCCGCCGGCGCGTCCGCGCCTCCTTAAGCGGAGGCCGGCGCACCGGCGGCGTTGCCGGATGCCCACAATGTGGGCAGTTGGGGATCGCCCTTGATCCTGGGGCCCAACAAGCATGCCGCGTGCCAAGGACGCCGGCACGCCGCAGCCCTCGCCCGAAGCGCAGCGCGCTCTGGCCCGCCGCTTGCTTGGCGCGTGGCGACAAGGAAGCCGATGCAGTCCAAGAGCCTGAACGTCGCCGTCGTCGACACCAATCCCATCAGGGCCGCGATCCTGTGCGACGGACTGCAAGCCGCCGGCATCGAAACGGTGCACGTCATCCGCGACACCACGGGCGTGATGCGCGTACTGGCGGACCTCGCGCCGGATGTGGTGATCATCGATCTCGAGGATCCCAACCGCGACGTGCTGGAGCAGATGTTCCAGGTCTCGCGCAGCGTGTCCCGCCCGGTTGCCATGTTCGTCGACCAGTCGGACGCGAGCATGATCGAGGCGGCCATCGATGCGGGCGTGTCCGCCTATATCGTGGACGGGCTCCGCGCCGACCGGGTCAAGCCTATCGTGGACATGGCGATCAGCCGCTTCAACGCCTTCGCGAGGCTCAGGCGCGAGCTCGACGAAACGCGCCAGGAGCTGGCCGACCGCAAGACGGTCGACCGCGCCAAGGGGCTGCTGATGCGGGCCAAGGGGCTCGGCGAGGCGGAGGCTTACGCTCTCCTGCGCTCCACCGCCATGAAGCAGAGCCGCAAGATCATCGACGTCGCCGAAAGCATCATCCTGGCGGCCGACCTCCTCGGACCCAAGGGAGACGCCTCGTGAACACGGTTCTGCGCGTCGGCTTCATTCCCCTGGTGGACGCCGCTTCACTGATCGTGGCGGCGCACAAGGGCTTCGCCGCCGCCCAAGGCCTCGCGCTCGATCTGCAGCGGCAGATGTCCTGGGCCACGATCCGCGACAGGATTGCGACGGGCAGGCTCGACGCCGCCCACATGCTCGCCCCCATGCCCATCGCGGCGGCGCTCGGCATGCCCAAGGGAGCGCCGCGACTGATCGCGCCGGTCGCCCTGGGTTACAACGGCAACGCCGTCACCGTCTCCGAACGGCTCTGGAGCGCCATGGTCGAGCAGGGCGCGACCGAGACGGGGGATCCGGCGGCCAACGGCGCGGCGCTCGCTCGGGTCGTCCAGGCGCGACCTGCCGGGAGCGGGCCGCTGTCGCTCGCGGTCGTCTTTCCTTTTTCGCCGCACCGCTACGAACTCCTGGACTGGCTCTCCGGCGCGGGACTGGTCCCCGAGCGCGACGTGCGCCTGCCGGTGGTCCCGCCGCCTTTCATGGCGGATGCGCTCGAAGCCGGGTTGATCGACGGGTTCTGCGTCGGCGAGCCCTGGAACAGCGCCGCGATCCTGGGCGGCCACGGCAGGCTGGCGACCACCAAGGCGGCGCTGATGGGGCGCGGCCCGGAAAAGGTGCTCGCCCTGCGCGCCGATTGGGCAGAAGCGCATGAGGAGAGCGCGCTTGCGCTCACGCGCGCCATCGTGGGGGCAGCGCGTTGGTGCGACGCGCCCGAGAACCGGGAGGAACTCGTCGCCCTTCTCGCCGCATCCGACGCCCTGGACTGCCCACCCGAGCAACTGCGGCCGGTTCTCTCCGGCGAACTGCCGCTCGATGCGACGCGGCGCCTGTGCGCGCCAGAGGCCATCGTCTTCCATGCGGAGGGGGCCACCGAGCCAAGCCTCGGCCACGCCGAGTGGTTCTACCGGCAGATGACCCGTTGGGGCGACGCGCCGGGCGGCGCCGAGGCACGCGCCGCCGCGCTCGCCTGCTTCCGGCCTGATCTTTATGCGCGCGCCCTGGGCTGACCAATCAGCAGGCATCTGGGCCTCTTCTCGGCGCCGCCCCTCCCCTGTGCCCACCTAAAGTCCTGATTCGACTGGAGCGGCCTGTTGGCACGCTCCCTGCAAGGATCTTTGCATCCAGGACTGCAACGACGCAGTCCCCTCTCCGCAGAGCCTCATCGCGCAACGGCGCGCGATCCGGACCGCGGCCTCCCAGACATTCAGGATTTGGACATGGCCACACGTTCGCTCGTGGTCGTCGGCAATGGCATGGCCCCCGGCCGCGCCCTGGAGCGCCTGTTCGAAGCCGCCCCCGACGCCTTCAAGGTCACGATTTTCAACGCCGAGCCGCGGGTCAACTACGACCGCATTATGCTCTCGCCCGTCCTGGCCGGCGAGAAGGGCTTCGAGGACATCGTCATCCATGACGACGCCTGGTACGCCGAGCGCGGGGTCACCCTGCACAAGGGGCGCAAGGTCGTCGCCATCGACCGCGCCGCCAAGACCGTCACGGCCGAGGACGGTACGACGGCGGCCTATGACGAGCTGATCATCGCCACCGGCTCCCAGCCCTTCATGCTTCCCGTACCCGGCCAGACGCTGCCCGGCGTCGTCGCCTATCGCGACCTCGACGACGTGGAGGCGATGCTCGCCGCCGCTCGCAAGGGCGGCAAGGCGGTGGTCATCGGCGGCGGCTTGCTCGGCCTCGAGGCGGCGGCGGGCCTGAAGGCCCAGGGCATGGATGTCGTGGTGCTCCACCTGATGCCGCACCTGATGGAGCGCCAGCTCGACCAGGCCGCCGGCTACCTTCTGGAGCGCGCCATCGCGGCGCGGGGGATCACCGTCCACTGCAAGGCCAACACGCACGAGCTCCTGGGCGTCGACCGCGTGACGGGCGTCCGGCTCGACGACGGCACGATCTACGAGGCCGACATCGTGGTGATGGCCGTCGGCGTCCGTCCGAACGCCGACCTCGCCCGCAAGGCCGGGCTCGACGTCAACCGCGGCGTCCTCGTGGACGACAGGATGCGCACCTCCGATCCGTCCATCTTCGCGCTGGGCGAATGTGTGGAGCACCGCGGCGCCGTCTATGGCCTCGTCGCCCCGCTCTACGAGATGGCCAAGGTGGTGGCGGCCCAGCTCACGGGCGACGCCTCGGCCGCATATCGCGGATCGGTGACCGCGACGAAGCTCAAGGTCACGGGCTGCGACCTCTACTCGGCCGGGGATTTCGCGGACGGGCCGGGCCGCGAGGAGATCGTGCTGCGCGACCCCGCGGCGGGCGTCTACAAGCGGCTGGTCCTGAAGGACGACGTCATCATCGGCGCCGTGCTCTATGGCGATACGGCGGACGGCCCCTGGTTCTTCGACATGATCAGGCAGAAGACCGACGTCTCGGCCATGCGCCAGACGCTGATCTTCGGCCAGTCCTACCAGGGAGGCGCCTCCCTGGACCCTATGGCCGCCGTTGCAGCCTTGCCGGATGAGGCGGAGATCTGCGGCTGCAACGGCGTCTGCAAGGGCACGATCTCGTCGATCATCACCGCGAAGGGTCTGACCGGCCTGGAGGAGGTGCGCGCGCACACCAAGGCTTCGGCCTCCTGCGGCTCGTGCACGGGCCTTGTCGAGCAGGTGATCCGCCTCGCGCTGGGGGACGCCTACAACCCGGCGGCCGTGCAGCCCATGTGCGGCTGCACCGAGCTGGGCCACGACGACGTGCGCCGGCTCATCCGGGCCAAGTCGCTGAAGTCCATCCCGGCCGTTATGCAGGAACTCGGCTGGAAGACCTCCTGCGGCTGCGCCAAGTGTCGGCCGGCGCTGAACTACTACCTCGTGTGCGACTGGCCCGGCGAATACGAGGACGACAACCAGTCGCGCTTCGTCAACGAGCGCGTCCACGCCAACATCCAGAAGGACGGCACCTTCTCCGTCGTCCCCCGGATGTGGGGCGGTCTGACGAGCGCGAAGGAGCTTCGCGCCATCGCCGACGTGGTGGACAAGTTCGCCATCCCGACCGTGAAGGTCACGGGCGGGCAGCGGATCGACCTGCTGGGCGTCCAGAAGCAGGACCTGCCCGCCGTCTGGGCGGACCTCAACGCCGCAGGAATGATCTCCGGCGCCGCCTACGCCAAGGGCCTGCGCACGGTGAAGACGTGCGTCGGCTCCGACTGGTGCCGCTTCGGCACGCAGGATTCCACGGGCCTCGGGGTCAAGCTCGAGAAGTTCATGTGGGGTTCCTGGACGCCCGCCAAGCTGAAGATGGGTGTTTCCGGCTGTCCGCGGAATTGCGCGGAGGCCACCTGCAAGGACATCGGCGTCATCTGCGTCGACAGCGGCTACGAGATCCACTTCGGCGGCGCCGCCGGGCTGGACATCAAGGGCACGGAGGTCCTCGGGCACGCCAGGTCCGAGGCAGAGGCGATCGAGATCATCGCCGCCCTCACCCAGCTCTACCGCGAGGAAGGGCGCTATCTCGAGCGCATCTACAAATGGGCCAAGCGCGTCGGCGCGCCCCACATCCGCGCCGCGGTCGTCGACGACCGCGAGAAGCGCCGGAGCCTCTTCGAGCGCTTCGTCGTGAGCCAGAAGACCGCCCAGGTCGACCCCTGGGCCGAGCGCGTGGCGGGCAAGGACGCCCACGAATTCAAGCCGCTCGAGAGCATCCGCTTCATCCAGGCCGCAGAGTGAGAGGTCGACCCATGAACACGATCGTGACCGGCTGGCTCGAGGTGGCCGCCGTTGAAGACATCCCCGTGCGCGGCTCGCGCGTGCTCAGGTCCCCCGCGGGCGACATCGCGCTGTTCCGCGCGGCCGACGGCGTGGTGTTCGCCCTGTACGACAAGTGCCCGCACGGCGGCGGCCCCCTGTCGCAGGGCATCGTGCACGGCCACAGCGTCACCTGCCCGTTGCACAACTGGGTGATCTGCCTGAAGTCGGGAGAAGCGCAGGGCGCGGATCGCGGCTGCACGCCCAACGTCCCAGTGCGGGTCGAGAATGGCCGCGTACTGGTGCGCGCCGCGTCCCTTGTCGGACAGGCGGCCTGACATGGTGGCGCGCGAGCCCGGGATCGACGGCGCGGGCGGCGGGGGCCCCGCTCCGCCCGCCACCCGAACCACCTGCCCCTATTGCGGCGTCGGCTGCGGCGTGCTCGCCCGCCGTGAGCCTGACGGCCGCGTGACGGTCCAGGGCGACCCGAACCATCCGGCCAACCGCGGCCGGCTCTGCTCCAAGGGTTCCGCGCTCGCCGAGACCCTGTCGCTTGCTGACCGTTTGCTGCATCCGCAGGTCGGGGGCCGGCGCGTCGGCTGGGACGACGCGCTCGACCTCGTGGCCTCGCGCTTCAAACAGGCGATCCGCGAGCATGGCCCGGATTCCGTCGCCTTCTACGTCTCGGGCCAGCTGCTCACGGAGGATTATTACGTCGCGAACAAGGTGATGAAGGGCTTCATCGGCTCAGCCAACATCGACACCAACTCCCGCCTCTGCATGGCCTCGGCCGTGGCCGCCCATCGGCGCGCCTTCGGCTCGGACACGGTCCCGGGCGTCTACGCCGACCTCGAGGAGGCCGAGCTCGTCGTCCTCGTCGGCTCCAATTTCGCCTGGTGTCACCCGGTGCTGTTCCAGCGCCTTCTGGCGGCCCGCGCGAGCCGCGGCGTGCGGCTGGTGGTCATCGACCCGCGCCGAACGGCGACGGCCGAGCAGGCGGACCTGCACCTGCCCATCGCGGCGGACAGCGACGCGGCCCTGTTCAACGGCCTCCTGCGTCACCTCGACCGCGTCGGCAAGCGCGACGTGCCCTACACGGACGCCCATGTGACAGGTTGGCCCGAGGCGGTCGCGGCCGCCGCGCCCGCGACGCTCGAAGCCGTGGCGGCCGCCACCGGATGCTCCGCCCAGGACATCGCCCGCTTCTACGCCGAGTTCGCCGGAGCCGACCGGGTCGTGACCGTCTTCTCCCAGGGCGTGAACCAGTCCGTGTCCGGCACGGACAAGGCGACCGCGATCCTGAACTGTCACCTGTTCACGGGACGCATCGGCAAGCCCGGAGCCTCGCCCTTCTCCATCACCGGCCAGCCGAACGCCATGGGCGGCCGGGAGGTGGGCGGCCTCGCCACCATGCTGGCCGCGCACATGGACCTGGAGGACGCGGCGGCGCGCGAGCGCGTCCAGCGCTTCTGGGGCTCGCCGGCGATCGCGACCCGGCCCGGACTGAAGGCTGTCGAACTGTTCAGCGCCGTCCGCGAGGGGCGGGTGAAGGCGCTGTGGATCATGGCCACCAACCCGGCGGACTCCCTGCCCGACGCCGACGAGGTCCAGGCGGCGCTGCGAACCTGTCCTTTCGTGGTCGTGTCGGACGTGACCGCCCGCACCGATACGGCGCGCTTCGCGCACGTGCTGCTTCCGGCCGCCGCCTGGGGGGAAAAGAACGGCGCAGTGACCAACTCCGAGCGCCGTATCTCACGCCAGCGCGCTTTCCTGCCGCTGCCCGGCGAAGCGCGCCCGGATTGGTGGGCTCTCGCTGCCGCCGCGCGGCGCATGGGCTTCGCCGGGTTCGACTACGAAGGGCCGGCCGCCATCTTCCGCGAACACGCCGCGCTCTCGGCCTTCGAGAACGACGGCGCCCGCGCCTTCGATATCGGCGCCCACGATGCGATCGGCGCGGCCGCCTACGACGCGCTCGCGCCATTCCAGTGGCCCCAGCGCCGCGGCGAGCCTGCGCGGGACACGAGGTTTTTCTCCGAAGGCGAGTTCTCCACGCCGGACGGGAGGGCCCGCATGACCCCTGTCGCAGTCCTCGCCGCCGTGGCGCAGCGCGCGGACTTCCCGCTCACCCTGAACACCGGCCGCATCCGGGACCAGTGGCACACCATGACGCGCACGGCCAAGTCGCCGCGCCTCATGGCGCACTACGGCGAGCCCTTCTGCGAGATCCACCCGGCCGACGCCGCGCGCCTCGGGGTCGCGCCGGACGGAATCGTGCGCGTGACCACGGAGCAAGGATCCGTGCTCCTGCGGGCCCTCATCACCGACCGGACTGCCCGGGGCTCGGTCTTCGCGCCCATGCACTGGAACGACCAGTTCGCCGGCGCCGGCCGCGTCAACGCGCTCGTCAGCCCGGCTACTGACCCGGTCTCGGGTCAGCCCGGCTTCAAGCGGACCACATGCCGCGCAGAGCCGTTCCCGGCCGCATGGTTTGGCTTCGCCGTCAGCGCGACGCGGCCGGCTCCCAGCTCAGTGGAATACTGGGCCCTCGCCCCCGCCACTGGCGGCTACCGCATCGAACTCGCGGGCCACGCCCCTCCTGCCGATTGGCGAGCCTTCGCCGAAAGACTCTTCGGGGTCGAAGGCGAGGACCTGGACTGGGTCGCCTATCACGACCGGCTCGCCGACAGCATCCGGCTCGCCGCCTTTGCGGGCGAGCGGCTCGTGGGCGCGCTCTTCGCCGCGCCGCAGCCGGTGGCCCTCGCGCGCGGCCTGCTCGTCGAGGCCCTCGCGCAAACACACGCCGGCTCTTGCCGAGCCAGGCTGCTCGCCGGGCTCGCAGCCGCCGGCGCGCCGGACCGCGGGACGATCGTTTGCGCTTGCAGGGAGGTTGGCGCGAAGCAGATCCACGCGGCCATCCGGACAGGCGCGGCGAACCTTGACGCCATCGGCGAGAGGCTCGGGGCCGGCGCCAACTGCGGCTCCTGCCGGCCCGAGATCCAGCGCCTCATCCAAGCCGCCCGCGTGGCCGCGCCGGAAACCCGGACAGCCTGACCCATCGCCCTGACACCCACCATGGCCAGGGCGGAGCCCCCGGCCTTCGAGGAGGTTGAACCATGTCCCAGCCCAGCCGCGGACCCGGCGAGTTTTTCAGCTTCAAGGACCGGTACCGGATCCTTCATCTCTCCTGGCTCGCCTTCTTCGTCACCTTCATCGTCTGGTTCAATCACGCGCCCCTGATGGCGGCCATCCGCGACACCTTCAGGCTCAGCAACGAGCAGGTCGGCGCGATCCTGATTCTCAACGTTGCGCTCACGATCCCCGCCCGCATCCTGGTCGGCATGCTGGTGGACCGGCTCGGGCCGCGGACGTCGTTCAGCGCCATCCTGGCCGCGTCGGGCGTGCTCTGCCTCGCCTTCGCGGCGTCCACCAGCTTCGAGATGCTGGCGGTCACCCGCTTCCTGCTGGGCCTTTCCGGAGCGGGCTTCGTGGTCGGCATCCGGATGATTTCAGAGTGGTTCCCCGCCAGGCAGATGGGGCTCGCCCAGGGGATCTATGCGGGTCTTGGCAATTTCGGCTCGGCTGCGGCCGCCGTGCTGATGCCCGCGCTGGCGGCGCTGCTGGCGAGCTACGCGTCATGGCGCGCCGCCGTCGCGCTGACTGGCGTGATCGCCCTCGTGTATGGCGCGGTCTATTACCTCACCGTCACCGACACCCCGAAGGGCGCGACCTATTTCAAGCCGCAGAAGTCCGGCGCCATGGAGGTGACGAGCATCGGCGACATGGCGCTTTATGCGCTCGTCCAGCTTCCGATCTACGCCTCCCTCGGCGTGCTCGCCTGGCAGCTCGGCTTCGGCAAGCTGAGGCTCCTGTCGGAAGCCGCCACAATCGTTGCGTGGCTCGTGCTGGCCGGGCTCTATGCATGGCAGGCAGCGCAGATCTGGCGGGTGAACCGGGACGTCGTGCGCCAGCCAGTGCCGCCGCTTCACCGCTACCGCTTCGCCCAGGTCGCGATCCTGTGCCTCATGTATTTCGTCAGCTTCGGCGGCGAGCTCGCCGTCGTCTCCATGCTGCCGCTCTATGTGAAGGACACGTTCCAGCTGTCGCTGCAGGACGCAGGCATCGTCGCCGGGTGCTTCGCCGGAACGGCTTTCGTAACGCGGCCCATCGGCGGCTGGATGTCCGACCGCATCGGCCGGAAGCCGGCGCTCCTGATGGTGCTCGTGGGCATGGTGGCGGGCTATTGCGCCATGGCATTCATGGACGCCTCGCGCGGCCTCGCGTTCGCGCTCCCGGCGATGCTGCTGACCTCCATCTTCGTCAACAGCGCCAACGGAACGGTGTATGCGGTGCTGCCGATCATCAAGCGCCGGCTAACCGGCCAGATCGCCGGCCTCGCCGGGGCCTATGGCAACGTGGGCAGCGTGCTGTTCCTGCTCGTGTTCTCCGTCGGCGGGGCTTCCGCGCTGTTCCTGTCCATCGCGGCCTGCGCCGGCGCGACGCTCGTCCTCGTTCTCGCCTTCTTTCGCGAGCCGGAAGGCGCCATTGCGGAGGTGATGCCCGATGGCGCCGTGATGATGATCAGCGTGAGGTGACCTTGCGGGCGCCCGGATGCCCGCTGTCGGCGAGCACCGGGCCTTCCGGCTTCAGCAGTTGCCCTTCTTGGCCTGCCCGGGCGGGCAAAAGCCCTTGCGTTCCCACTTGGTCGGCGGTCGGCGATAGCCGCCCTCGCCATAGGGATCGTCGTAGCCGTATCTTGGCCGGTAGCCGTAGTCCGGCTGCTCCCAGCAGCGGCCCCATTGGTCGCAGACGGTGCGAACAGGCTCGATGGCGATGGGGTTGGCCAGCCCGGGCCACGGCATGGCCGACGCCGCCTGCGCCGAGGCGATGGCCGCGACGCCGCATCCAAGCAGAAGGGCGAATCTCATGGACGGTCCTCCGATTGACCCTGTCGGCGCTCAATCGACGCCGGAATGCGGCGGTTCCGTCAGGGAGAGCCCTTCGGCCAAAATGGCGGGCCCAATCCGCAGCGGGGCTCGCGCTCCGTGCGGAAGGACCCGCCCGCGCTGTACGCAGCATCAATCCGCCAGCGCCTTCCAACCGGGGTGGTCGAAATGCGCGCCATATGCGTCCAGGGCATTCACGACGGCGAGGGCTCCCTGTTCGCGGTTGTCGGCGGACTTCATGGCCGCGACCCCGTCGAGCATGTGGGTCAGCGCCAGGTGCAATTGAGAATCGGCCTCCTCGGGCAGCTTGCAGTTCGCCACGATGAAGTCGATGCGCCCCTGGACCGCGTCGGCGAGGGCGGCGTAGTCGCCGCCGCCGAACCGCCCCGCGTGAATACGGGGGAGCGCGTCGGACATCGACGCGCGGATGTCCGACATCCCGCCTCTCAGCGCAGCGTCGGTTGGCCATTTCCGGCCCTGGTCCAGGCTCATGGACTGGAGCGCGACGTCGCCGCCGGCATGTGAATGCTGCGAGAACGCCGTGGACAGAGCGGGGGCCGACAGCGCGACGGCCAAGGTTGCGGTCAGCACCAGAGTTCGCGCGGACATGGCAGGGCTCCTTTCTTTTCGAGGGCGGGCCGGCCTCAGCGAAGGGCCGCGCGGAGCATCTCGCCGGTCGCCGGATCGTAGGTCAGCTTGATCGGCAGCCCCGTGTCGTTGACGGCGCGCAGTTCCAGCCGGCCGTGCTCGTCTTCCACATGGCTGACGCGGTAGCCGAGCTCTTCCAGCGACTTGCGGATCTCCGCGCGAGCGCTGGACGCAGGGAAGTTTTCGCCGGAGACCGTGCGCTCGCCGGCGATGGTCGTTGTGGAGGCGCCGGCCGCGAGGGTGGCGAGGGCTGCGATGAGGATCGTGCGCATGGTGGTTCTCCCGAATGGGCTCCGGATCCGAAAGGTCCGGGCCGATGGGCGAGACCCTAGCGCGGGGGGCCTGTTGGCCCGCTGTTGAGCCATGTCAGCGTCTTGACAGGTCCTGGCGGACTACAGTGGCGCCATGCTTCACGCACTCGCCCGACTCGCGCTCGCGCTCGGCGTCGCCGCCGGCGCCCTCGCGCCCGCGCACGCGGATCGCGCGCGCGAGCAGGAGGACGCGCGCAAAGCCGTCGAGCGCGGCGAGGCCCTGCCTTTGGTCGAACTCCTTGGGCGGATCAGGGCGCAGCTGGGCGGGGAACTCGTGGGGGTGTCCTTCGAGCGCAAGCATGGACGCTGGGTCTACGAGTTCAAGGTCGTCGGAGAAGGCGGCCAGATCGAAGAGGTCTACGTCGACGCCGCCACGGCCGAGATCCTGAAGCGGGAGGGCCGCTGATGCGCATCCTGCTGGCCGAGGACGACGCCCGCATCGCCGGCAAGGTGAGCACGGTCCTCGAACGGGCCGGCTACGCCGTGGACGCGACCTCCGACGGCGAGGACGCCTGGTTCCGAGGCGACGTCGAGGACTACGACCTCGTCGTCCTGGACCTCGGACTGCCCAAGATGGACGGACTCGCCGTGCTCAAGAAATGGCGCGCGGCGGGACGCGCCCTGCCCGTGCTCATCCTTACTGCGCGCGGCGCCTGGGCCGAGCGGGTCGAGGGCATCGACGCCGGGGCCGACGATTACCTGTGCAAGCCCTTCGCCATGGAGGAGCTGCTCGCCCGGGTGCGCGCGCTGCTGCGGAGGGCCGCGGGCCGCTCCTCGTCCGTCATGACGGCCGGCCCGGTCACGCTGGACAGCCGCCAGATGCGCGTCTGGGTGAAGGACGAGCCCGTCGACCTCTCGCCCCTCGAATATCGCTGCCTCAGCTACCTGATGCACCACGCAGGGCGCGTGGTGTCGTCGGGCGAGCTCATGGAGCACCTCTACGCCCACGACCATGACCGCGAGCCGAACGCCGTCGAGGTCCTCATGGGACGGCTTCGCCGCAAGCTGGGCGTCGAGCTGATCGAGACGCGCCGCGGCTTCGGCTATTCGGTGCCGGAGCAGACGGCGCCGTGACGCGGGGCTCGCTCAAGCTCCGCCTCCTCGCGGCTGGAGCCGCTTCGGTCCTGCTGGCGCTGACGGTCGCCGGCCTTGGCCTCCTGCTCCTGTTCGAGCGTCACGTGGAGCGGCGCATCGCCCTGGAGCTCGCGGCCGATCTGCGCACTCTGGTGAGCAGCGTGGGACGAACCGAGGCCGGCGCCATCGAGGTCAGCGCGCCGCCCCTGGATCCGCGCTACAACGAGCCGCTCAGCGGCCGCTATTGGCAGATCGCGCCGGACCCGCCGGGCCCCGTTCTGCGTTCCCGCTCGCTCTGGGACGCGGTCCTGGATTTGCCCAAGGACAGCCTGGAGGATAGCCAGGTCCACGAGCACGTCATCCCCGGACCAGGCGGCCAGTCCCTCCTTGTGGTCGAGCGCTCCGTGGCGCTGCCGGCGCGCCTCGGAGGCGGACGCGTGCGCGCGGCGGTCGCCCTGGACCGTTCGGAGATCCACGCGGCCGGCCGGTCCTTCGCCTCCGACCTCGCGCCCTCCCTGGCCCTCCTGGCGGCGGCCCTGGTGCTCGGCGGCTGGATCCAGGTGGCGGTGGGCCTGCGACCCCTCGACGCCGTCCGGAGCCGCCTGAACGCCGTGCGGACCGGAGCCGGGCGTCGCCTGGGCTCGGATTTTCCGGACGAGGTGCGTCCGCTCGCGGCCGAGGTCGATCATCTTCTCGACGCCCAGGAAGCGGCGCTGAACCGCGCCCGCGGACGCGCCGCCGACCTCGCCCATGGCTTCAGGACGCCCCTCACGGTGCTCGCGGCGGATGCTGAAGAACTGCGGGCCCGCGGCGAGACAGCCCTGGCGCAGGAGATCGCGGATGTCACGGAAGGGCTGCGCGGCCATGTGGAGCGCGAGCTCGCCCGCGCCCGGGCCGGCGCCCATGCGGGATCCGGCAAGCCGCAGGCGCTTGCGCCCGTCATCGAGCGCGTTGTCTCGGTTCTGCGGCGGACGCCGACCGGACGACAGCTCATGTGGACGGTCGACGCCGGAGACCTGTCGGTCTGCGTCGACGGGCAGGATCTCGCCGAAATGCTCGGCAACCTGGCCGAGAACGCCGGCAAGTGGGCCGCCAGCCGCGTGCGGATCACCGCAAGGTCGGACGGCGGACCGGTGCTGCTCCGCGTCGAGGATGACGGCCCGGGGATCCCGCCACCGCAGGCCGAGGCCGCGCTGATGCGTGGCGCGAGGCTCGACCAGCGACAGCCCGGTTCGGGGCTGGGCCTCTCCATCGTGGAGGACCTGGCGCAGGCCTATGGCGCCGAGCTCGCGTTGCGGCGCTCAGACCTGGGCGGCCTGAACGCCGAAATCCGCTTCCCGGAGCCAACGGCCCAACTCGGCTCATAAGGCGCGCTTGCGCCCGGTGATCATGGCCTTCACGAGGTTCTCGCGATGGGCGAGCCCGGAGAGCACGACGCCGCTGACATGGAGGCCGATAAGACCCAAGGTCGCGTAGACGAGCGCTGCGTGGAGATCCTCAACCCACTCGGAGCCCCAGAAGCTGTCCGTGGTCATCATGAACCCGGTGGCGGAGATCCCCGCCAGCATCGTCAGGAGCGCGACGATCATCGCGCCGCCTGCCGGGTTGTGGCCCAGGAAACGGGGGGCCTTTCCGGCGGCCACCGCTCGGCAATAGGCGAGAACCGACGCGGGGCTGCGCACGAAATCGCCGAAGCGGGCGTGACGGGATCCGACGACACCCCAAAGCACGCGAAGCCCGACAAGGCCGGCGACCGCATATCCGGCCGCCACATGGACCCCTTCGATCTCGTCCCCGGTGACGAAGGCGAGCGCGAAAAGTCCGACCAGGCTCCAGTGGAAGACGCGCACGAAGGGGTCCCAGACCTGGACCACCTTCGGCGTGGCCGTGGCGGGCGGCTTCACGCCGCCGGCCTGGGCCGCTTCGCCAATCGCGGCCATGCGGGTCAGTCCTGGGCCACGATCGCGCCCGAGGTCGGGTCGAGGAAGAGCTCGACGCGCGCGCCCTTGGCGTCGAGCGCATAAACCTCGCCACAGGCAGCCTTCAGCTTCGCCTTCTGCACCTTGTAGCCCTGGCCTTCCACCTTGGCCTTGAGCGCGTCCAGGCTGAGCCACTGGTTTTCCGGTGCGGACGTGCAGGGGCGCCCGAGGCTGCTGGCCTGGGCGGCGGGGATGGACGAGACGGCCCCGGCGGCGACGGCGACGGCGAGCGGGATGATCTTGCGCATGTCTGTCTCTCTCTTTGTTCGGGCTCCGCGGGTCGCGGGGCCGACGAACCGCAGACTGGCGGACAGGGCCTGTTAGCGGGCTGATGAGCGATGTCAGCGAGTTGTCAGGTTCCGGATGGCTCGCGCAGACAAAATCCATGCGCCCGGCCAAGCCCCTCGCCACCAAGCGAGCACGACGCCTCCTTACCTCCCGGGTAATCGCTCCGCCCTCCGCGCCTCGGCATAGTGCCGGCGTCAACGAGGGAGACCGTCATGACCGCTTACGCCGTCGGCCACCTGCGCCACGTGAACATGGGCCCGGGCATAGTGCAGTATCTGGAAGGGATCGACGCCACCTTGGCGCCGTTCGGCGGATCGTTCCTGATCCATGGCGGCCGGCCCGAGGTGCTCGAGGGTGACTGGCGTGGCGACCTGATCGTGATCGCCTTCCCCGACATGGCGTCGGCCCGCGCCTGGTACGCCTCTCCCGCCTACCAGGCCATCCTGGCCTGCCGCACGGAGAACGCCGTCGGCGAGGTCCTGCTGGTCGAAGGCGTCGACCCCGAGCACAAGGCCACGGATGTCCTTTCGCCTCCAAGGGCAGCTTAGTTCGGAGGTGGCGGGAAGGGTTCGGGCCGTCCGAAGGGCTCAGCGGGTCAGGACGGCGCCCGAGGTCTTGGCGACGCTCGGGGCGCCGCACGAGGTCTGCAGCAGGTTCTCGTAAGACTGTCTGCCCGTGTTCGCCAGGACCAGGTAGCCCGGCGCCCCCGCCTGGGTCATCACGCCGAGCACCGCGACGTTGACGGTCGCCGGAGCCGGTTCGCCAGGAATTTGGCGGATCAACGCAAAGGGATTGAACCCGCCCGCGCTGGCGTCCGTCGCCAGGAACCAGTCACGACCGATGCGCCGCCATCGCGTCTGGGCCGCAGGAAGAAGCCGGGCGACGACGCCTCGGCCGCGCGGGCTGAGACAATCAACATGCACGTGCAATTGGTCCTGGCTTCGCACACGGGCCGAATTCACCACCATGCCGGCCCCGTCCCAACGCCCCGACGAGGCGCCCAGGGCGGTGCGCCACGCCAGGGCGGCGTAGTTCGCTCCGGCGGCGCCGGCCAGCGGTTCTGCCTCGACCCCGATCACGCGATCGGTCGGGACCACCAAGGTATGAGCCTGAGGCAGGGGCGGATCGACGACGGCGACGCTCACCCCCGCCGCCGTCTCGATGCTGCGGCACGGCAGAGCGACGCCGAAGGTCGCCTGGGCGAGCGCGCAGGCCCGCACGACCGTCCACAGGGCCTGGCGCGATTGCGCCTGCGCGGGGGACCCCAGGCACAGGGCCGCGACCGCAGCCGCGCCGATCGCCGCCAGCGCGGCGCCGCGCAACGCCGCGGCTCGCCGTAGGCCGGTTGCGGATCCCCGGGGCTTGCCCGACGCATAAGACGATTGGCCAAGGGCGGGCCCGCGCGCCGACATGATCGTCCTCACGGTGACGGCCCACGGGAACGGAGCCTGACCCCGTTCACATGGACCGCGAAGTCGGCGCAAAGGCGACCGGGCCGGATTCCAGGGCTGACCTGATCTGTTCCGCCAGCCCGTGGGCCAGGCAGCGGTAGCCGACATCGTTCATGTGGAAGCGATCGTCTGCGAGAGCCTGCAGGAGCTGGTCCTGTCCGGCCTTCGCCCAGCCGCGCATCATCTCGAACCGCTGGAAGACCGGCGCCCTGCTGGACTTCGCGACCCTCCGAACCGCGTCCACGAAGGATTCATAGCGAGCCTCGTCGCCGAGCTTCGGCGTGAACTGCTGGTCGACCAGGATCAGGTCTGCCTTGGCCCTGCGCACCACGTTGATCCCGGCGCGCAACCGGCGCTCGAAGGCGCCGAGGTCGACGCCAGCGACGGCGTCGTTGGTCCCCACCTGCCAGATCACGAGACCGTAGTGGCGGCTGGCGAGCGCCTGGCGCAGCCGCGCCAGCGTCGTGTCCGCCGTCTCGCCGCCGACGCCGGCGTTGACGACCTCCACCGCCACCCCTGGCATTGCGCTGGTGAGAGCCTGCTGGAGCACCGAGGGATAGCTGGAGGCCGGAGAGGACGCACCCACGCCCTGCGTGGACGATGAGCCGATCGCCAGGATCGCGGCGGAATGGTCCGCCTGCACCTGCTCCCGCAGGACAGGCAAGCGATCATGCAGCACGGCGGACGAGGCGCCGCATTGGAACGGAGCCGCGAATGCGGGCGCAGCGCCCAGGAGCGCAAGGCACAATGCTGTTGTCAGAACTCTCGACATCGGGCGTTTCCAACGTTTTCGGCCCCAGGTTGGAGGCCCGGGCCTGAACCCAACCTGAACAAAACATCGCGACTAGGTCCACTACGTGATGAACCCAAGGTTGCGACCAATCGTTCTTGCCTTCAGAAGGGCGCCTTCGCGGCGCTCTCTTCGAGTCGGCCAAGGCCCGGCCCGCGACACCGACGCACAAACTGGATTGTACTCATGACGGGACGCCCCGAACGTCTCCTGATCGTCGACGCGTGCCGCGGCTTGGCGCTGGCGACCATTTTCATCAACCACGTCCCCGGGACGTTGTTCGAGCGGTTCACGCACAAGAACTTCGGCCTGTCCGATTCCGCAGAAATCTTCGTGCTGCTCGCCGGCTTCGCGGCCGCCCTCGCCTACCTGCGTCCGTTCCGCGATGGCGACGTCGCCCGGCAGACCTTCCGCATGGTCTCCCGCGCGGTTCAAATCTATACCGCGCACCTCGCCGTGATCGCCATCTGCGGGGCGCTGGTGGCCTGGGCTTCGCTCGCCCTGCAGGATCCGCGGGTGCTCGAGGCCATGAATTTCGACGCGGTCGTCGCTGCGCCCATCGAGAGCATGGTGGGCATCGCCGCCCTTGGCCTGCAGCCGTCCTACCTCAACATCCTTCCGCTCTACGTCGTGCTGCTGTTGATGGCCCCGGCGCTGATGGCCCTCGTGGCGCTCAATCGCTGGGCGGCCCTCGCCGTCTCGGCTGCGATCTACGGCGCGGCCCAGGCGGGGTTCACGCCGCCGAGCTATCCCGGCATGGGGCAAGCCTGGTTCTTCAACCCCTTCGCCTGGCAGTTGCTGTTCACCACGGGCCTCTGCATGGGCGCGGCCGTCATCGACAAGCGCCCGCTGCGGCTGCCGCGCGCGGTTCTGCCGCTGAGCGTCGCCTACCTGCTGTTCGGCCTCGTGTGGAGGCAGCTGGAAATCTATCCGGACGGCGTGTTCGGCCTTCCGCGCTTCCTGTGGGACGACGACAAGCACCTGCTTTCGCTGCCGCGCTTCCTCCACGTGCTCTCTCTTACCGTCGTGGCGTCGTCGCTCCCCGTCGAAACCTGGCTCAGGCGCACCCCATGGACGGCGCCGCTCGGCTGGCTCGGCCGCCACTCGCTCCCCGTTTTCTGCGTCGGCACCATCTTGGCGATCTGTGGGCAGATGCTGAGAATAGCCGGGGACGGCGACGTCCGGGTGGATGTGGCCATCATCGTGGGCGGGCTCGTCCTGCAGATCGGACTGGCATGGGCATTGGAATGGAACCGCTCTGGCGCAAGCGCGCGCGTCGTGCCGGGCTTGGCTCAGCCGCAGCGCTGATCCTGGGCCTGCTCTGGACCGCGCCCTCGAGCGCCGAGGTGTCCCCTCGGTGCCGGGTCCCTGACGTCTACCTGTCCATGTCGGCGGACCTGAAGCGCACCGAGCGCCTGGTCGACCGGGCCCGCCCGGTCCGCGTCCTGGTGCTCGGCCCGGAGATCGGGGGGCCCTCGCCGCCCGAGAAGCGGCGTGTGCGCCTCCATCAGGAGTTGTCGACGAGGCTGCCGCAGACGGAATTCGAATTCCTGGACGAGACGCCTCAATCCGGACTGGCCGAAGCGGATTTCGGCAACATCCGCTCCGCGGTGGCGCGATTTGAGCCCGACCTCGTGCTCTGGCAGGTGGGCGGGGCGGACGCCATCGCGCTGTCGGACGCGGAAGCGTTCGGCCGCACCCTGTTCGATGCTGCGAAGTGGCTGAAGGAGCGCAACGTCGACCTGGTGCTCATCGATCCGCCCTTCGTGCCGCGCGTACCCCACGAGCAGATCTACTGGCGCATCGTGGGCAAGATCCGCGAGGTCTCCGATCGCGCGCGCCTGAACCTCGTGCAGCGCTACGCGGCGATGCAGTTCCTCGACTTCCAGCGCCAGAAGCTGAAGGAGGAGCCCGCCGACGCCGGATCGCGCCGGGTGTGCATGGCCGAGCTGGTGGCGGAAGCCATCGTGAAGGCCGTCACGCGCTAGCCCATGGGCATCGCAACGGACCGGACCCGGCCTGCGGGCGCGAAGGAACTTTCCCAGCGACGGTGACGTTGGCAGGCATTGCTACGAAGCCGGAGGGGGGCCTTGCACCACATCCGCGACGTTGCGGTCCTCGCCGCCATCCTGGTCCCGGTCTTCACCGCGGCGCGCGCCCAGTCCCCCGAAGCTCCGCCTGACACCATGGCCGAACGCGTCCTGGCCTGCGCGCCCTGCCACGGGGCCCAGGGCGAAGGGACGCGCGATCCCTACTTTCCGCGGCTCGCCGGCAAGCCCGCAGGATACCTGGCTAACCAGGTCATCGCCTTCCGGAACGGCCGCCGGCATTACCCGCCGATGAACTACCTCCTGGAGTTCCTGCCGCCCGACTACCTCAAGGAGATGGCGGAGTATTTCGCCAGCCTGAATCCGCCGCTTCCGCCTCCCGCCACGCCGGCGGTCGGGGAAGATGTGCTCAACCTCGGCAAGACGCTGGTGACGCAGGGCGACGCGGCGCGCAACATCCCGGCCTGCGTCAGCTGCCACGGGCCCAGCCTGACCGGGATGGAGCCCGGCATCCCGGGCCTGCTGGGCCTGCGCCCGAACTACATCAGCGCCCAGCTCGGGGCCTGGCGCTACGGCACGCGCACGGCGCTCGCGCCCGACTGCATGCAGATCGTCGCCGGCCACCTGACGGAGGCGGACGTCACCGCCATCACGGCCTGGCTGTCGTCGAGGCCGGCCCCGGAGAACCGCCGCTCCGTTCCGAAAGGAACCTATGCGCTGCCCTTCGCCTGTGGGAGCCAGCCGCAATGACGCGCAAGCTGATCCCCTCCCTGCGCGCCGCAGCCGCGCTCGCCCTCGCGCTTCTTCCTGGAGCCGCGCTGGCCCAGAACGGCGCGGCGCCGAAATCCAACGGCGACCTGATCGCCAAGGGCGAGTACCTCGCCCGCGCCGGCGACTGCATCGCCTGCCACACGGCGCCGGAGGGCCGGACCTTCGCGGGCGGGCGGCACATGCCCACGCCCTTCGGAACGCTGTTCACGTCCAACATCACGCCCGACCCGGAGACCGGGATCGGCAAATGGACCGCCGACCAGTTCTACGGGATGATGCACACGGGCCGCTCGCCGGATGGCGGGCTGCTCTACCCGGCGATGCCCTTCGGCTCCTACACCAAGGTGACCCGGGCCGACAGCGACGCCATCTACGCCTTCCTGATGTCGGTGCCGCCGGTGCGGCAGCCCAACCGACCGCATGACCTCAAGTTCCCCTACAACAACCGCCAGCTGATCCTGGGCTGGCGCACGCTGTTCTTCCGGGAGGGCGAGTTCAAGCCGGACCCGAACCAGTCGGCCGAGTGGAATCGCGGCGCCTACCTGGTCGAGGGACTCGGCCACTGCGGCATGTGCCACACGCCCATCAACGCGCTGGGCGGCAACAGCGAGTCCCAGGCCTTCCAGGGCGGCCTCATCCCCATGCAGAACTGGTACGCGCCCTCGCTCACCTCCAACCGCGAGGCCGGCGTGGGCGACTGGACCATCGAGGAGATCTCGGACCTGCTGCGCACCGGGGTGTCGCGCCGGGGCGCGGTCTACGGCCCCATGGCCGAGGTCACCTACAACAGCCTGCAATACCTGACGCCCGAGGACACGCGGGCCATGGCGGTCTA
This sequence comes from Alsobacter soli, assembly GCF_003004785.1. Lineage (GTDB taxonomy): Bacteria > Pseudomonadota > Alphaproteobacteria > Rhizobiales > Beijerinckiaceae > Alsobacter > Alsobacter soli. Next base: position 52,155 of record NZ_PVZS01000003.1, read on the forward strand.
CCTGAAGAGCCTTGGCCAGGAGCCTCCCAGCCCCGCGACGTCCACCGTGCCGCGCGCGGAAAGCAGCCTGCTGCTATCGCTTGGCAAGACCGTCTACGACCAGCACTGCGCCGCATGCCACGGCGCCCAGGGCCAGGGCAAGCCGCCACACTACCCGCCTCTGGCGGGCAACCAGTCGATCCAGATGTCCTCCGCCGTGAACCCGATCCGCATGGTGCTGAACGGCGGCTACCCGCCAGGCACGGCCGGCAATCCGCGGCCCTACGGCATGCCGCCTTTCGCGCAGACGTTGTCGGACAACGAGGTCGCGGCGGTGGTGACCTATATCCGCACGTCCTGGGGCAACCGCGGCGCCGCGGTTGCTGCCGCCGAAGCCAACCAGCTCCGATCCGCCCCGCTGGACTGACGCCATGCTGAACTCGCCTCCCCTCCGCGACCGAGACGAGGCCGACGACCGCGAGATCGGCGCCATCGTGCGCGCCGGCCCCCACGGCGCCGTGACGCTCGCCGCCATCGCGACAGCCATCGTGGTGGCCTGCTGGTTCGCCTTCTACCTGTTCGTGTTCCTGCCCCGGGGGTGACCGTCCATGACCACCCAGGACCATGACGTCGAGGAGGCCCGGGTCGCCGAGCGGGTGGAGCGGCGCTGGGCGACCCTCTCGATCGCCATCATCGTCGTGCTCGCGGGCGCCGCCGCCTTCGCGGGAATTCACCAGGCCACCATGCCCCAGGGCCGGGTCGAGACGATCCAGCCGCAGATCATCCACCTCTCGGGCGAATTCACGGAAGCCAACCTGGGCAGCGCGGCCGAGCCGGACGGCTCCGTGACGGTGCGGGCGGTGGGCCAGCAATACAGTTTCACCCCCCAGTGCATGGTGGTCCCGGCCGACACGCCCGTCGTGTTCCGCGCCACGAGCCCGGACGTGGTGCACGGCTTCCTGATCCAGGGCACCAACATCAACACCATGCTGGTGCCGGGCTACGTCTCCGAGATCCCGGCCCGCTTCAAGCAGCCCGGCGAGCACCTGATGCCGTGCCAGGAGTTCTGCGGCGTGGGGCATGAGGGCATGTGGGCCAAGGTCAAGGTCGTGGACCGGACCGAGTTCCTCACCATGAGCAGCAAGAACCGGAGGGTCACCTGTGTTGAATAGCAGGAGGCTGGTGCTCGCCCATTTCTGGCTGGCCTTCACGGTGTTCGGCCTCGCCCTCGTGCTCGGGGCCTGGCAGATGTTCATCCGCAGCCCCCTGCACACCTGGATCAGCAATCCCGAGTGGTACTACCGCTCGCTGACGGCCCACGGCACGGTGATGGGCTACGTCTTTCCGACGCTGGTGGCCATGGGCTTCGGCTACGCCATCAGCGAGGTGTCGCTGAACCAGCCCCTCATCGGGCGCAAATGGGCCTGGGCCGGTTTCTGGCTGATCGTGGTCGGCGCCGTGATGGCCATGATCCCGGTCGCGCTCGGCCGCGCATCGGTGCTCTATACGTTCTACCCGCCGCTGATCGGCAGCCCCTTCTACTACCTGGGCGTCGTGCTCGTGGTCGTGGGCTCCTGGATCTGGGTGGCCCTCATGTCGGTCAACCTGCACGCCTGGAAGAAGGCCAACCCGGGCGCGCCCGTGCCGCTGCCCATGTTCGCCAATGTGGCCGGCTCGTATCTCTGGGGCTGGACGGCCGTGGGCGCCGCGCTCGAGCTGCTGCTGCAGATCCTGCCGGTCGCCTTCGGGCTCAAGTCGACGATCGACGCCGGCCTGTCGCGCGTCTTCTTCTCCTGGACGCTGCACGCCATCGTGTATTTCTGGCTGATGCCGACCTACATCGCCTACTACACGATCGTCCCGCGGGCGATCGGCGGGAAGGTCTACAGCGACACCATGGCCCGGATCTCGTTCATCCTGTTCCTGGTCGTCGCCATGCCGATCGGCATGCACCACACTTTCGCCGACCCGCAGGTCGGCGCCGGCTTCAAGTTCATCCACTCGGCTTTCACGGCCCTCGTCGCTCTGCCGACCCTGCTGACCGTTTTCACGATCTGCGCCTCGGTGGAGATCGCCGCCCGCATGCGGGGTGGACGCGGGCCGCTCGGCTGGATCCGGGCGCTGCCCTGGTCCAACCCGATCATGCTGGCGGTCGCCTTTTCCTTCGTGATGCTCGGCTTCGGCGGCGCCGGCGGGCTCATCAACATGAGCTACCAACTCGACACGACCATTCACAACACCCAGTGGATCACCGGCCACTTCCACCTGATCTTCGGGGGCGCGATCGTGATCATGTATTTCGCGATCGCCTACGACCTATGGCCCCACCTGACTGGCCGGGCGATGCGCGATCTCGGACTCATGCGCCTGCAGCTGTGGCTGTGGTTCGTCGGCATGATTGTGACCACCTTCCCCTGGCACTGGGTCGGCATCCTCGGCATGCCGCGGCGCATGGCCTATTACGACTACACGGACCCGGCGGTGGCGCCGCAGGCGGTCTCGGTGATGCTGTCGGCCATCGGCGGATTCATCCTTCTGGCGTCCGGCCTGCTCTTCATCGTCATTCTCCTGCGCGCCCAGCGCGCGCCGCGAGAAGAAGCCGGGCTTTATCGCTTCTCGGCCGCCCTGCATCCGCCGGTGGCCGTGCCGGCGCTCAACAGCTACGCGCTCTGGATTGCCCTGATGGTCGGCCTCACGGTCACCAACTATGGCTTCCCCATCGCCCAGTTGGCGCTGCGCAGCGACACCTCCGTGCCGGCCGTCTACGTGGGAGCCAACCCATGAGCGACGACAACGTCCTGTCTCCAAGGGACCCATGGTTCCGTCGGGCCGTCGGCATCACGGCCGGAATTTTCGTCCTTACAGCCCTCGGCGGCTTCATCGTGCTGCCTTACGCCCAGCCGGAGCTCAAGGTCTCTGGCCTCTGGGACGCGATCTGCAGCGCGGCGGGCGTGGTGCGGACATCCTCCGCCCAGGCGCCTGTCCAGCCCGACCCGAAGCTGACCAAGGTCGTGATCACCTCGGCCCTGCCGGCCACCCCGGCGCCAGACGCCATCGGGCGCGGGGCGACGCTCGCGCAGCAATGCGCCATCTGCCATGGCCCCACCGGGGTGAGCCGGGCCGACTCCCCGAACCTCGCCGGGCAGTACGCGGCGTCCATCTACAAGCAGCTGGCTGACTTCAAGAACGGCGCCCGCGTGAACGCCATCATGTCGCCCTTCGCGGCGAACCTGAGCGAGCGCGACATGCAGGACCTCGCGGCCTATTACGCCTACCTGCCGCGCCTGCCCGGCTACCATCCGCAGCAGAGCCAGCCTGCCCCGAAGATCGTGATCAACGGCGCGCCGATGCGGGGCGTGGCGCCTTGCGGCTCCTGCCACGGCGCGCTCGACAACAAGACCGGCAGCCCCTGGCTGGAAGGCCAGCCGGCGGCCTACGTGAAGGCGCAGCTCCAGGCCTTCGCCTCGGGCGAGCGCCGCAACGACATCAGCCAGCAGATGCGCAACATCGCCCGGCGCATGACGCCCGAGGAAATCGACCAGGCGGCCGAGTGGTACGCCTCGCAGCCGCCGACGCTGATCCATACGAACTGACGACGCTGGCGCCGCCTACAAGTCGCCGCGCCGAGCCAGCGCCCTGATGCGATCGGCGGTTCGGCACGCGATCGCCTGGATGGTCAGGGACGGGTTCGCGCCGCCCACGGTCGGGAACACCGACCCGTCGCAGATCCACAGGTTGGGAATGTCCCAGGAGCGGCAGTCGCCGTTGACCACGCTGGTCCGGGGATCGTCGCCCATGCGCGCCGTGCCGTTGAGATGGCAGGTGTCGTCCTCCTGGTCCCAGATCTCGCGGGCGCCCGCGGCTTCGAGCGCCTTGCGCATGAAGCCGAGCGCGTGACGGTTCACCCGCTTGTCGTTGTCGCACCAGGAGTAGGTGACGCGGGCGATGGGGAGCCCCAGCGCGTCCTTCTCGTCGGCCAGGGTCACGCGGTTGCGCTCCTGCGGCATGTACTCGCTGACCACCTTGAGGCCGACGCTGTGGTTGTAGCGCTGCATCTCGTCCATGAGCGCCTCGCCCCAAAGGCCGCGCGCGCCCGCCTGGACACCGGCCCAGAGCACCGGCAGCGGGCCCTGGCTCATGTAGCTGTAGCCGCCGAAGAAGTCCTTGCCGCGGTCCTCGTAATTCCAGTGCTCCGTGATCGCCAGGGAGGGCGGCCCCTTGTAGGAGCGGATCTCCTCGTCCATGACGCCCCAGCAGGCCTGGTTGCCCTGGACTGTGAGGTAGCGGCCGACCAGGCCCGACGAGTTCGCGAGCCCGCCCGGATAGCGCTCGTTCGCCGACATCAGCAGCAGCCGCGGGGTCTCGATGGCGTAGCCCGCCACGACCACGTTGCGCGCCTTCTGGAAACGCCACTGGCCCTCGCGGTGGTAGTGGACGCCGCTGGCGAGCCCGGCCGCATCCGTCTCGATGCGGCCCACCATGGCGAGATCCCGGACTTCCGCGCCGGCCCGCAGCGCCCGCGGCAGCCAGGTGACGAGTACGCTCTGCTTGGCGTTGGTGGAGCAGCCGAGCGTGCAGAAGCCCCGATAGACGCAGGGCGGCGAGGCGCCGCGCGGCGCCGAGACCGTGGCGAGCGGCGTCGGCGCCCAGGAGATCCCGAGCGCCTCGGCGCCGCGCGCCAGCACCTTGGCGGCGGCGTTGAGCTCGTGCTCCCGGTAGGGATAGCGCGGCCGCTTCGGACCCCACGGATAGGTGACCGGGCCGGCGATCTTCAGCGCCTGCTCGACTTCCGTGTAGTAGTCCCACATCTCCCGCCAATCGAGCGGCCAGTCGGCCCCATAGCCCAGCAGAGTGCGGGACTTGAACCACTCCGGCCGGAACCGGAGCGACACCATGGCGAAGTGCACGGTGGAGCCGCCGACCGACTTGCCGGAGTTGTTGGCCCCGAGCTGGAGCGGGTTCTCGCCGTCGACGATCCGCTCGTCGGTCCAAAACAGCTTGGTCTGTTCCTGCTCGTCGGAGGCGAAGTCCTCCAGGGGCCGCCAGTACGGCCCGGCATCGAAGGCCACCACGGAAAATCCCGCCTCGGCCAGGCGGCAGGCCAGGGTCCCTCCCCCGGCGCCCGTGCCCACGATGGCGAAGTCCACCGGCTCGGACTCAGGATACTCCCGCATGGGCGTCCAGGCGCCGAGCCGGAACACGTCCGGCGCCCGGCCGTTCCTGGCCCGCGGCGCGCGCATGGGGTCGTCCGGCGCCGCCCGGTTCGCCCGCGGCTCACCGTCCCACACGGAGGTTCTCCCGGAGCGCTTCGTTTTCCTGCCCAGGCTTCGCCTCGGCGGCCTCCCAGGGATCGCGCGCGTCGAAGTCCATTCGCACGTAGCCGCGTGGGCTCGCGGGACCACCAAACCCGATCTCGCTCCAGGCTGTCGGGTGGGCGTAGTAGCTCTTCACCACGTCAGGGATGACGCGCATGCGGAAGAAAAGGTCGCAGGGCATCCCGCCCCAGGCGGCATGCTTCAGAGAGCCGCCCTCCATGGCCCGGATCAGGGCGTCCTGCCGCTCCGGCGCGAGCGCGTCGAAGGAGGCGCCGTCCGCCGACTGCGCTTCCGCGTCGAGCGCCGCGAGCCCGCGCCGCCAGGCTTCGCCAAGGGCCGGAAGGTCGATGTGACGAAAGCCGTCGCGGGCGTCCTCCAGCGCCTTGTGGTCAACCATCGCGGCGACCGGAACCGGCGATGCCCGGCCTTCAGGTTGAGGCACGATGCGGGCGCAGAGCGCCTTCAGGACCGCCCATTCCCGGGCGTCGAAGAAGCGCGGCTCGTCCGTGATGGCGAGGCGCCGTTCGATCACGGCCCGGGTCTGTTCGTTCCAGGACGGGGTGTCGCGCTTGTTCAGCACGTCATAGCCGGGAAAGACGTCACGCATCGGGGTGGTCCTTGAGGAGGTCGAGCGCGGCCAGGCCTGCGAGCGCCAGGCCAGTGAAGCTGGGCGGCGCCGGCAGGGGCGGCCCGTTCAGCAGGTTCTGCCGCCAGTTGCTCCAGCCGCCCATGTTGCGGTGAACGCCGTAGGCGTGGAACGCCGGCCCGACGAAACCCATCAGGGCGGTCAGCCGCAGCCACAGGCGGGCCAGGCGGCTGCGGCTGCGCGAGGGGCTGAACGCCGCCCGCGCGGTGAGCGCCGCCGCGACCGGCGGGAGGCTGACGGGCAGGAGCATGAAAGGGTTGTGGAACGCGCCGCGGAAATGCAGCAGCCCCGCTTCGCCGGTCGTGCCCACAAGGCCGACCGCGGCGAGCGCCGCCAGGAGACGCGCCGCCGGACGGCCCAACACCGTCGGGGTCCTCCCGGGAGGCGTGCCGCGAACCCGTTCGGCGGCCGCGCCCAGCAGGCCCGAAAGGGCGATGGCCGTCGGCGCGCCGAGCGGGGCGCCATAGAAGAGGTTCTGCCAGTCCAGGCCGCCCGTCCGCTTGAGTACGTTGTAGAGGTGGAAGCCCGTTCCGACGCCGCCCGTCGCGGCGGCCACAACATAGGTGGCGTGGCGCACGCGATGGCGCCCGCGATGCGGGTCCCCCAGCCCGTGCGCGCTGACGACGAGCGTCAGCGCGGACACCGCGAGGGGCGCGAACATGGCGGGGTTCTTGAAGTCTCCCCGATCGTGCTCCATGGCGCTGTCGGCCAGCACGGCGGCGGCCAGCACGCCGGCTGCGCGGTTCAGGCGCCGCCCGGCCCGGACGGTCGGCGGCTCGCCCGGCGCCCGCGGCGGTCCCGAAGAGGTCGTGGTGCGGGCCAGGAGAGCGGCCGCGGCCACGCCGAGTCCTGCCGCGCCCAGGCCCAGCCCGATCTGGCCCCACCCCACTTGCCGGCCCGAGGTCATCAGTTCACGCGACACGCCATTGCTCCGCGTCGGAGGCCTTGAGCGTGAGACCGTGGCCGGCACGGCTGAGGTCGGGACGGATGGCGCCCTCGTGCGGCGCCGGCGCGCCGTCGAACAGCATGCCCTCGATCCGCGCGTGGTCGTGGAACCACTCCAGATGCCGCAGCCTCGGAACGGCGCAGGCGACCGGCAGGTGGAGAGCCGGCCCGCAATGGCCCGAGAGGTCGACATGGAACGCCTCCGCCAGGGCCCCGGCCTGGAGGAAGGCCGTGTAGCCGCCGCAGCGGGTCACATCCGCCTGGAGCACGTCCACGCACCCGGCCTGGAGCCAGTGGCGGAAGTCGTCGAGGGCGTAGCCGTATTCCCCGGCCGCGATGTCCATGCGGCCCGGCGCCCTCGCGCGGACCTGGGCGAGACCCGGCCAGTCGTCCGACGAGACGGGTTCCTCGAACCAGCGCACGTCCGCCTCGCTGGCGAAGACCTCCGCCAGGCCCAGCGCCTGCCTTGGCGAGAAGGCGCCGTTGGCGTCCACGAACAGGGCGGCGTCGCCGATCGCGCGCTTGGCGGCTCGGACCCGTTCCGGGTCGCGCTCCGGCTCGGAGCCAATCTTCATCTTGACCCAGCGGCAGCCCTCGCGCTCCACCCAGCCGGCGAGCTGCGCCGCCAGCCGGGCGTCGTCATAGGTCGTGAAGCCGCCCGAGCCGTAGATGGGCGCAGCGTCCCGGGCCCGCCCGAACAGCAGCGCCAGCGGCAGTCCCAGGAGCCGCGCCTTGAGGTCCCAGAGCGCCGTATCCACCGCCGAGATGGCGGTGGCCGCGAGCCCGCTGCGGCCGATGTTGCGCACCGCGACCGTCATGGCGCGCCACGCGGCCGGCGGGTCCATGGCGTCCATGCTCTGGACTGTCTGCGCCAGTGGCCCGGCGATCAGCGGCACGGCCGCCTCGCTCGTGTAGGTGTAGCCAAGGCCGGTCTGGCCCCCGCCGTCCACCTCGACGGCGACGAGCGTGGTGGAGCGCCACGCGAAGGTGCCGTCCGCCTCTGGCGCGTCCGTCGGGATCTTGTAGGCCCGGGCCCGGACAGCCCCGACCGGCGCTGTCGGGACCTGTTTCATGACTTGTCCGAGGGAAGGACGCTGCTGAGCACCTGCCTGGCGGTGTCGATGATGACGTTGCCCTCGTCCGGGTCGCCCTTGATCAGGGAGGACGCGAACTTGCGCGCCTGGTCCAGCGAGATGTGGGACGGCAGCGGCGGCACGTTCGGGTCGGTCTTCACCTCCAGGACGCACGGCATGCCGGCGCTCAGGGCCTCCTCCCAGGCTGGGCCCAGCTTCTCGGGGTCGTCCACGTAGAGGCCTTTCAGGCCGATCAGCTCCGCGAACTTGTGGTAGGGCACGTTCGGGATGTCTTGGGACGCCTCGAATTTCGGGTCCCCCTCCATGGCCCGCTGCTCCCAGGTGACCTGGTTCAGGTCCTCGTTGTTCCAGACGCAGCAGACCCAGGTCCTGTTGGACCAGCGCTTCCAGTATTTGGCCACCGTGATGAGCTCGGCCATGTTGTTCATCTGCATGGCCCCGTCGCCGACGAGAGCCACCACCGGCCGGTCCGGGTGGGCGAACTTCGCCGCGATGGCGTAGGGCACGGCGGCTCCCATGGAGGCGAGCCCGCCGGACAGCGAGCACATCATGCCGCGGCGGATACGCACGTCGCGGGCGTACCAGTTGGCGCAGGAGCCCGAGTCCGAGGTGATGATGGCGCGGTCCGGCAGGCGCGGCGACAGCTCCCAGGCGACCCGCTGGGGATTGACCGGGCTTGCGGCCGCCATGGCCCGGTCCTTCATGGTTATCCACCAATCGTCCATCCCGGACGCGATCCGCTTGCGCCAGGAGTCGTCTGTCTTCTGCTGAAGCATCGGCAGGAGCAGCCGGAGCGTCTCGGCGGAGTCGCCTACGAGGTTGACCTCCATCGGATAGCGGATGCTCAGCATGTCGGGCTTGATGTCGATCTGCACGCCTCGCGCCTGGCCCTCCTTCGGCAGGAACTCGGCATAGGGGAAGCCCGAGCCGATCATCAGCAGCGTGTCGCACTCGGTCATCATGTCCCAGGACGGCTTCGTGCCGAGGATCCCGATGGAGCCCGTGACCCAGGGCAGGTCATCCGGCAGCGCGGCCTTGCCGAGCAGCGCCTTGGCCGCCCCGGCCTGGAGCCTGTCCGCCACGGCGATCACCTCATCCGTCGCGCGCAGCGCGCCGGCTCCGACCAGGATGGCGACCTTCTTCCCGGCGTTGAGGACTTCCGCCGCGCGGCGCAGGTCCGCCTCGTAGGGCGTCACCTTGGGCGCTGCGTAACCCACGCCCGAGTGAATCGTGCCGTGCTTGCGGGGCGGTTCCTCGTAGGGCATCTCCTGCAGGTCGTTTGGGAAGATGATCGCCGTCACCTTGCGTTCGCCGATCGCGATGCGGATGGCCCTGTCGACGAGGTGGCGGGTCTGCGCCGGGGCGGAGGCCTGCTGCACGAAGGCTCCGGCCACATCCTTGTACAGGCTTTGGAGCTCGACCTCCTGCTGGTAGTGGCCGCCGAGAGCGGTCGTGGCCTGCTGGCCCGCGATGGCCAGCACGGGTTGATGGTCGAGCCGGGCGTCGTACATGCCGGTCACCAGGTGGGAGCCGCCCGGTCCGGAGGTCGCCATGCAGACTCCGAGCTCGCCGGTGAACTTGGCGTAGGCGGAGGCCATGAAGGCCGCCATCTCCTCATGCCGCGCCTGGATGAACTCGATGCCGTGGCTGTCGCGGTTCATGGCGCCGAGCAACCCGTTGATGCCGTCGCCGGGGTAACCGAAGACCAGCTTCACGCCCCAGGCGCTCATGCGCTCCCAAAAGAAATCGCCGACCGTCTTGCTCATCACGATGTCCTGAAAACAGCGTTGGCGCCGCGCGGAGCGGCATGCGCGTCGGGAGGGCAACGCCGTGGACCGGGAATGCGGCATGGGGCAGGCCCGAATTTCTGTTCGGCGCGGGACACAGATTCGCGAGACGGCTCGGCCGCAACGACCCAAGCCCTCGTTCCGTTCTCAAAGGCGAAGACCAACAGGATCGGAAAAACATGGACGAACGCACAGGCGGCTTTCCCGACGCTGCCGCCGGAACACGCCGGCCCGCGCCGGTTTGCGTCATCACCGGCGCGTCGGCCGGAGTAGGCCGGGCCACCGCGCTCGCCTTCGCGCGCCGGGGCTGGCGCGTGGGGCTGATCGCGCGGGGCGAGCGGGGACTGGCCAGCGCCGCCCGGGATGTCGAGGCGACCGGGGGCGAGGCGCTCGCCCTGCCGCTCGACGTGGCCGACGCCCAGGCCGTGCGGGACGCGGCCGAAAAGATCGCTCGCCAGTGGGGCGCGATCGACGTTTGGATCAACAACGCCATGGCCACGGTGTTCGGCCGCGTGGACGACGTCACGGCCGACGAGTTCCGGCGAGTGACCGAGGTCACCTACCTGGGACAGGTGCACGGGACCCTGGCGGCGCTCCGCCACATGCGCCAGCGCGGAAGCGGAACCATCGTCCAGGTCGGCTCGGCCCTCGCCTACCGCTCCATTCCGCTCCAGTCCGCCTATTGCGCCGCCAAGGCGGCGGTGCGCGGCTTCACGGACTCGCTTCGGTGCGAGTTGGCCCACGAGGGCAGCCCGATCCGACTCACGATGGTCCAATTGCCTGCCGTGAACACGCCCCAGTTCGACTGGGCCCGCAACCGCCTGGGCCGCCGCCTCCAGCCCGTTCCTCCGATCCACCAGCCAGAACCGGTTGCGGAAGAGATCGTCCGCGCCGCCCTCACCGCACCGCGCGAGCTCTGGATCGGCGGGTCCACCATGGAGGCGATCGCCGGCACGATGGCCGCCCCCGGCCTGCTGGACCACTATCTCGGCCGGATGGCCTGGGATGGCCAGATGACTCCGGAACCTGCCGATGGCTCCCCCGATGGCAACCTGTTCGCGCCCGTGGACAGCGATCCCGGCGCCCATGGCCGCTTCGACGGACGCAGCGCCGGACGGGTCGCCGCCTTGTCCCCCGCGGTGGCCCGCGCCGGCCTGCTGCTCGGTGCGGTTGGGGTCGGGCTTGCGGCGTGGGCCGCAGGGCGCCGTGGCTCCTGAGCCAGCGCTTCCGCGGCAGTCCCTATGAAGCGGCCGGACCGTTCTCGTCCAGCATGGCGACGAGTTGCGCCTTGATTGTCTTGCCTAGCGCTGTCTTGGGCAGCGCGCCCATGAACCTGACATGTCCCGGGCGCTCGAACGCGGCGAGCCGGCCTTCGAGAAACTGCTTCAGTTCCTGCTCCGTCAGCCGGCCGTCCGGCCGCAGCACGACGAAGGCGGCCAGGCGCCCTTCCTGGGCGCCTGCCGTCGGTCCGATCACAGCGGCGTCGGCTACGGACGGGTGCGCGCGGATTGCGTCCTCGACGACCCGGGGGAAGACATGGCGCCCATGGACCGAGACCAGGTCCTTCAGGCGATCGACCACGAACAGGTAGCCGTCGTCGTCCAGCGAGCCGAGGTCTCCCGTTCGCAACCAACCGTCGCGAAAAACGGCTGCGGTCTCCCCGGGCGCATTCCAATAACCGGCCATCACCTGGGGCCCCGCCACGCAGATCTCCCCGACCTGCCCGGCGGCCATAACGATCTCGGGCGCGCTCGGATCCACGATGCGAAGGCGTGTCCCCGGGAGGGGCAGGCCCGCCGAGGCGGGCTTGGCAGGCACGTCGAGGGATCCACAGGTCACCACGGGCCCGCACTCTGTCAGTCCATATCCCTGCAGCACGCGGACGCCGGTCGCAGCCCGGAAGGCGTCCGCCAGCGCTGGATCGAGGGGGTCGCCTCCCGAGATGCAAACCTTGAGACTGCTGAGATCGGCCTTGGCGAGCTTGGGACGCATCAGCAACGCCCGGAACATGGCCGGAACGCCGAGCAGCATGGTGGCGCGCCGACTCTCCATCACCGAGATCAACCCATCGGCGTCGAAGCGCGGCAGCAGGACCAGTTCGGCGCCAAGCGCCACGCCAAACAGCATCGCGCCCGTCATGCCGAAGGCGTGGAAGAACGGAAGCACGGCGACGATCTTGTCCGCCCCCGCCTCCGCCTGGGTGAACCAGCGCGCAAGCTGCACCGCGTTCGCGTGCAGGGCGCGATGCGTGAGGACCACGCCCTTAGGAAGTCCTGTCGTGCCCCCGGTATATTGCAGAACGGCGATGTCGCCCGGATCCCTTCCCGTGGTCGTTGGCTCCCCGCCAAGGCTCTCCAGCCGGCGATATCGCGGATCGTTCGCCGGGATCTTTCCCCTGCCCCCAAACGGGCTCCAGCCGAAGATCAGCCTGCGCAGCCCTCCCAGCATCTCGCCTACATCGGCCACGAGGCAGCGATCGATCGCGCCTTCCTCCATCAGGTGCTCGGCGACGGCGAGGTGCGCGGCGAGATTGAGCACGACAAGGGTGTCCGCTCCGGAGTCCCGCGCCTGCCGCGTGATCTCGGGAATGGCCAGCAGGGGATTGAAGTTGACCACGACGCCGCCGGCCTTGAGCACGCCAAAAAAGGCCGCGACGGCAGCGACGCTGTTCGGGAGCATCAGACCGACCCGGTCGCCCGGCTGGAGGCCTTCCCCTTGCAGCCCGCCGCAGATGCGGTCCGCCTTGCTGGCCAGATCTGCATAGGTGACCGCTCCGCGTTCCGACCAGCAGGCGACATGGTCGGCGAAGCGGCTGCAAGCTGCTTCGAGCAGGTCCTCCACGCGGCCCGGCGAGATGGGCGCCGCCCAATCTACGGTCGGCGGGTAGACGGGAGCCGGGACGCCGACGATGGGGATCATGGAAGCAGTCCGATGCGCGGCGCGGTCTCAGCGGCCGTAGACGCCTTCCAGCACGGCCTCCGCGAGGAGGTGCTTGCGCGCCTCCTGCTCGACCATGCGGCAGGAAGCCGTCGATGGAACGTGCAGGATGTCTGTCGAGAGCGCGAGCAGGCGGAACCGGTAGCGGTGCGCGCCATGGCCCCGAGGCGGACAGGGGCCGCCGTATCCGGGATGTCCGAAGTCGTTGACGGCCTGCCGCGAGACGCCCTCCGCGCCAGCGCCCTCCGGGAGGCGGCGCAGCGTGGGTGGTAGATCGTAAACCGCCCAGTGGCGCCAAACGCCGCCGGGCGCGTCCGGGTCGTCGCACAGGATTGCGAAGCTCAGCGCGCCCTCCGGCGCTCCGCTCCACTCGAGGGCCGGAGACACGTTCTCGCCGTCGCACGTATAACGGCGGGGAATGGCGGCCCCCGGTCTGAAGGCGGGCGATTCCAGGCGCAGCACCGTCGTCATCGCTGTCCCCTACCCCTCTCAGGTTCGAGAGCCGGCAGCCGCGGCCGGGACATGACGTTCCATAAGAAGCCCCGTCGGTCTCAGGCCCAGCGGGCGCTGGTTCATGGGGACACTCTGCGCTGTCGCGGGGAACGGCTGGCTGCTTCGGATCAGTTTCGGCCGGGTCGCCTCCGTGTGGCGCCGGCGATATGCTCCGCCAGGACAGGACCAGGGGCGTCGGGGCTTAACGAGCCCCTATGCGGCCCACAAGCGGAGCGGAACTCATGATCGTGGTCGTTTTCGAGGTCTGGCCTGCGGAAGGGCGGAAGGACGATTACCTGGCGATGGCCGCCTCGCTGCGCGCCGACCTCGAGCGGATCGACGGGTTCATCTCCGTCGAGCGCTTCGCCAGCCTGACCGATCCGGGCAAGCTGCTGTCACTGTCATTCTGGCGGGATGAAGAGGCCGTGGCCGCCTGGCGCGCCTTTGAACGGCATCGCAACACCCAGGCCATGGGACGGAATGGCGTGTTCAGGGATTATCGGCTGCGGGTGGCGCAGACGATGCGCGATTACGGAATGACCGATCGCGAGCAAGCGCCGAGCGACAGCCGCGCGGCGCACGATGCCCAGGACCGCGCGCCGTCCTAGCCGTCCAGAGCGATTGCGGAGGCTGGAGCCGAAGCGCCCGCCTCCGCGAAGCTCACATCGTGGTGGTCGTGCTCCGGCGGGTGAACATGCCCCAGATGACGAGGACAATCACGGCGCCGACGACCGCGCCGATCAGTCCCGCGCCCTCGCCGGCATGATACCAGCCGAGCGCCTGTCCCAGCCAAGTGGCGACGAAAGCGCCGACGATGCCGAGGATGGCCGTCATAATGAAGCCGGCTGGCTCATTGTCGCCGGGATGGATGAACTTGGCGATCACGCCGGCGATGAATCCGATGATGATGGTCCACAAGATGCCCATGGCTCAGTTCTCCGTCGCTGCTGCTGGATCGCCGCTCAAACCCACTGTCCCCCTTGCCCCTGGCCTGATTGGCCCTGCACCTCCTCGGGAGCAGGCAGACGGCCTTCGGGCGTGACCTGGTCGACGGCCGAGGGCAGTTCCTGCGCGAGTTCGCGCAAGACGTCGTCGTGGCTCATGCCGGATTGTTGGGAAAGCTCCTGAACCGTGTCAGGACCCAGCGCCTGCCCGAGTTGGGCAGGTGGGATCGGCTGGTTCTGGCCACGGCCGATCCAGGAATCCACCGCCTGCCCGTGTCCGCTGTTCCGGAGACGGTCGACGATGTCGTTCAGTCCGCCGCCGCCGACCAGGCTGCCGAGGATTCCGCCGAGCCCTCCCCCGGCCAGCCCGCCCAGAAGGCCGCCTCCCGCGCCGCCGCGGAGCATGTCGCCGAGCCCGCCGCCGAAGCCGCCCTGCGAGACGCTTCCCGGCGACAGCGATCCTCCTGCGGGACCGCCTTGGGGCGCCGACGTCTGGTTCTGGCTCGTGTAGTGCTGGTACGCCTTGGCTGCGAGGAGCAGCAACAGCGCCTTGGTGAGCGGGGATGTCGAGCTAGAGGAGCCGGCGCCAGCCTGTGCGCCGCCCCCCGTCAGGTTGCCGAGAATGTTGTCGAGCAGGCCCATGGGTTTGTCCTCCTGTCGGAGGCAACAACCCGGGTTGGGCGGGAAGGTTTCCGCCGGGCGCGTGCGCGCGGTCAGGCGGAGCGTTCGGGCGCCTCCACGACCTCCCCGTCTTCCTTGACGAAGCGGCCGATGGCCGGCCGGGGCAGGATTTCAAGCACCGCTTCCGAAGGCCGGCACAGGCGGGCGCCGAGGGGCGTCTCGACGATCGGCCGGTTGATCAGGATCGGATGGGCCATCATGGCGTCGATCAGCGCGTCGTCGCTCAGGGCCGGGTCCGCCAGGCCGAGCTCGGCGTAGGGCGCTCCCTTTTCGCGCAGGAGCTGGCGCGGGCTCATGCCCATCCTGACGAGCAGTTCGACCAGCCGTTCACGGCTGGGCGGCGTCTTCAGGTACTCGACCACGACCGGCTCCTCGCCGCTTTGCCGGATCATGGCGAGGACATTGCGCGAGGTTCCGCAGGCCGGATTGTGAAAGATGGTCACGGTCATGATGGAGGCTCCGGAACAAAAACGGGCGGACCCGAGGGCCCGCCCGAAGCATCGCTTATCTTGCGACGACGATCACGGCTTCGGAGCAGCCGGGGCGGCCGCGCCCGGGGCCGGCGCAGCGCCCGGAGCGGCGGCGCCGCCCTGACCCTCGAGCTTCTTGCGCATCTCCTCGGCCTGCTTCTGCATCTGCTCCTGGAGCTGCTTTTGCTGCTGCTCGAGGACCGCCGGGTCGATCGGCGGGCCGTCATAGGCCTTGCCGAAGCCGGCCATCGGAACCTGGAACGTCACCTCGCGGGTGAACTGGTTCTGAACGCTGATGTTGAGGTTCGTGGCCTTCTTGAACGAGTTGACCACGTCCTCCTTCACCGGCCCCTCGGCGAAGCAGCCGTTGGGGAAGCAGATCGCGTACTTGCCGGCCTGGGCGGCGCCCGTGTCGGCCGAGTAGCGGATGCCGGGCTGCAGCAGCAGGCCGAGCGGCATGAGGAAGCGCACGATCTTGTTCGGGTCGCCCTTCACGTCATAGACGGCCACGGCGAGCACCGGCTGGCCCTGGTCCGACACGAAGTCGCGGGTCGTGTAGCAGATCTCCTTGCCGGCCTGCGGGTCCTTGCCGCAAACCTTGACCCAGTCGGACTGGGACGGCTCGGGCTTGACCTGCACGACGGTCGGACCCTGGGGAGCCTGCTGCTGCCCCTGGGGCGCGGCGGGCTGGGCCGGGGCCGCCGGCTTCGCCGGGGCGGGCTTGGTCTGGGCGAGCGCGGGCGAGGCGACCGCCAGGCAGGCGGAGGCGACGAGCGCCAATCGGCTGGGGCGCAGAGCGGACCACCGGTCGAAGGACATCAGGAGAATTCCTCTTCGATTGACTGGGACGACGGCGGGGCGCCGACAAGAACCGAGAAAGCGCGCCCACGCGGTCCCACGAAGGACTTCCAGCCCGGATGGGCCAGGCACACCAGGAAGGCCGCGGCCGTCCCTACGATCCCGGTCGCTGCATCGACGCGGAATGAGGCGTGAGGATGGCCAAGCCGAACGCCTCATATCCCTTTCCCCACAAGGTTTCCAGCCGAAAAAGGCGGGGTTTGGCGCCCTCTTATGGCGGCGGTGGAAGCCAGCGGCGCTCTCGCGGGAGCCCGACCGGCATAGAGCCAGTCGATGTGCCGGCGTCGCCCGGGACTGGTAAGGTCCCGGGGTGAGGTGCTTTCGAATCGATCTGCTGGGCGCGTTCCTGGCGCTCCTTGTGGTGCTTGCGGCGCTCGGTCCCGCGCGAGCCGAGCCGCGCCACGGGATCGCCATGCACGGCGACCCGGCCCTCCCGCCGGACTTCCAGTCCCTGCCCTATGTCCGGGCCGACGCCCCCCGGGGCGGGCGCATCGTCTTTGGCGTCCAGGGCACGTTCGACACGCTGAACCCCTATGCCGTGCGAGGCCTGGCGGCCCAGGCGATCGCGCCGCCGACGGGCCTCGTGTTCCAGAGCCTGATGGCGCGTTCCTTCGACGAGCCGTTTTCCCTCTATGGGCTCATCGCCGAGACCATCGACACGCCGGACGACCGGAGCTGGGTCACCTTCCGCCTGAACCCGAAGGCGCGGTTCTCCGATGGGCGCCCCGTCACCGCCGAGGACATCCTGTTCACGTGGGACCTGCTGAAGCGCAAGGGGAAGCCCAACCTGCGTAGCTGGTACGCCAAGGTGAAGAAGGCCGAGGCCCCGGACGCGCTCACCGTCCATTTCGACCTGTCCGGATCCGAGGACCGCGAGTTGCCGCTCATCCTCGCCCTGATGCCGGTGCTGCCGAGGCACGCCACGGACCCGGATGCTTTCGAGCAGACGAGCCTCGTCCCGCCGGTCGGGTCAGGCCCCTACGTGGTCGCGGCCGTGAAGCCCGGCGAAAGCGTCACATACCGCAAGAACCCGGACTACTGGGCCAAGGACCTGCCGATCTCGCGGGGACTCTACAACCCGGATGAGATCCGCTTCGACTATTATCGGGACGGGGCCTCGCTGTTCGAGGCCTTCAAGGGCGGGCTCTACGAAGTTCGCTCCGAGGACAACCCGACGCGCTGGGTGAACGGCTACGATTTCGCCGCAGTCCGGGACGGACGCGTCGTGAAGGATCCCGTGCCTGTTGAGACGGCCAAGGGCATGAACGCCCTGGTCTTCAACACGCGGCGGCCGCTCTTCGCCGATGTTCGGGTGCGGGAAGCGCTGGGGCTTCTCTTCGATTTCACCTGGGTCAATCGCACCCTGTTCTCGAGCGTGTACCGGCGCACGGAGAGCTATTTCGAAGGCTCCGAACTGGCCTCCACGGGGCGCCCCGCATCCGCTCTGGAACGGAAACTGCTGGCCCCATATCCCGGCGCGGTCCGGCCCGACATCCTGGAGGGCGAGTGGCGCCCTTCGAATTCGGACGGAAGCGGTCGCGACCGCGAGCAGGCGCGGCGCGCGCTGCACCTCCTGACCGAAGCCGGGTACGTCCTGCAGGACGGCGTGTTGCAGAACGCCGCCACGGGGCAGCCATTCGCCTTCGAGTTCCTGGCCTCGAGCCGGGTGCAGGAGCGGTTGGCCCTGAACTTCGCCAACTCGCTCAAGCGCATCGGCGTGACCATGAAGGTGCGCCTCGTCGACGACGTGCAGTATTGGCGCCGTCTGTCGGATTTCGACTACGACATGATCCAGTACGCGTGGGGCGCCTCCCCGTCGCCCGGAAACGAGCAATACGGCCGTTGGGGCAGCGCCTCGGCCGACCGCGCCGGCTCGCTGAACTACGCCGGCGCGCGGTCTGCGGCGATCGACGCGGCCATCGAGGCGATGCTGGCGGCGCGCGCTCATGACGACTTCGTGGACTCGGTGCGCGCGCTCGACAGGCTGTTGCTGTCGGGGTTCTACGTCGTCCCCCTGTTCAATCAGCCGGAACAGTGGATCGCCCACGCAGCCGCGGTGAAGCGTCCCGCCAGGACGGCCCTGTTCGGCTTTCTCCCGGAGACGCTGTGGCGGGAATCGCACTGACTCGCTCGCAATGCTAAGTTGAGCAGGGATTCGCGGGACACCACCTTGAGGCAAGCCGTCGAGATCGAGAGCGCAGCGCCGGCGCCATGGTCGGGCGTGACTCTGGTCGACCTGTTCGTGTCGACGGCGAACCTGAACGGCCAGGCGCTCGCCTTCGCCGAGCCCCTGACCAGCGGCGGCCGGGTGACTCGCCGGACCTACGCCGAGGCCGCCGAGACGGTCGACAACCTGCTGCAGCGAATCGAGGAAATCGGGCTCGACCCCGGCAGCCGCATCGCGCTGGCGATGGGCGGATCCGTCGAATCGCCCCTCGCTCTGCTCGCCGTGCTGAAGGCCGGAATGGTCCCATGCCTTCTCCCGCCCTGGCTGCCTGCTGGCGACCTTTCGAAGGCGCTGGGGGACAGCGGCGCGGAGGCTGTGGTCACGGTCGCCGCCCTCGGCGCCCTCAAGCCGGCCGAGATCATGCGCGCCGCCTGTGCGATGGATGACGGCCCGCGCTTCATCCTGGCCTTCGGGGATCGACTGCCGGCGGGGGTGGTTCCCCTGTCCGACGCCATGGCCCAGGGCGGCTCGTCCGATTTCTTCAACGTCTTCGACGCGTCCCGATCCAGGCCCACCCCCGTGCTCACCCTCAGCCGCGGCCCGACCGGGCCGCTCTGGATCGAGCATGATCAGGAGGCGCTCATCGCGCGCGGGCTCGGCGTCGTGACGCGGGCCAACCTGGGGTCAGCGGAGGCCATTCTGTCGACCCTCGCCCCGCTTTCCGCAGCGGCCCTGGCCACCGGGCTGGTCCCCGCCCTGCTGACCGGAGCAACGTTGCACCTGCACGGCGTGTTCGAGTCGGCGAAGCTGCTCGACCAGTTGGCTATGATGTCGAAGCCGCACCTCGTGGCCCCTGCGGCGCTGGAACGGGCGCTGCTGCAAGCCGACCTCCTGGGCGGGCCGGCGGTGAGTTCCACCCTGCTGCTGCATCGTCCGCCAGCTCGCATGGACCAGCGCGAGAGAGCTCGGCGCCTGGACTCGCCCGTTATCGACCTGCTGGCTCTCGGCGAAAAAGGCCTCGCGATCGGCCAGCGGGACGCGCGAGGCGTCCCCGACCTCAGTTGCGCGCCCTTAAGGGTGCCCGATTCCGTCGACGGCGCCCTGGTGCTCGAGATGAAACTCGATCAGGGGCGGCTGCTGTTGCGGGGCGAGGGCGTCAGCGGCCGCCCGCCCGGCTCGACCGCGCTGAACTGGGCCGACGCGCAGCTCACCGCCCGGCTCGATGGCGACAGGCTGGTCGCGGTGGAGCCTTCGGCTTCGGCGCGCTGACAACCTCGCAAACGGGCGACCCTGCCCTAGACTTCCCTGAGACAACCGGAGCGGAGGACCCGTCATGACCGAAGCCACCGAGGCCGCGCCTGCGCCGGTCACCGTCGACGTCATCTCCGACGTGGTCTGCCCCTGGTGCTACGTGGGCAAGAAGCGGCTGGCCAAGGCTCTCGAGATGCGCCCCGAGCAGCCCGTCGTCGTCCGTTGGCGGCCTTACCAGCTCGACCCGACAATTCCGGCCGGCGGCTACGACCGGAAGGCCTACATGGCCCGCAAATTCGGGGATCGGGTGGGCGAGGTCCATCAGAGGCTGATCGCCATCGGGGAGGAAGAAGGCATTCCCTTCGCCTTCGACGCCATCCAGCGCTCGCCCAATACGCTGGACGCCCATCGCCTGATCCGCTGGTCCTGGACCTGGGGCGTGCAGGACGCGCTCGTGGACTCGCTCTTCAGCGCCTACTTTACCGAGGGCGTGGACGTGGGCGACATCGAGGCGCTCGCTGACAGGGCCGCCCTCGTCGGCATCGACCGGGAAGAGGCAGCCGCCTTCCTCCGGTCGGACGAGGCTGCGCCCGAGGTCCAGCGCGAGATCCGGCAGGCCCAGGACATCGGCGTCCAGGGGGTCCCCTTCTTCATCTTCGCTGGCCGGCTCGCGGCGTCGGGCGCCCAGCCCGCGGAGGTCCTGGCGGACGCCCTCGACCAGGCCGCGGGAATGGAGCCCGCACAGGTCGTAGGCGAGGACAAGGATGAAGACGAGGACGACGAGGACTGAACGCCGCGCCTCTAGAGAGGCGGAACAGGCCGAGGTCGTCCATCGTCATCGATGGCCACGAAGGTGAAGGTGGCGTCGGTCACCTTCTCCCGGATGCGCGTCTGGAACCGGCGCGCCCAAGCCTCGATGTGGATTTTCATCGACGTGCGTCCGACGCTGTCCACGGCGGTGTAGACGCACAGCACGTCGCCGACCGCGACCGGGCGGATAAAGGTCATCGCCTCCACCGCGACCGTGACGACGCGGCCCTGGGCCCGCTCCACGCCGGCGATGCCGCCGGCCTGGTCCATCTGGGACATCACCCAGCCGCCGAAGATATCGCCGTTCGCGTTCGTGTCGCTCGGCATCGCAATGGTGCGCACGGTCAGTTCGCCTCGCGGCTGCTCCACGCTGATCGCCTCCGGCCGGTCTTCCATGCGCGTCCCCCTCGCCTGCTTCGTTGACGCAGGAGACCCGCCCGGCGCCGCCGGGTCAAGGCGACGCTAGTCGGCTCGGTCCCCGCCGGCTCCGGGCTTGCGGGCGGGCTCCAGCCAGCGGGTCAGAAACCAGAGCACGGTGAGGACGACGATGGCGAAAACGACCGCCGTGATGGCGATTCGCTGCATGCCGGCGCCCGCCGCCATGCCGACCGAACTCGCCATCCATAGGCTCGCGGCCGTGGTCAGCCCGTGGACATTGCCACGCGCGACGAAGATCACGCCCGCGCAGATGAAGCCGATGGCCTGGGCGAGGCCCTGGATCACGCGCGTCGGGTCCGGCGTGCTCTTGCCGGCGCCGGCCAACTCTTCATAGAGCTCCAGGGCGATCAGCATGGTCGTGGCGGAACTGAGCGCCACCAGCATGTGCGTGCGGATGCCGGCGGATTTGCCGCGCGCCTCGCGGTCCAGGCCCAGCACCAGCCCGAAGGCGGCGGCGAGGCCAAGCCGCCAGATCAGGTCTCCCCACGGGATGGCGTTCGCGCCGCCCAGAAAGCCGTCCATGCGTCCTCCTCGGATAGAAAACCGAGGCGGTGGGCTGGAAGTTGCCTGGGCGTTCAGGGCCGGAGAAAGGGAGCCAGGTCGCCGCGGTCGCGCGCCGTGACGGTCTCCAGCCCAAGCCAGGAGGCCAGGCGCTGAAGTTCCGCCGAGGCCGCCTCCCCAACCGGGGCCGGATCCCGGCCAGGTTCAAGGTGCGCGGCCTGGACCACGAGCTCCCGGCCCTGCCTGTCGGCCTTCAGGTCGAACCGCGCCGCGATCCGGTCGCCGAGGAGGAAGGGCAACACGTAGTAGCCGTGCTCGCGCTTGTGCGCCGGCGTGTAGATCTCGATGCGGTAACGGATCCCGAAGAGCCGCTCGGCCCGTTCCCGCGACCACAGCAGCGGGTCGAACGGGGACACGATGGCGCATGCCTCCACCTTGCGCGGGCGCCGCGCTTCCGCCCACAGGTAGGCCGGCTGCTTCCAGCCGCGGACTTCAACAGGGACGAGCGCGCCCTCTTCCACCAACTCGGGCAGGCGCGCGGCGGCGGCCGGCCCCAGGCGGAAATAGTCGCGCAGGTCCTGCGAGGTCGCGACGCCCAGCGCCTCCGCGGCGATGCGCAGCAGGGCGCGGTGTGAATCGGCTTCGCTCGGCGTCGGCGTGTCCAGGACCTTGCGGGGCAGCACGCGATCGGTGAGGTCGTACACGCGCTCGAAATTGCCCCGGCGAGACGCGGTCGTGATCATCCCCGCCCAGAAGAGCCATTCCAGCGCGCGCTTCGTGTCGCTCCACCCCCACCAGGACGTCCCGGCCCTGGGCTTCTCGTCGCCTTCGGCCGTTTCGGGCGCGAGATCGCGGGCGGCTACCGGGCCGCGCCGCTCGACCTCCCGGTAGACCGCCTTCACGGCGTCCGCATGCTCTCGACCGAAGCGGGCCAGGTTCTTGTAGATGCCTTCGCCGCGCTCGGCCCGCGCCATGCGCCAGCGCAGGAGGGGCTGGTGCTTGCACCGGATCAGCGACGCCTCATGGCCCCAGTACTCGAAAAGCTTGCGCCGGCGTCCGCCATAGGCCGCCTGCTCGAGCCAATCCGTGTCGTAGGGGCCCAGGCGCGCGAAGCCCGGCATGTAATGCGCGCGCTGCAGGACATTGACGGAGTCGATCTGCAGCAATCCCAGCCGGTCGCTCATGGCGTCGAAGTGACGCCGTTCGGCCGGCTCGGGGCGCGCCCGCGCGAAGCCCTGGGCGGCCAGGGCGATGCGGCGGGCCTGCGTGACGGTGAGCGCCGCCACTGGAGCAGGCGACGGCTCGGGGACGTCGGGGGATGCGTCGATGAGGATCGAGCTCACATCCGCGCCCCCCGCCCTTCTTGTTCCGCCTCAGTCGAGGCGGAACTTCTCGAACTCGCGGTGCTCCGCCTGGATCTTGCGCACGGTGCCCGTGATCGACCGGTACACGATGGTCTCGGTGTGGATCACTTCCTTGCCGAAGCGAACGCCCTGGAGCAGCGCGCCGTCGGTGACGCCGGTAGCCGACACGATCACGTCGCCGTTGGCGAGCTCGGTCATGCCGTACTTGCGCTTGGGGTCCGCGACGCCCATCCCGCGGGCGCGTTCGACCTTCTCGGGGGTGTCGAGGATGAGACGGCCCTGCATCTGCCCGCCGACGCAGCGCAGCGCCGCTGCCGCCAGCACGCCCTCCGGCGCGCCGCCGATGCCGAGATAGAGGTCGATGCCGGTCTCATGCTGCATGGCCGTGAAGATCACGCCCGCCACGTCGCCGTCCGTGATCAGGCGGATGGAGGCGCCCGTCTTGCGCACGGCGGCGATCAGGTCCGCGTGGCGCGGGCGGTCCATGATCAGGACCGAGATCTCGTGCGGCTTCACGCCCTTGGCCTTGGCCAGCGCGTTGACGTTGTCGGCCGGCGTGGCGTCCAAGTCCACCACGCCCTGCGGGTAGCCGGGGCCGATGGCGATCTTGTCCATGTAGACGTCGGGCGCATAGAGAAGCGAGCCCGCCTGGGCCATCGCCATTACGGCGATCGCGCCGGGCATGTCCTTGGCGCACAGCGTCGTGCCTTCGAGCGGGTCCACGGCGATGTCGACGCGCGGGCCCTTCCCGTTGCCCACCTTCTCGCCGATGAACAGCATGGGCGCCTCGTCGCGCTCGCCCTCGCCGATCACGATGGTGCCGTCAATGGGGAGCTTGTTCAGCTCTCGGCGCATCGCGTCCACGGCGGCCTGGTCGGCGGCCTTCTCGTTGCCATGCCCGCGGAGGCGCGCGGCGGAGACCGCGGCGCGCTCGGTCACGCGCACGAGCTCCATCGACAGGATGCGCTCGATCACGTCCTTCGGCTGGACGTTGATGTCATGGGTATGGTCGGTCACGGCCGTTGTCCCCCGGCATGTGGTGGGTAGTGAGAGGTTGCGAAACGCCTGGGCGCATTCGGGGCGAAGACGCACAGCTCCGCTAAAGGTTGCACGTTTTGTGCGTACCGTCCGCTGGTTACGAACGGAACCCGGCCAAAGGGTTAAGCCCGCTCGATGCGGATCACCTGGGGCGGTTCGGAAACATAGCCGTCCGCCAGCATCGCGTCGATGGCGCTGCGGATGGCCGTTTCCGTGGTGGCGTAGGTGATCAGCACCACGGGCACGGGCTCGCCGGACCGGCCGGACGTGTCCGTCGGCCGCGGCCCGCTCCTGCGTTGCACGATGCTCTCCAGCGAGATCTGCCGCTCGGCCATGCGGGTCGCGATCGCCGCCGCCGCGCCGGGCCGGTCGGCCACGGACAGGCGGACGTAGTAGCCGCCCTCGTGGCGCTGCATGGGCAGGCGTTCGGCCGCTTCGAGAGTCTCGGCGCGCTGCCCGAAGGGCGACACCTGCAGGCCGCGGGCGACGTCCACCAAGTCGGCGAGCACGGAGGAGGCCGTGGCGTCCCCGCCGGCGCCCGGGCCGACGAGCGTCAGCTCGCCCACGGGCTCGGCCATGACGTTCACCGCGTTGGTCACGCCCATGACCTGGGCGATTGGCCAACTCTTCGGCGTCATCGTGGGATGGACGCGCTGCTCGATGCCGGTGGGCGTGCGCTCGGCCACGCCGAGCAGCTTGATCCGGTAGCCGAGGTCGTCCGCCATCTTCAGGTCCAACGGCGTGATGGCCGAGATGCCTTCCACGTGGATGGCGTCGGCGTCGATCTCGGTGCCGAAGGCGAGGCTCGTCAGGATGGCGAGCTTGTGGGCGGTGTCGAAGCCGCCCACGTCGAAAGTCGGGTCGGCCTCCGCGTAGCCCAGCTTCTGGGCGTCCGCGAGCACCGCGTCGAAGCTGAGGCCTTCCAGCTCCATGCGCGACAGGATGTAGTTGCAGGTGCCGTTCAGGATTCCCGACACACGGTGAACGGCGTTGCCCGCCAGCGTCTCGCGCAACGCCTTGACGATCGGGATGCCGCCGGCCACCGCCGCCTCAAAGCCGATGGACGCGCCACGCTCCTCGGCGAGCCGCGCCAGCGCAGCGCCGTGCCGCGCCAGCAGGGCCTTGTTCGCGGTCACCACCGGCCGACCCGCCGCGAGCGCCGCCTCCACCACCGCCTTGGCAGGACCGTCCGATCCGCCCATCAGCTCCACCACGCAGTCGACCCCCGGCGCGCGCGCCAGCGCCACCGGGTCGTCGAACCATTCGTAGCGCGTGATGTCCACGCCGCGGTCGCGCGTGCGGTCGCGGGCCGAAACGGCCGTGACGACCACGGGCCGGCCGCAGCGGGCGGCCAGGGAAGCGGCGTTGCGGTCCAGCAAGCGGAGGACCGACGCGCCCACCGTGCCCAGCCCGGCGACGCCGACGCGAAGCGGCTCAGCCATCGAAGCAGATCCTGTCAAAAAGGCGCGCGGATCACCCGCGCGCCGCCATCGGGACGACGTTGTGCAATGTTTTGTCAGCGGTTTCAAGGAACCGCCGGACGTTGCGGGCCGCCTGCCGGATGCGCTGCTCGTTCTCCACCATGGCGATGCGGACGTACTCGTCGCCGTGCTCGCCGAAGCCGATGCCGGGCGCAACCGCCACGGAGGCCTTCTCGACCAGCAGCTTGGAGAACTCCAGGCTGCCCATCTCGCGGAACGGCTCGGGGATCTTCACCCAGGCGAACATGGAGGCCTGCGGCGCGGGAAATTCCCAGCCGGCGCGTGAGAAGGACTCCACCAGCGCGTCGCGCCGCTTCTTGTAGATCTCCCGCATCTCGCGGATGCAGTCGTCCGGCCCGTTCAGCGCCGCCGCCGCGGCCACCTGCACGGGCGTGTAGGCGCCGTAGTCCAGGTAGCTCTTCACGCGCGCAAGCGCGGCCAGCAGCTTCTCGTTGCCGACGGCGAAGCCCATGCGCCAGCCGGCCATGGAGAAGGTCTTGGAGAGCGAAGTGAACTCCACCGTCACGTCCATGGCGCCGGGCACCTGGAGAACGGACGGCGGCGGGTTCTTGTCGTCGAAATAGACCTCCGCATAGGCGAGGTCCGACAGGAGGATCAGCTCGTGCTTCTTCGCGAAGGCCACGAGGTCCTTGTAGAAGTCGAGCGACGCCACATAGGCGGTCGGGTTCGCCGGGTAGCACGTCACCAGCGCGATGGGCTTCGGGATCGAGTGGATCACCGAGCGCTCAAGCGCACGGAACATCTCCTCGTTCGGCTCGGCCGGCACGGAGCGGATCACGCCGCCAGCCATCAGGAAGCCGAAGGCGTGGATGGGATAGCTCGGGTTCGGCACGAGCACGACATCGCCCGGCGCCGTGATGGCCTGCGCCATGTTGGCGAAGCCTTCCTTGGAGCCCAGGGTCGCGATGACCTGCGTGTCGGGGTTGAGCTTCACGCCGAAGCGGCGCTCGTAATAGCCCGCCTGGGCGCGGCGCAGGCCGGCGATGCCCTTGGAGGCGGAATAGCGGTCGGTGCGCGGCTTGCCGGCGGTCTCCACCAGCTTCTCGATCACGTGCTTGGGGGCCGCCAGGTCCGGGTTGCCCATGCCGAGATCGATGATGTCGGCGCCAGCGTTGCGTGCGGCGGCCTTGATCCGATTCACCTGCTCGAAGACGTAGGGCGGCAGTCGCTTGATGCGGTGGAAATCGGTTGACATGGCGTTCGGGTCCCGTTGATCGGGCCCCTCCCCGGCCGCGCCGGCAAGGGGCGTTCCTGGTGGACCCCGGCCACGCCACGCAACGACGCGCCGGGATCGCCGCCGCGCGTCGCGAAGCAGCGCGCCTGTGTACCATCAGGCCGGCGCGCCCGCACGCATTCGTTCACATCGGCTGCGCGGGAGCCGTGGTCTTTTTGTCTGAGGACTTGCTGTCGGGAGACTTGGGCTTGGCCTTCGCGGCGGCTGTCGCAGGCGGCTTGCGTCCGCCGAGCGCGTCGTGGCGTTTGCGGGTCCCCTCCATCTCGGCCTCGAGCGCCTTAACCTGGTCGGGCGTGCGCGGCTTCACGCTGCGCGCCGGCGGGACCACCCCGACGGGCATGTAGTCCATGGACTGCGGCCTGCTTTTCTCGACGAAGTCGGCGGCGGGCGGCACGGTGGTGGTGATGTTAAGCTTGTCGGTGATCGGCTTGAGGCCCGAGCTCCCGCTCGTCTGGGCCGAACAGCCCGCCCCTCCAAAGGCGATGCCCGCAACGGCGATCATCGCCCCCAAAGGCCGTGTGTTGATCCTCCGAAGGCGCCCGATGATCACCGATTCTTCTCCGTCATTGGGCGTTGGACCAAACGCCTAGAGGCTTCAGTAAAAATTCTGACCTTCAAGGCCATCGTGGCCGTTATTATGTCGGCAACGAGCGCCCCGGCAAGGGACGCCGGCGACATGGAGGGAACGTAGGACATGCAGGGCGGCGAGTCGAAACAGCAGACCCAGATCCCCGTGCCGAACGCGGAGGCCCTGGCGGCCAATTCCGCCAAGCTCATGGAGGAACTGGGGAAGGCCACCGCCGCCGCGCTGAAGCCCGTGGAGCAGGGGCACGTCAAGCCGGGCGTGAGCAGCGAAGTCAGCGACGTGGTCAAGACGTTCGGCCAGATCGCCGAGCACTGGGCCGCCGACCCGCAGCGCCTGATCATGGCCCAGACCTCCCTGACCAAAGGCTTCCTGGACCTCTGGGCCGGCTCCATGAAGCGCATCCAGGGCGAGCCCGTCCCACCGGTGGCCGAGCCCGATCCCGGCGACAAGCGGTTCAAGGACCCGGAATGGTCCGAGAACCCGGTCTTCGACTTCATCAAGCAGGCTTACCTGATCACTTCGCGCTGGGCCGAGGACTTGGTCAAGCAGTCGGACGGGCTCGATCCGCACACGAAGCACAAGGCCGAGTTCTACGTGCGGCAGATCTCGAGCGCCCTCGCGCCCACGAACTTCGTCGCCACCAACCCCGAGCTGATCCGCGAGACCCTGAAGGAGAACGGCGAGAACCTCGTGCGCGGCATGAAGATGCTGGCGGAGGACATCGAGGCCGGCAAGGGCACGCTCAAGCTGCGCCAGACCACGTCCGGCAACTTCGCCGTGGGCGTCAACATGGCGACCACGCCCGGCAAGGTCATCTTCCGCAACGACCTGATGGAGGTGATCCAGTACGAGCCCGTGACGGAGCAGGTCTACAAGCGCCCGCTCCTCATCGTGCCGCCCTGGATCAACAAATTCTACATCCTCGACCTCAACCCGGATAAGTCTTTCATCCGCTGGGCGGTATCCCAGGGCCTGACCGTGTTCACGATCTCCTGGGTGAACCCGGACGAGCGCCAGGCGACGAAGAGCTTCGAGGACTACATGCGCGAGGGCATCTTCACCGCCCTCGACGTCGTGGAGCAGGCAACGGGCGAGAAGAAGGTCACCGCCATCGGCTACTGCGTGGGCGGCACCCTGCTCTCCGTGGCGCTGGCCTACATGGCCGCGGTCGGGGACGAGCGCATCGAGAGCGCGACCCTGTTCACCACCCAGGTCGATTTCACCCATGCGGGCGACCTCTCGGTGTTCGTCGACGAGGACCAGGTGCGCAACATCGAGGACCGGATGTATGCCCGCGGCTACCTGGAGGGCTCCAGCATGGCCTCGGCCTTCAACATGCTGCGGCCGAACGACCTCATCTGGCCCTACGTGGTGAACGTCTACCTGAAGGGCCAGGAGCCCTTTCCATTCGACCTGCTCTACTGGAATTCCGATTCCACCCGCATGCCGGCGGCGAACCACTCCTTCTACTTGCGCAACTGCTACCTGGAGAACAAGCTCTCCAAAGGTCAGATGGAGGTTGGCGGGATCGAGCTCGACCTCAAGAGGGTGAGCATCCCGATCTACAACCTCGCGGCCCGCGAGGACCACATCGCCCCGGCCAAGTCCGTGTTCCTGGGCTCCCAGCGCTTCGGCGGCGAGGTCACCTACGTGCTGGCCGGCTCCGGCCACATCGCCGGCGTCGTGAACCCGGCCGAAAAGCCGAAATACCAGTTCTGGACGGGCGGCAAGCCGGAAGGCGAGCTCAACGAATGGATCGACAACGCCACGGAGCACCCCGGCTCCTGGTGGCCGCATTGGATTCAGTGGATCGCCGCCCAGGCGCCCGAGAAGGTGGAGGCGCGGAAGCCTGGCGGCGGCAAGCTGGAGCCGCTGGGCGACGCTCCGGGCGACTATGTGAAGATCCGGGCGTGACACGGGCGTTCAAGCCCCGCGCCCGCCAAGCATCAACTTGACCCACTTGAATGAAAAAGGCCGGCGTTTCCGCCGGCCTTTGCGCTTGGGGGCCTGCCCCGCTCAGTACTTGCGGACGATCGGCTGGCTGACCGGAATCGTCTGGCGCACGTCGTCCCAACGGTAGCTCAGGCCGAGCGACACGATGTCCACGTGCGCCTTGCCGTCGGCGTTGAGCGTGTCGAACACGGGCGCCAGGCGCGGGTTGTAGTTCGGGTTCGCGGCGTTGATCCGCACGTCGCCGCTCTTGGCGAAGATGTGCGTGTAGCCGAGGTTGAACGCGAGCTTCTCGTCCCAATCGTAGGTCGCGCCCAGCGAGGTCCAAATGCGATCCGAATCCGGCAGGCGGGTCGAGCGGCTGGAGTCGCGGATCGGCGAGATCTCGTAGCCAAGGCCCGCGCGCACGGTCCAGGCCGGGTTGATCCTGTAGTCGGCGCCGACGGAGAAGAACCAGCCGTCCTTGTAGTCGAGCGGCAGGAACGGCGTGGCCGCGTGCAGGGTCCCCGTGGTCTGGTCGACGATGCGCGGGAAGCCGGCGCGGCTCCAGTTGGTCCACTCCACCGTACCGGACAGCGTCAACGCCGGGTTGATCTCCTGCCGGATGCCGACCGTCACGGTCTCGGGCAGGTTCACTGTGGCCTTGAAGTTGTGGTTCAGCATCGCCCCGAACGGAGGCGGCGCCAGCGCCTGCCCGCCGAAGAAGTTGCCGTCCAGCGTTTCGCGCACCATGGAGCGGTAGCCGATGCCGATTTCGCCGCCGGCCCAGGGCTTCAGCGTGGCGCCCAGCGTGAAGCCCACGTTGGTGTCGTCCCCTTCCAGGCCGGCGACGTTCCACGCCTGCGGGGCAGCAAGAGCCGGAACCGCGGAAGTGTAGCGCGCGTGGAAATACAGCACGCGCAGGCCGGCGCCGACGGACAGCCAGTCGTTGATCTTGTACGCCACCGAGGGCGTCACCTCGACCGAGCTCACCTTGGTCGAGCTGCCGTAGGCGCGGCCAGCCCAGTCCGCGTCAGGCTTGGTGGCGAGCCCGAAGGGCGCGCCGCTGGAGAGGCCCAGCCAGAGCCGGTCGTTCACCTGGTAGCTGCTGTAGCCCGCGGGCAGGAAGCCGTCCTGGCCGATGTCGCCCGAGGAGCGCCCGCCCAGCGCCGCGTAGCCCGGCGAGGAGCCCGGCTCGGTCGTGAGCTTCGCGTACGGCGCCACATACGTGAAGTTCTGCTCGCTGCGCATGCCCGGCAGGTCGGTGACCGTCGCCGGGTTCCAGAACATCGAGCCGAGGCTCGCAGATCCCGCCGCCACGCCGGCGAACGCCATGCCGGCTCCGATGGTGCTCTGCTCCCGCAGGCCGAAGGCGCCAGCCTGGGCCGAGCCCTGGGCGGCGATCATGAGGATGGTGGCCGATGCGGCGGAGGCGAGAACCGTCTTCAGCGCGGAATGGGACATGCGTTTCCCCAACACACTTCTTGATTGATGCTGCATCGGATTCTGTCCGAAGCGCTCGTGTCCCAGTCATGCCCGTATTCGCGAATTGTGGCAATCGGGCCGGATTTCCGCCCTCTTTTCGACGTCTCCAGCCTAGGAGCGGTCAAATCGGGGCAAAAGGCCTCGAATTGGAATGCTTTTCGTGCGGAAAGGCATTGTTCACATCGAAACCGTCATAAACGCGAAGATCCCGCGCGGATCGGTGGGCGAATTGGAGCGACTCCTTCGGCCTAATCCGTTCTGATTGCCGGTCTTCGTTGCCCGCCTGCAACAGTTTCGTCGCCCGCACGGCTGGGCCGCGGCCGTGGCGCTTGCCCTCTCCGGCCGCCTCCTGCAAGGTCGCCGCGACGATTTCGCATCGCTCAATCAAAACGGTTCAATCGAGGAAAGCCCAATGAAGCTCGTTCGTTTCGGCCAGCCCGGCGCCGAAAAGCCCGGCATCGTGGACGCCGATGGCGTGATCCGCGACGTCTCCGCCCATGTGGCCGACTGGGCGGGCGCCGCACTGGACAAGCAGACGCTCGCCCGCGTCGCCGCGCTCGACCCGAAGAGCCTGCCGGCCGCCCCGTCCGGCGTTCGCCTCGGCTCCTGCGTCGCCCGTCCGGGCAACTTCGTCGCCGTCGGCCTGAACTTCGCCGACCATGCGGCCGAAACCGGCGCGCCCATCCCGGAAGAGCCGATCCTCTTCAACAAGGCCCCGAACTGCGTCGTCGGCCCCAATGACGACGTGATGATCCCGAAGGGCTCCACCAAGCTCGACTGGGAGGTCGAACTCGCCTTCGTGATCGGCAAGACCGCCCTCTACGTCTCCGAGGAGAACGCCATCGACTACGTCGCCGGCTACTGCATCTGCAACGACATGTCCGAGCGCGCCTTCCAGACCGAGCGCTCCGGCCAGTGGATGAAGGGCAAGGGCTCGCCCACCTTCGGCCCGCTCGGCCCCTGGCTGGTCACCCCGGACGAGATCAAGGACGTCCAGAACCTCGCCATGTGGCTCGAGGTGGATGGAAAGCGCATGCAGGACGGCTCCTCGAAGACCATGATCTTCGGCATCCGGCGCCTCGTCTCCTACATCTCGCAGTTCATGCAGCTCGATCCGGGCGACATCATCACCACCGGCACGCCCCCCGGCGTGGGTCTCGGGATGAAGCCGCAGCGCTTCCTGAAGGCCGGCGAGGTGATGCGCGTCGGCATCGAAGGCCTCGGCGTTCAGCAGCAGAAGGTCGTGCCCTACCAGGGCTGAGCGGCCTCACCGAAGCATCACGGAACGGCCGGGCCCCTGCCCGGCCGTTTTCATTTGGCGCGTCGCGCCGTTCAGGGAAGAGAAACGGCCGCCACGGCCGGACTAGCGCGGCGCCGGCGCAGCTGGAGCAGCAGCACCGGGCTGGCCATGGCGATGCCGACCAACGTGGATGGCAGCCCCGGCGCGACCGTTGGCAGGGCGGCGACGATCAGCACCGCTCGCTCCCACCCGCGCAAGGGCGCCAGCATGTAGGCGCTGAACGCCGCCGACAGCATCACGATGCCGGCCATGCACCCGAAGGTGGTGACCAGGAAATCCGTCCAGGTGAAGCCCTGGGTGACGATCAGCATGGCCGGCCCATAGGTGAACACGAACGGCACCAACGCCTTGCCCAGCGCCAGCCGGAACGCCGTGTTGCCCGTTCGGAACGGGTCGGCCCCGGCCATGCTGGCGCCCGCATAGGCGGCCAACGCCACCGGCGGCGTCACGTCGGCGAGCACGCCGTAATAGAACACGAAGAAATGCGCCACGATGGGCGCTACGCCGAGCATGCCGAGCGTCGGCGCCGCGACCGTCACCATGATGATGTAGGTCGCCGTGGTCGGCACGCCGCAGCCCAGCAGGATGCAGACGATCGCGGTCAACAGCAGCGTGAAGAACAGCGTGGCGCCTTGGGGCGTGAACACGCCGGCCGGCAGGACGGCCAGCACGGCCCCGCCCATCTGGCTGGCGAGTTGCGTCACCATCCAGGAGATCTTGAAGCCCACGCCCGTGAGCGTGATCACCCCGACGATGATGCCGACCGTGGCCGCCGCCGCGCCCACGGAGATTGCGTATTTCGCCCCGACCACGAAGGCGTCGCCGATATCCGCCACGCGGGCCCGGCCTTCGGGGCTGGACAGCCAGGACCAGGCGAGCAGACCGACGAGTATGGCCGCCATGGGGAGGATGAACACCCACTTGGTCAGCAGCCCCAGCGCGACTGCGCCCACCAGCGCCGCGAACGCGGCCACGGACAGGACCGGCGAACGGCCGACGCCGACGATGATGCAAGAGGTGATGCCCCAGAACGCGGCCAGGTACGGCGTGTAGCCGCTGAACAGCACGAGCAGCAGCACCGCGAGCGGAATGACCGTCTGCCACCCCTCCCGGATGGTCTGCATCGGATCGGGCAGTTCCTCGCGGGTGAGTCCGCGCATGCCCTTCTTCCTGGCCTCGAAGTGAACCTGGCAGAACACGCCGAAGAAATGCATGAACGCCGGCACGATCGCGGCCAGGATGATCGTCGAGTAGGACACGCCCAGGAACTCGATCATCAGGAAGGCGGCCGCCCCCATGATGGGCGGCGTGATCTGGCCCCCGGTGGAGGCCGTGGACTCCACCGCGGCGGCGAAGTGCTTGGGATAGCCGAGCCGGATCATCGCCGGGATCGTCAGCGAGCCCACCGTCACCGTGTTTGCGATGGACGAGCCCGAGATCATGCCGAACAGAGCCGAGCCGAAGATGGCCACCTTGGCGGGCCCGCCCGCGTAGCACCCCGCCACCCAGGACGCGAGGTCGATGAACAGTTTGCCGAGCCCGATGCGGGTCGCGAGCACCCCGAACAGAACGTAGTGGAAGACGTAGGTCGCCACCACGCCGAGCGCGACGCCGTAGATTCCCTGACTGGTGAGGTAGAGGTGATTGACCACCCCGCTCCAGGTGGCGCCCGGGTGCGTGAAGATGCCCGGCATGGACGGGCCGAAATAGGCGTAGGCCATCAGCCCCACCGCGATCAGCGGCAACGCGATGCCGACAGAGCGACGCGTGGCCTCCAGCAGCACCACGATCAGGATCGTGCCCATGACGACGTCGGTGGTGTTCGGGTTCCCCACGCGGAACGCGAGGTCCTGGAAGATCCACGGCACGTAGAGGCTCGCCACGGCGGCCGCGACCGCCAGGGCCCAGTCGACCAGCAGGATGCCGCCGGGCCGCCACCAGGCGTGGGGCGCGACCCGGTTCTGGTCGCGCGCGCGCCCGGCGAACACGAGGAAGATGAGGCCCAGCACGAAGGCCATGTGGACGCCGCGGTGCGTCGTCTCGGGCAGGAGCCCGAAGCCCGCGGTGTAGTAGTGGAAGCAGGACAGGGCGAAGAGCAGGCCGGCCACGATCCAGGCGGTGGCCGGCAGCAGCGGCCGGAAATGGATCTCCGGATCGAACTGCTCTTCGAGCTTGAGCGGGTCGGCTTCGAGAACGGCCGCATGGCCGCCGGCGCGCTTTTCCGTCAACGTGATTCCCTCGCCTGCGGACCTGTATTCGCCCGTGTGTCACTCACCCATCCAGACGCCTTAAGGGCGCGGACCTCTCCACCGTCATCCCCGGCCGGAGCGGCGCAGCCGCGCAGGGGAAGGGGATCCAGGGGCCGCGCGCGCCGGCCTTGGGCCAGCTCGCGCAGGCCGCGGATGACGGCCCTGCCGCGCTCGCCGACGACCAGCATGAGCGCCAAGCCCCCTGGATCCCCTTCCCGGCCTGCTGGGCAGGCCGCCGGGGATGACGCCGAGAACCGTCGCCGCGTTCAGCCTGGGTCAGGCCGGCTGCCTGCCTCACGGCGGGGCGCCGGCGCCGCTCGACGCCTGCCCCGCCTCAGACTAGCCCTACTTGAGCACGCCCGCTTCCTTGTAGAAACGCTCGGCTCCCGGGTGAACCGGTATGCCGGCGCCGGCGAGCGCCGTCTCCTTGCGGATCATCTTGCCCTTGGCGTGCCCGGCGTCGAGCGTCGCCCGGGCCTTGTCGGACCACAGGGCCTTCGTGATCGCGTACACCGTGTCGGCCGAAACCTTGGCCGAGGTCACCCACTGGGCGCCGACCGCCAGCGTCTTCGCGGCGTCCGCGCCCTTGTAGGTCCCAGCCGGGATCTCGTCAGCGGCGAAGAACGGATACTGCTTCAGCAACGCGTCCACCTGCGGCCCCGTGATGGGCACGATGTCGATGCCGCCGCCCGTGGCCGCGAGCTCGGAGATGGCGCTGGTCGGATAGCCGCCAACGAACACGAAGGCGTCAAGGGAACCATCCCGCAGCTTGTCCGCCGCCTGGTTCGGCTTCACGTATTCGGGCTTGATGTCGTTCTCGGTCAGGCCGAACGCCTTCATGATGATGCGGGCGTCCACCAGCGTGCCCGAGCCCGGCTCGTCCAGCGACACGCGCTTCCCCTTGAGGTCCGCCACCGACTTCACGTTGGCGCTCTTGGCCGCCACGAAGTGGATGCTCTCCGGGTAGAGGTTGGCGATGAGGCGCAGGTCCTCGGCCTTGGGCTTGCCCTCGAACAGGCCCGTGCCCGTATAGGCCCAGGCGGCCACGTCGGCCTGGGTGAAGCCGGACTCAAGCTGTCCGCTCACGATGCCGTTGATGTTCGCGACGGAGCCGTTGGACGCCTGCGCGGTCAGGATCAGGTTCGGCGGATTGGAGACGGCGTTGGCGATCATGCCGCCTACCGGATAGTAGGTGCCGGCCGTGCCGCCAGTGCCGATGCGAAAGAAGGTGGGGCCCTGCGCCGACGCGCGGCTTGCCCCCATGGCGGCGATGGACAATCCCGCGGCCAGCCCCGCGAGGTCGCGCCGGGTGAATTCCGTCATCTTCAACTCCCTGTCTCTCTTTTGGCGCGCCTGGCGGGCGCGCCGGCCGAGATTACAGGGTTGTCATGCGGCGTCCATGCCCTTCGGCCCGGGAACTCGCAGCCGCTACAACGGCGTACCCATGTAGAGGCCGATCAGGTCCACCTCGGCGATACGGCGCGCCCGCGCCTGGGTCCACATCGTGGCGGGGTCGCAGCCATCCTCGAAACCGAGCGGCTCGGGAAGCGCCAGCAGGCGGAAATAGTAGTTGTGAACGCTGGCCTCGCCGGGAGGCTGGGGACCGTCATAGCCCACACGGCCAAATCCGTTCATCACCTGCCGAAGGCCGGCGGGCGCCAGCGCCGGGTCCGAGCCCGCGCCCTCGGGCAGATGCTCGGCGGTGAAGTCGAAGGCGCCCCAGTGGACGAAATTGCTTGCGTCGGTGTCTTCCACCAGCAGGGCGTAGCAGCGTGTCCCCTCCGGCGCGCCCTGGATGATGAGTGGCGGCGATATGTTCTCGCCGAACCGCGTGAACCGCTTCGGGATGGCCTGCCCATTGGTGAAGAGCGGGCTCGTGAGAAAGAAGCTCATCGGGCCGCCCTCACGCCATGCCGCCGTCAGACCGTTCGCCATGGGCCGTGTCGATGCCCAGCGCCGTGTAGCCCGGGCAGTGG
Organism: Alsobacter soli; assembly: GCF_003004785.1. Classification (GTDB taxonomy): domain Bacteria; phylum Pseudomonadota; class Alphaproteobacteria; order Rhizobiales; family Beijerinckiaceae; genus Alsobacter; species Alsobacter soli. The sequence continues at coordinate 88,133 of NZ_PVZS01000003.1, forward strand.
CCGGTCACGCCGCGGGCGATCAGGAGCGCGCCGACGAGCGCCCGCAGGGCGCCCCAGGTGGTGCCGCTGCGCAGGCCGTCGATGGTGATCAGGGCTCCCCCGATGGTGGAGAGCGCCCGCTCCGTCCCGCCGACATTAGTGGAGGCTCCGCCCGGATTGCCGAAGGAATGCGCGATGTCGCTCATAATGTGGTCTCCCAGAAGCTGCGACTGCAAACCGGACACGCGCCGCGTCGTTCCTTTCCGGCGCAAAAATGCGGAGGATCACGCACATGCCGCGCTGAGCCTCCACAGTTCCGACACATGACTCGGGAGGCTTGGAGCGATGCGGCAACCTTGGCCTGAGGCCCCGAGTTGACCAGCTGGAAAACGTGCGCAGCGGCGGCGCGCCCAACGGAGGTCTCCCCATGATCCGCAATCTCATGCTCCCGGACGGAACGAGCGTTCCGAACCTCGGCATGGGAACCTGGAAGATGGGCGAGCGAATGGAGCGGCGGCGTTCCGAAATCGAGTCCGTCCAGCTCGGCGTGGAGCTCGGCATGACGCTGGTCGACACGGCCGAAATGTACGGCGACGGGCGCACCGAGCAATTGCTGTCACAGGCCCTGCAGGGTCTGCGCAAGGATGTCTTCCTGGTCAGCAAGGTCTACCCGCACAACGCCGGGCGTGCCGCCATGAAGCGCGCCTGCGAGGCGAGCCTACGCCGGCTCGGGACGGACTACCTGGACCTCTACCTCCTCCACTGGCCGGGCAGCGTGCCCCTGGAGGAGACGATCGCCGGCTTCGAGGACCTGCGCGGAGCCGGCAAGATCCGCGCCTGGGGAGTCAGCAACTTCGACACCTCGGACATGCAGGACCTGCTGGCCGCCGGCGGCGAGGCCTGCCAGACGAACCAGATCCTCTACAACCTCGTCCGCCGCGGGCCGGAGTTCGAGCTGATGCCATGGCTTCAGGGCCGCAGCATGCCCACCATGGCCTATTCGCCCATCGAACAGGGCGCCCTGCCGCACACGAACGCGCTCACGGCGGTCGCCAAGAAGCATGGCGTCACGCCCTACCAGGTCGCCCTCGCCTGGGTGCTGCGCCGGGATGACGTGATCGCGATTCCCAAAGCTGGGACCGTGCAGCACGTACGCGAGAACCGCGCCGCCGCCGACCTCGCGCTGGATGCCGAGGATTTCGCCCAGCTCGACCGCGACTACCCGCCGCCACGCCGCAAGCGCCCGCTCGACATGCTCTGAGGCGCCCAACAAGGCGAAAGGGACCCAGGGCGGAGCTATGACCCTGGATCCCTCCCCTTCGCGGCCAAGCCGCAGTCTTCTGGCGGAAGATCCGCTCCGCCCGACCGGCCGCAAGGAGCGCGGCCAGCAGGCGGCGCTCCGTCATCTGGAGCGCTATCGCGTGGTGCGGATCACCTGGATGTCGAGGTCCCGGATCTTCTTGCGGAGCGTGTTTCGGTTGAGCCCCAGCAGCTCCGCCGCCTTGATCTGGTTGCCGCGGGTCGCGGCCAGAGCGGCGCCGATCAGCGGCTCCTCCAGGTCCCTCAACACCCGGTGATAGAGCCCGGGCGGCGGCAGGTCGCCCTTGAACTGGGCGAAGTACTTGCCGAGGTGCCGTTCCACCGAGGCCATCAGGGTGTCGTCCTCCGGCGCAGCCTCGCCGGGCTTCGTAACCGTGGACGGAGACGCCAGGCTCGGCTCCGCCAGCTCCGCCTCGATCAGCGGCTCCGTGATAGTCTCCTGCGGGTACAGGGCGGCGAGGCGCCGGACGAGGTTCTCCAGCTCGCGCACGTTGCCGGGCCAGCGGTAGCGCTTCATCCGGTCGAGCGCCGCGGCGTCGATCTGCTTGCGTGGCAGTCCCTCGCGCTCCACCAAGGTGAAGAAGTGCCGCACGAGGTCCGCGATATCCTCCGAGCGCTCGCGCAGCGGCGGCAGCCGCAGAGGCACGACGTTGAGCCGGAAGAACAGGTCCTCGCGGAACAGGCCCTGCTGGATGGAGATCCGCAGGTCCTTGTTGGTGGCCGCCACGATGCGGACGTTGGTCTTGATGGGCGTGCGCCCGCCGACGGTGGTGTACTCGCCCTGCTGCAGCACGCGCAGGAGCCGCGTCTGCGCCTCCATGGGCATGTCGCCGATCTCGTCCAGGAACAGCGTGCCGCCCTCGGCCTGCTCGAAGCGCCCGGACGCCCGCTGCAACGCTCCCGTGAAGGCGCCCTTCTCGTGGCCGAAAAGCTCGCTCTCGATCAGGTCCCGCGGAATGGCCGCCATGTTGACGGCCACGAACGGCCCCTTCCGCCGCTTGCCGTAGTCGTGCAGGGCCCGGGCCACCAGCTCCTTGCCCGTGCCGGACTCGCCGGTGATCATCACCGTGAGGTCGGTCTGCATGAGCCGCGCAAGCGCCCGGTAGATCTCCTGCATGGCCGGAGAGCGGCCGACCAGCGGGATGTCCTCGGGATGATCCGGCTCTTCCGCGCTGGGCGCGCCCTTGGGCCGCGACAGCGCGCGGGAGACGATGGCCATGAGCTCCTTCAGGTCGAAGGGCTTGGGCAGGTACTCGTAGGCGCCCCGCTCGGACGCCTTGATGGCGGTCATGAACGTGTTCTGGGCGCTCATGACGATGATCGGGAGATCGGGCCGCAGCTTCTTGATGCGCGGCAGCACGTCGAACGCGTTCTCGTCCGGCATCACGACATCGGTGACCACGAGGTCGCCCTCGCCGGCCGCCACCCAGCGCCACAGGCCGGAAGCGGTGCCCGTTGACCTGACTTCATAACCGGCGCGCGCAAGCGCCTGATTCAAAACGGTCCGGATTGCGGCATCGTCGTCTGCGACGAGGATAGTGCCACTCGGCATCGATCACCCTTCATAGTTGTCAGGCCCGACCATCGCGCGCCACATGCATGGGCATGAGCACGCGGAAGGTGGTTCTCCGGGGCAGGGAGTCGCACTCGATCACGCCTCCGTGGTCCCCGACGATCTTTGCTACCAAAGCAAGACCGAGGCCACTCCCGCTCTGCTTGGTAGTGACGAAGGGGTCGAAGAGGTGCCGGATGAGGTCGTCCGGCACGCCGGGGCCGTTGTCGCGCACGCAGAATTCCAGCGGGAGGCTCACGCGTTCGCGCGAGCCCGGGGCCGTGATGCGCACGCCGGGACGAAACGCGGTGGTGAGCTCGATTTCCCCGTCCACCGCGTCCGGGCCAATCGCCTCCGCTGCATTCTTCACCAGGTTGAGAAAGACCTGGATGAGCTGGTCGCGGTTGCCCATGACCGGCGGCAGCGAGGGATCGTAGGTCTCGATGAACCGGATATGCCGCGCGAATCCGGAAGCGGCGAGCCGCTTCACGTGCTCAAGCACGGCGTGGATGTTCACCGGCTCGCGTTCGACGGGACGGCCGTCCGCGAAATCCTCGAACCGGTCCACGAGCTTCACGATCCGATCCGTTTCGTCGCAGATCAGGCGGGTGAGCCGCCGGTCGTCGTCGGAGGCCGACATCTCCAGCAACTGGGCTGCCCCACGAATCCCGGACAGCGGGTTCTTGATCTCGTGCGCCAGCATGGAGCCGAGCGCGGAAATCGAACGCGCCGCGCCGCGATGGGTCAACTGCCTGTCTATTTTTTCGGCAATTGTCCGTTCTTGCAGCATCAGCACGACATGAGGGTCGCCCTCGCCCGCCGGCGCGACGAACACGTCGACGATGCGCTCGCTGCCGAGCCGCGGGCTGCCGATGTCCACGCGGTACTCGTTCATGCTGCCTTCGCGGCGTCGGGCCTCGTCCACCAGGTTCAGGATGGGCGAGCCGAACGGCAGCAAATCCGCGAGTTGATGCCGCTTCAGCATCGGCCGGCTCATCTCGAAGAAGAACTCGGCCGCCGCATTGGCCTCCGCCACCTTGCCGTCCGTGTCGATCAGCAGCACGGGCAGCGGCAGCACGTTGAGGATGGCCTCGCCCCGGCCGCCTGGCGTGGCGGCCGGCTCGCGTCGGCGGTTCAGGTTGAGCGTGAAGTTCATGCGGCGGCGTCCAGCAGGGGGCTGTCGAAGGCGGCGTTGAGCGCCGCGATGACTGCGGTAGGAGAGTCCTGGGTCACGAGCGCCTGGCGCAGGTCCTGGGGAACCGCATGGCCCTGGCGAACGAGGTCTTCGGCGTAGGCGGCGAGGTGCTTGCGCGCATGGCGCAGCCCCACATGGACGCCATAGGCCGAGAGGAGGCTGTCGTAATGTTCGAGCGCGGCCAGTCGGCGTTCCTCGATGCTCGGCGCCTTCGCCGGCTCGCCGGCAAGGGCCTTGGCGATGACGCCCGGCAACCAGGGCCGCCCCACGGCCGCGCGGCCCACCATGACGCCGTCCGCGCCGGAGCGCGCCAGCATGGCGCGCGCGTCCTCGACGCTGGCGCAGTCGCCATTGGCGATCACCGGGATCGAGACGGCGTCCTTGACGGCGCGGATCGCCGCCCAATCCGCCTGCCCCTTGTAGAACTGGCAGCGCGTGCGCCCATGAACCGTGACGAGCTGGACGCCCGCCTCCTCCGCACGACGCGCCAGATCCGGCGCGTTCCGCGCCGTGTCGTCCCAGCCCAGCCGCATTTTCACCGTGACCGGGATCGAGACGGCTGCGACGGTGGCCTCGATGAGCGAGAGCGCGTGATCCAGGTCGCGCATGAGGGCGGAGCCGGCAAGCCCGCCCGTAACCTTCTTGGCCGGGCATCCCATGTTGATGTCGACCGCCGCTGCGCCTGAGGCCTCCGCCACCTTTGCGGCCTCGCCCATCCAATACGGCTCGCGCCCGGCGATCTGGACCACGTGCGGATCGACGCCCGTCCCCTCCGCCCGCAGCTGCGCCTCGGCGGAGCCCCGAACAAACTCGTCTGACGCGACCATCTCGGACACCACGAGCGAAGTGCCGAACCGTCTGGCGATGCGCCTCAAGCCGACATCGGTCACCCCCGACATAGGGGCGAGCGCCGTGCAGCCGTCCAAGACCAGCGCACCAATCCTGACTGGGGGAAGGGAGCCCTGCCCCTTTTTTGTGCAGTCTACCATGGCGCCTGCATTCTAGACATCTTTTGCGCTGCAACAAGGGGCTCGGGCGCTCCATCCTCTCGATCGCTCCGCCTGTCGCCTGGCGGCGACGGTTTGACGGTGGCCTCGTTCCGCGTCAAACGAGAGCCATGTCAAAGCAGCCCGTCTGGGCCGTGTTGGTCGTCGCCGCGGGACGTGGCGAGCGGGCCGGCCTAGGCCTTCCCAAGCAATACCGGCCAGTGGCCGGGATCAGCGTCCTCGCGCGCAGCATCCTGGCGCTGGGCGAAGCCCTGCCCGAGGCGCAAATCCTATGTGCGACGGGCCCCGAGGACGGCCCGCGCTATGCCGCGATGCTGGATGAATTGCCGCCCGAACTCGCGCGCCGCCTGCTGCCGCCCGTCATCGGAGGCCCCACGCGGCAAGCCTCCGTGCGCAACGGGCTGGAGTCGCTGTCCCGGCTCGCCACGCCGCCGACGCACGTCCTTATCCACGATGCCGCGCGGCCGTTCGCCTCCGCATCGCTTGTTCAGCGGGTCGCGGCCGCAGCCGCCGAAACCGGCGCCGCCGTTCCGGGCGTACCTGTCGTAGACACGATCAAGCGAGTGGACGCAGCCGGCGCGATCATCGAAACGCCCGCCCGCAGCGAACTCCGGGCGGTCCAGACCCCGCAGGCCTTCGCGTTCGAGCCTTTGCTCGCGGCGCATCGCCGTGCGGCCGACGCCGGCGTTGCTGACCTGACCGACGACGCCGCCGTCGCGGAATGGGCGGGCTCGACCGTCCGCGTGGTAGAGGGAGATGTGCGCAACGTGAAGCTCACCCGCCCCGAGGATTTCGCCGAGGCCGAAGCCCGGCTGAGCCGGCCGCTGGAGACCCGCGTCGGCTTCGGCTACGACGTGCACGCCTTCGGTCCCGGAGACCATGTGATGCTGGGCGGCGTCGCCATTCCGCACAGCCAGGGCGTCACCGCGCATTCGGATGGCGACGTGGCCCTGCACGCGGTCACGGACGCCGTGCTCGGCGCCCTCGCCGACGGCGACATCGGCTCGCATTTTCCGCCCTCCGACATGCAGTGGAAGGGCGCGTCGTCCGACCGCTTCCTCGCCCATGCGGTGGACCTTGTCCGGGCCCGCGGCGGGCGCATCGACCATGTCGACGTGACGATCGTGTGCGAGGCGCCCAAGGTCGGCCCGCACCGCGACGCCATGCGGGCGCGCATCGCGGACATCTGCGCCATCGCGCCGGGGCGCGTCGCCGTGAAGGCGACCACCTCCGAGCGCATGGGCTTCACCGGCCGGGGCGAGGGCATCGTGGCCCAGGCCATCGCCACCCTGCGCCTGCCGCCGGAGCCGGAAGCATGATCCCGCACGACATCGAGAACCGCGCGGCCGCCGTGCTGGCTCACCTGCGCACCCGGGGCATGAAGGCCGCCACGGTGGAGTCTTGCACCGGCGGGCTGGTGTCGGGCGCCCTCACCGCCGTCCCCGGCTCCTCCGACGTCGTGGAGCGTGGCTTCGTGACCTACTCCAATGAGGCCAAGGTGGAATTGGTCGGGGTCCCCCCGGACGTGATCAGGGCCCATGGCGCCGTCAGCGAACCGGTGGCCCGCGCCATGGCCGAAGGCGCCCTCGCCCATTCGCCCGCGGACGTCTCCGTCGCCATCACCGGGGTCGCCGGCCCCGGCGGCGGCTCGGACCTGAAGCCGGTCGGCCTCGTCCACTTCGCCGCCGCCCGCCGCGGCGGGACGACGATCCACCTGGAGCGCCGCTACGGCGACCTCGGCCGCGCCGGCATCCGCGAAGCCGCCGTGCGCGACGCCCTGGACCTGCTGGAGCGCGTCAGCGCCTGACCGGGCGGTCAGGCTCCCAGCCCAGTCTTTGCGAGGAGCGCAGCGACGAAGCAATCCAGGGGCCACGGCCTCCAACCCTCAGGTTCGCGCCCATCCCCCTGGATTGCTTCGCTGCGCTCGCAATGAGGGGGAAGGGCCTGCCCGACCCTACGCCGGCCCCTCGGCCTGGGCCCCAAACCGCCGCCCGACGCCGTAGACCACGTTGGCCCGCTCCTCGAAGGCTTCGGCGAACTTCCGGAAGGCGCGCTCGAACATGGCGCCCATCAGCAGCCCGAGGGTGCGGCTGCGGAATTCGTAGTTGATGTAGAACTCGATCACGCACCCGGCGGGATCCGCCTGGAACGACCAGCGGTTCTCCAGATGCCGGAACGGCCCGTCCACGTACTCGACCAGGATCTTGAGCCGCGGCCGGTCCAGCGTGACCCGGCTGGTGAACGTCTCGTGGATCGCCTTGTAGCCGACCGTCATGTCGGCCACGAGCACCTCCACGCCCTCCCCGCTCTGCGACCGGCGGCGCACCTTGAGTCCCTCGCACAGCGGCAGGAACAGTGGGTACTTCTCCACGTCTGCGACGAGGTCGAACATGTCGGCGGGGGTGTGCTTCACCCGCCGCGTGGTGCGGAAGGAGGGCATGCCGGCTCAGGCGCCCTGCCGGGCGAGGCGCGCCGCCTTCAGCTTGGCGAAGTCCTCGCCGGCGTGGTGGGACGAGCGGGTGAGCGGCGAGGACGACACCAGCAGGAAGCCCTTGGTCTGGGCGATGGTCTCGAAGCTCTTGAACTCGTCCGGTGTGACGAAGCGGATCACCGGATGGTGCTTCTTGGTCGGCTGCAGGTACTGCCCGATGGTGAGGAAATCCACGTCGGCCGAGCGCAGGTCGTCCATGAGCTGCAGCACCTCGTTCCGTTCCTCGCCGAGCCCTACCATGATGCCGGACTTGGTGAAGATGGTCGGGTCGAGCTCCTTCACCCGCTGCAGCAGGCGGATGGAATGGAAGTAGCGCGCGCCGGGCCGCACCTTGAGGTACTTGGACGGCACCGTCTCAAGATTGTGGTTGAACACGTCCGGCCGCGCCGCGACCACCACCTCCAGCGCCCCGTCCTTGCGCAGGAAGTCGGGCGTCAGCACCTCGATCGTGGTTTTCGGGCTCGTAGCCCGGATGGCGCGGATCACCTGGGCGAAGTGCTCGGCGCCGCCGTCGGCGAGGTCGTCCCGGTCCACGGAGGTGATGACGACGTGCTCCAGCCCGAGCTTGGCGACCGCCTCGGCGATGTGCGCCGGCTCAAGCGGATCGAGCGCGCCCGGCAGGCCGGTCTTCACGTTGCAGAAGGCGCAGGCCCGCGTGCAGGTGTCGCCCATGATCATGAAGGTGGCGTGCTTCTTGTCCCAGCATTCGCCGAGATTGGGGCAACCCGCCTCCTCGCACACGGTGACGAGGTTGTTCTCGCGGACGATGCGGTTGGTCTCGGCCCATCGGGGCGAGCCCGGCGCTTTGACGCGGATCCACTCGGGCTTGCGCTGCACTGGCTGGTCCGGCCGATGCGCCTTCTCCGGATGGCGGGGACGCGTGTCCTTGTTCAGCGTGTCCAGGAGAACGGCCATTGCTTCAAGCTCCTCGCGGCCGAGGGCCGCGCTCAACGGGAGGTAGTCAGTTTTGGGCGCCGCGGCAAGGCGGAGGACTACGGCGCCATGGTCGCATGGGCGGACTGCATCTACTCGCCGTCATCCCCGGCCGGAGCGGCGAAGCCGCGGAGGGGAAGGGGATCCAGGGGCAGCGCGCGCCACGCATTGCCCTCGGAATCGCCCAGGAAGCGAACCCAGTTCCCTGGATCCCCTTCCCGGCCTGCTGCGCAGGCCGCAGGGGATGACGGCGCTTAGTAACCCGGAGGCCGGCCGCGAACCTGCCGCCAGATCCACAGCACCAGCACCGCGCCGATCACGGCCGCCACCAGCGTGCGGAAGAAGCCGAACACGGGGACGTTCAGGAGCTCCGCCAGCTTGCCGCCCACGAAGCTGCCGGCGATGCCGACAAGCAGGTTGGTGAACAGCCCGTGGCGGGACTCGGTGATCTTCTCGGCGATCCAGCCGGCCAGCACGCCGACCACCAGCATGGCGAAGAACCCCATGCCTGGGTTGCCGAGGGCGCCGTAGGTCTGTTCGTCCATCAGGTGCCTCCTGGGCGTCGTTCTGGCCTAGACGTGGATCACCCGCCCATACGCGTCCAGCACGCTCTCGTGCATCATTTCGGAGAGCGTCGGGTGCGGGAACACCGCGTGGATCAGCTCTTCCTCCGTTGTCTCCAGGTTCATGGCGACAACGTAGCCCTGGATGAGCTCGGTGACTTCCGCGCCGACCATGTGGGCCCCGAGCAGCTTGCCGGTCTTGGCGTCGAAGATCGTCTTCACCAGCCCGTCCGGCTCGCCGAGCGCGATGGCCTTGCCGTTGCCCACGAAGGGGAAGCGGCCGACCTTCACCTGGTAGCCCTGCTCCTTGGCCTTCGCCTCGGTCAGGCCGACGCTTGCGACCTGCGGGTTGCAGTAGGTGCAGCCCGGGATCTTGAGCTTGTCCATCGCGTGCGTATGCAAGCCCTTGATGGTCTCGATACAGATCACGCCCTCGTGCTCGGCCTTGTGCGCCAGCATGGGCGGGCCCGCGACGTCGCCGATGGCGTAGATCCCGGGCACGTTGGTGCGTCCGAGCCCGTCCGTGACGATGCTGCCCCGGTCCATCTTCACGCCAAGGCCCTCGAGGCCCAGGTTTTCCGTGTTGCAGACCACGCCCACCGCGGAGATGAGCCGCTCGGCCGTGAGCGTCTGCGTGGCGCCCTTCTCGTCCTGGATGGTGGCGGTGACGGAGTTGGCGCCCTTCTCGACCTTGGTCACCTTGGCCCCGGAGAGGATCTTCATCCCCTGCTTCTCGAAGCGCTTGCGGGCGAGCGCCGCGATCTCGGCGTCCTCAACCGGCAGGATCTGCGGCAGCACCTCGACCACGGTCACCTCGGCGCCCATGGTGCGATAGAACGAGGCGAACTCGATGCCGATGGCGCCCGAGCCGATCACGATCAGCGACTTCGGGAACGCATCCGGCTTCATGGCCTCGAAATAGGTCCAGATCAGCTTGCCGTCCGGCTCAATGCCGGGCAGCACACGCGGGCGCGCGCCGGTCGCCACGATGATGTGCTTGGCCGCGTAGGTCCCCTCCCCCTTCACGCCCTTCGGCACGGGGTTCTGCGGCTGAACGGCCGGCTTCTTGGGCGCCGAGACCTTCACCTCGCCGGGCTTCGTGATGAAGGCCTCGCCCCAGATCACGTCGACCTTGTTCTTCTTCAGCAGGAAGCCCACGCCCTGGTTGAGCTGCGCCGAAACGTTGCGCGAGCGCTTCACCACGGCGGCGGGATCGAACCCCGGCTGGCCCTGCAGGGTCAGGCCATAGGCCTGCGGATGCTGCATGTAGTGGTAGATCTCGGCCGAGCGCAGCAGCGCCTTGGTGGGAATGCAGCCCCAGTTCAGGCAGATGCCGCCGAGGTGCTCGCGCTCCACCACGGCCGTCTTGAACCCGAGCTGCGCCGCGCGGATGGCGGTCACATACCCGCCCGGCCCGCCGCCGATGATGATCACGTCATAGGTTTCGGCCATTTGGCTCTCCCGTCATGCCCGGGCTTGACCCGGGCATCCACAAGAGGCCGGGCCACACGAAAGCGTGGATGGCCGGGACAGCCCGGCCATGACGAACAGGTGGCTAGACCAGCATGCTCATGGGGTTCTCGATGAACTCCTTGACCGCCGAGATCAGCTGGGCGCCCAGAGCCCCGTCCACCGAGCGGTGGTCGCAGGACATGGTGATGCTCATGACCGTGGCGACGGCCAGCTCGCCCTTGCGGACGACGGCGCGCTGCTCGCCCGCGCCCACGGCCAGGATGGTCGAGTGCGGCGGGTTGATCACGGCCGTGAAGTCCTTGATGCCGAACATGCCCAGGTTGGACACGGCGGTGGTGCCGCCCTGGTATTCCTCCGGCTTCAGCTTGCGGTCCTTGGCGCGGACCGCGAAGTCCTTCATCGCCTTGGCGATGGCCGAGAGGGTCTTCTCCTCGGCCTTGCGGATGATCGGCGTGATCAGGCCGTTGCCGGGCAGCGCCACCGCGACGCCGACATCGGCGTGCTTGTGCTTCAGCATCGCGCCTTCGGTCCAGGTGACGTTGGCGTCCGGCACGCGCATCAGCGCCATGGCGAGCGCCTTGATCACCATGTCGTTGACGGAGACCTTCCAGGCCGGCGCGCCGTCCTTGCCCTTGGGCGCGGAGCCGTTGACCTGCTCGCGCAGCTTCAACAGCGCGTCGATCTCGCAGTCCACCGTGAGGTAGAACTGCGGGACCGTCTGCCGCGCCTCCGTGAGGCGGCGCGCGATGGTCTTGCGCATGTTGTCGTGCGGGATCTCCTCGTAGCTGCCGGGCTCGAAGAGCTTCTTCACGGCCTCGTCCGAGGCCGGAGTCGGCGCAGGCGCACGGGCCGCAGGCGCAGCGGCCGGAGCCGCCGTGGGCTGGGCCGCCGGCGCGGCCTTGGCAGCCCCGCCCTCCATGGCGGCGCGAACGTCGCGCTCCACGATGCGGCCGTGCGGGCCGGAGCCCTGGATCCGCCCGAGGTCGAGCCCGGCCTCCTTGGCGATGCGCTTGGCCAAGGGCGAGGCGAAGACGCGCGCGCCTTCCGCCGTCTGCGGGGACGGGGCTGCGGGAGCGCCCGCCGCCGGAGCGGCAGCCGTGAAGGAGGCGGCCGAGTGGGACTCGGGCGCCGCCGCAGCGGCTTCGGACTGGGGCGCGGCAGCCGCCTGGGCGGCGGCGGGCGGCGCCGCCGCCGTCACTACGTCAGGCGCGTTCTGGGGAGACTTCGCGCCGGGGGCGGAAGCAGCCCCGCCGGCGGCGACCGCCTTGGGGTCTTCGCCGTCGCCGGCGATCAGAGCGATGAGCTCGTTCACCGGCACGTCAGCCGTGCCCTCGGGCACCACGATCTTGGCGAGGACGCCCTCGTCGACCGCCTCCACCTCCATGGTGGCCTTGTCGGTCTCGATCTCGGCGATGACGTCGCCGGCCTTGATGGCGTCGCCTTCCTTCTTGAGCCACTTGGCGAGGTTGCCCTTCTCCATGGTGGGGGAGAGGGCCGGCATCAGGATGTTGATGGGCATGGGCGCTCTCCGCTCAGCGGTAGGTCACGGCGCGGCAGGCGTCGATCACCTCGGCGACGCTCGGCAGGGCGAGTTTCTCGAGGTTCGCCGCGTACGGCATGGGCACGTCCTTGCCGGTGACGCGCTTCACGGGGGCGTCGAGGTAGTCGAAGGCCCGCTCCATGATCTGCGCCGCGATCTCGGCGCCGACGCCGGACTGCGGCCAGCCCTCTTCCACCGTCACGCAACGGCCGGTCTTCATCACGGAGGCCACGACCGTGTCGATGTCCATGGGACGGATCGTCCGCAGGTCGATCACCTCGGCGTAGATGTGCTTCTTGGCGAGCTCCTCGGCCGCCTTCAGGGCGTAGGTCATGCCGATGGAGAACGACACGATCGTCACGTCCTTGCCCGGGCGGGCGATGCGCGCCTTGCCGATTGGCAGGACGAACTCGTCCATCTTGGGCACGGGGGAAGACTGCCCGTAGAGGATCTCGTTCTCGAGGAAGATCACCGGGTTCGGATCCCGGATCGCCGCCTTGAGCAGGCCCTTGGCGTCGGCCGCGTTGGACGGGGCGATGACCTTGAGGCCGGGCACCTGGGAGTACCAGGCGGTGTAGTCCTGGCTGTGCTGGGCGGCGACGCGGGCGGCGGCGCCGTTCGGGCCGCGGAACACGATGGGGCAGCCCATCTGGCCACCCGACATGTAGAGGGTCTTGGCCGCGGAGTTGATGATCTGGTCGATCGCCTGCATGGCGAAGTTGAAGGTCATGAACTCCAGCACGGGCCGCAGGCCCGTCATGGCCGCCCCGACGGCGACGCCGGCGAAGCCGTGTTCCGTGATCGGGGTGTCGATGACGCGCCGCGCGCTGAACTCCTGCAGCAAGCCTTGCGTGATTTTGTAGGCGCCCTGGTATTCGGCGACCTCCTCGCCCATCACGAACACCGTCTCGTCGCGACGCATCTCCTCCGCCATGGCGTCGCGGAGCGCCTCGCGCATGGTGATGGTGACCATCTCGGTCCCGGCCGGGATCTCGACGGAGCTGTCATAGGCGCCCTGGGTCGGCGACGCAGGAGCAGCCGGCACGGTCGCGGGAGCGCTCGCCTCGGGTTGGCGCTCCTCCTTGGGCGGAGGCGGCGTCTGCGCGGCGCCGGCGTCCACGGCCACGTTGTCGGCCGCGACATTGGCCGGCGCGCTTGCCGGGGAAGCCCCGCCGCCCGCGGCCGCGGCCGCGACGTCCTCGCCGTCGGCGGCCAGGATGGCGATCTTCTCGTTCACGGGCACGTCGGCCGAGCCGGCCGGCACCAGAATCTTGGCGAGCACGCCCTCGTCGACCGCCTCCACCTCCATGGTGGCCTTGTCGGTCTCGATTTCGGCGATCACGTCGCCGGGCTTCACCTTGTCGCCCTCGTTCTTGAGCCACTTGGCGAGATTGCCCTTCTCCATTGTCGGAGACAGGGCCGGCATGAGGATATCGATCGGCATGGGCGGGAAATCCCGTGAGAAAGGGTCGGCGGATCGCGGCGGCCGCGGGGAAGCGGCCGGCGTCGCGATCAGTTCAGGATATCGGTCCAGAGCTCGGAGGCGTCCGGCTCGGGATCGTTCGTGGCGAACTCTGCCGCCGCGTTGACGATCTCGCGGACCTTGCCGTCCACGGCCTTGAGCTCGTCCTCGGAGACCTTCCACTGCTCGAGCAGCCGCTTCCGGACCTGTTCGATGGGGTCCCGCTCCTCGCGCATCTTCTGCACTTCATCCTTGGACCGGTACTTCGCCGGGTCGGACATGGAGTGGCCGCGGTAGCGGTAGGTCTGCATCTCGAGGATGTATGGGCCCTTGCCGTCCCGGCACCACTGCACGGCGCGCTGCGCGGCGGCGTAGACAGCGCGGACGTCCATGCCGTCAACCTGCTCGCCCGGGATGTTGAAGGAGATGCCGCGCTTGGAGAAATCCGTCTGCGCCGAGGCGCGGGACACCGCGGTGCCCATGGCGTAGCGATTGTTCTCGATCACGTAGATCACGGGGAGCTTCCAGAGCTCCGCCATGTTGAAGCTCTCGTAGACCTGACCCTGGTTGGCCGCGCCGTCGCCAAAATAGGTCAGCGAGACATTGTCGTTGCCGCGGTAGCGGTTGGCGAAGGCCAGGCCCGTGCCCAGCGACACCTGCGCGCCCACGATGCCGTGGCCGCCATAGAAGTGCTTCTCCTTGCTGAACATGTGCATGGAGCCGCCCTTGCCCTTGGACAGGCCGCCCCGGCGCCCGGTCAGCTCGGCCATCACGCCCTTGGCGTCCATGCCGCAGGCCAGCATATGCCCGTGGTCGCGGTAGCCGGTGATGACCTGGTCGCCTTCCTTGGTGGCCATCTGCATGCCGACCACCACGGCCTCCTGGCCGATGTAGAGATGGCAGAAGCCGCCGATGAGGCCCATGCCGTACATCTGGCCCGCCTTCTCCTCGAAGCGGCGGATCAGGAGCATCTCGCGGTAGGCCGCGAGGTCCTGCTCACGGGTGAGTTCGGCGATCTCGGGCGTCTTGCCTCGGGCGGAACGGGCGACGGCTTGGCTCTTGTTTGCGCTTGCTTTCGGCGCAGTGGGGCTCTTCCGGGCGGCGACCGCCATGGGCTCCTCCTTCTCGCCCCCAACGGGGCTCAAATAATCGGCGCCACATTAGCGGAACCCAAGGCCGGAATCGAGAGCCGAAAAAGGCGGAAGCTCAGCCTCGCCATCAAAGCAAGTTGCTGCAATTCCACAACAAATGAGAATGAACCAAAGTTCGGTTCATTCACTTTTTTCGGCGCCCGCTCCATGCTGCGGCGCATCATTGCGCAGCAGTCTGCCCCGCGCCCGTGATGATCACCACGTCATGCTTGTGCAGCCGGTTGAGAGCCAGACGCGCGCGCTCCTCCAGAAGATCCCGGTCCATGGTGGCCGGGCGCAACATGGACACGCGGCGCTCCCAGTCGGTCTTTTCCTGCTGCTGCTGCTCCAGCTCGGACTCGAGCGCCCGGATCTGCATCTTGAGCGCCACCTTGCTCTCGATGCCGCGGTTGCCGTGCTGGGCGTGGTAGACGAAGTACGAAACGACCGCCGCCGAGACCGCGTAGAGCGCGAGCGGAATCAGGACAGCGCGGAGGCGATGACGGACGACCATGGGCGCCACAGTGGGACCGCGATGGTTGAGCGCGGGTTAACGCCGCCGCAGAAGCGAGACGCCGAGAAGCCCGAGCACCACCACCAGCATGCCCGTCCACTGCAGGACCGTAGGCCACTCGCCGAGCACCGGAATCGCCAGCAGGAAGCCCGCCACCGGGGTCAGCGACGAGAACCGCGCCGTCACCTCGGCGCCGAGCCTGCGCAGGCCCCAGGACCAGATCAGCTGCCCCAGGATGAGCACCAGCACGCCCTGGTAGAAGCCCTGGAACAGGATCATCCCCACCGGGGCGGTACCCAGCTTGCTGGGAAGGAACAGCAGGTGGACCGGCACGTAGGCCAGCGACAGCACCGCGATCACCGCGGCCGCCACGAGCGGCTGGACGCGCCAGCGATGACCCAGGAAGGTCATGCCGGCCCACAGCGCGCCCGCCCCGAGGAAGACGATGTCGCCGGCCAGCGTCGAGGCGCCCGCCTGGGCGGGCTGGGCGGAGCCGCCGAGCGCCAGGATCACGAGCCCGGCGAACACCACCGGCAGGCCGAGCAGCACCGGTCGCGGCGGCAGGGCCCGCATGGCCATGGCCGCGAACAGGGCGGTGAAGATCGGCACGCTGCCCGGCTGGATGCACGTGCCGTGCAGCGCCGGCGCGAGCGTCAGGCCGATATTGGAGGTGACGATCATCGGCGCGCCGCCCGTGGCGGCCAGCGCGATGCCCTTGCCCCATCCGAGCCCGCAGCAGTCGCGCCATCCCAACCGGATGAACACCGGAAGCATGATCACGCCCGCGAAGATGAAGCGCAGCGAAGCGATGTCGAAGGCGGTGAAGGAGGACGTCACGCCCATGCGGACGCCGACGAACTGTCCGCCGAAGATGAAGACGCTGAAGCCCAGCGCAGCCAGCGCGAGGTTCTTGCTGTCGGCGAGTGACGCGGGGGAGCGGCCTGCGGCCGGCAGCGAGGATTCGACCATGGTCGCAGCTTCGCGGCGCGGGCGGGTCGGGTCCACTGGCGCCGCCGCGCGGCAGGGCTGCACGAAAAAGGGGGAGCCGCGAGGCTCCCCCTGGAAGACAGCTCAGCCGGAAGAGGCTCAGCGAAGCGCCTTGAGCGCGCTGCGGCCGGCGTAGCGGGCCTGGGCGCCGAGCTCCTCCTCGATGCGAATGAGCTGGTTGTACTTCGCCAACCGGTCGGAACGGGCGAGCGAGCCGGTCTTGATCTGCCCGCAGTTGGTGGCGACCGCCAGGTCCGCGATGGTGGCGTCCTCCGTCTCGCCCGAGCGGTGGGACATCACGGCCGTGTAGCCGGCGCGCTGCGCCATCTCGACGGCGGCCAGCGTCTCGGTCAGCGAGCCGATCTGGTTCACCTTGACCAGGATGGAGTTGGCCACGCCCCTGGCGATGCCATCCGACAGGCGCTTCACATTGGTGACGAACAGGTCGTCGCCCACCAGCTGGCACTTGGAGCCGATCAGGTCGGTGACGATCTTCCAGCCCTCCCAGTCGTCCTCGGACATGCCGTCCTCGATGGAGACGATAGGGTAGGCGCCGACGAGCTTGGCCAGGTACTCGGCCTGCTCCTGGATGGAGCGGGTCTTGCCCTCGCCCTCGTAGTGGTAGGCGCCGTTCTTGAAGAACTCGGTCGAGGCGCAGTCCAGGGCGATGAACATGTCCTGGCCGGGCTTGAAGCCCGCCTGCTCGATGGACTTCATCACGAAGTCGAGCGCGGCTTCCGCCGACGGCAGGTTCGGCGCGAAGCCGCCCTCGTCGCCGACGTTGGTGTTGTGGCCGGCTTTCTTGAGCGCGCCCTTGAGGGTGTGGAATACCTCCGCGCCCATGCGAACCGCCTCGGCCAGGGAGGAGGCGCCGACCGGCATCACCATGAATTCCTGGAAGTCGATCGGGTTGTCCGCGTGGGCGCCGCCATTGACGATGTTCATCATCGGCACCGGCAGGACGCGGGCCGACGTGCCGCCGACATAACGATACAGCGGCAGCGCGCTGGCGTCCGCGGCCGCCTTGGCCACCGCGAGCGAAACGCCCAGGATGGCGTTGGCGCCGAGACGGGCCTTGTTGGGCGTGCCGTCGAGGTCGATCATGATCTCGTCGATCTTCACCTGGTCCTCGGCGTCCATGCCGCCGATGGCGTCGAAGATCTCCGTGTTGACGGCGTCCACGGCCTTGCGCACGCCCTTGCCGAGGTAGCGGCTCTTGTCGCCGTCGCGCAGCTCGACGGCCTCGTGGGCGCCTGTCGATGCCCCGGACGGGACCGCGGCGCGACCCATGGACCCGTCTTCGAGGATGACATCCACCTCGACCGTCGGATTCCCGCGGCTGTCCAGGATTTCTCGCGCGGTGATGTCAATGATGGCGGTCATTTGGGTCCTCCTGAAGTCCGGTCCCGAGCCTGGCAGGCTTGAGGGCTCGCCGCGGCTTTTAAGCCATCATCGCCGCGAAGCAAGAAGCTGCGGCGACGCTCGCCTCGACCCTTCGGATGAAAACGGGTAAGCCCACGCCCAAACGCGCCCTGCGCTCCCCCTGACGGAGGCCCCATGGCCATCGAAACCACCCAGCTCGGCAAGCCGAGCGCCCTCCCCGCCTCGCCGGAGGAAGCCGTCCTCGACCGGGTGCCGAACCCGCACCCGGACACCCTCTACCTCGCCCGCTTCACGGCGCCGGAATTCACTTCGATCTGCCCGGTGACCGGACAGCCCGATTTCGGCATCCTGGTGATCGACTACGCGCCCAAGGGCTGGCTGGTGGAATCGAAGTCGCTGAAGCTCTACCTCAACAGCTTCCGCAACCACGGCGCCTTTCACGAGGACTGCACCGTCGGCATCGGCAAGCGCCTGGTGGAGTTGCTCGAGCCGCAATGGCTGCGCATCGGCGGCTACTGGTTTCCCCGCGGCGGCATCCCGATCGACGTTTTCTGGCAGACCGGCGAGCCCCCGAAGAGCCTGTGGCTCCCCGACCAGGGCGTTCCGCCCTACCGGGCGCGGTAAGCCTTTCCAAGGCCAGCATGGATCCGGGGCCACGCCCCGAATTCGTCAGCGCACCCAACGCGTCCTTCCCGGCGTCATCCCCGGCGGCCTTCGCAAGCAGGCCGGGAAGGCGATCCGGGGCCAACGCGCGATACGCCCGGCCCTTCACCCCACCCCGGCCTTGCGGGCCGACCCTCCCCGTCCAGGGGAGGGTGGGAAGCCGCCCAGCCGTGGCGCCCCCACGCGACGCGAGTGGGAGGGGAGGTGTTCCGTGGCCCCTGGATCCCCTTCCCGCGCCTGCGGCGCGCCGGGGATGACGGCGGAGGCGCTTCAGTGGAACTTGACATTATTCCTATTGTGTGCACCATGGTCCCCACTCTCGACCCGGGAGGGGAGCGCATCCGGAGCGGTCCGTTGCGGGGTCGAGGCGCGGCGCCTGCGGGGATCGTGCACCGGAACGATCCTCCCGGGAGGCCTTCCCGGAGCGGCGATGTCGGGGACCAGGGGGCGTGAGCCCCGGAAGCCCCGCCGGCGCAGCGCAATCCCGCCCGCCCCGTACTACGGCGGGGCCGTGGACTTGAGGACACCGTAAGGCTCGCGCCGTCCGAGGCCCGATGAGGGATAGGGCGGCGGGGGCCGGAGAGTGGGTCGGGAAGGGTCGAAAAATCGCCGGTCGCGGGGCGTCGGTCCATCCGAATCTCACGCGTAAAAGCATTGATGGACCGGCGCCCCCCGGCGTCCCCTCCGCCTTACCTCCGCGCGCCAGCCGGAGAACGATCGCCCATGCCTGAAGGCCTCCCCCGTCATTGCGAGGAGCCCGCAGGGCGACGAACCAATCCAGGGGGACTGGGCGCCATCCTCATCAGCAACGGAGAGACACACGCGCCTTGCCCCTGGGTTGCTTCGTCGCTGCGCTCCTCGCAAGGACGGAGAGAAGGCGACCCATTGTCCACCACCGTCATTGCGAGGAGCCCAAAGGGCGACGAAGCAACCCAGGGGGACTGGGCGCCATCCTCATCATCAACGGAGACACACCGCCTGGCCCCTGGATTCCTTCTTCGCTGCGCTCCTCGCAAGGACGGAGAGAAAGCGACCCATTGTCCACCACCGTCATTGCGAGGAGCCCAAAGGGCGACGAAGCAATCCAGGGGGACAGGGCGCCATCCTCATCACCAACGGAGACACACGCGCGCCTTGCCCCTGGATTGCTTCGTCGCTTCGCTCCTCGCAAGGACGGAAGCCTGGGCGCTCCGGGGCTGCTCTTTGAAACCCCGATCAGCGCCCCTTGGCGAGCCGGTCGAACGCCATCAGCGTCTCCAGCAGCGCCGGCATCTCCTTCAGCGGAACCATGTTGGGCCCGTCCGACAGGGCGTTCTCCGGTTTCTCATGGGTCTCGATGAACACGCCGGCGACGCCCACCGCGACCGCGGCGCGCGACAGGACGGGCACGAACTCGCGCTGGCCGCCCGAGGACGTCCCCTGCCCTCCCGGCTGCTGCACCGAATGGGTCGCGTCAAAGATCACCGGCGCGCCGGTGCGGGCCATGATCGGCAGCGCCCGCATGTCGGTGAC
This sequence comes from Alsobacter soli, assembly GCF_003004785.1. GTDB lineage: Bacteria > Pseudomonadota > Alphaproteobacteria > Rhizobiales > Beijerinckiaceae > Alsobacter > Alsobacter soli. The sequence goes on from NZ_PVZS01000003.1 coordinate 107,837, forward strand.
CAGCGTGTTGTAGCCGAAGGACACGCCGCGCTCGGTGACCATGACGTTGGCGTTGCCAGCCCCGGTCACCTTGGCGACCACGTTCGCCATGTCCCAGGGCGCCAGGAACTGGCCTTTCTTCACGTTCACGACCGCCCCGGTCTGCGCCGCAGCGACCAGCAGATCCGTTTGGCGGCACAGGAAGGCCGGAATCTGCAGGACGTCGACGACCTCGGCCACTGGGGCGCACTGGGCCGCGTCGTGCACATCGGTCAGGACGGGCAGGCCGAGGCTCTCCTTGATCTCGGCGAAGACCTTGAGGGCGGCGTCCAGGCCGACGCCCCGGGCTCCCGACAGCGATGTCCGGTTCGCCTTGTCGAAGGACGTCTTGAAGACGAACGGAAGGCCGAGCTTGCCGGTGATCTCCTTGAGGGCCGAAGCCATCTCGAGCGCGTGCTGCCGGCTCTCCATGGCGCAGGGGCCGGCGATGAGGGCCAGCGGCAGGTCGTTGCCGAAGCGGACGGATCCGACCGAGACGGTCGTGTTGGGACGGGTGTCAGTCATGCCTGCCTCTTAACGCGTGGGATGCGGCTTCGCGAGGGTCCCGGAACGCCGACGGCCGCAAACCCGGGGACGGCCGGAACAGGCCGGCAGGGCGCCCAGCGGTCATTGACCTTACGACCGCGGCAACGCGGCGTAGTACTCGGCCAGCGCCTCGAATTCCTGCTCGGTCATGTGCCGGGACATGTAGCGCATCTCCTTGTGGGGGCGCTTGCCTGTCCGGAACGCCTTCAGCTGGTTGAGCAGGTAGACCACGTTCTGCCCGGCCAGATGCGGCACCTCCACATCCTTCGCTATTCCATCATAGCCATGACACGGCGCGCAGGCGTCGAGTTGCACCGGCCGCCGCGCGGTCTGGGCGGCGGCTGCCCCGGCGGAGAGGAACACGGCGACGGCGAGGCCGAGGCGACGCATCTATTTGCGGTCCTTGTCGTACGGGTTCTCCGGCGTCCGCAGGCTGAGGCGGATGGGCGTGCCCGGCAACTCGAAGGTCTCGCGCAGTCCATTGACCAGATAGCGCGTGTAGCTGTCCGGCAGCTCGTTGAGCTGGTTTCCGAAGATCGCGAAATGCGGCGGCCGCGCCTTGACCTGGGTCATGTAGCGGATCTTGATCCGGCGGCCCGAAACGGCGGGCGGCGGATGATTGTCGACGATCCGGGTCAGCCAGCGGTTGAGCGCCGCGGTGGAGACCCGCTTGGACCAGACCTCCGAGGCCTCGAAGCAGGCCTCCAGCAGCTTGTCGAGGCCATCGCCCGTGAGCGCCGAGACGGGCACGATCTTGGCGCCCTTCACGTTGGAGAGCAGGTGCTCGCTGTCCTCGACCAGCTTCTTCAGCTTGCCGGGCTCGCCGGCCACAAGGTCCCACTTGTTGACCGCCACCACCAGGGCGCGGCCCTCCTTCTCGACCAGCCCCAGGATGGCGAGGTCCTGCTTCTCGAACGGGATGGTGGCGTCCAGCAGCAGCACCACGACCTCGGCGAAGCGCACGGCGCGCAGGCCGTCGGCGACGGACAGCTTCTCCAGCTTGTCCTCCACCTTGGCGCGCTTGCGCATGCCGGCGGTGTCGAACAGCTTCACGGGCTTGCCGCGCCATTCCCACTCGATGCCGATGGAATCGCGGGTGATGCCGGCCTCGGGCCCCGTGAGCAGGCGGTCCTCGCCGATCATGCGATTGATCAGGGTGGACTTGCCCGCGTTGGGCCGGCCGACGATGGCGATGCGCAGCGGGCGCACGGCGTTCTCGTCCCGCTCCTCGCCCTCAGGCTCCTCGAACTCGTCCTCTTCGGGCGCAGCGGTATGTTCCGGCAGCGCCTCGCGCAGGGCGTCGTAGAGGTCCGAGAGTCCCTCGCCGTGCTCAGCGGAGATCGGCACCGGGTCGCCCAGGCCCAGGCCGAAGGCCTCGTAGGTCTGCAGGCCCACGGCCCTGCTCTCGGCCTTGTTGGCGAGCAGCACAACGGGCTTGCTGGCGCGGCGCACCAGGCCGGCGAAGTGGCGGTCGATGGGGGTGACGCCGGCCCGGGCGTCGATCACGAAAAGGATGGCGTCAGCGTCCTGGATCGCCGCTTCGGTCTGCTGGCGCATGCGGCCGGCAAGCGAGGCGTCGTCCGCCTCCTCCAGGCCGGCCGTATCGATGGCCGTGAAGGTGAGGTCGCCGAGGTGCGCTTCGCCCTCGCGCCGGTCGCGGGTCACGCCAGGCTGGTCGTCGACCAGCGCGAGCTTCTTGCCGACGAGGCGGTTGAACAGGGTCGACTTGCCGACGTTCGGCCGACCGATGATGGCGACCGTGAAGGTCATGACAGGCCTCTCAGGGGCGCGCCGCACCGACGGCGCGCAAAACGGTGGACCGGCTTACGAGGCCGGCTTGATGGGACCGGAACGCACGATGCCGAGCAGCAGGTCCGCCCGCTGCTTCAGGGATGGCGGCGCTGTGCGGTCGGTGATGATCTCGTCGAACGCCTTGCCGGCTGCGTCGTAGTCTCCCGCCTTCAGGGCGGCGAGCCCGAGCAACTCGCGGGCGTTCGCGCCCCAGGCGCTGCCCGAGGCGAGAAGCGGCTGCAGGCGGGACTTGAGCTCATCCATCGAACTCGTGTCGACGGCCAGCATGGCGGCGCGCAGCCGCGCCAGGTCGCGGAGCACCGGCGCCACGCTGGAATCGCCCGCGAGGGCGTCATAGGTCTTGATGCCCTCGGCCGGCGACTGCTTCGCCTGCTCGGCGGCCTCCCGGAAGCGCGCGAGCTTCTCATAGCCAGCCGTCGAATCCTTCGCAATGGCCGCGAATTCCTTCTCGGCCTCGTCCGTATCGCCAGCCCGAGACAGCTCGATCGCATGCTCGAAGCGGGCTCCGGCGGCCTCCGCGCGCTGGGTCTGGTTGTAGTCGTAGATGCGCCAGCCGGCGGTCGCCGCGACGGCCAGGAAGGCCAGGCCGATCAGCTTGTTGCCGTGCTTCTTCCAGAACTCGATCGCCCTGTCGCGCCGGACGTCTTCGTCGATCTCGCGGAAAATGTCGGCCATGGCCGGCTTCGTTCCTCTCGGGGCCGCGCGGCCCATGCGCCCGCATGGCGGGATCCCTCGTCGCGCAGGCGATTACCATGGGAGGGCCGCTTTGTCATGCCGCCGCCGGGGCTCGCCTCAGAACGCGACCACCGGTACGCCGATCAGGATGGGATGCAGGAAGATCATGACGGCGTAGAGGACCGTCCCGAGGACGACGGCCACGACGTCGTTCAGCCTGCCCCCATAGCGGATCTTGACCTCGCCGGCCTGCTCCCGCCGCTTCAGCGAGATGCGATCATACACCGCCCAGGCCAGGACGGAGCCGAAGAGCACCATGGAGCCAAGATCGCCGTTGGCCAGCAGATGCGCGAAGGCCCATATCTTCACGGCCACCAGCATCGGGTGCTTCAGCACGCGCTTGATGGAGCCCGGCACATAGGCGGCCACCAGGCAGATCATGGCGGGCCACATGAGCAGAAGCGTGAGGTGGCGCATCCCCGTGGGCGGATCCCAGACCTGGATGTAGCCCGCCTCGCGGTAGGTCCTGAAGCCGTAGACGATCAGCGCCAGCCCCAGCAGGGAGACCAGGCTGTAGAGGCCCTTGTAGGGCCCCTCCCCCAGCCGCTCCACGGCCGCGGCCCGCGCAGCACGCCGGGTGGTGAAGGTGTGGGCGCCCAGGAGGAGGACAAGGCCGAGGATCAGGAGGAGCATGGAGCGAATCTCGGTAAGCACCACAGACCTAGCGTTGGACCCGTCGTATTCTCACGCAAGCCAATCTTCGCATCGGAGTCCCTCCACGCGCCGGAACTCACCGAGATTTGCGGTCACGACCACGAGCCCGCGACTCCGCGCGTGACCAGCAATCAGCACGTCATAGCCACCAATCATTTGCCCCATACGCTCGAGCGTAGCCCGAATCTCAGCCGCATGGTCCGCGGCTGCGTCATCGAAGGGCAGGACCTCGAGGCGGGAAGCGAAGCTCTCCACCTCGCGACGGTTCCGGTCAGGGGCGGCCGACTTCGCTGCCCCGTGCATCAGTTCCGTGAGGACGATTGTGGATATGCAGAGCCCTTCCGCCTCCCGGTTGAAGCGTTCTCGGACGGAAGCTGGCCGGTCCCTCAGCACGCGAATGCACAAATTGGTGTCCAGCATGTACCGCAGCATCAGAAGCGCTCTCGCTCCTGGGCGGCTGGCTGAAGTCTTTCACCGAGATCCGCGCCCGGCTGGTCGAAGAAGTCGTCCCACAGGGCGTCTGCGGGCAGAATGACCCTCTTCTTGCCCTCCTTCAGGACAACCACTTCGCGCACCCCAGGGGGAAAGGCCACGTCCTTGGCGAGCCGAACTGCTTGAGAACGGTTGGATTGAAAGACGGTGGTACGAGACATGGACGACCTCCCGACCAGATTGGTTCGGGAAGTTGGATATGTCAATGGGATATACGCACCCTGATGAAGCTTGCCTCACTCCCACTCGATGGTGCCCGGCGGCTTCGACGTGACGTCGTAGACGACGCGGTTGATGCCCCGCACCTCGTTGATGATCCGGGTCGCGACATGGCCCACGAAGCGCATGTCGAAGGGGTAGAAGTCCGCCGTCATGCCGTCCACCGACGTCACGGCGCGCAGGCCGCAGACGTAGTCGTACGTGCGGCCGTCGCCCATCACGCCCACCGTGCGGACCGGCAGCAGCACCGCGAAAGCCTGCCAGATGTCGTCGTAGAGACCGGCGCGGCGGATCTCCTCGAGGTAGATCTCGTCCGCGAGGCGCAGGATGTCGCACTTCTCTTTGGTGACCTCGCCCGGGATGCGAATGGCGAGGCCCGGCCCCGGGAAGGGGTGGCGGCCGACGAAGGCCTCGGGCAGGCCGAGCTCGCGGCCGAGCGCCCTCACCTCGTCCTTGAACAGCTCGCGCAGCGGCTCCACGAGCTTCATGTTCATGCGCTCGGGCAGGCCGCCGACATTGTGGTGCGATTTGATCGTGACGGACGGGCCGCCTGTGAATGAGACGCTCTCGATCACGTCGGGATAGAGCGTGCCCTGGGCCAGGAACTCCGCGCCGCCGATCTTCTTGGCTTCGGCCTCGAACACCTCGATGAACAGGCGGCCGATGGTCTTGCGCTTGACCTCCGGGTCCGAGACGCCCGCCAGCGCGCCCAGGAAGGTCTCCTCCGCGTCCACATGCACGAGCGGAATGTTGTAGCTGTCGCGGAACAGCGCCACGACTTTCTTGGCCTCCGCCATGCGCAGCAGGCCATGGTCCACGAACACGCAGGTGAGCTGGTCGCCGATCGCCTCGTGAATCAGGACGGCGGCCACGGCCGAGTCCACGCCGCCGGACAACCCGCAGATGACCCGGCTTTGGCCGACCTGGGCCCGGATGCGCTCGATCGCTTCGTCGCGGAAGGCCTTCATGGTCCAGTCGCCGCCGCAGCCGGCGATCTTGCGCACGAAGTTGCGGATCAGCGCGGCGCCGTTCGGCGTGTGGATCACCTCGGGGTGGAACTGCACGCCATAGAAGTTGCGCTTCACATCCGCGACGGCTGCGAACGGAGCATTGTCGGAGACGGCGACGACCTTGAAGCCGTCCGGCAGCTTGGTGACCCGGTCGCCGTGACTCATCCAGACCGGGTAACGCTCGCCGACACGCCAGACATCCTGGAAGAGCGGGGTCTCCTCCAACACCTCGACCTCGGCGCGGCCGAATTCGCGGTGATGGCCGCCCTCCACCTGTCCGCCGAGCTGGGCCGCCATGGCCTGCTCGCCGTAGCAGATGCCGAACACCGGCACGCCCGCCTCGAAGATCGCCTGCGGCGCCCGGGGCGACTCCATCTCGGTGACCGAGGCGGGGCCACCGGACAGGATGACGCCCTTGGGCCGCATCTCGCGGAAAGCCTTCTCGGCCGACTGGAACGGCACGATCTCGGAATAGACGCCCTCCTCCCGCACCCGCCGGGCGATGAGCTGCGTCACCTGGCTGCCGAAGTCGACGATGAGGATCTTGTCGTGATGATGCTCGGTCATGGCGGTCGGATACCCCCCGGTCTCGTGCGGCGCAACTCGGATCAATGTGTGGTCATGCCGTGCGGCGCAGCAGGGCGACATAGAAGCCGTCCGTACCCGTGCGCCTGGGGCTCATCTGGATGCCGTGCCCTGCCGGGCTGGCGAAAGCGGCGAGGTCCGGCTGGCCGGCGTCGGCGGCGACCTTCGCAGGCGGAATGACCCCGAAACCGCTTGTCCGGTCCAGGAAAGCGGCGACGGTCTCGTCGTTCTCGGCCGGCAGCACAGAACAGGTGATATAGGCGATGCGGCCGCCCGGCTTCAGGAAGGTCGCTGCCCGATCCAGCACAACGGCCTGTTCGGCGATACGCGTGTCGAGGCTATTGGGGCGCACGCGCCACTTGGCGTCCGGGTTGCGGCGCCAGGTGCCCGTGCCCGTGCAGGGCGCATCCACCACGACGAGGTCGGCGTGGCCGCGCAGGTCGGCCAACGGCTCGCCGTCCTTGCCCTTGGGCGCCTTGATCTGGACGTTGCGGACGCCTGCGCGGGTGAGGCGCTCGAAGATCGGCGCCAGGCGGCGCTTGTCGCTGTCCGTCGCGAAGACCTGGCCGCGGTTGTCCATCTGCGCCGCGAGCGCGAGCGTCTTGCCGCCACCGCCTGCGCAAAGGTCGATGACCTGCATGCCAGGGTCGGCCGCCGCGAGCAGCGCGGCGAGCTGGGACCCTTCGTCCTGGATCTCGATCCAGCCTTTCTGGAAAGCGGGCTCGGACTGGACGTTCGGGGCTCGCGCGTCTTCGCCTACGGTGATGCGCAGTCCGAGCGGCGAGCGCGGGGTGGGCTGAACGCCCAAGTGCGCGAGGGCGGCCGCCACCTTGTCGCGCGCCGCCTTCAGGGTGTTGACCCGCATGTCGACCGGCGCCCGCGTCGCAAGCGCCGCCAGTTCCTCCGCCCGGCTCTCCCCGAAGGCGGCTGCGAACTGTCCGTCCAGCCATTCCGGATAATCGCCAGCCACCCAGGCCGGCGCGCCCTCGAGCGTCCGACCTGTGAGCGCGCTCCGCTCTTCGTCCGTCAGCGGCTCCGGCGCGAAGCGCTCGCCGGTGAAGAGGCTTTGGATCCGCTCGGCGTCCCAGCCGCGCGCGAGCCGGAGGGCTCCGATCAGAACCGCGCGCGGTGCGTCCGATCCGGAGAGCCACGCCGCCGAAGCCTTGCGCCGCAGCGCGTCGAAGACGAGCCCGCCGATGGCCGAGCGATCGCCCGATCCGGCGAAGCGATGCGACAGGCCCCAGTCCTTCAAGGCGTCCGCTGCAGGGCGGCGGCGCGCCTCGATATCGGCAAGGACCTCGATGGCGGCGGAGATGCGGGCGGCGGGTGTCATGGAAGAAGCAGCCTCAGGGCGATCAGGGCCCATATGATGATGAGAACGACGACGCCGGCGAGAAACACTCGGAAACGCAGCAGGACATCGTTGCGGCCCGTGTGGATGAACGCATGCACGATCCGGGTCGCCACGAAAAGCCACGCGAGCACGACCATGAGGACGTCCGTCGCGCGGATGTACATGGCCGCGCCGACGAGCACGTAAAACAGGACGGGCGTCTCGAACTGGTTGGCGAAGTTGTTGGAGAACTTGCGGACCTCACCGGGCCACGGCTCGTTGGAGACCGCGATCTCCCCGACCCGCACGCGCCCCTCCCGGATCGCCTTGAATCGCGCGGCTCCGGTCCCGAATAGCACGATGAAGGTCAGCAGCACCTGCGCAAGAACCGGATAGAGAAGCGCCATGAGTGATCCTGTCTCGGAGCTGACCTTTCGGCCGCCGCGCGGGGCGTTCGGGCGCAAGAGCGGGCGGCCCGCCGGCTCTGCGCGGATGAGAGAGCGAGCGGCGAGGCGACTTAAACCCGCGTCGGGTAATTCGGGCTCTCGCGCGTGATCGTCACGTCGTGGACATGGCTTTCGCGCAGGCCTGCCGAGGTGATGCGAACGAACTCGGCCTTCTCGCGGAACTCCGGCAAGGTCTTGGCGCCCACATAGCCCATGGCGGCGCGCAGGCCGCCGGCGAGCTGGTGCAGCACGCCCGAGACCGGCCCCTTGTAGGCCACCTGCCCCTCGATACCCTCCGGCACGAGCTTCAGGGTGTCCTTGATGTCCTGCTGGAAGTAGCGATCCGCCGAGCCGCGGGCCATGGCGCCCACCGAGCCCATGCCGCGATACGCCTTGTAGGAGCGGCCCTGGTAGAGGAATACCTCGCCCGGGCTCTCGTCCGTGCCGGCCAGAAGCGACCCCACCATGGCGCACTCGGCTCCGGCGGCCAGCGCCTTGGCGAGGTCGCCGGAGAACTTGATGCCGCCATCGGCGATCACGGGCGTGTCGGCCTTCGCGGCCGCCTCGACGGCGTCCATGATCGCGGTGAGCTGGGGCACGCCGACGCCTGCGACAATGCGGGTGGTGCAGATGGAGCCCGGGCCGATGCCGATCTTCACCGCGTCCGCCCCGGCGTCGATGAGGGCCTGGGCGCCGGCCTTGGTGGCGACGTTACCGGCGACCACCTGCACGGCGTTGGACAGCTTCTTGATGCGCGACACCGACTCGAGCACCCGCTGGGAGTGGCCGTGCGCCGTGTCCACGACCAGCACGTCGCAGCCCGCGTCGATCAGCATCTCGGCACGCAGAAAGCCCTGCTCGCCCACGGTGGTCGCGGCGGCGACCCGCAGGCGCCCGGCCTCGTCCTTGGACGCGTTCGGATAGGCGACCTGCTTCTCCATGTCCTTCACGGTGATCAGGCCGATGCAGCGGTAATGGTCGTCGACCACCAGCAGCTTCTCGATGCGGAACTGGTGGAGCAGCCGCTTCGCCTCGTCCTGGCTGACACCCTCACGCACCGTGATGAGCCGGTCCTTGGTCATCAACTCGGACACGGGCTGCTGCGGGCTCGTGGCGAAGCGCACGTCGCGATTGGTGAGGATGCCCACCAGCATGCCCGGCTTGCCGGCGGGACCGCGCTCCACCACCGGGATTCCGGAGATGCCGTGGCGCTTCATGAGATCGAGCGCATCAGCGAGCGTCTCGTCGGGGTGGATGGTGACCGGGTTGACCACCATCCCGCTCTCGAACTTCTTCACCTTGCGGATCTCGGCGGCCTGCGCTTCCGGGTCGAAATTGCGGTGGATGACCCCAAGACCGCCGGCCTGCGCCATGGCGATCGCCATCGGCGCCTCGGACACCGTGTCCATGGCGGAGGAGATGATCGGCAGGGTGAGGCGAATGGTGCGGGTCAGGCGCGTGGCGATGTTGACGTCGCCGGGCATCACCTCGGAATGGCCGGGCTGCAGCAGCACGTCATCAAATGTGAGCGCTTCGCGGATGGTCGCCATGGCCAACTCCTCTGTCCCGACCGGATAAACGAAAAGAGCGCCTCGGGGCGGGACCCGGCGCTTCACAACGAGTTGGCGCGTGCTGTTAGCACGGCCGGGGTCGAGTCGAAAGCGTTTTGCAGTGCAACATGCGCAGGGCTGATGTGCGCGGGAGCGCCAGAGCGCGCCTGCTGCCGCATTCGGGCTGAAACTTGGCCAGGAAAGACGACTCACCGGCAGTGAGGAAGGGTTCATGGGCAGGCGCCCATGACCTCGTGGATGCCCCCAAGCTTCTTTGCCACGCCTACGCGGCGGCGCAGTTCCTAGCTCTTCGCGGCCGGATCCCACCCGCTGGAGGGAGCGACGTCGGCGCCTTCCTCATCCCCGGACGTTTCGTCTCCCGCACGGCCCCGGAAGCCCGTCGCGAGCACGTACAGCTCCGCCGAATCCGCCCGGCTCGCCGCCGGCTTGACGTGCCGCACCGTCGAGAAATCGCGCTTCAGGTCGGCCAGCAGCGTGCCCTCGGTGCCGCCCTGCAGCACCTTGGCGACGAATGAGCCACCGGGGGCCAGCACCTCGCGGGCGAATTCGATCGCGAGCTCCGCGAGCGCCACGATCTTGAGGTGGTCGGTCTTCTTGTGCCCCGTGGCGTTGGCGGCCATGTCGGACATGACCACGTCGGCCGGTCCGCCCAGCATGGCCTTGAGGCGGTCGGGCGCGTCCTCATCGAGGAAGTCCATGACCGTGAACTCGACCCCCGGGATGGGGTCGATATCCAGCAGGTCGATGCCGACCACCCTGCCCTTCCCCTTGAGCGAGCCCACCTTTCCGGCAGCCACCTGCGACCAGCCTCCCGGCGCGGCGCCGAGGTCCACCACGCGCAGGCCAGGCCGGAACAGATGGAACTTCTCGTCCATCTCGATCAGCTTGTAGGCCGCCCGCGAGCGATAGCCCTCGCGCTTTGCCCGCGCCACATAGGGGTCGTTGAGCTGACGCTCCAGCCAGCGCGTTTGCGAGACCGTCCGCTTCTTCGCGGTCTTGACCCGCTGCTTCAGGGAGCGGCCGCCCGCGCGGCCGGATCCCGACTCGTTGGCGTTCACGCGTGGGACCTCCGACCTGAGGTCCAGACGCCGTCTTCATCCATCATTTGCATCAAAATTCCTTCGCGCAGGCCGCGATCGGCGATGCGCAAGCGGCTCGCTGGGAAGTTGCGCCGAATGGCTTCCAGGATCGCGCAGCCCGCCAGCACCAGGTCGGCCCGCTCCGAACCGATGCACGCGTTTCCGGCGCGCTCCTCGAAGGACATGTTGAGCAGCTGCTCGATCACGTCCGACACGTCCGCGTCGTTCATCCAGATGCCGTCCACCTGCCGCCGGTCATAGCGCTTCAATCCGAGATGAACGCCGGCGATCGTGGTGACCGTGCCGGACGTGCCCAGCAGGTGGAAGCGCCCGCACCGCTTGGCCGACCCGACCTCGTCGGCGAAGCTCTTCATGTGGCCGAGCACCTCGCTGACCATGGCTTCGAAAATCCGCCGGTCAACGTCCACGCCGCCATGCCGCTCGGCCAGGGTCACCACGCCGACCGGAAGGGACGTCCACGCGCGGACGCGCTGGCGCAGGCTCCGACGGTCCCGCGCCGCGCCGGCGACCCAGGCCAGTTCGGACGACCCCCCGCCGATGTCGAACAGCATCGAGCCTTCGGCGTGGGGATCGGCCAGCGCGGCGCAGCCTGCGACGGCCAGATGAGCTTCGGTCTCGCGGTCCACCACCTCGAGGTCGAGCCGGGTCTCCTCACGCACCCGGGCGATGAAGTCCGCGCCGTTCTCGGCGGCCCGGCAGGCTTCCGTGGCGATCAGGCGCGCGCGCGTGACGCCCCTGGCCTCCATCTTGGTGCGGCACACGTGGAGGGCGTCGATGGTGCGCGCGATCGCCGTCTCCTTGAGCCGGCGCGATCCGCCAAGCCCCTCGCCGAGTCTCACGATGCGCGAAAACGCGTCAACGACCCGAAATCCGTCCCCATTGGGACGGGCCACGAGCAGCCGGCAATTGTTCGTCCCGAGGTCGAGCGCCGCATAGGTGCGACGCTCATGCGCGCTGCGCTGGCCGCTGGGAACGCCAACAGGCGCCACTCCGCGCGCAAGCGCGGCGACGGGCGGAGCGCCAATCACGATCGGAGGCGGACTCTGGGCGCTTGTCGCCCCTGTACCGACCGACCCTGCTTCAGCGAACGCGCGTACTCCTCCATCATCGACCGGCGACACCGTCGGCACCTCTCCATCCACTTGGAATCGAGTGTACCAACGGCTGTGGGCCAATCACAAGACAAACGCAGGCAGCGCCCTCCGCGAAGCACAGCCGACGATCACCGGCGACGCAGCAACTCCCTCATCAGGGGCATCTCACCCTTGGACCAGTCGATGCGTCCGGACTTGACGATCGAGTCGACCCGGGTCCACAGCGCGCTGTGCGTCAGCGGCTTCGAGACCATGTCGCGGATGCCGACATCCAGAGCGCTGTCGATCAGCTCCGGCGATGGCTGGGCCGTCATCAGCAGAATGGGAACCTGGAAGTTGGGCACCCGCCGCAGGGCGCGCGCGACCTCGATCCCGGGCAGGTGCGGCAGGTCGTCGGAGAGGATCAGCATGTCGGGTCCGGAGCGCAGCGTCGTCTTGATGACGCTGGGCCCGTCGGCGGCGTCGATGAAGCGCTTCACGCCGGCGATGCGCAGGGTGTCCCTCACGATGCGACGCGTAAACTCGCTCTGATCCGCCACAAGGACCAGCATGTCAGGAAACCGCGGGGTGCCAATCATGTGTTCTCATCCTGAAATGGACTTTCAGGATAAACATCAATTCTTGAGATAGGCTAAATCACCGCGAACGTATAAATGAACGCAAAAGTAGCTCTTGGACTTAATGCTCGCCCAAGTTGCGGACTAATCATCTGGGCCGGCGCCGCGCAGCTTCTTGAGGCCGGAACGCCGCGCCTTTGTTTCGAGGCGCCTCTTCTTGGATGCAAGGGTTGGGCGCGTCGGACGGCGGACCTTCGGTGGAACAGACGCCTCCCGGATCAGCGCCAGAAGCTTCTCGAGCGCGTCCTGCCGATTGCGCTCCTGCGTGCGGAACCGCTGGGAGCCGATGATGAGCACCCCATCCTGGGTGAGGCGGCTTCCGGCGAGATGCGCCAATCGCGCCCGCACGTCGTCCGGCAGCGACGGGCTGCGGGCGACGTCGAAACGCAGCAGCACGGCCGTCTCGACCTTGTTGACGTTCTGACCGCCCGGGCCCGAAGCGCGCGCGAAGCTCTCTTCGATCTCTTGCGGGTCGAGCGCGATGCGTTTGGTAACGGGGATCTTGGCCATGGCGGAACTGTTCGGGATTCGTAGGCCGAAATCCATGCCGCATTCTGACCGAGGCTTTCCAGGGCCAGGCGCCCGATCTCCTCAGGGCTTGTCGGCCGCGCCCATTTTCGCGCCGACCGGAGCGCCCCCGCTGACCGGCCGCGCCACCAGGGCCTCCCCCGCACCAAGCGGCAGCAGGCGCCAGAAAATCACCGCCGAACAGACGGAAATGCACCCGATCAGGGCGAAGACCCAGGGGAAATGGTTGAGGGCGAGCGGGTCGCCTCCCATTATCCTGCTGGCGCCCTCGAGCCCGAGGGCGGCGATGGACACCCCCACCGATCCTGACAACTCCTGAAGCACGGTCGCAAAGGTGGTGGCTCGCGAGAGTTTTTCGGCCGGCATGTCGGCGTAGGCGACCGCGTTGATCGACGTGAATTCCAGCGAGCGCAGGAACCCGCCGGTCACCAGGATGGCGATCATCAGCACGACCGGCGTGGAGGGTCCGAACAGTCCAGGGGCGGCGACGAAGATCGACGAGATCACCGCGTTCAGCACCAGAACACGCCGGAACCCGAACCGGCGCAGGATCGGCGACGCCACGAGCTTCATCGCCATGGACCCGATCCCGGCCGCGAACGTCGTCAAGCCCGAGCGAAAGGCGTCATAGCCGAACCCGGCCTGCAAGAGCAGCGGCAGCAGGAAGGGCGTCGCGCCGACGCCCACGCGAAACAGGAAGCCTCCCGTAATGCTGGCCCGGAAAGTCGGCAGGCTCAGCAACCGCAGGTCGATCAGCGGCGCCGGCGCCTTCAAGGCGTGGCGCACATAGAGCACCAGGAGCAGGAAGCCGCCGACGATGAGGCCAACCACTCCCGACGCTGGGATGAGCCCCAGGCCGGACAGCGTTGCGCCGGTCAGGAAGGCCGCGAGCCCGGGCCCGACCAGTACGAAGCCGATCATGTCGAAGGGCCGGCGCTCCTCCTCGCGCACGTTGGGAATGTGGAGGGTCGCCAGTACGATCCCGAGGGCGGCGATCGGCACGTTGACCCAGAAGATCCATCGCCAGTTCAGGTAAGTGGTGATGAAGCCGCCCACGGGAGGCCCGAGGATAGGCCCGAGCAACGCCGGAATTGTCAGCCAGGCAAGGGCGTCGACGATCTGGCTCCGGTCGATGGTGCGCAGCACCACGAGGCGCCCGACGGGCACCATCATCGCGCCACCCATGCCCTGCAGCACGCGGGCGGCCACGAGACTGCCGATGTCGGTGGAGAAGCCGCAGCCTATGGAGCCCGCCGCGAAGACCCCCATGGCCAGCCGAAATACCGTTCGCGCCCCAAACCGGTCGGCGAGCCAGCCGGAGGCCGGAATGAAGATCGCGAGCGCCAACAGGTAGGAGGTCAGCGCCAGCTTGAGATGGATCGGGTTCTCGCCGAGGTCCCTGGCGATGGCCGGCAAGGATGTCGCCAGCACCGTGGAGTCGAGGTTCTCCATGAACAGCGCGGTGGCGACGATCAGCGGCACCAACCGCTCGGGCGGGAGGGAGAACCGCGAGGATGAAGACGCAAGTCGGCGCATGAAGATCGGCTCTCGGGGGCTCCAGCCGGACGGCCCCCAATGCCACGATCACCCCCGCTGTTCCAGCGCCAGCCGACCAAAAAGGCGCGAGGCATGCCTGCCCTGCGCCGCGTGTCGACGCGCAACGCCGCCGACGAAGGGAGCTTAGCGGCGGCGGAACTGGCCGCGCTGGGGAGGACGGGCCCCGGGCGGTCCCGCGCGTTCGTCCTTATGACGGAAGATCAGGCGGCCCTTCTCGAGGTCATAGGGCGACATCTCGACGGTCACGCGATCGCCCGCCAGCGTCTTGATGCGGTGCTTCTTCATCTTGCCGGCGGTATAGGCGACGATCTCGTGCCCGGTATCAAGCTGCACCCGGAAGCGCGCATCCGGAAGGATCTCGGTCACGAGACCCTCGAATTCCATGAGTTCTTCCTTCGCCATTGCAACTCCCGCGATAGTTCTGTGCGTAAAACCGCCGTTGGTCGGGAGCGGCGGTTTCGGAGGCAGCCACCGAAACCGCGCAGCTGCGCTTCGGCGTCTTAAAACGTCGCGCCGCGGCGCGATCCGGAAGGCGGTTGCTGCGCGAAGGCGTTTCCGCACCTCATATGAGATTTGCACGCCATCGCGCAAGTCGGAACGGCCGCTCGCAAGGCGGCAGAAGCCTTGCCAGACAAGGAACCTTCCCGCCGCGCTCGCGGTTAGCCCGCAGACGTTGAACCACCTTGGGCTCGGGAGCTTTCCAAATGCTGAAATGGGCGCTGATCTTCCTGGTGATATCGATCATCGCAGGCGCACTGGGCTTCACCGGAGTTTCTGCGGCGGCGGGGCGCTTGTCGAAGATCCTCTTCGTCGT
This sequence comes from Alsobacter soli, assembly GCF_003004785.1. Lineage (GTDB taxonomy): Bacteria > Pseudomonadota > Alphaproteobacteria > Rhizobiales > Beijerinckiaceae > Alsobacter > Alsobacter soli. The sequence goes on from NZ_PVZS01000003.1 coordinate 122,968, forward strand.
GGCCTTGATCATCTTCATCGTGTTGCTGGTGCTCGGCCTCATGGCGGGCGAAGCGTTGTTCTAATAGATCCACTGCTCGGGGATGCGGACGGTGACCGCATCCCCAACCCCAATCATTCCTGGCGAGTCGACCCACGCGACAAGCCCTCTCCGCCGCCGGGCCGCGTTCACGAACCTCTGCGCCAGGTCGGCGCTTCCGCCGATGTGGCGCGCCAATGCTTTTCCGGATTTCCGGCATGGCGCGTTCTGCTCCTCGATCGCGAGGACGGCGCCTCCCCCAAAGAACATGCGCGTGCCGCGTGGCAGCCGAGACAACGAGGGGATTCCCTCGACGACCAGGTTGGCGCCGAGCCACTCTGGACGAACCTCCTCCAAGCCCATGGCCTCGGCGACCACGGAGAGTTCTTCCCGGCTGACAAGCGAAAGCTGACGCGTATTGCGGATCCGCAGACCCCTAAGGAACCAGGGCGTCCGCGCGTCGGCCGCCCGGCTGTGACCGCGATGCCGCTCGCCCGAAAGGCCGTCGATGCCTTCGAAATCGAGCGTGGCCCGCTCGACCGGGCGGGTCTCGAACCCGTCCCCGTCGGCGACGAGCACGGAAGAGCAAACCGCCCGGAGCTTCCGGGCGGGTGTGATGGCTTCAAGTTGCATGATGGCCTCGCAGAGAGGCCGGACCATAAGGCCGGCCGCTCGGCGAGTCGACGTCGGCTACATGCGGCCTGCCGCCGTGGCCGACAGCGGAGGCGCGAGGAAGAAACTCGGGATCCCGCGAGGCGAAGCGCCAGCGTTTGTCGCCGTCGAGTCCTGCCGCCCTGCGGCAGGCGCCTCGTCCTGTCCCTGCGTGGGCTTCTTGATGCTGCCGGTCTCGATGGTCGGGGAGACGTCGTTGAACACCGCCTGGGTCCCCTTTTTCACCATCCCGGCCAGGTCCTTCACGTCCCAGTTCGTCAGACGAACGCAGCCATGCGAGAAGGTCTTGCCGATGCGGCTCGGCTCGGCCGTGCCATGGATGCCGTAGCTGGGAATGGAGAGGTCGATCCAGACCGCGCCGACCGGGCTGTTCGGGCCGGCCGCCACCGTGAACGGCTCCGTCGCCTTCACGCCCTTGAAGGCGTATTTCGGATCGTAGTGGTAGATGGGATCCTTCGCGACGCCTGTGATCTTGAAGTCGCCCGTGGGCGCCGGCTTGTCATTGCTGCCGATCGTCGCCGGGTAGGACGCAACGAGGCGGCCGTCGTCCGAGAAGGCGCGCAACACGCGCTGATCCTTGTCGATCTCGACGCGTGTCACCTTGGCGGCGTTCCCCTCCCGCGTGACGTCCGGCACCAGCAACGTGTCCCCATCCTTCTTGAAGCTTTCGCGGGGATTGAGCTGCGACAGAAGGGGCTCGTCGACATGGAAGCGCTCCGCGAACATTTCACGGGGCGTGCGATAGGCCAGCTTCTTCAGCTTCGCCTGCTCTTCCAGCTTGGACGGGATCTTCTTGATGAAGGGGCCTTTCAGGTCAGCCTTCTTGATCTCGTATTCAGTCATCACGGGTTTTTGGTCCTGGTTCAGCGCGTCCCAGGTCGCCTGATCCAACTTGCCGCTGACCGGAAGGCCCCTCGCCTCCTGGAACGCCGCGAGCGCCTTGTGGAAATTGTCGCCGTCCTTCCCGTCGATGGCGCCCGGCGAGAAGCGCTGGCGATCGAGCAGCACCTGCGCCTTCAGGTAGCCAGGGTCCACCTTGGCGGGCGCCTTCGCGTGCTTGCCCCGAGCGGGCTGAGCCTCGCGGGGCATCGGGGCGTTGTTGATGGTGTCCGCATCGAGCTTGGGCGCGTGCGTCTTGGCCTGCGCCGTGCAGGGCAAGGCGGCGACGCCCACGAGCAGAGCTAAGGCCAGCCTCTTCATTCTGAATCTCCAAAGCAAATGGGCGATGGCGCCCTTGCTTTGACAATGCCTTAGGTGGGCCCGTGTTCCCGGACACGCTCTCGCTACTGGCAGATGCGGTAGCCGTTCTTCCGGCCCCGCAAGTCCAGGTGAAGATGATCGGCATGTTCGGGGTTGGCTCCGGGACCCAGGACGGTGGTGAAATAACCGCAGGCGCCGGTCCGCACCTCGCCCGCGAAACGTCCGTCCGGCCCCTCGGGGTCCGCCTTCCCGATCGTGACCGAGCCGCGCTTGAAAAAGTCGAACCCGACGACGTCGACGCCATTCGCGAAGGCGTGTTCGCTGAGCTTGGCGCCTTGCTGATGATTTTGGGTGCGGCATTGATAGGACGTGCCGATCGCGATCCGGCGCGGAGCCGCGCTCAGGTCCTTTTCCGCAGCGGCCGTCACCACGTCCCGGGACCAGAGCGCCAGCGCCTCTGCGGCCGCGCAGGTCAGGGTGACCGGCGGCGAGACTTCGACGCCATCGGGCAAACCGCTCACTTCAAGCGGCTTCGAGGCCCCGCAGGCTCCCTCCTCGATGGGAGGGCGTTCCTTGGCGCGGACGCCCAAGCGGGCGAGGCGCTCCTCGCAGCCCGCGTCATCGTCCTGCTCCGCGATGTTCCGTTGCACCCTAGGGGCCGTCGAAGCTTCGCCGGATCCGAGGCCAGGCGGCCGATCAGGCGGCAGAGGAACTGCGCTGATGGAGCTGGTTTCTGGAGAGTAGCCGAATTCGGGCGGCCGTTCGGGCGGGAGCGGCGATCCGGAGTCCGGACTGTGGTCCGCGGCCGCGTCGGCCGGCCTTTCGGGCGGCAACGGCGCGCTGCGCTCGGCCGCCGCGGCGGGAGCGGACGCGAGAAGAACACAAAGGATGGCGCGTAGCATGGGCACGGCTGATCAACGCCGCGCCCACGCCAAGGTTCGCGCGCTAGCGAACCGATCAGCTCGGATCGTTAGCCGCCGCGGTGTAAGCCGGGTCGCCGAAGGCGGTGACTCCCGTGTAGCGCGCCAGGCGCATGCCGATCATGGAGTCGATCGAGTCATAGACCTGCGCGACGCTGAGCGGGCGTAGCCGACGCCCCTTGCGGGCGTAGAAGATCGTCTTGTTGGCGCGCGCCGCGGCGGGGAACTCTCTCGCGGCGGCGAGACCGGGCTTGTTGCGCTGAAGCTCCAGCAGCGTGGCTGCGTCCTGCGGGCCGAGGAAGTGCGTCAGGTAGAGTTCGGCGGGCTTGAGGTCGCGACCGATGCGGAACGCGACCTGGGCGCGATCGCGCTTCATCAACTCGCTCGCCATCACAGCCGCGATGTACGGGTCGCGGCGCAGGTCGAGGATGCGCTCGCGCAACTCCGGATCCTTGACGGTCGGCTTGTCGCCCGTCGTGTCGATCGAGGACGCCTCGAACGCCAGGCCGTGCCGCGCGCCGTAGTCGTGCACCACCTCGAGCCAGGTGGACTCGATGAACTGGAAGAGCCCTTCCGCGGAGGATGAAGAAGCGCGCACCTCGGGGCGGAAGCTCGACTCCTTGTCGGCCAGCGCCATCAGGTAGACCGGGTCCACCTCGGCCTGCTCGGCCGCGCGCAGCATGGTCATGACCATCTTGCGTGGCACGTTCAGCTTGCCGAACTGCAGCTTTTCTTCCGGAGCTTCGATCGGCGCAGCCGCCTCGCCCTCTGGAGCCGAAACCGTGGGGCCTTCGCTCGTGTCTGCGTCGCCAGGCAGCTCAAAAATGCGCCCGGTCAATGCGCGTTCCGCAAAACCAGGCACGCTATGGGCGATCGCGATGGCGATGGCCGGCAGCTTGTCCTTGTCGAACTCCTGGGCGGGCACAAAGGCTACTGACGGCGCGGTCGCGACCGCAGGCACGATGCCCGACAGCACGGTGCCGGCGACCACGGCCAGGCACCAGCGCGCCGCCTTCGCGGCTTTTGTTTTTCCGGGGAACATGAGCGTTTTCCCCGCGTTGTCGGCAGGACGATCGGCGCTCTGGAACGCCGGCGTTGCAGCGACTTGACCTCGCATACTCACTCCGCGCAGCCCTGCGTCTTCGGAGACGTGGTCGTACACGTCATTGGAAGGCGCGACACAATGCTTCTGGGAGCACGGAAGATCGCTTCCGCGCCCATCGCCGCTCGTCCGCGGCCGTCTTGGTTAATGGCTCATTGACGGGCGGATGTGGCTGGAATGCGGCGCGGGCTCACGCGTGCGTGATCTTACGGAAGTGCGGATTGCCGCTGAGACGGAGTTCGCCGTCTTTGGACGCGACATGCGATAAGCTTAAGCGGGCGAGATGGGCCGACCTGCTGGCCTTTCGGCGTAGAACACCGGCCCTCCGGCCGCGAGTGTGCTGCATTGGCCACACTGATCAGCATTCATTGCTCAAGATGAACCACCTGCGCGCAAGTGCGCGCATTCTTCTACTTAGCTCGGAAGCGAAAGCTTCTCTGTTGACTTATCAATGATGGAGCGCGCGCTGCAACTGCGCCTTCGACATCCGCGAGCGGCCCGGAATATCGCGCTTGCGAGCCTCGGCGTAGAGTTCGGACTTGGTCCGGCCGCCGTCACCAGTGATCTTCCGCTGCGCCGTCTTGCCCTCCTTCTCCGCCATCGCGGTTTCACCACGACGTTCCTTCTGCTTCGTCCGCGCGAGCGCCTTGGCGTTCTTTTTCGGGCTCTCCCTGTTGCTGGCGCCGGCCTCGTGAAGGGCGATCGCGATCGCCTGCTTGGGGTTCTTCACCTTGCGGCCGCCGCGCTGCTCGAGTTCGCCGTGCTTGAACTCATGCATCACGCGCTCAACCGTCTTCTTCTGCCCTTCGCTTTCTTTTGGCATGGGAACCTCCACTCGTTGCGACGACAACGCCAGCAGGAGTTGCAGGTTCACTCTTGCGCTCAGGGCCGGCGCGCCTCATTGACAGCGCTCAGGTCCGGTCGCGACGACAGGCGACAGGGCGACAAAGGCAGGGTGGAGACGCACGATGCAGCTCGGAATGGTCGGCTTGGGTCGCATGGGCGCCAACATCGTGCGCCGGCTCATGCGGAGCGGGCATCAATGCGTGGTGTTCGACCGCAATCCCGAGCCGGGCAAGGCGCTCGCCGCTGAAGGCGCCATAGCCGCCGCCGACCTCGCCGGCCTGGTGGCGGGGCTCCAGGCCCCCCGCCATGTCTGGCTGATGCTGCCGGCCGGGGCGATCACGGAGGCCGCCATCCAGGAGCTCGCCGGATTGCTCGCCCCCGGCGATGTGATCATCGACGGCGGCAACGCCTTCTGGAAGGACGACATTCGCCGCGCCGGCGAACTCCGTGACAAGGACATCGCCTACCTCGACGTCGGCACCAGCGGCGGCGTCTGGGGGCTCGAGCGCGGCTACTGCCTGATGATCGGCGGCCCCAAGGACGTCGTGGAGCGCATGGATCCCATCTTCGCCGCCCTCGCTCCCGGGCTCGGCGACATTCCCCGGACGCCCGGACGGGAAGGCCGCGACGACCGCGTCGAGCAGGGTTACCTTCACGCCGGGCCGAATGGAGCCGGCCACTTCGTCAAGATGATCCACAACGGCATCGAATACGGGATGATGCAGGCCATCGCCGAGGGCTTCGACATTCTGCGCCACGCCGACAGCGACCAATTGCCTCCAGAGCATCGGATGACCCTGGATGTGGCCGAGATCGCCGAGGTCTGGCGCCGCGGCAGCGTGATCACGTCCTGGTTGCTGGACCTCACCGCCACGGCGCTGGCGGCCGACGAAACCCTGTCCGGATACTCGGGCTATGTGGAAGACTCCGGCGAGGGCCGCTGGACCGTGCAGGCCGCGGTCGAGGAGGCCGTGCCGGCCGAGGTCCTCACCGCAGCGCTCTATACCCGCTTCCGTTCCCGGCAGGACCATACCTTCGCAGAGAAGGTGCTCTCGGCCATGCGCAAGGGCTTCGGCGGCCATGTCGAGCCAAAGAAAGGCCCCGCCGCGTGACCGTGTCGTCCATGAAACCCGTCCAGGACCAGGCTTTAGCGCTCGTCATCATGGGCGTCGCCGGAGCCGGCAAGACCACGACGGCGCAGAACCTCTCCCGCGAACTCGGCTGGCCCTATCGGGACGCCGACGAATTCCATCCGCCAGCCAACGTCGCGAAGATGAGCCGGGGCAAGGCGCTCACGGACGAGGACAGGTGGCCCTGGCTGCAGGCCATCGCGTCATGGATGGACGAAAAGCTCGCCGCCGGCCAGAGCTGCATTGTGACCTGCTCGGCCCTGAAGCGCGCCTATCGGGACGTGCTAGTCGGAGGCCGCGCGGGCGTGCGCATCATTCACCTCGTGGGCAGCCGCGAGTTGATCGGCGGGCGCATGGCGGCGCGCAAGGACCACTTCATGCCGACCAGCCTGCTCGACAGCCAGTTCGCCACGCTCGAGCAGCCAGCCGACGAGGAGCATGTCCTGAACATCTCCGTGGCGCAGACCCCGGCCGCCGTGGTTCGCGAGATCGTCGCCAGACTGGGCCTGGAAGGCTGAACTCCCGACCCGCCGAGCGGGTGGGAGTTCGCAGACGTCCTCACGCCGCCTTGCGCGTCTCAGCGATGCGCGTGAGGTCCCGCAGGATCCGCGTGGCGCCCTTGAGCCGCTCGTCCAAGTCGTCGAAATCCCGGATGAAGACGATCTTCATATCCGGGCGCACCTTGGCGAGCGAGCCCTGCTCCCCAACGAAGCGCACGAGCCCTTCCGGATTGGCGAAGGCGTTGTCGCGGAAGCTGAGGATGAGCCCCTTCGGGCCGGCGTCGACCTTCTCCACATTGGCGCGGCGGCACAGCGCCTTGATGGCGACGATCTGCAGCAGCTGCTTCACCTCTTCAGGCAGCGGGCCGAAGCGGTCGATCATCTCGGCCCCGAAGCCCTCGATTTCGCCGTCCGTCTCCAGCATGGACAGCCGCTTGTAGAGCCCCAGCCGCAGGTGCAGGTCCGGGACGTAGTGCTCGGGGATCATGACCGGCGCGCCCATGGTGATGGACGGCGACCACTGGGTCTCGGTGGCGTCCTCGTCGCTGATGCCGGCCTTCAGTTGCGCGACCGCCTCCTCCAGCATCTGCTGGTAGAGCTCGTACCCCACCTCCTTGATGTGGCCCGACTGCTCGTCGCCCAGGAGGTTTCCGGCGCCGCGGATGTCGAGGTCGTGGCTCGCCAGCTGGAAGCCCGCGCCCAGGGTGTCCAGCGATTGCAGCACCTTTAGCCGGCGCTCCGCCTGGACCGTGAGGGTGCGGTTCGCCGGAACGGTGAAGAGCGCGTAGGCGCGCGTCTTGCCGCGGCCCACACGTCCACGCAGCTGATAGAGCTGGCCGAGCCCGAACATGTCGGCCCTGTGCACGATCATGGTGTTCGCCGTCGGGATGTCGAGGCCGGACTCCACGATAGCCGTCGAGAGGAGGATATCGTACTTGCCCTCGTAAAAGGCTGTCATGACGTCCTCGAGCTCTGTCGCGGCCATCTGCCCATGGGCAACGGCGACCTTCGCTTCCGGCACCTCCGCGGCCAGGAAGGCGCGCGCTTCGGCGATGTCCTCGATACGCGGGCAGACGTAGAAGCTCTGTCCGCCGCGATACCGTTCCCGCAGAAGCGCCTCCCGGACGATCAGCGGATCGAACGGCGTCACGAAAGTGCGCACCGCCAGCCGGTCCACCGGCGGGGTGGCGATGATGGAGAGCTCGCGCACGCCGGTGAGGGCCAGCTGCAGGGTGCGCGGGATCGGCGTGGCGGACAGCGTCAGGACATGGACCTCGGCGCGCAGGTCCTTCAGGCGCTCCTTGTGGGCCACGCCGAAGTGCTGCTCTTCGTCCACGATCAGGAGCGAGAGATCCTTGAACTGGATGCCCTTGCCGAGCAGCGCATGCGTGCCGACCACGATGTCGACCGTTCCGTCCGCAAGCCCCGCTTTCACGGCCTTCATCTCGGCTGCCGGCACGAAGCGGGACGCCTGGGCGACCTTGATCGGGAGCCCATGGAACCGCTGCGAGAAGGTCTTGAAATGCTGGCGGGCCAGGAGGGTCGTGGGCACCACGACGGCGACCTGCCGCCCGGCCATCGCCGCCGCAAAAGCCGCGCGCAGCGCCACCTCGGTCTTGCCGAAGCCGACGTCGCCGCAGATGAGCCGGTCCATCGGCCTGCCCGAGCCGAGGTCATCCAGCACGGAGTCGATGGCGTTCTGCTGGTCCTCGGTCTCTTCGTAGGGGAAGCGGGCCGCGAACTCGTCGTAGACCCCATCCGGGGGCGCCAGCTTGGGCGCCTCCTTGAGGGCGCGGGCCGCCGCGATCTTGATGAGCGCGTGCGCCATTTCGCGGATGCGCTGCTTGAGCTTGGCCTTGCGGGCCTGCCACGCCCCTCCACCCAGGCGGTCGAGCGCGACTTCCGTGTCCTCCGAACCGTAGCGCGACAGGAGTTCGATATTTTCGACTGGCAGGAAGAGCTTGTCGCCGCCCGCGTAGTGAATCTCCAGGCAGTCATGCGGGGCTCCGGCGGCATCGATCGACTTCAAGCCGACGAAGCGCCCGATGCCGTGGTCGACATGCACCACGAGGTCGCCTTGGGTCAGGCTGCCGACCTCGGCCAGCATGTCCTGCGGCCGCTTGGCGCGGCGCGCCTTGCGGACGAGGCGATCGCCAAGAATGTCCTGCTCGGCGACGACCGCGAGGTCCTCCGCCTCGAAGCCCGCCTCCATGCCCCAGACCGCCAAGCTCGCTACGTTGCGCGGATGCGCCAGGGCGTGCGCGAGCACCTGGACCGAAACGGCGCCCTTGAGCCCGTGGTCGGAGAGCACGTGCGCCAGTCGCTCGCGGGAGCCATCCGACCAGGCGGAGAGGATCACGCGCTTGCCGCCCTGCTGAAGCGCCCGAATATGGGCTACAGCCGCGTCGAACACGTTGGCGCCCTCGCCTTCCTGGGCGCGCTCCGCCGCAAAGCTGCGGCCCTGTCGAGCGCCGAGGTCGACCACGGTACGGCCAGCGCCTTCCGGCTGGGCGAAGGGCGTCAGCCTCCCTACCGCCGCCGCGCCCAGGCGTTCGGCCCACTCCTCGGGTGCGAGATAGAGCCTGTCGGGTGGAAGCGGCTTGTATGGGGCGCCTGGCTGGCCGCCCTTGTCCAGCACGGTCTTGCGGGCGTCGTAATAGTCCTGGATCTGCGCCAGGCGCTCCCCTGCGGCGTCGTCCACGTTGTGATCCAGAACGAGGGGCGCGCCGGCGATGTAGTCGAAGAGGGTGTCCAGCCGCTCGTGGAACAGCGGCAGCCAGTGCTCCAGGCCGGGGTAGCGCCGGCCCTCGCTCACGGCCTCGTACAGCAGGTCGTCACGGGTCGCCGCGCCGAAAAGCGACACGTAGTTCTGGCGGAAGCGCTTGATGTTCTCGGTGGTGAGTTGCACCTCGCTCATTGGCACGAGGTCGAGCGACCGCAACTGTCCCGTGGTCCGCTGGGTCTCGGGGTCGAACGCCCGGATCGATTCCAGCGTGTCCCCGAAGAAGTCGAGGCGCACCGGCGCTGGCAGGCCTGGAGCATAGAGATCCACGATGCCGCCCCGCACCGCGTATTCGCCCGTCTCGCGCACGGTGGACGTGCGCAGGAATCCATTGGTCTCGAGCCATCCGGCGAGCGCGGTCGTGTCCACCATATTGCCCGGCGCAGCCGAGAAGCTTTCGGTGGCGACCTTCCGACGCTCGGGCGCGCGCTGCAGGATGGAGTTGACGGTGGTGGTCAGGATGCGGGGCTTGTCCTCTCCCGAGCGGGACTTCGCGAGCCGGGCCAGCACGGTCATGCGCTTAGCCGCGATGGCGGCGTTCGGCGACACGCGGTCGTAGGGCTGGCAGTCCCAGGCTGGGAGGGACAGGATTTCGATATCCGGTGCGACGAAGCCCAGGCCTGTTTCCAGCATGGCCTGGCGCTGCCCGTCCCGGGCCACGAAAACGAGAACGGCCGGCCGTTCCGACCCCTTTCGCGCCAGGGTTCGCGCCAGATCCGCAACCACAAGCGCGTCAAAGCCGTCCGGCACGGACGAGAGCGTCACGCTTTGACCGCCGCCAAGGAGGTCCGCGATCCGGTCGTTGGAACGTTGAGGCTTTGCCATGGGAAACCGCTGCCGCCAAATGCAAACAATCCCGGACCCCGTTTCGGGGCCCAGGTTCAAAGCTAAGGAGCGCTCGCTACCGCATCCGCTCCGGCGAGGCAAATAGGGCGCTGGGGCGCACGCGCCAGATCACCCGCCGGGCGATACAGGTCCAAACGCCTCAGACGAGCACGACGTGCACATGGCACGTGGGCTTCTTGCCCCAGGCCTCGCCGACGGCCGCGCGCACCGCTCGCTCGATGGCGTTCTCGACGAGGTCCGGATCACGACGCCGCTGGCGCGGCAGGCTCTGGAGCACGGAGACGATGGCCTCGTCGATCACGTCCTCGAACGGCTCGCCGTTGCGCGTCTTCTGGGGAAGCCCGGTGATCTCGAAGCCGGGATCGCCGACCAGGTCTCCCCGCCCGTCCAGAGCCAGCGCCACGGACACCACACCGGCGAATGCAAGCCGCCTGCGTTCCTGGACGGTGGACTCGCCGGCGCTGATCAGCAACTCCCCATCCTTGAACAACCGCCCGTACGGCACCTCGTCGATGATCCCCGCCCTATCCGGACCGAGAAGGATCATGTCGCCGTCCTTGGCGACGACGACCTCCTCCACGCCCAGGGACCGAGCGAGCTTGGCGTGCTCATGTAGATGCAGCGGCTCGCCATGGACCGGAACAGCCACCTTTGGCCGCACCCAGGAATACATGCGCTCGAGCTCGCCCCGGCGGGGATGGCCGGACACATGCACGAGGTGGGTCCTGTCGGTGATGATCTCGACGCCCTGACGGATCAGGTTGTTCACGATGCGCCCGACCGCCTTCTCGTTGCCCGGAATGGTGCGGGACGACAGGATCACCAGGTCGCCCGAGGCCAGCGCGACATCCGGGTGCTGGTCTTCCGCCACGCGCGCCAGCGCGGCGCGGGGCTCGCCCTGGCTACCCGTCAACAGAGCCACGACCTTGTCCCTCGGGAGATAGCCGTAAGCGTCCGCCCCCCGGAACGGGGGCAGGCCATCGAGGTAACCCAGCTCGGTCGCGACCTGGATCACGCGATCCATGGCCCGCCCGATCGCGATGCACTCCCGCCCATTCGCGGCCGCGGCCTCCGCCACTGCGCGGATGCGGGCCACGTTCGAGGCGAAGGTGGTGACGGCGACGCGGTTCTTGGCTTCCGCGATGATCTGCTTCAGCGAAGCCGCCACGTCCGCTTCCGAGGGACTTTCCCCCCCGCGCACGACGTTGGTGGAATCGCAGATCAGGGCCAGCACGCCCTCGTCGCCGATTTCGCGCAGGCGCTTCTCGTCGGTGATCCAACTGGCCCCCGGCGTCGGGTCGATTTTCCAGTCGCCGGTGTGGATGACCGTCCCGGCCGGCGTCCGAATGGCGAGGGCGCAGGACTCCGGAATGGAGTGCGCCATGCCGACGATCTCGATCTCAAAGGGGCCGAGTTGGACGCGGCCGCCCCGCTCCATGACGTTCATCGGGATCTTGCGGCCGCTCTGCTCGTTGAAGCGCCGCACTTCGAGCAGGTCCGCAGCGAAGCGCGTAGCGTAGACCGGCGCCTGCAGGCGCGGCCACAAATCCGCTAGCGCGCCGATATGGTCCTCATGCGCGTGCGTGATGATCACGCCCAGGAGATCGCGCTGATTGGCTTCGAGAAATCGCAAGTCGGGCATCAGCAGATCGATGCCCGGCAGGTCGTCGCCCGCAAAAGCGACCCCGCAGTCCACCATGATCCACTTGCGCCGGCCCTTGGGGCCGAACCCATACAGGGCGGCGTTCATGCCGATCTCGCCCAATCCGCCCAGCGGCACGAAGACGAGTTCGTCGTCGCCCAACGCCATCAGTTCACGCTCCAATTCGAGGATTGTCGTTCAAACCGGCCAGGAAGACGTCTCCGGCCTCGATCGCGACCCTACGGCCACCTTCATCCAGCAGCAAACGCCCACCCGGATCCAGATCGACGAAGACGCCCCGCCTGTCCCCTTCTGGACGCCGCACCGTGATCGTCTCGCCAAGCCCGCCGGCGCGGTCGAGCCAGTCACGCCGAATGGCGCCGAAGGCCTCGCCGCCCGCCCAGCGCTTGAATGTGAGCGCCAGTGAATCCGAAAGGGAAGCGAACAGGGGCGCTACGCCGACCGGCAAGCCTGCCGCTCCGAGATCCGTGGCCGGATAGGGCGTTTCAGCCGGATGATGGGCGGCGTTGACGCCGATGCCGATCACGACGGCCAGTTCGTCCCCGAGCAGCGAGCCCTCGACCAGAACGCCGGCCAGCTTGGCCCTATCCAGCAGAAGGTCGTTTGGCCACTTCAAGGCGAGCCGGCCCGGGGGGAGCCCGGTCACCCCAGAGAGGGCTCGGTGCAACGCGACCGCCGCGACGAACCCAAGTTGCGGAGCGACCGAGGGAGCACAGGGAGACCGCAGCAGAAGGCTGGCGTAGAGGTTTCCCTTTGGCGAGACCCAGCGACGGCCGCTGCGCCCCCTGCCCTGCTCCTGGGCCTGGGCCGTGATCCAGAGCCGCCCAGGATCCCCGGCCCTGGCCCGCGCCATGGCCTCGTCGTTGGTCGACCCGAGCGTCGCGAAACTCTCGAGCCTATAGCCTTCCGCCTGCGCCGCCGGGCCGAGCTTCACGTCAGAACAGCGACTTGGCGGCCGCCGTCGCGGCCGTCACGAGCGGAGCCGGCCAAAGCCAGAACAGCAGGATAAAGGCGCCGGACAGTCCCGAAACCACCTTCAGAACGGGCGTCATCGGGTCGAACGCTTCCGCCGGCTCATCGAAGTACATCACCTTGACGATGCGCAGGTAGTAGAACGTGCTGACCACGGACGTGAGAACACCGATGACAGCCAACGTATAAAGGTTGGCATGCACGGCCGCGGCGAAGACGTACCACTTGGCGAAGAAGCCCGCGAGCGGCGGGATGCCGGCCAGCGAGAACATCAGCATGGCGAACACGAACGCCGTCGCCGGCGCCGTGCGGCCCAGGCCGGCGAGATCGTCGATGTTCTCGACGTAGACGTCCTTGCGCTTCATGGCGAGGATCACGGCGAAGCAGCCGAGCGTCATCACCAGGTAGATCGCCATGTAGATGGCGACGCCCTGGACGCCTTCGGTCGTGCCCGCGGCGAGCCCCACGAGGGCGAAGCCCATGTGGCCGATCGACGAATAGGCCATCAGTCGCTTGATGTTGCGCTGCCCGATCGCCGCAAAGGCGCCAAGGCCCATGGAGGCGATCGACACGAAGACGATGATCTGCTGCCACTGCGTCAGGATGCCGGGGAAGGCCGTGATGACGACACGCACCGCAAGCGCCATGGCGGCCATCTTGGGAGCCGCCGCGAAGAAAGCGGTGACCGGAGTCGGCGCGCCTTCGTAGACGTCAGGGGTCCACATGTGGAACGGGACCGCCGAGATCTTGAAGCAAAGGCCCGCCATCACGAACACCAGCCCGAAGATCACGCCGGTCGAGTTGTGGTCCTTCAGCGCGGTGGCGATGCCGCCGAACGACACGGAGCCGGTGAAGCCATAGATCAGCGACGCGCCGTAGAGCAGCATGCCGGAGGAAAGGGCGCCGAGCACGAAGTACTTGAGGCCCGCCTCCGTCGCCCGGACGTTGTCGCGATGGATCGCGGCCACGACATAAAGCGCCAGGCTCATTAGTTCCAGACCGAGATACAGCGCGATGAGGTCCCCGGCCGAGATCATCATCATCATGCCCAGCGTCGAGAGCACGATAAGAATGGCGTACTCGAACCGATCGACGCGCTCACCGCGCCAGAAGTCGATCGACATCACGAGCGCCACGCCGGAGCCGACGAGCGCCGCGATCTTCATGAAGCGCGCGAAGTCGTCCTGCACGAAGGAGCCGTTGAAGGTCACGGCCTTGCCCGTGCGCACGAACACCAGCGCGCCGACCAGGATGATCAGGGCCAGAGCCAAGCCGGTGATCAGGCCGACGGAGCGCTCCCCGCGAATGGCGCCGATCAGCACCAGCACGAGCGCGCCCGCGGCGAGGACGATCTCCGGCAGCGCGAGGCCGAAGGCCGGAACGGCAGCGGTCAATCCAGGCATCGAACGGTCCTCAGTGCGCCGCGGAGGCGATCTTGGCAGCGCCCGCGAGCGCGGTCTGCGTGGTCTTCAACAATGCGTCGGTGGATGCGGCGAAGGCGTCGAGCACGGGGGCCGGATGCACGCCGTAGTAGATCGTCAGCAGGACCAGCGGAACCAGCAGGCCGACCTCGCGAGGCGTGAGGTCGAGAATGCCCTTCAGGCTCGGCTTCTCGAACGGACCGAACATGACGCGGGCGTAAAGCCAAAGCGCATAAGCGGCAGACAGGATCACGCCCGTTGTGGCGAAGAACGCCACCCAGGTATTGGCCCGGAAGGCGCCCAGCAGCGTCAGGAACTCGCCGACGAAGCCAGACGTGCCCGGCAGGCCCACATTGGCCATGGTGAACACCATGAGCGCCACCGCGTATTTCGGCATCGGCTCCGTCAGACCGCCATAGGCCGCGATCTCGCGGGTGTGCATGCGGTCGTAGATCACGCCCACGCAAAGGAAGAGCGCGCCCGACACGATGCCGTGGCTGACCATCTGGAACATGGCGCCCTGGATGCCCTGGGGCGTGAGGGTGAACAGGCCCATGGTTACGAAGCCCATATGCGCCACCGACGAGTAGGCGATGAGCTTCTTCATGTCCTCCTGCATCAGCGCGACCAGCGACGTGTAGACGATCGCGATCACCGACAGGGCGAACATGAACGGCGCGAAGTAGTGGGACGCATCCGGGAACATCGGGATCGAGAACCGGATGAAACCGTAGCCGCCCATCTTCAGCAGGATGGCGGCCAGGATCACCGAACCCGCCGTCGGCGCCTCCACGTGAGCGTCAGGCAGCCAGGTGTGCACCGGCCACATCGGCATCTTCACCGCGAAAGACGCGAAGAAGGCCAGCCACAGCCAGAACTGCATGCCATGCGGGAACTTGTGCGCAAGCAGCGTCGGGATATCCGTCGTGCCGGCGTCCCAGTACATCGCCATGATGGCGACCAGCATCAGCAGCGACCCGAGCAGGGTGTAGAGGAAGAACTTGAAGCTCGCGTAGATGCGCCGCTTGCCACCCCAGATGCCTATGATCAGGAACATCGGGATGAGGCCAGCCTCGAAGAACAGGTAGAAGAGCACGAGGTCCAGGGCGGCGAAGACGCCGATCATCAGCGACTCGAGCACCAGGAACGCGATGAAGTACTCCTTCACGCGTTTCTCGACCGAGATCCACGACGCCACGATGCAGAACGGCATCAGAAACGTCGTGAGCATGATGAACGGCATGGAGAAGCCGTCCACGCCCAGCTTGAACTTGATCGTCTCGGAGAGCCACGCGCCCTCCTCGACCAACTGGAACGTCGGGTTCCCCGCGTCGAAGCGTCCCCAGGCGACCAGCGACAACAGGAAGGTGACGACCGTCGCGATCAGAGAGATCCAGCGGATGTTCCTCTGGCCCGCCTCCGTGTCGCCCCGGGTCATCAGGACGAACAGCGCGCCGGCCAGCGGCAGGACGAGCAGGCCCGTGAGCAGGTGGGACATCATCTCAGTGGGCTCCGCCGAACATGTACCAGGTGACCAGGGCCGCCACGCCGATCAGCATCGCGAAGGCGTAGTGGTAGACGTAGCCGGTCTGCAGCCGCACCACGGCCTGGGTGACGTCGACCACGCGGGCCGACACGCCGTCGGGACCGAAGCCGTCGATGACCGCCCCGTCGCCCTTCTTCCAGAGGAACCGGCCCAGCCACTTCGCCGGGCGCACGAAGATCACGTCGTAAAGCTCGTCGAAGTACCACTTGTTCAGCAGGAACCGGTAGAGCAGCGGCTGGCTCTCGGCGAGCTGGCGCGGCAGATAGGGCTTCTGAATGTAGAAGATGTAGGCCACCACGAAGCCGATGATCATCTCGACCGTCGGCGAGTACTTCGCCCAGGCGGGGATCTCGTGCACGGCGTGAAGGATGTGGTTCTCCGGGCCTGTGTGCAGCGCGTTCTTCCAGAACTCGTCATAGGCGTGGCCGAAGAAGTAGCCTTCGAACACCAGGCCAGCGAACAGGGCGCCCAGGCCGAGCACGCCGAGCGGGATCAGCATGGTGAGCGGCGACTCGTGCGGCTCGTGATGGCCATGCCCGTGATCGCCCGCATGGGCATGCGACCCATGGCTGTCATCCTCGGACTCGACGTGGTGGCTGACGGCCAGATCATGCCCGTGCGGCGTATCCCAGCGCGGCGCTCCCATGAAGGTCACGAAGAACAGACGCCACGAGTAGAACGAGGTCAGGCCGGCCGTGATCGACAGCAGGATGAACGCGTACGCATTGCCGAACGTGTGCGCCGCGTAGGATGACTCGATGATCGCATCCTTCGAGTAGTAGCCCGCGGTGAGCGGGAAGCCGGTCAGCGCGAGCGTGCCGATGGCGAACATCACCGTCGTGAACGGGATCTTCCGAGCCAGGCCGCCCATGTGGCGAATGTCCTGCTCGTGGTGCATGGCGTGGATCACGGAGCCGGCGCCCAGGAACAGCAGGGCCTTGAAGAAGGCGTGCGTGAACAGATGGAAGATGCCAGCGCCATACGCGCCTGCGCCCAGCGCCACGAACATGTAGCCGAGCTGCGAGCAGGTCGAATAGGCGATGACGCGCTTGATGTCGTTCTGCACGAGCCCGATGGTGCCGGCGAAGAACGCCGTCGTGGCGCCTACGATCATCACAACGGACAGCGCGACATGCGACTGCTCGAAGAGCGGCGAGAGGCGCGCCACCATGAATACGCCGGCGGTCACCATGGTCGCGGCGTGAATGAGCGCCGACACCGGGGTCGGCCCCTCCATCGCGTCAGGCAGCCAGGTGTGAAGCAGGAACTGCGCCGACTTGCCCATCGCGCCCATGAAGAGCAGCAGGCAGGCGATGGTCATCGCGTTCCAGTCGTAGCCGATGAAGTGAAACGTTCCCTTCGCGATCTCCTCGGCCTTCGGGAAGATCTCCGGGAAGGCGACCGAGCCCGACAGCACGAACACGAGGAAGATGCCCAGCGAGAAACCGAAGTCGCCGACGCGGTTGACGATGAAGGCCTTCATGGCCGCCGCCACGGCCGACGGCTTCTGGTACCAGAAGCCGATGAGCAGATAGGACGCCAGGCCGACGCCCTCCCAGCCGAAGAACATCTGCACCAGATTGTCCGACGTCACCAGCATCAGCATGGCGAAGGTGAAGAGCGACAGATAGGCGAAAAACCGCGGCCGGTGCGGATCCTCGTGCATGTAGCCGATGGAGTAGAGGTGAACCAGCGATGACACCGTGTTCACGACCACCAGCATGACGACCGTCAGCGTGTCGATGCGGAAGGCCCAGTCGACCTTGAGATCGCCCGCGACCATCCACTGGGCCACCTGCACCCGCAGGGCTTCGTGGTGACCGAGGCCGACCTGGAAGAAGGCGATCCAGGACAGCAGCGCTGCCGCCATCAGGAAGGCGGTCGTGACCACCTCGCTGGCGCGGGCGCCGATGATGCGGCCGAAAAGGCCGGCGATGAGGAAGCCGACGAGCGGCAGGAAGACGATGGCCTGATACATGTCCGTTTCCCGTCGGGGACAAGGCCCCGAGTCAGCCCTTCATCATGTTGATGTCCTCAACCGCGATGGAGCCGCGGTTGCGGAAGTAGACGACGAGGATCGCGAGCCCGATGGCGGCCTCGGCGGCCGCTACGGTCAGGATCAGCAGGGCGAAGACCTGTCCGACGAGGTCGCCGCCGAAGGTCGAGAACGCCACGAGATTGATGTTCACTCCGAGCAGGATGAGCTCGACGCACATCAGGATGACGATGACGTTCTTGCGGTTGATGAAGATGCCGAACACGCCGAGCGTGAACAGCATCGCCGCGACCGTCAGGTAGTGTCCGAGACCGATGATCATCGCGAAATTCCTTAGACGCCCTGCCGGAACGGCACCTTCTTGATCTCGACCGCGGCCTCAGGCGTACGGGCGACCTGGCGGGAGATGTCCTGGCGCTTGACGCCGGCTTTGTGGCGAAGCGTCAGCACGATCGCGCCGATCATGGCGACCAGCAGCACGAGCCCCGCAGCCTGGAAGAAGTAGAGATACTGGGTGTAGAGCACTCGGCCGAGCGCCTCGGTATTGGATATCAGCGCGTCGGCGGACGGCGCCGCTGGGGCCGGGCCCTTCAAAGCGCCGGGCTGCACGATGTAGGTCGTGACCACCAGCACCAGCTCGACCAGCAGCATGAGCGCGATCACCGCGCCGAACGGCAGGTAGCTCAGGAAGCCCTGCCGCAATTGCGCGAAGTCCACGTCCAGCATCATCACGACGAACAGGAAGAGCACCGCGACCGCCCCGACATAGACGACCACGAGGATCATCGCCAGGAACTCGGCGCCCATCAGCAGGAACAAGCCGGCGGCGTTCACGAAGGCGAGGATCAGGAAGAGAACCGAATGCACGGGATTCTTCGCAGCGATCACCATCAGGGCCGAGGCCAGGGTGATCCCCGCGAACAGGTAGAAGAAGGCGGCGGCTGCCATCGTGCTGGTTCCTCACCGGCCGCCGGGCGGCGGCCTCGTACGATCCCCGAACCTGGCCCAGCGGCCCGGCCCTGACTGCGAATGGCCGCGGGACGGCCATCCTGAAACCTCAATCGCCCAATCGGGCGCCGCGCCGTCTATAGACGCCGATTCCCGAGGCGACAACCCGACTTCGGGCGGGCTCGCCCAGGCGAACCGCCTCAGCGGTAGGGCGCGTCCTGAGCGATGTTGCGAGCGATTTCGCGTTCCCACCGGGCGCCGTTATCGAGCAGCCGCTGCTTGTCGTAGAACAGCTCCTCGCGGGTCTCGGTGGAGAACTCCATGTTCGGCCCTTCGACGATGGCGTCCACCGGGCAGGCCTCCTGGCAGAAGCCGCAGTAGATGCACTTCGTCATGTCGATGTCGTAACGGGTCGTGCGCCGCGTGCCGTCGTTGCGGCGGGGACCAGCCTCGATCGTGATGGCCTGAGCGGGGCAGATCGCCTCGCACAGCTTGCACGCGATGCAGCGCTCTTCCCCGTTGGGATACCGGCGAAGCGCGTGCTCGCCGCGAAAGCGCGGCGAGATCTGACCGCGCTCATAGGGATAGTTCAAGGTCGGCTTGGGCTTGAAGAAGTACCGCATGGACAGCACGAAGGCGTCCACGAACTCCTTCAAGATCAGCGACCGTGCAGCCTGGGCGAATGCCATCCGTCTCACTCCGGGCGCTCGCGCGCCGCTCTCATGTCATGCCTGCGAGGCCCCTGCCCCGCCGGCGATCAACCGCGGCCCGAGACCGTCAACCCGAGCAGGTATCCGATCACCGGGAAGAACATCACGGTCCCCAGGAACAGCACGCCGCGCAGGACGCCCAGCTTCCGTTCGAAGACCGCCTTTTCGTCTGGACTGCCGGAGCGGTCCAGCTTGCGCAACCTGCTCTCCACCACGCCGCCGACCACACGAAAGTCGACGTAGCCCAACGCCAGCCCTATGGCGGCGCCCATCAGGCCCGGGATGGAGAGCTCCATCTCAGTGCCCCGGAGCCCAGCCCGTGAGCTGGAGCACGCCGGCGACGATCACCACCATGGCCAGCGAGATCGGAAGGAACACCTTCCAGCCAAGCCGCATGAGCTGGTCGTACCGGTAGCGCGGCACGAAAGCCTTCACCATGGCGATGAGGAAGAACATGAAGGACGCCTTGAGGACGAACCAGATCACGCCAGGCACCCAGGTGAAGGGCGCGAACGGGATCGGCGACAGCCAGCCGCCAAGGAACAGGATCGTCATCAGCGCGCACATGGTCATGATGGCCACGTACTCGCCTAGCATGAACAGGAGGTACGGCGTCGAGGAGTACTCGACCATGAAGCCCGCCACGAGCTCCGACTCCGCCTCGACCAGGTCGAAAGGAGGACGGTTCGTCTCGGCCATGGCCGAGATGAAGAAGATCACGAACATTGGCAGCAGGGGCAGCCAATACCAGCCGAGCAGGCCGGCGCGCGTGTCCTGCGCGTTGACGATGTCGGTCAGGTTGAGCGAGCCCACGCAGAGCAGCACCGTGATGATCACGAAGCCGATAGAGACTTCGTAGGACACCATCTGCGCCGCCGAGCGAAGCGCCGACAGGAACGGGTACTTCGAGTTCGACGCCCAGCCGCCCATGATGACGCCGTAGACGCCCAGCGACGAAATCGCGAACAGGTATAGGATGCCGACATTGATGTCGGCTAGCGCCCAGCCATCGTTGAGCGGGATCACCGCCCACGCCGACAAGGCCAGCAGGGTGGTCACGAACGGGGCCAGCAGGAACAGGCCCTTGTTGGCGCCCGCGGGAATTACCGGCTCCTTCAAGGCGAACTTGAGGAGGTCGGCGAAGGACTGCATCAAGCCCCACGGCCCGACCACGTTCGGGCCACGGCGCAGCTGGACAGCCGCCCACACCTTGCGGTCGCCATAGAGCGCGAAGGCGATGAAGACGAGCAGGGCGACGATGAGCAGCAGGCTCTTGCCCAGCATCAACAGCACGGAGAGGAAGAGGTCCATCGCTGTGTCCCTTACTCGGCCGCGACGGCGACGCCGCCCTGAGCCAACGCCGAGCACTCGGCCATGACCGCCGAAGCGCGGGCGATCGGGTTCGTGAGATACAGGTCCGTCACCGCGCGGCGGAACGGGGCCTTGTCGGGGGCTCCACCCGCCGCGGCAAGCCCCGCGATGGCGGCCGGGTCCGCAGGGACGATGCGGTCGATCTGCGCCATGTGCGGAACGTCGGCGTAGAGCTTCGCCCGCAGTTGCTGCAGGGAGTCGAACGGGAGGCGATGCCCGAGCACGTCCGACAAGGCGCGCAGGATGGCCCAGTCCTCCTTGGCCTCGCCCAGCGGGAAGCTCGCGCGAGCGCCGAGTTGCACCCGGCCCTCGGTGTTGACGTAAGTCCCGTGCTTCTCGGTGTAGGCCGCGCCCGGCAGGATCACGTCGGCGCGATGGGCGCCACGGTCGCCATGGGTGCCCTGGTAGATCACGAAGGCGCCGGGGGCGACCTCGATCTCGTCGGCGCCCAGCAGGAAGAGCACGTCGGCGCCGCCTGGCGCCGCCATGCTGGCGGCGTCGAGACCGCCTTCGCCCGGCACGAGGCCGAGGTCGAGCGCGCCGACGCGGGCGGCCGCCGTGTGAAGCACGCTGAAGCCGTTCCACTCCGGCGTGACCGCGCCGACGGCTTGCGCGACCTTGGCGGCGAGCGCCAGGACCGCTTCGCCATCCGGCCTCGTCAGGGCGCCCTGCCCCACGATGATCAGCGGCTTCTTCGCGTTCTTGAGCACGCCCGCGAAAGCGACCGAGCCGTCGGCGATACCGGCCAACGTCTCAGCCCCGGCGCCAAGAGCCTGGACGTCATAGGTCAGGTCCACGGGCTCGCCCACCAGGCCGATCGGCAGCGGCCCCATGCGCCAGCGCTTGCGGATGCGGGCGTTCAGAACCGGCGCTTCGCGCCGCGGATCGGAGCCGACCAGCAGGATCGCGTCCGCTTCCTCGATCCCCAGTACGGTGCTGTTGAACAGGTACGAGGCCCGCCCGAACTTCGGATGCAGCTTCGTGCCGTCCTGGCGGCCGTCGATATTAGCGACGCCGAGGGAAGACGCGAGCAGCTTCAGCGCATACATCTCTTCGACGGACGCGAGGTCGCCCGCGATGAAGCCGATGCGCTTCGGATCTGCGCCCTTCAGCT
Source organism: Alsobacter soli (assembly GCF_003004785.1). Lineage (GTDB taxonomy): Bacteria > Pseudomonadota > Alphaproteobacteria > Rhizobiales > Beijerinckiaceae > Alsobacter > Alsobacter soli. Next base: position 144,725 of record NZ_PVZS01000003.1, read on the forward strand.
TGGCGGCGATGGCCTGGAACGCCTCGCCCCACGACGCGGGCCGCAGCCGGCCGTCGACGCGCACATAGGGCCGATCGAGGCGCTGAGTCTTCAGGCCGTCCCAAACGAAGCGGGTCTTGTCGGAGATCCACTCTTCGTTCACCGCCTCGTTGATGCGCGGCAGGATGCGCATCACCTCGCGCCCGCGGGCATCGACGCGGATGGCCGAGCCGAGCGCGTCCATGACGTCGACGGACTCGGTCTTGGACAGTTCCCAAGGACGCGCCTTGAAGGCGAAGGGCTTCGAGGTCAGCGCGCCGACCGGGCACAGGTCGATGACGTTGCCCTGCAGCTCGGACTGCATCGCGTTCTCGAGATAGGAGGTGATCTCCATATCCTCGCCGCGGCCGATTGCGCCGAGATCCGGCACGCCGGCCACTTCCGTGGTGAAGCGGACGCAGCGCGTGCACTGGATGCAGCGGTTCATCTGCGTCTTGACCAGCGGGCCGATGTACTTGTCCTCGACGGCGCGCTTGTTCTCGGCGAAGCGCGACGTGTCGACGCCGTAGGCCATCGCCTGGTCCTGCAGGTCGCACTCCCCGCCCTGGTCGCAGATCGGGCAATCCAGCGGGTGGTTGATGAGGAGGAACTCCATCACCCCCTCGCGGGCCTTCTTCACCATGGGCGACTTGGTGGAGATGACCGGGGGCTCGCCGTTCGGGCCCGGGCGGCAATCGCGCACGGCCCAGGCGCAGGACGCGACCGGCTTCGGCCCACCCTTCACCTCCACGAGGCACATGCGGCAGTTGCCCGCGATCGAGAGCCGCTCGTGGAAGCAGAAGCGCGGGATCTCGGCGCCCGCCTCCTCGCACGCCTGAAGGAGCGTGTAGTCGGCCGGAACGTCGATCTCGATGCCGTCGACGATGATCTTGGTCATCGATGCACTCTCTCTTATTCCGCCGCCACGCCGTAGTTGCGAACGGGCTCGCTGTGCGGGTTGGCCGCGTACTGGTCGATGCGCTTCTCGATCTCGTGCCGGAAATGCCGGATCAGGCCCTGGACCGGCCATGCTGCGGCGTCGCCCAGCGCGCAGATCGTGTGGCCTTCGACCTGGGTCGTGACCTCGAGCAGCATGTCGATCTCGCGCTTCTGCGCGCGGCCCTCGGCCATGCGGTTGAGCACGCGCCACATCCAGCCGGTGCCCTCGCGGCAGGGCGTGCACTGGCCGCAGCTCTCGTGCTTGTAGAAGTACGAGATGCGAGCGATCGCCCGCACGATGTCGGTCGACTTGTCCATCACGATCACGGCCGCCGTGCCCAAGCCGGACTTGAGGTTGCGCAGCGTGTCGAAGTCCATGTTGGCGTCGATGATCTGCTCGGCCGGGACGAGCGGGACCGAAGAGCCGCCCGGGATGACGCAGAGCAGGTTGTCCCAGCCGCCGCGGATGCCGCCGCAGTGGCGGTCGATCAGCTCACGGAAGGTGAGGCCCATCTCCTCTTCCACGTTGCAGGGCGTGTTCACGTGCCCGGAGACGCAGAAGAGCTTGGTGCCGGTGTTGTTGGGCCGGCCGAGGCCCGCGAACCATGCGGCGCCACGGCGCAGGATGGTGCCGGCGACGGCGATCGACTCGACGTTGTTGACCGTGGTCGGGCAACCGTAGAGGCCCATGTTGGCCGGGAACGGCGGCTTCAGCCGCGGCATGCCCTTCTTGCCTTCCAGGCTCTCCAGCAGCGCCGTCTCTTCGCCGCAGATATAGGCGCCGGCTCCGTGGTGAACGATGAAATCGAAGGGGTAGCCGTGGATGTTGTCCTTGCCGATGAGGCGAGCCTCATAGGCCTCGTCCACGGCGCGCTGAAGCGCTTCACGCTCCGCGATGAACTCGCCGCGAATGTAGATGTACGCAGCGTGCGCGCCCATCGCGAAGGACGCGATCATGGCGCCTTCGATCAGCAGGTGCGGGTCGTGGCGCAGAATCTCGCGGTCCTTGCAGGTGCCGGGCTCGGACTCATCGCCGTTGATGACGAGGTAGCTCGGGCGGCCGTCGGACTGCTTGGGCATGAAGGACCACTTCAGGCCCGTAGGGAAGCCGGCGCCGCCGCGGCCGCGCAGGCCGGACTTCTTCATCTCGTCGATGATCCAGTCCTTGCCCTTTTCGAGCAGGAACTTGGTGCCGTCCCAGGCGCCGCGCATCTGCGCGGCCTTCAAGCCCGGCGAATGCAGCCCGTAGAGGTTCGTGAAAATGCGATCGCGATCAGCAAGCATGTCCGCTCACCCCTTCGCCTTGTCGTCGGCGGGCTTGGCGACCTCGCCTTGGTTCGGGTTGGCCGCATACGAGGATGCGCGGTCCTGCGTCGGCGCGTCTGGCCGCTTCGAGAGCGGTTCGTCGGAAGAAGCGTTCGAGGCGTCGGCGGCCTTGGCCTGGTCCGCCGGCGACACGGCCGGCTTGCCTTCGGCGACGCGGTGGGCGGGCGTATCGGTCGCCTTCGTGCCGGCCGTATCGTCGCTCGGCTTGGCCGGCTTTGGCGTCACGGCAGCCTGGGCGGCCTGGGCGCGGTCCGCTGCCTCCTTCTCGGCGGCGGCGGCCTTGACCTTCGCGTCCTCTTCCTCGAATCGCTTGCGCCAGGCGCCGACCACGGAGCCGTCGAACAGCGATGGATCGGTCAGCGTGTTCGGCCCGCCGAGCGGCTCGGAGGAGACGCGGCCGTTCTGCGGGCCCTTCTTGACGGGACGGCCGGCGGCCAGGTCGTCGAGCAGCGCATTGAAGCTCTCGGCCGTCAGGTCCTCGTAGAAGTCGTTGTTGATCTGCACCATCGGGGCGTTGCAGCACGCGCCCAGGCACTCGACCTCGAGCCAGGAGAAGTTGCCATCCGCAGAGACGTGGCGCTGGTCCCCAATCCGATCGTGGCAGACCTTGATCAGGTCCTCCGCGCCGCGCAGGCGGCAGGGGGTCGTGCCGCAGAGCTGGATGAAGTGCTTCCCAACCGGCTCCAGGTTGAACATCGTGTAGAAGGTCGCGACCTCGAGCACGCGGATATAGGGCATTCCGAGCATCTGGCCGACATACTCGATGGCCGCCTTCGGCAGCCAGTAGTCGTGCTGCTCCTGGGCGCGCCACAGCAGCGGGATCACGGCCGAGGCCTGCCGGCCTTCCGGATATTTCGCGATGATGCCCTGCGCCCAGGAGAGGTTCTCCGGCGTGAAGGCGAAGTTCGCGGGCTGGACCGTTTCGGCGGCTAGTCTTCTGACTGACATGACGTCCTCATACCCGCGCTAGCCGGAAACCGGCGCGCGCGAAATCAATCACCGATCCACCTCGCCGAACACGATGTCGAGCGATCCGAGGATCGCCGACACGTCTGCCAGCATGTGGCCGCGGTTCATGTGGTCCATGGCCTGGAGATGGGCGAAGCCCGGAGCGCGGATCTTGCAGCGGTAGGGCTTGTTGGTGCCGTCCGCCACGAGATAGACGCCGAACTCGCCCTTCGGCGCCTCGACGGCCGCGTAGATATCGCCTTCCGGAACGTGGAAGCCTTCGGTGTAGAGCTTGAAGTGGTGGATGAGCGCCTCCATGGAGCGCTTCATCTCGCCGCGGCGCGGCGGCGCGATCTTGCCGTCCATCGTCGACACGGGCCCCTGCCCGGCCGGCTCGCGCAGCTTGGCGATGCACTGCTTCATGATGCGCACGGACTGGCGCATCTCCTCCATGCGGATCACCTGGCGATCGTAGTTGTCGCCGTTGCGGCCCACCGGGATGTCGAAATCCATCTCCTCGTAGCACTCGTAGGGCTGCGCCTTGCGCAGGTCCCATGCCGCGCCCGAGCCGCGCACCATCACGCCCGAGAAGCCCCAGGCCCAGCATTCCTCCAGCGAAACCACGCCGATATCGACGTTGCGCTGTTTGAAGATGCGGTTCCCGATGAAGAGCACGTCGAGGTCGTCCAGGACCTTCAGGAACGGATCGCACCACGCGTCGATGTCGTCGATCAGGTCCGGCGGCAGATCGAGCCGCACGCCGCCCGGCCGGAAATAGGCCGCATGCATGCGCGACCCCGAGGCCCGCTCATAAAAGATCATGAGCTTCTCGCGCTCCTCGAAGCCCCACAGCGGCGGGGTGAGCGCGCCCACGTCCATGGCCTGCGTGGTCACGTTGAGGAGATGGGACAGGATCCGGCCGATCTCGGCGTAGAGAACGCGGATCAGTTGGGCGCGACGCGGGACGCTGATGCCAAGCAGACGCTCCACGGCCAGGCAGAACGCATGCTCTTGGTTCATCGGCGCGACATAGTCGAGCCGATCGAAATAGGGCACGGACTGCAGGTAAGTCTTGGATTCGATCAGCTTTTCGGTGCCGCGATGCAGCAGGCCGATATGCGGGTCGACGCGCTCGACCACTTCCCCGTCCAGTTCCAGCACCAGCCGGAGCACGCCGTGGGCCGCAGGATGCTGCGGCCCGAAGTTGATCGAGAAATTGCGGATCTGCTGCTCGCCCATGGCGATCTCCCTCCCCTCGCTCAGGCCTGCTTGGCCTTCTCGTCGCCGGGCAACACGTAATCCGTGCCCTCCCAGGGCGAGAGGAAATCAAAGCTGCGGAATTCCTGGGTCAGCCGGACGGGCTCGTAGACGACCCGCTTCTGCTCCTCGTCCCAGCGCACCTCCACGAAGCCGGTGGTCGGGAAGTCCTTCCGGAGCGGATAACCCTCGAAGCCGTAGTCCGTGAGGATCCGGCGCAGGTCCGGGTGTCCGGAGAACAGGATGCCATACATGTCGTAGGCTTCGCGCTCGAACCAGTTGGCGGCCGGAAAGACCGAGATGGCGGACGGAACTGGCGTGACCTCGTCCGTCTGAACCTTGACGCGCACGCGCAGGTTCAGCTTCGGGGAGAGCAGGTGATAGACGACATCGAAGCGCTTCTCGCGCGCCGGGTAGTCCACCCCGCAGATGTCGATGAAACTGACGAAACCGAACTGCGCGTCGTCGCGCAGCCGGGTCAGCACTGGGACGATCTGCGCAGCTTCAGCCTCGATCGACAGGTCGCCGAAGGCCAACTTCCAGCCAGTCACCGCGCCCGGAAGCGCGTTCTGAATGGCTTCGCCAAGCTGTTTCAGCGTCTCGTCCAAGAGAACCGGCATGAGAACTGGCTTTCTTCGGTCAGGTCGCGCGGGAGCCGCGCAGAGGAACTCGGACGGCCCAGGACGGGCCACGCGCAGAGCGGGCGGAAGCCCGCCCGCCTTAACGTTCGATGGTGCCGGTGCGGCGGATTTTCTTCTGCAGCAGCAGCACGCCGTAGAGCAGCGCCTCGGCCGTGGGCGGGCAACCGGGCACGTAGACGTCGATCGGCACGATGCGGTCGCAGCCGCGGACCACCGAGTAGGAATAGTGGTAGTACCCGCCGCCGTTGGCGCAGCTGCCCATGGAGATGACGTAGCGCGGTTCCGGCATCTGGTCGTAGACCTTGCGGAGCGCGGGGGCCATCTTGTTTGTCAGCGTGCCGGCGACGATCATCACGTCCGACTGGCGCGGCGAAGCGCGGGGCGCGAACCCGAAGCGCTCCACGTCGTAGCGCGGCATCGACAGCTGCATCATCTCGACCGCGCAGCAGGCGAGCCCGAACGTCATCCACATCAGCGAGCCCGTGCGGGCCCACTGGATGAGGTCGTCCGTGGCCGTGACAATGAAGCCCTTGTCGGCGAGCTCCGCGTTCACATCCGAGAAGAACGGGTCATTGTGCCCCACCGGCTTCCCGGTGTTGGGGTCGATGATGCCCTTGGGCGCAGGAGCGACGAGCGCGCCCTCGTTGCTGAGGGTCAATCCCATTCCAGGGCTCCTTTTCTCCACTCGTACACGAAGCCGATCGTGAGGACGCCGAGGAACGTCATCATCGACCAGAAGCCGAAAACGCCGACTTCCTTGAAGGCCACCGCCCACGGAAACAGGAACGCCACCTCGAGGTCGAAGATGATGAACAGGATCGATACGAGGTAGAAGCGCACGTCGAACTTCATGCGCGCGTCGTCGAACGCGTTGAACCCGCACTCATATGCCGACAGCTTCTCCGGATCCGGATTCTTGTAGGCGATGATGAAGGGGGCGACGAGCAGCGCAGCCGCGATCACCAGCGACACGCCGATGAAGATCACGAGCGGCAGGTAGTCGACCAGAAGCTCAGGCATGGCGTCTCCGCGCGGGCGGCCAAACTTTCAACAGGGCGGGTGCGCCAATCGGCTTTCCCGAGGCTGACGCAACCAGAGGAGGTTGAGCCGGTCGCAAAAACGCCGAAGTCATGCGCCCGACCCCTCTTTGGAGGGTCGCGCGGAGGCTTATCTCAGCGGATTGCGAACCGCAAGACGGAAGGGGGTCGCACTTCGTCGACCAAACGCCGCGCTCTTCAGCTCTGCGCGCCGCGGGCTCGACCGTCGGCTCTCGATCCGTATGATCGCGTCGGCAACCATCGGGAAACGCTCACTTATGCCCAACACCATCGACCTCCAAGGCCAGGCCGCCGCAGTCACCGGCGGCGCGCAGGGAATCGGCTATGCGGTCGCCGCGCGCCTGCTGCAGTCCGGAGCCGCCGTCGCCCTCTGGGATCGGGACGAATCCTTATTGGCTGAAGCAGCCGCCTCGCTCGCCGCCCAAGGTCGCGTATTCACCGTCGCGTACGAGCAAACCGATCCCGCGAGTTGCGCGGCCGCCGCCCGGAAGACGGAGGCCGAATTCGGCAGGATCGACATCCTCGTCAACAACGCCGGGATCGCGGGCGCGAACCACCCCGTGGCCGACTATCCGATCGAGGAGTGGCGTCGGGTCATCGACATCGACCTGAACGGGGTCTTCTATTGCTGCAAGGCGGTCACGCCCGGCATGGTCGCGCGCGGCTACGGCCGGATCCTCAACGTCGCCTCCATCGCCGGCAAGGAGGGCAACCCCAACGCCTCCGCCTATTCCGCAGCGAAGGCGGGCGTCATCGCGCTCACCAAGTCGCTCGGCAAGGAACTGGCCGTCCACGACATCGCGGTGAACTGCGTCACGCCGGCCGCGGCGAAGACCCGCATCTTCGATCAGATCAAACAGGAGCACATCGACTACATGCTGTCGCGCATTCCGCGCGGACGCTTCCTGCTGGTCGACGAAGCCGCGGCGATGATCGCCTGGCTCGTTTCCAGGGAGAACTCTTTCACGACCGGCGCTGTCTTCGACCTGTCCGGCGGACGCGCAACGTACTGAGCCTCCTCAACTCGCCGCCGCCCCGCCCCAGGCGACCTGGGACGGCTGCAGCAGCATGCTGGGTTGTTTTGACGTCGGGGAAAGGCGCGGGTCCATCTCGGGCTCGCGCTGATCCGGATAAAAGTCCCCGATCCGCTGCCACAACATCTTCGGCGAGAACGGCTTGCGCAGCACGTGGTGGACTTGCCGCTCCGCCACCGCGTCCAACAAGCGCCGGGTCGGTCGCTCAGTGGTGACGATGACGGGCACGTTCGTGGCCCGCACGCGGTTCGGGTCTCGCAGCAAATCGAGGATCTCGGCCGCCGAGAATTCCGGCAACTCCCATTGCAGCACAATCAAGCCTGGGGTGACCGAGGAAAGCTGACCCAGCGTTTCGTGCCCGGTCCCCGCGTCGAGAACCTCGCGCATGCCCACCTGCATCAGCATGTTGCGGATCAACCGGCGCACATAGGGACTGTCATCCGCCACAACGACGGGCAGGTTTGGAAAGAGTGGCGCCCTCAGCATGAACATTAACCCGAATGACTTTACGCGCGTTCATGATGCCGACATTCAATAAAAGTTCCATGAATCCGTCTGACGCCGCGGCAATGTACCTGCAGTTGCCATCATACGATGGATACAACTGGGAATGATGCCGCCTCTTCCGCGAAGATCAAAAGCTTTCGCCATTTGTCACAGTTCGTGAATGGTTCAAGGGAACCGTCCGGCGAAGGCCACGTTCTTGCTGCACCGAAAGGAAAAGTGAGGACGAGACCATGAACAAGGGAATTCTTGCCGCCGCGATGTCGCTTGCGATTCTAGCCCCCGGCGCGGCTTTCGCGCAGTCCGGCGAGTCGGGCGCTGCGGCCGGCGCGGCGACCGGCGCCGTGGGCGGCGCGATCGTCGGCGGCCCGATCGGCGCGGCCGTGGGCGGCGTGACGGGCGCCATCGTCGGCGGCACGCTGTCCCAGGCGGACAGCAGCCGCGTGCACCGCTATGTCGTCGAGCAGCGCGTCCCGTCCGTCAGCTACAACGAGCGCGTTGTCGTGGGCGAGCCCCTGCCGGAGCGCGTCGAGCTCTATCCGATCCCGGCGGATGTCGGCGTGAAGACCACCTACCGCTACTCGGTCATCAACAACCGCACCGTGCTGGTGGATCCGCACACCCGCCGCGTGGTGCAGGTCGTGGAGTAAGCGCTCTCCAAATTCGCGCTCCAGGCCTGGCCTGGAGCGCCTTTGGACGGCTCCGGCGATCCCGGAGCCGTTTCTGTTATGAGCGCTTTATAGACCGGCCGCGCCGCACAGCTTTCGCCCCAGGCAGCCTCTGGCGAAGGCTGAAAAAGCCTTCCCATGGATCGTTGGCCAAAAAATCCAGGCGTTGGCGCAGGTTGTCGATCCGGAAATGATCCCCCCTGACGGCCTCTGACAATTCGGTCCAGGCCAGCGGAGTAGAGACAGGCGCCCCTGCCCTCGCCCGTGTCGAATAGGCCGCAACCGCCGTCGCTCCTCGCCCGTTGCGCAGGTAGTCGACGAAGATCCGGCCCTTCCGCACCCGCTTGGCCATCGTGGACACGTAAAGAGACGGCGTGTCGCGCTCCATCGCCGCAACCAAGCGGCGGGTGTAGTCCTTGGCGGTTTCCCAATCCGCCGCGGGCTCGAGCGGCGCCACCACATGAAGGCCCTTGCCGCCGGACGTCTTGACGAAGCTCTCCAGGCCGTCATCGCCCAGCCGGCGCCGGATCTCGAGCGCGCCGTCGATCACCTGCCCCCAGGCGACGTCCTCGCCAGGGTCGAGATCGAAGATGAGCCTGTCGGGCTTCTCGATGTCTTCGATGCTGGAGCCCCAGGGGTGGATTTCCAGCACGCCCGCCTGGACGAGGCCCATGAGCCCGCGCAGGTCCTCGATATAGGTCATGGGCTCGCTGTCGCCGACATCGACGGGATGGATGTCGGGCGATAGCCCCTCCCATCGATGCTTCTGAAAAAAGCATTGCTGCCCGACGCCGTTGGGGCAGCGCACCAGGCTGAGCGGCCGCCGGACGAAATGCGGCAGGGCCCAATCCGCGATGTCGGCGTAGAAGTCGGCCAGTCCCTGCTTGGTGACGCCCTGGTCCTCCCACAGGATGCGCTCGGGGTGGGTCAGCCGCACGCCTGCCAGCGCGGTGGCGTCGACCGGCTTCGGGTCCTCCCGTCCCGACCCGCCCTCGCGCACCACCTCGGTCGGCGGCTTGTCCTCCCGCAGCCCCTTGAAGGAGGACTGGCGGAGGAGCCCGTCGGTGGTCCAGCCCCGAAACTCGATCTCAGCCACAAAGCGCGGTTCGACCCAGCGAACGCCCTTGTCGCTTCCCTGCGGCGGCTTGCGCCCAAGCTGCGGCTTGTCGGACGCGATGGCCGACAGGCCGGCGAAGAGGCTCTGGGATTCATCTCCGGAAAACCCCGTGCCCGAGCGCCCCGCATAAATGAGCTTGCCATCCTCGTAGTAGCCGAGCGTAAGCGAGCCGATCGAACGCTTGGCGGCGGTGGAGACGGTGTAGCCGATCACCACGAACTCCTGCCGGAGCACGCACTTGGCCTTGAGCCAATGGGAGCCGCGGTCCGGGACATAGGGCGCGTCCTTGCGCTTCGACACGACCCCTTCGAGCCCCAGCCGGCACGCATGGGTCAGCATGGAGCCCCCGTCGTGCTCGAAATGCGCGCTGTAGCGAAGGGGCGTGCCTTCCGGCAATCCGGCAAGGGCCGCCTCGAGCAGGCGCTTGCGCTCGATCTGCGGTGTCCTGGTGAGGTCGACGCCATCCAAGTACAAGACGTCGAAGACGTAATAGACCATGCGTTCCTGGCGTCCCGCCTTCAGGTCGGCCTGTAGGCCGCTGAAGCTCGGGACCCCATTTTCGCCCTCAGAGACGATTTCACCGTCCAGAAGCGCCGAACCGAGCGACAAGTTTTGGACGGCCTCCGCAATCCGGCCGAATCGCGCCGTCCAGTCCAGCCCCTTGCGGGTGAGCAATTGGACCCGGCCGCCATCCAGCCGCGCCTGCATGCGATAGCCGTCGTATTTGATCTCGTGAATCCATTCCGACCCGCTCGGAGGCTGCTCGACCAGCGATGCCAGGCTAGGCTCCAGGAACAGGGGCAGAAGGCCCTTGCGGGCCTTGGGCGCCTTGGCGGGCTTGACCTCGGGGGGTGTAACCGACGCGGATGACGCTCGGGCTTGTCGCGCCGCGTGATCGTCCCGGATGACGCCCTCGGCCGCGAGTTCCTCGTTCGTCTTCCCCGACAGGAAGGACCGGGTTTCCTCAAGGACGTCGGGTTCCTCTGGCGTCCGGGCGAACTCATCGTCGCCCTTCAGCAGGAGCCACTGCTCCTTCTTCTCGTGCGGGCGCGGCCGCATGCGGACGAGGTGCCATCGCCCCTTCAGGCGAGCCCCGTCCAGCGCGAAGTCGAGGCGCCCCTTGGCGAGCCCCTTGTGCGGATCGTTCTCGGGGAACCAAGTTCCGCGATCCCAGACGATCATGGTCCCGCCGCCATATTCACCCTGCGGAATGACGCCCTCGAACTCGAGATACTGCATGGGGTGATCTTCAGTGTGGACGGCGAGGCGCTTCTCGCCCGCCACCAGACTCGGGCCTCGGGTGACAGCCCAGCTCTTGAGGACGCCGTCGAGTTCGAGGCGGAGGTCGTAGTGCAGCCGGCGTGCCGCGTGCTTCTGGACCACGAACTGGAAACCTGGCCCTTCCTTGACCTTGGCGCCGGGCTCGGGCGTCCGGCTGAAGTCGCGCTTCTCGCGATAGATCCTGAGAGGATCCACGCCGTCGGGCTGCACCGTCTTTGCAGACTTGCCTCGTGCACCAGCGCGACCCGGCGATACCGGCCGCCGGCTAGCGGGCGCGGTCGCCTCGGCGGTTGTCCTGGATTTGGGCGCCTTTCTGGTGGCCAATCCGCCCTCCCCTGGTCAGCGTCGCGCCGCCGCTCGGCGCGGCGCCGCGGCTGACCGTCTTTTGGCGGGCGTTGCAGGCTTGCTGCCGCTCGGGGCGGGGCGGCGACGGGCCGAGGGCTTGTCCTCCTGCTGAAGGCTCATGCGCAAGGCCTCCAGGATGCCGGCGGGCTTCGTGGGCGCGGGCGCGTTCGGGGCTGCAGGGGCTTTGTGGCCGGCCTTCTTGGCTTCCAGCAGCGAACGAAGGGCTTCCTCGTAGCGATCACGGAAAGCGGCGGGGTCGAAATGCCCCATCTTCCGCTCAACCAGCGCGTCGGCCACCTCGGCCAGGTCCTTGGCGACGGCGGAATCCTTCGGTAGGTCCGCGAAGGCGTCGTCGTCGTTTCGCACTTCATAGGGCCAGCGCAGGACTGTGGCCATGAGCCCGGCGTCCCGCGGCTCGAGCAGGACAATGTGCTCGCGCTGGTGCATGACGACCGTCGAGAGCGCCGCCAGCTTGCGGCGTGACATCGCCTCCCGGATCACCAGGAAAGCTTCCTGGGATGGCTTGTCGTCCGGTGCGAGAAAATACGGGCGATCGAAATAGAGGGGGTCGACTTCCGACCTGTCCACGAACCGATTGATCTCCATGACGTGGGTGGCCTCGATGCGGACATCCTCGAGTTCTTCCTCGGTGACCTCGACCATTTCGCCCTTCGCGACCTCGTACCCCTTGGCCTGATCCTCCTTCTCGACCTCCTGTCCCGTCTCCTCGTCGAAAAGGTGGATCCGGAGGCGGTTTCCCGTCTTGCGGTTGATGCGATGGAAGTGGACCGCCCGCGCCTCGGTCACCGCGGGATAGAGCGCCACTGCGCAATTCACGAGCGACAGCTTCAGGTATCCCTTCCAGACCGATCGTGGCGCCATCCCGTTCTCCTGTGCCTGCATTGGCTTCGGCTCAGGCAGACAAGTTCCGGCGCCCGCGCGCGGTTCCGGGCGTGGGTGGCCGCGGGCGCCGTCGGGCGTCGCCGGTGATGTATGGTGGTCTTGAAATGCTTGCGCGACCGGCGAGTACGCGAGGCGCCAAGATCCGAGGCGGTGCGAATGCCTAACCTGAACGCAGTGCTAGAAACGGCTCTCTATGTGGACGACCTGCCGCGCGCGCGAGCCTTCTACGAACAACAGCTCGGCCTCAAGCCGGTGTTCGCCGATGAAAGGCTGTGCGCGTTTGATGTCGGCGGCCGCAACATCCTGCTGCTTTTTCTGCGCGGGTCGACGACGAGCACCGTCCATATGCCCGGCGGCACGATCCCGCCCCACGACGGCCATGGCCCGCTGCATGTCGCCTTCGCGATTGCGGCCGAGGAACTCCAGGCGTGGGAGGACAAGCTTGCCTCGGAAGGCATTCCGATCGAAGGCCGGACCACTTGGCCACGCGGCGGCCAGAGCATCTACTTCCGAGATCCGGACCGTCACTTGCTCGAACTCGCCACGCCTGGGTTGTGGCCTCTGGGAGCCTGACTTAGGCGCCGCTTTCGAGAATTTCGACCACTTTCCGCGTCTTGGGGTCGACCACCAGCACGCGGCTTTGCTCGATCACGATTCCGAAGGCGTTGTTGGGCTGCGCGATGATCTGGGCCGAGTCGGGCAGCACCGCCCCAACGCGAATCGCATGGTCGAGCGAAGCCGGCTCGGCCCTTACGGTCGGTGACTTGGCCAAGGCGGGGCTTTGCAGGGCGATCAAGGCGAACGGCAGGACAATGAGCAGGCGCACGATGAATTCTCCGGGTTGCCGGGAAAACGGCTGAAATCAGTCTCAGTTCTGGGCCGAGCGCGCTTTTTTCGTCGGCTTGATCGTTCTTTGATGTGCGAACGCGCACACGGCGGCACCTGACGTTCAAACGTCACGGGCGGTCCTGCGCTAGGTTGAGCGGCTGCCTGCGAAACGGGGTGAAACGCAACCTTTCGGTCCGCACACGCGTCTTTCGGGACACGTCAGCAAGAGGCCCTCTCATGGACATCGCTCTGGACAAAGTCTGCGCCCTCATCCGTCAGGCCAGGCAGTTCGACGTGAAGGAGCAAGGCGACAGCGACGCGGATTCGGGCTCCAATCCGACCGACGACCGCGCCTTCGACGTTCTGGAAGACGCGCCCGATGACCCGGTCGAGGGGGAGATTCGCGCCTTCATCTCAGGCCTGAACGAGGACGAGCGAGCGAACCTAGTGGCTCTCGTCTGGGTCGGCCGCGGCGACTACGGGCCTGATGAGTGGGACGACGCGGTCGCCTTGGCGCGGGAACGCCGCGACACGCCCACGGACGACTACCTGCTCGGCATTCCGAACCTTCCCGACCTGCTGGACGAGGGTCTGGCCGCCTTCGATCTCAGTTGCGTCGACGAGGATGTGGGTGGCCCTGCGGGCGTTTGAGGCGCGCCATAGGGGACGGAAAGGAGTCGAGTCGCTAGATTGCGGGCAGTGAAAGGACCGCCCGTGACCGACGACCTGCCCGCTTCTCTTCCACGCCCTTCGCAAGACATCGCCGAGCTCATCCGGATCATGGCGGCCCTGCGCACGCCGGGAACAGGCTGCCCCTGGGACCTGGAGCAAGACTTCGCGTCCATCGCCCCCTACACGATCGAAGAAGCCTACGAGGTCGCCGACGCGATCCAGCGGGGCGACCTCCTGGACTTGAAGGACGAACTCGGCGATCTCCTGCTCCAAGTTGTCTTCCACGCCCGCATGGCGCAGGAACAGGGCGCCTTCGACTTTGGCGGCGTCGTCGAGGCGATCACGAGCAAGATGATCCGTCGCCACCCCCACGTCTTCGGCGAGGCCCGTGACATGGCGCCGGAGGACGTCAAGAAGCTGTGGGGAGAGATCAAGGCCAGCGAGAAGGCCGAGCGGCTGCGGGCGCGCCAAGCCGCAGGCCGCGACCAGCAAGAACACGACGGCTTGCTGGACGGCATCCCGGCCTCATTGCCCGGCCTGACGCGGGCCGTGAAGTTGCAGGCCAAGGCCTCCACCGTTGGCTTCGACTGGAACGACGCCCGGCTGGTCCTGGCCAAGCTGCGAGAAGAGCTCGACGAGATCGAAGCCGAACTGAACGCCGGCGACCGGCAGGCTGTCGCCGCCGAACTCGGCGACATGTTGTTTGCGGTGGCCAACCTCGCCCGCCACCTCGACGTAGATCCCGAGGCGGCCCTGCGGGGCACGAACGCCAAATTTGAACGGCGTTTCCGCTTTATTGAGCGAGCGCTGGGGAAGCAGGGACGGTCGACGTCCGACGCCAGCCTCGAAGACATGGATGCGCTTTGGAACGCGGCCAAGGCAGAAGAATGAGCAGGCGGCCTGCGCCGGCTCCTATCGCATCCGCCGGGCGCCTGGAAACCGGCGCAACAGCCGAGGTTCCTTCTCGGGCGCGATCCGGGAAGCGATCAGCAACGCCCCGTCGCTGTCCTCACGGCGGTCGAGGACCTCGGTTTCCTGGTACAGCCAGTGCAGCCCAGCCCCGTCCGCCGGGTCGACCGAGACACGGAAGACCGGGCGGTCCTGGGCCAGGCGGCCTTCGATGGTCGTTTTGAGCTGGTCCATCCCGTCGCCGGTGAGGGCTGAGACGAGCACGGGGCGGCCCTCGGAAGCGCGATGGGCGACGACGCCCAGGAGCCGCGCCCGTTCATCGGCCGGCAACAGATCGGCCTTGTTCCAGACTTCGATGATGCGCTGATGGTCGTCGGGATTGATCCCGAGTTCGCGCAGGATTCCGATCACGTCGGCCGACTGCGCCTCGGTGTCGCCATGGGAGACATCCCGAACATGGAGGATCACGTCCGCCGCGATCACGTCCTCCAGCGTCGCCCTGAAAGCGGCCACCAGCATTGTCGGCAGGTCCGAGATGAACCCCACCGTGTCCGACAGGATCACCGGCGCGCCGTGCGGCAATTTCACGACGCGGGCAGTCGGATCCAGCGTAGCGAAGAGCATGTTCTCCGCCATGACGTCCGCCGTCGTGAGGCGATTGAACAGCGTTGACTTGCCCGCATTCGTGTACCCCACGAGGGCCACCACGGGGTACGGCACCTTTCGCCGGCTCTCGCGGTGAAGGGCGCGGGTGCGCTTGACGTTCTCGAGCTCTTTCTCGATGCGAACCATGCGATCGGTGATGATGCGCCGGTCCGCCTCGATCTGTGTCTCGCCGGGGCCGCCCAGGAAGCCGAAACCGCCGCGCTGTCGCTCAAGGTGCGTCCAGGACCGCACGAGCCGGCTTTTCTGATAAGCGAGATGAGCCAGTTCGACCTGCAGCCCGCCTTCGCGGGTACGCGCGCGCCGCCCGAAGATCTCAAGGATCAGCCCGGTGCGGTCGATGACCTTGCAGCCCCACGCCTTCTCGAGATTGCGCTGCTGAACCGGACTCAGCGCGCAGTCCATCATGACGAGGGTGATCTCCTCAGCCTTGACCAGCCCAGCGAGTTCCTCGACCTTGCCTTTGCCCAGATAAGTGGCCGGGCGGGGCGAAGCGATCGTCACCACCGTGCTGTGGACGACGTCCAGATCAATGGCGGCGGCAAGCCCGACGGCTTCCTCCAGCCGGGCTTGCGAGACGCGCAGATTGGGAGCGCCGCCGTCCTCGGAGGCAGCGACGCGGGCCTGCTGCCGGGCTGACGGATAAGGACCGACGACCAAGGTGCGGGTGCCGGAGGCGATCTCCTTCTCCGGCTCGACAGGGCCTTTGTTGAGGTTTTCGTGCGGCCCGGGAGAGTGCTTCAAATCAGTCCTTCATGGGGCTGGGGCCGCCCTCGTCCTGTTCGAAGAGCGAAACGGGGTGGCCCGGCATGATCGTCGAGATCGCGTGCTTGTACACGAGCTGGCTGTGGCCGTCGCGACGGAGCAACACGCAGAAATTGTCGAACCAAGTGACAACGCCCTGCAGCTTCACTCCGTTCACGAGAAAGATCGTCAATGGCACCTTGTTCTTGCGAACGTGGTTGAGAAAGGTGTCCTGCAGGTTCTGGTTCCGCTCCGCAGCCATGGTGTACTGCCCCTTTGTTGCTCACCAGCTCGCGAGGACGGGTCCGCTTTTCGGCTGGTGCGTTAACGTCTCGAAATCACCCAAACCAACGTGTCGACGGCTCGCGCGATGGAAATCGCAAAGCGTTCCACGAATAAAGGTAGCACGATTGCTGCGCGGAGCCAGCCTCATCACAGCGCTGGCGTGACTACATGTGACATTTCCGTCACATCGTGTAGCGCGGCCCGAAGGGCCAGGGCGACCGGACCGGGCTTGCCGTCGCCCACGGGGGTTCCGTCGATGCGCACCACGGGAATCACGAGGCTGGACGCGGAGGTGATGAACGCCTCTGCCGCAGCCTTGGCCTCCTCCACCGTGAAGGCGCGCTCCTCCAGCCGCAGGTTGCGCCGGGCCAGCGCATCGATCACGCCCGCGCGCGTTACGCCGCGCAGGATCCGCCGATCGGCCTGGCGCGTCACGATCGTGCCGTCATGGGTTACAATCCACGCATTGGTCGAGGCGCCCTCCAGCACCGTCCCGTCCGGGTCGACGAACCAGGCCTCCCTTGCGCCGGCCTCGCGGGCCTGCTGCTTCGCGAGCACGTTGGGAAGCAGCGCGACGGACTTGATGTCGGGCCTCGCCCAGCGGATCTCGGGTGTGGTGATGACGGCAGCCCCAGCCTGCGCCAGCTTCTCCCCCGCGCGGGGGTCCAGCGACTTCGCCGTGACCACGACCGCTGGAACCGGCGCCGGATCCGGAAAGGGATGGTCTCGGCGCGCCACGCCGCGCGAGATCTGGACATAGACAAGGCCGTTGCGCACCCGGTTCCGGGCGACTGTTTCACGCATCACGGTCAGGAGAGCCTTCCGCCCCATCGGCGCAGCAATGCGCAGCTCTGAAAGAGATCTGTCCAGTCGGTCGAGGTGCCGCGTCTCATCCACGAGCCTGCCGCAAAATACCTCGCAGACCTCATAGACCCCGTCCGCGAACTGGTAGCCCCTGTCCTCCACATGAACCTTCGCGGAGCGATGCGGCACGTAACGGCCATTGACGTACGCGATGCGGCTCATTCGCAGGGCTCCTCGAGGGGCGGGTCAGCAGCAACCGAGCCGCGGGGGTGCGACTCGGGCAAGTCTTGGATGTCTCAGCCTATCCCGAGGGACTTCAGCTTGCGATGAAGGGCGGAGCGCTCCATGCCGATGAATTCGGCGGTCCGCGAGATATTGCCGCCGAAGCGGTTGATCTGGGCCACGAGATACTCGCGCTCAAAGATTTCTCGCGCCTCGCGCAGCGCCAGCGACATGAGCTTCTCTCCGCCGGCGCCGTTCGGCGTGGACGGGACGAGCGCGCCGACCTCTGAGGGCAGCAGGTCGGCCGTGACCTCGACCGAAGGATCGCCCTCCGCCAGGATCAATAGACGCTCGATGTTGTTGCGCAACTGCCGGATGTTGCCGGGCCAGTCGTGAGACTGAAGCACGGCCAGGGCGTCTGAGGCGATGTTGCGCTTGGGCAGGCCGGTCGACGCGGAGATCTGATCCATGAAGTAGCCGATCAGCTCTGGGATGTCCTCCCGACGCTCGGCCAGGCTCGGCACCCGGATCGGCACCACGCTCAAGCGGTGCAGCAGATCCTCGCGGAAGCGGCCGCCCGCGATCTCGGAGCTCAGGTCGCGAGCGGTGGACGAGATCACGCGCACGTCCACGTGCACGCGCATGGCCCCGCCCACGCGCTGAAAGTTCTGGTCCACCAGCACGCGCAGGATCTTGCCCTGCGTCTCGCGCGGCATGTCGGCCACTTCGTCCAGATAGAGGGTGCCGCCATGCGCTTCCTCCAGCGCGCCGACCTTTCGACCGCGGCCGTCGGCGCCCTCCACGCCGAAGAGCTCGCTTTCCATGTTCTCAGGCGTGATCGTGGCGGCGTTGATGGCCACAAAGGGTCCGCTCGCGCGCGCCGACAGCTGGTGGATGGTTCGCGCCGTCAACTCCTTGCCGGAGCCTGGCGCGCCCGAAATCATCACGCGGGCGTTGGTGCTCGCCACGCGCTCGATCGTCTGCCGCAGCTGGTTGGCGGCCTGGGAATGACCCACGATGCGGGAGGCCTGCTGCGACTTGACCCGCAGCTCCTTCACCTCGCGCTTGAGTCGCGAGGCCTCAAGCGCCCGCTCGGCGACAAGCACCAGCCGGTCGGCCTTGAAGGGCTTCTCGATGAAGTCGTAGGCGCCACGCTTGATGGCCGAGACGGCGGTCTCGATGTTGCCGTGCCCCGAGATCATCACCACCGGGAGATCGGGGTGCTGCTCCTTGATGATGTCGAGCAGTTGCAGACCGTCCAGCCGGCTGCCCTGGATCCAGATGTCCAGGAACACCAAATGAGGCCGCCGCGCTTCGATCGCGGCCAGAGCCTCGTCCGAATTGGCGGCCGTCCGTGTCCGGTGGCCCTCGTCGTCCAGGATGCCGGCGACGAGTTCGCGGATGTCGGTCTCGTCGTCGACGATCAGGATATCGGCGCTCATCGCGCGGTCTCCCTTTGTGTGTGTCGCCTCATGGGTCTCACCGCGCCTTCTGCCTGGCTGCGGCCAGATCCCTGCGGGATTCGGCCAGTTGCGATGTGTCTTTCGACACACCCTGGCGGGGGAACCACATCCGGACCAGACCGCCTTGGGCCACATCCGGGTTGTCGAGCAGCTCGATGCCGCCCCCATGGTCTTCGAGGATCTTCGAGACGATCGCCAGGCCGAGCCCGGTGCCGCCCTCGCGGGTCGTCATGTAGGGCTCCAGCAAGCGCTGCCGATGCTCCTTCGGGAAGCCCTTGCCGTTTTCCGCCACCGTGATGGCGACATTCTCGCCTTCGGCCCGCACCGCGACCTTGATGAGGCCGGGTCCACGCGTCTCCTCCGGCACCGCGGCGATGGCTTCCGTCGCGTTCTTGACGATGTTGGTGACGGCCTGGGACAGGAGCCGGCGGTCGAAGCGGGCCACGAGCGGCTCGGGAGGGATGTCCTCCTCGAAGGTGATGTCGGGATGGCCGACCCGCATCAGGAAGAGCACCTGGCGCACGATCGCGGCGAGGTCCTCGTCCTCCGCCATGGGCTTGGGCATGCGGGCGAATGACGAGAACTCGTCCACCATCCGCTTGAT
Organism: Alsobacter soli; assembly: GCF_003004785.1. Taxonomy (GTDB): domain Bacteria; phylum Pseudomonadota; class Alphaproteobacteria; order Rhizobiales; family Beijerinckiaceae; genus Alsobacter; species Alsobacter soli. Next base: position 163,958 of record NZ_PVZS01000003.1, read on the forward strand.
GTCGTCCACCTGGCGCACGATCGTCTCGGTGCACTGGTCGAAGATCTCGCGGTCGCTGGTGATGACCTTGCCGTATTTGCGCTTGATGCGCTCGGCCGAGAGCTGAATCGGCGTCAGCGGGTTCTTGATCTCATGCGCGATGCGCCGGGCGACGTCCGCCCAGGCGGCGGTGCGCTGGGCCGAGACGAGATCGGTGATGTCGTCCAGCGTGATGATCCAGCCCTTGTCCCCGTCGGGGGACTGCTCGCTGCTCACCCGGACGGTCAGCGTCCTGTCCTGGCCATTGGCGGACACCACCACCTGACTCTGGACCAGCCGCACCCGCTCGTTCAGCGCTTCGTTCACCACATCGGCCAACGCCGGGATGACCTCCTGGACGGGCTTGCCGATCCACTTGTCGCGTGTTCCGTGGAGCAGCCGCTCGGCCGAGGGGTTCAGGACCGTGATGCGGCCGACCTTGTCGATGCTGATCACGCCGGCCGAGACGCCGGACAGCACGGCTTCGGTGAATCGTCGCCGGCGATCGATGAGATCGCGGGCCTGCGTCAGGCGATCGTGCTGTTGACGCAGCTCCGACGTCATCTTGTTGAAAGTTTCGGCCAGATGGGCCAGATCGCCCTCACTTCGTCGGGCCGGCACCTGGACATAGAAATTCCCCAAGGCCACCTGATCCGTCGCGTGGATCAGGCGACGGATAGGCGACACGAATCGATTGGCGAAGGCCAGTCCCATCCAGACGGCCGAGAGCAGCAGGATCAGCGAGATGAGCAGATACATACTGGCGAACGCCACCTGGACGTCCAGCTTGCGTTGGCTGAGCGCCTCATAATAGGCGGCGGCCTGCTCGGCCTGCTGCGGGAACTCCAGCGCTTTGGGGTCGACAGCGCGGGCCACGAACAGGAACGTCTGGTCCATGGACGGGATCTTGAGAACCGCCCGGAACACGTTGCCCTGGTTGGGAATGAGGCACCACGCCTCCGCGTCCTGGGCCGCCGCCATGTCGTCCTTGTTGGGCAGCGGCAGCCCTTCGATGGGCTTGATCTCGATGCGTTCGATGACGGACAGGTCGTTCTTCAGCAGCATCGCCACCGGGAAGCCGAGGAACACGGCCCTGGACTGCATGAAGTCGTGGTAGGCCGCGCGGTCATGGTCCATCAACGGCTTGGCCCGGGCCAGATCGGCCGCCATCAGGTTGATTTCACGGCCGATGGTCCGGCACTGCAACTCTCGATACGCGTTCGCCACGTCCACCGACGTCGAGAGCAATTGCCGGATGTACCGGCTGAACTGGATGTCCAGCCCCCTCTCCAGCGTGATCCAGCCGACGACCGCGACGAGGATCGCCGGAAGCGCCGCCACAAGCGCGAACAGCGCGACGACCCGAGCGTGCAACCCCGAAGCAGCCTGCCCGGCCCTCCGGGCCGAGACGAGCCGGAAGGCCTCGCGCACGACGAAGCCGAGGAGCACGAGAATCAGCAGCGCGTTGACCGCGAAAAGCTGCAGGACCACATCGTGGGTGGGCGGCAGTGGCACGAGGCCGGCCAGGACGGCGAACGTCGCCAGCGCCGACAAAAGGGCCAGGACGACGACGCCAGTTCCGATCGCCCGCGACCAGCGCGAACCCTCGCGATGGGCGATTTCCTGGACCTCAGGCAATGTGGCGGTTGTTCCGGCCATGGACCTCGAATTTGTCTCCAGCGGTCGCGCCCGGCGACTCGCGGTTGCGGCCGTGATGCACCCGGGCAACACTGTTGCGCAATGAAGACGAAATCGAGGCGCCCGCATAGCCCTTTGGGGCGTGTCGGACCTCTCTCTCCAGTCAAGATCTTCCGATTGTGGAAAACGGGGAAAGCCGAGTGACTAGTTGTGGCCGTCCTCCGCCCGCTCCACCGCAGGCCCTTTCTCCCGGCTGAGGTTCAGGGCCGTATTGATCAGGCCGACGTGGCTGAACGCCTGCGGGAAGTTGCCCACCATCTCCTTGCCGACCGGGTCATATTCCTCAGCCAGCAGCCCCACGTCGTTGGCGAGGCCGATCAGCCGCTCGAACAGGCGTTCCGCGTCATCCCGCCGGCCCTGCATCAGGTAGCAGTCGGCAAGCCAGAAGCTGCAGGCCAGGAACACGCCTTCTCCCGCGGGAAGTCCATCCGTGGTCTCTCCGAGGTCGTATCGCAATACCAACCCGTCGCGCACGAGGCGGCTCTCGATGGCTCGGACCGTGCCGATCACCCGTGGGTCGTCGGCCGGGAGAAAGCCGACATGTGGGATCTGCAGCAAGCTCGCGTCGAGGGCTTTCGAGCCATATGACTGAACGAAGGAGTTCGCCTCGGGATCGTAGCCCTTGGCGCACACTTCGGCGTGGATCTCGTCGGCAACGGCCCGCCAGCGGCGCGCGTTCGCCTTGGCCCCCTCTCGTTCGGCGTAACTGGCCGCCCGATCGAAGGCGACCCAGGCCATCACTTTCGAGTGGGTGAAGTGGCGCCGGCCTCCCCTGACCTCCCAGATGCCCTCGTCCGGCTCCCGCCAGGCCGTCTCCAGGAACTTCATGATGACCGGCCTGAGTTCCAGGGTGCGCGGGTGGGGCGGAAGCCCCCCCTTTTGGGCGACCGAAAGCGCGTCGGCGAGTTCCCCGAAAACATCCAGTTGGAACTGGTCGACCGCCGCGTTGCCGATGCGCACGGGCGACGAACCCCGATGCCCCGGCAGCCAGGTCGCCTCCCACTCGGGCAAGCGTCGCTCGCCCGCGATCCCGTACATGATCTGCATCTGCGAGGGGGAACCCGCGATCGAGCGCATGAGCCAGTCGCGCCAGGCGGCCGCCTCGTCGAAGTAGCCTGCATCCATGAAGGCCTGCAGCGTGAAGCAGGCGTCCCTCACCCAGCAATAGCGGTAATCCCAGTTCCGCACGCCGCCGATCTTCTCGGGAAGCGAGGCCGTCGGGGCCGCCACGATGCCGCCAGTGGGTTCGTAGGTCAGAGCCTTGAGCACGATGAGGGAGCGCCGCACCGGCTCGGTCCAGCGGCCCACGTCGGGGCATCGGGACGAAAACCTGCGCCAGAACGCCTCCGTCTTCTTCAGCGCGGCCTGGGCGTCGACCCGGGGCGAGAATGGCGCCGTGGACGCTTGCTGAGTAAGTGACAGGCAGATCGTCTGCCCTTCCTCGACGGTGAAGTCGCCCACCGTCCTGAGATCCTGCCCATGCAGCGGGATGTCGGAATGGATCAGAATGCGGTGCGGGCCGGCGATGGCCTGGATCGCGCCATCTTCCAACCTGTTCACCCAAGGAACAGTCAGGCCGTAGTCGAAGCGCACCACGATCTCGGTGCGGAACCCAACTGTTCCGCGCTCGCCGATCACCATGCGGATCACGTCCGCCCGGCCGTTCCGGGGCGGCATGAAATCGACCACCGTGGCCACGCCCTGGGCAGTCTCCACGCGGGTCTCAAGAATCAGAGTCCCTTCCCGATACCCCCGGGTACGCTTCGCCTTCGGATCCGTGCAGGAGATCCGCCAGCGGCCATTGCGCGAGGAGCCGAGGATGGCCGCGAAGCAAGCATCCGAGTCGAATCGGGGCAGGCAAAGCCAGTCGATGGAGCCGGCGCGGGACACGAGCGCGGCGGTCTCACAATCGCCAATCAGGGCGTAGTCTTCGATCCGGGATGACAGGACGCGTCTCCTTGCCCCATTCCACGATCAGATACGAGCCTCAGAACGGCGCATCGTTGGGACAGTTCCGCTCAATCCCGGATGGCCCGGCATGACGTGAGCCGGCGCGAGGGCACGTTGAGATCGAAGCTGGCGCCTGTTCCGAATGGGGGCCGGCCTTCAAGGCCATTTTCGCCGCATCGAGCAAGACAAAGTATTTCCAGAGGCTTGAACGCCCCGTACCGCCGCGGGACCTCCTCTCGGGAACCGGCGCGTTAACCGCCGCTCAACCTTACCCCTCGATAACTGAATCAAGTGGATCTTTTCCCCTCGGCGGTGATGTCCGGGTAACGGATCCTTGGATTGCGCGGTTGCGGTTGGGGTTGCGTGCGCATGGTGTCGAGTGTGCGTTGGGCGTGTGGCACGGTCGCTCCCTGGGCGCTTGCAGCCGGCGTTCTTGTGTCCATGGCGGCCGACGCTGGCGTCGATATGTCTGGTGGATTTCAGGTCGCCGGCATGTCGCAGCCGCCTATAGGGCAGCCCGGTTCGCTGATTCCCCCGATATCCGCCGGCATTGCGTCCCTGACGTTCGGCCCGACGGTGTCGCCAGGTCGCTACGGCCTGATACACACCGCGCGACTGCCCGCCGCCGACCCCCCGGCTGAGGCCTATGCGGCCGATCCTCGCCCGCGCGCCGACATGAAGACAGAGACCAAAGGCTTTCCGACGGTCGACAGGAGCCGCAAGAGCGATCCCCTGATCGTGCTGCGGCCCAGCGTCTCAGGCCACGCTCCGCTGCGTCGCGGCGACCGGATCGCTACGGGCCTCAATGTGGACCTGCTGCCCCCGACCATTCTGCTGCCGCCGAGCTTTGACCCGCCGGACTCGGTCACGGCGTTCGAGCCGTCCACGGACGCAGTCTCCACGACCCCCGGCGCCGCAGCAGCCGACTCCTCCGGGTCCGGGACATCCCAGCTGACGGCCGCGTCCCGGGCCTCGGGCGCCACCACGACCGGCGTGGGCTCGACGCCGACGGTGCCTCGCGCCGTCGCGCTCTCATCCACGACCCCGGCCCCGGCGGACGCCACGCCAGTCGAGATCGCCGCCGCACCGGTGTCTCCCGAAGGCCTGAACGCCCTCAAGGCGCGCGGAGCCCTGCCGGGCGGCATGTCGATCGTGCAGAAGCCGGAAGACAGCCGGCCCAGCTACGCCAGCCTGATCGACCCCGACAACCTCAACAAGGAAGAGCGCTGCCTCGCTGAGGCGGTCTACTTCGAGGCGCGGAGCGAGCCGGAGGCCGGTCAGGCCGCCGTCGCCCAGGTGGTGCTCAACCGCGTGAAGAGCGGCCTCTATCCGAGCACGGTGTGTGGCGTCGTCTACCAGAACAGGAACCGCAGGTTCGCCTGCCAATTCTCGTTCGCCTGCGAGGGCAAGGCCCTGCGCATCACAGAGGCGGAGTCCTGGAAGTCCGCGGTCCGCATCGCGCGGGAGGTGACGTTCGGCCAGACCTACAACGCCGAGGTCGGGGGCGCGACGCATTATCACGCCAACTACGTGAAGCCGTTCTGGGCCAAGCGCCTGAAGAAGATGGACGTGATCGGCCGGCACATCTTCTACAAGCTGAAGCCAGGACAGACCTGATCGTCAACCGCGAGCCGGAGCAGGCCGATCTCCTGATCGGCCCACCAAACCGCGCACTCATGCGATCGCGATGTCGAGCCCCAGGTCGAGCACCGTGGACGAGTGGGTCAAGGCGCCCACCGAGATCATGTCCACTCCGGACTCGGCGATCGCCCGGACGCTTTCGAGATTGACGCCGCCGGAAGCCTCGGTGCGCAGTTTCCCGGCGGCGCGCCGGACGCCCTCGGCCATCAGCTCGGGGCTCATGTTGTCGAGGAGCACGACGTCGGCGCCCTCCGCCAGCACCTCGTCGAGTTGGTCGAGCCGGTCGACCTCGATCTCGATCTTCACCAGGTGGCCGACGGACGCCTTGGCCGCGCGGAGCGCGGGGCCGATGCCGCCGGCGACCGCGATGTGGTTGTCCTTGATCAGGACCGCGTCATCAAGACCATAGCGGTGGTTGGCGCCGCCGCCGCATTTCACGGCGTATTTCTCGAAGGCGCGCAGTCCCGGAGTCGTCTTCCGGGTGCAGACGATCTTGGCGCGCGTGTGCTTCACACGCTCCACATAGGCGGCGGTAGCCGTAGCGATCCCGGATAAACGGCCCATGAAGTTGAGGGCGGCGCGCTCGGCAGACAGAATGGACCGGGCCGGCCCCGAGATCCGGGCCACGACGCCGCCGGGCGAAACGTGGTCGCCATCCGCCACGGCCGGCTCGAAGCGAACCGACGGGTCGTAGATCCGGAAGGCGGCGGCCGCGAGCGGCAGGCCGGCGATGACGCCGTCCTTGCGCGATGCGATCACGGCTTCGGCGGTGGCGTCCGCCGGTATCGTCGCCAAGGTGGTAATGTCGCCGGCCCGACCGAGATCCTCCTCCAGCGCCCGCCGCACGGCGTCGTCGATCAGAAGCGGGTTGAGGAACAGGGTCGTCATGACGGTCTCCGGGCGATCAGGCCTGGCTGGCGAGGAAACGGGCTTCCGCCAAGTTCAAGCGCGAACGGCGCGCCAGCAGCGGATCTTGCTCGGGTAAATCGGAGCGGAAATGCCCGCCACGGCTTTCCGTGCGCGCCAGGGCTGCGGCGGCAATGATCAGTGCGGTGGTCAGCATGTTGCGCACGGTCGCCCCTTGGGCCTTGTCGCTCAACTCGAGGATCTCGCGGCAGGCTTGCGCAAGGCCTGCTCCCTCCCGGATGACGCCGACGCGAGCGCTCATGATGCGACGCAGGCGACTCACGACGTCCCCGTCGACAGGGGCCGGCGGAAGATGCCCATGAGCCGCCTGAGCGCGGACGCTCCCAACGTCCGGCAGGTGCGCGTCCTTGAGGTCGTCCGCGATGCGTGCGGCGAAGACCACGGCTTCAAGGAGCGAGTTGGACGCCAGGCGATTGGCCCCGTGGACGCCCGTGGAGGCCACTTCGCCGGCGGCCCAAAGGCCAGCCACGGTGGTCCGTCCGCGCGCGTCGGTCCAGACTCCGCCCATATGGTAGTGCTCGGCCGGCGCCACCGGGATGGGCTGCGTGACAGGGTCGATGCCGGCGGCCCGGCACACCGAATAGACCGTCGGGAACTTCTCCGGGAACTCCGCCCCGACAGCCTCGCGGCAGTCCAGGAAGGCGCCGCGACCTGCCGCGATCTCGGCGAACACACCCCGGGCGACGATATCTCGCGGCGCGAGCTCCGCATCAGGGTGCAGCGCGGGCATGAAGCGGCGGCCTTCGCCATCGACCAGGGTGGCCCCCTCCCCGCGCAGCGCCTCCGTCGCGAGCGGGGAAGGATCGCGCCCAATGTCGATGGCGGTGGGGTGGAACTGGACGAACTCGGCGTCCGCGATCAGGGCGCCAGCTTCCGCAGCGATGGCGACCCCGTGCCCATTCGCCTGCGGCGGATTCGTGGTCACCGCATAGAGGTGGCCCACGCCTCCCGTCGCCAACACGACTGCGCCGGCCGGCAGCACCCGGGCGACCGAAGCCTCCCCGCCCTGCCCGCGGGTGACCACGCCGACCACCCGGTCGTTCTCGCGAACGAGGCCCTCGGCGACCTCGCCCTCGAGCACCGTGATCGACGGCGTCTTGCGAACGGCCGCGACCAGCGCCTCCATGATTGCCTTGCCGGCCATGTCGCCGCGCACCCGGACGATGCGCCGCTCCGAGTGCGCCGCCTCGCGCGACTGGACGAGCCGGCCCTCGAGATCCTTGTCGAAGGGCACCCCGTAGCCAAGCAGGTCGCGGATGCGGTCCCCGGCCTCCTGGGCCATTCCGAGGACGACGGCCTCGTCCACGAGACCCGCCCCGGCCGCCACCGTGTCTGCGGTGTGCTTCTCCGGGCTGTCGCCCTCGGACATAGCCGCGGCCACGCCCCCCTGGGCCCAGGACGACGAGGCGCCCTCACCGATGGGCGCGGCCGCCAGCACCGTCACGGGACGGGGGGCGAGCTTCAGGGCGCAGAACAGGCCGGCCAGTCCGCCGCCGACGATGATGATGGGCGAGGCCATGGCGATGGCCCTTTCAATGCGAGCGCAGCCCGGGTCCTCCCCCACCCGGGGGAGGACGCTTCGCTGGCCGTGGGGCCGTCAGTTCTTCAGGTTGATCATGCGCTCGATCGGCAGGCGGGCGCGCTCGGCGATCGCCGGGTCGATCAGCACCTCCTCACGCATGTTCACCAGGCTGTCGAGGATCTTCGGCAGCGTGATGCGCTTCATATGCGGGCAGAGATTGCAGGGCCGCACGAACTCCACCTTCGGAGCCTCGGCGGCCACGTTGTCCGCCATGGAGCACTCCGTGACCATGACGATCCGGCGCGGCTGCCTGGTCTTCACCCAGTCGATCATGTGCGCGGTCGAGCCCGTGAAGTCCGCCTCGGCCAGCACGTCGGGCGGGCATTCCGGATGCGCGATGATCTGCACGGAAGGGTCCGCCTCGCGGTAGGCCCGGAGTTCCGCGCCCGTGAAGCGCTCATGCACCTCGCAATGGCCCTTCCAGAGGATCAACTGCACCTTGGTCTGCGTCTGGACGTATTTGCCCAGGTACTCGTCGGGCAGGAAAATGACCCGGTCGACGCCAAGGCTCTCCACCACCTGCACGGCGTTGGACGAGGTGCAGCAGATGTCCGTCTCAGCCTTCACGTCGGCGGACGAGTTCACATAGGTGACCACCGGCACGCCGGGATAGCGCTGCTTCAGGAGCCGCACGTCCGCGCCCGTGATCGAGGACGCCAGCGAGCAGCCAGCACGGCTGTCCGGGATGAGCACCGTCTTCTCAGGGCTGAGCAGCTTGGATGTCTCGGCCATGAAGTGCACGCCGCACTGGACGATGATGTCCTCCTTGGCCTTCGCGGCGAGGCGGGCCAACTGGAGGCTGTCGCCCACGACATCCGCCACGCAGTGGAAGATCTCCGGCGTCTGGTAGTTGTGCGCCAGGATCACGGCTCCCCGCTGGGCCTTCAGCTCGTTGATGGCCTTGATGTACGGGGCGAAGAAAGGCCATTCCACGGACGGGATGACATCCTTCACCTTCTCGTACAGATGCGCCGTCGCCTTCTCCACCTCGGGCGTCCACGCGATCGTGGGCATCGGCGCCACGCCGTATTTGCGCTGGCCGGGCGTGAGCTCGACGGAGGCCACGGACGGGGGAGAAGCGACACGCGCTTCGGCGACGGCGAACTGGGCTTCCATGGCGACCCCCTAATGCTCACTTTGAGCATAAGAAGAGACGGAGAAGACCGATCGGCGATGTCGCGCGATCGGTGGCGTTATGCTCAATTTGAGCATAAGTATTATAGGCAGGCGCTCGGCGTATGGAAAGGGGTTCGAGACGATTTTATGACGCCACCCAAGAGCACGCCGTTCACGGGAGCCGAAGCCAAGGCGGCGTGAAAAGGCGCCACAGGGTCGCCCAGGCCGTAAGCCACGCGCGGGACGCCTGCTCGATAGCCCTGAAAGATGAGCTTGCCTCGCTGGGTCGCTCGTCGCCGTCCCTGACGAACAGCTGCTGTCCATCCGAGAAGGCCTCGATGTCTGTCTTGGAGATCATGGAAAGGCCTCCCCCTGCCCCACGATGCTCCCATCGACCAGGCAGGCACAGCACCGATCTGGTCCGATCCACAGATTTCAAGGCTTCATTGGCAAGCCTGGAATCTTGATTGATCGCGATCCGCGATTGGAAACATCACAAGCCGTCGTTTCTTGATCGAAGCGACCTCATCTATGGTGCCCCGCTCCGGAATCAGCCTGGCCCCCGCAGGGAGTCGCCCATGACTGCAGCAGCCGAAACAACGCTCGCCCGCCGGGCGACGCGCTTCGCTCCCGAAATCATCCTCGCGGCAGGCTGCCTCTGCGGCCTGATCACCTTTGGCCCCCGCGCCTCCGCGGGTCTTTTCCAGATCCCCATGAGCCAGGAGTACGGCTGGGGACGCGAGGTATTCTCCTTCGCCATCGCCATCCAGAACCTCCTCTGGGGCGTGGGCCAGCCCTTCGCCGGCGCGATCGCCGACCGTTTTGGCACGATCCGCGTGTTGATCCTGGGAGCGATCCTCTACGCTGGCGGACTCGCCCTGATGGCGGTGGCCAGCACCCCCGGGCTAATGACGATCGGCGCAGGCGTCCTCATCGGCTTCGGACTGTCAGGCTGTTCTTTCAACTTGGTGCTGGGCGCTTTCGGCAAGCTGCTGCCGGAGAAATGGCGCGGGCTGTCCTTCGGGCTTGGAACGGCTGCCGGCTCCTTCGGCCAGTTTCTGTTCCCGCCCTTCGGCTCCCTGCTGATCGATCGTATCGGATGGCAGCAGACGACCATGGTCTTTGCAGCCACTGTGCTGCTCGTCATTCCGCTCTCGGTGACGCTGGCGACCCGCGGCAACGCTGCGGAGTCAGCCGCGAAGGGGCCCTCCCAGTCGATCAGCCAGGCGCTTCGCGAAGCATTTCGGCACCCGAGCTACGTCTTCCTGGTGCTCGGCTTCTTCACCTGCGGCTTCCAGCTCGCCTTCATCACCGCCCACATGCCAGCCTATCTGAAGGACCAGAACCTCCCGGCCTGGGTGGGGGCCTGGACGCTCGCCGTCATCGGCCTCGCCAACGCAGTCGGCTCGCTGGCCTCGGGCTGGCTCTCGGGCCGCATGCCGAAGCGCTGGCTGCTGTCCGGCATCTACCTGGCGCGGTCCGTCGCGGTCCTGATCTTCATCATGCTGCCGCCTTCCCCGGCCAACGCCCTCGCTTTCGGCGTGTTCATCGGCGTGCTCTGGCTCTCTACGGTGCCGCCGACATCGAGCCTCGTCGCGTTGATGTTCGGCACGCGCTACCTGGCCATGCTGTACGGCTTCGCCTTCTTCTCCCACCAGTTGGGCGGCTTCCTGGGCGTCTGGCTGGGGGGCGTGCTGTACGAGCGGACCGGCTCCTACAACATCGTCTGGTGGATCTCGATCGCGCTCGGCGTGGCCTCCGCGATCATCAACTTGCCGATCCGCGAACAGCCCGTCGAACGGTCTGCCGCTGCGGCCTGAGCCGCCCATCCCGGCTTGGCGAGCCTGCACCGATGGCAGGCTTGCCCCCTCGCCTGGCCTGCTCCACAACTCCCGCCAATATGACGCAGGCGAGGAGATGACCATGGCGACGTTCCGCGCAGTGGTGGTGGACAAGGGCGAGCAGGGCTATGCCTGCGGGTTCCGGGATTTCGACGAAGCCGACCTGATGGAAGGCGACGTCACCGTCCGGGTGACGCACTCGACGGTGAACTACAAGGACGGCCTGGCGATCACCGGCAAGGCGCCCGTCGTGCGCCGGTTTCCCATGATCCCGGGCATCGATCTCGCAGGCGTGGTCGAGTCCTCTTCTCATCCCGACTGGAAGGCGGGCGACGAGGTGATCCTCGACGGGTGGGGCGTCGGTGAAACCCACCTCGGCGGCTACGCCCAGAAGGCCCGCGTGAAGGGCGATTGGCTGATCGCGAGGCCCAAGGGGCTCACCCCCGCCGAATGCATGGCGATCGGCACCGCGGGTTACACCGCCGCCCTGGCGGTGATCGCCATCGAGAAGCACGGGGTGACGCCTGACAAGGGCCCGGCCATCGTCACCGGCGCTTCCGGCGGCGTAGGCTCGGTGGCGATCTCGCTCCTGTCGAAGCTCGGCTGGCGTGTGATCGCCTCGACAGGTCGGACCTCCGAGGCCGAGTACCTGAAAGAGCTAGGCGCGTCGGAGATCATCGACCGAAACGAATTGAGCGGACCCGCGAAACCCCTGGCCAAGGAGCGCTGGGCGGCGGGCGTCGACTCGGTCGGATCCCATACGCTCGCCAATCTGTTGTCCATGACCCGCTACAACGGCGCGATCGCAGCATGCGGCCTTGCCGGCGGCATGGACCTTCCGTCATCAGTCGCGCCCTTCATCCTGCGCGGGGTGGCGCTGCTGGGGGTCGACAGCGTCATGGCCACAAAGGAACGCCGCCAGGAGGCCTGGGCGCGCCTGGACCGCGATCTGGACCGCGCCAAGCTGGCTGCGCTGACCTCGACCATTCCCTTTGACAAGGTGATCGAGACCGGTCGGGCCATCCTCGACGGCGCGGTCCGGGGACGCGTGGTGGTCGAGATCGGCTGAGCCCGATTCGCGCCCGCTCGCCGCTTCCATGAAAAACGCCGCCGATCCTGGGATCGGCGGCGTTGTCGTTCTTGAGATCTGAAACCGTCGGACGTCGCGCGCCCTGTCCGGCCCGGCCATAGCGCGGGCCTGAACGCAACGTCAGAAGAGACCGAAGATGACGGCGCCCACCAGCGCGAAAGCCGCGCACATCGCCATCATGTTGAGCCGCTGCACCAGGGCCATGTGGTCCTCCTTAGGCGGTTAACATTGCGGTAACGCTATCAGGCCACGCATGTTCCGCAAGCGCTTTTGTTGCTGCGGCGCAACAACTTCAAGTTGTTTCAAGTTTCCACAATCGAATTCATTCGACTGTCACACATTTGCTGCGGCCAAGCTGGAGGACACGTGACGGCTCAGACCTTCTCTTTTGCGAATACGTTCGCAGTGGAATGCCTTCTTCCGTCAGCGAAAGTTCGATTTATTCGCAAAGTCTCATAGAAGAGTCGCGATGCGCTGCTCCAGGAACTGCGCCGCCGCCAGGGCACGCGTGTCCCTCGCGAAGGGCGCCACGACCTGGATTCCAATGGGCGCGCCGTCACTTGCGCGCAGGCCCGGAACATTCACGCAAGGCACGCCGAGCAGGGTGAAGAGCCGGTTGAACCGCGCCTCTCCGGTCGTCTCGCGCCCGGGCGCCGGCCCCGGCGCGGACAAGGTGATCAAGATGTCCACGGACGAGAACAAGTCCTTGGAGGCGAGCCGGGCGCGGCGGGCTGCGGCGCGGGCCTCGTCGTAGGCGTCAGGCGAGACACCCTCGCCGCTCTGGAGCGCTTCGGCGAGCCGCGGCGGAAGCTCGGCCCTGTGCGCGGACCACTCCCATTCCAGGCTGGCGAACAGCTCGAATTCATAGATCCTGGGCTGCAGCCGGTCGGCCTCCCCGAAGGCGTCCGGCACGTCTACCCGAATCACCTTCGCGCCCCCCTCAGCCAAGGCCTTCGCGGCAGATTCCAGCGCCGCTTCCGAATCGGGGCTGCGCTCGCCCGCGTGCGGCATCGTGGTCACCCCGAAACGCAACGCCCCCGGATCGCTTGGCGCCTCCATGGAACGCCCGCTGATCGCCTGGAGCGCATAGGCGAGGTCGGCCACGCCTCCAGCGAACAGTCCGAGGGTGTCCAAGGTCCAGGCCGTGACCTTCACTCCGACCGTCGGCAAGAGCCTGAACGACGGCTTGATGGCGGCGACCCCGCAATAGGACGCGGGCCGAATCACGGATCCGCCCGTCTGCGTTCCCACGGCGAGGGGGATCAAGCCGGCCGCGACCGCCGCCGCCGAGCCCGCGGACGATCCGCCGGGCGTGCGGTTCGGCATGCGGGGATTCACAGTCTCGGCGGGGTCGAGATAAGCGAACGGCGTCGTCACCGTCTTGCCGATCACCGCTCCGCCAAGCCGCTTGATCCGGCTGACGATGGCGGCGTCCGCCTTGGGCCGCCAGCCGCCATAGATGGCCGGGCTGCCCAACTCAGTCGGGAAGTCGGCCGTGTCCACCACGTCCTTGACGCCCACGGCTACCCCGGCGAGCGGGCCAGCCTCGGGGAAGGCGCCGTCGTCGTCGGCAAGGGCCGCGAATGCCTTCAGGTCAGGATTGCGGGCCCGGCTCGACACGAGCGCCTTGGCGACCGCCTCCCGGGGCGTGAGCACGCCTGCTTCGACCTGCCGGCGGATCTCCAGGATCGACAGCATGCGACTTCCTCCCGTTTTATGGTCTTGGCGCGGAGCGGGCTTCGCGCTCAGCCCTGTTCAAGCTCGAGGTCCTGCCCGACCTGCCCGCGTGCTGCGGCGAGCAGCCTCCGGCACTCGAGCAACTCGGAAAGGGCGGACTGCAGGCTCCGCAAGGCGTCCGGGGATAGCACAATTCCGCCCGCCGGGCCGGCAAGGACGCGCATGGCTGGACGGGACAATTGGCCGTCCTCGTCGGGAATAGGCTCGCGCTCGTCCTCCGGCGCAAAATCGTCCTCGTCGTTCTCCAGCCCCGACGCGGACCGTGGCGGCGGCATCGGCGCGGTGATTTCGCCCCGGCCCAGGGCCTGAACGGATCGCAGGCCCTGCTCCCTGAGGATCCGCTGCACGCCCTTGATGGTGTACCCCTGCCCATAGAGCAGTTGCCGGACCCCGCGCAGCAGATCGACGTCATCGGGCCGGTAATAGCGGCGGCCGCCGCCGCGCTTCAAAGGACGGATCTGGGAGAAACGCGTTTCCCAGAAGCGCAGCACATGCTGCGGCAGATCGAGGTCGTCCGCGACCTCGCTGATGGTTCGAAAGGCGTCAGGACTTTTGTCCACCACAAGCCCCCGGGCAGACTGTCAGACCAACCGGCCGGCGGCTCTCACTCCTCCTCGGCCGCGGCGTCGAGCCCGTTGATGCGGGCCTTCAGGATGTTGGACGGTTTGAAGATCATCACCCGACGTGGCTCGATCGGCACTTCGACACCCGTCTTGGGATTGCGGCCGATGCGCTCGCCCTTGGAGCGAACCACAAAGGAGCCGAACGAAGAAAGCTTCACGGTCTCGCCCGCGGCGAGGCAGTCGGAAATCTCCTTCAGGACCAATTCCACCAGGGCGGCGGATTCGGTTCGGGACAGGCCCACGCCCTTGTAGACGGCTTCGGAAAGCTCAGCTCTCGTGATGGTCCGTTCGGCCACGCTGTCCCCCACCCCGTTGTTTGTTGGAATTGTTCGGGAATCGACCGGCGTTGATCGCCGCTAATCTGTTAACGCCAAAAGCTATTCACCTTGCCGGTCAGGGTCAACGCCGATGAGGCAAGGTCCACGCAGCACCGCTTGCGGTTGCAATGCGGCGGGAAAGGTCACCAGCGGATCAGGGCCGAGCCCCAGGTGAACCCGCCGCCCATGGCCTCGATGAGGACGAGTTGCCCGGGCTTGATCCGCCCGTCCGCACAGGCCGTCGCAAGGGCGAGCGGGATCGAGGCCGCGGAGGTGTTGCCGTGGTCTTCCACGGTCACCACGACGCGGGACGCATCGATGCCCAGCTTGCGCGCCGTCGCGTCGATGATGCGCCGATTGGCCTGGTGCGGCACAAACCAGTCTATCTGGTCCGCGGTCACGCCCGTCAGCCGGAACGTCTCCTCGATGGTCTCGGCAAGGCAGGTCACCGCATGCCGGAACACCTCCTTGCCTTCCATGCGCAGGTGGCCGGTCGTGGCGGTAGCCGAGGGACCGCCGTCCACGAAAAGCTTGTCGAGATGGCGGCCATCGGCCCGCAGGTGCGTCGACAGCACGCCCCGATCGGTCAGTTCTCCGTCGCCGCGTCGCGCCTCCAGCACCACCGCTCCGGCGCCATCCCCGAACAGCACGCAGGTGGTGCGGTCCGTCCAGTCCAGGATGCGCGAGAACGTCTCAGCGCCGATCACCAGGGCTCGCCGGGCGGCGCCCGCGGCCAGGAACTTGTCGGCCGTGGTCAGCGCGTACACGAAGCCGGAGCACACGGCCTGCATGTCGAAGGCCGCGCCGGTGTGCGACCCCAGCGCCGCCTGGACCTGCGTGGCGACTGCGGGGAACGTGTAGTCCGGGGTCGCGGTGGCGACGATGATCAGGTCGATGTCAGGTCCGCTGAGCCCCGCGGAGGCCAGAGCCGCCCGCGCAGCGCGCGTGGCCAGCACGGAGGTGGTCTCCTCCTTGGCGGCGATATGGCGTCGGCGAATCCCGGTGCGCTCGATGATCCACTCGTCGGAGGTGTCCACCATGGTGGACAGTTCGGCGTTCGTAAGAACCCGTTCTGGCAGGCTGTGGCCGCAGCCGATGACGACGGAACGCAGTGTCATGACGAGGGGGTCTCCGGCGCCGCGACAGCCGTTTCAGGCGCCGCGCTCGGGAAATGGACCTCGAGACTGTCGCGAATCTTGGACAGCAGGTCGTGCTTGACCATGTCATAGCCCAGTTCAACCGCCGCCGCGAACCCTGTCGCGTCGGCCCCTCCATGGCTCTTGATGACGATGCCGTCGAGGCCGAGGAAGACGCCGCCATTCGCGCGGCGCGGGTCCATCTTCTCGCGCAGTGCGGCGAACGCGCCCTTGGCGAAGATGTATCCGATCTTGGCCATGAGCGTGCGGCTCATAGCGCTGCGCAGATAGGTGGCCATCTGCTTGGCCGTGCCTTCGGCGGTCTTGAGCGCGATGTTGCCGGCGAAACCTTCCGTCACCACCACATCCACGGCGCCCTTGCCGATATCGTCGCCCTCGACGAAACCGGCGTAGCTGAGATGGGGGAATGAGGCCTCCTTCAGGATGCGCCCGGCCGACTTCACCTCCTCGACGCCTTTGATCTCCTCCACGCCCACGTTGAGGAGGCCGACGGTCGGCTTGTCGATCCCGAACACGATCTCCGCCATGGCCGAGCCCATGATGGCGAGGTCCACGAGATGCCGCGCGTCCGCGCCGATGGTGGCGCCGACGTCCAGCACGATGGTTTCGCCCCGGATGGTCGGCCAGATCGCCGCGATGGCAGGCCGGTCGACCTGCGCCATGGTGCGCAGGCAGAACTTCGACATGGCCATCAGCGCGCCGGTGTTGCCGGCCGAGACAGCGACGTCCGCCTCGCCCTTCTTCACGGACTCGAGCGCCCGCCACATCGATGACTTGTACCGCCCCTGCCGCAGCGCCTGGCTCGGCTTGTCGTCCATGCGGATGGCGATATCGGCGTGCTGGAACGTCGTCACGGCCTTCAGAACCGGATGCTGCTCCAGCAAAGGCAAGCAGTCCTCGGCCTTGCCGTGAATGATGAACTCGGCGTCGGGCCGCCGTTGAAGCGTGAGCGCGGCCCCGGGGATCACCACGGACGGCCCATGGTCACCCCCCATCGCGTCGAGCGAAATCCTCACTTTTTGGGTCATGAAAACAGTGGCCTGCCCGGAAACGACTCGACAACCCCGGAGCCGCACGCGGGCTCGTGCGGACGGCGGACAATAACGGAGCGGCCGCGCGAGGCAACCGCGTTTTCCCGAGAACGAGAGAGCGTCAGCTGTCGCGCTCGCGGTTCAGGTTGGCCAAGGCCGCGAAGGGGGAGTCCTCGGCCCCATTGTCTTCCTGGTGCTCGAATTCCTCCACGCCCGGCTTGCGCGGATACGGGTCCAGGCCCAGCGCCAGGAACTCGGCGACGAGCGCGCCGAGATCGATCTTGCCGTTCACGATGGGATCCGGCGCATCAATGAGCTCGGACGAGCGCTCCTCGTCCCCCTCCTGAGTCCGAGCCTCCGGCGCGTCCTCGGCGAATTCGAGATCGACCTCTTCCGCCACGGTGGCCGGGAATTCCTCGAGCGTCACCACGCAGGTCTGCCGAATGTCGGCGGTGACCTCGCCCGTCACCTTCACGGTGCGGCCGCGGCCGGTGAGTTTGAACAATCCTTCCAGCCGGTCGACGCCGTTCAGCTTGTAGGCCTTGGCGATCGCCTCTCGCTCCGCGGGCGTCGCTTCCACCTGCGTCTGAAGGCCGCCCGCCGGAATCGTCGAGACATCGACCATGCGGGAGAGCAGCGGAGGAACGGTATGTTCGCTCATGGGCGACCTCCGAAATAAGGGTCCGGGGCCGGGAACGGCAGCCGCGCTGCGGCGATGTCGTCGAACCCGACCCGATCGAAGGCGTCCGCCGAATCACGCACGTAGCGGGCCATCTGCGCAGCCTCGGATTGCAGGTCCGCCGCGCCGGCATAAACGTTCCGCAGGATCGCGTCCTCGAGCGGCTCGGCCCCGTTGAGCGCGTCCTCGTAGGCCTTGGCGCGTCCGAAAAACGCGCTCGCCATCGTCTTCATGCGCTTGGGAACCACCACGTCTCCCACGCCGAGTTCCCGCAGCGCATGGTCGAGGTGCTTGAAAATGGCGTCCACGAGATCCTGCGCCAGGTCAGGCCCGGGCGCTGGCAGCGCCTTCAGTCGCCTGAGCGTCAGAAAGGCGTGGATGACCAGGAGGTCGAAGCGCCCCTCGACGGTGTCCGGGGCCCGGCCCTCATGATAGAAGGCGGGCTCGCGCGAGTGCCCGGCGACCGCCGCATAGAGCCGGTCCACCATATCGGCGTTGGGGTCCCGCCGCCTGAAAAGGCCGAAGATCATGCCTGCTTGTGCCGCGGCGAGGCGGAGCGCCCATGCTCCCAGGTCGCCCGCGGCGCTCCTTGCAATTCCATCGGACGCGGGTTACGGCATCCCTGCCGGTTCCGGCAAGAGAATTCGTCGGGCGAAGTCCCGCCCCCCTCTATCCGGCCCCTTCGTCGGCCTCCTGGGAGTTCATCGATGGCGTCTCGCAAGACCTCGGAAAGGTCCTTCGCCGCGGCTTGGTCCATGCGGCTCGTGCTTGGCGCCGCGCTTGGCCTCGGTCTCTCGGCCTGCAACACCGAGGCGCAGAACCGCGGCTACGTGCTGGACGAGAACCTGCTCAGCCAGTTGAAGGTGGGAACCGACGCCCAGAAGGTTCTCTCCACCATGGGAACGCCCTCGACGGTGTCCACGGTCGGCAACCAGACCTGGTACTACATCAGCCAGAAGACGAGCCAGCCGCTGCAGTTCATGAACCCAACGGTGATCGACCAGCGCGTGTTGGTGGTCAACTTCAACAAGGGCATGAAGGTCGAGAAGATCGCCAGCTACGGCATGCAGGACGGCGTCGTGTTCGATTTCATCAGCCGCACGACGCCGACGGGCGGCAACGAGCTCTCCGTGGTCCGCCAGCTCCTGCGCGCGACCGGCCAGGGCGTCATCTGATTCGCAGCCGCAAGCTGCACGCGAAAGCCCGCGGTCTCCCGCGGGCTTTTTTGTTGGGCGGATCTCGTTGGCCGCTCGAACGAGACGAAAGGGCCCGTCCAACCGGGCCCTCCCCGTCACGCCGCGTGGGCGAGGATCGCCAGCAGCAGCAGCGCGACGATGTTGGTGATCTTGATGGCGGGGTTCACGGCCGGGCCGGCAGTGTCCTTGTAGGGGTCGCCCACCGTGTCGCCGGTGACCGAAGCCTTGTGCGCGTCGCCGCCCTTGAAGTGCTTCACGCCATCCTTGTCGATGAAGCCGTCCTCGAAGGACTTCTTGGCGTTGTCCCAGGCGCCGCCGCCCGAGGTCATCGAGACGGCCACGAACAGGCCGTTGACGATGACGCCCAGCAGCGAGGCGCCCAGCGCCGCAAAGGCCGACGCCTTGGAGCCGGAGATGGCCAGCACGCCGAAATAGGCCACCAGAGGCGCCAGCACCGGCAGGAGCGACGGAACGATCATCTCCTTGATCGCCGCGCGCGTTAGCATGTCGACGGCGCGGCCGTAGTCCGGCCGGTCCGTGCCCTGCATGATGCCGGGCTTCTCCTTGAACTGCCGGCGCACCTCTTCCACCACGGAGCCCGCCGCGCGGCCGACCGCCGTCATGGCGATGCCGCCGAACAGGTAGGGGATGAGGCCGCCGAAGATCAGGCCCGCCACCACATAGGGGTTGGACAGGTCGAAGGAGACCGCGCCCACGTCCTTGAAGTACGGCACGCCAGCCTTGGTGAAGGCCTGGATGTCGTTGGTGTAGGCGGCGAACAGAACCAGCGCGCCGAGACCGGCGGAACCGATCGCGTAGCCCTTGGTGACCGCCTTCGTGGTGTTGCCCACAGCGTCGAGCGCGTCCGTCGAGTGCCGAACTTCCTTGGGCAGGCCGGACATCTCCGCGATGCCGCCGGCGTTGTCCGTGACCGGGCCGAAGGCGTCGAGGGCCACGATCATGCCGGCCAGGCCGAGCATGGTGGTCACCGCCACCGCCGTGCCGAACAGGCCGGCGAGCTGGTAGGTGGCGATGATGCCGCCGACGATCACCAGCGCCGGAAGCGCGGTCGACTCGAGCGACACGGCCAGGCCCTGGATCACGTTGGTGCCGTGGCCGGTGACCGAGGCCTGGGCGATGGAGACCACGGGCCGCTTGCCCGTCCCCGTGTAGTACTCGGTGATCCAGACGATCAGGCCGGTCACGAGCAGGCCCACGATGCCGCAGGCGAAAAGCTTCGTGCCGGTGATCGTGACGCCCCCAACGGTCCCGATCGCGCCCCAGCCCAGGTACTGGGTGGCGATGGCGAGGCCCGCGATCGACAGCAGGCCGGTTACGATCAGGCCCTTGTAGAGGGCTCCCATGATGGAGTTGTTGGCGCCCAGCTTCACGAAGAAGGTGCCGATGATCGACGTCACGATGCAAGTGGCGCAGATCGCGAGCGGATAGATCATCGCCGAGGCGAGGATCGGCTGCCCGGCGAAGAAGATGGAGGCCAGCACCATGGTGGCGACGACCGTCACCGCGTAGGTCTCGAACAGGTCCGCCGCCATGCCGGCGCAGTCGCCGACATTGTCGCCCACGTTGTCGGCGATGGTCGCCGGATTGCGCGGGTCGTCCTCGGGGATGCCGGCCTCGACCTTGCCCACGAGGTCGGCGCCGACGTCCGCGCCCTTGGTGAAGATGCCGCCGCCAAGACGGGCGAAGATCGAGATGAGGGAGGCGCCAAAGCCGAGCGCCACCAGCGCGTCGACCACCACGCGGCTATCCGGGGCGAGCCCCATGGGCCCCGTCAGCACAGTGTAGTAGACGGCGACGCCGAGCAGCGCCAGGCCAGCCACGAGGAGGCCCGTGACGGCGCCCGCCTTGAACGCCACGTCGAGGCCCGAAGCCAACGACTGCGCCGCGGCCTGCGCCGTGCGCACATTGGCGCGGACGGATACGTTCATGCCGATGAAGCCGGCGGCGCCGGACAGGATCGCTCCGATGGCGAAACCGATGGCGACGGTAACGCCCAGAAGCCAGGCGAGGACGACGAACAACACCACGCCGACGATCCCGATCGTGGTGTATTGCCGCTTGAGGTAGGCTTGGGCCCCCTCCCGGATCGCGGCGGCGATCTCCTGCATGCGCTGGGTGCCGGCGTCGCGACGGTTCACGTCCGCGACCGCCCACACGCCGTAGGCGACCGATAGCAGGCCGCCGATGATGATCAACGCTAAAGCCATTGTGCCGTCCTTGCAGTTCCCACGCGGTACGGCCCTCTGCGCCTGACGGCGGCGAGCCGCTATTGTGACGCGCCCCCCTAGGGAAGCGGCGCAAGCGTGACAAAATCGGAAGGCCGACGCAAACGGACTTTCGAGTGAATGGCAGGTTTCGGCAGTCTTTTTAGGCTTTTGCGCCGGCGCGGGCAGCGGCTCGCCTAAGCCGGCCTGCGCGCCAGCCCTCGCCAGAGCAGCAAGGCCAGTCCCAGCGCGGCTGGCGGGAAGATCACCTCGTTCACCGCCGTCCAGCCGGCCGCGGCCAGAATCTGACCGGAGGAGAAGGATCCCAGGGCCATCGTCCCGAAGACGAGGAAGTCGTTGAAGGCCTGCACGCGGGTGCGCTCGGCAGGCGCGCAGGTTTCCGTCACCATGGCGGAAGCGCCGACAAAGCCGAAATTCCAGCCGAGGCCGAGCAGGATCAGGCCTATCCAGAAATGAGCGACGCTCACGCCCGCCATGTCTACGATCCCGGCGGCGCACAGCAGCAACAGGCCGACTGTGATCACCCGAGGCGCCCCGAAACGGGAGATCAGCGTTCCCGTGAAGAAGCTCGGCCCATACATGGCGATCACGTGCCACTGGATCGCCAAGTTCGAGTCCTCCAGCGAATGGCCGCACATCCTCATGGCGAGCGGGGCGGAGGTCATCACCAGGTTCATCAGCGCATAGCTGATGACGCCGCACAGGGCGGCGGCGATGAACTTGGGCTGGCGCACGATCTCGCCAAGCGGGCGACCTCCGCCTGCTCCGATCGCCGCTCGTGGCGGCAAAGGAATGCGCACCTGGGCGAGCACCATCATGGCGATCACGGCCACGGCCGCCTGGGCCAGGTAGCTGGCCGCGAACAGGTATGGCGGCCAGAAGTTCATGGTGTGCTGGATGAGTTGCGGCCCGAATACGCCCGCCACGACGCCGCCAGCCATGACATACGAGATGGCGCGCGGGCGGAAACGGTCGCTGGCCGTATCCGCGGCTGCGAAGCGGTACGACTGGGCCACGGCGGCGTAGAAGCCGCCGAAGAAGGTCGCCAGCGAATAGAGCGCGAAGGAGCCGG
Organism: Alsobacter soli; assembly: GCF_003004785.1. Lineage (GTDB taxonomy): Bacteria > Pseudomonadota > Alphaproteobacteria > Rhizobiales > Beijerinckiaceae > Alsobacter > Alsobacter soli. The sequence goes on from NZ_PVZS01000003.1 coordinate 185,879, forward strand.
TCATAATGGCCGCGCAGGCGATCAGGCCAGTGAGGCCGCCCGCCGTCGCACCCGTCAGGAACGCCGCCCTGCGTCCGTAGCGCCTGGCGATGGCGCCAACCGGCAGCGTGCCGAAGGCCATGCCAAGCACGAACACGGAGACCGGCACGGTGGCCCAGGCCGCGCTGGGCGCCAGTTGCGCTCCGACGATCGCCCCAGTGGCGAAGACGACGGTCGAGTTCGCGCCGGCCAAGGCCTGGGCCACGGCCAGGATCACGGCGTTTCGACGCGCGAGGCGGTCATCGGCGACAGGGGCGTGCATGGGGCCTCAGAAGTGGCTGAAGGAGCCGTGGGCGAGGGACACGGGGGCGCCGTGGCGCAAGACCACGAAGGGATCGCCCGCAGAGCCCACCGTCCCGATGGGAGTCGCCGGCACGCCCAGCGCAGCCGCCTGACTGCGGAAGGCTTCGACCTGGCCGGGCTCGATGGTGCAGAGCACCTCGTAATCGTCCCCGCCCGTGACCGCGCGCTCCAGAAGACTGGGCTCGTGCGCGATCGCCGTCTTCGCCGCCTCCGACAGAGGCGCCGCGTCGAGATCCAGCGCGCCCCCTACGCCCGAGGCCGCAAGCATCTTGCGAAGATCGCCGACAAGCCCGTCGGAGACGTCCATGGAGGCCTTGGCGTAGGCCAGCAGGGCTGGCCCCAACGCCAGCCGCGGCTGCGGGCGCAGGTAGCGGGACAGCAGGTGCTCCCGCTGGGCCGGCGTGAGCGCCTTGGCCCAGCGGGCATCCGGATCCAGCCGCAGGGCCAACCCGAGCGCTGCATCGCCGATCGTGCCGGACGCCAGGATCACGTCCCCCGGCTGCGCCGCCATACGCACGGGCATGCGGCCGGCCGGCACGGAGCCAATCACCGTCACCGATACCGTCAGCGGCCCCGGCGTCTTCACCGTGTCGCCGCCCAGAAGCGGACAGCCGGTCGCCTCGGCTCCAGCCTGCAGGCCTTCCGAGAAGGCGGCGAGCCACTCCTCCGTCCAGTCCGGCGGCAGGGCCAGCGCCAGCAGAAAGCCGCGGGGCTCCGCGCCCTTGGCGGCGAGGTCCGACAGGTTCACGGCCAGCGCCTTCCAGGCGACGTCCTGGGGCGGATCGGAAGGGAAGAAGTGAACGCCGCCGACGATCGCGTCGACCTTGAGCACGAGGTCGCGCCCGGCTTCGCCTGCGAGCCGCGCCGCGTCGTCCAGGAGGGCCATGCCCCCCTCGCCCGCCATGGGCCGGAAATACTTCGCGATCAGTTCGTCTTCGGACGGCCGGTGCTCCATGGCGATGGCGCCCTCCCGGCGTCCGCGGGCCGTCAGGCGCGCTGCTTGCTGAGTTCGTCGCCGCGCACCTCGCGGGCGATGGAATCGAGCACGGCGTTCACCATGCCGGACTCGTCTCCGTCATAGAAGGCGTTGGCCACGTCAACGTATTCGGTAATCGCCACGCGCGCGGGCACATCCTGGCGGCGGATGAGCTCGTACGCGCCCGCGCGCAGGATCGCGCGCAGCACCGCCTCGATCCGCTTCAGCGGCCAGCCCTTGGCGAGGGCCGCGTCCACCTTCTGATCCACGAGGCGCTGCTCCTGCACCACGCCGGACACGATCTCGCGGAAGAAGCCGGCGTCGGCCGGCTTGAACTCCATCTCCTCGATCTCGCGCCCCATCCAGTGGGCCTCGAAGTCGGCGACGGCGTCCAGCACGCCCTTGCCGGACAGCTCCATCTCATAGAGCGTCTGCACGGCTGCGAGGCGCGCGGCGGAGCGTTTCTCGCGCTTATCGCCGCGGTTTTCGGCCTTGGCCATCCGATCAGATCCTTCCCGCCGCGCAGCGGCGCTTGATTCTCAGCACGGCAAGGGCGGCCTCCGCCGCTCCCCCGCCTTTGTTCATTTCCGAGACCCGCGCCCGGGCCCATGCCTGCGCGTCGTTCTCGACCGTCAGGATGCCGTTGCCGAGCGGAATGCGCCGCGTCACCGAAAGGTCCATCAGCGCCCGCGAGCTCTCGCCAGCAACGATGTCGTAGTGGCCCGTCTCTCCACGGATAACGCAGCCCAGGGCCACCACCGCGTCGAAGGGACGCCCGGCCGCCTCCGCCCCATCCAGCGCGATGGCGATGGCGGCCGGGATCTCGAGCGCGCCCGGGACCGTCAGCACGGTGACTTCGGCCTGCTCCGCCTCAGCCACCGCCTTGGCGCCGGCCAGCAGTTCGTCCGCGATGTCGTCGTAGAAGCGGGCTTCAACGATCAGCAGGCGGCCCTTGGTGGGCACGCCGTCGGTCGTGGCGCGGGCGAAGCGAGGGGCGGCCATGGTCGGATCCCGGCGGTTGTCTGGAGGCGGCTGTCAGTAGCCCCCCTCGCGCGCTTCTGCAAGCCGCGCGGCGTAGCGCGCCATCTGGTCAACCTCAAGGTTCACGTTGTCGCCGGCCTTAAGCGCGCCGAGGGTCGTCACCTCAAGCGTGTGCGGGATCAGGAAGACCGTGAAAAGGTCGCGCTCCACGCTGTTCACGGTCAGCGACACGCCATCGATCGCCACCGAGCCCTTTTCCGCGATGAACTTCGCCAGCCCCTTTGGGGCGCGGATCGTAAACCGCGCCGTCGGCCCCCAGGCGCCGCCGTCCTCGGACGTGACGTCATCGCGCGCGACCACCTCCGCGACCCCGTCCACGTGCCCGGAGACGAGGTGGCCGCCCAGTTCGTCCCCAATCTTGAGAGAGCGCTCCAGGTTGAGCTTCCGGCCAACCTGCCAAGCGCCCACTGTGGTCCGCGCCAGGGTCTCGGCGGCGGCGTCCACCGTGTACCAGGAGCCGCCCTCAGGCCGCGGCCCGAAGCCGGTCACGGTCAGGCAGGGACCGCCAGTGGCGATGGAGGCGCCCATCTCGATGCTCTCGGCCAGATAGGAGCAATGGACGCGCAGGCGCCGGAGCGATCCCTGGTGATCCTCAACGGCGACGAGCTCGCCTACGTCCGTGACGATTCCAGTGAACATCAGCGCCTCCTTTCGAAGCTCTGCCAAAGGTCGCGGCCGAGCGGGACCGGCGCGGCGCGCTCGACATGCGGGTCAGTTTCCATAAATCGGGCGAGGGCCGGCCCAAGCGCCGGCAGTCCGGCCCGGCCGAGAGCCTCCGGCCCGGTGAGCAACTCGAGCGCGTCCACCTGGCCGACGGCGGCGAGGGCCTCGGCGAGCCGCGGCCCGCCTTCGCAGAAGACGCGCGTAACGCCGCGCCGTGCCAAGGCCCCCACGGCGGACAGGAGATCGACGCCACCTTCAGGCGCCGACGCCAGACGCTCGATCACAGCGCCCTGCCCCGCCAGAACCGCCTCCCGCTCGGCGGGCGCATCCTCCGCGCAGAGGATCCACGTCGGAACCTCCCCGGCCGTGGCGGCCACGCGGCTGGCGGGCGGCGTGCGCAGCGCGCTGTCCAGTATGACCCGCACCGGCGAGCGATGCTCCAGCCCGGGAAGCCGGCAGGTCAGGGCCGGATCATCGGCCAGCACCGTCCCGACGCCGACCATGATGGCGTCGTGCTGGGCCCGCATCAGGTGAACCCGGGCGGCGGCTTCCGGCCCGGTGATCATCAGCCGAGGACCTTCCGCTCCCGCGGCGAAGCCGTCCGCCGAGCGGGCGAGCTTCACCGTCACCATGGGGCGCCCCTCGACCATGCGCTTGATGAAGCCACGGTTCGCCCACCGCGCCTCGCGCCCGAGGGCGCCGACGGTCACATCGATCCCGTGCGCGCGCATGAGGATGTGCCCGCGCCCGTTCACGCGCGGGTCGGGATCCTCGATGGCGGAAACCACGCGCGCGATACCGGCCTCGATGATGGCGTGGCTGCACGGCCCCGTCTTGCCGAAGTGGGAGCATGGTTCGAGGGTGACGCTCATGAAAGCGCCGCGCGCGGCTTCCCCCGCTTGCGCCAGCGCCACCGGCTCGGCATGCGGCCGTCCGCCGGGCTGCGTCCAGCCGCGTCCCAGGATGACCGGCCCCTGCGGGCCTGGCCTCCACACCACGGCCCCCACGGCGGGATTTGGCCACGTGTCGCCCAGGCCCCGGCGGGCCAGCGCCAGGGCGATCCGCATGGTGGCGATGTCGTCGGGATGGAAGCGCTGCGCCGGCCCGGTCGGCGCGCCGACGGGCGGCTCGGTCGTCATGACGGCTCGCGCGAGCTCGCCTTGCGCGCCGCGGCGAGGTCTTCCTCGGGCCCGGACAGCTCGCCCAGAAGGTTCTCGAAGTCCTTGGCCTCGCGGAAATTCTTGTAAACGGACGCGAAGCGCACATAGGCCACGTCGTCGAGGGCCTTCAGCCCCTCCATCACCAGCTCGCCGATGGTCGCGCTCGGGATGTCGCCGTCGCCCAGGCTCTCGAGCTGGCGCACGATGCCGTTGATCATGCGCTCGACCCGCTCGGGCTCCACCGGGCGCTTGCGCAACGCGACCTCGATGGACCGCACCAGCTTGTCGCGCTCGAACGGGATGCGCCGCCCGGAGCGCTTCACGACCATGAGCTCGCGCAACTGCACCCGTTCGAATGTGGTGAACCGGCCCCCGCAATCCGGGCACACGCGCCGCCGCCGGATGGCGGAGCTGTCGTCGGTCGGCCGCGAGTCCTTCACCTGCGTGTCGAGGCTAGAGCAATAGGGGCAGCGCACGGGTGGTGATCCTCGCCGTGATGAATTGGCGCGGTCATCCCCGGCCGCCTGCAAAGCAGGTCGGGAAGGGAATCCAGGGGCAAACGCGCATGCGGCCCCTGGATTCCCTTCCCCTCCGCGCCTTTGGCGCTCCGGCCGGGGATGACGGCGTGTTACGCGTAGATCGGGAACCGCCGCGTCAGCTCCGTCACCTTGTCCTTCACAGCCTGCTCCGTCGCCGCGTTGCCCTCTTCGCCGTTCTGGGCGAGCCCGTCCAGCGTCTCGACGATCAGCTCCCCGACGCGCTTGAACTCGGCCACGCCGAAGCCGCGGGAGGTCGCGGCCGGCGATCCGAGGCGGATGCCCGACGTGATGGTCGGCTTCTCGGTGTCGAACGGCACGCCGTTCTTGTTGCAGGTGATGTGGGCGCGCCCGAGCGAGGCCTCGGCGGCCTTGCCGGTGAGCTTCTTCGGCCGCAGGTCCACCAGCATCAGGTGGTTGTCCGTCCCGCCCGTCACGATGGCGTAGCCGGCCGCCTTGATCGTGTCGGCCAGCACCTTGGCGTTGTCGACCACTGCGCGGGCGTAGAGCTTGAACTCCGGCGTCAGCGCCTCGCCGAAGGCCACCGCCTTGGCGGCGATCACGTGCATCAGCGGGCCGCCCTGCAGGCCGGGGAACACGGCCGAGTTGATTTTCTTGGCGATGTCCTCGTCATCCGTGAGCACCAGGCCGCCACGCGGGCCGCGCAGGGTCTTGTGGGTGGTCGAGGTCACCACATGCGCGTGCGGGAACGGCGACGGATGCGCGCCGCCGGCGACGAGGCCCGCGAAGTGCGCCATGTCGACCATGAAATAGGCGCCCACCGCGTCGCAGATCTGGCGGAAGCGGGCGAAATCCCAGTGCCGGGCGTAGCCTGAGCCGCCGGCGATGATGAGCTTCGGCTTGTGCTCCTGGGCCAGGCGCTCCACCGCGTCCATGTCGACCGTCTGGTCCTCCGGCCGCACGCCGTAGCTCACGACCTTGAACCACTTGCCCGACATGTTCGGCGCGGCGCCGTGGGTGAGGTGGCCGCCCGCCGCGAGGTCGAGACCCATGAAGGTGTCGCCCGGCTTCAGCAGCCCCAGGAACACCGCCTGGTTGGCCTGGGAGCCGGAGTTCGGCTGCACATTGGCGAACTTGCAGCCGAACAGCCGCGTCACGCGGTCGATGGCGAGCTTCTCGGCGATGTCCACGAACTGGCAGCCGCCATAATAGCGGCGGCCGGGATAGCCCTCCGCGTACTTGTTGGTCATCACCGAGCCCTGCGCCTCCAGCACGGCGCGGGACACGATGTTCTCCGAGGCGATCAGCTCGATCTCATCGCGCTGACGGCCGAGCTCTAGGCGAATCGCTTCCGCGATCTCCGGGTCGCGATCCTTGAGGGACGCGGCGAAGAAGCTGTTCGACATATGGCTCTGGCGCGCTTCGCTGAGGGACATCGTTGGTCTCCGGCCCAGGGGGCTCACGTGACGGGTCGGCTCGTGTCGACTGTCGGGTCTTTGCACCTGCGGCGACGACGCAGCCCGCCGCCCCCGCAAGATGTGGGGGGTCTATACCCCATGCGTCCCCAGATTGGCTAGGCGGCTGGATGATGTCTGTCGCGAAACCGACGCAGGCGCCGTCTCTCCCCGGCAACGGGGAGCGGGCTGGGCTTGGGGCCGTCGCGCGCGCCCCTCATCCGGCCAAGCTTCGCTCGGGCACCTTCTCCCCGCGCCGGGGAGAAGGGCTCACCCCGCGGCCGCCTTGGCGCGCGAGTGCCCGCCGAGATAGGCGGCCCGGATGTCCTCGTTGGCCCAGAGCTCGGCCGGGTTGCCCGTGAGCACCAGCCTGCCGGTCTCGAGCACGTAGCCGCGATCCGCCACCGAGAGGCCCATGCGGGCGTTCTGCTCCACCAGCAGCACGGTCGTGCCGCGCTCGCGGATCTGGCCGATGATGGCGAAGACTTTCTGGACGATGACGGGAGCCAGCCCCAGCGACGGCTCGTCCAGGAGCAGCAGCTTGGGCTGCGCCATCAGGCCGCGGGCCACCGCGACCATCTGTTGCTGGCCGCCGGAGAGCGTCCATCCGAGCGCGTCCGCAAACGGGCGGATGTCCGCGAACAGGTCGAACATCTCGTCCGCCTCGCGCTGGATCTGCGCCTTGCTCAGACCTTTCCGGTTGGAGGCGCCCAGCATGATGTTCTCGCGCGCCGAGAGGCCCGGGAACACCCGCCTCCCCTCCGGCACATGCGCGATGCCGCGCCGGACGATCTCCTCCGGCCCGAGGCCGAGGATGGACTGGCCCTCGAACAGGATGTCGCCCGCCGCGGGCTTCGCCAGACCGGAGATGGAGCGCAGCGTCGTCGACTTGCCCGCGCCGTTGCCGCCGAGCAGGGTCACGACCTCCCCAGCCTCCACGGCGATCGAGAGCCCATGAAGGGCCTCGATCTCGCCGTAGCGGACCACCAGGTCCTTGCACTCAATAAGGGGCATCGGGCTCGCTCCCGAGATAGGCGGTGACGACATCGGGGTGATTCAGCACCGAGACCGGATCGCCGTCCGCGATGCGGCGGCCGAAGTTCAGCACGGTGATGTGCTCGGCCACGTCGCTGACCAGCGTCATGTCGTGATCGATGATCAGGATGGTGAGCCCCTTGGCGGCGATGCGCTTGAGCAGGGCCGTGAGCTCCAGCTTCTCCGTCGAGTTGAGGCCGGCGGCAGGCTCGTCGAGCAGCAGCAGGGTCGGGTTCCCCGCAAGGGCGCGGGCGATCTCGATCAGGCGCTGGTGGCCGTAGCTGAATGACGTGACCAATTCGTCGGCCCGGTCCCCCAGCCCCACGAAGGCCAGGGCCGCACGCGCCCGGGCGTCCAGCGCATGGTGCGCCTTCTGCACGGGGTTGCCGGGGTGCTCCGCCCCGATGATCACGTTCTCGACCGCCGTCATGGTGCGGAACAGGCGGATGTTCTGGAACGTGCGCCCCAGGCCCGCAATCGTCCGCCTGTGCGGCGGCAGATTGGTGACGTCGAGACCGTCGAGCGTGATCGACCCCGCCGTCGGCGCGTAGATGCCGGAGAGCACGTTCAGCGTCGTGGTCTTGCCCGAGCCGTTTGGCCCGATCAGCGCGTGCACGCTGCCCCGCTTCACGCTGAAACTGACCCCGTCCACCGCCTTCAGGCCACCGAAATGCTTGGCGAGCCCCTCGACCCTGAGCACCTCGGGCGCGTGGCCGGAGGAGCCGCGAAGCTCCAGCGCAGTCGCCTCGGCCCGAACCGGCGCCACTCCCGACCTGGATCCGAAGCGGCGGGTGAACTGCGAAATCCACCCCCAGATGCCGTCCGGCATGAACAGCACGATCAGGATCACGGCCAAGCCATAGATGGCCAGGTAGAGGCCCGGCACCGACTTGAGGAAGCGCAGCCATTCCGGGATCAGGATCAACAGGCCGGTGCCCACCACCGCCCCGATCGGCGAGGCGACGCCGCCGAGAAGCACCATGGTGAGGAACACGATGGATTCGGCGAACGAGAACTGGTCCGGGCTCACATAGGCGAAGCCGCCGGCGAACAGGGCGCCGCCGAGGCCGCCCAGAAGCGCGCAGATGGCGAAGGCGGTCACCTTCGTGCGCTGCACGTCGATGCCGGCCACGCTGGCCGCCAGTTCGTTGTCGCGCACGGCCCGCATCGCGCGCCCGAGCGGCGACGACGGCAGCCGCCAGACGAGGTAGCCGACGACCGCCAGCACGGTGACACAGAAGGCCAGGTAGGCCTGCGCCGTCGTGAACAGGCCCGGCCGGGAGATGCCGGACACGCCGTCCGGCCCGTGGGTCACCGGGATCCAGTTGATCATCACCAGCGTAACGATCTGCTGAAAGCTGATCGTGACCATGGCGAGGTAGTGGCCGCCGAGCCGGATCGTCGAGGCGCCCAGGAACGCGCCTGCAGCCAGCACGGTGACGAGGCCCAGGCCGATGCAGACCCAGAAATTGAGCCCGTAATCCACGGTGCCGAGGCCGACCGCATAGGCGCCCAGGCCGAAGAAGGCCGCCTGCGCCAGGTTGATCTGGCCGCAAAGGCCGAGCACCACCGTCAGCCCCATGACGGCGACCGAGTAGGTGGCGGCCTGCATGAGGATGTTGGTGATGTAGGCGTCGAAGGAATGCGTCGCGGCGAAGAACACCGCCACCGCGGCCAGCGCCACATAGGCGAGGAGACCGAGCGGGGCCGTCCGACGCGCGGCGGGTGAGACGTCAGTGATGCTGGTCATGCCTTTTCCGCCACCCGTTCGCCGAAGAGGCCCTGCGGCCGGAACACGAGGAAGAGCACGAGCACCAGGAAGGCGAAGCCGTCCTTGTAGGGCACGGACACGTAGGCCGCCCCGAACGTCTCGATGACCCCCAGCGCGAGCCCGCCGATGATCGCGCCGGCCACGTCGCCGAACCCGCCGATGATGGTGGCCGCGAACGCCTTGAGCGCGATGGTCCCGCCCATCTGGATGGACACGAACAGGATGGGGGCCACCAGGATGCCGGCGAGGCCGCCGATCAGGGCGCTGTACACGAAGGTGATCATGATCATCGCGGCGACGGGAATCCCGAGCAGCGAGGCCATCTCCTTGTCCTGCGAGGTCGCCTGCAGCTTCTTGCCGAGCAGCGTGTGCTCGAAGAACCAGTACTGGAACGCCACAAGCACGATCGTCACCGCGATGATCAGCAGGTACTGGCTGTCCAGGTAGACCGGCCCGATGTTGAAGCCGGGCGTCTCGAACACCGGCGCCAGCACCTGGGGCTGCGGTCCATAGAGCGCCAGCATGGTGTTGGTGACGAGGATCGAGGCCCCGATGGTCGAGATGATGACCGGCAGGTAGGTCCGGTGCCGCAGCGGGTAGTAGACGCCGAGATTGAAGATCACCCCGTAGACCGCCATGCCGCCCAGCGACAGCAGCGCCGACAACCAATAGGGCCAGCCCAGGTCCACCGCGAAGATGACCATGAGGAACGCCGCCACCATGGAGAATTCGCCCTGGGCGAAGTTCACCACGTTTGTGGCGCGGAAAATCAGCACGAAGCCCAGCGCCACCAGCGCGTAGACAGACCCGATGCCGATGCCCGTGAACAGCAGTTGAAGCACGAGATCCATGACGACCCTTTGAAACGGCTTGTGGCCAAGCCTTCGGTCTGGCGTTCTCCGCCGTCATCCCCGGCGGCGCGAAGCGCCGGTAAGGGGATCCAGGGGGGCTTGGCGCCAAGCGGCCCTGGATCCCCTTCCCCTCCGCGGCTGCGCCGCTCCGGCCGGGGATGACGGCGTGTTCAAACGAGAGAACGTAGGAACGGAAAACCGCTGGCCGGCGGCGCCAGCCAGCGGGACGCGAAGGGTCAGTCCTTGAACTCGATGTGCTTGGAGAAGACGATCTTCCCGCTCTTGTTCTGCACCACGTTGTAGCCGTGCAGTCCATCGCCGTTCTGGTCGAAGTTGTATTCGCCCTCGGCGCCCTTGAAGCCCTTGATGGAGAGCATCGCCTCGCGCACAGCCTGCGGGTCGGTCTTGCCAGCCTTGTTGATGGCCGCGGCCAGCAGGTTCACGGCGTCGTAGGTCCAGGACGACTGATTGTCCGGGTCCACCTTCATCATGCCCCGGTAGGCGTCCGCGAAGGCCTTGGCCTCGGGGCTCGAATCCTCGGCGTAGTCGGCCACGCCGAAGGTGTTGTAGAGCGCCGGCCCGGCGAGCTTCAGCGCCGTCACGTTGACAATGGACGGGGAGCCCACCCAGGGAGCGTTCACCCCGAGTTGCCGAAGCTGGCGGGCGAAGATGCCGAGGTCGTTCTCGAAGGTGAAATAGGAGCCCAGCACGTCGATTCCGGCCTGCTTGAGCGCCAGCACAACGGGCGTGAAGTCCTGGGACTGGTTGGCGTAGCCCTGGATCACGACCGGCTTGACGCCGGCGGCCTCCAGCGCGCCCGCGAGCGCCTTCATGCCGTTGGTGCCGAAGGCGTCCGTGGAATGGACGATGCCCCACTTCTTGAGCTTGAGCTCTTCAAGGCCGTAGGCGGCGATCACCCGGCCCGAATAGCTGTCATTCGGCCGGCAGCGGAACAGCCACGGATTGCCGAGCTTCGTCAGCGTCGGGTCGGTGCCGCCGAACATGCAAGGCTTTGCGGTCTTCAGGATGTCCGGCGCCATGGCGTGGACCTGGGTGGACCGGATCGAGCCGATGAAGCCGACGATGTCGGCGTTGGTGGCGAGCTTGGAGAAGGCCAGCACAGCGCCGGGATTCGTGGTCTGGTCGTCCTCGGTGACGATCTCGACCTGCTTGCCGAGCACGCCGCCCGCCTTGTTGACCTTCTCAAGGGCGATCTTCGCCCCGGCCATCGCGTATTTGCCGGCCTCCGCGGCCGGACCGGTGATCGGCACCACCTGGCCGAATTTGATGGTCGCCCCCTGCGCCTGGGCGCCCCGCAACAGCGCGGGGGCCGCCAGGCCCGCGGCCAGTCCGGACGTGAAGACGCGCCTCGTCACCTGCATTGGACAGTTCCTCCTTGATGCGCCGGCTTTGCGGCGTCATTCGTCATTGAACCCATTAGAAGATGGGCCCGGCGGATTTGTCCACGCCGATTCGCGGGTTTGGCGACGATTGCCTCAGGTTTGAGCAGATGACGTATCCGGCGGCCTGAAGCCTGGCCTCAACCGGAGACGAGCCACACCGTCATTGGAAAAGTCAGCGTCGCGAGGGCTGTCGAAACCAGAATGGCGCCGGCCACGGGCTTGTCGCCCGTTCCATACCGCTCGGCGATCACGAAGGCGTTCGCGGCCACCGGCACGGCGGCGTAGAGCACGCCCGCCTTCACCCAGAACGGGTCGAGCCCGATCGCCGACAACGCGCCCCACACGGCTGCGGGATGGACGATGAGCTTCGCGAGAGCCAGGGGCGCGATCCGCCAGAGGTCCGGCCGCATCCACTGCGAGAGCGCCAGTCCGAGCGCGAAGACACCGGCCGGCGCCGCGGCCCCGCCCAGAAATCCCAGAAACCGGTCCGCCGGCTCCGGCAGCGCGATTCCCGAAAGAGACAGGCCCGCTCCCGCCAGGATGGACAGCATGAACGGATTCACCACCGTGCCCTTGGCGAGCCGCCATGCGATCGCGCCGGGCCGGCCCACGCCCCTCCCCGCTTCGATCAGGCCGATGGCGAGCGGCACCACGAGCGCCGTGTCGCAGATCAGCCCCATGGCCACCGGGGCGGCCGCCCTCTCGCCCAGGAAGGCCATGGTGAGCGGAATGCCAAGGAATGCAAAGTTGCCGCCCACCAGGCACTGCCCCCGCGACACCGCGTCCGGAAACGGCAGCCCGGCAAGGCGGCGCGCCGCGAGGAGACCAGAGAACAGGAGCACGACGGCCACGAGCGCGAGCCCTGCGACGTAAAGCGGGTTCCACAGCTCCGCGATGGGCTGGCGCGCCATCACCCGCACCACCATGGCGGGCGTCGCGATCATGAAGGCGAAGGTGTTCAGCACCTTGACGGCGTCCGGCCCGAACAGCCCGCGGCGGCGCGCCGCAAGCACGCCGACGGCGATCACCGCAAAAAAGGGCGAACTCGTCGCCAGGAACTGCAGCATGGGGGAATCGGCCGAAAGACCCGGAACTGGGCCGGCGTCCTTTAGCCGAGCCGAGGTCCGCCTGCCAAATTCGGCTCGCCGTCCGCCTTGCGTCCGGGCGGTCCACGGGTATCCAATGCGCGCCGACAAGAACGGGAGGACCGAGCGCATGGCCATGATCGAGATCGCGGGAGAGCCGTTCCACGTCCAGATCGACGGCCGCGACGACGCGCCGCCCCTGCTGATCTCGAATTCGCTGAGCTCGGACATGTCCATGTGGGACGACCAGGTCCCCGTCTGGGCGGAGCGCTACCGGGTGATCCGATACGACCACCGTGGCCATGGCCAAAGCGTCGTGTCGCCCGCGCCCTATTCCATGGACCAGCTCGGCCGGGACGCGGTCAACATCCTGGACGCGCTCGGGGTCCGGAAGGCCCATTGGGTGGGCCTCTCCATGGGCGGCATGGTGGGCATGTGGATGCTGACCCACGCGCCCGAACGCATCGACCGCGCCGTCCTGGCCAATACGGCCGCCTACATGGGCCCGCGCGAGCTTTGGGACGGGCGCATCCGCACCGCCGAGCGAGGCGGCATGGAGGCGCTCGTGCAGGCCACGCTGGAACGCTGGTTCCCGGCCCACTTCCGAGGAGCGAACCCGGCCGTCATGGATCGCATGCGCGCCATGATCCTTCGCACGCAGGCGCAAGGTTACCAGGCCAACTGCGCCGCAATCCGCGACATGGACCAGCGCGAAGCCATCAAGGGGGTCGACCGGCCGGTGCTCGTCATCATCGGGTCGCGCGACCCCGCCACCACGCCGGCGGACGGCGAATACATCGCATCCGCCATCCCGGGCGCGCAAAAGGCTTATCTGGACGCAGCCCACATCTCCAACGTCGAGCATCCGGAGCGCTTCGCGGCGCTCGTGACAGAGTTCCTGGGCTAAGCCGGATGCAGGCCTTCATCTGCGTCCAGTGCGGCACGCAATACCCGCCATCCGAGGCCCCGCCTGCGCGATGCCCGATCTGCGAGGACGTCCGCCAGTACGTGCGCTGGGAAGGCCAGGCCTGGACCGCGCTGGACGAGCTCGCGCGCACGCATCCGGTGCATTGGGAGGAGGACCACGGCCTCTGGGGCATTGGCAGCAAGCCCGCTTTCGCGATCGGCCAGCGTGCGCTCCTGGTGCGCACGCCCAGGGCCAACGTGCTCTGGGACTGCTCCGCGCCGTTGGATGACGCCACCGTCGAGCGCATCAAGGCGATGGGCGGCGTCACCGCCATCGCCATTTCCCATTGCCACTACTACACCACCATGGTGGAGTGGGCGGAGCGGCTGGACGCCCCCATTCTGCTGCACGAAGCCAACCGCGACTGGGTGATGCGGCGCCATCCGTCCATCACCTGGTGGGCGGGAGAATCCTGCGCCATCGCCGAAGGGCTGACGCTCTATCGCTGCCCCGGCCACTTCGACGGCGGCACGATCCTGCACTGGGCGGAGGGGCCGGACGGCAAGGGCGCGCTGCTCGCGGGCGACATCCTGCAGGTCACGCAGGACCGCCGGCATGTGAGCGTGATGTTCAGCTACCCGAACCTCATCCCCGTGAACGCCGCCACCATCCGCAGCGTCGAGGCGATCGTGGCGCCGCTGGCCTTCGACCGCGTCTACGGCGCCTGGTGGGGGCGCAACATCATCGGAAACGCGAAGGACGCCGTGGCGGCGTCCTTCGACCGGTACCTCGCCGCGATCGCCTGATCAGCAGGCGGTCAGCCTGGGGGTGCGCTCGACCTCGAGCCCGAACAGCGGCCGCAGTTGCGTGCCGAGAACATTGCCGGCGAAAGCTGCGACCATCCATACCCAGCCATGCAGGCTGCCCGAGGCGATGCCGGAGAAATACGCCCCGATGTTGCAGCCATAGGCCAGGCGGGCGCCGTAGCCGAGCAACAGGCCGCCGACGACCGCCGCCACGGCGGACTTCACCGGCACGCGCCAGGTTGGCGCGAAGCGGCCGGCCAGCGCCGCTGCGAGCAGCGCGCCCACGATGATGCCGATGTCCATCACCGACGTGACGTCGTTGAGGATGCTGCTGTTGAGCGCCGCCTTGTTCCCCGCATTGGCGAAATAGGGCCAGCTCGCCACGTCCGCGGTCCCGAGCGCCGCCGTGATCTTCGCGCCCCACAGGGCGAAGGCTGAGGTGATGCCCCAGGGCCGGCCCGCCAGGGCCAGAGTGGCGAAGTTCAGCAGCGCCAGCGCCAGCCCACCCGCGACCATCGGCCAGGGGCCGCGCAGGAAGCGCGCAAGGCCGCGCCGCGGCGAAGCCTTGGCGGCCTCGAGCGCGCCATGCTCGCGGCGCTCGAGCCAGATGGTCACGCCCGCGATGGCCGCGAATGCGGCCAGGTTGACCGCCAGCGCCGTCCAGGGGCCCCAGAGCTTCACGAGCGAGACCGGCGCGAAGCTGGGCTGCGCCGCCCACCAGTGGAGATGAGCGGCCCCGATCGTCGACCCCGCCACGAAGGCGGCGAGCGTGATCAGCATGCGGGTCGAGCCGCCGCCCACGGTATAGAGCGTGCCGGACGCGCAGCCGCCGCCCATCTGCATGCCGACGCCGAACAGGAAAGCCCCGAACACCACGGAAACGCCAACCGGCGACACCAACCCTTGCACGGGCTGGCCGAACAAGGATCCAGCAGCAAGCACAGGGAAGAACAGCGCCACCGCCACGGCGAGCATCAACATCTGCGCCCGCAGCCCCGCCCCGCGCCGGTCCGCGATGAAGACCCGCCAGGCGGACGTGAACCCGAAGGCCGCATGGTAGAGCACGAGCCCCATCAGCGCGCCCAGCACATAGAGGGCCGCCTGCTTCGGATTGACGACGGCGCCCACCAGCGCTGCGCCAGCGACCACGGCGAAGCCGGCGCCCCAGGCGGCGCCTGTGTTTGGAGCGGCCGCACTGGCCGCAGGCTTGACGGCTTGGCCGTGGAGATCGGCGCCAACGGCCGAGCTGAGGCTAGTCATGTCGGAAGATCCATCCGCGAAGATTCTCGACGCGAGAGGCGCGTCGGCCCCGGTGGGGCGCTCGTGGACGAGATAGTATTCCCGCAACAGAACGTCAATTGTTCATATTACACGTAAATTGCCGTATAATAAGCGGCCGGATCTCCCAGAAGGCTGCCGCAGAGTCAGCCATTTCCGGGGCGCGTCGCGAGCCAGATCACGTGGCGCGCCCCGCGCTTGCCGCGGTCCGCCTTGACGGTGGTCTCCTCCACGGCGAACCCCACCCGCTTCAGCCCCGGGGTGAACCCGCGGTCGGGGCCCGATGACCACACGGCCAGCACGCCCCCTGGTTTCAGCGCCGCAAAGGCGTCGACGAGTCCGCGCGCATCGTAGAGGGCGTCGTTCTCCTGCCGGGTCAGCCCCTCGGGACCATTGTCAACGTCGAGCAGGATGGCGTCATAGCAGCGCTTCGCCTTGCGGATCACGTCGAGCACGTCCGACTCGAGCACGGTGACCCGCCGGTCGTCCAGGCAATCGCCGAAAACGGGAGCCATCAGCCCGCGCGCCCACGCCACTACGGCCGGAACGAGTTCCGCCACCTCGATGCGGGCCCCCTCCCCCAACGCCTTCTCGGCGGCCCGCAACGTGAACCCCATGCCGAGGCCGCCGATCAGGACGCGGGCCGCGGCTGGATTGCGCAAGCGCGCGGCTGTCAGGGTCGCCAGGGCCTCTTCCGAACCGCTTAGGCGACTGTTCATCAGCTCCGTATGCCCGAGCCGGATCACGTATTCGGTCCCGCGGCGCATGAGCCGGAGTTGGCCGCCCCCGCCAGGCATCTCGGCGGTGTCCAGGAGCTCCCACGGGATCATGGCGGGCTCGGGCGAAGAAACGAGGCGATCGGCACGGGATCTCCTGGGGCGACGTGACGCTCGCTCCATACCTGACGCCAGCCGCGAGGCCAAACCCTGTCACCCGAAGCCGAACCGCCCTGCATCTTCGCGCCAGTCGCCCCGCCTGATAGGGTCGTGCCGCCCCCGATTGACGCGAATGCGGTTGAGCAAGGGCCAGCATGGCCCCAAGGAGCCTCGCGGAGACACGGATGGACGAATTGCTGGAGCCTTTGCTGCGCCTGGGCGCGGCCGTGCTGGCGGGCTCGTTGATTGGCGTGAACCGGGACCTGCACGGCAAGCCGACCGGCGTTCGGCTTCACTCGCTCGTAGGCCTCGGCAGTGCGCTTTTCGTCATGCTCGCCGGCCGCTATGGCCGGGGCGAATTCGATGTCGCGGCGGTGAGCCGGATCGTGCAGGGCATCGTGGGCGGCATCGGCTTCCTGGGCGCAGGAGTGATCCTGCGCTCCAGTTCGGGCGACCGCATTCAGCACATCACGACGGCCGCCACCATCTGGGTTACCGCCGCGCTTGGCACGGCCTGCGGGCTGGGGGCCTGGCAACTGGCGCTCACCAGCTCGCTCCTGGTGCTCGTGATCCTGACAGGCGGCTTCGTGCTCGATCGCAAGCTGTACAGGCGGGTCGACGACGCGGACGTGGACGGCCCGACCTGACTGGGGGCGGCGTCTACTGAGCCGTGTAGCCGCCGTCGATGACGAGGGACGAACCGGTCACGAACTTGGATTCGTCGGACGCGAGGTAGAGCACACCGTAGGCGATATCGTCCGGCTCGCCGACATGCCCGACCGGATGCATGGCGTCGAGCGCCTTCCGCCCGGCCGCGACATCGCCAGCCTCCTTGAGGTAGTTCTCCACCATCGGCGTCCAGATATAGCCAGGGTGCACCGAGTTCACCCGGATGCCGGTGCGTTCCTTGGCGCACCAGAGCGCGACCGACTTCGTGTACAACGTGACCCCACCCTTTGAGGCGTTGTAGGCGCCCAGGTTGGGGTCTCCCACCAGCCCCTCGATGGAGGACAGGTTGATGATGGATCCCGCCGCGGGGCTGTTGCGACGCATGGCGCGGATCGCGTGCTTGGTCCCGAGGAACACGCCGTCCAGGTTGATCGACATGAGGAAGCGCCACTGTTCGAGCGTTTGCTCATCCGGCGCGCAGCCGATGCCGACACCCGCATTGTTCACGAGCACGTCCAGCCGGCCGAAGCGCGACAGGGTGGCGTCCATCGCCTTTTCCCAAGCCGACTCGTCCGCAACGTCGTGATGCAGGTAGAGGGCCTGCCCGCCTGCTGACCGGATTTCCTCGGCGACGCGCTGTCCTTCCACGTCCTTCACGTCGGTCACCACGACCGCAGCGCCCTCGCGGGCCAGCAGGCGCGAAGCGGCTTCACCGAGGCCCAGGGCGCCACCGGTGATTATGCAAACCTTGCCTTGAACTCTCGCCATGGCGGGTCTCCTTCCGTAGCAGACAAGGTATTCGCCCCCGATGCGCCGTCTTGGATCGAGATCAATGACGACATGCGCATTCTGCGGTCAGATCACGGCCTGATCACGAAAGGACGAAGCCATGTTGGCGAAAGACGTCATGACCCCCGGTGTCGTCTCGATTTCCCCGGAGGCCTCCATCAAGGATGCGGCTGCGCTCATGCTGGAGCGCCACATCAGCGGACTGCCGGTCATCGACGAGGCCGGCGCGCTGGTCGGAATGGTGACCGAGGGCGATCTGCTCAAGCGAGTCGAGCTGGGCACCCAGCAGAAGCGGCCGAAGTGGCTGGAGTTCATCCTGGGTCCCGGCCGCATGTCGACGGACTATGTCCAGACGCGCGGCCGCAAGGTCGGCGAGGTGATGACCTCCCGTGTCGTGACCGTGAACGAGGACGCCGATCTGGCCGATGTCGTGACTTCGATGAACGACCATCGGATCAAGCGCATCCCGGTCCTGCGCGGGGGCTCAGTGATTGGCCTCGTCACGCGGGCCGATCTGCTGAAGGCGCTCGAAGGCATGCTGGAGCGCGGGGCCGTGGCCGCCAACCCCAGCGACCTCGAGATCAGGTCCGCCATCCTGGCCGAGTTGGAGGCGCAGAGCTGGGCTCCGACCGGCACCATCAACATCAGCGTCCAGGGCGGCGTGGTGGAGTTGAACGGGTGCATCTTCGACGACCGCGAACGCGAAGCGCTGCAGGTGGCCGCCGAGAACGTTGCGGGGGTCAAGGCTGTGAAGGACCACGTCACGACGATCGAGCCCTATTCGGGGACCGTCATCTCGCAGGGGGACGCGGCCTGAACTCAGGCGCGAGCCTGATCAACCCGCGTCTGGAAGCTCGCGTGCGGCCAGCGGGAACGTGAACTGGGCGTCGAGCCCGGGCGTGTAGACCACGGAGTAGCCGCCGTGCAGTTCGCGCTCGATGCAGAGCGCGATGAGAGTCGAGCCGAAACCCCGTCGTCCACTGGTCTCCGGCGCGGGCGCGCTGTCGGAGCTCACGGATTCACGCCACCGCAGGATCAGGCTCGGCTCCGGCTCTCCTTCGACCCGCCAGTCGACCGCGACCTCGCCGTGGGGCGCCGCCAGAGCCCCATGCTTCACGGCGTTGGTGGCCAGTTCGTGCAGGATCAGCGCGACAGGCACCACTTGGCGCGGCCCAAGATGAACGGGCCCGCCCGTCACGCGCCAGTGAACCGGGTCGGCAAAGCCGAAGGCTTCCAGTTCGGTCCGCAACAGCGTGGCGAGGTCGGCTCCATCCCAGCTCGAGTCGCTGAGCAGGTCATAGGAGTGCTTGAGCGCCATGATGCGGCCCTCGATCGCGGCGCGGAAGTCGGCGAAGGACGCCGCGTTTCGGCTGGTCTGGGTGATCATGCCCAGCACGACGGCAAGGCTGTTCTTCACGCGATGGTTCAGCTCGGCCAGGAGCATCTCCCGCTGGGCCGAGAACCGCTTGAGCTCCGTGATGTCCTGGACGACCCGCACGGCGTAGATGAAGGCGCCGTCGGGGGAGCGCACGCTCGTGCTGGAGACGTGGGTCCAGCGCTCCTCCCCGCCCTTTGTCCTGATTTTCTTCTCCAGCTGATAGCTCGGGATGACCCCGGCGCGCTGCTGCGAGAAGAGCTCCTCATCCTGGCTGGCGAATTCGGAACCGGAGACGAAGGTGAAGATCGGCGCGTCCAACATTTCCGCGCGGGAATAGCCCGTGATCCGGCACAGGGCCTCGTTGACGGACTTGATGCGCCCGTCTGCGCCGAGTTCCGCGATGCCCACGGCCGCATTCTCGTGCGTCGCCCGGAGCCGGCCTTCGCTGGCGCGCAAAGCCAGTTCTGCGAGCTTGCGCTCCGTGACGTCGTGAAGCGTGCCGACGCCGCGCACGGCCACCCCGCCGTCACCGCGAAGGATGCGACCACGGGCCACGACCCACCGCACGGCTCCGTCTGACCGAAAGATTCGGAATTCGGCGCCGTAGTGATCAGGTCCGCCGGGAGCGTAGGAGCTGCGGTAGCGCTCCATTACCCACCCATGGTCGTCCGGGTGGATCAGGTCAGCGAACAGGTCGCGGTGGGCTGGAACATTGGAAGGAACGCCGAGAATGGCGCGGAACTCCGGCGACCACGTGTGCTCGTCACGCTCGATGTCGTTGTCCCAGATCCCGACGCCGGTCGCTTCCAGGGCGAGCCGAAGCCGCTCTTCGCTTGCGGCGAGCCGGCGCAGCAGGTCACCATCCATTCCGGCGTCACCGTCCCTCGGGAAATCATCGGCCAGCGGCAATTTTGCCTGTAGTCTGCAGTCACACACTCACCCATTCAAGAGCCGACGACCAATCCATCGCAGGTTGAGTGAGGGAAAACCCGTAAGGACTTGGAAACATCTTGCTTCCAAGGTCTTCGGTGCGCCCGTCAGAGGCGCGCGAGCGAACGAGCGAGCAAAGGCTGGGGAGGATCACGAATCCATCTGGCCGAGGGGCTGCTTCGCACGGCGAAATGGTGCGGTACATGAAGCGATTGCTGGTTGTTGACGACGACCCGTTGATGGGCGAGATGGCCAAAGGCTTTCTGCAGAACCCCAATACGGAGGTACACGTCGCCCGTTCCGGCGAGGAGGCTTTGAACCTGCTTTCCGGAGGACGTTTCGACCTCATCATGACCGACATCGACATGGGCAAGCTGGACGGGCTCGCGCTGCTCCGTCAGGTCCGGTTGTCGCCGACGCACGCCAAGGTGGCGGTGCTGGTCATCAGCGGCCGGAAGGATCTGGCCTCCATCGATGCAGCGCATGCGCTCGGCGCGGCCTCCTTCGTCAGCAAGCCCGTGAACTGGCGCCTGTTGCCCTACAAGATCCGCGCAATGCTATCCGCCACGTCGGACGCCGCCTGAGGCGGCCGCGTAGCGGGCAGACACAAAAAGGGCCCGCATCTGCGGGCCTTTCCGTTGTGGTGGGGGATCGTCCGGACCTTTCCGGACCGGCTCGGCAAGTCGCTCAGGCGGCCTCCGCTAGCGCCTCGCGCAGCCGCGACAGGGCTTCGTCGAAGGCTTCCATGCGCAACGCCTGCGCCGGCTCGTGCTTGGCGTCAGAAAGCCGCCGCTCCAGTTCCGCGAGCAGATGCTTCGCGTCGAGTTCGCCGACGCGGGCCAGATCCAGCACCGTCCGGCCCAGCGCATGCGTCCACATAGACCGCATGCCTTCCTTGAGAACCGCGTCCCGCTGCCGCGTGATATCCGATTGAGCGGCGTTGATGCTCATGCCTGCCTCCTGAGCGGGCCCCCGCCCCCGCGGGAAGCTCGATTTGCGTCACAAGGAAGCCACATGACATCTTTCAAGATCGTGAATGGCAGCTCGCTATCCTGAATTGCACGTACGAGGGGAGACTTTCCCGGCTGGCTCAGCGCCCCGCCGCCCGGAGCACGACGGCGGCGGCCCGTTCGCTCGGCGTGTCCCCTTCCGGCAGGATCATCTTCTGGTCCAGGCGTTCGAAGGCAGTCACCTGCGCCTGACGCTCCGCGCTGTCACGCAGCAACGGCCCGAGAGCCGCGGCGAGGCGCTCCGGCGCGCTCGCCTCCTGCAGCAGCTCCGGAATGGCGTTCTCGCCCAGGATCAGGTTCGGCAGCACGATGGAGGGAACCTGGATGACGTGCTTCAGCTGCTCCTCCAGCTTGGACACCCGGTAGGCCACCACCATCGGCACGCCTGAAAGCGCCAGCTCCAGCGTCACCGTCCCGGACGCAGCCAGGGCCGCCCGCGCCTGGCGGAAGGCCGCGTATTTGTCGCGCTCCCCCATCACGATCCGCGGCTGCACGCGCCAGCCCGCCACCGCAGCCCGGATCGCCTGCTCCAGATGCGACACTGCCGGCAGCACCGCCTCGAACGCGACGCCCTGGTCCGCCAGGCGTTCAAGCGCCTGCCCGAAGGGCTCGAGAAGCCGGCCGATCTCCGAGCGCCGGCTCCCCGGCAGCATCAGCAGCACCGGCGGCTCCGCCCGTCGCCGCGCCATCTCCGCCGCGGACGGGCGCAATTCGTCCAGCCGCTCGATGAGCGGGTGCCCCACATAGGCGCAGGCCGGCCCACCGAGCCGCCGATGCGCGTCCGGCTCGAACGGCAGCAGCGCCAGAACCTGGTCCACGTAGCGCGCCATCTTGCGCGCCCGTCCCGGCCGCCAGGCCCATACGCTGGGGCTCACATAGTTCACCACGGGCAGGCCCGGCGCCCTCTTGCGCACCCGCTTCGCCACGGCATGCGTGAAATCAGGGCTGTCGATGATCACCAGCACGTCGGGCCTTGCCGCAAGCACGGCGTCGACGGTCGCGTGGACGCGCCGAATGATGGTCGGCAGCCGCGCCAGCACGGGCAGGATGCCCATCACGGCGATGTCGGACAGCGGAAACAGGCTGCTCAGGCCCTCGCCCGCCATGGCCTCCCCGCCCACGCCCGAGAACCTGACGCCGTCCGCCCCGAGCCGGGCCTTGATCGCCCGCATCAGCTTGAAGCCGAGCTGGTCGCCCGAGTGCTCGCCGACGACCATGGCGACCCTGAGCGGCTCCGGCGGGCTTGCGCCCGCGGCTTGCCCGGGAATGGGCGCGCTCATGCCCGCCGCCCCACCAGGAACAGGCCGGCGGCGTCCGCCGCCCGCACGGTCTCGGCCCTGTCGATCAGCACCACGCCGCCCGCCTCCACGGCCGCCCCGGAGAGTCCCGCCGCCCGGAGCTTCGCAATCGTCCGGGGGCCCAGCGCCGGGAGGTCCACCCGCAGGTCCTGCCCCGGCTTGGGCCGCTTCACGAGCACCCCGCCCCCGCCGTCGAGGCGCACGCGCCTGCTGCGCTGGAGCTGGGCGACCCGGTCCAGCATGGCGTCGGTGCCCTCCGGGCCCTCCACGGCCAGCACGCGCCCGCCGCTGACCACAACGCCCTGCCCGATGTCGAATCGCCCGGTGACGGCCAGCAGGTCCGTGGCGAGCGCGATGTCGGCTTCCTGGGCCACCGTGGGACGCGCAGCCGTGAGCGCGCCTTCGGGCGCCAGGACGCCCGGCGCGACCTCCTGGGCGCCGACCACGCGGAAGCCGTTCTCTTCGAGCAGCGCGACGGCGCCCCGAAGAATCCGGTCGTCGCCACTCGACAGGATGCGCGCGAGCTCCTCGCGATTGCGGAAAGCTGAAAAGACGGATGAGATCGCCAGGGGCCCAGGCCGAGTCACGGCGCCCGCGAGCACGACGCAAGCCGGCCGCGCCTCGCGCAACAGGCCGATCAGCCCGGCTGGATCCAGCATGTCGACTGTGGCGACCCGCTTTCCCGCGATGCGCCGCGGCGCAAAGCCGCGCAAGCCGATGACCAGGGCCTCGCGCCCGGTTGCGCGCACAGCCTCCGCCACCTCGGCGGGGAAGCGGCCGCCGCCAGCCACGATCGCGACCGGGCCCTCGGCGGGCGCCACGGCTCAGCCCTCCTGGGCGTCGCGTGGCGTGCAGATGGACCGGTTGCCGCCCTCGCGGATGAAGTCGAGGATCTCGTGCACGACGCCGTGGCCCTCGAAGCTGGCAGCCACGTCCTCGACGCGCTCCTGCAAGGTGCCCTCGTCGGCGAACAGCAGCCGATAGGCCTTGCGAATATCGTGGATCACCTCGCGCGAGAAGCCGCGGCGCTTCAGCCCCACGATGTTGAGGCCCGCCAGGTGGGCCCTGTTCCCGATGGCGATGCCATACGGAATGACGTCGTTCTCGACGCCGGAGAGCCCGCCGATGAAGGCGTGGGCGCCAATCCGGCAGAACTGGTGCACGGCCGCCCCGCCGCCGATGATGGCGAAGTCCTGCACTGTGCAATGCCCGGCCAGCATCACGTTGTTCGAGAAGATGACGTTGTTGCCGACCCGGCAGTCATGCGCCACGTGCGCCCCCGTGAGGAAGACGCACTTGTCTCCCACCACGGTGGCCAGACCCCCGCCCTCGGTGCCCGGGTTCATGGTCACGCTCTCGCGGATCATGCAGTCCGCGCCGATCGTCAGCGTCGAGGGTTCCCCGTGGAACTTCAGGTCCTGCGGCTGGTGACCGATGGAGGCGAAGGGAAAGATCCTGGCCCGCGGCCCGATGGTCGTGCGCCCCGCCAGGACGACGTGGCTGATCAACTCGCTGTCGTCACCCAGCCGGACGTCCGCGCCTATGATGCAATAAGGCCCGATGCGCACGCGCTCGCCGAGCTCCGCGCCCGGCTCGATGATGGCCGTCGGATGAATCTGTGTCACTGCGCTCACTCGGTCACCAGCATGGCGCTGAGCTCGGCCTCGCACACCACCTTGCCCTGCACCTTGGCCTGGCCGCCGAACCACCACATGTTGGCGCGCTGGCGCAGCTTGGTCATGTGGTACTCGACGACGTCGCCCGGCTCGACCGGCTTGCGGAACTTCACCTTGTCTATGGTCATGAAGTACACGACCTTCGGCCGGGACGTCCCGAGCTTGGCGTTGACGCACAGGGCTCCTGCCGTCTGCGCCATGCCCTCGATCAGCATAACCCCCGGCATGACCGGCCGATTGGGGAAATGGCCCTGGAATTGCGGCTCGTTGATGGTGACGTTCTTGATGCCGATGCAGCTCTCGTCGCCTTTCATCTCGATGATGCGGTCGACGAGCAGGAACGGATAGCGGTGCGGAAGCAGGTCCATGACCCGCATGATGTCCGCCGTCGCCAGCGTCGTGGATTCCGTCTCGGTCATCGGCAAGGCCTTCTGTCTTGTCGAGGTCGGCTGGCGCCGCCTTAGTCGGTGTCTTCCTGCGGCGCGCCGCTGCTTTTCCGCTTCGCAAGATTGCTGAGCGTCGTCAACTCGCGCACCCATTGGCGCATCGGCTTGGCCGGCGTGCCGCCCCACCGGGCGCCCGCCGGCACATCGGTCGCCACGTTGCTGGCCCCTGCGATCTGCGCGCCGGTCCCGATATGCACGTGCCCGACCGTCCCAACTGCCCCGCCCAGCACGACGAAGTCGCCAAGGGTGGTGCTGCCGGAAATGCCGACATTGGCGACGATGACGCAATGGCGGCCAATCACCACGTTGTGGGCGATCTGCACGAGGTTGTCGATCTTAGTCCCCTCGCCCACGACCGTGTCGCGGTTCGCCCCGCGGTCGATCGTGGTGTTGGAGCCGATTTCCACGTCGTTCTGGATGATGACGCGGCCGACCTGCGGCACCTTGAGGTGCCCCTGCGGCCCCATCGCAAAGCCGAAACCGTCCTGCCCAAGGCGTGCGCCCGGATGGATGATCACCCGGTCGCCAATCAGGGCGTTCTGGATGGTGACGTTCGGACCGATGGAGGACTGGCGGCCGATGCGCACCTGCGGCCCGATGACCGTGTTGGCGCCGATCACCGACCCGGCGCCGATCTCGGCCCCAGGGCCGACTACCGCGCCAGGGTCGACCGTCACGCCCGATTCAAGGCGCGCCTCGGGATGCACGAAAGCGCCGGGGGCGATGCCGCTGGCTCCGAAGCTGGAGCCCGGGCGCATGGCCTCCGGAAACAGCTTCGCCGTGACCATGGCGCAGGCCCGATAGGGCTGCCCCACCACGAGAGGCACCACATTGGCGGGAACGCGCGCGGCGAATTTCGGAGCGACCAGGCAGGCCAGAGCCCGGGTCGTCTCGAGTTCGCCCACGTATTTCGGATTTTCCAGGAACGCGAGGTCGCGAGGACCAGCCGAGTCGAGCGGAGAAACCGCCTCGATAGCCAGGGAAGCGTCAGCGCCTTCGGGAAGCTTCGCCCCCGTCAGAGCCGCGATATCCGCCAGCGTGATGGGGGCGGCGAGCTTAAAGAAAACGGGGTCTGTCATCATGCATCCGACGGGTGCGCCCCGGCCTGCGTGGCCGGGGCGCCCGTCATTAGAAGCTGGTGCCGCCCGAGAAGCGGAACACCTGGGTGCGATCGCCCTGCGCCTTGGAGATCGGGTAGGCGAGGTCGAAGCGGATCGGGCCGAGCGGCGACTGCCAGAGCAAGCTGCCACCCACGGACGAGCGGATCTTGTGGGAGTCGATCACGCTCACAGTCGCAGGGTATCCAGCGACGGCCGAGGGCGGGATGATGCCGCTGAAGTCCTTGCGACCCTCATAGCCGTAGAGCGTACCGGCGTCGGCGAACACGGCGCCCTTGAACCCAAGCTCACGCGGCAAGCCGAAGATCGGGAACTGCACTTCGGTCGACCCGCCGAAATAGGTCGTGCCGCCCAACGCGTTGTTCTTCGGATCGGCGGCGTCGCGCGGGCCGATGCCCGAGGGAGCGAAACCACGCACGAGGCTCGGGCCCAGGAAGAACTGGTCCGTGATGCGCAGATCCTTGCCGCCGAGCGCATGGATATTGCCGGCCTGCAGCTTGACCATGCCGACGAAATCGTCGCTCAGCTCGCGATAGAACCGGGCCTCGCCGGTCGTACGGATCCACCGGGAATCGCCGCCGAGGCCGGCGATGTCCTGCTTAATTTCCGCATAGTAGCCGGCGCGCGGGTTCTTGTTGTTGTCGAGGGTATTGTAGTTGAGCGTGTAACCGGCGGCGGACGTCAGGTAGGAGCCAGCCGACTCCTTGAGGGCCAGCGAGGCTTCGCCATTGTACAAGCAGCCCGGATAGCCGAGGCTCGCATCAAGCGGATACCAGCAGTCGTTGAACGGCTTGCTGTAGGTATTCGGGATCTTGATGTCCTGATTGTACAGCGAGTACCGGAACAGCACGCTCGCCTCTTCCGTGAGCGGCAAGCCGAGGCGGATGGTGCCGCCCGTCATCCGGTTCTCGTAGTACGAGTACCGGGTGTTGTCGCTCTGCTTGGCGAAAAGGTCGAAGCCGACCGCCATGCGGCGATCCAAGAAGTACGGCTCGGTGAACGAGAACTCGACGCCCTTGGAATACTGGCCCGTGGACGCCGCGAGCTTCACGTACTGGCCGCGACCCAGGAAGTTGGTCTCGGTGACCGACACCTCGGCGATGAAGCCGTCCGACGTAGAATAGCCGCCAGAGACCGCGAAGGCGCCCGTGGGCTGATCCTCGACGTCCACGTTCACGACGACTCGGTCGGGCGTGGAGCCGGGCTCGTTCGAGATCCGGACCTTTTTGAAGTAGCCGAGGTTGTTCAGGCGGCGCTCCGCCTTGTCCATCAGCACCTTATTGTAGGCGTCGCCCTCGCCCACGTCGAATTCGCGGCGGATGACGTAGTCGCGCGTGCGGGTGTTGCCGCGGATGTTGATCCGCTCGATGTAGACGCGCGGACCTTCCTCGACCACGTAGCTGAGGTTGATCGTCGCCGTCGCCGGGTCGCGGTCGCCACGCGGGCGCACCTGCGAGAAGGCGTAGCCGCGGCTCGCGACCTCGGTCGTGATCGACTGGAGGGTCTTCTCGACGTCCTCGGCGTTGTACACGTCGCCCGAAGCCGTACGGACCTTGCCGCGAAGGCGATCCGCATCGACGTCCGGGATCTTTGATTCAACCCCGACCTGGCCGACGTGGTACTGCTGGCCCTCGTCGACCGTGACGACGATGCGGTAGCCGCCGGCCGCCTGGTCGAACTGCACGTCCGTGCCCACGATGCGGAAATCCGCATAGCCGTGCTTCAGGTAGAAGCGCCGGACGAGCTCGAGGTCCGACTGGATCTTGTCCGGATCGTAGACGTCCGAGGTCTTCAGCCAGGAGAGGAAGTTGCTCTCCGTCGTGGTCATCTGGTCGCGCAGGCGGCCAGAGCCGTAGGCGCGATTGCCGACGAACTCGATCGACTTCACGCCGGTCTTGTCGCCCTCGTTGATGGTGAACACCACGTCGACGCGGCCGTTGTCGAGCGGCACGGTGCGGGCCGTGACCGACGCGAGGCTGCGACCGCCGCGGCTGTAGATCTCCTTCAGGCGCTGCACGTCGGCGTCGATGGTCGCCTGGCTGTAGGGTCCACGCGCCTTGGTCTGAACTTCCTGGGTGAGCGCGTCGCTCTTGAGCTTCTTGTTGCCCTCGAAAACGACGCGGTTCACCACCTCGTTCTCGCGCACAGACACGACCATCTGGCCGCCGCGCTGGGAGACGCTCACGCTGGAGAACAGGCCCGTCGCCATCAGGTCCTGGCGCGCCTGCTCGGGAGATTGCCCGTTGACGTAGGAGCGGATCGTCTCCGCATCCACCCGACGATTGCCCTGGACAACGACGCTCTGAGCGAAAGCCGGAGCCCCCATCGCGATCACCAGGGCGATGCTCACCGCCGTCTGCTGGAGCGCGCGCGTCGTGCGCCGCAATCCGCCAGTCTCGAAAGCCATCGAGGAACCCGCCCTTATTTCTTATCTCTCCGGCAGCCCCCACAGGCAGGCCGGATGTCCCAAGCTACTCGACGCATCTACCAAGTTTCAGCCGCACTGCAAATGACGAATGCGCAGCAGCCGCTAAATCCGGGGGCGCGTGGCTTCGATGACACTTACCGCATGGTTAATGAAGGCCAGCCGCTTGCTGGCTGGCCTTCTGAAAAAGCGGGAAAGTTCAGAGGGAAACGAGGTGAACGACGTCGTTGAAGGTCGTGAAAAGCATCAGCATCAACACCAGTGCGAGCCCAACCCGGAAGCCGAACTCCTGCGTACGCTCGCTGAGCGGCCGGCCCCTCGCCGCCTCGAAGGCGTAGAACAGCAGGTGACCGCCGTCGAGCAGCGGAACAGGCACCAGATTGATCAGTCCGATCGAGACCGAGAGAATCGCGGCGAGGTTCAGGAGCGCGACGATTCCCGCCGTGGCGACCTGCCCCGAGACCTGGGCGATCCGAATCGGTCCGGACAGCTGGTCGGCGCTCTCGGTGCCGGCGAACAGGCCGCCCACATAGGCGCCGGTGCGTTCGACGATGAACCACGTCTCCTGGACGGCGCTCTTCAGCGAGGCCCCGAGGCCCAGCGTCTGGAACTTCAGGTCAGCGGGATCGCGCGAGGCCTGGATGCCGAGCATGCCGAGCCGCTGCTTGCCGAATGGCGTGTCAATCACCTTCAGCTCGGGCGTCGCGGTCAGCGTCACTTCCTTGCCGGCGCGCTCGACCACGAGGGTGAGGGTCTTGCCGGGCGAGGTTGAGATCACCCGCTGCATGTCGCTGAAGCTCTCGATCGGCTGGCCGTCGATCGAAAGCACGAGGTCGTTGTTGCGCATGCCGGCCTTGGCCGCCGCGCTCGATTCGATCACCTGGTCCACGCGGGGCGCAATGATCTGGCGGCCATAGGCGTAGCTCATGGCCGCGAACACGACGATGGCCAGGATGAAGTTGGCGACGGGGCCCGCCGCCACCACGGCCGCCCGCTTCCACACGGGCTGGTAATGGAAGCTGACCGCCTTCTCCTCCGCCGTCATGGCGCGCAGGGCCGAGCCGTCCGGGGTGCTCGCGGCGCCCGAATCGCCGAAGAACTTGACGTAGCCGCCGAGCGGAACGGCGCAGATCTTCCACCGCGTGCCGTGGCTATCCGTGAAGCCGATCAGCTCGGGCCCGAAGCCCAGCGCGAAGGCCTGCACCCGGATGCCGCACCAGCGTCCGATGATGTAGTGGCCGAACTCGTGGATGAAGATGACGATGACGAGAACGAAAAGAAACGGCAGGATGTAGCCACCAAGCGACCCGGCCCAACCGGCCAGCGTCTCCAGAACCGTCATGTCGAAAACCTCACGTGGCCCAAGCCGAAGCATCCCCGACGTTATGCGCCGGCAGGGGTGAAGATACGGCGAACGGGAACGAACGTCGAGGCAGAGTGAATATTTGGTTAATGCGCCGATTTCAGGGCTGCAGGAACCAACGCCTCCGCCGCGCGCCTGACCTCCGCATCGAGCGCCAGCGCCGCCTCCACGCTGTCCAGGACACCCGAGTCGCGGGCCTCGCCAAAGCGATCCAGCATGGCCTCGCACAACGGCGCCATGTCGCCGAACCGAAGCCGGCCGCCCAGAAAGGCCGCGACCGCGACCTCGTTGGCGGCGTTCAGCACCGTCGGCGCGCCCGCACCGGCCTCGAGAGCCTCCATGGCGAGGCGCAGGGCCGGGAAACGCGCCAAGTCGGGCGCCTCGAAGTCGAGACGCGCTATGGACGCCAGGTCCAGGCGGCGGGCGGACGTGCCGAGGCGCTCGGGGAAGCCGAGGCAGTGCGCAATCGGCACCCGCATGTCGGGCAGCGCCAGGCCGGCCACGACGGACCCGTCGCTGAAGGACACGAGCCCATGCACGATGGACTGGGGGTGGACCACGACGCCCAGCCGCTCCGGCGAAACGCCGAACAGGTGGTGGGCCTCGATCAGCTCGAGGCCCTTGTTCATGAGCGAAGCCGAATCGATGGTGATCTTGGCCCCCATCGACCAGTTGGGGTGGGCCAGCGCCTCCTCGCGCCGTGCGGTTGCGATTCGGCCCGCCGGCCACGTCCGGAACGGCCCTCCCGAGGCCGTGATCACCATCTGCTCGATCTCGTCCGGGCGGTGGCGCCCCAGCGCCTGGAAGATCGCGTTGTGCTCGGAGTCCAGGGGCAGGAGCGTGGCCCCGCCCGCGCGCGCGTCGCGCATGAAGGCGGCGCCCGCGCACACGAGCGACTCCTTGTTCGCGAGCGCCACCGTGCGCCCCGCCTGCACGGCGGCGTGCGTCGGCCGTACCCCCGCCGCGCCCACGATGGACGCGACCACGATGTCCGCGGGCCTGAGCGCGGCCTCCATGACCGCGCCCTCCCCGCCCGCGGCGGCGATGCCGGTCCCGCCCAGGCAGGCGCGCAGCTCCGGCAGCGCGCGCTCATCCGAGATCGCCGCGAAGCGCGCGCCCAGGCGCTTCGCCATGTCCGCCAGCGCCGGCGCGTCCCGCCCGCCCGCGACCGCCTCGACCGCGAAGCGGTCGCGGTGCGCGACGAGGATGTCCGCCGTGGATCGCCCCACGGACCCGGTCGCGCCGAGGATGCTGACCCGCGTGACCATGCTCAGCCCCGGGCCATGGCGTACATGAAGATGGCGAGCAGCACGTTCACCGCCCAGAATGAATCGAGCCGGTCCAGCACGCCGCCGTGGCCCGGGATCAGATGGCTCGAGTCCTTGGCCCCGAACCGGCGCTTCATGCTGGATTCGAGCAGGTCGCCGCCCTGGGACAGCACCGCCGCGAACAAGGTGAGCGCGACCAGCGCAAGGCCGCCGAACTCCCACCCGAGGCCCCAGCGCGTGCGCGCGAAATGCACGACGGCGAGCCCCGCCAGGGTTCCGCCTGTGACGCCGCCGATGAAGCCGGACCACGTCTTCTTGGGGCTCACGCGCGGCCACAGCTTCGGCCCGCCGAGCGTGCGGCCGACGAAGAAGGCGGCGACATCCGTCACCCACACGACCGCGAAGACCCACAGGATCGCGACGAGCCCGAAGGCCGGGTCGCCACGCAGGTCGATGGGCACGATCGCCAGCACAGCGGCGTAGAGCACGCCGACGCCCGCCCACACCCGATTCGTGGGCGCGACCGCCATGGCGATCAGGCCCGCAACGGCGGGAGCCAGCCACGCCTGCGGCGACGGCAGCGGCGACGTTTCGGCGACGACGCCCGCGAAGGCTATCGCCAGCCCGCCGACGGCCCACGCCAGCGTGCGCCGGCCGCCTGACAGGCCCACCAGAGTGAGCCATTCGCGAAGGCCCAGCACGGCGGCCAATGTCCACAGCAGCCCGAAGGACCAGCCGCCCTCCCATGCTGTGACGAGCGCCAACGCGGCGAGCGCGATTCCGGAGATCACGCGAAGCAGCAGTTCGGAGGGGCCGCGGCGCGGCGTCGGGTCCGGAGCCCGGGCCGGCTCGCTCACCCGCCGGCTCCGACGCGCGCCGACAATCCGCCGAACCGGCGGTCGCGGCCCCGGTACTCGGCGATGGCGGCCTCGAAGGCGGCCCGGTCGAAATCGGGCCACAGCACGGGCGTGAACACGAATTCCGAGTAGGCGGCCTGCCACAGGAGGAAGTTGGACAGCCGCACCTCACCCGAGGTCCGGATCACGAGGTCGGGATCGGGAATCCCCGCCGTCCAGAGCCGGGCCGACACGGCTTCCGGCGAAATCGCGTCGGCGCTCAGGCGCCCCTCCGCCACGTCGCGCGCCAGCGCGGCGGCAGCCTCGGCGAGTTCCTGTCGCGCGCCGTAGTTGAACGCCACGACCAGGGTGAGGCCCGTGTTGTCGGCCGTGAGCGTCTCCGCCTCGGCCAACAGCGCCGCGATGTCCTCCGCGAGGCCCTTGCGCGAGCCCACGATGCGCACGCGCACATTGTTGCGGTGCATCTCGGCCAGATCGTTGCGGATGAACCGTTTCAACAGGCCCATGAGGAAGCTGACTTCCTCAGCCGGCCGCGCCCAGTTCTCGGACGAGAAGCTGTAGACCGTGAGATACCGGATCCCCAGGTCCTGCGCAGCCCGCACCGTCCGGCGCAGCGCCTCGACGCCCCGTCGATGGCCTTCGAAGCGCGGCAGCCCGCGAGCAGCCGCCCAGCGCCCGTTGCCATCCATGATGATGGCGACGTGCGCGGGAGCGCCTGCGGCCCCACCCGCGTCCGCGGCAGGGCTCTCGAGGGCCGTCTCTGTCATGGAGACCATCGGCGCTTTCCTCATGCCGTCCTCAGACGTGCATGATCTCCTTTTCCTTGGACGCCAGCGCGGCGTCGATCTCGGCGATCGTCTGGTCGGTGGCCTTCTGCACCTGGTCGGACTGCCGGTCGAGGTCGTCCTTCGACATGTGGCCGTCCTTCTCCAGCTTCTTCAGGAGGTCGAGGCCGTCGCGGCGGACGTGCCGGGCGGCGACGCGCGCCTCCTCGGCGTATTTGTGGGCGACCTTCACCATCTCCTTGCGGCGCTGCTCGTTGAGCTCGGGGATGCGGATGCGCATCACCTGGCCTTCCGTGGCCGGGTTGAGGCCAAGGTTCGAGTCGCGGATCGCCTTCTCGACGGCGTTGACCATGCCACGATCCCAGACCTGCACCGTGAGCAGGCGCGGCTCCGGAACGTTGATGGTCGCGACCTGGCTGATCGGCATCAGCGCCCCATAGGCGTCGACCTGGATCGGGTCGAGCAGAGTGGGCGAAGCGCGGCCCGTGCGAAGGCTCGACAGGTCCTTGTGGAAGGCCTGCACGGCGCCGGCCATGCGACGCTTGATGTCGGCGAGGTCGAATTGCGTACTCATCGTGACACCCGGATTCTTCTTTGCCGTTACGGATGGGCTTACGCCCGCATCTGCCGAGGTTCAAGGCCCGAGGCGGACGGAGCCCGCGAATGGTCCCATTCGAGAGGCGTTCCCCTCATCCGGCGCTCCGCGCCACCTTCTCCCCGTGCCGGGGAGAAGGGAAGAACGGCGCCGTCGCGCGCCCCTCTCCCCGGCACGGGGAAAGGGTTGGGGTGAGGGGCCTCAGGGCGTCACCCTGGTTGCAGGGGCTTCACCCTTCAAGATGGCCGTGATCGCCCCGGGACCGTGGGCCGAGCCCACAATGATGGGCAGGCGGTTCTCTCGCGCCAGGGCGAAGGCCGCCGTGTCCATGACCTTCAGGTCGCGCTGGATGGCCTCGTCGTGCGACAGCACGTCGAAGCGCGTCGCGTTCGGGTCCTTCTTGGGGTCGGCCGAGTAGACGCCGTCCACCTGTGTCGCCTTCAGCACCGCGTCGCAATTGAGCTCGATGGCGCGCAGCACGGCGGCCGTGTCCGTGGTGAAGAACGGGTTGCCAGTGCCGCCCCCGAGCACGACCACCCTGCCCTTCGCCAGGTGATGAAGCGCCGGCTGGCGCGCATAGGTTTCGCAGATGGACGGCATGGAAACCGCCGACATCGTGCGGGCCGAGGCGCCCACGTTCTCCAGCGCGCTCTCCAGGGCGATCGAATTCATCACGGTCGCCAGCATGCCCATCGCGTCGGCGGTGGCCCGGTCGATCCATCCTGCCGCGCCCACCTTGGCGCCGCGGATCACGTTGCCGCCGCCGATCACGACGGCGATCTCGAAGCCGGCGTCCGCCGCCTGCTTCAGGTCCTGCGAGAGCGTCGTCAGCGTCTGCGGGTTCAGCCAGTAGCCGTCTGCGGCGATCAGAGCCTCGCCGGAAAGCTTCACCAGAACACGTTTGCCGACGATCATGCGCTATCTCCGCGAAAAAGGGCTCCCAATACAAGAACGGCGGCGCTGGGCGCCGCCGTTTGTTCGAAGCCGATCAGGCCTGGCCTGCCGCGGCGGCGACTTCCGCCGCGAAGTCGCTTTCCTGCTTCTCGATGCCCTCCCCGAGGGCGAAGCGGTGGAAGCCCTTGATCGCAATCGGCCCGCCGACGCGGCCTTCGGCCTCCTTTACGGCCTGGGCGACCGACTTGCCGCCGTCGTGGACGTAGGCCTGGTCGAGGAGGCAGACCTCCTTGTAGTACGTCTTCAGGCCGCTCTCGACGATCTTCTCGAGCACGTGGGCGGGCTTGCCGGCGTTCTTGTCGGCCAGCACGGCCTTCTCGCGCTCCAGCACCGCCGGATCGAGGCCCGAGGCGTCCAGGGCCTGCGGGTTCGAGGCGGCGATGTGCATGGCGAGCTGGCGGCCGAGCGCAGCGAGTTCGTCGGTGTTGCCGGTGGACTCGAGGGCGACGATCACGCCGATCTTGCCGAGGCCGGGAGCCACGACGTTGTGGATGTACTGGCCGACCACGCCATGGGCGACCTGCAGCTCGGCGGCGCGGCGCAGGGTCATGTTCTCGCCGATGGTGGCGATGGCGTTGCTGATGGCTTCCTGCACGGTGGCCTCGCCGCCCGGGTAGTGCGTGCCCAGCAGCGCCTCGACATTGGCCGACTTCTCGAGAGCCACGTCGGCGACCGTGCGCACCAGCGCCTGGAACTCTTCGTTGCGGGCCACGAAGTCGGTCTCGGAGTTCACCTCGACCACCACGCCACGGTTCTCACGCACCGCGACGGCGACCAGGCCCTCGGCGGCGACGCGCCCGGACTTCTTGGCGGCCTTGGCCAGACCCTTCTTGCGCAGCCAGTCGATAGCCTGCTCGACGTCGCCGCCGTTCGCCTCGAGGGCGGCCTTGCAGTCCATCATGCCCGCGCCGGTCTTCTCGCGCAGATCCTTCACCAGAGCGGCGGTGATCGTAGCCATGGTTCACCTTTCGATCGATCATGTGAAAACACGGGAACGGCGACCGCTCCCGTGATCGACGACGCCGTAGGACGCCGCCCGTCAATTCCTGCGCCGGGCCGCAGGGTGACCACCCAATGGGGCGATCATCCGGCGGCCGGCAGGCTTTCTTACGCGGCTTCGAGGAGCGAGCGAGCCTGGGCGACCCAGCCATCGCGCTCGATGCGGCCGTTGAGCTTGGCGGCCGAGTCCACCTTGGCGACGTCGTCCGGGGTCATGGCCGCGAACTGCCAGTAGTGGAAGAGGCCGGTCTCGTTCAGCTTCTTCTCGAGCTGCGGGCCAACGCCCGTGAGCTTGGTCAGGTCGTCGGGCGCGCCGCGCGGGGCGGCCAGCAGCTCGAAGGCCTCGCCCGTCGGAGCAGCGGCGTCGGCCGTCTCGAGGGCCTCCTCGACCGGAGCCTCGGACTCGCCGATGTCGATGCCGAGCGCGCCCTGGCCGCGCGAGATGCCGTCGATGGCGGCGCGCGAAGCGAGGTCGCAGTAGAGCGCGATGGCGCGGCCGGCGTCATCGTTGGCCGGAACCGGGAAGGCGATGCCGTCGGGGTTGCAGTTCGTGTCGACGATGGCGGCCACCGGGATGCCGAGGCGGTTGGCCTCCTGGATCGCCAGCTGCTCCTTGTTCGTGTCGATCACGAAGATCAGGTCCGGCACGCCGCCCATGTCCTTGATGCCGCCAAGGGCGCGCTCGAGCTTCTCCTTTTCGCGGGAGAGCATCAGGCGCTCTTTCTTGGTAAGGCCCTGGGCGCCGCCGGCCAGGATCTCGTCCACCTTGCGCAGGCGCTGGATGGAGCCGGAGATCGTCTTCCAGTTCGTCAGCATGCCGCCGAGCCAGCGGGAGTTGACGTAGTACTGGGCCGAACGCTTAGCCGCGTCGGCGATGGAGTCCGCCGCCTGGCGCTTCGTGCCGACGAACAGCACGCGGCCGCCGCGGGACACCGTATCCGAAATCGCCTGCAGCGCGCGGTGCAGCATCGGCACGGTCTGCGCGAGGTCGATGATGTGGATGTTGTTGCGGGTGCCGAAGATGTACTGCTGCATCTTCGGGTTCCAGCGGTGAGCCTGGTGGCCGAAGTGGGCGCCGGCCTCGAGGAGCTGGCGCATGGAGTAATCGGGCAGAGCCATGGTCGTGTTTCTCCGGTTGAGCCTCCGCGGACAAGTGAGCCGGGAGACCTCTCCCGGGCACCGGAACGGCCGAAGCCGATAGATCCGCGTGTGGAATGCGCGCGCTTATAGTCGGGGCCTTCGCGAAGCGCAAGCGCGCGGGCGGCCCCAACCGGACGGCTTGCCTAACTGATCGGCGCTTCTTTCGCCGTCATCCCCGGCCGGAGCGGCGCAGGCTGGGGCCACTTTACCGTCCTACCTTTGAAATTCAGCAACCGACCTCCCATATGCTGCGTTCGTGGGCATCGTGCCCATGGAAAGGCCCTTTTGGTAGGACCATGACGACACTCAAGACCTCGCGGCGCGGCCGCGTCCTCTTCGCCGCTGCGGCGATCCTGGCGCTCGGCCTCGGAGCCGCGGAGGCCCGGCCCGGCGGCGGCGGCAGCTTCGGCAGCCGCGGATCGCGCACGTTCTCGGCCCCGCCGGCCACAACGACGGCTCCGCGCACCGCCGCCCCCATCGAGCGTTCCATCACCCAGCCCGGCCAGCCCTCGTTTGGCCAGCAGGCCACGGGCGCGACGCGTCCGGGCGGCTTCTTCCGGCCGGGCTTCGGCACGGGCCTGCTGGGCGGACTGCTCGGCGCCGGCCTTCTCGGCGCCCTGTTCGGCCACGGCTTCTTCGGCGGCCTGGGCGGAATCATGTCGTTTCTGGGCCTGCTGCTGCAGCTGGCGCTGGTGTTCTTCGTCGTGCGCTTCGCCATCAACTGGTTCCGCTCGCGTAACGCGCCTGCGGCGGCCGGCGCGGGCGCTGGCGACGCCGGCTACCAGCGCAGCGCGCTTGGCGGCGGCATGGGCGGTCTCGGCGGGTCCGGGATGGGCTTCGGCGGCGGCCAGCCGCAGCCGGCTCCGGCCGGGACGCCGATCGAGATCGGCCCGCAGGACTACGCTGCTTTCGAAAAGCTGCTCGGCGACGTCAACGCCGCCTGGGACGCCGAGAACGAAGGCCTTCTGCGCCGCTACACCACGCCCGAGATGGCGAGCTACTTCGGCCAGGAGCTGGCGGACAATGCCCGAAAGGGCCTGCACGACCGCGTGAAGGAGGTGAAACTGCTCCAGGGCGACCTGGCGGAAGCCTGGCGCGAGGGCTCGGCGGACTATGCGACCGTCGCCATGCGCTTCTCCGTGGTGAACGCTCTCTTCGAGCGCGCCAGCGGGCGCGTGGTGGAAGGCGACCCGACCCGGCCGCAGGAGGTCACGGAGATCTGGACCTTCCGCCGCGACCCCGGCGATAGCTGGAAGCTGTCGGCGATCCAGCAGCAGGGCTGAGCGCCCCTTCAAGAGAACTGAACGTGAAATGGCCGGGGCTCGCCCCGGCCATTTTCGTTGCGACGCGCTCAGTCGCCGCACGCCTCAGTCCCGGACACCGTCATCGTCGGCCGGAGCGGCGAAGCCGCGGAGGGGAAGGGGATCCAGGCGACTGGGCCGCGGCTCTGAAGTCCCGGTCAGACCTCCAATAGACGGCGCGGCAAGCATTGCGCGCACTGCCCTGGATCCCCTTCCCGCGCCTTCGGCGCGCCGGGGATGACGGCGGAGAGGGCCCGCGCCGTGGCGGCCAAGGCCGGACCTTTTCCAGCCATGGGCGCGCCGCCGGGGATGACGGATTCGCCTTACGCCAGCCCGAGCATCAGCTTCAGGTTCTGCACCGCCGCGCCGCTGGCGCCCTTGCCGAGGTTGTCGAGCCGGGCGACCAGCACGGCCTGGCTCCGCGTCTCGTTGCCGTAGACGCGCAGCTCCATCCGGTCGGTGTCGTTCAGCGCCTCCGGCTCCAGCTTACCGCCGGCGACGCTGGGGTCCGTCGACGGGATCACCGACACGAGCTCCGAGCCCGCGTAGCGGGCCGCCAGGACCTCCCAGAGGTTCTGCGGCTTGGGCGAGCCCTTCAGGGTGTCGAGATGCAGCGGAATGCTGACCAGCATGCCCTGCCGGAAATCGCCGACCGACGGCACGAAGATCGGCCGCCGCGTGAGCCCGCCATAGCGCTGCAGCTCGGGGAGGTGCTTGTGCTCCAGTCCCAGGCCATAGAGCTCGAATGCAGGCGCCCGGCCAGCCTCGTAGGCCTCGATCATGGACTTGCCGCCGCCGGAATAGCCGCTGACGGCATTCACCGTGACAGGGTGGTCGGCCGGCATGAGCCCGGCATCCACCAGCGGCCGGATCAGCGCGATGCCGCCCGTGGGGTAGCAGCCGGGATTGGCCACGCGCTTGGCCTGCCGGATGGCGTCCGCCTGCCCGGGCGCAAGCTCGGCGAAGCCGTAGGTCCAGCCCTCCGCCACGCGGTGGGCCGTGGAGGCGTCCAGCACGCGCGGCGCGGCGTCGCCCAGGGAGGCGGCCAGCGCGGCGGATTCCTTGGCGGCGTCGTCCGGCAGGCACAGGATCACGGCGTCCACCCGTGACATCAGGTCCATGCGGGCGGCCGGGTCCTTGCGCCGCTCCGGGTCGATGCTGCGCACCTCGACTCCGGCCACGCCCTGGAGCCGCTCGCGGATGCCCAGCCCCGTCGTGCCGGCCTCGCCATCGATGAATACTGTCTTGACCATGACGGATCCCCTGCCCCGGCGCTCAGCCGGCGGATGCTCGAACAAAAAAGCCGCGCTCGATGGCGCGGCCGTGACGTCGGAAGCCAGCAAGGCTCATCGTCGCGCACGCCGCGGAGCGGCCGCACGTCGCAGGGCGGTGAGGATGAGCGCCGTCGACATACGGATTGCATGCCGCAGGCGCCCCGCCCTGTCAACCGCGCGGCAGCGCCTCCAGGAAGCGCGCCGCCTCGCCCGTGGAAGGACCGACCAGTTCGCCCTCCCACATCACGCGGCGGCCGCGCACCACCGTGCCCACAGGCCAGCCTGTGACCTGGACGCCATCATAGGGCGTCCAGCCGCACTTCGAGGCGATCCAGGCGTTGGTGATGGTCTCCCGCCGCTTCAGGTCCACGATCGTCAGGTCGGCGTCGTAGCCCGCCGCGATGCGGCCCTTGTTGGCGAGCCCGAAGATGCGGCACGGGCCCTCGCTGGTGAGGTCCACGAAGCGCTGGAGAGAGAGCCGCCCCTTCGCGACATGGTCCAGCATGGTGGGCACGAGCGTCTGCACGCCCGTCATGCCGGAGGGCGAGGCCGGGTAGGGCTTCGCCTTCTCCTCCAGGGTGTGCGGCGCGTGGTCGGAGCCCAGTACGTCGACGACGCCCTGCTCCACGCCCCACCACAGGCCGGGATGCACGTCCTTGCCGCGCACGGGCGGGTTCATCTGCACCAGCGTGCCAAGGCGAGCATAGGCCTCGTCGCCATCGATCGTCAGGTGGTGCGGCGTCACCTCGACGGTGGCGACGTCCTTGTGGCCGGCCAGGAAGCGCATCTCCTCCGCGGTCGAGATGTGAAGGACGTGGATGCGGGCGCCGGTCGCGTGCGCGATCCGCACCAAGCGCTCCGTGCAGCGCATCGCCACCTCGGGCGAGCGCCAGACCGGGTGGGAACGCGGATCGCCCTCGACCCGCAGGTCCCTGCGGGCGCGCAGCATCTCCTCGTCCTCCGAGTGGAACGCCGCCCTTCGGCGCGTGGCGGAGAGAACCGCCGTGACGCCCGCGTCATCCTCCACAAGCAGCGAGCCGGTGGACGATCCCATGAACACCTTGATGCCGGCCGCGCCCGGGAGGCGCTCCAGTTCCGGGATGTCGCGTACGTTCTCGTGCGTGCCGCCCACCCAGAACGCGAAGTCGCAATGCATGCGATGCGTCCCGCGCCCCACCTTGTCGGCCAGGGTCTCGGCCGTGGTGGTCTGCGGATTGGTGTTCGGCATCTCGAACACGCACGTCACGCCGCCCATGACCGCCGCGCGGGAGCCCGTCTCCAGGTCCTCCTTGTGGTCCAGCCCAGGTTCGCGGAAGTGCACCTGCGTGTCGATCACGCCCGGCAGCACGTGCAGCCCCGTGCAGTCCACCCGCTCCCCGGCGGACGCGCGGGACAGGTCGCCAAGGGCCGCGATCCGTCCGCCCCGGACGCCGACGTCGCGCACGCCGGCGCCGTCCTGGTTCACCACGATTCCGCCCGCGTAGATGACGTCGAAGGACTCTGACATGGTGAGGCTCCCGGTTGCGGCTTGATCCGCCTGCTGCGGCACATACGTAAGCCCGGCGCCCGCCGCAAGCCGCCAGCGTCCGTTTGAAGGAGTTTCGCCCATGCCCTCGGCCCATCTTACCGACCGCGGCGTCATCCGCGTCACCGGCGAGGACGCGCGCAAGTTCCTGGACGGGCTCGTCACCAGCGACATGGACAAGGTGGCCGTGGACCGGGCGCGCTACGCCGCCCTGCTGACGCCCCAGGGCAAGATCCTCGTCGACTTCATCGTCGCGGAGGCGGACGGCGAGCAGATGGGCGGCGGGTTCGTGCTCGATTGCCCCCGGGCGCTCGCGCCGGATCTCGCGAAGCGCCTATCGACGTACAAGCTACGCGCCAAGGTCTCCGTCGAGGACCTGTCGGACACGCTTGGCGTCGTCGCCTACTGGGGCGGCGACCGAGGCGGCGATGGCGCCGGCGTGCTTTATCCCGACCCACGGCATACGCAGCTGGGTGACCGCCTCGTCACCGACGCGGCGCGCGCTCCCGACCTCGCCACGGCGACCGCCGAGGATTGGCGCGCCTGGCGCATCGCGCTCGGTATCCCCCACGGCGGCCAGGACTTCGCCTATGGCGACGCCTTCCCGCACGAGGCGGACATGGACCAACTCGGGGGCGTGGACTTCGACAAGGGCTGCTACATCGGCCAGGAGGTCGTGTCCCGCATGCAGCACCGCGGCACGGCCCGAACCCGCATCGTCCCGGTGGCCTTCGACGGCGGCTTCGCCGCGGAGGAAGGCTCGGAAGTGATGGCCGGCGACAAGGTCGCGGGCCGCATCGGCTCCACCGCCCCCGGCGGCCGCGGCCTGGCATCCGTCCGCCTCGACCGGATCGAGGACGCGCTGGCAGCCGGCGCCCCCGTGACCGCCGGCGGCCTGCCGATCCGGCTGGTGAAGCCCGACTGGGCCAGCTTCAAGGCGCCGGGGGCCGAGTAGCCGTCATTGCGAGGAGCGCAGCGACGAAGGCTCCTTGCATTGACGGTGAAGCAGCCCCCTGCCCTCCGCGCGAATCCTGGGCTAAGAACAGGCCATGAACGCGCACCTGATCACGCACGACGACGGCAAGACGCGCTGCTCCTGGCCCGGGGTGGACCCGCTCTATGTCGCCTACCACGACACCGACTGGGGCGTGCCGGAGTTCGACGACCGGGCGCTGTTCGAGAAGCTGATCCTCGACGGCTTTCAGGCCGGCCTGTCCTGGATCACCATCCTGCGCAAGCGCGAGAATTTCCGCGCCGCCTTCGACGGCTTCCGGCCCGAAGCGATCGTCCGCTACGGCCCGGAGAAGGTCGAGGCGCTGATGGCGGACCCGGGCATCATCCGCAACCGGGCGAAGATCGTCTCCACCATCGGCAGCGCGCGCGCATACCTGGAGATCATGGAGAAGGGCTCGTTCTCCGACTTCCTCTGGAAGCACCTCGATGGCCGGCCGCAGCAGAATGCGCCGCGGGACCGCAGCGACGTTCCCACGGAAACAGAAACCGCCCGGCGGATGTCGAAGGAGCTCAAGCAGGCCGGCTTCAACTTCGTCGGCCCCACCATCGTGTACGCCTTCATGCAGGCGGTCGGCATGGTCAATGACCACTACGTCGGCTGCTTCCGCCACGAGGAGGTGAAGGCGCTGGGGGCGAAGCTGTGAGCAACGCGCACAAACGTCTCCCCCGTCATCCCCGGCGCGCCGAAGGCGCGGGAAGGGAATCCAGGGGCGGCGCGCGCACATCTTCGACAGTTCGTCTGACCGGCGCGCGCGGGCCTTCCCTGGTTTGCGCCACCCAACGCTCGCGCCAGGGCCCCTGGATCCCCTTCCCCTCCGCGCCGTCGGCGCTCCGGCCGGGGATGACGGGGAGCGTTCTCGGTCGGCAGGGCGGCGCGCGACGAACTCTTCGCCGTGATTCCGCCAATCGCGAAAGGCCCGCCCATGCCGCCGCGTGAGACCGCCCCGCGGGCGTGGCAGCGCATGCTGTCGGGGCGCCGGCTCGATCTGCTGGACCCCTCACCGCTCGATGTCGAGATCGAGGACATCGCCCATGGGCTCGCCCGGGTGGCGCGCTGGAACGGGCAGACGCGCGGGCCGCACGTGTTCTCCGTCGCCCAGCACTCGCTGCTGGTGGAGGCCATCGCGGGCGCCATCGACCCTGGTCTCACCCATGAGGCCCGGCTGCTCGTCCTCCTCCACGACGCCCCGGAATACGTGATCGGCGACATCATCTCGCCGTTCAAGGCGGTGCTGGGCGACGGCTACAAGGGTATCGAGAACCGGCT
Source organism: Alsobacter soli (assembly GCF_003004785.1). Lineage (GTDB taxonomy): Bacteria > Pseudomonadota > Alphaproteobacteria > Rhizobiales > Beijerinckiaceae > Alsobacter > Alsobacter soli. The sequence continues at coordinate 228,104 of NZ_PVZS01000003.1, forward strand.
CTTGTCGGCGATCCACCTGCGTTTCGGACTCCCGCCCGCCGCCCCCAAGCCGGTCGCCGTCCTGGCGAAGACGGCCGACAAAGCCTCCGCCTACCTGGAGGCCACGCGACTGGCCGGCTTCGTGGAGGCCGAGGCGGCCAAATTCTTCGGCAGGCCCGCGGCCATGCCGGACGACGCGGATGAGTTCCTCCAACCCTGGACCGCGGGCGAGGCGGAGGACCGCTTTCTGGCCCGCTTCAGACGCTTGGACGAGGCAAGGACAGGTGGCGTGTGAGCGAAACGGGCCTATTGTGAGCGCCGCAGACCGGAAACAGCATGCCCGCCATCCACGTCACGCCCCTCTCCCGCCTTCATGAGACCGTCGAGGCCTGCGCCGCCAGCCACGTGGTGACGCTGATCAATCCGGCCACGCCGGTTCAGCGCCCCGCCGCCATCGCGCCGGAGCGCCATCTCTTCATCGGCGTGAACGACATCGTGGACCCGCTGGACGGCCACATCCTGCCGGCGGACGCCCATGTGGAGCAGCTGCTCGCCTTCGCTCGCGCCTGGGACCAGCAGGCCCCCATGGTGATCCACTGCTGGGCGGGGGTCAGCCGCTCCACGGCTGCCGCCTTCATCACGGTCTGCGCGCTCAGGCCGGAGCGGGACGAGGCCGCCACGGCGAGGCTTCTGCGCGAGCTGTCGCCATCGGCGACTCCCAACGCGAAGCTGGTGCGGATCGCAGACGACCTCCTGGGTCGGGGCGGCCGGATGGCGGACGCGGTCGCGGCGATCGGGCGCGGCGCCGACTGCTTCGAGAACACCCCCTTCCGCTTTCCCCTGGACTGATCCCGCATGGCGCGTCCGATCGAAAGCGGGATCGAGATCGGCCTTGCCGCCGCTGTGGTGGCCATCGACGGCCTGTCGCCCCAGATCCTGGTGGCGGGCTCCGAACGCGGCGAACTGGCCGGGCTGCCGTCCGGCAGCTTCGATCCGCTGGCGCACCGCACGCTCGAGATCGGCCTGCGCGCCTTCGTGACGGAGCAGTCCGGGCTCGGGCTGGGCTATGTGGAGCAACTCTACACCTTCGCGGACCGGGGCCGGATCGTCGACCCCGAGACCGAGGCCCACGTCATCTCCATCGGTTACCTCGCCCTGACGCGCTTCGCGGATGGCCGGTCCGTCCTGCCCAAGGGCGCCCGCTTCCGGCCCTGGTACGCCTTTTTCCCCTGGGAAGACTGGCGCGAGGGTCGTCCAGCCATTCTGGACGCGCAGATCCTTCCCGCGCTGTTCGACTGGGCGCTGGACGCCGCCTCCGAGAAGGCGGAGGGCGACAAGCGCCCGCTGAGACGCATCGAGCGGCTGCGCTTCGCCTTCGGAGCGACGCCGGACTCGCCCAAGCCGCTGGCCTGGGACGAGGAGAAGGTCCTCGACCGCTACGAACTGCTTTATGAAGCGGGGATCCTCGAGGAGGCGCGGCGCGACGGCCGTCCCGCCGCGCTGGCCCGGTCGAGCCTTCCCGTCCTGGGCGAACCCATGCGGTTCGACCACCGCCGCATCCTGGCGACCGCCATGGGCCGGCTGCGCGGCAAGCTGAAGTATCGCCCGGTGGTGTTCGAGCTGCTGGCGCCGACCTTCACGCTCACGGCGTTGCAGAAGACGGTGGAGGCCATCTCCGGCCGCCATCTGCACACGCAGAATTTCCGCCGGGTGGTGGAGAACGCCGCCCTGGTCGAGCCCACGGGCGAGACGGCCACGACGGGCGGCCGTCCGGCCGCCCTGTTCAGGTTCAGGCGAGAGGTGGTCCAGGAGCGCCCGGCGCCGGGGCTCAAGGTGGGCGTGCGATAGCCCTCCGGTCAGATGGGCAGGATCGACACGAAGCCCATCGAGAGCAGGACCACCATCACGAAGATCCAATCGACCGCCTTGTCGAGCATGGCAGGCTCCCGGTTCGTCGTTGGGATGATCCAGTCTACTCCTCTTTGCGAGTCGCTCCCCTCACGTCGGATCAGAAGCGCGTGAACGCGCTTAGCGCTTTTGGGTCGGCTTCTCGTCGGGAAGACCGCCCGAGCGCCCCTTCTCGACGGGTTGGGCCTGCGGATCGGGGTCCGGCATGCCCTCGCCGGGCCGGTCGATCTGGCCGCCCTGCCCCAGGGCGCCGTAACCCGAGCCCTTCTTGACCTCGTAGCCGGGCTGGTAGGCATCGCTCGGCTCGTGAAGCGGCGGGCCGCCGCCCCCGAACTCCTCCCGCGAGCGGACGTAGTCGCTGCCGTAGCCGCCATAGGAGTGGCTTTCGCCGCCCCCGATGACGGTGTTGTCGGTCTCGCCTGCGCGCACTCGTCCATATTCCCGGCCTCCGACGGGCGGGGTCTCCTGGCGGTGCTCCTCGTAGCGGTGGCGGTCGTGGTCGCCGCCCTTCGGCTTGTGCTCGGCCATCGGTGCTCCTCCTGGCGGGCGCGGCGGACGCGCCCTCGGTTGTCTCTGGGGCCAACGTGGCGGCGCAGGCGTCGTTCCCGCCCCGTACCGGCGAGGAACAAGCATGCGGCCAAGCCGTTGAATCCCCGACAGGCCGGCTGGGCCGGCGCCATCGAGGAGCGCTCGCCAGGCGAGCGAACAACCATGCAGCCCATCGTTCCAGAGACCGCCCCCAGCGGCGGCGTCGACCTCGCCTTGCCACTGTTCGCCATGAAGATCGCTTTCGGGTTCACCCTGTTCAGCCTGGAAATCACACAGGCCATGGTGCGCGCCGCCGCGGGCGACAAAAAGGCCGAACGCGAGTAGCCCCACGCCCGCCCTGTCCGGCGGGCCAGACCCGGTCTACACTGTGGGAACGCCGCCTTGCGGCGACGGCGCGACCGCGCAGGGCGGAAGCGCGCCGCCTGAACGAGGGCGTTCCCCCCATGACCCAGTTCACCATCCGCGCGGACGCGTCCCTGCGCGAGGGCGCCGACGCAGAAGACAGCCCGAACCCGGCCGTCGAGACCATCATCGTGCCGCGCGCCCGCGACCTGGGCGGCTTCGAGGTGCGGCGCGCCCTGCCCTCGGCCCGGCGCCAGATGATCGGCCCCTTCATCTTCTGGGACCAGATGGGCCCGGCCGTGTTCAAGGCGGGCACGGGCATCGACGTGCGTCCGCACCCGCATATCGGGCTCGCCACCCTCACCTACTTGTTCGAAGGACAGATCCTTCATCGCGACAGCCTGGGCTCGATCCAGGCCATTGATCCCGGCGAGGTGAACTGGATGACCGCCGGGCGCGGCATCGTCCATTCGGAGCGCACCGCCCCCGAGGTCCGGCTGAGCGACGCCCCCTTGTTCGGCATCCAGTCCTGGATCGCCCTGCCCGAGCGCGACGAGGAGACCGACCCCGGTTTCGCCCACCACGCCGCCGCCGCGCTGCCCACGCTCGAGGCCGAGGGCAAGCGCGTCCGCATCATCGCGGGTTCGCTCTACGGCGAAACGGCCCCGGTGAAGACCTTCTCCGAGATGGTCTACGCAGACGCCGCGCTGGAGCCCGGCGCCAGCCTGCCCGTCCCGGCCGAGCACGTGGAGCGCGCCATCTACGTGGCGCAGGGCGCCATCGCCATTGCGGGCGACCGGTTCGAGGCCGGGCGGCTGCTGGTGCTGCGCACGGGCGACGCCCTCACGGTGACGGCGGAGACGGCGGCGCGCGTGCTCATCTTCGGCGGCGAGCCGATGGACGGGCCGCGCCACATCTGGTGGAACTTCGTGTCCAAGTCCAGGGACAGGATCGAGCAGGCGAAGGCCGACTGGCGAGCCGGCCGCTTCGAGGCGGTGCCCGGGGAGACGGAGTTCATCCCGCTCCCCCCATGATCCATCGCATTGCGGCCGGCGCCGCCTGAGGCCACCCTGCCGTCGAGGAGATCGGCGGTCATGCTGGAGCGAATGGACCCGACCCGCCTGGGCGCCGCCGGCGTGCGGCTCTCCCCGTCGCTGGGGCGCTTCATCTGGGAGGTCAGCGGCCCGCATCAGCTGGCCCTGTCGGCGCTGTCGGTGCTGGTCTTCCTGCTTTCCACCGCGCCGCTCGAGGTGCAGCGGCGCATGGTAAACGACGCCTTCAAGGGCGGTCAGTTCCAGCCGATCCTGGCGCTGGCCCTCGCCTATGTGGGCCTGGCGATCGCGGAAGGCGCAGTCAAGCTCGCCATGAACGTCTACCGCGGCTGGGTGAGCGAGACGACCGTCCGCTCCCTGCGCCGCACGGTGCACCTGCTGCTGCGCGAAGCCTCCTCCGACCGCGTCGCCGCCGACGCGCTCGGCATCGAGACATCCATGATGCTGGCGGAGGCGGAGCCGATCGGCGGCTTCGTGGGCGTCTCGGTGTCCGAGCCGATGATGCAGGGCGGCCTGCTGCTCGCCGTCTTCGGCTACATGACGTATCTCGAGCCGCTGATGGCGCTCGTCGCGCTGCTGGTTTTCTGCCCGCAGATCGTCTTCGTCCCGCTCATGCAGCACGCCATCAACCTGCGCGTGGCCCGCCGCATCAGCGCGCTGCGCGAGGTCAGCGTCGCCATGATGGGAGAGCCCGGCGCCCACTTCCATGTCGGCCAGGACCTCGACGTCCGCATCGACGACGTGTTCGCCCTGAACATGGGCATCTACAAGCTCAAGTTCTCCATGAACTTCCTGATGAACCTCCTGCACCACTCCGGCACCGCCGGCGTGCTGGCGGCGGGCGGCTGGTTCGTGGTCCATGGCCAGACGGAGGTCGGCACCGTGGTTGCCTTCGTGTCCGGCCTCGCCAAGATCAACGACCCCTGGGGCGACCTGGTGAACTGGTTCCGCGACCTCACGGCCACCGCCACCAAGTACGACCTCATCGCCCAGGCGGTGAACGCCATCGCGGAAGAGACCGAGACGCCGCTGGGGACCCCCGTCGACGTGGTGGAATAGCGCCTTGCGCCTCCCGGCGGGCTTTGCGACAAGCCCGCCATGCTGCACGTCAACGACCTCACCTACCGGCTGGGCGCCCGCACGCTCTTCGACAAGGCCACGGTGGCGATCCCCACCGGCGCCCGCGTCGGCTTCGTCGGCCGCAACGGCACGGGCAAGACCACGCTGTTCCGCATCATCCGCGGCGAGGTCGCGACCGAGGGCGGCACGGTCACGGTGGGACGCGGGCTGCGCATCGGCTCCGTCGCCCAGGAGGCGCCCGGCGGCCCGGAGACGCTGACCGAGGTGGTGCTCGCCGCCGACACGGAGCGCACCGCGCTCCTCGCCGAGGCCGAGACGGCCACCGACCCGCACCGCATCGCCGAAATCCAGACGCGACTGGTCGACATCGACGCCCACTCGGCCCCGGCCCGCGCCGCGTCCATTCTGCATGGCCTCGGCTTCGACGCCGAGGCGCAGGCCCGGCCCTGCTCGTCCTTCTCCGGCGGCTGGCGCATGCGCGTCGCGCTCGCGGCCGTGCTCTTCGCGGAGCCGGACCTGCTGCTCCTGGACGAGCCGACCAACTACCTCGACCTCGAGGGCACGCTCTGGCTCATGGACTACCTGGCGCGCTACCCGCATACGGTGCTCGTCATCAGCCACGACCGCGACCTGCTCAACCAGTCCGTCGACGGGATCCTCCATCTCGACCAGGCCAAGCTGACCCTCTACCGCGGCGGCTACGACCAGTTCGAGCGCCAGCGCCGCGAGAAGCAGGCGCTCCAGCTGAAGCTCGTGAAGAAGCAGGAGGAGGAGCGCCGGCACCTCCAGGCCTTCGTCGACCGCTTCAAGGCCAAGGCGTCCAAGGCGCGCCAGGCGCAGTCACGCGTCAAGCGGCTGGAGAAGATGGAGCCCATCGCGGCCCTCATCGACACGGACGTGCTGCCCTTCAACTTCCCGTCGCCCGAGCGGCCGCTCTCGCCGCCGATCATCGCCATGGAAGGCGCCTCCGTCGGCTACGGCGAGACCACCGTGCTCTCGCGCCTGTCGCTCTCCATTGCCGAGGACGACCGCATCGGCCTGCTGGGCTCCAACGGCAACGGCAAGTCCACCTTCGCCAAGCTGGTCGGCGGCCGGCTGGAGGCGAAGTCCGGCGTGGTGCGACGCTCGTCCAAGCTGAAGGTGGCCTATTTCGCCCAACACCAACTGGACGAGCTCAATCTCGCGGCCACGCCGTTCACCAGCGTCGCCGAGCTCATGCCGGACGCGCCGGAAGCCAAGGTGCGGGCCCGCTGCGCCCAGATGGGGTTTCCCGGCGCGAAGGCGGACACACCGGTCGCCAACCTCTCGGGCGGCGAGAAGGCGCGCCTGCTGATGGGCATCGCCACCTTTGGCGGGCCGCATCTGCTCATCCTCGACGAGCCGACAAACCACCTCGACATCGATTCCCGCGCCGCCCTGATGGAGGCCATCAACGACTACGGCGGCGCTGTGATCCTGATCTCGCACGACCGCTTCCTGCTCGAGGCCTGCGCCGACCGGCTCTGGCTCGTAAAGGGCGGCACGGTGAAGCCGTTCGAGGACGACCTCGACGCCTACCGGCGCCTCGTGCTGGAGGGGGACGGACCTTCGGAGAAGGGCGACAAGTCCGACGAGAGCCGGACCTCCCAGGCGGAACAGCGGCGCGAGGCGGCCGGACGTCGCGCCTCCCTCACCCCGCTGCGCAAGAAGATCGAAGCCGCAGAGCAGCGCATGGCGAAGCTTTCGGACCTTATCGCGCGCGTCGACGCCGTGCTCGGCGAGGCGGACACGTTCCAGCGGGATCCCGCCAAGGCCGCCCAGCTGTCGGCCCAGCGCGCCGAACTGGAACGGACGCTCGTCACCGCCGAAGAGGAATGGCTGGCGCTCTCCACCGAGTACGAGGAAGCCCTCGCGGGCTGACCGCGGGCTGTTGATCACAGGGCGGCCGGCGCCCCATTTTCCGTTGCGAGCGGGGACGCTGAGGTTCCTCGCGCGACCCTGTTGGTCCTCCGGCCGACCATGCGACGGCGTCTCGGGGGAACGATCCACGCCCTCAGGAAGTCGATCAGGCGCGGGCTAATCCCGGCCGACTGAACGCCGCCGGGGATGCCCGCGTTATCGCCGCAGTGAGGGGTGATGGCGCAGATCTTTCGCCCGGGAGCGGACGTGCTGCTGCGACTCGGGCTCGCCGCCCTGGCGGCCGCGCCGGTCCTGGGCGTTGGCTTCGCCTACGCGCTGATGCGCTCGCCCGCCGTCACCGGCCAGGACCTCGCGCGCGAGCAGCCGGTGCCGTTCAGCCATCAGCACCACGTGGGCGGCCTCGGCCTGGACTGCCGCTACTGCCACACCGGCGTGGAGACCACGCGCTACGCGGGAATGCCGCCCACCGAGACCTGCATGACCTGCCACTCCCAGCTGTGGACCGACGCCGGCATGCTCGCGCCCGTGCGGACGAGCCTGGCGGAGAACCGCGCGATGCATTGGCGGCGGGTGAACGCCCTGCCGGACTACGTCTACTTCAACCACGCCGTGCACGTGACCAAGGGCGTCGGCTGCAGCACGTGCCACGGCCCGGTGGACCGCATGCCGCTGATGCGCCAGGCGGCGCCGCTCACCATGGGCTGGTGCCTCGACTGCCACCGCCATCCCGAGAAGGCGCTCCGCCCGCTTTCCGCCGTCTATGACATGGCCTGGAAGCCCCCGCCGGACCAGGAGGCGCGCGGCCGCCGGCTCATGGCCGAGCGCCACGTCGACCCCGCCCGCCTCACGGACTGTTCGCGATGCCACCGCTGAACGACGCTTCCGCGGGCGGCGGCCTGACCCGCCGCGCCGCCCTGCAGGCTCTGGCCGCCTCCATGGCGCTAGCGGCGACGTCCTGCTCCGGGCCGGACGAGGAGATCGTCCCGGCCGTGCTCGGCCGCGAGGCGCCGCCCGGCGAGCCGGAGCGCTTCGCCACCGCCCTGGCTCTCGCCGGCTACGGCCGCGGCGTGGTCGGCGTCACCGTGAACGGGCGCCCCATCGCGGTTGAAGGCGCCCCACGCCATCCCGGAAGCGGCGGCGCCGCCGACGTCTTCGCCGAAGCCGCGATCCTGTCCCTCTACGACCCCGACCGCTCGCGCGCGATCCTGCGGGACGGCGCCATCGCCTCGCGCGAGAGCTTCCTCCTCGCCCTGGAGCAGTGGCGGAAGGAGCCCGACGCCGGCGGGGGCCTGCGCTTCCTCACCGGCCGGGTCACCTCCCCCACCCTGCTGCGCCAGATCGCGGCCGTGCTCGCCGCCTTCCCCGGCGCCCGCTGGCACGCCTATGAGGCCGCCGACGTCTCGCCCCGCGCGTCGCTGCGCCTGGCCTACGGCCGCGAGATCGAGGCCGTTCCCCACCTCGAGAAGGTCGATGCGCTCGTGTGCCTGGACGCCGACCCGCTTGGGCCAGGGCCCGACCAGGTCCGCCTCGCCCGCGGCTGGGCGGAAGGCCGGCGCCGGGGCGCGGCGCGACTCTACGCCGTCGAATCCCGCCTCACCCTGACCGGCGCCAAGGCGGATGGCCGCCTGGCCCTGGCTCCCGCAGCCGTCGAGGCCTGCGCAGCCGCGCTGGCCAACCGCTTCGGCGCGGGCATGCCCGAGCCCGATCTTCCGCCGGCGGCCCGACCCTTCGTGGAGGCGGCCGCAGCCGCCCTCCGGCAGGCCCCCGGCCGCGCCCTTGTTCTGCCAGGCCCGGCCTTGGCGCCAGAAGCCGGGGCTTGGGCGTGGTGGATCAACGAGAAGCTCCGGGCGCCCCTCGACCTCCTCCCCGCCTTCGACCGCGCCGCCGGGGCGGAGCCGGAGGACCCGCAGGCGCTCCGGGACGATCTCGCCGCCGGCCGGGTCCGCGCGCTCCTCATCCTGGACGCCAACCCCGCCTATGACTGGCCGACCCTCGGCCTGGCCGAGCATCTGCCAAGGACGGCGTTCTCCCTCCACCTCGGCCCCGCCGTCGACGAAACCGCGGCGCTGTGCCGATGGCATGTCCCGCAGGCCCACCCGCTTGAGACCTGGACGGACCTGCGCGCCCCTGAAGGCCTCGCCAGCGTCGCCCAGCCCCTCATCGCCCCGCTGTTCGGCGGCTGGAGTTCGCACGAGCTGCTCGAAGCGCTCATGGGCAAGCCCGACTCCTCGGCGCGCGACGAGGTGCGCGCCAGCTGGACCATGGCGGACGCCGACTGGCGCGTCGCCCTGGCCCAGGGGTTCGTCGCGGACTCCGCGCCCGCGCCCCTGGCCGGGCTCAGCGCCCGAGCGCCGGCCCCGGCCGCCGCGCCCGCTCCGCCTGCCCCCGGCGGCCTCGACCTCGTCATCGAGCCTGACCCGACCCTCTGGGACGGCCGCTTCGCCAACAACGCCTGGCTGCAGGAATGCCCCAAGCCGCTTGGCAAGCAGGTGTGGGGCAATTCGCTCGCGCTGGCGGCCGAGGACGCCGCCCGGCTCAGCGTCGTCGAGGGCGATCTCGTGACAGCGCGGGCTTCGGGCAAGGTGATCACCGTCCCGGTCCGCGTCGTGTCGGGCCAGCCGACCGGCGCGGCCACCCTGGCTCTCGGCCACGGGCGCCAACGCGCCGGCGCGATCGGCAACGGCGTCGGCGCGAACGCCTTCCCCCTTCGCGAGGGGCCGGACCAGTGGGTGATCCGGGGTGTCGAGGTCGCGAAGGCGAAAGGTCGGGGCGAGGTCCTGACCACGCAAAACGTCGTGCGGCTCGACGGCGAGCGCCGCGACCTTTTCCGCTTTATCACGGACGCGCAGGCGCCGGATCAGCAGCCCACGCCTGTTTCGGAGCCGTCCCTCTATCCCGCCTGGCCCGGCGGGGGCCCGGCCTGGGCCATGGTGATCGACACTGGCGCCTGCATCGGCTGCAACGCCTGCGTGGTGGCCTGCCAGTCGGAGAACAACGTCCCCGTGGTCGGGCCGGAGGAGATCGGCCGTGGCCGCGTGATGCACTGGCTGCGGGTGGACGAATACGAGCAGGAAGGGGCCGGGGTGGGGTTCCAGCCCGTGCCCTGCATGCATTGCGAGCAGGCGCCCTGCGAGCCGGTCTGCCCAGTGGCCGCCTCCGTGCACGACAGCGAGGGCCTCAACGCGCAGGTGTACAACCGCTGCGTGGGGACCCGCTTCTGCGAGGCCAACTGCCCCTATAAGGTTCGCCGCTTCAACTTCTTCGGCTACGCCGACGGCCAGGAATACGCCAACCTCGGCGCCGAACTGCTCAAGGCCCGCGCCAACCCGGAAGTCACGGTCCGCGCCCGCGGCGTCATGGAGAAATGCACCTATTGCGTGCAGCGCATCGCCAAGGCCCGCCAGGACGCTGAGCGCGACAGCCGGGAGGATCAGGACCTGGCCGTCGTCACCGCGTGCCAGCAGGCCTGCCCCACCCGGGCCATCGCGTTCGGCGACCTCAACGCGAAGGACTCGACGGTCCGCGACCTGCGTGCCGACCCGCGCCACTACGTCCTGCTGGAGCGGCTCAACACGCGGCCGCGCACGACCTACCTCGCCGACCGCCGCAATCCGGACCCGGCCCTGGGAGGCGGCGCATGAACGCGGCCGCCGCCCAGGCGACCGCCATGGCCGCGACGAACGAGGCCATCCTGGGTCCACTCGAAACGAGGCCCGGGCGGCGCTGGTGGATTTCCTTCGGCGCCGGGCTCGCACTCACGCTGGCGATGGTGGTCGGGATCGTGGACCTCTTCGCCGGCATCGGCTCGTGGGGCGTGAACTCCACGGTCGTCTGGGGCTACGCCATCGCCAGCTATGTCTGGTGGATCGCCATCGGCAGCGGCGGCACGCTGATCTCGTCCATCCTCGTGCTCACCCGCCAGGACTGGCGGCACGCCGTGAACCGGCTGGCCGAGACCATGACCCTGTTCGCGGTGGCGATCGCAGGGCTCTACCCCATCCTGCATCTGGGTCGTCCGCAATATTTTTACTGGCTCGCGCCCTATCCCAACACCATGGGCCTCTGGCCCCAGTGGCGCAGCGCGCTGGTCTGGGATTTCTGGGCCATCCTCAGCTACCTACTGTTCTCCATCCTGTTCCTCTATGTGGGCCTGCTGCCGGATCTGGCGGCCCTCCGGGATCGCGCCAAACGCAGAGGCTGGCAGGTCGCCTATGGGGTCCTCGCCATGGGCTGGCGGGGCTCGGCCCTGCAATGGCGCGCCCATCAGCGGCTGCACCGGACGCTGGCCGCCATCGCGGTCCCGCTGGTCGTCTCCGTGCACTCCATCGTCGGCCTGGATTTCGCCGCCAGCCTGATGCCTGGCTGGCAGGAGAGCATCTTCCCGCCCTACTTCGTGTTCGGCGCCCTGTATTCCGGCTTCGCCTGCGTGCTGCTGCTGGCCCTGCTGGTGCGTCGCGGCCTCGACGCCGAAGGCATGATCACGCCCCGCCATCTCTCGGCCATGGCCAAGATCATCCTGGCCTCCTGCCTGCTGATGAGCCTCAGCTACGCGACGGAGTGGTTCACCGCCTGGTACGGCGGCGATGCGGCGGACCGCGGGGTCGTGCGGTTCCTGTTCACCGGCTCGTACGCCCCGCTCTACTGGGCTCAATTGGCCCTGAACTGCGTCATCCCCCAGGCCTTGTGGCTCCCCGCCGTGCGCCGCAGCCCCATCAGCCTCGGCCTGATCGCCGGGGGCGTGCTGGTCGGCATGTGGCTGGAGCGCATCCTGATCATCTGGGGCACGCTCTCGCACGACACCATGCCGACGCTCTGGCGCGCGTTCCACCCGACCATATGGGACTGGGCCCTGCTGCTCGGCCCCATCGGGTTCTTCGGCTGCCTCTACCTCGTCTTCCTGCGGGTCGCCCCCGCCCTGTCCGCCTACGAGATGCGGGCCCAGGCGGCGGAGACAGCCGCGCCCGCGCAATCGTTGGACGGGCTCTCGCAGGCCCTGGCCGAGGAGCCGTCATCCCCGGCGGCGCGAAGCGCCGGGAAGGGGATCCAGGAGACTGGGCGCCCAGACTGGATACTCTTCCCCTCCGCGGCNCGCCCAGACTGGATACTCTTCCCCTCCGCGGCTGCGCCGCCGGGGAAGACGGCCGAGGCGCCGCCGACCGGGCGATTGCTGGCTGAGTTCGCGACGGTGGATCGCCTTTTGCGCGCCGTGGCCCGCGTCACGCAGCGCGGCGACGTGACGGTCGACCTGTTTTCGCCCTACCCCGTGCGGGCCTTCGCCGCCGCGATCCCGGACGAACGGGTGCGGGTCGGCCCCGCGATGCTGGCGACGGGAGTCGCGGCGGCGGCGTTCGGTTACGCGGTCGAGTGGTGGAGCGCCGTCGTCGATTATCCGCTCAACCTGGGCGGCCGCCCGCCCCACAGCTGGCCGGCCTTCCTGATCGCGCCGGTCGAGGTCGGCCTCTTCGCCGCCGCCTTCGCGGGACTGGTCGCGATGTTTCGGACGGGCGGCCTGCCGCGGCTCCATCATCCCGTGTTCGCCGTCCCGGCTTTCGAGCGGGCGACCCAGGACCGTTTCTTCCTCCTGGCCCAGCCCGCCGGGTCGCTCCCGGAGCTGCGGCGGTCGCTCGAGGAAGCGGGAGCGATCTCGGTCACGGAGGCGCATCCGTGAGGCGCCTCGGCATCCTGCTGCTCCTGGCGGCGCTGCAGGCGTGCAGCGACCAGTCCATGATCGTGCAGAAGCGCTACGACACGGACGAACCCTCCAGCCTTTGGCGGGACGGCGCCTCGAGTCGGACCGCGCCCGAGGGAGCCGTGCCGGTCGACGCTGCTGCGCAGGACGCCGCCCGGCAGCCACCGCCCGTTACGCCCGCCCTGCTGGCCCGCGGTCGCGAGCGCTACGAGATCGCCTGCGCGCCCTGCCACGGACTGTCCGGCTACGGCGACGGCGTGATCGTCTCCCGCGGCTTCCCGGCGCCGCTGTCCTATCACGAGCCGCGCCTGCGCTCGGCCGACGCCTCGCACTTCATTGACGTGATCGAGCACGGCTATGGGGTCATGTACCCCTACGCGGCTCGCGTGGCGCCGAAGGACCGCTGGGCCATCGTGGCCTATATCCGCGCCCTGCAACTGTCGCAGGCGGCCCGCGTCGCGGACGCGCCGCAACTGCGGGAGCGGTTGCCATGAGCCGCGCGCCCGTGCTCCCCGCCGTTCTGGGCTTGGCGAGCGCCGCCGCGCTGGCCGCGTGCTTCGTCCTGGCGCCCAGGGCCGCCGCCCAGGGCTCGGCGGTGGCGGGCGCGGTCGTCCTGCTGGCGCCCTTGGGCGGGGTGGCGCTGCGAATGATCCAGCGCCTTACCGGCGGGCGTTGGGGAGCCGGCCTGGCCGCCCCGGCTGCGCGCGCGCCATGGCTCATCCTCGCCGGCGGCCTCGCGCTCGCGCTCGTCGCCCTCGACCTCGGCGGGCTGTTTCCCTGGGCCGCGGCGCCGCCGGGCGCGCCGGGGGTGGCGCGCTTCTATCTGAACGCGCCGCTTCTGCTGGCGCGAACCGGCCTGATCCTGGCCGGCTGGATCGCCATGGCTGTCCTCGCCGACCGGAATCCGTCGCGTCTGGCCGCCGCGCTCTTCCTCGTGTTCCACGCCGTCGCCGTGTCCGTGCTAGCGACGGATTGGATCGTGTCCCTGGCGCCGGGCTTCACCAACACCTCGGCGGGCCTCACCCTCGCGACGCAGCAGGTGTTGGCGGCCCTGGGCGTCTCCGCGCTGGCGGGACCGGACGACCGCGCCTCGCCCAACATCGCCGGCCTGATGATCGCCGCCCTGCTCGGGGTCGTGTACCTGGGCTTCATGACCTACCTGGTGTTCTGGTACGGCGACCTGCCGGCCAAGGCCGCCTGGTATGTCCGGCGCACGGAAGGCGCCTGGCAGGCGGTGATCCTGGCGGCCCTGCTGGTCGGCGCGGCCGCGCCTCTCGGCCTGCTGCTCCTGCGCTCCACCCGGCAGGGCGGACCGCTGCTGCGCGTCGCCGGCGCACTCGTGCTGATCGGATCGGCGTTGCATGTCTTCTGGCTGATGGCGCCCGACCAAGGGTTCTTTGCGGCGCTCGCGGCCGTGCTGGCGACGACGTGCGCCGTGGCGCTGGGCGTCGCGCTCCCGTCGCTCGTCCGGGCGCCCCGGAGGGCCGCCCGTGCGTGACCAGTCGCGCCCGGAACGGCCGGACGTGGCGGCCAAGGCCGTCACCGCCATCGCGCTCGGCTTCCTGGCCTTTGTGGCGGTCGCGCTTATCGCCCTGCTGGCCTATTACCGGCTGACCGCCGGAAGCCCCAGCCTCCCAGAGCCGAGCCGCTTCGCGGAACCTCGGTTACAGGCCGATCCCCGGGCGGACCGGCTGCGCCTTGAAGCGGCCCAGCGCGAGCGCCTGGCAGGCTACGCCTGGGTGGATCGCGACCGGGGGGTGGCGCGCGTCCCGATCACGGACGCCATGGCGATGGTGGCCGCCCGCGGCCAGGCCGCCTTCGATCCGGTCGAAGGCGCCGCCGGGACCGACGCGTCCAAGTCAGCCAAGGGGAGCGGCCCATGAAGCGCCGGCTCGCGCCCGTGCTGCTGCTCGCGATCCTGCTGCAGCCTGGAGCCGCGCGGGCTGCGCTGACACGATCGGAGCTCGACGGCGTGCGCTCCGCCGCGGCGCCCGGCGCGGTGCTGCCGCTCGACGCCGCCTTCCGGGACGCGAGCGGCCGCCCGCTCAGGCTCCGCGACGCCCTGGGCGGCAGGCCGGCCTTGCTGATCCCGGTGGACTACGCGTGCCGATCCCTGTGCGGGCCGGCGCTGGCGCTGGTCGGCGCGGCCGCCGACGCGATCCCGGCGCAGCGGGGGCGCGACTACCGGATCGTGGCCGTGGGCATGGACCCGGCCCAGACGCCCGAGCAGGCTCGCGCGATGGTGGCGCCCGCCCTGGGCGATCCGGGAGACGCCAGCGGAACGGTGGCCCTGGTCGGCTCGGCGGACGCTATCGGGCGGCTGTTCGCCGCCTTGGGCTACACGACTTCGTATGACGCCGGGGAGCGCCGCTACGCCCACCCGGCCGCCGCCTACGCGGTCACGGCCGAGGGACGCGTGTCGCGCGCCCTGTCCACCTTCGCGCTGGATCGGGACGGGCTGCGACTAGCGCTGATGGAAGCGGGCCAGGGCCGCATCGGCGGCTTCACCGACCGCCTCGCCCTGCTGTGCTACGGCTTCGACCCCGCGCTCGGGGCCTATACGCCGGCGATCCGGCGCATTCTGGCGGGAGCCGGCGTGCTGACCCTGATCGGCATGGCCCTGGCCATCGCCGCCCTGGCCCGGGCCGCGCGGCGCCGCGATGCGAGGGCCGCCCCATGAGCGCCTTTTTCGTCCCCGTGTCCGCCTCCACGCAGGCGGCGACCACCGACCGGCTGTTCCTGCTGCTGCTGGTCCTGTCGGGCGTCATCCTGCTGCTGGTGTTCTCCCTGGTGGCGGTTTTCGCCGTCCGCTATCGCCGCGGGTCCTCCGCGCCGCGCGGCGCGATGCCAGCCATCCTGAGCCGCGAGTTCGAGATCGGCTGGACCGCGGCGACGCTGTTCGTGTTCCTGTTCCTGTTCTGGTGGGCGAGCTCCGCCCAGGTCGCCGCCCTGATCCCGCCGGCCGGGGCGCTGGAGATCCACGTCGTCGCCAAGCAGTGGATGTGGAAGACGCAGCACCCTGAGGGGCCGCGCGAGATCAACGAGCTGCACGTCCCGGCCGACACGCCGGTCCGGCTGCTCATGACCTCGGAGGACGTCATCCACTCCTTCTTCGTCCCCGCCTTCCGCATTAAGAAGGACGTCCTGCCCGGCCGCTACACCGAGACCTGGTTCCAGGCCACCAAGCCCGGCGTCTACCACCTCCTCTGCGCGGAATATTGCGGGACGGATCATGCGCGCATGGAGGGGCGCGTGGTGGTGATGCCCGCGCAGGACTACGCGCGCTGGCTGGGCGCGCGGCCGGAGGCGGACGGGCTCGCCCGCGAGGGCGCGCGCCTGTTCGTGTCGCGCGGGTGCGCGGGCTGCCACGCGCCGGGCTCGCGCGTACGCGCGCCGCGCCTTGCGGGGCTCTTCGGCAGCACCGTGCCGCTCTCGGACGGACGCCGCGCGGTGGTCGATGAGGCCTATATCCGCGACTCCATCCTGCAGCCGGAGCGCGACATCGCCGCCGGCTACGACCCCATCATGCCGAGCTTCAGGGGGGTGCTGGGGGATGGGGAGATCGTGGCGCTGACGGCCTACATCCGCTCGCTCGCCGCGCCGGAAGGCCGGCCCGCAGCCGAGGCGGCGGCCCCGCCCGGGCTGGCGCCGGGGCCGCCGGAGGGCCGCAGCCCGGCCATGGAGCCCGGCCGCGCGCTGGAGGGAACCCCGCCCGCTGGAGGATCGCCATGAGCGTCGCCGCCACCCCCGACGAGCGCCTGCTTGTTCCCGACCGCCCGAGCTACCTGGGCGCCGGCGCCTCGCTGCGCTCATGGTTCGGCGCGACCGACCACAAGCGCATCGCGATCCTGTACGCGGTCACCATCACGATCTTCTTCTTCCTGGGCGGCGCCGCGATCACGCTCGTCCGCCTGGAGCTGTTCACCCCACAGGCGGACGTGGTCACGGCCGACACCTACAACCGGCTGTTCACGTTCCACGGCATCGTGATGGTCTGGTTCTTCATGGTCCCGGCCATCCCGGCCACGCTCGGCAACTTCCTCCTGCCGCTCATGATCGGCGCCCGCGACGTCGCCTTCCCGCGCCTGAACCTGTTCAGCTGGTACCTCGCCATCCTGGGCGGGGCCTTCACGGTCGCGACCCTGATCCTGGGTGGCGTCGACACGGGCTGGACCTTTTACACGCCGTTCTCGACGATGTTCTCCAACTCCCACGTCTTCGCGGCGGCGTTCGGGGTGTTCGCGGTGGGCTTCTCGTCAATCGCCACGGGGGTGAACTTCATCGCCACCGTCCACCTGCTGCGGGCGCCGGGACTCACCTGGTTCCGACTGCCGCTGTTCGTCTGGTCGCTTTACGCCACGAGCCTCGTCATGGTGCTGGCGACGCCGGTGCTCGCCGTCTCCCTGCTGCTGGTGATGGCCGAGCGCGTGCTCCACCTGCCGATCTTCGACCCGGCCCATGGCGGCGACCCGCTGCTGTTCCAGCACCTGTTCTGGTTCTACAGCCACCCAGCCGTGTACATCATGGTGCTGCCGGCCATGGGGGTGGTCTCGGAAGTCATCACCTGCTTCGCCCGGCGGCGCGTGTTCGGCTACACATTCATGGTCTACGCGCTGGTGTCGATCGCGGGCATCGGCTTCTTCGTGTGGGGCCACCACATGTTCGTGTCCGGCATGTCGCCCTTCGCCGGACTGGTTTTCTCATTCCTGTCCTTCGTGGTGGCGGTGCCCTCGGCCATCAAGGTCTTCAACTGGACGGCGACGCTCTACCGCGGCCAGATCAGCTTCGAGGCGCCCATGCTCTATGCGCTGGGCTTCCTTGGCCTGTTCACGATGGGAGGCCTGACGGGGCTGTTCCTCGCCTCCATCCCCATCGACGTGCACGTCACGGACACGTACTTCGTGGTGGCGCATTTCCACTACATCATGGTGGGCGGCACCGTGTCGGCCTACTTCGCGGGCCTGCACTTCTGGTGGCCCAAGATCACCGGCCGGCTCTATCCGGAAGGCTGGGCGCGCTTCGCCGCCATCCTGATGTTCTTCGGCTTCAACCTGACCTTCTTTCCCCAGTTCATCCTGGGCTACCTCGGCATGCCGCGGCGCTACCATGTGTACCCGCCCGAGTTCCAGGTCTGGAACGTGATGTCCTCGTCCGGCGCGACCGTCCTGGCGGCCGCCTACGCGCTGCCCTTCGGCTACCTGCTCTGGTCCCTGATCTGGGGACGCCGCGCCCCGAACAATCCCTGGGACGCGACGGGCCTCGAGTGGCGCACGGCCTCGCCGCCGCCGCCCCACAATTTCGACCAGCAGCCCAGGATCGACGTCGGCCCCTACGACTACCACCCCGAGGCGGTCGCTCCGGCGCCGGACCAGCGCCCCCGCCGCCGGCAGGGAGAGGACGCATGAGCGCGCCGGTCCAATCGCTCCTGCGCGAACCCTGGCCCGACCTGGCGAGCCAGCGGGAGGCGGCCACCTTCGGCATCTGGATCTTCCTGGCCAGCGAGCTGCTGTTCTTCGGCGGGCTGATCCTCGCCTATGCAGTGTGCCGCATCGGCCATCCCCACGCCTTCATGGCGGCCGCGCGCGAGACGGACATCGTCTACGGCACTGCGAACACCGCCGTGCTGCTGACGAGCAGCTTCGCCATGGCGCTCGCCGCCCAGGCGTCGGAGCGGGAGGCGCGGCCCATCGTGATCCGCGCCTGCCTGGCCGCGACCGCGGCGCTCGGCTGCGCCTTCCTGGCGATCAAGGGGTTCGAGTACGCGGACGACCTACGCAAGGGGCTGTGGCCGGCCGGGGACTTCGCCCTGCCGGAGCCCGGCGCCCGGCTGTTCTTCGCCCTGTACTGGGTCATGACCGGCGTGCACGCGTTGCACCTCACGATCGGCATCGGCCTCGTCGGCCGGCTCACGATCCGTGGGGGAGGTCCGCATCTGCGGTTGCGCGACAACCCGCAGGCGGAGGTGACGGCGCTCTACTGGCACCTCGTCGACGTGATCTGGATCATCCTCTACCCGCTCATCTACCTCCCGGGGAGGGCCGGATGAGCGCCGGGCCTTCCGGGGCCGAGCGCCCCCGCCCTCTCCCGCTGCTCCGCGACCTCTCGGTCTGGGCCGCCCTGATGGGGCTGCTCGCCCTGTCCTGCTGGGCGGCCTACTGGCCGCTGGGCCCGATCACCACCGCGATCGGCCTCGGCATCGCGGCGATCAAGGCCGGCTTCGTGGCGGCCTTCTTCATGAACCTGAAGCGCGGGACGCCCCTGCTCCGGCTGACCGGACTGGCCGGCTTCTTCTGGATCGCCATCCTATTCGCCCTCACGTTGAGCGACGTGCTCACCCGTCTCTGACGTGCCTCCCGACCGGTTCGGGAAGAGACCGAGTCGCGGTCCGGCGCCGGAACATGGGCGCCGACCATCCATTGGTCGCACGGGGGCTTTCAACGGAGATCGAAGATGAAATCACTCGGCATTCTCGTGGCCGTCGCCGGGCTCGGCCTGGCTTCCCCGGCGCTTGCCCAATCCAGCACGAGCGGGACCTCCCCTGCCACCCCCGCCCCATCCGCCAGCGCCCAACCCGGCGCCGGCATGAGCGCCGGCCAGAACAGCCAGGCGGCGGCCCAGAAGATCAAGCAGGACCTGCAATCCGCCGGGTTCAAGGACGTCAACGTGGTCGCGCAGTCCTTCGTGGTGCAGGCCAAGACCAAGGACGGCAATCCCGTCGTGATGACCATCGGCCCGCACGGGATGTCGGTGTTCGAGGCCATGAACAGCTCCTCGGGCAACAGCACGGACCAGACCGGCTCGATCAACCAAAACAACAGCCAGAAGCAGTAGCGCGGGTCACGCGGCCCCCTTCCCTCGTCACCGGATCACAGGAGGCGCCGCCGCCCCCGGCACGCGGCGGACGGAGACACTGATGCCAATGTGGTTGCAGGCAGGCCTGTGGGGCCTCCTTGGCGGTTCCGCGCTTCTCGTCGGCGCTGCGACGGCCTGGTTCGCCAGCCTGTCGCAGCGCGTTGTGGCCGCCGTGATGGCCATCGGCTCGGGCGTGCTGATCTCGGCCGTGGCCTTCGACCTGATGGACGAGGCCTATCGCGAGGGCGGCTTCGATTCCACCTCCATCGGCTTCCTGGGCGGGGGCGCGATCTACACCGCAGCCAACATCTACATCTCGCGGCGCGGGGCCAAGCACCGCAAGCGGTCGGGGTCCAATCCGAAGGAAAGCCAGGACTCCTCGGGCGGATCAGGGCTGGCGATCGCTGTGGGCGCACTGCTCGACGGCATCCCCGAATCCGTGGTGATCGGCGTCAGCCTGCTCGCCGGCAAGGGCGTCAGCCTCGTCACGGTGGCCGCCGTGTTCCTGTCGAACGTGCCCGAGGGACTGTCGAGCGCCGCCGGCATGCGCAAGGCGGGCCGCAGCGCGGCCTATGTGTTCGGCGTGTGGGGCGCGATCGCCATCATTTCGGGACTGGCCGCGCTCGTGGGCAACGTCGCCCTCCAGGGCGCGAGCCCGGAAATCATCGCGGCGACCACCGCGGTCGCGGCCGGCGCCATCCTGGCGATGCTGGCCGACACCATGATCCCGGAGGCCTTCGAGACGGCCCATGACTATGCGGGCCTGATCACCGTCGCGGGCTTTCTCGCGGCCTTCTGCCTGTCGAAGCTGGCCGGCTGACGGCGGGCAAGGCTTTGGCGTTCCCACCGAGGCCCGCTTTCCTCCAGGTGTCGGCCCTATCCGGCGACCGGCTGCATCGCCGTCTCTCCGGCGCCCTGCGGCAAGGCGGGCGGACGCACGTGGCCGGCCTGCAGCTTCTCAAGGTCACCGGCGGAATTCGCCAGCAGCAGGGCGGTCGCAGCCCGCGCGCCCTCGGCATCCCGGGCCTGGATCCGCTCCATCACGGCCCTGTGCTCGGCGAGTGCGCGCGGACGGTGATCGCCCGTGGCCGCGATCGCGAAGCTCTGGCGCAGCGAGATCTCCAGCATTTGGGCGATGGGCCAGAAGAGCTCGTTGCGGGTGGCCATGTAAATGGCCTTGTGGAAAGCGATGTCGGACTCCACGAAGGCGGCATTGTCGGCAGCCGTCTCCATGCCGGCGAGCGCGGTCGCGATGGCGGCGCAGTCCTCCGGCCCGGCCGCCTCGGCCGCGATGGCGGCGGCGGCGGGCTCGACCGCGTAGCGAAGCGCGAAAAGCTTGCGCAGGTAGTCTTCCGTGTCCGCGCAGGCGAGCCGCCAACGCAGAACATCCGGGTCCAGGTGGCTCCAGGCCTCGGGCGGGCGCACGCGCGTGCCGCTCTTGGGGCGGGATTCAATCAGCCCCTTGCCGGCCAGGATCCTCATCGCCTCGCGCACCACCGGGCGGCTCACGTCCAGCATCTCGCAAAGGCGCATCTCGGCCGGGAGCGCCTCGCCGGGCGCGATCTCGCCCCGGATGATGCCCATCCCGATGCGGTCCGCCACCTGGCTGTGAACGTTCCGGACGAGGCCGGCCGAGTTCTTGAACATGGGCGCCCTTGGGCCGGTCCGCTGCGCCGGGGAAGTTGGCGCACGAGGCTTGCCGGCATTGGAAATCTAGTCTTACATTAAGCGCAGATGAAGTCCAAAGGGACTCGTCAGCACGAGAGCGGGCGCCAGACCCGCCTCCGGAGGAAACATATGACCGGACATCTCACCCGCCGCTCGCTGCTGCGCGCCTCCGCCCCGCTCGCGGCCGGCCTCGTCTTCGCTCCTGCCCTGATCGGGCGCGCCGTGGCAGCGGTGACCAAGCTGAAGCTCTCGTCCTCGCAGGCGAACGACCCGAAATACGCCAACGGCCGGGTGTTCTACGACAACCTGATGAAGCATGTGAAAAGCTCCGGCCTGGGCGAGCAGCTGGACGTTTCCTTCTTCCCGGACAACCAGCTCGGCCAGGAGATCGACGTCATCAACTCGGTGAAGCTCGGCGTCATCGACATGATGGTGTCCGGCTCGTCCATCTCGGCCAACCTGGTGCCGCTCGTCGGGACCTTCGACCTCGGCTACCTCTTCTCCAGCTTCGAGCAGCAGACCAAGGCCTTCGACGCCGGCGCCGCCAAGCCGGTGGAAGCCGCGCTGCTCAAAAACGCCAACATCCGCGTGATCGCCTGGGCCTACAACTTCGGCGCCCGCAGCGTGCTGGCCAAGAAGGCCGTGAAGACGCCCGAGGACCTCGCAGGCCTCAAGATCCGCACCCTCCCCAACCCGGTCATCACCGAATGCCTGCGCCTCATGGGCGCCGCCGCGACCCCGCTCGCCTTTGGCGAGATCTACACGGGCCTGCAGGCCGGCGTGCTGGACGGGCTGGAGCACGATCCGCCCACCATCGTGGCGAGCAAGTTCTACGAGACCGCCAAGTTCTACAGCCTCACCCAGCACAACTTCTCGCCGCTGGCGGTCTATTTCAGCGAGACCACCTTCAACCGTCTCGATCCCAAGCTGCGCGACTCCTTCCTGGACGCGGCCCAGAAGGCGGCGGCCGACACCCGCGCCCATGGCCTGGCGGTCGAGAAGGAAGCGCTCAAGGTGCTGGCCGACAAGGGCGTCACGGTGATCGACCCGGACCGCGAGGCGTTCCGCAAGAAGGTCGCCCCGCAGACGGACGCCTTCGTGAAGGCGCGCCCGGAAGCGAAGCCGATCGTCGACATCATTAAGTCCACCCAGGCCTGAGGCGGCTCGCCATGGAACTCGCCGTCGCGGGCCGCGTGGCGCGGCCGGGAACCCGCTCCCTGCTCCTCGCCACCGACTGGCTCGCGGCGGCGATGCTGGCGGCCGATCTCGCCGTCGTCATCGGCTCCGTGATCGCACGGTCGCTGTTCAACGCGCCCGTCGAGTGGGCCGACGACGTCGCCCGCGGCCTCATGGTGGGGTCGAGCTTCTTCGGCGCGGCGAGCGCGCTGGCCCGCGGCGAGAACCCGGGCGTCGCATTCTTTGTCGAGAAGCTGCCAGACGGGGCCCGCCGCGTGGCGGATTCGGCCGGCGCCGTCCTGGTGACGGTGATCGCCGCCTACGCGGCCTGGAACGCGCTCAAGCTCGGATGGCTCACCACGGGCCAAACCACCGGCTCGGGCCTGCCCCTGGAATGGACCTTCTATCCCATGGGCGCGGGCGCGGCCTGCATGGCCGTGTTCGCGGGCGAGATCGTGCTGCGGCGCCCGGCCCGCGAGATCGCGTCGGGACTTGCCCTCGTCGTGGTCGCGGCCTGCGCCTACCTGGCCTGGGACGCGCTGTCGCCCGCCACGGTCCCCGAGCCGCGCACCCTGATGCTGGTCGGCTTCGTGGTGACCCTGATGGGCGGGCTGCCGATCGGCTTCGCGCTGGCGCTGGCGGCGCTCATCTACATCTGGGTGGAAGGCAGCCTGCCGGGCGTCATCTTCGCCCAGCAGATGGCGCGCGGCATCGACAACTTCGTGCTGCTGGCGATCCCGTTCTTCATCCTGGTCGGCTACCTCATGGAGGCGAACGGCATGTCCGTGCGCCTCATCGAGCTGCTGCAGCGCCTCGTCGGGCGCATGCGCGGCGGGCTCAACGTCGTCATGGTCACCTCCATGGTGCTGTTCTCCGGCATCTCGGGGTCCAAGATGGCCGACGTCGCCGCCGTGGGCTCCGTGCTGGTGCCCGCCGCCCGGCGATCGAAGCAGAACCCCGGGCAGGCCGTGGCGCTGCTGGCCGCCTCGGCCGTGATGGCGGAGACCATCCCGCCCTGCATCAACCTCATCATCCTCGGCTTCGTCGCCAACCTCTCCATCGGCGGCCTGTTCATGGCGGGCCTCCTGCCCGCCGGTCTGATGGCGGCGGCGCTGATCGCCGTGTCGATCCTGTTCGGGACAAAAGCCGCAGAGGCCGCAGAGGTCATCCCGGCCGGCGAGGTCGGGCGCATGTGGACGGGCGCAGTCGTGTCGCTCGGCCTCATCGCCATGATCTTCATCGGCTTCAAGAGCGGCTTCGCGACGGCCACGGAGATCTCGGCCTTCGCGGCTCTCTATGCGGTCGTGGTGGGCGCGGCGGTGTTCCGGGAGCTGTCCTTCGCGGCCGCCTGGCGCTGCTTCGTGTTCGCCGCCAACCGCTCGGGCCTTGTGCTGTTCATCGTGGCCGCGGCCCAGTCGCTCGCCTTCGTGCTGACGCTCCAGCAGGTGCCCCACATGGTCGCCGAGGCCATGGTGACGCTGTCCCATTCGACCGGCGTGTGGATGTTCATGCTGCTCTCCATCGCGATCCTGATCGTCATGGGATCGGTGCTGGAGGGCGCGGCGGCGCTGATCATCTTCGGGCCGCTGCTGCTGCCGGTGGCGGCCCAGCTCGGCGTCGCGCCCCTGCATTTCGGCGTGGTGCTGGTGATCGCCATGGGCATCGGGCTCTTCGCCCCGCCCCTGGGGCTGGGGCTCTACGGCGCCTGCCTCATCGGCGACGTGCCGATCGAGCGCACGATCAAGCCCATCCTGGGCTACCTCGCCCTGCTGTTCGCCTGCCTGCTTCTGATCGCCTTCGTGCCGGGCGTCAGCCTGTGGCTGCCCCACGCCTTCGGGTACTGAGATGAAGATCCTGCTCACCCACACGCCGCAGGCGCGGGCGCAATACTACGGCCCGCGCGCCCTGGCGGCGCTGCAGGCCCTGGCCGAGGTGCGCCTGCACGAGGGCGCGGACGCCCTGGACGCCGCAGGCCTGGTCCGCGCCGCGCAGGGCGTCGACCTGATCATCGCCGACCGGCTCACCGAAGGCCGCGGCGAGATCTTCCCCGCCCTGCCGCGCCTGAAGGCGATGCTCCGCGTGGCCGTCGACATCCGCAACATCGATGTGGAGGCGGCCAGCGCCTGCGGGGTGCTGGTGACCCGGGCCAAGCCCGGCTTCATGGCCGCCGTTTCCGAGCTGGCGCTCGGCTTCCTGGTGGACTGCGCTCGCGGCGTCTCGCGCGCCGCCGCCGACTACCACGCCGGCCGCATGCCCGAGGTGCGCATGGGCCGGCAACTCACGGGCGCGACCGCAGGGATCCTGGGCTACGGCGCCATCGCCCGCCACCTCGCCCCCATCCTGTCCGCCCTCGGCATGACCGTGCTCGTGCACGACCCCTACGCAGCCGTGGACGACGCCCGGCTCCAGCAGGTGGGCCGGGAGGAGTTGCTCCGCCGCTCGGACTTCGTGATCTGCCTGGCCGTGGCCACGGAAGAAACCGAGAACCTGTTCGACGCCGCCGCCTTCGCGCTGATGCGGCCGGACGCGTTCTTCATCAACCTCTCGCGCGGGAACTTGGTGGACGAGGCGGCGCTGGCCGCCGCCTTGCGGGAGGGCCGCCTCGCCGGCGCGGCGATGGATGTCGGCCGCGCGGCCGACCAGATGCCCTCCCCGGCCCTGGCCGCGCTCCCGAACGTGATCGCCACGCCCCACATCGGCGGCCTCGTACCGCAGGCGATCGAATCCCAGGCCTTCGACACCGTGCGGCAGGTCGAGGCCATCCTGGCCGGCTCCGTCCCCGAGGGGGCCGTGAACGCCGACCGCTGGACGCGCCGCGGCGCCTGACCCCCGAGGCCCCATGACCCATCGCCCCGCACTCCAGGCCCCGCCCGGCGCCTGCGACTGCCACATCCACATCTACGACGCCGCCTATCCGGCCGCGGCGACCACGCCCACGCCCGGCTTCGCCTGGGCGACAGCGGACGCCTACCGGGCCCTGCAGGCCCGGCTTGGCCTCACGCGGGCCGTCGTGGTCCAGCCCACCGCCTATGGCTTCGACAACCGCTGCACGGTCGCCGCCATCCAGGCGCTGGGACAGGAGACAACGCGCGGCGTCGCCGTGGTCGGGGCGGACGTGGACCATGCCGAACTGCGCCGGCTCACCGAGGCCGGGATCCGCGGCGCGCGATTCCAGATGTTGCCCGGCGGCGTCGTGCCGTGGGACGACCTCGAGCCCGTGGCGGCCAAGATCGCCGACCACGGCTGGCACATCCAGTTGCAGATGGACGGCCGGCTCCTCCCGGAGCGCGAAGCGATGCTGCGGGGCCTGCCTTGCCCGCTGGTGATCGACCATGTCGGCAAGTTCCTGGAGCCGCCGGGACTCGACCATGCGGGCGTCGCCTGCCTCCTCCGACTGCTGGAGGCGGGAACAACCTGGCTGAAGCTCAGCGGTCCCTACGAGGTCTCGCGCGCGGGGCCGCCCGGCTACGACGACGTCGCCGCCATCGCCCGCGCCTGCGTGAAGGCGGCGCCCGAGCGCATGCTCTGGGCCAGCAACTGGCCGCATGTCTCGGTCAAGCAGCCGCCCGACGACGCGGACCTGCTGGACCTCCTAGCCGAATGGGCGCCCGCGCCGGCGATCGAGCAGATCCTCGTTCGCAATCCGGCTGCGGTTTACAGCTTCGAGGGGGCCTGAGTTTCGTCGACGAGAGCCCGCGCGCGGCCGGCAGCCCGCCGGCGAAGCGGCGCGCCGAATAGTGGGCATTTGGGGGTGATCTGGCCGCCCTAGGGGTCGGGGGCGACAAGGAACGCATAGCGTTCAATTGGAAGCGTGGCGACCCCGGCAGAAGCGCAACAGTTAAGCCTGGTCAAAGACTTATTCATCTGACCCGCATAAGAAATGCTGCATTGAGCTGCAATGGCATTTCGATCTCGTGACTAGCATTTTTTAGGCGGGCGAATTCGTCGACATGCGACGCGCCGCGGCAATTTCTGCTTGGTTGAGGGAGACCACTGGGAACGCGAGGTCATGACCAACACGGACCTTAACGCGCCAGAGTTCCGACTCCGCTTCGGTCGGGAGAACGCAACTGAGCGACGCGGTGGACATCGCATCTCAGATCAGCGAAGAACGCCCGCTCGCCCGAGCCGATAGTGCGCGAGGACTGGATGAATAGGGAACTCGAATTCGCCGAGAAGGACTTCGCCGCGAGGCTCGAAGATGTTGAGGTGCGTCTCGCCTACCAGGATCAGGTGATCGAGGATCTCAATAAGGTCATTGTCGAGCAATGGTCCGCCATGGACACCTTTCGTCGCCAGATCGAGCGCTTGGAGGAAAGGGTGCGGGACCTACAGGAGCGGCCCATTCCCGGCCCGCAGGAGGAGCCCCCGCCACCTCACTACTGAGCGGCGGACCGCAGTCCCTCGACACCCGAGTGACTCCGTGTGGCATCGGCTTTCATTGGCCCAAGCCGCCCCGAACAGGTCCACCACTGCGCCGAGGCGCTCGGTAAACTTGATTTCAGCGCGGAGCAGTTGGCGAGTATCGACGATTTACAAGACGGCGTTCGGTGGTCGTAATGCTGGGGGAACATCACCCTGGAAAGCCGAGGGAGTCGAGCAGCAGACCGGTCCAGCTTGGTGTACAGGAGCCCTGTTCGATCACGTGCGCGCCCGAGCGCTTGCGGACCTGTCGTGGCTGGCATTCAGCGGGCCGGACCTGCGTAGGACGCCCGCCGGCGTGGGCGAGCGCCTCGCGATTTTTAGTATATAAGCCGGATTATCACACGGTCGGATGGTGTGCGCCGACGTGCTCGGGGATATGACTGTGGCCAGCATGACCCATTTTGCAACAGCCTCATGACCCAACTCCCATCGCCGTCATGGCGCGTAGTTCTGAGATCCTATGTCTTTCTCGTTCTGATCATCCTGCTGAGCGGCGCGTTCGCCCTGCTTCTGCCGTTCATGGTCCTGCCGCGGTCGTTCGTGCGGCGCATTTTTCATGCGTATCTCAGGATCGGACTCTGGCTCATCGAAGTCGTTTGCGACGTCCGTTATGTCGTCGTGGGCCGTGAAAACATCCCCCCGGGGCCCGTGCTGTTCGCCTCGAAGCATCAATCCGCGTGGGACAGCGCTGTTCTGCCCATGCTGCTGGGCGATCCGGCCGCCTTCGTGAAACGCGAATTCCTGCTGGCGCCGATCATGGGTCTTGTCGCGTGGAGAATGCGTCATATCCCCGTGGCTCGCGGCAAGGGCGTCGGACCTTTCGCGAAGGCCGTCGAGACAGCCCGGCAGACGCTCGCCGAGGGGCGCTCGATCCTGATCTTTCCGGAAGGCACGCGCCGATGCGCGGCGCCCTATGCCAAGCCGGACTATCACAAGGGCGTGGCCGTTTTGTTCCAGCAATTGAAGGCGCCCTGCGTACCTGTCGCCTTGAATTCGGGCCTGGTCTGGCCGCGGCGGAGCATCCTCCGCCCGCCCGGCGTCATACGGGTCGAAATCCTGCCCCTTATCCCAGCGAGCACCGAACGCACGGCGTTCATGGGCGTCCTGATTGATCGCATCGAGACTGCATCCAGGCGTCTGGCGGGGGTTGAGGCTTCGCGAGGCGAGGAACTCGCGGCTGCCACGTGCTGATAAGAGCGGGCGATCCTGGGCGCCGCTTTGACGCGGAGGCGCGATGTGACGCTGGGGCGGCTCAGGCAGCCAATCCGGCCAGGGAAGCGCCGAACGGGTGGCTGGAGCCGACCCTATCGCCGCACTCGCTCTATAAGGTGGGGCAGCGCCGACGCATCAGCCGCCTCCTGTTTTGGCCGGTCTACGCCGCCTTCTGGTTGGCGCTGCGCATTGTGGGCGGCTACCGCATAGAGAACCTTCGGGCGATTAGGGGCCAATTCGCAGCGCTCGCGTCGCGCTCCAGTCCCATCCTGATCTGCGCGAACCATCTCACGTTCGTCGACTCGCTGCTCATCGTGTGGGCGCTCGCGCCGGCGCGCTTTTACGCGCGGCGCTACAATCACCTCTCCTGGAACGTGCCCGCCGACGACGTCTTTGGCCGCAGGTGGCTTTGCAGGGCCATCCTGCGCGTCACGAAATGCATCCCCATCGATCGGAACGGCTCCATGCGGCACAAGGACCGCGTGTTGCAGTTCTGCGCGCATCTGCTCGCGAAGGGTGAGACGGTGACGATCTTTCCCGAAGGGAGGCGCAGCCGGAGCGGCCGCTTCGACCCTGGCCGGCTGGCGACCGGCGTCGGCAAGGTCGTGGCCCACGCGGGTCCGTGCCGGGTCGCCTGCGTTTACATGCGCGCAGAGGGGCAGGACGGCTACTCGGACTTCCCTCGCCGCGGATCCCGCTTCCGCCTCGCCATGGAAGTGATCGAGTTCGGCGCCGTACTCCCCCGCCCTGGGGCATACCGAGCAATCACGGCCCGCATCGGCGAGACGCTAGCTCGGCTGGAGAAGCGCCATTTCGGACAGCCTGCGGACTGGGAGGACCGATGACTTTGCCGTCGGACATAACCGGGGCCGCGCTCGTCACGGGCGCATCTTCGGGGATCGGCCGCTCTCTCGCCTGTCAGCTCGCGAAACGGGGCTTTCCCCTGATGCTTGTGGGCCGCGACGAGGCCACTTTGCGCTCCGCGGCCCACGACTGCGCCGGCGCGGGCGTCAGGGCGGAGATCTGCGCCGTCGACCTCGCTGAGCCGGACGCCGTGAAGCGGATCGCCGCAGCCCTGGACGCGGCCGGCATGCGGGTTGAGATCCTGGTCAACAACGCCGGCTTCGCCGTGCACGGCCCCGTGGCGGCCGTGGAGGCGGATGCGGAGGAAGCCCTCGTTCAGGTGCAGATCCTCGCGACCCTGCGACTGACCCGGCTGGCGCTGCGCTCCATGCTGCCGCTGCGCAGCGGGCGCATCGTGCACGTGGCGTCCGTTTACTCGTTCATCCCCGTCCCGCACCAGGCCGTGTACGGCGCCTGCAAGGCCTTCATGTTTAGCCACGCTGCGGCCCTGCGCGAGGAGCTCAGGGGGACGGGCGTCACCGCCAGCCTGCTCGCGCCGGGCACGACCCGCACCGCCTTCCGCAGCCGCGCGGGCCTCAGCCCCAGGGCGGAGCGCGGCGGCATGGACCCAGACCGCGTTGCGGCCGAAGCCGTCGAGGGCCTGATGGCCGGGCGCTTCCTGATCGTGCCGGGGTTGCGCAACAAGCTGCTCACGCTGGCCGCGGGCCTTGTCCCGCGCCCGTCCCGCGCCAGGGTGATGGGCGCGATTAACGCCAGGCGCGGCCTGGGCGGTCACGGCGGCGGCTGAGCGGTCTTCCCTTCGTCCGGAATGAGCTTGCCGGGATTCATGATCCCCTTTGGGTCCAGCGCCGCCTTGAGGCCGCGCAAGGCGCGCAGGCCGGTGGAGGAGACTTCCTGCTCCATCCAGGGACGGTGTTCCGTCCCCACGGCGTGGTGGTGGGTCAGGGCCGCGCCGCTCTGCATGAACCCGTCAGTGATGCGGCGCTTGTAGCGGTAATACTGGTCGAGCTCGCGCCCCTCGATCTGCCGGGCCGCGTAGGTGAAGTAGAGACAGGCGCCGGTATCGTAGGTGTGGGAGATATGGCAGCCCACCACGCCATGGCCGCCCTGCTCCTCCCGGAACAACTCCTCCACGGCCGCTATCGTGCGGGCGTGCACGTCGACGACCTTGTCCCAGGTGGCCGAGGTCTCCGAGACGTCGCACATGACGCCGCGGTCCATGATGTAGTCCCGCAGGTAGGGCATGTTGTACTTGTCTTTCGACCAAGCTCCGCCCACGCTCGCCCCGAGGGGAAAGGCCCCTCGCCTCTTCATCACCCTGAGCGCCTGGACCCGAAGGCGGCGCACGTCCGCAGGCTGGCCTTCGAAGCCGATCACCATGATGCACGGCCGCGCGTAGCCGGAACGGGCCAGGTAGGCCTTCACCCCGCCCTGGAGCAGGCCGGACAGGCCTTTGGGCGGCGCCTTCATGCGGAAGGCCAACTCCGTCTCGCCCTCGTCCTGCAGCCGGATCATGCTGGGACGGATACCCGCCCGCAGGCAGTCGTGGATGGCGGCCACGCCATCACTGAAGCTGCGAAAAAGCAGCCCGCGATAATCCTTCGCCGCAGGCGCCGCGTGCACCCGCATGGTGGCTTCGACGATCACGCCGAGCACCCCCTCCGAGCCCACGACAACGCGGTTCAGGTCGGGTCCCGCCGACGAGGCAGGCACGGGACGAGTCTCGATCACGCCCATCGGGGTCGCCATCGTGACGGACACGACCATATCCTCAATCCTGCCGTAGGCGTCGGACTGCATGCCGGCGGACCGGGTCGCAAGCCAGCCGCCCAGGGTCGAGTACTCGAAGGAATCCGGGAAATGCCCCAGGGAGAGGCCGTGCTTCTGGAGTTGCTGCTCCAGCTCGGGGCCGGACGCGCCCGCCTGGATCACCGCGGTCATGGCGTAGCGGTCCACGCTCACCACCCGGTTCATCCGTCTCAGATCGAGGCAGACGATCATGCGCCGCTCCCCGAGCAGGGGATCGACGCCGCCGACGATGTTGGTCCCGCCCCCGAAGGGGATCACGCACGCCTCGTGGGCATGCGCCAGCGCCAGGATGCTCTCGACGTCCTCCCGCGAGCTCGGACGAACCACGAGGTCTGGCAGCCTGCCCAGATCTCCGCAGCGGGCGCGCCAGAGGTTCGGATAGCTCTTCCCATATGCGTGGTGGAGGCGGTCCTCGTCCGAGCTCGAACACTCCGCATGGGGCACGGCCGCCGCGAGCGCGCCGACAAAGGCGTCGTTCATCACAGGCGAGGCAAACCGCAGGGATGCCCGCTCCACCGGCGGCGTGGAGCGCTCCACCTCGAGTCCAAGCTTGGTCCGGGCCCAGGGCCAAAGGTTCGGCTTCTGGTCCATGGGGAACGAAACGTCATACGCGCCCCAGCCCCACCATTTCATCATGGGCGCTCTCTCCCGGTTTCAGGCCGCCGCGATCGCCTCCCGCCCCGGCGCGCGGTCACCCCAGCCAGCCTGCTCGGCAAAGGCGAGAAGGCGGACGACATAGGCGCCGTCAACGGCTGGTGGGTCCCGATACGCGTCGCCCAGGGCGGCGCGGAGCCTCTCGACTCCAAACACGGGCTCGCCCGTCGTGTAGGGCTGGTAAGCCTGGAACACCGGCTCCAATCCCTTCTGGAGCCTCGCCATCACGGGTGGCATGGCCGACAGCGCAGCCGCCTTCTCGGCGTCGGTTCTGCAGACCCGAAGGCCCGTGATTCGCAGGGCGCGCTGGGCGTCTGCCCAGAGTTCGTCGACCTGGGGCGGATGGGGATGCGTGAGGTGAAAGACGCCCTCGGCTCGCACGCGAAGCAAGGCCACGATGGCGTCCGCCGCCCAGTCGAGCGGAACCAGGTTAAGCGTGGCTCCGACGTCGTGGCGCACGGCCACTGGCATGTGGACCACGCCCTCGCTTGAAACGGCGACGCTGTCCGGCAGACGAGCGCCAGCTCGGCGGCGCAACACGGCGGCCGCGACCGCGAGCGCCTTGCAATACGTGTAGAAGGCATCGAAACCCGGCGTATAGCCGTCTTGTCCGCCGACCAGGATCGCGGGTCGATAGATGGCGAAGCGGCGGCCCGCGGCGGAGGCCGCCCACGCGCGGACCAGGCCTTCCCCGGTATGCTTCGACGTCTCGTAGGGATTGCGCCAGCGCTGGCCAACCGCGTAGTCCGTCTCCCCGAAGCGCCGCGCGTCGCCGGCCACGTAGGCGGTGGAGACGTGCAGCACCTCACGCACGCCCAGCGCGTCGGCCAGGTCCAGCATGTTGCGGACGCCACCCACATTGCTGGCCATCGCCTGCTCGGCGTCGAGGAAATCGATGCTGGCGGCGCAGTGAAGGATGCGGCTCACGCGACCCGCAAGGCTCGCGCGCTTCGAAGCCGACAGCCCGCAGAGCGGCGCGCCGATATCCCCGCGAACGGCGCCGACCTCTGCTCCTGAAGGCAGGAGGGGTTGGAGTCTCCGCCTGGCGTGAGCCTCGTCGTCCGCGCGCACGAGGCCAATCACCGGCTCCCCCGCGTCGACAAGGCGCGGCAGCAGCTGCGATCCCAGGGTCCCGGTCGCCCCCGTCAGGAGGGTGCCCATGTTCCACGCCTCGTCGATGGGAACGCCCACGAACGCAGGCGGGAATTCGAATCGGCGGTCAGCAGCCCAAGGCGGGCGCTGGCCGCAAGCGCCACGTACTAAACAACCCTAGGTTGGGCAACAACCTGAAACCTAACTCAGGTTGGTTCGAAACGAATGTGGAGCCGCTCCGGCCAACGATGCCCGACACGGGCCTTGTAGCGAACCGGGCCGTCGTCGATCGCGAGCCGACGGGTTCGAGTGAAGAGCGCCTGCAGCGCCGCCGCGACCTGGAGGCGCACGAGGTTGGCGCCCAGGCAACCGTGGCGTCCCTGGCCGAAGGTCAAGGCGCCGCCCTCTGACCGATCAGGGGCGAACCTGTCAGGTTTCTCGAAGGCAACCGGGTCGCGGTTGGCGGCCGCCAGCGCCAGAAGCACGACGCCGCCCTGGGGGATCGAACGCCCGGCTATTACCAGGTCCTCCCGCGCGATGCGGGCGATGAACTGGCCGGGGGTATCGAAGCGAATCCCCTCCTGGGCGACGGCGCGCGCACGCTCGGGCTCCCGTTCGAGCCTGCGCTGCTCTTCTGGATGGCCGCCGAGGGCCAGCAATGTGTTCGCAATGGCGGCGTCGATGTTCTCGATCCCGTCGGCATAGATTAGCATGCAGGCGTCGAGCAGCTCGGGCTCCGATAGTATTCGACCTTCGGCCTCGGTTTGCATCAACTCAGAAATCAGGTCGTCGCCACCCGCTCGACGCCGCGCCGCCGCGTGCTGGCGCAGATAGTCGCGAAATTCCGCGAGGTCCTGGTCCACCCTCACGCGGGCGGCCTCCGAGGGCATGGGCGCGAACAGATGGAAGAAGGCGTCGCTCCAGGCATCCAGCCGAGCGGCGTCTTCGATCGGCAGCCCCATGATCAGCGAAATCACCGCGACCGAGAGCGGGCGCCCGAATTCAGACATGACCTCCATCGACCGACGCTCGAGGCAGGGCTCCAGGAGGCTCCCGGCTAGTTGCGGAAGTTCGAGATCGAGACGACCAAGCCGGGCCCGAAGCGCTCCCGCGACGATCCGCCGAACAGCCCCATGCTCCGGCTTGTCGAGGAAGGGCAGGATGTTCGCCGCCACGTCGGCGCAGACGAACCGGTCGCGATTGCGACGGGCGATCACGGCCGTGGGCGCCGGAGCGTTGCCCAGGCGGCGGTCGCCGAACGCCGCAGCCACGTCCGCGTGTCGTGTCAGGAACCAGGCGCCCGAGCGTGTCCGATGCACGGGGTCATGGACGCGCAGCGCCGCGTAGGTCGGATACGGATTTTCGAGAAAGACGGGATCCAGGAGGTCCAGTGGCGAGCCGACCGCGGCTTGCGTCGGGCTCGGCGCATCCCCGCGAAGGGTGGACAGCAGACGTCGGAGCACCATGGACGCTTGGCCCTGCGATCGGAGAGGTGGAAAACTACTAGCTTTGCTTGTGACCGTTACCTCCCTCAACTAGAGCTTGTCGACCCTTGCAAGTCACCTCGCATGCGCCGTGTCGCCACCTGATGTTCCCCAACTGTCGCGGCGCCGCGGGCCCGCTTGGAGCTTAACCTGATGACCGGGCCGACGGAGTCGGAAGGATGGAGGCTGGCCGGCGCCGGCCTGGTCAAAGCCTATGGCGCGCGGGTGGTGGTGTCGGACGTTTCGATCCTGGTGCGCCCTCGGGAGATCACCGGGCTTCTGGGCCCGTCGGGATCTGGCAAGACGACGATTTTCCGCATGCTGACGGGGCTGGAGCGACCTGACCGCGGCCTTGTCTCCCTGGACGGGCGCGACGTCTCCCGCGTCGCCCTCGATGGCCGGGCGCGCCTCGGGCTCGGCTACGTTCCGCAGGCTCCGAGCTTGTTCCCGGGTCTTACCGCCGAGGAAAACCTGAAGATCGCCGCGGAGGCGCGCCACACGGACCCAGCCCTGCGCAAGCGGGTGGTCGGGATGATGCTGGCCTGGTTCGGGATCGAGCCGACGAGGAATGTTCGGCTGGGCCTGCTGTCGGGCGGACAGCGCAAGCTCGTCGAGATCGCCTATGCGGTTTGCCCCCTGCCCCGCTACCTCCTGCTTGACGAACCCTTCACTGGGCTCGACCCCTTGATGGTCGCCGCGCTCTCGGCCCGCATCCGCGCCATCGCGGCGTCGGGCGTGGGGGTGCTGCTGACCGACCACAAGGCGCGCGCGGCGCTCGAACTGGTGGACAGCGCCGTCGTCCTTCAGGACGGACGCGTCATCGCTGCCGGACCTCCCGCGGACGTGATCGACATGCCGCGCGTACGATCCGCGTTTCTGGGCGACAACTTCAGCGTCGGCGAGGCCGCTCCCGCCGAAGGCGCAATGGCGGTCTAGCGCGCCGATGCTCTTCTCGCGGCAAGCCGTCCGGCAGATGCTGACGACCTACCTCATCGCGTTTTCCGCACTGCTGGGCGTTTTCGCCATCGAGAAGTTCGACTTCATCTTGCGCACGGCCTTGACCTACCGGCTGGGGCCGCGCTCCTTTTTGGTGCTGTTCGGCGCCATGATGCCAACCATCATGGATGCAGTGGCACCCATCGCGGCATTGGTCGCCACCTACCTCGTCGTGCTGCAGAAACGCGAGGGGCGGGAATTTCTGATCCTTTCCGCTGCGGGTTCGGGGGGGCGGCCCCGAATCGAAATCGCCGCCGCGATGGCCTGCGTCGCCCTGTTCAGTTCCCTTGGAGTCGCCGGCTTCCTCAAGCCGCTCGCGAGCCACGTGTTCCGCAGCGAGTACGAAGCGGCGCTCGCGGGTGTCGTCGGCCGCGGGGCGGAGACGGGACAGTTTTTCGATGCCCGCGACACCGTGCTGCATGTCTGGGGCGATCCCTCTCCGGTGGGGCGCAAGATGCGCGTCTTCAGCTTCGACGGCGACCGCCTCGACCAGGTGTTCGCATCCAACTGCGCCGACATGCGCGTCGAGGGCGGTCGACTGCTGGTGGATGCCTGCGAAGCGCGCGTATTCGCCTTCAAGAAGCCGGAAAGCGAATCGGGCGAGCCGCTCCCCATGACGCCACACTGTCGGATCTGCACGGACCCCGACGGCGGGATCGACGTCGTGCGGGTCAAGGGCGCCGGGTCGCGGAGGGAATTCGACGTCAACACGCTGTTCCCACCGGAGGTGAGCAGTCGCCAGGACGAGTTGACGCTGCCGGCACTCCTGGCGCGGCGCGATACGGTCTTTCTCTCCCGCTCCAATGGGCGGAAAGGGACGATCATCGTGCAGCAGGCGATTGTGAGCGCCCTCGGAGTCGGCCTGGCCTTTCTGGCGGCCGCCGGCACAACGGCCAGGACCCGCTTCCTCGCCTTGCCGGCCGCCATCGCCCTTCTGCTTGGCTGCCTGGTGCTCGCCGGCTCCGGCGCCTTCGCGCCTGCCGACGGATCGGCGGTTGCAGCCGCTCTCGCGACGGCGGCGCTGGCCGCCCTGTCACTCGGCGGGCTCGTGCTGTCGGCCGTTGTGACGCGCCCCATGCTGACCGCCCCGCGCCTGGTCCGTTCATAATGCGAGCGCCTGCACCCACGCCCCGCGCGTGGGGACGCCTGCGCCGCTTCGCGCTCGGCGTCCACACGCGGGCGATGCTGTGCCATCATCTGTGGTTCATCAGCCTGACCCTGTTCGCCATCGTCGGCTCGGTCACAGCGATCAACGTGTCGTCCGAGATCGCCCAGGTCTGGGCTGAAGGCGCCGCCCTTGGCGCCGCGCCCAGCCGCACGGCGGCGTATATTGCCTATCGATTGCTCGACAACGGCTCGCAAGCCTTCCCGATCGCCTTTCTGCTTGGGCTGATCTGGGCGGAGGCCGCCCATGCGGCCAGCGGGCGACTGGCCATGGTGCGCACCGTAGGGATGTCCTTTGCAGGCCGGAGCGCGGCCTTGTTCATCCTCGCGGCAGCATCGGTTCCCGCCCAGTTCCTTCTCGACAACGTGGTCCGTCCATACGCTTTCATGTCGCTGAGCCGGAGTCACCTGGGCGAATATGGCTGGGCCTACGCGGCCGCGCGCAAGCCGCACGCCTCGTGGCTGGCGGTGGGCGGCCGCGTGATCCAAGCGACGCTCCAGGATGCTCCCGATCCGAAACTCGGGCCTGCGACCGTCTATGACTTCGATGCTCAGGGCGATTTGCTGCGCGTGGCCGAGGCGGGCGTATTCGCCGTCAGCCCGGCCGAGCCGTTCCTGCTGCGGGCTCGCGGCGCTTCGGTCTGGACGATGCAACCTGACAGGGGCGAGGCTGCGTCGGCTGCCGGCGCCGAGGCGCCGGTCGGCGCGCGCGTCCATCAGGAGGACATCACGATCGCCCTCAGCCCGCGGTGGCTTCTCTATCGGGGCATCCATCCGAAATACGTTCCGTTGCCTGACCTGATCGCCCTTTCGCGGGACCGCGCGCTGCCGAACAACCCGCCGCAATATGCCGAGTGGCTGCGCATTCGCCTGAGCCAGGCGCTCACGCCCGGGCTCGCCGCGATCGCGGTCGCTGGCCTTTTCGCTGTCGCCTACGACCTTTGGGGGCTCGCCGCTGCCGCCATGGCCGGGCTCGCCGCCAGCTATCTGGCCTATTTGGGCGCACGCATCGCGGCGATCGCGATCGAGAGCCACTTGGGACCCGCGATCGTCGCCGCCGCGGCGCTGCCTTTGGCGCTCGCCGCGGCGGATGGATGGCTGCTCTACCGGCTCAGTCCGCGGGAGCACCACCGATGATTGAATTTTCGGTGGGCGCGTCTTGCTATGCGGGGAACCGCCGTCCATACCAAGCGGCCCGCCTCCGCCCCGAGGCCTCGGCCTACGACCGGAAGCCAGCATGACAAGCTCCTCCACTGCCGACCGCGACGCCATCACGGCGAGCCTCTTCGACATCGTCGCGGAGGAGGCGATGGTGGACCGGTCCGCCATCCGCCCGGAGGCGCTGCTGGAAGAACTTGGCGTCAAATCCGCGGATTTCGTGATGATCCTGATGGCCGTGGAGGAGAAGTTCGGCGTGTACCTCTCGGTGGACGAGGAACTCGCCGAGGCCAAGACGGTGCGGGACCTGACCGACATCGTCGTCACCCGCATCCAGGAGCACCGCGCCAGGGCTGGCGCGTGAGGCGGGTCGCCGTCACCGGGGTCGGGGCGGTCTCCGCCTGCGGGCTCGGCGCCGAGGCGCTCTGGCGCGCGACTCTGGAAGGACGAAGCGGCGTCCGCGAAGTCCTCTTCCCGGCTATGCGCCGCCAGCAGGTGACCCGCGCGGCGAAGCTGCCCGAAGGCCTACTCGCGTCGCTGATGGAGGGCTCGAAGCCGCGCTTCCAGGACCCCGTGTCCGTGCTGGCCCTCGCCGCCGCCCGCGAGGCGGTCGAGCAGGCCGGCCTCGGGCCAGATGATTTCGGCTCGCGCTGCGCGGTGGTCTGGGGCACAGGCTTCGGCGGCGCCCCGACGCTGAACGCGGGCTAT
Organism: Alsobacter soli; assembly: GCF_003004785.1. GTDB lineage: Bacteria > Pseudomonadota > Alphaproteobacteria > Rhizobiales > Beijerinckiaceae > Alsobacter > Alsobacter soli. The sequence goes on from NZ_PVZS01000003.1 coordinate 265,864, forward strand.
CACCAGTTCATCTCCGACCCAGGCGGACGCTTCGACCCCATGACGGTGCCGAAGGTCATGGCGAACGCGCCGGCCTCCTGGATCGGCATGGCTTATGGAGCCACCGGCCCGACCTACTGCATCTCCACAGCCTGCGCCTCGGCCACGCAGGCCATCGGCCTGGGAACCCAGCTGATCCGCGGCGGCCTTGCGGACCGCTGCATCGTGGGCGGCGCCGAATCGCCGCTCGTCGACGCGCAGTTCCAGGCCTGGGAAAGCCTGCACGTCATGTCGGCGACAGAGTGCCGGCCGTTCTCGGCCGGGCGCGACGGCATGATGCTGGGCGAAGGCGCGGGCGTAGTGGTGCTGGAGTCCGCCGAAGCTGCCCGGGAGCGCGGCGCGCACCCCCTGGCGGAGGTCGCCGGCTACGGCGCGACCAGCGACGCCGCCGACCTGCTGCGCCCGGACGTGGCCGGCGCCGCTGCATGCATGCGCCAGGCGCTCGCCGACGCCGGGATCGAGCCGTCCGCGATCGGCTACGTTAACGCCCACGGCACCGGAACGGTCGCCAACGACATGACCGAAGCCGAGGCGATCCGCAGTGCGTTCGGGCCGGCCTCCGAGCGCCTCTTGGTCTCGTCCACGAAGCCGGTCCACGGCCACGCCCTTGGCGCGGCGGGTGCGCTGGAGTTCATCGTGACGCTCTTTGCGCTGCGCGAGCAGACCGCGCCGCCGACGCTCAATTTCACCGCCGCCGATCCCCGGGTGGGCATCGAGCCTGTTCCCCACCGGCCGCGGATCTTTTCGGCCGAGGCGGCCCTGACGAACTCCTTCGCCTTCGGCGGCGTGAACGCCTCGCTGGTCCTGACGCAGGCGTGATCATCGAAGTCCCTTATGACGCCGACGCCGCGCTGGCGCTTGCGGATCTCGCCGCTGGCCTGGCTGGGCACGGCCGCGCAGGCCGGCCCTCCCCGCTCGCGTCCGCGCTCGTCCTCGCCGGCCGCGCGACATCCTCGATGCGAAACCGCCTGGAGCGGTTTCCGGCTGGAACAGCTCTTGTCCAGGAAAGCCTTCGCCACGCGTCGCGCGGGGTCTTCGCGCACGACGGGGTCGTCGCGGCTCGCGTCGAATTCGACGACAGCGTCGCGCGCGCCCCCGTCCTGCTGGCCGCCTTCGAACAGCCATCCGCAGGCGCATCGGCCACGCTAACCGCTGGCCTGCGGCTGGCCGACGCTGCAAGCCTCGCCGGCCCTGGCCCCGATGCGCGAGCCCGCTTGGGGGGCGCGACGCGGCTGCGCACGGCCCCGCTCGCCCCGGCAGTCGTCGCCGGCTACCTGGCGGCAGTGGGGGATCCCAACCCCATTCATGCGGACAGGGATCGCGCCCGGGCGCTGGGCCTGACCGGGCCGGTGGCGCCGGGCGGGCTGATCGCGCTGCTCGCCGAAGCGGCCGCCCGCGCCCTGGACTTCCCGAGCGGGGCAACCGTCTACTCGGGCCGATTCCTGAGCCCCGCCCTCGTCGGTGAGCCGTTGGAGCTTGCCGTCGCGCCGCGCCCGAGCTCGGGCGAAGCCGCCGAGGCGCGCGTTCTGGTCATGACGCCGGGCCTGCGCCTGGTCGCCGTGCTGGATCTCAGGGCTGAGAGCGCCCGCGGCTGACCCTGCGCGGCGCGACCAGGGCCGCGAGCCCGATCAGCAGCGCTCCGACAACCCAGACGCCCAGGAAGGGCCAGATCGCGGCCGCCAAGCCGTCGTGCGTCGCCCTGTGCCAAACGGCGTATCCGAATAGCACGGGTAGCCCTACGGCAATGGCGGGCACGCGGCCGAACAGCTTAAGAAAACGAACGCGGGTCCCGTTCCGCCCAAGAAAGGTGATCAGGGTCCCTGTGAACAGGGCGAAGAAGTTGAGCACCAGCGTCGCCGCGGCGGCGGCGAGCACGAAAGCCGCGCTAACCAGCCAGATGGCCGCGAGCGGCAAGCCGCCGAGTCCCTGCGGTCGCTCGCGGCCGAAGCTGGCGTAGGCGAGATCAATCATCCGAGCGTCTCGAGGTCCTTGGAATTGCGGGCGTGCGGCCCCGCCCAGAATGAGTCCAGGGCCGCAAGCGCCGCGCGATCGTTGTCGCCGGAGCGGTTGAGCCCCGCGGAGAGGGCGCCGGTCCAGGCGGCCGCCGTCTCCAGCGGGATCCGCCGGGCCGGCGCGACGATCCGCGGGACGCCACGCCGCGCCAGATGGGCGGAAACCCAGATGTCGTCCACCAGGCGCACGGCCTCTGGATAGCCGGAGAAATCGGCCACCGCGTTGTCCAGGGCTCCCGGCGGCAACAGGTAACCCCAGGTGCCGAACAGCACGTCGACGGTCGTTGGCGCGGCAACCCCGGTGGCGAACACATGCGGAAGCTCGGCCATGCTGCCAAGCCCCCTCAGCCGGACGCCCCGATAGCCGATCGCCGCATCGGGCCGACGCCGATGGGCGTCGAGAAGCGTGGCGATGAAGTCGCGCGGGTAGATCACGTCGTCATCGACCACGACCAGCGTCGCCCGAGGTTCCGCCTCAAGCACGGGTAGGAGCTTCGTCGCCGGGCCCTCGTCCGGGCAGCGCAGCACGTCGACTCCTCGCGGCAGGCCGAGTTGAGGAGGATCGGGATAGGCGACGCCATCTCGGCGGGACCTATGGGGCAGCGCCAGGATGATCCGCGAGGCGGGTTCGTCCTGGTCCAGGAGGCTACGCAGCGTCGGCGCGAGCTTCCGAGCGCGCCCCGGGATCGTGGTGAGCGTGACCACGACGCGCTCGGGACGGCAGCCGGGCCGGCCGAAGGCTGGACGGCCGAAATGCAACCGAATAGCCCGCGCCAAAAGCCCCGGGAGCAAGGCGGGCGGCATGTATCGGAACCGCGCCAACGCCCGCTCGACCTCCCTCGTCACGCGGCCGGCCATGGGACCTCCCCGGCCGAGACCGACCGGAACGCCTCGGCAGTCGGGCGCACCAGCGCGCGAGGAAACGGGTTCACCCATCGATCCCGCTCGATCCAGAGCCGGCGGAACGATCTCTGACGCCGATCCTTCCACGTCCCGAAAGCGCGGTGCCGCGCGTGCATGTTGGTGTTCAGCGGCCACAGATTGGGATAATGGAGCGGGGCAGTCAGGGCGATCGGGCTCGCCAAGGCCACGTCCCACTCCCTTTCGAAGAACAGGCGGGTCAGCATGCGCGGGCCGGTCGCGTCCTCGACCTCCGCCCTGCTCCGCACGGCGGCCGACAAGGCCAGCGCCCGCGCCAGGGCCTCCCGAAAGAAGCTGTGCCCGGGCGCCGCCGCGAATACGCAGTTGGCCACCTGAAAGGGCGCGGCGTAGCCCAGTTCCCGGGCGCGCGCCTTCGTCAACCAGGCCTCGATCGCCAGGACACAGGATCGCCCGCTTAGCAATCTCTCGACCGGCCGCAAACACTCCATGTCGATATCCGCGTAGACGCCGCCGTCCCGCACCATGACGGCGTAGCGGAACGCGTCTGCGCGCATCACCGGGAAAGGCATGGCGTCATACGTGGCGAGCCCGTCCGGCGCCACCTCGGCCACCACGTCGCGGCTGGCCTCGTCGTCGTAGAGCGAGACGACGAAATCTGGATTGTTCTCGATCCAACCACGCCTCAGCCGCGCTGCCGCGGGCGGCAATTCCTTCGTGCGCCAGGTCTGGGACAACAGCTTTGGAATCGCGGCGCCGGTCGAGGAGGAGATACTAGCCCGGCTTGAACTCCCCATGGTAGCAAAGCGCCTTGTTACAACCTTTGGTCAAGCGATAGGCGAATGCTGGTTTGGATTCAACGCTTCTTCCAGATGGATGACGCGACCTTCCGGTTCGCAGGCTGGTATCTTGGCGTGGGCCTGCCGCTGCTGGCGCTCGGCCTGGCGATGTCGAAGCCGCGCCACGGCGGCGCGGCGCTGCGCGCCGCCACGGACCAGCCCTCCGGCGTGGTCCGGCTGGGGCTCGCGATCGGGCGCGGCGTCGTGCGCGGCGTGGCGAGGCTCCCTGTCACTCCCAACCAGATCACCGTGATCGGGCTCATCCTGACGGCGCTGCTCTGTGCGCTGTTGGTCGTGTCGAAAAACAGCTTCTGGTTCGGCTCGGGCCTGATCGCCGCGCTCCTTTTCGACACCCTGGACGGGCTGGTCGCCCGCGCTCAGGGCGCGTCGACCCGATTTGGCGGGTATCTCGACGCCGTCGTGGACCGTTATCAGGAAGCGGCGATCTACCTCACGGTGGGGTGGGTCCTGGATCAATGGCCCGTGGCCTTCCTGATCATCACCGGGTCGATGCTGACCAGCTACAACAAGGCCCGAGTGGCTCTCGAGGCCCCGACCGCCAATAAGGATTGGCCGGATCTGCTCGAGAAGCCCATACGACTGTTCATCCTGTGCGTGGGCCTGATTGGGGCCCCGATCATGGCGTGGTTCCTGCCCTTCGCGCTGTGGATGCTCGCCGCTCTCACCCACTTCACGGCGCTCCAGCGTTTCACCCGGGCCGCGTTTCTGCTTCGGCAAAGGGACGTGGCCGACAGAGTCGGCATGGTCCCGTGAAGGGCGCCGCAGGCCGACGCCCCGGTGTTGCGGAAGTCTTCACGGACTGGCGCTTCCTCGTATCCACGACCGGGGGCGTCGGGCTCGCGCCTTGGGCGCCCGGAACGGCGGGTTCGGTCGCCGGCATCGCGCTGTTCGCGGCACTGCACCCTCTCCCGCCCGTTTTGCGCGGGTCCGCTTACCTGCTTCTGATCGCGCTTGCGTCGGTGGCGGCGTCCGGCATGGGAAAGGCGCTCGGGGCGCCGGATCATCAGTCCATCGTCATGGACGAGACCTTGGGCATGAGCCTTGCCCTGGAGGCGGCTCCGGGCTCCTGGCAAGGGTTCGGCGCCGCGTTCCTGCTCTTTCGCGCGTTGGACATGGCGAAGCCCTGGCCCGTCTACCTTGCGGACAGGCGTGAAGGTGGATTTTTCGTCATCCTAGACGACCTCCTGGCCGCCGGGTGGACGGCAGCCTGCATCCTGGCGGCGAGATGGGCAGGCGCGCTGTGAACGCCTGGACCGCCGAACCGCTCGAAGTGTTTCTCACGGTCGACCTCGAGCCTGACTGCCCTCCCTATCTCTGGACTTGGCGCGGGGTCACGGAAGGCATGCCGCGCCTGCTGGACCTTTTCGCGCGGGCGGGTATCCCCGTGACGTTCTTCACGACCGGACAAACGGCGGCCCTTTATCCAGCCTGCATCGCGCGGCTCGTCGCCGATGGGCACGAACTCGCCTGCCACGGCTATTCCCACCGGTCCTTCCGCACCATGGGCTGGCGCGAAGCGCAGGAAGAGATCGCGAGCACGAACGACATCCTGCGCCGCTTCGCCTCGGTCACGTCGTTTCGGGCGCCTTATCTCGCCTTCCCCGAGGACTTTCTGGAGTTGTTGGTCGGCCAAGGCTTCACGGTCGACGCCTCGCGGGCGCTGTACAAGCCGATGGAGCCGCCGGCCACATGCGCCGGCGCGCCCGCCCGCCTCAGCGCCTCCGTCACCTCCAGCGTCCTGCGCCTGCCCGCCCCCGTGCGAGACCGATGGCTCGGCCGGCTGCGGAGCCCGGTGACCCTGTTCGTCCACCCCTGGGAATTCGTGGACCTGACCCGCTCGCCCATCCGCCTCGACTGCCGGTTTCGGACCGGCGAGCCGGCCCTCGCCTGCCTTGGCGCCGTGATCAACCTGTTCAAGACGCGCGGAGCGGCGTTCAAGCTCGTCCGCGAATTCGCGGGCCAGTGAGGGCCGCCCGATAAAGCCGCTCATGGTCGGCGGCCACGGCCGCCCAGTCATACCGGCCCAGTCCGGGCCTGGGTCCGGCAAGCCTCGACAGGGCGGCCCGGTCGGTCGCCAGCTGGATGATCGCCTCTGCGCAGGCCTCGTCGGAATCGCACAGGACGCCGTCCTGGTCGGTGATGAAATCCTCCAGCCCCGTGCCGCGGCGGCCAACCACCGGCAGTCCCGCGGCCCTCGCCTCCAGCGCAGCGATTCCGAACGCCTCCTTGGTGGACGGCAGGAGAAAGAGGTTTGAACGCTCGTAGAGCTCGCGGAGGGCCTGGGGGGGCCGCCAGCCGCGCAGGCGCAACTGCGCCGACAGGCTAGACGATTGGGCCGCCCGGGCCATGCGGCCGGCGTAGCGCCCCTCCCCCGCAACGACGAGCTCCAGCGTGACGCCCCGGCCCGCAAGGGCCTCACCGGCCCGGCGCAGCACGTTAAGGAGGGCCATGGGCCGCTTGGTGCGCGCGAGCCGCATGGCCGTGACAACGCGAAAAACGGGGCCTGCGCCGGTGTGGGGCCTTGCCCCCGACCAAAACGCGTGGTCATGGCCGTTCGGCATGACCAGCACGGGCCGGCCCGGCGCGATGCGCTGCACCTGCCCGGCGATGACGGCGCTGACGGCGCCGAGCGTCACGCCCTGAGCCGTCCAGCCGGTCGCCTTGTCGAGGAGGCCAAGCCAGAAGGGGACGACGCCCAAACTGGAGTGAAAGGTGAGCAGAACGGGCAGCCCCAGGCGGCGAGCGGCGATCAGCCCGGCGAGGCACACGGGCGCGACCACGCTCGGATGGGCATGGACCAGGTTGAAATCGCCCTCGGCGAGCGCGCCCTGGATGGTGGCGACGAGCCGCGGCGACCAGGCGATCTGGGCGCCGGGCAACAGTGGCGTCGGAAGCCGGATCACGGGCACGCCGTCGTAAATGGCGTCGCCAGGCAGGCTGGTGATGACCGTGGCCTCAACGCCCCGACCGATCAGGGCGCGAGCCAGGCCGGCGAGCTGCGTTTCGATGCCGCCCCGGCGCGGCGCGAACCAGTCCGACAGGAGCGCGACCCGGAGGGGGCGCTCGCCAGATCGGGCTCCCATTGGCTGGATCACGGTGGCGTTGGCTCCCGGAGCGTGGCGCCAAGCACGACCACTGCGGCGCTCGGCGCGATCGAGACCCCATAGCCGGTTGACGCCTACACGTCTCGCGCGAAAAGTCGCGACGCGCACGTCTTGAGAGTCTGTGTTTGTGTCCTCCCATATCGCCTTGAGCTCTCCGCCGGTCCCCCAGCGCCGCAGCCGGCTGGCCTTCGTGTCTCCCCTGCCGCCGCAGCGCAGCGGCGTGGCGGCCTACGCGGCCGAGCTGATCCCGGCCTTGGCGGCGCACTACGATCTCGACCTCGTGTGCGAGGACGCGACGGCCCGCGAGGCGTGGTCGCACACGGGGCACAAGGTTCTGGATCCCGCCGCCTTCTCGTCCCGCTCGGCCTCCTACGACCGGATCCTTTACCAGCTCGGGAATTCCAACGCGCACCGCTGGATGTTCCCGCTGCTTCAAGACCACCCGGGCGTGGTCACGCTGCACGACGTTTTCCTGTCCGGCGTTCTCTCCGACATGGACACGTCGTCCTTCCGGGAAGGCGCCTGGTTCGAAGCGCTTTACCGCGACCACGGATGGGGACCGGCGGCGGACCGTTATCTCCACCGCGACCCCTTTGCAGTGATCCAGCGTTATCCCTGCTGCGGCGCCGCCCTGTTCGATTCGGTCGGAGCGATCGTGCATTCCCGCGAGGCGCTGGAGCGGATCCGGCGCTGGTACGGCGGCTGGGCAGATACGGTTTCGCTGATTCCGCACCTGCGGGCGCCGTATCCCCCATGCGGCAGGGGAGGCCCAGCTGCAGGAGGAGGGATCGACCTCGGTTTCGCTCCGGACGACTTCGTGGTGTGCAGCTTCGGCGGACTCGGCCCTTCCAAGCTGAACCACCGGCTTCTCGCCGCCTTCGCGGCCTCGGCCTCGAGTGGCGACCCGCGCTGCCGGCTCGCCTTCGTCGGTGGCGAGCTGTCGAGCGACTACGCCCAGGAGTTGCAACGTCAAATTGAGGCGCTCGGCCTCGGTGAGCGCGTGCGCCTCACTGGCTGGGTCGAGCCCGACACCTACAACTCTTACCTGCGCCGGGCGGACCTCGCCGTACAACTCCGCGCCCACTCCCGCGGCGAGAGCTCCGGCGCGGCGCTGGATTGTTTGAACCATGGCGCGCCCGTGCTCGTGAACGCGCACGGGTCCATGGGCGAGCTGCCCGCGGACGCGGTCTGGCGCCTGCCCGACGCGTTCACGGACGCGCAGCTCGCGGGCGCGCTGGAGCGCCTGCGCGCGGACGCCGGCCTGCGGGCGCGGCTCGCGGAGGCGGGGCGCAGGCGCATCCGCGCGGAGCACGCCCCGGCGGC
>NZ_PVZS01000030.1 GCF_003004785.1 Alsobacter soli
GAGGAGATCGCCTACCTGAACGGCTTCATAGGGCGGGAGCAGCTGCTCGCCCGCGCGGAGCTGTTCGGCAAGACGGCTTATGGTCGGGCGTTGAGGCGGACCGCGGACCTCCCGCAGGGGTGAGGGACGCCACCGGCGTCGATCCGTCCTTGCGAGGAGCGCAGCGACGAAGCAATCCAGGAGCGCCGGCGCGCCGGCGCCTGCGGTTTGCGCCCTGTCGCCCCTGGAATGCTTCGCTCTCTCGCAAAGACGGTGAAAGGCGGCCCCAGGGCCGCCCACCGCCGCGGTTGCGCCGGGGGCGCATCGGGCCCACATTGCTGGCATGTGTGGCCGCTTCGCCCTGACCGCCTCGCCCGCGCAGGTTCGCGCGCTGTTCCGCTACGAGGAGCAGCCGAACTTCCCGCCGCGGACCAACGTTTCGCCCACCGAGCCGATCGCCATCGTCACGGACGAGCGCGGCCGGCGCGCCTTCAAGCTGGTGCGCTGGGGTTTCATCCCGACCTGGGTGAAGGACACGCGCGAGTTTCCGCTGCTGATCAACGCCCGCTGCGAGACGTTGGCCGACAAGCCGGCCTTCCGCAACGCCGTGCGCCGTCGCCGCTGCCTCGTGCCCGCGGACGGCTTCTACGAGTGGCGCCGGGAAGGCGAGGGCAAGACAGCCCGTAAGCAGCCCTACTTGATCCGCCGCCGGGACGGGCAGCCCATGGCCCTCGCGGGGCTCTGGGAGACCTATGTGTCCCCGGACGGAGGCGAGATCGACACGGCGCTGATCGTCACGACCCAGGCCAACGGCCTGGTGGCGGCTGTGCACGACCGCATGCCGGTGATTATCGAGCCGGAGCAGTTCGACCTCTGGCTCGACTGCGCCGGCGAGGACCCGCGGATGGCGGCTGCGCTCATGCGGCCCTGCCCGGACGAGATCCTGGAGATGGAGGCCTGCGATCCGCGCCTGCCCCGGCCGGAGCGGCCCGCGGCTCGGCCCGCGCCCGCCCGCAAGACCGCGGCGGCCTCTTCGGCCGCGCCCGCCCAGGGGAGCCTGTTCTGAGCGCCGCGCCCCGCATCGGGCGCGACAGGAGCGCCATTGCGATCCGCCCCTATCAGGCGCGCGACCTGCAGGCCTGCGCCCGGATCTATGTGGAAGCGCGCAGGGTGGCCTTTCCCTGGCGGCCGCCGGAGACCTTCCAGCCCGAGGATTTCGAGAGGGACTCGCTGGACGAGAGCATCTTCGTGGCGGAGCGGCGCGGCCGCGTGGCGGGGCTGCTGTCGCTGTGCCCCGAGGAGCGCTTCATCCACTTGCTCTTCGTGGACCCGGCCGAGCACCGGAAGGGCGTCGGCCGCGCCCTGCTGGCCCACTCCATGGCGGTGCTGGGCCCGCGCGTCTGGCTCAAGTGCCAGCAGAAGAACTTCAACGCGCTCGCCTTCTACAAGAGCCAGGGCTGGAGCGTGACCCCCGGCGGGGCCGACGAGGTCGGCCCGTGGTCCTACGTGGCCTCGCCCCAGGCGAGCATGATCGCAGGCCTGACATAGGCGCGTCCCGGTCCCGTCATTGCGAGCGCAGCGAAGCGATCCAGAGGGGACGGGCCGCGATCCAAAATGCTTGCGCCCAATGGCCGCTGGATTGCATCGTCGCTTCGCTCCTCGCAAAGACGGCAGGGGGCAGGAAGCGAGGTCCCCTGGTCCGGCCGGCTTAAACCCGCCGCGTCACCCGGAGCACGAACGTGAGCACTTCGGCCACGGCGCGGTAGAGCTCCTCCGGGATCTCGTCGTCGAGCGGCACGCGCGAGAGCGCTTCGGCGAGGGCCGCGTTCTCCTGCAGGGGAACGCCGTTCTCCTCCGCCACGGCGAGGATGCGCTCGGCGACCGCGCCCCGGCCCGTGGCCGTCACCCGTGGCGCCCTGTGGGTTCCACGCCGGTATTCCAGCGCCACGGCGACGCGGGGGCTGTCCACCCGGGTCATGTGCGCTGATCCATGAGAGCGCCGGAGCGCGGCGGCGCGCGGCGAGGCGCGCCGGCCACCACGGCGACTTCCGCCTGGCCGAAGGCGGCGTCGGCCAGGGCGGTCTTCAGGGCTTCGGCGCCGTCTTGTAGGCGGGCGAGGGCGCCCGCGCGCTCGGCCCACAGCGTCACGCCCAGGCCGGCGGCCCCGAGAGCCAGCCGCGCGTGGATGGGGCCGGAATCCGTGGTGTCGATGGCGAATTCGATCGTCCAGGCCGGCCCGGAAGGCGTCGCCGCCGCGCCCGAGCGTCCCTCGTTGCGGATGCGGAACTGCGCGTTGGCGGTTTCCCGCGGCAGCAGGATGGGGATGTCCAGGATCCAGGTCTGCGCCGGCGCCTTGGCGGTCTGGTCTGCAGTGGGCGTGGCTTCGGCCGGGAGGGATGCCGCCTGGGAAAGGCGCACGCGGTCCAGCGCCGCCTCGACCTGCTGCCCGATGAGGCGGGACAGGACTCGATCGGCGAGATCGGCCGGCGCGGGCAGGGGCGCTGGCGGCTCGGGCGCCGGCGCCTGGTCGGCGCGTGGCGGCAGGCGGGGCGTTGCGCTCCGGTCGGCGGGCGCACGGGCCAGCTGACTTGGATCCGTTGACGCCGAGGGGACCGGCAGGGGTTGCGCCAGGGCCGCCCGCAGCGCGAGCGTCAAAAGCCGGGCGTCGCCGATGGGAGCCTTCAGGGCAGCTGCAAATTCCGTCGCTGTTTCAAAGGCGGGCGCCTGCGGGCGTGGCGCGGGGGCCTGTCCGTCGGCCTTGCTGTCAGGCGCCGCCGCCTGCGCGGCACGTCCGGCCGGAGCATCGGCAGGCCGAGAGACGTCGCCTTCATCCGCCGGCAGTCCAACGCTCGGCGCGCCTTGCGAAACGGCGGCAGGCTTGGCGGAGGCTACAGGGAGGGGCGCCATCTCGACGGTCTCTCCGTCGAGCGCCGCCCTGAGCGCCAGCATCAGGGCCTTGGCGTCTCCGGCCGCGGGACGCCCGGCCGCGGCGCGCGCTTCGGAGAACAGGCCGGAGGCCTGCGCCAGCTCGCGAATGCGGGACGCGTCGATCGGCCTCGTGCCGTCCAGCGCGCCGGCGAGCAGGCTGCGCGCAGCCGCAGCCGCTTCGGCCGGAAGCGTGGCTGCCGTCCGTGGGTCAGCCAGGGCCGCGCGGAGCGTCGTCACGATCTCGGAAGGAGGCGCCTGTGTCGCGGCGGCCTTGGCGACGGCGCCGGCCAGCGCGGCCGCGGGGGACGGCTTCGGGGGCGGCTGGTCGGCGGACGCCTCGGCGCCTGCGCGCGTGATCACGACAGCGGCCGGCTCGGATATGGCCTGGCCCTTGGGGCTGGTCGCGCCGGCAGTCGGGCCGTTCTGGTCCGGAGAGTCGGGCTGGATCCGGAGCGTGAGGCGCGAACCTGCCTGGGCGACGGCCAGTTTCACCGTGGCGCCCTCGGCCACTCCCGCCGGGATGGCGGCTTCGATCGTCCCGAGATCGGTGATCAGGCGCGCCAGCCCATCCTGCAGGATGGCCGCCACGCGCGCCGCGATCACGTCCCCCGGCTTGAGCGCCGGCGCCCCGGCGTCCGAGCCAGGCTGCGCAACGACCTGCGATGAAAGGGCGCCGATCGCCACGGCGAATCTCCAGGCGCGCGAGGGCGCATGGGTCCAGAGTGGCGCAAGGGCGTTTGCGGGGGGTTAAGCCAATCCGCGGCCGTCATCCCCGGCAGGAGCCGCGGAGCGGCGGAGGGGAAGGGGATCCAGGGGCCATGCGCGCCTTCCCCCTGGATCCCCTTGCCGCGCCTGCGGCGCGCCGGGGATGACGGCGCATATGTGTCTGGCGTGGCTTGCTCACGCGACCTTGGCAGCAGGGCGAGATCCTGAGCCCCGCTCAAAGCACCTTGCCGGGGTTCAGGATGCCCTTGGGGTCGAGGGTCGCCTTGATGGCGCGCATCATCTCCAGGGCGACCGGGTCCTTCACCTCGGCCAGGAGGTGGCGCTTCAGCCGGCCGATGCCGTGCTCGGCCGAGATCGAGCCGCCGTAGCGGGCGGTCAGCCCGTGCACCACTCGGTTGAGCTCGTCCCAGCGGGCCAGGAAAGCCTGCTTGTCCATCCCCACGGGCTGGGTGACGTTGTAGTGCAGGTTGCCGTCGCCCATGTGCCCGAAGGGCAGGGGCCGGCACCCCGGCATGGCCTGCTCCAGGGCGGCGTTGCACTCCTCGATGAACTGCGGGATGCAGGCGAGCGGCAGCGCGATGTCGTGCTTGACCGAGCCGCCCTCGAATCCCTGAGCCTCGGACAGCGTCTCGCGCAGCTTCCACAGCGCGTTGCGCTGGTCGAGCGAGGTGGCGATCACCGCGTCCTCGACTTCGCCGGCCTCCATGGCGGCGCCCAGGATCTCCTCCAGGGCCCCCTCGAGGCCCTCGTCCCGGGCGGAGGAGAGCTCCACCAGCGCGTACCAGGGGTGCTGGCCCTGCAGCGGATCGCGGCAGCCCATGTAGTTGACCGACATCTCGATGCCGAGCCGCGGCACGAGCTCGAACGTGGTCACGTTGTTGCCCGCCACCGCCTTGGCGCGGCCGAGCAGGCTCAGCGCCGCCGCAGGCGTCGGGAGGCCGCACATCGCCGTCACCATCTGGCGGGGCCGCGGGAACAGCTTCAGCACCGCGGCGGTGATGACGCCCAGCGTGCCCTCGGCGCCGATGAACAGGTTCTTCAGGTCGTAGCCGGTGTTGTCCTTCCGGAGCTTGCCCAGGCCATGCCACACGCGGCCGTCGGCCAGCACCACCTCGAGGCCGAGCACGAGGTCTCGGGCATTTCCATAGGCCAGCACCGCCGTGCCGCCGGCGTTGCTGCCGAGGTTCCCGCCGATGGTGCAGGTGCCCTCCGACGCGAGCGACAGGGGGAACAGCCGGTCGGCGCCCTCCGCCGCCTCCTGGGCGCGGAGCAGGGTGACGCCGGCCTCCACCACCATCGTGTCCGACAGCGGGTCGACCTCGCGGATGCGATCCATGCGGTTGAGGGACAGCACGATCTCATCGCCGCTCTCGTGCGGCACCTGGGCGCCCACGAGGCCGGTGTTGCCGCCCTGCGGGATCACCTTCCTGCCCTGCATGTTGGCGAGGGTCAGCACCCGAGAGACCTCCTCGACGGAGCCGGGGCGCACCACGCAGAGCGCCTTGCCGCGATAAAGCCCGCGCCACTCGACCAGGTAGGGCGCCATCGCCTCGGGATCGGCGAAGGCGTATTTCTCGCCCACGATGGCGGCGAGTTGGGCGACGACGGCGGCTGCGTCCAGCATGGCGTTATCCCAGGGTGCGGCGCGCCCGGGTGGTCCGGGGGCGTTGGAAGACGCCCACGAGCTCCACGTGGGCGGCGTAGCGGAATTGGTCGACCGGGGTCACGCCCGTCAAGGCGTAGCCGCCGGCGGCGAGGATGGCGGCGTCCCGCGCGAAGCTGGCCGGGTTGCACGAGACGGCGACGACGGTGGGAACCTGCGAAGCCGCGAGTTGGCGCGCCTGCGCCTCCGCGCCCGCCCTGGGGGGGTCGAAGACGACGGCGTCGTAGTCCTTGAGCTCGGGCCCCATGAGCGGCCGGCGGAACAGGTCGCGCGTCTCGACAGTCAGCGGCTTCAGCCCCTGCGTGCGCCGCACGGCGTTCGACAGGGCCAGCATGGCCGCAGCCTTGCCCTCGACCGCGTGGACCGCCGCCCGCTCGGCGATGCGCAGCGCAAACGGCCCGACGCCCGCGAACAGGTCCGCCACCCGCTTGGCCTTGGGCAGCGCCTCCAGCACGAGCGAGGCAAGGGCCTCCTCGCCGGCGGCGGTGGCCTGCAGGAAACCGCCTGGCGGCAGCTCCACCTCGGCCCGGCCGATCTGCACCGCTGCAGGCCGCCGGCCGACGATCAGGTCGCCGTGCATCGTGAGGCGCGCCAGGTCGAGCCGCTCGGCCAGCTGCACCAGCTCGCTGCGCAGCTTCGGCGAGGCGGGGCCGTGCCCCCGCAGGTCCACGTCGAGCCCGCCCAGCGTGGCCGTGACCTGGATGTCGAGGGGCTTGGCGCTCTTGGAGCAGGCCTCCGCCAGCGCCAGCGCCGCTTCCGGCGCCCGCGCCAGCTCTGGGACGAGCAGAGGGCACGCCGTGATGGGGACCAGCGCGTGCGAGCGCGCCGCCATGAAACCCACGGCGATCCGGCTGCGCCCGTCCGTCTCGACGCGCCTCGCGTGGAACACCACCCGGCGCCGCCCGGCGCCATGGGCATGGACCAGGGGACGGATTTCGGTTTCCAGCCCTGCCTGCCGCAACACGGCCGCGACCTGGCCCGTCTTCCAGGCCTCGTAGTCGGTGGGCGCGAGATGCTGCGCGGCGCAACCGCCGCAGGTCCCGAACAGGCCGCAGGGCGCCGCAACCCGGGCAGGGGACGGCGACTCGACGGAGAGCAGCCGCCCCCGGTCTCCCTCCACCTCCGCTAGCACGGTCTCGCCCGGCAGGGCGTAGGGCACATAGACCAGCCCATGCGGCGTCGCCGCGACGCCGTCGCCCCGCTGCCCCAGGCGCTCGATGAGAAGCCGCTCAGCCATGGGCGGCCGGGAAGGCGCCGCGCCGTGCGCCAATAAGGAATTCACGGTTGCCGTCGCCGCCCGGCACGGGCGAGGCGATCACGCCGTCCGGCAGCCAGCCGAGCCGGCGCACCAGCTTCTCGATGTCGTCACACACGGCCACATGCATGGCAGGGTCCTTCACGATCCCCTTGCGGACCTTTTCGCGTCCGGCCTCGAACTGCGGCTTGATCAGCGCCACCATGGCGGCGTCCGGAGCCGCGAGCGCAAGAACATGAGGCAGAACAAGCTTCAGCGAGATGAAGCTGAGATCGAAGGTGAGCAGGGACGGCGACTCCGCGAGATCGGCCGCCTGCAGCGTGCGGGCGTCCCGCCCCTCCAGCGAGGTCACGCGCGGATCCTCGCGCACGGTCCGGTGCAGCTGGCCATGGCCTACGTCCACGGCCGTGATGGCGCGCGCGCCCAGCGTCAGCAGGACATGCGAAAAGCCCCCGGTAGACGAGCCGACATCGAGGCAGAACCGGTCCCGCGGGTCGTAGCCGAAGCGCGCCAGCGCCGCCGCGAGCTTGAGGCCGCCGCGCGACACCCACGGATAGGGCTGCTCGGCTCGCACGGTTGCGGTTACCGGGATGGCCTCGGACGCCTTGCGCACGAGCGCGCCATCGACGGTCACGAGCCCCGCCGCGATCGCTTCCTGCGCCTTGGCGCGGCTCTCGAAGAAGCCGCGCTCGACGAGCGCAACGTCCGCGCGCGGCGAGCGGGCGGGGGCGGCGGTCGATTCGACGGGGGAGGCGCGGGTCATGGGGCTTCAGGATTTCGGGCTGCGCCGCGACGCACATTGGTGTGCGGCGGCGGGTCCTATAGCATGCCCCGGCCGCGGGCGAAGCCTCCCGACGGCGAACAAAACAACACAGGGAGTTCTTGAATGCATCGCCACGTCGCCGCGCTCCTTGCCGGCCTGCCCCTCGTCGCCGGCCTCGCCGGTCTGGCCCACGCCCAGGAAACCGCCGAAGCCTCCGTGGTGGACAACAAGGGCGCGTCCATCGGAACGATCCAGCTGCGCGGTTCCCAGGCCGGGGTCGTGATCCGCGTCTCCCTGAAGGCCGGCGCGCTCCAGCCTGGCTGGCATGGCGCCCACATGCACGCCGTCGGCGACTGCAGCGACACGGACAAGTTCATGGCCTCCAAGGCGCACGTGAACCACGACAACAGGAAGCACGGCCTGCTGAACGCCGAGGGCCCGGACAATGGCGACCTGCCGAACCTCTACGCCGCCGCGGACGGCTCCGTGAACGCGGAGCTGTTCACGCCCTTCGTGAAGCTCTCGGGCGCCAACGGCCTCAAGGACGCCGACGGCTCGGCCTTCGTGATCCACGCCAGCGAGGACGACCACGCCGCGCAGCCCATCGGCAACGCGGGCGCCCGCGTGGCCTGCGCGGCCATCAAGTAGGAAGGATCAGGCGATGAGGCTGGCGGCCTTCGCGGCCGCCGTTTCGTCCTTGCCGAGGGCTTCCAGCACCTTGGCCACGATGCCCTTCGCGTCGAGGCCAGCCTTGGCGTACATGCGGTCCGGCTTGTCCTGGTCGAGCCAGACGTCCGGCAGCACGAGGCTGCGCACGCGCAGGCCCTTGTCCAGGGCCCCGACCTCGGCGAGGTGGTGCAGCACGAACGATCCGAAGCCGCCGACGGAGCCTTCCTCCACGGTGATCAGGACTTCGTGCTCGCGCGCCAGCCGCTCCACGAGGGCCTTGTCCAGCGGCTTGGCGAAACGCGCGTCTGCGACGGTCGTCGAGAGCCCCAGCGCGGCCAGGTCGTCGGACGCCTTCAGGCACTCGGCCAGCCGGGTGCCGAGCGACAGCAGGGCGATGCGCGAGCCCTCGCGCACGATGCGGCCCTTGCCGATCGGCAGAACCTGGCCGACCTCGGGCATGTCCACGCCCACGCCTTCGCCACGCGGATAACGGAACGCGATGGGGCCTTCGTCGAAGGCCACGGCCGTCGCCGTCATGTGGACGAGCTCGGCCTCGTCCGCGGCGGCCATGATCACCATGTCGGGCACGCAGCCCAGATAGGCCACGTCGAACGACCCGGCATGCGTGGGGCCGTCTGCTCCCACCAGCCCGGCGCGGTCGATCGCGAAGCGCACCGGCAGCTTCTGGATGGCGACGTCGTGCACGACCTGGTCGTAGGCGCGCTGAAGGAAAGTCGAGTAGATCGCGCAGAACGGCTTGTAGCCCTCGGTGGCCAGGCCCGCCGCGAAGGTCACCGCGTGCTGCTCGGCGATGCCGACGTCGAAGGTGCGCGTCGGGAACTCCTTGCCGAACAGGTCGAGGCCCGTACCCGTCGGCATGGCGGCCGTGATGGCCAGGATCTTGTCGTCCTCGCGCGCGGCCTTGATCAGCGTGTCGGCAAAGACGCGCGTGTAGGACGGGGCGTTGGCCTTCGGCTTCGCCTGCGCGCCCGTCACCACGTCGAAGGTGTTCACGCCGTGGTACTTGTCGGCGCTGGCCTCGGCCGGCGGATAGCCTTTGCCCTTCTGGGTGACGACGTGGACCAGCACAGGGCCGGCCTGGCGGTCGCGAACGTTCTTCAGGACGGGAAGGAGGTGCTCCAGGTTGTGCCCGTCGATCGGGCCCACGTAGTAGAAGCCCAACTCCTCGAACAGCGTCCCGCCCGTCAGGAACCCACGCGCGTGCTCCACGGCGCGCGTGATGGTGCGGTCGATGCTCTTGGGCAGGTGCCCGGTCACCTGCTTGCCGATGTCGCGCAGGGTCAGGTAGGCGCGGCCGGACAGCAGGCGCGACAGGTAGGCCGACATGGCGCCGACCGGCGGGGCGATCGACATGTCGTTGTCGTTCAGGATGACGATCAGGCGCGAATCCATCGCGCCGGCGTTGTTCATGGCCTCGTAGGCCATGCCCGCCGACATCGCGCCGTCGCCGATCACCGCCACGACGTTGTTCTTGCGCCCGTCGAGGTCGCGCGCCACCGCCATGCCGAGGCCGGCCGAGATGGAGGTGGACGAGTGCGCCGCGCCGAAGGGGTCGTAGTCGCTCTCGGCGCGCTTGGTGAAGCCTGAGAGCCCGCCGCCCTGTCGCAGGGTGCGGATGCGGTCGCGCCGCCCGGTCAGGATCTTGTGCGGATAGGCCTGGTGCCCGACGTCCCAGATGATGCGGTCGTCCGGCGTGTTGAAGACGTAGTGCAGGGCGACCGTCAGCTCCACCACGCCGAGGCCTGCGCCGAGATGTCCCCCCGTCACCGACACGGCGTCGATCGTCTCCGTCCGCAACTCGTCGGCGAGCTGGCGCAGTTGCGCGGGCTCGAGCCGGCGCAGGTCGTGCGGTTCGCTGACCTGGTCGAGAAGCGGGGTCTTGGACGAGGAGGCGGGAGAAATCGTCACATCGGGACCTGTCGGGGAACGTTGGCCCCCAATTGCCAAAGGACCGTCTACACGAAAACGACTGGGCGGCACAATTGATCCAGGGTCGCAGGACCGCGGCGCTTAACGGTCCACGTCGAGCGGTTCCACCCCGCGCGGCCGGCCGTCGGCTGACAGCGTGATCTTCTCGACCCGTGCTTCCGCTTTCCGAAGCAGACCCTCGCAATGCTTCTTCAGCGCTTCGCCACGCTCGTAGATCGCGATCGAGTCCTCCAGCGCGACGTTCCCGCGCTCCAGCCTGCCCACGATCTCCTCGAGCTCCGCCAGGGCGGCTTCGAACGGCATGGCGGCGATGTCTGCGGCGGGCGCGGTCGGCTGTGCGGCGTCGGTCACGAGGACTCTCCCTGCGGTGTGCGCCGTATATCGGCCGGCGTGAGCAAGGTTGCAACCCTGCGGGGGCGTCTCTGCTGTTGGGCCTGGCCACGTCTCACTGGAACCGTCATCCCCGGCCGGAGCCGCGGAGCGGCGGAGGGGAAGGGGATCCAGGGCCATGCGCGCCTTGCCCCTGGATCCCCTTCCCGGCGCTTCGCGCCGCCGGGGATGACGGCGCAGGTTCCACTGTCTCGACGTTATCCCGGAAGCCTTGGCGCCTGCTCGCGGCGGGAGGAGCGCCAGCCCATCCTCAAATCGGCAGCGCCGTCGTCCGCTTCACGGTCCGAAGCGCCAGGGTGGACTGCACCCGCACCACCCCCGGCAGGGTGGTAAGCACGTTGCGGTGGATGCGCTCGAAGTCGGCCGTGTCGGCGAACACCACGCGCAGCAGGTAGTCCGCGGTGCCGGCCAGCAGGTAGCACTCCAGGATCTCGGGGTGGCGACCCACGGCGGCCTCAAAGGCGTCGAGGCTCTGCCGGCCCTGCTGGTCGAGGGTGACGAACACGAAGGCGGCGCCGGGGAGGCCCGCCGCCGCCTCGTCCAGCAGCATCACGGTGCCTTTGACGAGGCCGGATTCTTCCAGCAGCTTGACGCGGCGCAGGCACGCCGAGGGCGACAGGTGCACCTTCTCGGCCAGGTCCGCGTTGGTGATCCGCCCGTCCTGCTGGAGCAGCTTCAGGATCGCACGATCGCGCGCGTCCAGTTCCGGAATTCGCATTGATGACGCCCCCTCGTCAGATTGACGCAATGTTATGCCTGGATTTCGCGGTCGCGAAGGCCCAATTGGCGCCTCGCGCCGCGCGGCCGGATTAAACTTTCGCCAGCGACACCGAATGGGGGAGGGTCCCATGCTCGTCGGCGTGCCCAGCGAAATCAAAAATCACGAATACCGGGTCGGCCTCGTCCCGTCCGCCGCGGCCGAACTGGTCCATCATGGCCACAAGGTGCTGGTTGAGACCGGAGCCGGGCTCGGCTCCGGCATACCCGACAGCGACTACGTGGCGGCCGGGGCGTCGATCGCGTCCGATGCGGATGCGGTCTGGTCGGCGGCGGACATTGTGGTCAAGGTCAAGGAGCCCCTGGCCGGGGAGCGCAAGAAGCTGCGCCGCGGCCAGGTGCTCTTCACCTACCTCCACCTCGCGCCCGACCTGGAGCAGACTCAGGACCTTCTCGCCTCCGGCGCCACCTGCATCGCCTACGAGACCGTCACCTCGCCGTCGGGCGGCCTCCCGCTGCTCACCCCCATGTCGGAGGTGGCGGGCCGCCTGGCCCCGCAGGTCGGGGCTCACTGCCTGGAGAAGGCGGCCGGCGGCCGCGGCGTGCTGCTGGGCGGCGTGCCGGGCGTGCCCGCGGCCGAGGTGCTGATCCTGGGCGGCGGCGTTTCCGGCATGCACGCGGCCACGATCGCGATCGGCATGGGGGCGAACGTCACGGTGGTGGACCGTTCGGCCGAAGCGCTGCGCCGGCTTTCAGCGCAGTTCGGCTCCCGCGTCCACACGGTGTTCTCGACCCGCGACGCCATGCGGGATCTAGTGACGCGGGCGGACCTGGTGATCGGCTGCGTGCTGGTGCCGGGCGCGGCCGCGCCGAAGCTCGTCACCCGCGACATGCTGAAGACCATGAAGCCGGGATCGGTGATCGTCGACGTGGCCATCGACCAGGGCGGCTGCTGCGAGACCTCCCACGCCACGACCCACGACGATCCCACCTACGTGGTCGACGACGTGGTCCATTACTGCGTGGCCAACATGCCGGGAGCGGTGGCGCGCACCTCCACCTTCGCGCTCAACAATGTGACGCTGCCCTTCACCCTGGCGCTCGCCGACAAGGGCTGGCGCCAGGCGCTGGAGGAGGATCCGCATCTGCGCGCGGGCCTGAACGTGCACGACGGCCAGCTCACCTGCGCTCCGGTCGGCGAGGCGCACGGCTTGCCGGTGGTCACGCCGGAGAGCGTGCTGGGCCTCTGACGCCTACTCGGCCGGCGAGGGCGCGTCGGGGGCCGCCGGAGAGGACGGCGGCCGCCCGAAGATCCACTTCTGGTAGACGAGCCCGATGCCGACCAGCGCGGCGCCGAGCCCGATGAAGGACAGCGCCCGCAGCGGGCCTTCCAGCCCGCTCATGTCCACCAGGAAGGCCTTTCCGATCGCCAGCAGGATGTAGGCCCCGGACACCAGCCTCACCGGACGCGACCCGCGCAGCACGCCGTAGGCCAGCAGGACCAGCCCCATGAGCAGGAACGCGGCCGTATAGGTGTAGAGCTCCGCCTCGCTTGTGTGGTGGAGGAAGTTGATGTCGGATCCCTGGAAAAGGCGCCGGATCTCCAGCACCGTCCACAGCAGTTGCAGGGCCGCTCCGAGCGCCACGGCTGCGCCCACGAACCACGCGGGCCGCCTACCCCGGGCGGCGCGGCCGAGCCAGAAGGCGGCCAGCGCGGGCATCAGGTAGGCGAGCAGAAGCGAGTTGAACACCGCGCCCCCGATCACCTCGTCGCGCCGGCTGAACAGGGGGTTCTCCATCGCGACGAGACCCGCGAGCGAGCCGGCCAACGCCAGGCCGCCGAAAACATAGCTGCCGATGCGCAGCACGGCGCTGCGCCGGAAGGCTTCGAGCTTCACGGTGACGAGCCCGAACAGCAGGGAGCTCACCACCTGCAATCCCATCTCGAGATGGTCTGTCCGCGGCGAGTCGATGCGCCCGGTCAGGGCGTGGCGGATCTCGAAGAACACGAGCAGCGCCGCGAGGGCCAGGGCCAGCGCCTCCGTCAGCGCGACCACCTGGTCGTCCCGCTGCCGCCGCAGCAGAACGGAGGCCAGAGCAAAGGCGAGCGCCGGGACGCCATAGGCCCACAGCAGCCAGTTGAGCACCGGCAGGGAGCCGATATCGTCGCCGATCAGGGCCGTGTTCCAGCCGAGCCGCGCCGCCACGACCACGCCCAGCACGCCGATGGCGTAGCGCAGCAGCCCGAGCCGCGCCTGCGTGGTGACCCAGGCGGCGCCCAGCGCCGACAGCGCCAGCGCGGCCGTGAGCGAGCCCTTCTCCAGGGCCATGGTGAGCCCGAGCGCCAGGGCGCCCAGCGCCCCGGCCGCGAAGCCTTCGAGCCCGACCAGCGACGCCCAGCAGGCCGTCTCCTCGCCGGTGCGGAAAGTCCGCGCCGCGACCACAAAGGCGAGGCCCAGGCCGCCGGCCGCGAGCGCGAAGGGGATCGAGCGATCGAAGCCGTCGATCCGATGCCAGGCCAGTGTCATCAGCGCCAGCGGCCCGACCGTCGCGGCTGCCGCGTAGAGGGCGGCCGCGAGCCGGGGCAGGGCGGCGCTGCGCATGAGGCGGGCCCAGCCGAGCGCCGCGAGCGCGCCGCCGCATAGGGTCCCCGACAGCAGGAACAGCCAGAGCGCCGTCGGCATGGGCGGCCGCGAGGGCGCGCCTGGCAGCACGGTCGGGCCCTCGGCCGCCGCTTCCGCCAGCACGGGCCAGCCCCACAGCATCGCGCCAGCCACGGCGGCCGCGAACAGCGCCCCGCCAGCCGCGGGCGCGACCCTCAGGGCGGTCCCGAACTGCACGAGGAAGGCGCCGCCGCCGAGAACGAGGCGCCAGGACCCGAGCTCGGGATCCTGCAACCCGAGCCCGGCCAGCGCCGCGAAGGCGGCCAGCGCGCCGAGCGCCAGCGGATCGGGCGCGGCGTCCGCGTCCTCCGCCCCGCGATAGGGTTCCAGCGCCAGGAAGAAGGCAGCAAGCGCGGTCTGGACAAGCACATGCGCCACCATGGCGGCAAGGTCCGGGCCCCGCAGCCCGAGAAAGGCCAGGCCCCACAGCACGGCGCCAAGCGCCGTCGCCCGCGCGATCCAGATCCACCGCCGCAAACGCGCCTGCGCGTAGCCGGCGGCCGCGACCGCGATGAGGTAGAGCACGACCGGCCAGGGCTCCGGGTTGTGCGAATCCACGAGCAGCGGAACCGCGAAGGCTCCGACCAGCCCGAGGCTGGCGAGCGCCGGCCCATGGAGGGCGGCCGCGGCCAGCGTGGCGAGCGCGATCGCTCCCATCAGGGTGAAGCCGATCGCCGGGCCGATCATGCCGTAAAGGGCGTGGGCGGCGTACACCACGCCGAAGGCGCTGATGGTGCCCGCCGCCGTCAGCACGCTGGGCGCATGGGCGGTCGGGATCACCGCCGCGGCTGGGCCCAGGCCGCGCTCGGAGCGGCGCAGGTACTCGCCCACGGCGAGCAGCGCGGCCGCGAACAGCCCGCCCGCCGCGATCCGTGCGCCGGGCCCGAACAGGTTCTGCTCGATGGAATAGCGAACCAGGAACAAGCCGCCGAGCGCCAGCGCCAGGCCGCCCAGCCAGACGGCCCACCGCGTGCCGAGGGTTTCCTCCAGCGAGCGGGGCGGGAGTCGCGTCCCCGCCGCTACGGCGGCCGGCGGCCCAGCTGCCCCTTGCGGCTCGGCGGCGGCCACCTCTTCCTGCTCCTCCTCGGCCAGAGTCGCAGCCGCCTGTTCCGGCTGCTCTTCGCGCTCGGTCGCTGCCGCAGTCCGTTCGCCCGCGGCCCCCGCCTCGGCAAGGGCCCGTTCCGCCCTGGCGAGGCGGGCCTCCAGCAAGAGGATCTGGCGGCCCAGCGAAACGGTTCGGAAGAACCCGACCAGGCCGAGCAACGGGATGGCGAGCGCCATCAGGACCAGGAGAACGTATTCCATCGGGTCACCCCAGAGAATCGGGCGCTCCGCGAGCCAGTCTCAGCTTGATCCTAGCCTCTTTCAGCTTGTCCGTCGCGCGCTCTCGCCACCGCCTGGGCCCCGGCGCGGCGTCATCCTCCTCGGGCGTGGCTTCCAGGATCAGGCCGGCGAGGCGCACACGCTCGTCCACCACCGCGTGCGCGATCAGCGTGGCGGAGCCCAGGTCGATGCGGTCATTCTCCTGCGGCGCGTCATCCAGCCGCTGGGCGAAGAGCTCCGCCACCGTCATCCCGCGTTCGTCCGAGCCGACGTCCAGCCCGTAGAGATCGGCGATCGCCCCGACCGGCAGGCTGCCGTCGAATGGGAACTCGGCCATTTCCTCGTCAGCCGAGGCCGGGCCGTCCACGGCGAAGTAGCGGTCGAGCCGCGCGAGCCTCGCGGTCGGCGCCAGGAAGTAGCCGTAGTCGCGCGGCTGCAGCGGCCCGGCTTCCACGGGTTGGAGGATCTGTCCCTCGCGCACCACCAGTACCGGCTTGACCCAGGAGGGCATGGCCCGCCGCCGCGCGGCCGGGCTCTGCTCCAGAAGCGGATAGCCCACCAACTCGGCGTCGAGCTGTCCCGGCAGATCGATCTCGATGCGCTGCACCTCCGGGGCGGGATCGCGCAGTGCGACGCCGGTCCGGCGGGCGGCGTAGCCGATCGACCAGCCCTGGACGGTGAGCGAAGCGACCACCACCACGAAGGCCACGTTGAAATAGATCTGGGCGCCCGCCATGCCCGTCAGGGTTGGAATGGTCGCCAGGAAGATGCTGACGCCGCCGCGCAGGCCCACCCAGGAGATGAACGTCATCTCCCGCCGGGAGAACCGGAACGGCGTGAGGCAGAGCCAGACGGCGGCCGGCCGGGCGATCAGGATCAGCACCGCCGCGATGGCCAGCGCCGGCGCCAGCACGGGGAGGATCAGCCTGGGCGAAACCAGCAGGCCGAGCAGGGTGAACAGCGCGATCTGGCAGAGCCATGTCGCGGTGTCGTGGAAGCTCGCGATGGAGGCGTAGGCGCGGACCGGGCGGTTGCCGACGATGAGCCCAGCCACATAGGCCGCCAGGAAGCCGCTGGCGCCAATCGTCTGGGCGAGCGCGAAGACCACGAGCGCCGCCGTGATCGCGAAGGCCGGGTGGAGGCCTGCCGGCAGCCGCAGACGGTTGAGCACGAACACGAGGCCGAGCCCGCCGGCGAAGCCGATCAGAGCGCCCAGCGACGCCTCGCGCACCACCGCCCACACCACATGGGCGGCGTCCACGCCGGGCCCCCCCGACGCGATCTCGACAAGCACCACCGTGAGCAGCACCGCGAACGGATCGTTGGTGCCGGATTCCACCTCGAGCGTCGCGCCGACGCGACGCTTCAATTGTAGGCCGCCGGTGCGAAGCAGGAAGAACACCACCGCCGCGTCGGTGGAGGCCACGATGGCGCCGATCAGCAGGGCAGGGACCCAGTCCGCGCCAAGGAACAGCTTGGCCGCCGCGCCCGTGATGGCCGCGGTCAGCAGCACGCCGACGGAAGCCAGCACTCCGGCCGGGCCCAGCACGGATCGGATCGTGGTGGCGCGGGTGCGCAGGCCGCCGTCGAACAGGATGATGGCGATCGCCGCCGAGCCGATCAGGTAGGTCAGCCCGTAGTCGTTGAAGATCACGCCCCCGGGCCCGCTGTCGCCGGCGAGCATGCCGACCCCCAGGAAGACGAGGAGAATCGGCACGCCGAACCGCGACGCCGCCAGGCTCGACAGGATGCCGACCAGAGCCGCCGCGGCGGCGAAGAGCAGGGTGGCGTGCGCGTGAAAAAGGGCTTCCATGCCGGCAGTATCGGGGCCGGGTCAGGCCGGCACAAGCCGTTGACCGAATGACTTTTTGCGCACTTCCTCGCCAACCGCGCCGTCATCCCCGGCCGGTGCGCCGCAGGCGCGGAGGGGGAAGGGGATCCAGGGGCCACGTGCGCCGGGCTTGCCCGGTTCACGACACAAGAATTGCGCCGGGCTTGCCCGGTTCACGACGGGGGAATCGAGCCAGGCTTGCCCGATTTGCGCGCCCGGTCCCCTGGATCCCTTTCCCGCGCCTGCGGCGCGCCGGGGATGACGGCGTTTGAGCCTCCTCACCGGTTGGCGGCTATCGCGATCGAACCGCTGCTGCTTGCCGGGTGGGCGCCCGCACGCTAAGGCTTTCCGCCATGTCCGCGACCCGCGCGCCCCGCACGGCTTTCTACGCCGGCTCGTTCGATCCCATCACGAACGGCCATCTCGACGTCGTCCGCAACGCCTGCAGGCTCGCGGAAACGCTGGTGGTCGCCATCGGCGTGCACCCCGGCAAGGCGCCGCTTTTCAGCGCCGACGAGCGCAAGGCGATGATCGCCGAGGAATTCCGGGGTCTGGCGGCCGAGGCCGGCGCGGCCCTGCGCGTCGTCACCTTCGGCGACCTCGCAATCGACGCCGCTCGCCGCGAGGGCGCATCCATGCTGATCCGCGGCCTGCGCGACGGCACCGACCTCGACTACGAGATGCAGATGGCCGGGATGAACGACGCGATGGCGCCGGACATCCAGACGGTCTTCCTGCCGGCCTCGCCCATGGTGCGCCCCATCACCGCCACGCTCGTCCGACAGATCGCCGCGATGGGCGGGGACGTGTCCCGCTTCGTGCCCGCGGGGGTGGCCGCCCGGCTCACGGCCAAGTTTGCGGCCAAGGCCTGAGCGGCGCTTCTGGCCGGCTCATCGAATTGCCTGGAGGTTTCATGAACAGACGTCACGTGGTCGCCCTGGCCCTCGCCGCCGCGCTGCTCGGCGCAGGCCCGGCGTTGGCGCAGCAGTCCGACCCGCAGAACACGCTGGTGCTGACCACCAAGGACGGCAAGGTGACGATCCGCCTGCGGCCGGACCTCGCCCCGAAGCATGTGGAGCAGATCAAGACGCTGGTGAAGCGCAACTTCTATGACGGCATCGTCTTCCACCGGGTGATCGAGGGCTTCATGGCCCAGACCGGCGACCCCACCGGCACCGGCACGGGCGGCTCGGACCTGCCGAACCTGCCCGCCGAGTTCTCGCGCGAACCTTTCAAGCGCGGCACGCTGGGCATGGCGCGCTCCAATTCGCCGAACTCCGCGAACAGCCAGTTCTTCATCTGCTTCGGCGACGCCAGCTTCCTGAACGGCCAGTACACGGTGTTCGGCGAGGTGGTGTCCGGAATGGACGTGGTCGACAAGATCAAGAAGGGCGACCCGAACGCCAATGGGCTCGTCAAGAACCCCGACAAGATCGTCAGCCTGAGGCTTCTGGCCGACGCCAAGTAAGCTGAAGCCAACCCATCATCAGCGAAAGGAGCCTGCCATGGCCGACCCCGCGAACACGCTTATCCTCGAAACCACCCAGGGCCGCGTCGTCATCGAGATGCGCCCGGACCTCGCCCCGGGTCACGTCGCCCGCATCGCCGAGCTCGCCCGCTCCGGCTTCTATGACGGCGTGCCGTTCCACCGCGTGATCGAAGGCTTCATGGCCCAGACGGGCGACCCCACCGGAACCGGCATGGGCGGCTCGGGCCAGAAGCTGAAGGCCGAGTTCAACGCCGAGCCGCACGTTCGCGGCGTCTGCTCCATGGCCCGCGCGCAGGACCCGAACTCCGGCGACAGCCAGTTTTTCATCGTCTTCGACGACGCCCGCTTCCTTGACCGCCAGTACACGGTGTGGGGCAAGGTGATCGAGGGCATGGAGAACGTCGACAAGATCAAGCGCGGCGAGCCCGTGCAGGATCCCGACAAGATCGTCACCGCCCGCATGGCCGACCAGGCCGCCTGACGCGGCCGGCCGGCCCCCTCTCCCCGGGTCGGGAGAGGGTTGGGGTGAGAGGTCTCGCGGACGCCCCTCATCCGGCGCTACGCGCCACCTTCTCCCCGTGCCGGGGAGAAGGGATCGTTCCGCCCGACGGACCCATGCGAGTCGACCTCTTCGATTTCGATCTTCCCGAGGACCGCATCGCCCTGCGGCCGGCGCAGCCGCGCGATGCGGCGCGCATGCTCGTGGTGCGGCCGGGGGACGAGCCCGCGCTGGAGGACCGGACGGTCCGGGACCTGCCGGACCTGCTGCAGGCGGGCGATCGGCTCGTGGTGAACGACACGCGCGTCATCCCGGCCCGTCTCGACGGCATCCGGGTGCGCGGGGATTCCGTGGCCCACATTCAGGCCACCCTGCACCTGCGCGAGGGACCGGACCTCTGGCGCGCTTTCGTGCGCCCGGCCAAGCGGCTCGCCGTGGGCGAACGCATCCGCTTCGGCGAGGAAAGCGAGAGCATGGCCTGCCTGCTCGCCAGCCTCGACGCCGAGGTGGTGGAGAAAGGGGAGGGCGGCGAGGTGCTGCTGCGCTTCGCCTTCACCGGGCCAGCCTTGGACGAGGCCATCGCGCGGCTCGGGCACATCCCGCTGCCGCCCTATATCGCCGCCAAGCGCCCGGACGACGAGCGTGACCGACAGGACTACCAGACGCTCTTCGCGGAGCGCGAGGGCGCGGTGGCTGCGCCGACCGCAGGCCTTCACTTCACGCCGGAACTGACCCAGCGCCTCGCGGCCCGCGGCGTCGGCCTGACGCGGCTCACCCTCCATGTCGGAGCCGGCACGTTCCTGCCCGTGAAAGCCGACGATACGGCCGACCACAAGATGCACGCCGAGTGGGGCATGATCAGCCCCGAGGCCGCCGCGGAACTGAACGCGACCCGCGCCGCCGGGGGGCGCATCGTGTCCGTCGGCACCACCTCGCTGCGCCTGCTGGAGAGCGCCGTCTCCGAGGACGGCCGCTTCGCGCCATGGCAGGGGCAGACCTCCATCTTCATCACGCCCGGCCACCGCTTCCGCGCCGTCGACGTGCTGATGACCAACTTCCACCTGCCACGCTCGACCCTGTTCATGCTGGTGAGCGCCTTCAGCGGGCTCGACGCGATGCGCGCCGCCTACGCGCACGCCATTGAGGCTGGGTACCGCTTCTACTCCTACGGGGACGCCAGCCTGCTCTTCCCCGCGCCCCCGGAGAGCACCCCATGAGCCTCGCCGAAGCGCCCGTCCGGGACTTCACCTTCACGGTGAAGGCGACGGACGGCCAGGCCCGCACGGGCGAGATCCGGATGCCGCGCGGCGTCATCCGCACGCCGGCCTTCATGCCCGTGGGCACCGCCGGCACCGTGAAGGCCATGTATCCGGAGCAGGTGAGGGCGCTGGGCGCCGACGTGGTGCTCGGCAACACCTATCACCTGATGTTGCGCCCCGGCGCGGAGCGCGTCGCCCGCCTGGGCGGGCTGCACAAGATGATGAACTGGCCTCACCCGATCCTCACGGATTCGGGCGGCTTCCAGGTCATGTCGCTCGCCCAGCTGCGCAAGCTGGACGAGAACGGCGTCACCTTTCGCTCGCATGTGGACGGCGCCAAGCACGTGCTCACGCCCGAGCGCTCGATCGAGATCCAGGGCCTGCTCGGCTCCGACATCCAGATGCAGCTGGACGAATGCGTGAAGCTGCCGTGCTCCGACAAGGAGGCCGAGCGCGCCATGGAGCTCAGCCTGCGCTGGGCCGAGCGCTCGCGCGTCGCTTTCGGCGAGCAGCCCGGCAAGGCGCTCTACGGCATCGTGCAGGGCGGCGCCGTGCCGAGCCTGCGCGTCCGCAGCGCCCGGGCGCTGGCCGACATGGGCTTCAAGGGCTATTCCATTGGCGGCCTCGCGGTGGGCGAGCCGCAGGAGATCATGCTGGCCATGATCGAGACGGTGGAGCCCTGGCTGCCAAAGGAGAAACCGCGCTACCTCATGGGCGTCGGAACGCCGGACGACCTGATCGAATCCGTCCGCCGCGGCGTCGACATGTTCGACTGCGTCATGCCGACTCGCGCCGGCCGCCATGGCCAGGCCTTCACCCGCTTCGGCAAGCTCAACCTGCGCAACGCCCGCCACGCGGACGACCCGCGGCCCATCGACGAGACCTCGTCCTGCCCGGCCGCCCGCGACTACAGCCGCGCCTACCTGCATCACCTCGTGAAGTCCGGCGAGATCCTCGGCATGATGCTGCTCACCTGGGTGAACCTGGCCTACTACCAGGACCTCACCGCCGGCATGCGCCAGGCCATCGCCGAAGGGCGCTACGACGACTTCGCCGCCCACACCAAGGAGGGCTGGGCCCGCGGCGACCTGGAGCCCTGGGCGGGCTAAGTTGCGTATCCCTTCTCCCCGGCACGGGGAGAAGGTGGCCCGCAGGGCCGGATGAGGGGCCCCGCGCCCCTCACCCCAACCCTCTCCCCGTACCGGGGAGAGGGGGAGCGTTGCACAGCCGCGAGTGGTTGGCGTCCTTCCCTTTTTAAAGTTGGGGCAGGCGTCCTCCGCCTAAAGCCGCGGCGTCCTGCGCCATGACAGGGGCGGGCGGCGGAGCTATAGAGGGCGCAATCGATCTCGGGAGTTCTCGCATGACCGGCACGACGCGCACGAGCGCCGACCTGGATCCCCGCCGCCGCAAGGTGCTGTTCCGGTCATGGCATCGCGGCATGCGCGAGATGGACCTCATCATGGGCCAGTTCGCCGATGCGCATATCGATCAATTGACCGACGCCGAGCTGGACACCTACGAGCAACTCATCGAGGCTCCGGATCGGGACATCCTGATGTGGCTCACCGGCGAGAAGGAGGTCCCCTCCAACTACGACACGCCGGTCTATCGCCGCATCAAGGCGTTCCACACCCACCTGGGGCCGATCAACGTCTGAGGCCCGCGGGCCGGAGCAAGGGGTGCGCGCATGATCGGTCGGCTCAACCACGTCGCGATCGCCGTGAAGGACATCGAGGCCGCCTCGCGCCTCTACCGCGAGACGCTGGGCGCCGACGTCTCGGACCCGACGGACCAGCCCGAGCACGGCGTGACGGTGGTGTTCGTGAACCTTCCCAACACCAAGATCGAGTTTCTCCAGCCGCTCGGCGAGAATTCGCCCATCGCCAAGTTCCTGGAGAAGAACGCGGACGGCGGCATCCATCACGTCTGCTACGAGGTGGACGACATCATCGCCGCCCGCGATCGTCTGAAGGCTGCCGGCGCCCGCGTGCTGGGCGACGGCGATCCCCGCATCGGCGCCCATGGCAAGCCGGTGCTCTTCCTCCACCCCAAGGACTTCAACGGCACGCTGGTCGAACTCGAGCAGGCCTGAGCCGTCCCGCGCTTGCGCCGTCGGGGAAGGGCGTCCCCCGGCGGGGGCGCCCCACCGCGGAATCCTCCATGAGCATTGCCGGCGCGATTGCGCTCTACTTCATTGTCTGGTGGCTGACCCTCTTCGCCATCCTGCCGCTGGGCGTGCGCAGCCAGCACGAGGAGGGCGCCGTCGAGGAAGGCACCGAGCCCGGCGCCCCGCTCTTGCCCCGCATGGGCCGCAAGGCCCTGATCACCACGCTTGTGGCGATCCCCGTCTCGGCGCTGCTGTGGGTCGTGATCGTGATGATCGACTGGGGCTGAGACGCGCCGCGCTCCTCGCGATGATGGCGCTTCGCCTCCTGAACGGCTGAGACGGAAAGGGATGCGAGCGCAGCGAAGCAACCGAGGGGACCGTCGCACATGCGGGATTGCTTCGGCCGCTCCAACTCGTCGCAAAGAGCACTGAAGTCCAAAAGAAAAAGCCAAGACTTTCGTCTTGGCTTTTGTTTTAGTTTTTTCTTGTCGAGCTCCGGATCTCGTCAGCCGTCACAGGCGCCGGTCAATCCTTCTGCTCATTGCCCTTCTCGAGCTTCTGGCCGTCTTCCTCCCAAGACTTGGACCACGATCCCTTCCCCGTTGGATCGGGGTGGGTCTGTTGTTGTGTAGAAGACTCATAGCCCACCGAAATCGGTCTGTCATCTCTTTGTGCAGGCTTCGACGCAAAAAGATGCACAAGAGAACGCATCTGTCCGCTTTCCGCCCTTTCGCCGCCGGATTCGCTCGCTTGTGTTTTGGGCGGCGATGGTTTTCATGGAGCGGACTCCGCGCCACCGCGGCCCGCTTGATTCAAGCCATTCGCCTCCTGGATCGCCATGCGCCTTTCCCGCTACTTCCTGCCCATCCTCCGCGAGCCCCCTCGGGAAGCGGAGATCGTCTCGCACCGCCTGATGCTGCGCGCGGGCATGATCCGGCAGGAGTCCGCCGGCATCTACGCCTGGCTGCCCATGGGCCTGCGCGTGCTCAACAAGATCAGCGCCATCGTGCGCGAGGAGCAGAACCGCTCCGGCGCGATCGAGCTCCTGATGCCGACCATCCAGTCCGCCGACCTCTGGCGCGAGTCGGGCCGCTACGAGGCCTACGGCAAGGAGATGCTGCGCATCGAGGACCGGCACGAGCGCGAGATGCTCTTCGGCCCCACCAACGAGGAGATGATCACGGAGATCTTCCGGGCCTATGTCCGGTCGTACCGGGATCTGCCGCTCAATCTCTATCACATCCAGTGGAAGTTCCGGGACGAGGTGCGCCCCCGCTTCGGCGTGATGCGCTCGCGCGAGTTCCTGATGAAGGACGCCTATTCCTTCGACCTGGACCAGGAGGGCGCGCGCCACTCCTACAACAAGATGTTCGCCGCCTACCTGCGCACCTTCAACCGCCTGGGCCTCACCGCCATTCCCATGCGCGCCGACACCGGCCCCATCGGGGGCGACCTGAGCCACGAGTTCATCATCCTGGCCTCGACCGGCGAGAGCGAGGTGTTCTGCGACAAGGCGATCCTGGACCTGCCCGTCCCGCCCGCCGACACCAACTTCGACGACGCTGCCGGACTGCAGGCGATCTTCGACGCCTACACGACCCCCTACGCAGCCACGAGCGAGATGCATGACGCGGCTGCATTCGCCCAGGTGCCGTCGGAGCGGCAGGTCTCGGCCCGCGGCATCGAGGTCGGTCACATCTTCTACTTCGGCACGAAGTACTCGGCCCCCATGAAGGCGCTGGTCGCCGGCCCGGACGGGCAGGAGCGCCCGGTCCACATGGGATCCTACGGCATCGGCCCGTCGCGTCTCGTGGCCGCGCTCATCGAGGCCTCGCACGACGAGGCCGGCATCGTGTGGCCCGACGCCATCGCGCCCTTCAACGTCGCGCTGCTCAGCCTCAAGCCGGGCGACAGCGCGGTGGACGCCGCCTGCGAGACGCTCTATCGCGCGCTCTCGGCGCGCGGCGTGGACGTGCTCTATGACGACCGTGAGGAGCGGCCGGGCGCCAAGTTCGCCACCGCGGACCTCATCGGCGCGCCCTGGCAGGTTCTGGTCGGACCCAAGAGTCTGGCCGAAGGGAAGGTGGAATTGAAGCGGCGCGCCACCGGCGAGCGCACGCTGGCCTCGATCGAGGACGCCGTCGCCCAGCTCACGGCCTGAGGCGCGGATGAAGCGAGGCGCTGTCGACGCCAAGAAGGGCCCGGGGGGCGCCGGCCCCTTCGCTCTTTTCGAGTGGATGGTGGCGCTGCGCTACCTGCGCGCGCGCCGCCGCGAGGGCTTCATCTCGGTCATCGCCGGCTTTTCCTTCGCCGGCATCATGCTGGGCGTCGCGACCCTCATCATCGTGCTTTCGGTGATGAACGGCTTCCGGGCCGAACTGCTGAACAAGATCGTCGGCATCAACGGCCACGTGTTCATCGCCGGCATCGACAAGCCGATGACTGACTATGCCGAGGTCACCGACCAGGCGAACGGCACCCCGGGAGTGAAGTTCGCCTTCCCGATGGTCGAGGGCCAGGCGCTCGCCTCCTCTCCGAGCGCCGCCGGCGGCGTGCTCGTGCGTGGCGTGCGCGAGCAGGACATCGGTCAGATCCCGGCCATCGGCGGCACGGTGAAGCAGGGCACGCTGGAGAACTTCGACAAGTCGGGCGGCGTGGCCATTGGCCGGCGCCTCGCCGAGCAGCTCTTCATCCGTCCCGGCGACACCCTCACGCTGACCGCCCCGAAAGGGGCGGAGACGCCGTTTGGCGTCGCCCCGCGCATCAAGAGCTACCCGGTGGTCGCCGTGTTCGAGGTCGGCATGTCCGAGTTCGACTCGGGCTTCGTTTACATGCCGCTGCACGAGGCGCAGGCCTACTTCAACCGCGACGGCGACGTGACCGCCATCGAGGTCTTCCTCAGCCATCCGGACCGGATCGACGAGGTGAAGGCCGATCTCGAGAAGCACATCAGCCGCCCGATGATCCTCTCGGACTGGCGCCAGCGGAACAAGACGTTCTTCGGCGTGCTGGAGGTGGAGCGGAACGTGATGTTCCTCATCCTCATGCTGATCGTGCTGGTGGCCGCGCTCAACATCATCTCCGGCCTGATCATGCTGGTGAAGGATAAGAGCCAGGACATCGCGATCCTGCGCACCATGGGCGCCACGCGTGGCGCCATCATGCGCATCTTCCTCATCACCGGGGCCGCCATCGGGGTGGTCGGCACCTTCGCGGGCTTCCTGCTGGGGCTGGTGGTGAGCCTCAACGTGGAGCACATCCGCGCCTTCATCTCGCGGATGACCAACACGAACCTGTTCCCGGCCGAGTTCTACTTCCTCAGCAGCCTGCCCTCGCAGGTGGACCCGCGCGAGGTGGTCACCATCGTGACCCTCGCGCTCATCCTTTCGCTGCTGGCGACCCTCTATCCTTCCTGGCGCGCCGCCCGGCTCGATCCGGTCGAGGCGCTTCGCTACGAGTGAGCGCATGACCGATCGCTCGGCCGAGGACGACTACCCGGCGCTCTACCTCTACGGTGTCCAGCGCCGCTTCGCGGAGGGCGACCACGCGCTGGAGATCCTGCGCGGCTGCGACCTCGCGGTCTGGGCGGGCCAGTCGGTCGCGCTGATCGCGCCCTCCGGCACCGGCAAATCGACCCTGCTGCAGATCGCCGGCCTGCTCGAGAAGCCTGACGGCGGCGAGGTCTATGTCGACAAGAAGGCCACCGTGAACCTGCCGGACGACGAGCGCACGGCCCTGCGCCGCAACGCCATCGGCTTCGTTTACCAGTCGCACCACCTGCTGCCGGAGTTCTCCGCCCTGGAGAACGTCATGCTGCCCCAACTCATCCGCGGGTTGGGCAAGGCCGAAGCCGCGGACCGCGCCGCCGGCCTGCTGCATTACCTGGGGCTGGGCGAGCGCCTGAAGCATCGCCCGTCGGAGCTGTCCGGCGGCGAACAGCAGCGCGTGGCCATCGCCCGCTCCGTCGCCAACGCCCCGCGCGTGCTGCTGGCCGACGAGCCCACCGGCAACCTCGACCCGCACACCTCCCACCACGTCTTCGGCATCCTCACGCGCCTGGTGAAGGAGACCGGCCTCGCCGCCATCGTGGCGACCCACAACCTGGACCTCGCCGCCCAGATGGACCGCCGCGTGACGATCCGCGAGGGAAAGGTTGTGGAACTGGCCTGACCGGGCCTGGAGTAGGTCCGCCCCTCTCACCGTCTTGGCCGGGATTGGGCGGCGCTCTGCCCCTCTCACCGTCATGGCCGGGCTCGTCCCGGCCATCCACGCGCATGGGCTGGGCGTGGATGCCCGGGACAAGCCCGGGCATGACGAGTAAGAAGGATCTAGGGGGGCTGGTCACGGCAAACAGCCACCCATCATCGCGAGCGCAGCGAAGCGATCCAGGAGGATCGGGCTGGCGCTCTGCCCCTCTCACCGTCATGGCCGGGCTCGTCCCGGCCATCCACGCGCATGGGCCGGGCGTGGATGCCCGGGACAAGCCCGGGCATGACGAGGAAGGATGATCTAGGGGGGGCTGCTCACGGAAAACAGCCACCCGTCATCGCGAGCGCAGCGAAGCGATCCAGATGGATTGGGCTGGCGCTCTGCCCCTCTCAACGTCATGGCCGGGCTCGTCCAGGCCATCCACGCGTGCGGCCCGGGCGTGGATGCCCGGGACAAGCCCGGGCATGACGAGGAAGAATGATCTAGGGGGGCTGGTCACGGCAAACAGCCACCCATCATCGCGAGCGCAGCGAAGCGATCCAGGAGGATCGGGCTGGCGCTCTGCCCCTCTCACCGTCATGGCCGGGCTCGTCCCGGCCATCCACGCGCATGGGCCGGGCGTGGATGCCCGGGACAAGCCCGGGCATGACGAGGAAGGATGATCTAGGGGGGGCTGGTCACGGAAAACAGCCACCCGTCATCGCGAGCGCAGCGAAGCGATCCAGATGGATTGGGCTGGCGCTCTGCCCCTCTCAACGTCATGGCCGGGCTCGTCCAGGCCATCCACGCGTGCGGCCCGGGCGTGGATGCCCGGGACAAGCCCGGGCATGACGAGGAAGAATGATCTAGGGGGGCTGGTCACGGCAAACAGCCACCCATCATCGCGAGCGCAGCGAAGCGATCCAGGAGGATCGGGCTGGCGCTCTGCCCCTCTCACCGTCATGGCCGGGCTCGTCCCGGCCATCCACGCGCATGGGCCGGGCGTGGATGCCCGGGACAAGCCCGGGCATGACGAGGAAGGATGATCTAGGGGGGGCTGCTCACGGAAAACAGCCACCCGTCATCGCGAGCGCAGCGAAGCGATCCAGATGGATTGGGCTGGCGCTCTGCCCCTCTCAACGTCATGGCCGGGCTCGTCCAGGCCATCCACGCGTGCGGCCCGGGCGTGGATGCCCGGGACAAGCCCGGGCATGACGAGGAAGAATGATCTAGGGGGGCTGGTCACGGCAAACAGCCACCCATCATCGCGAGCGCAGCGAAGCGATCCAGGAGGATCGGGCTGGCGCTCTGCCCCTCTCACCGTCATGGCCGGGCTCGTCCCGGCCATCCACGCGCATGGGCCGGGCGTGGATGCCCGGGACAAGCCCGGGCATGACGAGGAAGACGAGCGCGGCGAAGCGATCCAGGAGGGCAGGACGCCCACCTGGCCCCTGGATCGCTTTGTCGTTCGCTCCCGGGCGTTGACGGGCTACCTCGGCAACCCGCCCACGAACTCGCCGAACAGCACCAGACCCTCGGGCCACAGCCCCAGGTTCGCGGCCGAGCCGATGTGCCCGCGCCGGCCGACCTCGACCAGCCGCGAGCCCCAGGCCTGGGCGAATACCCGCGCCCGCTCGATCGTGACGAATTCGTCGTCGTCGCTGGCCACCAGCATGGAGGGGAAGGGCAGGGGCTGCAGGATCATCGGCGCGAAGCCGACAGGCCCGTCCGGGATGCCGTCCCGCACGTCCCGGTCCGTAGGCGCGACCAGGAAAGCCCCGGCCACCTTGCGCACCAGCTCCGGCGCGCCGTCACGCAGGGCGAACAGCATGGTCAGCGACGTGCCCAAGCTGTGTCCAACCAAAACCACTGGCTTTCCTGCCTGCCTCACCGCAGCCTGCAGCCGGGCCAGCCAGGCCGCATAGACGGGGCGATCCCAGTCGTCCTGCTCGACGCGGCGGAAGGCGGGAAAGGCCCGCTCCCACTGCCATTGCCAGTGTTCGGGCCCCGAGCCATGCCATCCCGGCAGCACCAGGATGGTGAATGCGTCCAGCGCCCCAGCCATGCCGATCCCAGTCCCGTCCGAGCCGGCGTTAACCCTAGGCGGTGGATTCCGGGAACGTCAACGAGACATGCTTGCAACGAGAACAAAAATCGAACAAGCTAAGTGCATAGACAGAACACGGAGGTTCCGCCATGGTCCGCACCTTCATCGCCGATGTCGCCGAGCTCGCCGCCCTGGGCTCCTTCGCTGCCGCCATCCTGGTCTGGGCGCAGTTCGTGGGCGCCTGACGGGAGCCGTCCCCAGCCGCGTCGTCGCGCCGGCTGGACCCGGCGGCCGGGCGCGGTAAACATGCCGGGCTCGCCAGGGAGACCACAGCGTTGAGTCGCATTCTCGGAGACGTCGGCTTCGTGCACCTGCACGTGCACTCCTCCTTCTCGCTGCTGGAAGGGGCGCTGCGCATCGACGAACTGAAGAAGCTCGCGCTGAAGGACGCCATGCCCGCCCTGGCGCTGACCGACAGCAACAACCTGTTCGGCGCGCTCGAGTTCTCCGAGAAGATCTCCGGGGCCGGCATCCAGCCGATCACGGGCATCGAACTCTCGGTCGAGTTCGGGGACGAGAAGCCCAGCCGCAACGGCCTGCCGCCGGCGCGGCCCAGCCTCGTGCTGCTGGCCATGACGGCCACCGGCTACGCCAATCTCATGCTGCTGAGCTCCCGCGCCTATATGGGCCCCGCGCCCGGAGAGCCGCCGCATGTGCAGATCGACGAGTTGCTGCGCCTCAGCGAAGGCCTGATCTGCCTCACCGGCGGGCCGGACGGGCCCATCGACAAGGCGCTGGCGGCCGGCCAGACCGACATGGCGACAGCGCGCCTTGGCGCGCTCGCCGGGGCCTTCGGCGACCGGGTCTACGTGGAGATCCAGCGCCACGGGCTGGATGGGGAAAGCGCCGTTGAGGGAGACCTCATCGCGCTCGCCTATGATAAGCGCCTGCCGATCGTCGGCACGAACGAGCCTTACTTCCCCAAGCCGGACGACTACGAGGCCCACGACGCGCTGCTCGCCATCGCGGAGGGGCGGCTGGTGTCCGATCCCGACCGGCGCCGCCTCTCGCCCGACCACGCCTTCAAGACGCGGGCCGAGATGGTGGCGATCTTCAAGGACCTGCCGGAGGCCGCCGCCAACACGGTCGAGATCGCCATGCGCTGCAGCTACCGGCCGCGCACCGGCAAGCCGATCCTGCCGCGCTTCACCACGGGCGACCACGAGGACCCGGCGCTCGTGGTGGCCGAGGAAGCGGCCGAGCTGCGCCGCCAGGCGCACGAGGGCTTGGCCCGTCGAATCGCCAACCACGGCATCTCGCCCGACCTGACCGAGGAGGACTACTACAAGCGCCTTGACTTCGAGCTCTCGGTCATCGAGCGCATGAAGTACCCCGGCTACTTCCTGATCGTGGCCGACTTCATCAAGTGGGCGAAGTCGCAGGACATCCCGGTTGGCCCGGGGCGCGGCTCCGGCGCCGGCTCCCTCGTCGCCTACGCCACCACCATCACCGACCTCGATCCGCTGCGGTTCGGCCTCTTGTTCGAGCGCTTCCTCAACCCGGAACGCGTGTCGATGCCGGACTTCGACGTCGACTTCTGCCAGGACCGGCGCGAGGAGGTGATCCGCTACGTCCAGGGCCGCTACGGCCACGACCGCGTGGCGCAGATCATCACCTTCGGCTCCCTGCTCGCCCGCGGCGTCATGCGCGACGTCGGCCGCGTGATGTCGATGTCCTACGGCCAGGTGGACAAGCTGACCAAGCTCGTGCCCCAGAACCCGGCCAATCCCGTGACGCTGGCCCAGGCCATCGAGGGCGAGCCCAAGCTGCAGCAGGCCGCCGAGGAGGATCCCGTCGTCGGCCGCATGCTGACGGTCGCGCAGAAGCTGGAAGGCCTCTACCGCCACGCCTCGACCCACGCGGCCGGCATCGTGATCGGCGACCGGCCGCTCGAGCAGATCGTGCCGCTCTACCGCGATCCGAAGTCGGACATGCCGGTCACCCAGTTCAACATGAAATGGGTGGAGCCGGCCGGCCTCGTGAAGTTCGACTTCCTCGGCCTGAAGACGCTCACCACGCTCAAGACCGCCGTGAACCTGATCAAGCAGCGCGGCGTCGTGATCGACCTGTCCGCCATCCCCATCGACGACCGGACCACCTACGAGATGCTGGGCCGCGGCGAGACGGTCGCGGTGTTCCAGGTGGAATCGGCCGGCATGCGCAAGGCGCTGGTGGAGATGCGCGCCGACCGCTTCGAGGACATCATCGCCCTTGTGGCGCTCTATCGGCCGGGCCCCATGGCCAACATCCCGGTCTATTGCGCCCGCAAGCACGGCGAGGAGGAGCCGGATTTCCTCCATCCCAAGCTCGAGCCCGTGCTCAAGGAGACCCAGGGCGTCATCATCTACCAGGAACAGGTGATGCAGATCGCCCAGATCCTGTCGGGCTACTCCCTCGGCGAAGCGGACCTTCTGCGCCGCGCCATGGGCAAGAAGATCAAGGCCGAGATGGAGGTTCAGCGCGTCCGTTTCGTGGACGGCGCCGTGGAGCGCGGCCTCGACCGCCAGCAGGCCGACACCATCTTCGACCTGCTCGCCAAGTTCGCCGACTACGGCTTCAACAAGTCCCACGCCGCAGCCTACGCGCTGGTCGCCTACCAGACCGCCTACCTCAAGGCGAACTACCCGGTCGAGTTCCTGGCCGCGTCCATGACGCTCGACATGTCCAACACGGACAAGCTGTCGGAATTCCGCCGCGAGGCCCAGCGCCTGGGCATCGTGGTGGAGCCGCCGAACATCAACCGCTCGGGCGTCACTTTCGAGGTGCACCCGGACGGCAAGGGCGGCTACGCCATCCGCTACGCGCTGGCCGCCGTGAAGGGCGTCGGGGTGCAGGCGGTGGAGAGCCTGGTGGCGGCCCGCAACGAGGGCGGCCCGTTCAAGGACCTGTCCGACCTCGCCCGGCGCCTC
This sequence comes from Alsobacter soli, assembly GCF_003004785.1. Taxonomy (GTDB): domain Bacteria; phylum Pseudomonadota; class Alphaproteobacteria; order Rhizobiales; family Beijerinckiaceae; genus Alsobacter; species Alsobacter soli. The sequence continues at coordinate 31,416 of NZ_PVZS01000030.1, forward strand.
AACCCGCGCATGCTCAACAAGCGCACGCTGGAGAACCTGATCGCCGCCGGCGCGCTGGACGACCTGGAGCGCGACCGCGCACGCTGCGTCGCCGCGCTCGACGCCATCATGGCCGAGGCCAACCGGACCCAGGAGCAGGCCGCCGCGGGACAGGCGGACATCTTCGGCAGCGTCGGCCAGCTCGAGCCCATCCGGGTGCCGCCCTACGAGCCGTGGCTGCCGTCCGAGCGCCTGCAGCGCGAATACGACGCCATCGGCTTCTTCCTCACCGGCCATCCGCTGGACGAATACGCCCACGTGCTGGAGCGCCTGCGCGTCCAGCGCTGGGCCGACTTCGCCCGCGCCGTGCGCGGCGGCGCCTCCATGGGCCGCGTCGCCGCCACCGTGCTCGACAGGAGCGAGCGGCGCACCAAGTCGGGCTCCAAGATGGGAATCTTCGCCCTCTCGGACCAGAGCGGGCACTTCGAGGCCATCATCTTCTCCGAGGGCCTGAACCAGTATCGAGATCTCCTCGAGCCGGGCCGCGCCGTGGTGCTCACGCTCCAGGCCTCCGCCGAGGGCGAGGAGGTGAGGGCGCGCATCGGCACGGCCGAGCCGCTCGACGTCGCCGCCGAAAAGCTGAAGAGCGCCATGCGCATCTTCCTGCGCGACGAGAAGCCCGTGCGCAGCATCCAGGAACGCCTGCGCGAGCGCGGCGACGGCGAGATCTCGCTGGTGCTGATGCTGGAGCAGGGGCAGCGCGAGGTGGAGGTGAAGCTGCCTGGCCGCTACAAGGCCACGCCCCAGATCGCCGGCGCGCTCAAGGCCGTGCCAGGCGTCGTCGCCGTGGAGTTCGCTTAGGCGGGCGCGAAACCCTCCCGCAAAGGGAAGGGAAGGGGCGAGGGCGGGCGCCACTGCTCTCACCGTCCTTGCGAGGAGCGCAGCGACGAAGCAATCCAGGGCGGCGGCCGAAGCACCCTGTTGGGGTCGCTTGGCCCCCGTTGACGGCAAGACGCCACTTTCCCGTGGACGCCCGTCCGCGCCCGATTCCACGACTCGTCCGCTTCCGCTACACACGGCGGCATGACTCGTCCCTTTCTCGGCGTCGAGCGCTCGGCCACCGGCCGGCGCTGGCGCGACAGGCTTGACGACGCCGGCCAGGCTGCGGCGCTGGCCATCGTCCAGGACCATGGGCTCGACGACGTGCTGGCGCGGGTCCTCGCGGGCCGGGGCGTGGCCTCCGCCGAGGCGCCTGCCTTCCTGGAGCCGCGGCTTCGACACCTCCTGCCGGACCCTTCGTCCCTGATCGACATGGACGCCGCCGCGGCCCGCCTCGCGGACGCGGTGGAGAGGGGTGAGACGGTCGCCATCTTTGGCGACTACGACGTGGACGGCGCCTCGTCCTCGGCGCTGCTGGGCTCCTACCTGGAAGCCTGCGGCCTCAGGACCATCATCCACATCCCGGACCGCCTGATCGAGGGCTACGGCCCCAATGTGGAGGCCATCCGCAAGCTGGCCGGCGCCGGAGCCAAGCTGCTGGTCACGGTCGACTGCGGCACCACCAGCCACGAACCGCTGGCCGAAGCCGCCCGGCTCGGCCTTGACGCCGTGGTGATCGACCACCACCAGGCGCCCGAGGTGCTTCCCTCCGCCAGGGCGATCGTGAATCCCAACCGCCTGGACGACCTCTCCGGCCTCGGCGCGCTGTGCGCCGCCGGCGTCACCTTCGTGTCGCTGGTCGCGCTCAACCGCGAGCTGCGCAAGCGTGGCTTCTGGACCCGCCGCGGCGGCGAGCCGGACCTCATGGGCATGCTGGACCTCGTCGCGCTCGGGACCGTCGCGGACGTGGTCCCGCTGGTCGGCCTCAACCGGGCCTTCGTGCGCCAGGGCCTCGCGGTGATGAAGGCGCGCGCCCGCGTCGGCCTGCGCGCCCTCTGCGACGTCGCCCGGCTGGACGGCCCACCACGTCCCTATCATCTCGGCTACCTGCTCGGCCCGCGAATCAACGCCGGCGGGCGCATCGGCGACGCCGCGCTGGGCGCGCGGCTGCTGATGACGTCCGACGAACTGGAAGCCCAGTCCATCGCCGCGACCCTTGATCGCCTCAACGGCGAGCGTCAGGCCATCGAACAGGCGATGGTCGCCGAGGGCGTCGGGATGGCGCTCGGACAGGTGGGCATCGACGAACAGGGCGCGGCCCTCATCGCCGTGGGCTCCGGCGAGTGGCATCCGGGCGTCGTGGGGCTCGTGGCCTCGCGCCTCAAGGAGCGCTTCGGCCGCCCGGCCTTCGCCTTCGCGTTCGGCGAGAACGGCCTCGGCACGGGATCGGCCCGCTCCATCCCGGGAGTGGACATCGGCCGCGCCGTGCGCGCCGCGGTGGACGCTGGAATCGCGGTGAAAGGCGGCGGCCACGCCATGGCCGCCGGCGCCACCATCGCCAGGGAGCGACTGCCGGATCTGGCCGCGTTTCTGGAGGACCGGTTGGCCTCCGCCATTGCGGCGGCCCGAGCCGATCGGGGCTTGGCCATCGACGCGGCCATCACGGCGGGCGGCGCCCGGACGGAGCTGATCGCTCGCATCGAGGCCGCGGGGCCCTTCGGGTCCGGCCATCCCGAGCCGACCTTCGCGCTGCCCTCGCACCGGCTCCTGGACGCCACTGAGGTGGGGCGCGGCCACGTCAAGGTGCGTCTGAAGGCGGGCGACGGCTCCACCTTGGACGGCATCGCCTTCGGGGCTGCAGAGCAGCCGCTTGGCCGCGCTCTTTTCGAGTCGCGCGGCCAGTCGGTTCACGTCGCCGGCCAGCTCTCCGTCGACCGCTGGCAGGGCAACGAACGCGTCCAGCTGCGCGTCAGCGACGTCGGGATCCCGGCCGGGCGGCCCTGAGCTAGCGCCGCCGCGCCTGGCGCGCGATCTGCTGCTCGCGCAGAAAGATATAGAGGCCGGCCGCCACGATCACGGACGAGCCGACGAACACGGCGGCTTCGGGGATGTCCCCGAACACGATCCAGCCCAGCAGCACCGCCCAGGCGATCTGGGTGTACTGATAGGGCACCACAACGGCGGCGGAGGCCAGCTTCAGGGCTTTGTTCACGCAGATATGCGCCACCGTGGCGACGACGCCCAGCATCCCGAGCAGCAGGAAGTCGCGGGGCGTGGGCGTCACCCAGTGCACCGGCGCCAGCACGGCCCCGAAGATGAGGGCCCCCAGCACCTGCCAGGTCACCAACGTCGTCCCGCTGGTGTCGCGCAGCTTGCGCGTGGTGATCATGAGCAAAGCGAAAAGCAGGCTGCCCGATACCGCCACCAGCGCCGGCAGGCCGAACGCGGCCTCGGACGGCCGCATGGCGATCACCACCCCAGCGAATCCCACCAGCACGGCCGACCACCGCCGCCAGCCGACCTTTTCGCCCAGCAGCGGCCCGGCGAGGGCCGTCACCCAGATCGGGCCGGACAGGTAGAAGGTGACCACGTCGGCGAGCGGCAGGTAGGCCACGGCCCAGTAGAAGGCAGCCACCTCGGCCGTCGAAAAAACGATTCGCAGCAACTGCATGCCGGGCCGGGCGGGCGCGAGCACGCGGCCTACGCCCTCCCGCAGGATCGCGGGCGCAAGCAGGAGCAGGGCGAACAGGCTGCGGATGAGCAGCACCTGGCCCACGCTGTAGGTGGCGACCAGCCACTTGCCCATGACGTCGTTGCAAACGAACAGGAAGATGCCGAGCAGCATCATCAGGATGCCCAGCCCGGCGGTCGCGCTTGCGTCCTCGGCCACGGGAGGCCGCACGCCCTCGACCGGCGCGCCCCCGACCGCCATCTCAGCCGCCACGGCGCCCTCTGATTGCTTCTCCGGCGTCCTCGGATCGCGCCGCTGCTCTGTCCCCAACGCCGTTCTCGCCCCCATGGATCAGCACGCCTGTCTAGCGCGGGAGAGGGGCGCTGGGGAGAGTTTTCCGGAACTGCATTTCACCCTCCCGAGAAGGCTTGTCGCCCGCCCCGAACCCGCCTATAAGCCGCCTCACGCTGCGCCCATCGTCTAGCGGTCTAGGACGTCGCCCTTTCACGGCGAAAACACGGGTTCGAGTCCCGTTGGGNTTCACGGCGAAAACACGGGTTCGAGTCCCGTTGGGCGCGCCATATGCTTTCAGCATCGAACAAACCCAGCCTGCCGCTTGATTGCGGAGCGCGCTCGTTTGCTTGAGCGCTCGCAGGGGAGCCTCCTGCGGCATTCTTCTTGGAAATCGCAATCACGGTTCCGCCAGGCGCAAAACAAGACAATATGGCCGCTGTTACAATTCGTCACGAAATGTAGGGCGCTGTCATAAAGAGGTCAGGGGAGCGGTTACTTCCCCATCATCCAAGCGTACTACTCCTTTCTGCGTCCGTATTCGAGCGAGTTGATTGTCGACTTGACTTCCCCTTACCGTATCCTGCAAAACGGTGGGGAGGCGACTTTGTCTACTCTCGAAGCGAAGCGCATCGCCTTGGAAAGCGGTCTGGTGGAGCAATGCGTCGAGGCGATTTGCGCCAGCAGTGACTTCCGCCGTTCGGAGCGCCTCAAGCGTTTTCTGCGCTATATCGTCGCCGAGAAACTGGCGGGGCAGGATGCCCGCCTGAAGGCCTACTCGATCGCTCTCGCGGTTTTCGATCGGCCCACCTCCTTTGATGCGCAGATCGATCCGGTGGTGCGCATCGAGGCCGGACGGCTGCGACGCGCCCTGGAGCGCTACTATCACGCGGCGGGCCGGGACGACCCTCTTGTCATCACGGTGCCCCGCGGCGCCTACGTGCCGCGCTTCGAGCTCCGACGTGATGGCCGCGGCAGCCCTGATGACGATTCCCAGGACGCCGCCGAAGGCGTCGATAGCCTCGGAGACCCGCTTCGGGATGGCGGTGACGCCATCGAGGTCGCCCGGGACGCAATCGCGAGCAAGGTCCCTAGGGTCCCCAGGACTGCGGACGGCCCTTGGCGCTGGGCCCTCGCGGCGCTTGGCCTGTCGCTGATCATCGGCGCAATGGCGGCATGGGCGCTGGGCGCGGCTCCCACCGCGTCGACCCGGACGCCGCCCCTGGTCGCGGTCACGCCCTTCGTGGGCGCGCTTGGCGACGAGAAGGCGGCGCGGATCGCGCAAGGGCTGTCGGAGGAATTGATCGACCGGCTGGCGGCTTCGGGCGAATTCCGGATCCTCGGCCGTGAGGCCGCCCGCCAGGCGCCGGACGGCGACCTCGTCGCCGCCTGGGCGCGCTACAAGGTGCGCTATGCGATCGAGGGCAGCGTTCTCGCCGCGCCTGGCGGCGGGCTCCTGACCGCCCGCCTGGTGGATGCGCGCAGCGGCCAGGTTCTATGGAGCGAACGCCATCCGATCCCCAGCCAGGAGGGCGTTGCCGCGATCCAGGCCGATCTTGCGAGCAGGCTGTCCGAAGCGATCGGCCGGGCATTGGCGGCCGGGCCCCGGAAGATGTGAGCGCATCTTCGCGCCCGGCGGCGGCTGATCTGGCTCAGCATGAGCCAGCCCCCCGCATGGCAAGCTTCGCTCATCGATCACTCTTCGCGACCGCGGGCGGGATCGCTCCGGACGCGGTGTGGTCGCAGCCTGATCACTCCCAAAGCAGCTTCCTAGGACGAGGGAGACCGCCATGGCGGGAACGCACCCCATAGCCCGACGGACCCGGCGCGCCGGGCGCGCCCTGATCTGTCTTCTCGGGACCGGCCTCCTGTCCGGACTGGGCTCCCCGGCCCGGGCGGACGAAGAGGCCATGCAGTTGCTGAAGAAGACGAGCGACTACCTGGCGAGCCAGCAGACGATCTCGATGAAGTTCGACAGCGATATCGAGATCGTGACGCCCTCGCTCCAGAAGATCCAGTTCGCCAGCTCGGGCGAGGCGCTGCTCAACAGGCCAGACAAGCTGCGCCTGACACGCCAGGGCGGCTATTCGGACGTGGAGCTGATCTTCGACGGCGCGACGGTCACACTGCATGGCAAGAACGCCAACGCTTATGCGCAGGCGCCCTTCACCGGCACCATCGACGGCCTGGTCGACAAGCTCCGCACCGAATTCGCCGTGGATGCGCCGGGGGCGGACCTGCTGCTGGCCGACATGTTCAAGCAGCTCAGCGCGGACGTCCTGGACGGTAAGCACATCGGGCAAGGCGTGGTGAACGGGGTGGAATGCGAGCATCTCGCCTTCCGCGGACCCGAAGTGGACTGGCAGCTCTGGGTGGAGGCGGGCTCCAATCCCGTTCCGAGAAAATACGTGATCACCAGCAAGATGGTGACCGGGGCGCCGCAATACACGCTGCGGATCAAGGACTGGAGGTCGGGATTGCCTGCCCAGCCGGACGCCTTCGTGTTCCAGCCGGGCGAGGCCAAACGCGTGGACGTGAAAGAGGCGGCGGGATGGGACGAAGTGCCCCCGGCCGAAAACAAGGGGGCGGCGCAATGACACGGCGGATCGCTTTCGCATCAAAAATGGCCCTTGCCGGGCTCGCCGGATTCGCGGGCCTGCTCTTGGCGGACCAGCCCGAGCTGGTCTCCCGCAGTTCATGGACGACCACGGCTGAAGCACGCGTCGGGCGCCCGATGACGCCGATGAGCTATGCCGGGGTGGCGCGCCGGACCACGCGGCGGGCGGTGGCCGTAGGGGCGGCGGGCGCCGCGACCTACGGCGCCTACAACTACTACGCCCCGGGCTGCGCCCAGGTCGTGGACGCCTACGGGCGCATCTACTATCGCTGCCCCTAGACTGGCTCACCACCGGCCTGCGGGAGCGCCCGCAGGCCTCCAGGGGCCCTTCGGAATGGCTGCCACCGCTCGAGCCAGGTTGAAGACGCCGCGGGCCGCCGCCTTCGCGGGAATCGTGTTCGCGGTCGTCATCCTGGTCGCCTTCGCCATCCTCCTGCAGGCCATCCAGCCCAGGGCGGGGGACACTGGCGCATGGGCTCGGGACAAGGCTTCGGCGGTGAACTTCGCGCTTCAGCTCATCCCCGTGGCGGGCGTCGCCTTCCTCTGGTTCATCGGCGTGCTGCGGGACCGCCTTGGACCCGACGAGGACAAGCTCTTTGCGACAGTGTTCCTGGGCAGCGGCGTACTGTTCGTGGGGCTGCTTTTCGTGGCCGCCGCCGCCACCAGCGCCATCGTCTTCGCCGCCCAGGAGCCGGGGTTCCTGGCTGGCGCGACATTCAGGCTGGCCCGCTCGCTGGCCTTCGACCTGACCAGCGTCTACGCGATGAAGATGGCGTCCGTGTTCATGTTCACGGCCTCGTCGTTGATCGTGCGCACCGGCTTCACTTCGCGCTGGACCGCCGCGCTGGGCTACGGCCTGGGACTGCTGGTGCTGCTGTTCAGCCAGTCCGCGCCGCTGACGCTGTTTCTGTTTCCGCTCTGGGTGCTGACGGTCAGCCTCACGATCCTGTGGGAACAATGGCGGGACGCAGAGCCCCGGGCCGCCGCCCGGGAGCCCGCCAGCCCGCCGCTCGCTCCGGAAGCGTGACATGCGCCTCTGGCTGATCCCCACCTCCTACACGGCCGCGAGCGTGGCGGCGGCGACGGTCGTTCCGCGGCTCGAGCAGGCCTGGGCTCCTGGCCTGATCCATGGGATGTCCGCTGCCTCCGCCACCGCATTCCTGTCGGCCACGGCGTCAGGCATGCTCGCCATGACGGCGATCGTGTTCTCCATCGCCTTCGTGATGGTGCAGTTCAGCGCGGTCGCATACTCGCCGCGCCTGGTCCTGTGGTTCGCTTCGCGGCCAGGCCTTTACCATGCGCTCGGCGTCTTCATGGCGACCTTCGCCTACGCCATGGCCGCCATGATGTGGACCGACCGGTCGGGCAGCGGCTCCGCGCCCCTGATCTCGACCCTGCTGGTGATCGCCCTGCTGATCGCCAGCATGTTGGCCTTCGTGCTGCTGGTGCAGAGCCTGTCGGGGCTGCAGATCACCGAGGTCCTTTGCCTCATCGGCGACCGCGGCCGCGACGTCTTGGCTGCGCCGAGTTCCGTCTATCGCGCGCCAAGTCGCCTCAAGGACAGATGCGCCGGCCCGCCCGTGGCCGATCTGGGGCCGCCCGTGCGCACGCTGCTGCACGAGGGAAGCCCCCGCAGCATCACCGAGCTCGATGTTCGAACGCTGGTGGAGAGGGCGGAGGCGGCCGACCTCGTGTTCGTGCTGGCGTGCGGGGTCGGGGACACCCTGGTCGAGGAGAGCCCCATCCTGCATGTGCACGCCCGGGGAGGGCAGGCGACCGACTTCGACGAGCGCGCCGTCCGCGCCGCCGTCCGGCTCGGCCGCGAGCGCACGTTTGACCAGGATCCCAAGTGGGCCCTGCGCCTGCTCGTCGACATCGCCATCAAGGCCCTGTCGCCCGCGATCAATGACCCGACCACGGCGGTCCAGGCGCTGGACCAGATCGACGACCTGCTGCGCCGCATGGCGCGTCTGGATCTCGAGAGCGTGTGGGTCGGCGGCGCCGATGGCGCGCCACGGCTGTTCATCCCGCTGCCGAGCTGGAACGACATGCTGGCGCTGTCCTTCGACGAGATCCGGCAGTTCGGCGCAACTTCGGTGCAGGTCATGCGTCGGCTCAGGGCCGCGCTGGTCGGCCTGCAGGATGTCGCGACGGCGCCGGAGCGGCGCGATGCCGTCGACGGCTATCTGGATCACCTCGACCAGAACATCCGGAAATCGGTGCTGGACACCCAGGATCGGATCACAGCGCGGCAGATCGACCTGCAGGGCCTGGGCCTGACGCGGTCGCCGAAGCCGCCCGGGCCAGGGACGGCCCGGCCCAAGGCTCGGCCGAGCGCCCGGGAAGGCCCCTCGGGCGCCTAGTGAACCAGGAAAATCGGCACGTTGGCGTCCTGGATGAGGCGGCGCGTGCAGGAGCCGAACAGCGCGCGCAGGCCTTGGCGTCCATAGGCTCCCATCGCGAGGGTCGTCGCGCCGACCGCCTTGCTGATGTCCAGGATCCGCTCGGCCTTGGAGACCGCACCGTCCGTCTGGACGCCGATCGCGCGCGCGTCCCCGCAGTCGTAGCGGCTGAGCAGCCGACATGCGGCCGACGCCGTGTGCTCCGCCTGCGCGACTGTCGGCCCTGCCGTGACCACATGCACGGTCCTGCCGGCGCCAAGGCCAAGCGCCGCGAAGAAGTGCAGGGCGCGGGACGCCGACGCGCTCCCGTCGAAGGCGACCAGCGCCGGTCCGTCCCATGCGACGGCGCCCTCGTCGAAGCGCGGCAACAGGATCACGGGCCGGGGCTCGCGCCGGATCAGGTCTTCCACGCAGGGCGCCAGCGCGCCCTCTGCGCGATCCATGGCGAAGCACGCGTCATGGGCGACCATGATGGCGTCGTGCTCGGTCGCGGCGTCTTGGAGGAGCTGCACGGGATCGCCCCTGAGCGCGCAGGCCTCCCAAGAGAGGTCCGTGCGCGCCGCCGCGGCTTCGAAATCCTTCATCCCCGCAGCCACGCGCCGCTCGGCCGAGGCCATCTCACGCTGCTCCAGCGCATCCCTGAACGGCATGGCGCCGGCGGGCACAGCCTGCGGACGCCCGATCCACTCCGAGTTGACGATTCCGACGGCCGCGAGGTGGGAGCGGCGTCGGCTTGCGAGATCGAGCGCAGCGGCTGTGGCTGCTCCCGTGTCCTGTGACCCGTCCAGGGCCAGAAGAAGGCTGCGCATGGACCCACCTCGTCGCGACAAAACCGCGACCCGAGTATGCGGCGTGCCATTCGCCTGGCCTTGCGTCGGCGCAGATTCGAAAGAGCGCTACAGGGCGCCGGCCAACCGCCTGCGCTCGTCGTCCAGGATGGCCAGGGCGGCCGCGAGCAGCCGCTCCGTGGCTTCGCGCGTCTTGTAGGCCGCGTGCGACGTGAGCGTGACGTTCGGGAGGCTCGTGAACGGATGGCCAGCCGGCAAGGGCTCCGCGTCGAACACATCGAGCGCGGCGTGCCGGATCCGGCCCGCGTGCAGCGCGTCCAGCAGGGCCGGCTCGTCGACCAGCGCCCCGCGCGCCGTGTTGACCAGCAGGGCGCTGGGCTTCATGCGCGCGAGGCGTTCGCCGCCCAGGAAGCCCCGCGTCTCCGGCGTCAGCGCGAGATGCAGCGACACCGCGTCGCATCGGGCCAGCAGGGCGTCCAGACTTGCCGCTTCACAGGGCAGTTCGGGATCCACGCCGCTGCGGCTCCACGCAAGGACCTTCATGCCGAACCCCGACGCGATGCGGACCATCTCGCGTCCGATCCCGCCAAGCCCGATCACGCCGAGCGTCTTGCCGCCCAGCTCCATGCCTTCCGCCGGCGACCACACGCCGGCACGGACCTCGCGGTCCATGGTGGCGACGCCCCGCGCCGACGCGAGGAGAAGCGCAAAGCTGTGCTCCGCGATCGCGCGGTCGCCATAATTGACGATGCGATGCACCGCGATCCCGGCCCGTTCGGCCGCGTCCAGGTCGATGTAGCTGCCCGGGCCGCTGCCCAGGAAGATGATGGAGCGAAGCCGGGGCGCGGCGGCCAGCAGGGCGGCGTCCATGCTCGTATGGCCATTGATCACGATCGATGCGTCCCGGACGAGATCCGCCAGGCGGGCCGGGTCCGGGTCCCCCACGAATACGTCCATGGCGGCGCGCTGCTCGGGATGGGCCCCGAGCAACGTATCCATGAGCGCCGTGCAATCGATGTAGCGGACAGTGGTCACGCGCCGCCCCGTCAGAAAGCTCGGCAGAGCCGCATGGAGTCGAGCACCGCGGTATGCACGTTGCGGCTCGCGACGGCGTCCCCGACCCGGTGCAGCTCCATGCGCGCCTCCGGCCGCCAGGTGAGCGGTTGCTGCGACACCTCGAGCAGCGCCTCGATGTCCGTCACGCCGTCATTCGCGGAGTGCGGCCGCAGCGCCTGGTAGAGGTCGTCCGCGGGGCGAACGCCGTGCTCTACCAGGATCTGGTCGGCCAGGCGCTCCGTGAGCTGCTCCGAAGCGAGATTCCGGAATGTGGCCGCGATGCGGTTGCCGCGCCGCTCGACCTTGACGATCTCGTGGTCGAACGTCATCGGCACGCCCAGTTCGTAGATCCGCTTCTTCCAGATGATGCGCTCGGCATAGGTGAGCTCCTGCGCCATCTGGGCGTCGATGGAGACGAACTGGACCTTGCGCCCCTCCTGGGCGCCGAGCTCGGCCGCCTGCGGCCCGGGGTGCCGGCCCGTGCCGTCATACACGATCACCTCCTGACCCAGGGGCGTCGTGCCGCCGATGACATCCCACACGCTGGTGACGTGCTCGGCGCCATCGATCCAGTCGATATCGGGGATGCCCCCTGTGGCGATCACCACCACGTCGGGGTTCTCGACCAGCACGTCCTCCACTTCGGCGTAGCGCCCGAGCTCGACCCGCACGCCCATTCGGCGAATCTCCTCGGCGCGCCAGTCGACGATGCCGATCACGTCCCGCCGCCAGCTGGCGCGCTGGCTAAGCAGAAGCTGTCCGCCCAGCTTGTCGGCCGCCTCGAACAGCACGACCTCATGGCCGCGCAGGGCGGAGACTCGCGCCGCCTCCAGGCCGGCGGGGCCGCCGCCGACCACCACGACCTTCCGGCCAGCCCGTTCGGAGCGCTGGATCTCGTGCGGCAGGGTCGACTCGCGGCCGGTCGACGGGTTGTGGAGGCAGTGTGGCCGGTAGGGCGACTGGCAATGCGTGGCGCCCACGCAGGGCCGGATCCGGTCTTCCTCCCCGGCCTCGATCTTGCGAACGATATGCGGGTCCGCAATGTGGGCGCGCGTCATGGCGACCATGTCGAGGAGCCCCTCGCGTATGGCGTGGCGCGCCGTCGCGATGTCGGAGATGCGCGCGGCGTGGAAAACCGGCAGCCCGACCTCGCGCTTGAAGGCGCCCACCTGCTGCAGCCAGGGGGCGATGCGCGACGCCATGCCGGGCATGTTGTCAACCGCCAGAGCGCGCTCCGTGTCCATGCGGCCGTAGATGGCGTTGAAGAAGTCGAGCATCCCGGTGCGCTCGAAGATGTGCGCCACCTCGATGGCGTCGCGCATCGAGAGGCCGGTCTCGCCCTCGTCGATGACGTAGCGCATGCCCACCACGTAGTCGTCGCCGACCTCCTCGCGGATCGCCTCGAACACCTCCAGGCCGAAGCGGCAGCGGTTCTCGATCGATCCGCCGTATTTGTCCGTGCGATGGTTCGTGGATGGCGAAAGGAACTGGCCGATGAGGTGCCCGCCTGCCAGCGTCTCGACGCCGTCGAGGCCGCCCTCCTTGCAGCGCCGGACGGCGGCCGCATAGGCCTTCACGACCCGGCGGATGTCGTGCTCGTCCATCTCCTTGGGAAAGCTGCGGTGCAGCGTCTCGCGCATGGGCGAGGGGCCGATGGTCGGCAGCCACTTGTCAGCATAGGGCTCGCCGCGCCGGCCGAGATGGGTGATCTGCACCATCAGCGCCGCCCCATGGGCGTGCATGCGCTCGGAGAACTGCTTCAGCCAGGGAATGATCTCGTCCGTTCCGACATTGAGCTGCCGGAAGATGTTGGGGCTGTCCGGCGCCACGTTGGACGAGCCGCCGAACATGCTGAGCCCGATTCCGCCCTTGGCCTTTTCGAGGTGGTAGAGCTGGTAGCGCTCCTTGGGCATCCCGCCTTCCTCCATGCCGGAGGCGTGGCTGGTGCTCATCACACGGTTCTTCAGCACCAGGTTCTTGATGCGAAGAGGTTGCAGCAGGGGATCGCGCGCGGCGGCGGCCGGCGCGGGGTTCGCTTCGACGAACGACATGGGTGCGCTCCGAAAGACTGTAGGGGCGGGTCAGCCCCGAGCGGCGGCTCGCGGCTCGGCCGGATCGGGTCGTGGCGGCGGAATGCCGAGAAGTTGGGCCTCCCGGTGGAAGGTGGCGTCGACCATGCGCTCGCAGAGCGCGGGGCCTTGGGTCATGAGCGCCCGGATGGCGGCTTCGGTCGTCCCGCCTGGCGTCGCCGTGCGGGCGACGACGTCCTCAAATGTGAGGCCCTGATCCAGGAGAGCGGCGAGAGCCGCCACGGATTCGGTGATCAGTGCGCGCAGCTCCGCCGGGGAAAAGACCTGGGCCCGGGCGGCGTTCGCCTCCAGAAAGGACCCGCAGAACGCCCCAAGGATCGCCGGCGCGCAGCCGGCGAGATTGGAAGCGATGCGGCTGTCCGCCGGGTCAGTCAGGACGGGGCGGCTGAACCGCTGCAGCAGGGCGGTGACGCGCTCCACGTGCTGGGCCTGCGCCCTTGGGCCGGGCGTCACGAGACAGGCGCCACGCCCGGCGGCATGGGCCGGCGACGGGATGATCTTCACGACGGGCTGCCGGGTCCAGCGGCCGAGATCGTCAAGGGACACGGCGTTGGTGACGCTGACCAGGATGACCTCCGGCCCCATGGCAGGCGCCATGGCGAAGACCGCGCCTCGGTAGGCCTCCGGCGGAACGCAGAGCAGCGCCATGTCGGCCGCCTCGGCCACGCCGCGCAGGTCGGCTACGGCCACGCCGGGCCAGAGCGCGGCCGCCTCGCGCGTCCGGGCCTGGTCTCGTCCGGCGACCACCACCGCCGCCTCCGGCGCGAACCGGCGGATCGCCTCCACGAAGACGGTCCCGATGCGGCCGAGCCCGACGACCCCGACGGTTGGGCCCGGCTGGAGGGGAGGGGCGCCCGGGGCCATCGCTCAGGCCTTCATGGCGGCGTGCGCCGGGGCGGCGGCGGCCTGGGTCGAGAGGGGATTGAAGCACGCGAAGGTGTGCGATCCTCCCGCCAGCACCGGCCGCTCGGCGATGCATTGCGGCGTGCGGCGGGCGCAGCGCGGGGCGTAGTGGCAGGCCCGGGCGGGATCCGGGATGGTCAGGGCGGTTTCATCCGCGTCGCTCGCCACCGGCGTCCGGCCGTGCTGGCGGGCGCGCAGCAGGCTCAGCGTATAGGGATGGCGGGGGTCGCCGAAAATGGCTTCCGTCGGACCCTGCTCCACGATCCGGCCGAAATACATGACCGCGATGCGGTCGCACAGGAAACGCGCCACCCCGAGGTCATGGGTGATGAACACGAGCCCGACACCGGTCTCCCGGTTCATCCGCTTCAGCAGGTTGAGCACCTGCGCGCGCACGGAGACGTCGAGCTTCGACACCGCCTCGTCCGCCACGATGATGCGCGGCTTGACGCTGATGGCGCGCGCGATGGCCACGCGCTGGAGCTGTCCGCCCGAGAGTTCGTGCGGATAGCGCCTGGCGTGCTCGGGCGTGAGCCCCACGCGGGTCAGCAGGGACGCGACTTCGTCGGGGATCTGTTTCTTCGGCACGACGTCGTGCAGCGCCAGCGGCAGCGCGAGCGAACTGCCGAGCGTGAAGCGCGGGTTGAAGGACGAGAGCGGGTCCTGGAACACCATCTGCAGGTCGCGGCGGAATGGCTTCCAGCCGCGCGCGGACAGGTTGGCGAGGTCCGCGCCGCGGTACAGGATCTGCCCCGCGGTGGGCCGGTGCACGCCCAGCATGGTCTTGCCCAGCGTGGTCTTGCCGCTGCCGGACTCGCCCACGAGGCCGATGACCTCGCCGGGCCCGATATCCAGGCTCACGCTGTCGAGCGCGCGGAAGACCTTGTCCTGGCCGAAGCCGGAACGCGTGCGGAAGTCCAGCACGATGTCGCGCAGCTGCATGGCGGGGCCCTGGACGGGCAGGCTGGTCGGCTCAGTCGCCATGGAGGAGGCACCTCGCCTGGTGGCCCGGGCCGACGGCCCGCATCTCGGGGTGAATGGTGCGGCACTGCGGCATCGTCTTGGGGCAGCGGCCCGCGAAGGCGCAGCCCTCCTCCGGGATGCGCCCGCCCGGCTCGCCGGCCAGCTCGAACAGGAACTCGTCCCGCTGCTCCAGCGAGAGCGACGTCTGCAGCAGGCAGGCCGCGTAGGGGTGCTTCGGGCGCCGCAGCACGTCCTCGGCCGGCCCGATCTCGACGATCTCGCCGGCGTACATCACGGCGATGCGGTCGCAGATGTCCTCCGCGATGGCGAGGTCGTGGGTGACGAACAGCACGGAGGCCTTCAGCCGTCGCTGGTGCAGCCGGATCAGGTCCAGGATCTGACGCTCGACGAGGTTGTCGAGGTTGGTGGTGGGCTCGTCCGCGATGATGAGCGCCGGGCGCAGCGCGATGATCATGGCGATGAGCGCGCGCTGCAGCATGCCGCCGCTCAGCTGGTGCGGGTACGACGACAGCACCCGCTCCGGCGCGCGGATGCCGACATCAAGCAGCAGGCTCTCGGCCTCCGACCGCCAGCTCTTGGCGTCAGCCTCCGAGCGGCGCTCGATGGCGTGCTGCAGGTGCCAGCCGATGGTCTTGGCCGGGTTGAACGAGCCCACGGGATCCTGGAAGATCATCGCGAGCTGGACGCCGCGCAGCGCGCGGAAGTCGTCGTCGCCGAGCCCGGACAGCTCCTTGCCCCGGAAGCGGATGGCGTCAGCCTCCACGGCGGCGTGCTCCGGGAGGAGCCGCAGCAGCGACATCCCCGTGACCGTCTTGCCCGAGCCGGATTCGCCGATGAGCCCCAGGACCTCCTCGTCCGCGATGGCGAAGCTGACGCCGCGCACCGCTTTGACGCGGCGGTCCCCGACCGCGAAGGAGGTCCGCAGGTTCATCACCTCGAGGAGGGGCGAGGAGGCGCTCACAGCCGGGCCCTCAGCTTGGGATCCATAAGGTCGCGCACTCCGTCGCTCAGCAGGTTGAGGCCGAGCAGCGCGATCGAGATCGCCACGCCCGAGAGCGTCAGCACCCACGGCGCCCGCCCGAAATATTCGCGGCCGTCCGCCATGATGGAGCCCAGAGACGGGTTCGGCGGCTGCACGCCCAGGCCCAGGAAGCTCAGGCCCGCCTCGATCACGATGCCGAACGCGATCGCCAGGGCGATCTGCACGAACACCGGGGCGGCGATGTTGGGCAGGATCTCGCGGGAGATGATGCTCCAGGTCGACTGGCCCATCAGCGAGGCGGCCTGCACCCAGGGCTCGTCCTTCACCAGCACGGCCATGTTGCGGGCGAGCCGCGCGAAGATGGGCGCGTAGATGAGCGCGATCGCGACTGCGATGTTGGTCACCCCGAAGCCGAGCACCACCATGAGGAACAGCGCCAGCACGAAGCTCGGGAAGGAGAACAGCAGGTCGGACAGCCGCATCAGCACCGCCTGCCACCAGCCGCCGAAATAGGCGGCCACCAGCCCGGCGGCGGTCCCGACCAGCGCGCCCACGAGCACGCCGCAGACGCTCACCGCGAGCGAGACCCGCGCGCCGTAGAGGATGCGGGTCAGCACGTCGCGGCCGAAGGAGTCCGTGCCGAACGGATGGTGCAGGCTGGGCGGATCCAGCAGGGCCAGGAAGTCGGCGTCGGTCGGCGAATAAGGGGACAGCCAAGGCCCTGCGGCCACGCCGGCGAGCACGATCGCGGTGACCAGGGCGCCCACGAGGGCGAGGCGGTTGGCGAGGAAGGCTCTCAAGGGCGTCTCCTCAGGCCGACCGGGGGTTGAGAGCGGCGCAGACGAGGTCCACGGCGAAGTTCACCAGGAGCACGCTGAGCAGGAACGTCAGGGCGCAGGCCTGCACCAGCGGGTAGTCGCGCCCGAAGGCCCCATCCACCATGAGCGCGCCCACGCCCGGGATGCCGAAGATGCGCTCGACCACGACCGTGCCGCCGAGCAGGTAGCGCACCTGGAGGCCGATCACCGTCACGTAGGGAATCAGCGCGTTGCGCAGCACGAAGTGGACGAACACGAAGGCGTCGCGGTAGCCGAGCGAGCGGGCCACGCGCACGTGGTCGCGGTAGAGCGTCTCCAGCAAGGCGGTCCGCAGGATGCGGGTGAACGCCGCCGCCATGGGCGCGGCGATCGCGAGCGCCGGCAGGAAGCCGCTGTAGAGCGCCCCTGCAATGGACTCGGCCGGGGGCGTGAAGCCATAGGACGGGAAGATCCCGAGCCCCAGCGCCAGGGTGTAGACGAGCACGTAGGACAGCCAGAAGTCCGGCATGGAGATGCCGAGCACGGCGAGCGAGGTGGCCGCCGTGTCGGTGAACTTGCCGTGCCGCAGCGCCGACAGCGTGCCGGCGATCAGCGACACGACCACGGCGATCAGCACCGCGTAGAGGCCGATGAACAGGGTGTTCGGCAGCCGCGACGCGATGAGCTTCATGATGGGCGTGCCGCCGGCGACCGTCATGGACAGACCGAAGTCGCCCATGACGGCGCTCGACAGCCAGCGCCAGAACTGCAGGACGAGCGGATCGTCCAGCATCCATTTCCTGTGAAAGGCCGCGATGGCCTCCGGGGTGGCCTGCTCGCCGAGCACGGCGATGGCCGGGTCGCCCGAGCCGGCGCGCATGACGAAGAACACCGTCGCGGAGCCGAGCAGGGCCAGGAGGGCGACGCCGCCGAGCCTGCTCGAAACCCGGCCGATGCTGATCATGCGCGCCATGACGTCAGCCCACCGTCATATGCGCGAACTGGTCCGCGAAGTTGGAGTAGGGAAGCTGGTTGAAGCCCTGCACGTTCGGACGCAGCAGGTTGTGCACGTTGGAGCAGAAACACGGCAGGACCGGCATGTCCTCCACGGCCAGGAGGTCCGCCTCGCGGTAGATCTGGCGCCGCTTGGCCGGATCCATTTCGGCCCGGGCCTTCTCGAGCAGATCGTCCATCTTCGGGCTGCTGTAGCCCTGAATGTTGCGGAACCCCGTGGAGCCCAGGATCTCGCCCAGGTACTCGTCCGGGTCGACGAGGCCGAGCCAGCCGAACACGAGCGCCTGGTAGTCGCCCGCCTTGGCCTTGGCGAAGGCGGCGTTGAACTCCATTGCCTGCAACTGGAACTTGGTCCCAAGCGTCTGGTTGACCATGCCCACCATGATCTCGCCGGTGCGCCGCCACCAGTTGGAGCCCCAGACGATCACGGTGGCTTCCGTGCCGGGCCCGTACTTGGACTTCGCGAGCTCCTGCTTCGCCTTCTGCGGGTTGAAGCTCGTGTAGTCGGAGTGGAAGCCCTTGCCTTCCGGCCAGAGCGACGGGGGCAGCACGCCCGGAATGGCGACGCCCTCGCCGAAGATCGCGGCTTTCACCAGCACGTTGCGGTCGAACGCCATGGACACGGCGCGGCGGAAATGGACGTCGTCGAAGGGCGCCTTCGTCACGTTCAGGGCGAAGTAGCGGGTGTTGAGACCCGGCTGCTTGAGCACCTTCACCTCGGAGGTGCGCTTCTCCAGCGCCGGCACGTCCGCGAAGGGCGCCGTGCTGGTGAGGTCGACCTGGCCGCCCAGGATGGCGGTCATGCCGCTCGATTCTTCGGCGATGATCGGGATCTTGACGCTGCGGATCTTGGGCTTGCCGCCGAAATAGTCGTCGAAGGCGACCATGTCGACGCTCTCGTTGGACTTCCAGTCCTTCACCATGAAGGCGCCCGTGCCGACCGGCTTGCGGCCGAAGCCTTCGCCAGCCGCCTCGACCGCCTTCTTGGAAACGATCTGGGTGCCGGTGCGGGTGTTGGTGAGGTAGTTCAGCAGCGGCGCATACGGCGTCTTGGTCGTGATGCGCACCGTGTAGGGATCCACCGCCGTGACCGAGGCGATGGCCGTGACCTTGCCGCGGTTCGGCGAGGCCAGCTTCTCGTCCATGACGCGCTCGATGGAGAACTTCACGTCCTCGGCGGTCATCTCGTTGCCGTCGTGGAACTTGACCCCTTTGCGCAGCTTGAACTCGACCGTGGTCGGGTCGACCGTCGCGTAGCTCTCGGCCAGGTCCGGCACGATCTCCATCTTCTCGTTGAACTTCAGCAGCCCGTTGAAGGCGCCGTAGATCACGTAGAACTCGGGGACCAGGCTCGCCCTTGCGGGGTCCAGCGTGTTGATGACGTTGAAGCCCGCGATGCCCGCGCGCAGCTCGTCGGCCGCAAGCGCGGCCGAATTCATCCAGGGCAGCCCCGCGAGCGCGGCGGCGCCCGCGCCAAGTTTCAGGGCCGTTCGGCGGCTCAGCTTGTGCTCGTTCATCAGTCCCTCCTCCAGCGTCCGTGTCGTTAGGCGGCGGGCGCCTCTCTCATTGGCGCGACCGTCCGGGTTCCCGGCCGGAAGATCGCGTCGACTTCGTCGCGGTAAGCGGCGATCTCCCGCCGCGTCCGATCCTCGTCCCATCCGAGCAGGGCGCCCGCCTCTGCGGCGGCCCGCATCATGGCGTCCTCCTCGAAGGGGTCCGTCCAGGCTTCGCCGGTCCTGCGAAACAGGATGTCGCTAAGCGTTTCGGCGTGGGCCAGCGGCGAGGCGGTCGGGGCCCCTCCGGCGCGGGAAGCCGGGCCGGATGGTTGCAACTTGTGGGCCACGGCCGAGAGAATCTCGCGTCCCGCGGAGCGGTGCGTCATCACCGGTCCCGCCGTCATCGCGAAGGCGTTCGGCAGGCCGTCGAGGCTGAGGTCGTGCAGCACCCGCGAGCGGTTGCCGAAGGGCACGTTCTCGTCATAAGTCAGCGGTCGCACGCCGGCCCACGTGAACAGCACCGAGGAGCGCGTCAGGCCCAGGCCGGGGAACAGCCGGTTCGCCTCGCGCAGCAGGAAGTCGCACTCGTCGTCGGTGACGAACACGCGGTCCGGGTCGCCGCGATACTCGGTCTCGGTGGGCCCGAAATAGTGCAGGTGCTTCCAGGGCAGGCAGTAGAAGGGCTCCTGCAGGCTGTTGAGCGTCGCCACACCGAGCCCGCGGCATTCCGGAGGCAGTTGCACGACGATATGGCAGCCCTTCGTGCCGAAGATCTTGCGGCCGGCCCGCGGCTCTGCCTCGTGGAGCAATCCGTCCATCCAGACGCCCGCGGTCACCACCACGGAGCGCGCCGCCACGGTCACGGGAGCCGCCTGGGAGCGCAGGTCCGTGAGGGTGACGCGCCACAGGCCGTCGGCTCGCGGTTTCGAGAGAGCCGCTTGCGTGTAGTTGCGCGCCACGGCTCCGGCCTGCTCGGCTTCGCCGATCGCGTCGAGGCAGACCCGCTCCGGCCAGTCGAACTGGTACTCCCGGAACCGGGCGACGCTGGCCAGCTTGTCCTGATCGCGGAGACCGGAAATCAGGGGGCTTCGGGCCACTTCGGCCCGGGAGAGGCGCTCGTAGTCGAGCGGCACGTCCTTCGGCCCGAGCGCCTGCAAAAGCCGGAACGCGGCGTCGAGCTGCCAGCCCCGATAGGGGCCATCCCGATAGACGGGGAAATGGAGCTTCATGACCGCCGTGCGTTCCGGGCAGGCTTTCACGAACTCGCTGCGCGCCTCCATCCCGAGCTTCGCCATGCGCAGCGCCGTGCGGAAGCGGCCCGGGTGGCGTACGAAGTCGAAGAGGGAGCGGCCCGGCGCAAGGTAGCGCAGGCCGCAATGGAGAAGACGGCTGGACCGGGAGGAAGCGCCGGAGCCGAAATCGCCCTTGTCCACCACCAGCGTGCGATAACCGGCTGCCGAGAGATCCCGCGCCGCGCTCGCCCCATTGACGCCTCCGCCCACCACGATCACGTCGAAGCTTTGGGCGTCCAACGCGGCGAGGGCGGCGCGCGTCATGGCCGGGTCTCGCTGCGTCGGGATTGCAAGGGCGTGAGGGTCACCGGCGAGGGCTCCGGAAGCGGTTCATTTCAGTTTGGTGAAATTGCGTATGCCGTCAAATGCGCTCACATTCGGCGTGTATGCCGTTTCGTTATAGGTGCGCCCCAGCATGCGCTCGACCTGGGCGAGCGTCTCGCGGCGTCGCGCACGCAGGATGCCCATGAAGTCGCGGGCGATGCGGGACATGGGCCGGTGCGTCGGATGCAGGATCCCGATGCGAATCTCGACAGCCGGCTCGAACCGGATCGCCACGACGGGCTTGTCGGCGAAATCGAGGGCCGTGAAGGGATCGACGAAGCCGACGCCCAGGCCGTAGCTGACGAAGGTCGCCACCCCGGCGACCACCTGGGTGTCGAGGACGAGGTCGCGCTGCACGCCCTCCTTGTCGAAGAGCCGGTCCACAAGGATGCGTCCCACGGTGTTACGTGTCTGCGAGATGAAGCGCTCACCCTGCAGGTCCCTGGGTCCCACGACGCTCCGTTCCGCCAGCGCGTGCCCGGCCGGCACGGCGAGCAAGTATGGCATGCGCGCGAATTCTTCGACCTCGATCCCGGGTCGTTCGAACTGGCCCTGTTCCAGCGGGTATTCCGCGAATCCAAGGTCGATCTGCTGGGCGGCGGCCCATTCCTCGACCTTCGGCGACATCTGCACGTTGAGCGAGATGCGCGTGCGGGGGTGGGTTTCGTTGAAGGCCCGGATCGCCTTGGGCAGGAAGCCCAGGGCCATCAGCGGGAACGAAGCCAGGTTGAGGCTGCCGGCCTCCGCCGAGCGGATTTCCCGCGCCAGCTCCCGAATCTTGTCGACCGACACGAAGGTGCGCTCGACCTCCTCGTAGAGGAGCAGCGCCTCGGGCGTCGGCACGAGACGCCCGGAAGACCGGTCGAACAGCGTAAGCTCGAGCGAGGACTCGAGCTGGTTGATCAGGCGGCTGACCGCCGGCTGCGACACGTCGAGCAGTTCTGCGGCGCCGGTTGTCGACCGGGCGATCATGACGGCCCTGAAGGCCTCGAGCTGGCGGATGTTCACGGCGTCCTGCGCGGTCGGGTCCGAGGCGGCCAGGCCGCCCTGCTTGCTTCAGCCTGAGCGCGCTCTGCGGTTGAAGCAAGCTGGCTGAACGCGTTCGCGACGCGCCGCTCCTCTCAGCCCAGCAGGCCCGCGCCGTCCTGCGCTTCGCGAAGCCGCCACAAGGCGCTGTCCGGCGTGGTGGACACGTCCGCCGCCGTGAGCGTGTGACCCGCGGGAACGTCGCGCAGCAGCGCGGCGCCGGGAAGCAGATAGTAGGGCAGGGGGCCACCCCCGGACAGCGCAGCGGCGGGCTGGATCAGGGGCTCCAGGTCCGGGAAGGCGTGGCGCCGTCCCAGGGTGAAGCGGTGGCCCGCCTTCAACGCCGTCCGCGTGCGGCCGACCACGTCGAAGCGCTGGCGCGGCGCCTCGCCGCCTGTGCCGCGGCCGGTCCTGAGGGCCGAGAGGAGCGACAGCCCGACCTCAGCGCCCAGCAGGTGCACTGGGTTGTGCAGCATCAGCCGCCGCCCGGATCGGCTCCCCGGCATGCCCTTGGAGGCCAGCAGCCGGCCCGTGGCGGGATCCGGCGTCTCGACCACCACGAACACGCCGCCCGCGAAGCTGAGTTCGTCCGGCCTGCGCAGGCAGGTGAAGACGTCCACCACGCCCGACCGGGAGAGAATGCCCCCGTCGTCCTTGGGGCCGAACACATCGGCCAGCTCAGCCGTGCGGGCGACGGGCCCATGCATGGCCGCCGTGTCCGGCTGCAGCCCGCACTGGTTGGCCACGATGGTCATCTCCGTGTGGTCCGGCACGGTGGCGGTGGGCAGGGAGGGATTCACCCGCTCGCCGATGCGCGCGACGGGGTCGGCCGGGGTGAAAAGGGCGTCGTAGCCGTCGGGCGCGTGTTCCGTACGGCCCCAGGCTGTGATCGTCCGTTTCTGCGGATCGTAGACGTAATCCGACTCGGTCGACTTGCCGGCCGCGACCACCGGGAAGCCGAGCGCCTGCGCGCGCTGGATGAGCTGGCACAGCAGGCTCGGCTGGTCGCCTTCCACCAGCGTGTGCACGAGCCCGGCGGCCTTGGCGCGTCGGGCGAGCTCCGGCCCCACCACGACCTCGGCCTCCTTGGTCGCCATGGCGACGTGGTAGCCGAACCCGAGCGCCTGGTCGGCCACGGCTGCGGCCCCGAAGGGGTCGCCCGTCGCCTCCACCACGGCCTTGAGCGGCAGGTCGGCCAGCAAAGCGCTGTCCTCCAGGATGGCGATTCGGCCGGCTTCGATGGCCGCCAGCGCTTCGGCCCGCGAGCCGGCGACGCGAATGGCCTCGCCATCGTAACCTCCTGCGGCCAGAGCGGCCTTGGCGCGAGCGACGTCCCGGTCGCACACGGCCGCGAGCGCCAGTTCGGGGATCCGGCGCGACTGCGCCACCAGCGTGGCGCCGAACTCGCCGGCGCCCACAAGGGCGTAGGGGCTCCGCCCGGCCCGCGGGCCGGATCTCGTCTGGTCGGTCATGAGGGGGGCTCCTTGGGGGTCAGAGCGCGTCTTTCACGCGCTCCCACGTGCGATCCATGTGGCTGGACAGGGCGGCCGCGAGCGCGTCGCCGTCTCGGGCCCCGAGCGCCTCCATCATGGCCTCGTGGTCCTCGACCGCGCCGGCCCATTTGTCCGGGCCCTCGTTGCCGATGTACCGGATGCGCTTCAGCCGGGCCTGCAGTAGCCCGTGCACGTCGGCGAGCGCCTGGTTCTTCGACATCCGCAGGATGGCGGAGTGGATGGCCTGGTTGAGCTTGAAATAGGCCAGGCGGTCCCGACGGGCGTAGAGGTCCAGCATTCGGGCGTGCATGGCCTGGAGTTCGCGGATCTCGTCGTCCGTCGCGTTCTGGCAGACCAGACGGCCCGCCAGGCCTTCCAACGTGCTCAGCACGGTGAGGGCGTCGCGCACGTCCTTGGGCGTGAACTGGCGCACGATGGCGCCCCGTCCCGGCGCGAGCTCGATCAGCCCTTCGCTCGCAAGGTACTTGAGCGCTTCCCGCAGGGGCGTGCGCGACACGCCCAGCTCGCGCCCGAGATTGCCCTCGTGGACGCGCGAGCCGGGCGGCAGCGTGCCTTCGGTGATCATGTCGCGGATTCGCCCGACGATGGCGTCGTGCAGGCTGTGCCGCACGATGGGGCGATGCTCGTCCAGCGGCGACCCCGCCTCGATACCCAGCGCATCCATCACCGGCGTCTCCACCCCATCCTTTTGCAGCAGCTTACGCCCGGATGCAGCCATCCACAACTCTCTGAATGCTGCATACAGCATTCTTGATGCCTGCATGAACCGATGCTAGCGTGGTTGCAACGACGGAGGAACGCCAGCTTTGAGCGCAACACTCGCCACCCCGCGCCCGACGATCGCCTTTGCGATGGGCGATCCCGCCGGCATCAGCCCCGAGCTCGCGGCGAAGCTGCTCGCGCTCTCCGAGGTGCGTGAGTCCGCCGACATCGTGGTCTTCGGGGACCGCCGCATTCTGGACGAGGGCGCCCGGGTCGCCGGCGTCGATCCTGCCATCGAGACCGTCGACGAGGCGCAGCTCGCCGCGTCTCCGCGGGGCCGCTCGGTGTTCGTGGACCTGGAAAATCTCGCCGTGGAGGACGTGACGCCCAAGGAGGCGACCCTGGCCGGCGGCCAGTTCGCCACGGGCAACTTCCGCAAAGCGCTTCAGCTCGCGGCAGCCGGCCGGGCGGACGCGGTGTTCTTCACGCCCTTCAACAAGAAGGCGATGCGCCTCGCGTACCCGAACTACGACGACGAGATCCGCTTCATCAACGACGTGCTCGGCCGCTCCGGCCCGGCCAGCGAGTTCAACGTCCTGGGCCAGCTCTGGAACGCGCGCGTCACCTCGCACATCCCGCTCTCGGGCGTGGCGGCGGCCATCACCCGAGAGGCGATCCTGCGCAGCCTGACGCTGGCGGACCGCGCCATGCGCGACGCCGGCTTCCAGCGCCCGCGCATCGCGGTGGCGGGCCTCAACCCCCACGCCGGCGATGACGGCAACTTCGGTCGCGAGGAGATCGACGTGATCGAGCCGGCGGTGGCGGAGGCTGCGTCGCGCGGCATCGTGTGCGAGGGGCCATTCCCCTCCGACACGGTGTTCCTGCGGGCCAAGGCCGGCGTTTTCGACGCGGTGCTGACCATGTACCACGACCAGGGCCAGATCGCGATGAAGCTCATGGGCTTCGACCGCGGCGTCACGCTTCTGGGCGGCTTCCCGTTCCCGATCTGCACGCCGGCCCACGGCACCGCCTACGACATCGCCGGGCAGGGCATCGCCAACATCGGCGCCTCGCGCGAGGCGATCCTGCTCGCCGCCCGGATGGGCCGCGAAGCGCGGATGCGCGCCGCCGCCTGACGTCTTCGCCGGGCATGAGCCCAGCCCACGCCTTCGCGGACCGCCGGAGCCAACCGGCGGCCGCCCGTCAACGAACCAAGCGTCTCCACGGAGGAAACATCGCCATGAAACGGATCACCGCGCTCGCCCTGGCGCTCGCCGCCACGGTCGCGTCCGCGCCCCTGGCCCAGGCCGCCTGGCAGCCCAGCAAGCCCATCGAGTTCGTCGTGACCTCCGGCCCGGGCGGCGGCACCGACACCTTCGCCCGCGTCGTGCAGTCGATCATCACCAAGCACAAGCTGGTCGAGCAGCCGATCGTGGTGACCAACAAGGGCGGCGGCAGCGGCGCCGAGGGCTATGTCTACGGCAAGGCCTCGGCCGGCGACCCCCACAAGGTGATCTTCGGCACCAACAACGAGTACCTCCTGCCGCTCGTCGCCAAGCTCGCCTTCAAGCCGGACGACCTCACGCCCGTGGCCGCCATGGCCATGGACGAGTTCCTGATCTGGGTGAACGGCGCCGCGCCCTACGCCGACGCCAAGAGCTACCTCGAGGCCGTGAAGGCCAAGCCCGAGGGCTTCAAGATGGGCGGCAG
The DNA here is from genome assembly GCF_003004785.1 of Alsobacter soli. GTDB lineage: Bacteria > Pseudomonadota > Alphaproteobacteria > Rhizobiales > Beijerinckiaceae > Alsobacter > Alsobacter soli. The sequence continues at coordinate 56,933 of NZ_PVZS01000030.1, forward strand.
CCAGTCCAAGGACACGGACGAGACGCTGACCAAGCTCATCGAGGGAGCCACCGGCGCGAAGTTCATCTACGTGCCCTTCAAGGGAGGCGGCGAGGCCGCGGTGCAGCTCGCCGGCGCGCACGTCGACTCCAACACCAACAACCCGAACGAGAACATCGGCCAGTGGAAGGCCGGTCTCGTGAAGCCGCTCTGCGTGTTCAGCCCCGAGCGCCTGCCCGCCGGCGCGAAGGTCACAGCCGACAAGGGCTGGTCCGACATCCCGACCTGCAAGGAGCAGGGCGTGCCGATCGACCAGTTCCAGATGCCCCGCACCGTCTGGCTGACGCCCAAGGCCCCGGACGACGCGGTGACCTACTACGCCGACGTCCTCGCCAAGGTGAAGGATACGCCGGAGTGGAAGGAATACATCGAGCGCACGTCCCAGACGAGCCGCTTCCTGAGCGGCAAGGACCTGAAGACCTTCATCGCCTCGGACGAGGAGAAGAACCGCAAGGTCTTCGAGAAGGAAGGCTGGGTGGTGAAGTAGCCCCGACCCGCCGGCCCCGGCGTCCGCGCCGGGGCCGCAGGCCCGCTCGAAAAGGGTGAACCATGACCCATACGACCCCTGAGACCCCGGCGCCTGCCCTCGTCTCGCGTCGCGCCGCCGAGGTCGCCGCGGCCCTGTTCACTGGCGCGCTCGGCGCGACCGTGGTGGTCGGCGCCCGCGAATACGGCGTCGGCTGGGACAGCGCCGGGCCACAGCCTGGGGCCTTCCCGTTCTATCTCGGCCTCATCATCGTGGCCGCGAGCCTGGCGAACCTCGTCCGGGGGGTCCTCGCCGGCGCCGGCGGCGCCTTCGTGGACCGTGACCAGGCCCGGCAGGTGCTGGCCTTCTTCGGGCCTATCGTGGCCTTCGTGGTCCTCACCGTCACGCTCGGGCTCTATGTCGGCGCGGCGCTCTACCTGTTCGGCGTCATGCTGGTGCAGGGCAAATACAGGTGGTGGATCGCGCTGCTGGTGAGCATGGGCGTGTCCGTTTTCTTCTTCGTGGTGCTGGAGCGCTGGTTCCAGGTGCCGCTGCTCAAGGGACCGCTGGAAGCGGCCCTCGGCATCTACTGAACGCAACGAAGCCGCCGGGGAGGGCGCTCGTGGAGAACCTCAACTCGCTCATGCACGGCTTCGGGGTGGCGGCCACCGGCTTCCACCTGATGCTCATGGTGGTCGGCGTCCTGCTCGGCATCCTGGTCGGCGTGCTGCCCGGCCTCGGCGCCCCGAACGGCGTGTCGCTGCTCCTGCCGCTGACCTTCTCGATGGACCCGGTGTCGGCCATCATCCTGCTCACCAGCATGTACTGGGGCGCGCTCTTCGGCGGCTCGACGACGTCCATCCTGTTCAACATCCCGGGCGAGCCGTCCTCCGTCGCGACCACCTTCGACGGCTATCCCATGGCCAAGCAGGGCCGGGCCACCGAGGCGTTGAGCCTGGCCTTCCTGTCCGCCGGCTTCGGCGCGCTGGCGGGCGTGGTGCTGATCACCATCCTGTCCACCTGGGTGGCCAAGTTCGCCCTGCGCTTCAGCTCGCCCGAGTATTTCGCGGTCTATTTTCTGGCCTTCGCCAGCTTCGTGGGCCTGGGCGGCGCCTCGCCCTTCAAGACGATCGTCTCCATGATGCTCGGCTTCGCCTTCGCCACGGTGGGCATGGACACCATTTCGGGCAGCCTGCGCCTGACCTTCGGCTTCAGCGAGCTCCTGAACGGCGTCAGCTTCCTGGTCGCGGTGATCGGCCTCTTCGGCATCGGCGAGCTCATCCTCACCATGGAGGAGGGGCTGCGGTTCGAGGGAATTCGGGCGCGCATCAGCCCACGCGACGTGTTCGCCACGATCGCCAGCATGCCGCGCTACTGGGTCTCCCTGCTGCGCTCAAGCCTGATCGGCTGCTGGATGGGCATCACGCCGGGCGGACCGACGGCCGCCTCCTTCATGAGCTACGGTCTCGCCAAGCGCTTCGCGCGCAACAAGGAAGGCTTCGGCAAGGGCCGCCCGGAGGGCGTCGTGTGCCCGGAAACCGCCGACCACGCGGCCGGCACCAGCGCGATCCTGCCGATGCTGGCGCTCGGCGTGCCGGGCTCGGCCACCGCCGCCGTGATGATGGGCGGACTCATGATCTGGGGCCTCAACCCCGGCCCCATGCTGTTCATCGACAAGCCGGACTTCGTGTGGGGGCTCGTCGCCAGCATGTATCTCGGCAACGTGGTGGCGGTGGTGCTGGTCCTGGCGACGGTGCCCTTCTTCGCCGCCATCCTGCGCATCCCCTTCGCCATCATCGGCCCGGTGATCGTGGTGGTCTGCTTCATCGGCGCCTACACGGTCTCCAGCGCAACCTTCGACCTCTGGCTGGCGCTGGCCTTCGGGCTCGTGGGCTACGTCTTCAAGAAGCTCGACTACCCGATCGCGCCGCTGGTGCTGGCCATGGTGCTGGGCGACAAGGCGGAGGACGCCTTCCGCCAGTCCATGATCATGTCGCGCGGCTCTTTGGCGATCTTCTGGTCCAATCCGCTCGTCACGGGCCTGACGGCGCTGGCGCTCACCCTGCTGCTGTGGCCGGTGGTGGGCTTCGCCAGGGAGTGGGTGCGCGCCTCACGGGCCTCAGCCCTGCGTCCGCTCTCGGTCCGGGGCGCGGCCGACGAGGCGACGGGCGGCCTCTCTCGCTGATACAAGGGCGCGCCGGGCCGCTGCGCCCGGCGCGCATCCCGACCTCCGCGTCAGGCGGCCGGCGAGCCGCCCTGCTCCTCCTCGAAGGTGACCGCCACGTCGCCATTGGCGGACAGGCGGACCTTGTCGCCCTCGACATCGGCCACGAGGCCGAGCGACACGTAGTGGTGGTGGCCCTTGTGGGCGCCTTCGCCGCTGTCCTTCCGGGTCAGCTTGATCCGTTGCCCCTCGACGGCGTCCACCGTGCCGACATGCACGCCGTCGGCCCCGATGACGTTCATATGCTCCTTGATGCGGCTGGCGTCCATGGCGGCTCTCCTTTTCCGATGACGAGCCACAACGCCTGAACCTGCGGGGAGGATGCGTCCCGTCCGGTGAGTTGCAGCCCCGGTCCGGTCAGGACCCGGAGCCCTCCAAACGGCCAGAGGCGCCTGTCCGCCGCGCCACCCATCCGAGGGTGGAGCCCTGGACCAGGATGGAGAAGATCACCACCGCATAGGTCGCGGCCAGGATGGGGGTCTTCTCGGGGGCGCCCGGCAGCGCCAGCGCGAGGGCGACGCAGATGCCGCCCCGGACGCCGGCCCATGTGAGCAACGGGACGTTGCGCAGCGACAGGCGCCGGCTCCATGGAATCGCCAGCAGCGGCGCCGCCACGGCGACAAGCCGCCCGGCGAGCACGATGAAGGGGCTGAGAAGCGCCAGCGTGAGGGACCAGCCCTGGAACGGCACGGCGATGACCTGCAGGCCGAGCAGCAGGAACAGCATGGCGTTGAGGACCTCGTCGATCAGCGTCCACAGGCCGGACACATAGGCCTTGGTCTTGTCGCTCATGGCGTAGCGGGGCCCGCGCTCGCCAATGAGGATGCCGGCCACCACCACCGCCAGGGGACCGCTGGCCCCGACGGATTGCGCGAGGCTGTACGTCACGGTCACGAGCGCGAGCGTGATCATCACCTCGACGGGGAAGTCGTCCACCGCCTTCATGGCCCGATAGGCCACATAACCGAAGCTTAGGCCCAGGATCGCTCCCCCGCCGGCCTCCCGGACAAGCTCCAGCGCCACCGTGGCGGCGGTCGGCTCGGTCTTGCTGGTCGCAACCCCTACCAGGAGCGTGAACAGCACAACGCCTACGCCGTCGTTGAACAGCGACTCGCCCTGCAGTTCGGTCTGGACCCGCTCGGGGATGGGAGCGGACTTCACCATGCTGAGCACGGCGACCGGATCGGTCGGGCTGATCAGGGCCCCGAACACCAGGCACCAGCTCAGGCCGATCGGGTTGCCCAGCCAGCGCGCCGCCGCCCAGAAGACGACGCCCACGACCGCGGTGGTGATCACCGTCGCCACCACCGCGAGGGTGGCGACCGGCCAGGCCCGGTCCCGCAGCCGGTCCCAGTCCATGTCGAAGGCGCCGGCGAACAGGAGGAAGCACAGCATCCCGTTCAGCACGACGTCGGGGAAATCGATCTGCTTGAGCGTGTCGGCGAGGGGCGTCGCCAGGCGCACGTCGGGAAACAGGCGCTGCACGACCACGAGCGCCAGCGAGGTCGCGAGCGCCAGGGACACCATGCCGATGGCGTTCGGAATGCGCAGCAGCTTGACGTTCACCCACCCGAACAAGGCCGTGAGAAACAGCAGGACGGCGGCGAGTTGGAGGGCCGACATGAGGAGGCTCGCGAGGACGGGGCCTGCCTCAACGGCGCTTGCGCGCGAGCGTTGCCGCGCGACGCGCTCCTGTCAGTCCGGCTTGGGCAGGCTCCTGTCCTTGCGGCATTGGGCGAGCTTCAACTGCGTGAAGCCGGAGATGCGCAACACGGTCTTCGTCTCGCGGTCGACGTCGGCGGTCACGCAGGCGCAGGCGTACCCATAGGCGCCGTTGGTGCGCACATAGTCCCGCTCGGAAATGTCGGGGATCATGTCCATCCCCTCGGCCTCCGACCCGCCTTGGGTGGCGAGAGTCCACGAGCCGGACGCGTCATCCAGGTACCAGTTGCCCGGAGTGGGGTTCTGCAGCCACCCGCAGCGGCGCTCTTCCGCGTGGGCGAGGCCGGCTCCCACGATTAGCCCAACGGCGACAAGCCCCCAAAGTCGCATCAGCGCCCCCGCTTCGCGAGAAAGTCCTCGATCATCCGGTCGATGTCCGGCCGGCTGGTGATTCCCGCCGGATTGTCGCGCGTCGCGAAGGCGCCCGAGAAGGGGATGTAGCGCTCATGGGCCACGTCCCAGAGCCGACGCAGCTCAGCGAGCGGGTCCGCGTGGTCGTCCACCCGGAGGTCGAGGATGGGATATTCCTCCGTGGTCCAGATCTTCAGCGCCGCGCTCTGCTTGCCGCGCTTGTCGCCGCCGGCCGCCTCGCCCGCCTCCAGCGCCCGGATCAGGCGCTCGGCGAAGGGCTGGTCGCTGTTGGCCTGGTAGGCCGCAAGCGTATCAGCGACGACCGCGGGGCCGGCCAGCATGTTTCCCGCCACGGAGACGCCGTCGGCCAGCACATGCCCGCACCAGTCGACGCAGGCCGGGCCGGTCCAGGCGAAGTTGCGGCCGTGGCGGTCGATCACGTGGAGCTGTCGCTGGTCGCGCCCCTCGTCCGCCGCCGTCAGAGCCGCCACGACCTGCTCGGCCGGGATGTCGTCCTCCAGCATGCGCAAGCCCCTGAAGCCGTAGAGCGGGTTCATCAGCGCCTGCGTGGCGAGCGCCCCGACGCCGCCTCGCCCGTGCGGGCAGAGCGCGCCGACGGCGAAGAAGCGGGTCGCGATGGCGACGCCGAAATGTCCGGTGGCGGGATCCTTGGCGACGATGGACCAGGTCATGGGGTGGGGCTCTCCTGCTGCAGGAAAGGGGTGGAGGGAACTGAAGCGCTTGGCAATAAGAAAAAAATCCTTGACATTGTGGGAGCCTTCGGGCAGCTTTCCCTCACTCTCGACCCGGGAGGGGAGCGCA
>NZ_PVZS01000031.1 GCF_003004785.1 Alsobacter soli
GTGCAGAAGCCGTGGGCGAAGCCGGCCGGAATATAGAGCTGCTCGCCTGCATCCGCGTCGAGCCGCACGGCCACGTGGCGTCCGAAGGTCGGCGAGGAGCGCCGCAGGTCGACCGCCACGTCCAGGATGGCCCCGGCCAGCACGCGCACGAGCTTGGCCTGGGCGAAGGGCGCGAGCTGGAAATGCAGCCCGCGCACGGTGCCGGGATGGACGGAGAAGGACTGATTGTCCTGGACGAAATCGTCCGTCACGCCCGCGGCCGCGAGGGAATCGCGGCGAAAAGTCTCGGCGAACCAGCCGCGGTCGTCGCCGTACCGGGCGGAGCTGATCAAGAGGACGTCCGGGAGATCAGATCTTTTCACAATCATCATTGCTGGAGGTCCTCGATGCGAATTGGAGCGCGCCGCAATTGGCGAGCTGGTTCGCCCCCCTCAACGGAACTGGAGATGACGGCCGCTGGCGCTGTGAAGGACACGTGAGTTGTGGCCGCGACGTCCTCGGCGTCAGCCATCAAGGACACCCGAGGCGATGATCTCCTTCATCACGTCAGCCACATTGTGGGCGTCTTCCACGCTGAGGTGTGGGCCCATGGGGAGACTCAGAACCTGATCCGCCATCCGCTCCGCGATGGGCAGTGCGGCAGTCGCGTAGGAGCCATAAGCGCGCTGCCGATGCGGGGGAACGGGGTAGTGGATCAAGCTGCCGATGCCGCGCGCCTCAAGGGCGCGCATCAGAAGATCGCGCCTGGGGTGGCGCACCACATAGAGGTGCCACACCGGATCCGCGAACCCCGCCGACGAGGGCAGGATCAGTCCGGTGTCGCGCAGCCGTTCCTGATAGACCGACGCGATCTCTCGACGGCGTTCATTCCAAGCATCCAGATGCGGGAGCTTCGCGCCCAGGATGGCAGCCTGCACGGGATCCAGGCGGCTGTTAAAGCCGATGACGTCGTTGATGTAGCGCTGCCCCGAGCCGTAGTTGCGCAGGCGTCGCAGTTCCGAGGCCAGGCGCTCATCATCCGTGGTGATCGCGCCGGCGTCCCCCATCGCGCCAAGGTTCTTGCCCGGGTAGAAGCTCCACGAGACGAGGTCGGAGTGGGCGCCGACCCGGCGGTTCTTGTAACGGGCTCCATGCGCCTGGGCCGCGTCCTCGAGGACGCGAAGCCCATGGTTGCGCGCGACGGCGTTGATGGCGTCAAGGTCGGCGGGCTGCCCATAAAGGTGAACCGGGATGATGGCGCGGGTGCGCGGCGTGATCGCGTCCTCGACGCGGTCGGGATCCAGGTTGAAGGTGTCTTCCCGCGGCTCGACTGGAACCGGCTTCGCCCCGGCATGCGTGACGGCCAGCCATGTCGCGATGAACGTGTTCGATGGAACGATGACCTCGTCCCCTTCGCCGACGCCCAGGGCGCGCAGGCTGAGGTGCAAGGCGTCGAGCCCGTTCGCGACGCCAATGCAATGGGCCGCGTCGCAGTGGCGGGCGAACTGGTCTTCGAACGCCTCCACCTCCGGCCCGCCGATATACCAGCCTGACCCGAGGACCCGCGCGACGGCTGCGTCGATGTCGTCCTTCAGCTCGGCGTAGGCCGGCTTCAGTTCAAGAAACGGGATCATCCGAGCTGCACCTCGCGCAGAAATTCCTGGTAGCTCCGGATGTAGTCCGCTGGATCATAGTATTCGGAGGCGAATGCGACGAGAACCGCATCCGGAGTGTACTTGTAGTGTACGCGCCAGACCATCGGCGGCAGGTAGATGCCCAGATCCGGCCGGTCCAGGCGGAATTCCTGTCGGGCGCGGCCGTCGTCGGCCACGACGGAGCAGCTGCCCGTGACGCAGACGAGAAGTTCCTGGCATTGCCGATGGGCGTGCTCGCCCCGCGTTTCGACGCTCGGCACCCCGAAGACGACGAAGTAGCGCTTGACGGCGAAGGGCAGGGTGCGCCCGAACTCGCCGACGCTGAGGCTGCCGCGGATGTCGTTGATCAGGGGCAGCTGATGGAGCGTGACGCCGCGGACCGACGTGGCCGTCGCCCCCGCGCTTGTCGCCGGGGCCGCCTCCCGGACGGTGTCGACGTAGCCCGTGATCCGCGCCGGATTGCCGGAGACGACGGCGAAGGCCGGGACCGAGTGCGTCACGACCGCGCCGGCGGCGACATGGGCGCTGGCGCCGATGGTCACCCCGGCGAGGATGACCGCGCCGGCCTCGATGACGGCGCCTGCTTCGACCAGCGTGGGGCCGCTCGGCGACGCCTTCGGGCTGGCCGAATCCGGCGCCGCGAACGTCACATTGGGACCGATCCGGACGCTGTCGGCCAGGGCCAACGGACCGAGCAACCGTGTCCCGTCGCCCACCGTCGCCCGGGAGCCGACCCGGACCGCGCGATCGACCAAGCAGTGGCTGCCCACGACCGCGCCCGCGCCGATCTGTGCGTCCGGGCCGATCAGGGTGAAGGCCCCGACTGAAGCGGTGGGGTCCACGTAGAGGGTCTGGACCTCCGCTGTGGAGTGGATCATTCGGGGCTCCTCGGCACGACGAAGGAACCTTAACGAGTAGCTGCGCTACTGAACAGAGCGAGGCTTAGACGTGGTTTAAATCTCGTGGGCCTCGACGGGGGCCTTCCTATGGTCTAGTCGAATCCGGCGCGGTCGCGGCGAAATCCTTCATGCAATTCACTTCGTTGACTTATGTTTTCGTGTTCCTGCCCTTCGTCATCGCGGGTTGGATTGCGCTGAGACGCACGCCTTTCGCCAATGCGTTCATCGCGGCGGCGAGCCTTTATTTTTACGCCTCGTCTGCGCTCTGGTATCTCGGGCCGCTCTTCGCGACGGCGCTGCTCGACTACGTGGTCGGCCAGAAGGTGCACGCGACCAACGACGAGCGCAGGCGCAAGACCCTTACCGCCGCGAGCATCGTCGCCAATCTCGGCTTGCTAGGTTATTTTAAGTACGCGCCATGGCTGACCAGCAAAGCCTCGGTCGTCCTGGCGCATTATGGCCTGTCGATCCCCGTCGTTGCGGTGGGGCTTCCGCCGGCGATATCTTTTTATACCTTTCAGTCGATGAGCTACACGATCGACATCTGCCGAAGAGAGTTCAAGCCCTACCGGTCGGTGGTCGATTATCTTTCGTTCGTGACCTTCTTTCCGCATCTCGTCGCCGGGCCCATCATGCGGGCGCGCGACCTTCTCCCGCAACTGGCCAAGGACCGCAGCCTGCCCTCGGCGGACCAGGTCGGCTCGGCGCTGTTTCTGATCCTGTTCGGACTGTTCCAGAAGCTCGTGGTGGCCGACAACGCCGCCTTGCTCGTGGACGCCGTCTCGAAGGCCGCCAGCCCTGGAGGGCAGGGCGTCGCGCCGGGGATGGGCCTGATCTTCGCCTATGCCTTCGCCGTTCAGATCTATTGTGACTTCGCCGGCTACTCCAGCATCGCGCGCGGATCGGCCCGCCTGCTCAACGTGGAGTTGATGCGCAATTTCGCCACGCCCTATTTCGCGACGGGACCCTCGGACTTCTGGGGACGCTGGCACATCTCCCTCTCGACCTGGCTGCGCGACTACCTCTACATCCCCCTCGGGGGCAACCGGGGCGGGGCTTGGTCCACCTACCGCAACCTGATGCTGACGATGGTGCTCGGAGGGCTGTGGCACGGGGCGGGCACCATGTTCCTCGTCTGGGGGTTCTGGCACGGCTGCCTGCTGGTGCTCTACCGCGTGTTTCCACTCGACCGGTTCCTGAGCCGCGCCGGGCGGTGGGGCAAGGTCGCCGCGCAGATCCTGTTCTTCCATCTGGTCTGCGTCGGCTGGATCTTTTTCAGGACCACGGCGGACCAGGTCGGCCCGATCTTCAGGTCGATCCTGCACATGGGCCAATTGGCGTCCGAGTCAGCCCTGCGTCAGGCCTTCCTCGGATCCTTGTGGCTCCTTGTGCTGGTCTGGACGCCGATGCTGGTGATGGACTACGTGGCCTGGAGGCGGGGAGGGGAGTTCACCGACGTGTTCCCCCGCCTTCCCACAGCCGCCAAGGCGTTCCTCGCCCTGGTGCTGTTCTACGCCATCGTGTTTTTCGCGCGCCGCCAGGCGAGCGAATTCATCTACTTCGCGTTCTGATGCGCCGCGTCTTCGCGGAAGGTGGCGCGCAGCATCTTGAGTTCCGGACCCCTGGCGCTGGGCGAGAGTTGCGGACCCGGCCACTGCGCCTTCCCCCGCGTGGAGACCAGGATTTCGAGCCAGCCGCCGTAGCGGGCGGCCGCGGCCGGGATGCGCCAGTTCAGGCGGGGGCGGCCGTCCACGAGGTCGTCGGGCAAGCGTTCGCAGGGCTCGCCGAACACCGAAAGGGTCGTTGCCGCGCGCAGGTCGTCGGGAACATCGCGCGCGAGTTCGACCGAAATGTCACGGGCCGCACGATCTGCGCGCGCGAACAGGAGCGCCTCGTCGCGCCCAGCCCGGATGGCGCGATAAGCCCCGTCAGGGCCGGAGGCCGCAGGGGCCAGGCCGTAAGACGGCGTGTGGGCGTCCATCTCGATCCTCGGCACGGTTGTCCGGGGATGGCCGGGCGCCGCCGGAGGCGTGCCGAACCGCGACGCCGCCTCGCGAAGGATGGCGGCGACCCGCAGCGAATTCTCCCGCACGTAGGGCGTGGCCACGTGCTCCAGAGCCGAGAACCGATTTTCCGGCCAGATGGGGGCCGTGGCCACTGTGACCTCCGGGTGGAGGGCGCCGTAGTCCAAGAGTGATTGATTGAGCTGTTGCAGGCGCTCGCCGACCGCTCCCTGGGCGTACACGTCCGCGACCGGCGCCCCGATGATGACGAGATGGGCCTCGTGGGTTTCAGCGAGTTCCCGGTAGGCGTCGAACACCCGGTAGGCCAGAGGCCTTCGGACCAGATGCCGCCAGTCGAACTCATAGTCCGTGCGGGGATTGCGCTCGCCCACCTGTTCCATGAGCGCACGGTCGCTGACCCCGCTCGTCCCCGGGACGATGGTGCGCAACCACGAGGCAAGCCCGCCCGACACGTCGCCTTCCTGGTCGTGTTCGCGCGTCCAGCCGCCGCTCTCGGCGACCATGGCCTTCGCTTCCGGATAGCGCTTCAGGTCGTCATAGGGCCGTCCGCCCGGCCAGGATGCATGGCCGTAATAGGCGAGATCCGTGACCTGGCGACGCCAGCCCAGCGTGGGCAGCCGGAACAGCGCGTGGAAGCGGCTGTTGTACTCGCGCCAGATATCCTGGTCGAGCAGGTCCTTGGCTTCCACGTACTCCTTCACCGGCGAAACCCGGGGCGTGAAGTGAAGCACGAGGAAGCGGACGCCTGGATTGTTGTCCAGAAGGCGCCGGGCGACGCCAAGATAGCCATAAAATCCCTGGTTCCCGAACGCGCTCGCGTTCAAGTAGCGCATGCCCGGGAATTCGGCCTCGACCAGGGGAGGCTGGACCCCGTGCAGGCCGGAGCTGTCTCCGACCTGAATCACCGACGGCTCGTCGTGGCCGTAGAGCCGCATCTTCTCGTCGAGGACCACCCGCGTCGGCGGCTCGTTCTGGCGGTAGCCGAATTCGAGGAAGTTGCGCCGGTCGTCGACCCCGGTGGGCGCGAGCAAGGCGACAGCCGCCTCGATGGCCACGAGCCCGAGGAGAGCCAGGCCGACCCACGCGACCGGATGTCTTGGATGGATGGCGGCCTTCAACCTGTTGTCCTGCTCGCACCAGCGTCTTGCACGCAGGCGGCTCAACGCCGCCGCCGATGGGGCCAGCCTAGCAGGCTGGCCCGTGTGCAGGTAAGAGGACGAAGCATGCTTTTGCCGTGCCGATGGGAGAGGCTTGTTTCAAGCTTAATCCGAGGACGGCGCGAACCGCGGGTGAGCCCTTGTCTGAAACCTCCGTCGAGGCGGATCCGCTGGTCTCGGTCCTCGTGGCTTGCCGCGATGTCGCGGCCTATATCGACGAGGCGCTCTTGTCGGCCCGTGGGCAGACCGTCGCCGCGCTGGAGATCCTCGTGGTCGACGACGCATCGCGCGACGCCACCGCAGACAGGATCGGGGCCCATGTTCGCGCAGATCGCCGGGTGCGGCTCATCCAGGGAACCGGGGACGGACCCGGGGCGGCGCGCAACAGGGCCCTCGCGCAGGCGCGGGGAGCATGGGTCGCGGTTCTGGACGGCGACGACGCCATGCATCCGCGCCGGCTGGAGCTGCTCCTCGGGGAAGCGCAGCGCTCGGGGGCGGACATCGTCCTGGACAACATGCTCGCCTTCTGGGAGGGCGGGGCGGAGCCGCCCTCGCTCGTCATGTCGGGCGGCCCGTGGCTGGCTCCCGCGGATATCGATCTCGCACGCTACATCGAGAACAATCCCATGCTGACCGGGGATCCGGCGCTGGGCTACCTCAAGCCGCTGCTTCGCAGGAGCAGCCTGGTCGGAGGTGACGCAGGTGTCCGCTACGATGAGCGCCTGCGGATCGGCGAGGACTACGATCTGGTCGCGCGCCTGCTCGCCGCCGGGGCGCACCTGCGCTTCATCCCTGCTCCCCTCTATTTCTACCGCAGGCGGGGCGGCTCGACCTCCCACCGCCTGCGCTCCGAGGACGTGAAAGCCCTCCTGGCGCAAGCGCGCGAATTCGACGAGGTCGTCGCCGCGGGCCAGACCGAGGCTGCCCGCCAGGCTTCCGCCGACCGGATCGGCATGCTCAAGCAGATCCTGGCCTTCACCGAGCTTGTGCAAGCCATCAAGGCCCGAAACCCGGCCGCCTGCCTGCGCATCGCGGCGGGCGCCCCGGGCTCCCTCAAGCTTCTGGCGCAGGCTGCGCGGGAGGGGCTGGCGCGCCGGTTCGGGGGCAGCACCGGCCCGAAGGAGGAACGATCCGCCGAAAGGCTGGAGCTCGTGCGGGCCCCCCACGACGGGCAAGCCGGGCGGCTGAATGCGCCCGCGCCGGGCGAGCTGGAGGCGTGCTCGGCCGCGGAGCTGGAGGCGCTGGCGCGCTCCTGTCGGTTCGCCCGCGAGATCGTCTGCGAAGACGCAGGCCTCGCAGACTTCTTGCCCTATGCCACGCTGTCGGGCGCCCAGGCCCGGTCCCGCACTGCACAGGGCGGGTGACACGATGCTGACGCGTCGCGAGATCCTGGGCGCCGTGGGAGGACTCGCCCTTACCCTGGCGAACCCGGGTCCCGGACGGGCGCAGGACTCCGCCCGCGTCAGCGGGCCCGCATTCGTCGGCGCGGACGGGTCCCCGTTGAAGCTGAAGGGCATCAACCTGGGCAACTGGCTGGTGCCGGAGGGGTATTTCTTCGGCTTCAACGAAAACGCCAACAGCCCGCGCGACATCGAGCAGGTGGCGGCGGAGTTGCTCGGGCCGGACGACGCCAAAGCCTTCTGGGACGCCTACCGCGACGTCTTCGTGGCCCGAGAGGACATCGCCCTGATCGCCAGGCTCGGCTTCAATCTGGTGCGTGTGCCGCTCGATCACCGCTTGTTTCTTGTCGACGCGGCGCAAGGGCCGGTCGACGGTCCCGGCTTCGCCTTGCTCGACCGGCTCATCGCCTGGTGCCGCGCCGAGGGGATCTTCGTCGTTCCCGACCTTCACTGCGCTCCGGGCGGCCAGACCGGCACCAACATCGACAACAGCTTCGCCTACCCCTTCCTGTTGAAGAGCGAGCGCAGCCAGGCTCGCGCGCAGCTCTTCTGGGAGCGCATGGCGGAGCGCTACGCGGGCGAGCCCGCGATCCTGGGCTTCGACCTTCTGAACGAGCCCGTCGCCAATTTCCTGAGCTACGACGTCCCCGACCTGCAATCGCGGCTCACAGCCCTCTACGGGCGCCTCGCGCAGGCCGTGCGGCGGCACGACGCCAATCGCATCCTGTTCATGACGGACCGAGCCGCCTTGCGCGGGCTTCGCGACCCGAACGTCGCCTTGACCTTCCATCTGTACTGGACGCCCGATGTCGGAGAAAATTGGATCTCGGAGCCGCTCAAGTTCCGGGAGGAGACCGGACTGCCGCTCTGGATGGGCGAGTCGGGCGAGAACACCAGCCAGTGGGTCGCGCAGTTTCGGGGCCTGCTCGAAAGGCACGACATCGGCTGGTGCTTCTGGCCCTACAAGAAGCTCTTCGATGAGCGGGCGGTGGTCACCGCGGATCCCCCGAAGAGCTGGCCCACCATCGCGGCCTATGCACGCGGGCCGCGTCCCTCGATGTGGGCCGTGTTGAAAAGCCGACCCAACCTGGACGTCGCCGCGTCGATCTGGTCTGAGCTCCTGGCCGGCCTGCAACTGTCGCGGTGCGTCCTCAACACGGGCTTCGTGGACGCCCTTGGCCTCGACGCCGGCGGAGCCGCACATCAGCTCGTCCGAAAAGTCCGATGATGAACCGCAGGCAAAGCCGCCTGGCCGGTTGAAAGCCGATCAAATTGGAGCGGACGTGGCAAGTCGTCACTCAGGGTTCTCGTCGATGATGACTGCCACATGGCTTTCGGGCATTGGGCGAGGGCCCCGTCCGCCGGGCGCACTTTGTGTCTGCTGCCACCGGTGTTAAGAAGAACTGGGGACGAGGGGCGTCGGCGATGGGATTTGAGGGGCGTGATCCTGAGGCGAAGTGGGAGCGCTATGTCGCTCCCGGCCGCGTGACCGTCATTGTCCCTAGCTACAATCATGCGCCGTTTGTCGCCGATTGCCTGTCCAGCATCGCGACCGAAACCTATCCCGACCTCGAAGTGGTCATGATCGATGACGGTTCGCGGGATGGGACGTTCGAGGCGGCGCAGGAGTGGCGGCGGCGCAACCCCGGCGCCTTTTCAGCCTTTCTTCTGCTCCGGCAAGACAACCAGGGGCTGCTGAAGACCCTGAACCGGCTGGTCTCGCTCGCGAGAGGCCAATACATCTGCCTCCTGGCGAGCGACGACATGCTTGTGCCCGGAGGCATCGAGGCGCGCGTGCGCGCGCTTCAGGATCATCCGCGGTGGCGGGTCGTGTTCGGCGACTGCTCGGTGGTCGACAATGCGGGCAAGCCGGCCCTGGCCAGCGGCTTGGCCGATCTTTACGGGGCCGACAAGCGCGCGCTCGCCGACCCGCACGGCATCGAGACCGAGCTCGTCTGGCGCTGGAGCGTGCCCGGGCCCGTGCTGCTGGCCGACCGGCGCGTCTACGAGGATCCGGACGGCTATGGCCCCTATCCGGAGGACGTCATCGTCGAGGATCGGGACTTCTATCTGAGCGCGCTCTCGAAGGGGCAGCTCGGCTTCGTCGATCGCCAGGTCGCCGTCTATCGCCTTCATGGGAGCAACGCCTCCTCGGTCCGCGAGGGTCTGGTCCGGCGCCAGAACGCGCGGTGCGAGATCCGTCGCGCCCGGGCCTTTTCGGGCTGGTCTCGCCTGGGCCTTTACCTGAAGGCGGTCTCCTCCCTGGTCGAGGTGTCGACGAGGGACCAGGCCGGCGCCAAGCACTGGCTGCGCCGCATCGTCATGCGCTTGGACCGGGACCTGAGCCGTTGGATCCTGCGGCGCAACTCGGAACGTTGCATGGTCACGTCGCAGCCGCTCGCGGCGCCCCAGTCGGCCGCAGCCCTGAACGCCCTGTGCGTCCCCGAGCGCGAGGCGCCCTGAGGGCCCGTGCGGGCCACGGTCTGCGCGTCGCGGCCCGGCCTCGAGTGACGCGCCGCGCGGCCCAATGGCCATTCAGCGCTTCGGGCTGCCGTCCGGAGGCGACTTGGCGAACAGGAGCGCGCCGGCGAGATTCTGACGGATGCGGGTGGCGTGGCTGAAGCCCAGGGCCGGATTGAACTTATGGCCCCCGAACGGCTCCCGCAACGCGTTGCGCATGTCCCAGTAAATGTTCTTGAGCAAGGCCGGCGACGTCAGCACATGCTTGGCGTAGAACGCGCCGTCGGACTGGTTGTACACGCGATTGAGCCTGGCCACCTCGTCGGCGGTGTTGCGGCCGTGATGATGGTAGATCACCAGGGTGGGGTCGTATCGAACCGGGACGCCGAGCTTCCAGGCGCGGAACAGATAGTCGGTGTCCTCTGCCGCGCCCACCGGGGTGCCGGGCCCGAAGCGCGTGTCGAAATATCCGACCCGCTCGATAACCGGCTTCGGGATGGTGAAGTTGCAGCCGTGGAGAAAGCCGCCCGGAAAGGTCGGCAGGGCGAAGTCGGACGGCTCGGGATCCGTTTTCACCGTCATCGGAAGGTCGTCGGGATCGCCGAGCTCCAGCCGGCCGCCCCGCAGGGTGGGGACGGCGTCGGCCGCGTGCGCCTGCGCAACCGCCTCAATGTAATCGGGCGCGAGCCGGCAGTCGTCGTCGGTGATCGCCACCACATGGCCAAGCGCCTCGCGCATGCCGCGGTTTCTGGCGCGGCACCCGCCCTGCACCGGCTCGTCGAGCACCCTGACGGGGAAGGCCGCTTGCGCCGCCCAGCTTCTCGCCACGGCGGGGGTGTCGTTGGGGCTGGCGTTGCAGACCACGATCAGCTCGACTTTCACCTCGGGCGCATGCCGGACCGCCGCTGCAACCGAATCCAGGCAGGCGGCGAGCGCTTTCGACCGATTGTAGGTGGCGATGACGATGCTGACGTCCATTGCGGGTTTGGCCTGACGTTGGAGGATGCGGAGGTCGCCCCCGGCCTTCAGGCCGGCTCTGGCGCCGGCGCGTGCGCCTCGAGGAGGCGTTCGGCCATGGCGCCCGCCAGCGGTTGGGCGATGGCGTGGATCCGGCGCACGTTCTCGACGTGCCAGTACCGGGCCGCTTCGTTGAAGACGCCGCCCAGCAGCGGACCGCACACGAAGAGGTTGGAGCTGGCCTCGTATGTGGGGCCGACCATGACGCCTCGGCCGGTCGGATTGACCTGCGCCAGCCCGCTGCGAACGAGGTCGGCCAGCAAGGGGTGGCTCGATTGCGCGCTCACGCCCTCGAAGCCGGCGCAGTTGATGACCGCCGCGAAGGACAGCGGATGCGTGGTCTCGCCACGCTCACGTCCAGGGCGGTAGACCAGTTCGGCCCGGCCGCCCCCGGTGGCGCCAAGGCGCACCAACTCGCCTGCGGTGAGCCGCACGATGCCGCGCGTGATCAGGTCCTCGGCCGCGTCGCGGTATTCGGCGCCGGCGCGCCGGATCAGTCGCGTGAACCGCATGCCGTGAACGTGATGGAAACGCCGCTGTTCGGCGTCGTCCAACGACTCCAGCAGCGTCCCGATCACCTGCCCGAGGTGGTGGAAGGTGTCACCGAGCCGCATCTCGGCGCCGATCTCCGCGACGTCCTGCTCGGCGGCGGCGATCACGTCATCGGCGGTGGCGCTGGCGGAGCCGGCGAGCGCCTCGAGCCGTGGGAAGGGCGGCGCCTGGAAGCGGTCCCGGCTCATCCGGTGGGGCAGCGAGCCGCCCGTCGAGAGCACGACGACGGAATCGAATTCGGACCACGCCTTGCTCCGCTCCAGGAGATACAGGAGCTCCAGGGAGGTGGCGTTGGAGCCGACCACGAGGAGGTTGCGCTCGCCGGCCGCGATCCCCGACATGGTCGCCCGAACACGGGCGAAGTTCGCGTCCAGACTGGGCTCGTAGGCGTTGTTGACGTAGACGCCGCCGGACGATTCAAACGCCTCCGACCCTGCGAGCCGAGAGTAGGGTGGGCTGCCGACCGCCAGCAGGATGAGCGCGCTGGCGAGTTGCGAGCGGCCCGCGCCCGCGCGGTCGAGCTCCACCTCGAAGCAGCGGGATCCCTTCCGGACCGCCAGGGCCTCGCCGTTGATGAGCTCGACGCGCGCCAGGCCCTGGCTTTCGCAGTCGGTGACCATGGACGCGAGTTTCGCCTCGGCGAATTCGCCGTAGAGCACGCGAGGGATGTACATCTCGTCCCAGTCGCGCGCCGAGATGGCCTGCGCGTTGTGCTCGAGCCAGGCGCGGGCGGCCGGGCCGCCGAGCATCGCCATCCGGCGGGACCATTGGGGGTGCTCTCGTTCGAGCCAATCCACGAACTCGTCACGCTCCTCGGGAGGAACGAATTCGCCGAGCGTGGTGATGATCAGCGAATTGACGGAGGAGCGGCTTCCATAGGGCAGCCCGCGCCAGAATTGCGGGTTCTTCTCCACCACGCCGATGCGCAGGGTCCGTCTCTGGGCGGAGCCCTGGCGCAGGCGGCCGAGCAGGGCTTGCAGGGTCAAGGTGCAGGCGATTCCGCTGCCGAGAATCACGACATCGAACATCTCGTCGCTGCGCATGCCAGGCTCCAATCCACGTCAAGGGCTGTTCTATCGGAGGAGGGCTCTGATGCAACGCAATTCAGAATCTATCCTTTCCAGGGCGCGTCTGATGAGCTTCAGCGTCGGCTTAGCGCCCTGAGCTGGGCAACATGTCGCTTGCACCCCCGAGCCGACATGACGGATCGACCGTGATCCGCTATGCACCCCTCCATCGCACGGGGAGGCGCGCTTGAAGGACATTCGCGACGCAGGGCGCGCGCCGGTCACGAACTGGAGGACGGCGGGGCCCGCGGTTCGTCATTTCGCAGGACGCCTGTGGCGGTCCTACATGATCCGGGCGATTGGCATGTCCGGCGCGCTAACCGTGCTGCGCGTGCTGACGGGCGTCGTCACCACCAAGGTCGTCTCGGTCTACGCCGGGCCGGCCGGTCTGGCCCTCATCGGTCAGCTGCAGAACTTCGTGACGCTGGCGTCGACGGCGGCCGGAGCCGGCATCGGGCCAGGCATCGTCAAGTTTGTCGCGGAGTTCCGCGACGACCTGGCCAGCCGTCGGGCCGTGACCTCGACGTCGCTGTGGCTGACAGCCTGCTGTTCGGCCGTGGTCGGTCTCCTGGTTCTCCTGTTCGCGCGCCCCTTGTCCGCGGCCCTGCTGCTCGACGGCGGCTACGCGCCCCTGTTCGCGATCTTCGCCCTCACCTTGTTTCTGGGGGGCGTCAACGGCGTGATCAGCGCCGTGCTGAATGGCCTGATGCACATCGGGCGGCTCACGGTGCTCGGGCTCGTGGGCAACGTTGTGTCCGCCGGCCTCACCGTCGCCCTGGTGTTGCATTGGGGCGTTTACGGCGCACTCCTCGCCACAGTGCTGAGCCCGATGGTGGGTTTCCTGCTGAGCTTCGTCTTCGTCGTGCAACGGCGGTGGCTGGCCTGGGACGACCTGGCCGGGCCTTTCCACACGGAGTGGCTTGGCAGGCTTTCGGGCTTTTCGCTCATGGCCTTGGTCGGCGGCGCCGTCTCGCCCGTCGCGCTCCTGATCGTGCGGTGGTGGATCTCCAGCACGTTGTCGCCGGCGGAGGCCGGCTACTGGCAGGCGGTTTACCGCGTGTCGGAGATCTACCTGCAGGTGATCACGATTCCGCTCGGCACCTACTACGTCCCGAGGCTGTCAGCCGTGGCGGACAAGCTCGGCCTGCGCGCCGAGATCCTGCGCGGGACGGCGATGCTGCTGCCCCTGGCGGTCGCGTCGGCCTGGCTGATCTATGCCCTCCGCGACGTCATCGTGCATTCGCTGTACTCGGTCGATTTCGCGGCCGCCAGCGAGCTGTTCGCGTTCCAGCTCGTGGGCGACGTGCTGAAGATCGCGAGCTGGCTGTTGTCCACCATCATGGTGGCCAAGGCCATGGTGCGGCTCTTCGTGATCACCGACATCCTGTTCAACGCCAGCTATGTCGTGCTGGTGGTGGTGATGACCTCCGCCTTCGGCCTCCGCGGCGCCAGCTATGCCTTCGCCGCCAACTACGCGGCCTATCTGGTGCTGATGGTGTTCCTGTTCCGGCGGGAGATCGGTTTGGGTCGACGCTCCTGAGGCCGGCATCCACCCGAGCCCATAGCGCGTTCAGCCCTTCGCGGCTGCCTCAACCGTTCCGATCAGCAGACGGGGTTGCGCCGGGGCGGGCGGCCTGGCCGGCCCGAGCTTGGCCCGCAGGGTTTCACGAAGGACATAGGCGAAGACGTCCGCTGACCTGAAGACTTCGCGCGCGACATGGGCCCAGTCGCCGCGCCGGCGCGCGTCCAGGGCGCGCCGATGGCTCAGGTTGCGGAGCGTCTGGCGGCGGTGCCGCTCGAAGGCCGCCTTGGCGCCCGGGTCGAGCGGCGCCGACAGGACCTCGTCGTCGTAGCGAAGCACGGCCGCAAGGTCCTCGGCCCCGTGGACATGGCTCAAAGACGTGGGATGGACCACGGCGACGTAGCCGCAGGCGCTGACCAGGCGAAGCCGCGCCCCTTTTTCGAGCGCGCCGGCGTAGAGGGCGAAGTCCTCGCCGAGCCGCATGTCCTCGCGGTAGCGCAGGCCGTGCTTGTCCAGGAAGGCGCGGCTCATGAGCGGCTTGAGATAGCCGAGCTCGCGGCGTTCCTGGCCGGGCTCGGCGACATTGCCGCGCACGAACCCCGCCAGGTCCAGGGTCTCGAGGACGCGCGCCTGGCTTTCGGCCAGCCGCGCCGCCGCCGTGGCGGGGGCGCCGGGGGGAACGATGATCAGGTCGTCCGCCGCGAGGACGCCTTCGGCGGCGAAGGGCAGGAGCCGCTCCAGCCGGCCCGGAAGCAGGTAGTCGTCGGCGTCCAGGACGCAGACATAGGCGCAGGCGCTCTGGGCCAGCGCGAGGTTGCGCGCGCCGCTTGGGCCGCGGTTCACGTCGAGCCTGTGGAGGCGCAGGCGGCCGGTGCCGTCGTCCGCGCGTCTCGCCGCCGCCAGCGTCTCGTCCGTGGAGGCGTCGTCGACGACGTGAACCTCGCGCGCGGGCTCTTGGGCGAGCGCGGAGGCCACAGCCTTCTCGATGGTCGGCGCGGCGTTCCGCGCCGCGATGATGACGGCCACGTCCATGGTCATGTCGGCAATCCATCCTGTCCGCCATCTGGCGATCTGGCGCGCGACCGCTGCGGCGCGCCGGCCTTTCTGTACGGGCCTGATCGCCCTCAATCAGCGGGGGTGGCGTGAGCCGCGCCCGGCGCCGGCCGGCCGCGGGGCAGGAAGGAGTAGGTCGCCTGCTCCGCGACGGCCAGGTCGAGGCCATACAGGGCGCGCACGTCGATGGCCATGCCCTGCCGCCACAGGTCGAGGAGCTGCTCGACCGAGAAGGTGCCGAGCGTGGGATTGCTGAGCTCCGTCTGCACCATGTTGGCGTGGATGCAGGCGCAGGTCGCCTTGTCGAAGCACAGGCCCGGGCGCGCCTCGAACAAGGGGACCAGCTGCTGCATCGCGGCCTCCAGCGAGTTGGGCGCCCGGAAGGGCAGGGCCCGCAGCATGGCCAGCAGCTCGAGGCGCCCGTACATGAAGCCGGAGAGGCCGAGCGGGAAGGTCCAGTCGCTGAACTCCGCCCCCTCCCAGCTGAACTCCAGGAGCCCATCCCCGACCGGGCGCAGCGGCGGCACGGTGATCGGCCGCTGGAGGACGGTGCTGTAGGTCAGGTCCCGGCCTCGCGACAGCGACAGGATGTGGGAGGCCGAGTCGATGGCGCGCAAGGCCGCTCCGTCGAGCGGCTCCTTGAACACCATGTCGTCGACGAACATGACGACCTTTGCGGCCTCGGCTCGCGCGACGAACTCGATCAGCTGGCTGCGGAAGTCCGTCTCCGGCAGGAAGGCGATCTCGGCCGGGAGTTCCCCGGCCGCGGCGCACAGCTCGTCGTAGGCGGCCTGGTGCGCGGCCGTGCTCGCCCTGTAGAGCACCGTCAGGGCCGGCGGCGACCGCACCTGCTCGCAATAGGAGGTCAGGAAGGCGTGCAGCTGCATGGCCCGGTCCTTGGAGAAGACCACGGCCGCCACGTCCGCGCCGCCCGTGCCGAGCTCCGCGAGAAGGCGCGACGTGAAGGCGTGCTGCGCCTCCAGCTGGGCGGTCGGGCGCACCGTCTTGCCCCGCCGGGCCCAGGCCGCCTCGGCCACGCCGCCAAGTGTCTTCTTAATCGAATGCAGCATCTCGCGTCCGTTTCCCGCTTCCTCGCGCCATGTGGGCAGGATAAGTCCTAAGCTTGCGTTTCACGAGCCGCGTCCGGTGGCGGGTCCCTGGCCGCGGCGAGTTGCGGTGGCCTGCACGTGGCCCGATGATCATCGGGATTCGCGCCAACGACATGAGGTAGCTCCCTTGGGCGGCATTCACCCCACGGCCGTGGTCAGCAGCAGGGCGCAGGTCGCCGACAGCGCGTCGGTCGGGCCGTTCACCATCATCAACGACGACGTCGTCGTCGGCGAGGGAGCCGAGGTGGGCAGCCATTGCGAGCTCGGGGTGGCGACGTCCCTCGCCAAGCAGCCGCGCCTGGTGATCGGGCCCGGCTCGCTCGTCCGCTCGCACAGCCGCATCTACCAGGGCAGCGACTTCGGCGGGGGCCTGACGACCGGCCACGCGGTGACGATCCGCGAAAACGTCGTGGCGGGCGCGCGCCTGCAGCTTGGGTCGCAGTCGATCCTGGACGGCGACTGCGTGCTCGGCGACCACGTCCGCATCCACACCAACGTCTTCGTGACCAAGAACTCGGTCGTCGGCTCCTTCGTGTGGATTTTCTCCTCCGTGCTTCTCACCGACGATCCGCATCCGCCGAGCCACTTGCGGCTCGGCGTGACGATCCACGACTTCGCCGTGCTGGCGGCGGGCTGCGCCGTGCTGCCTGGCGTCGTGCTGGGACGAGGCTGCCTAGTCGGGTGCCGCGCCCTCGTCACCAAAGACGTGCCCGAAGGCATGGTGGCGGTGGGCGCTCCCGCCGAGTTGCGCGGGCCCGTCTCGGCGCTCCCCCGCCGGGACGGCAGCGGCGAGCCCGCCTATCCGTGGACGGCGCATTACCACCGCGGCTATCCCGAGGAGGTCGTGCGGGACTGGGTCGCGGCAGCGGGCCGCGACTGCCCATGAGACGAGCCGGGCACCTGCATATGGGTGGCGGGTTGACTCGCTGGCCGCGCTTGGGTCTACCGGAGGTCTGGTCGAGGAGCGCCCGAAGGCGATGAGCTATGCGATGGCCCGCAGGCGGGCGCGGCCCCGGTGGATGCCGTCGCTGGAGACGGTTTGCCTGCTGGGCTCGATCACCTGCCTGATCTTCGTGCCGCATATGGGCAATGTCGCCGCGGCGGGCTTCGTGGGCGGCACCCTCGCCTTGCTGGCGCTGTCGCGCACCAATCCCCTGGAGCCCTTCTTCGCCACGACCGCGCCCTGGCTGTTCACCGGCTGGATCCTGGCGTCCTCGCTCTGGTCCACCGATTCGGGCTTCACCTTCTACGAAGGCCTGCAGTATTTCTTCACCTGCTACGCAGGCGCCGTGCTCGCCCAGACGGTCGAGCCCCGGCGCCTGGTCGCGGCCATCGCGGCGGGATCCCTGCCGGCCCTCGTCATGAGCGCCACCAGCGGGATCTACGGCGTCGACGAGCGCGGCGTGGTCTCGCTCGTCGGCATCTTCAATTCCAAGAATTTCCTGGCCTATTACGCCACCATCGGATTGCTCGCGTCCCTCGCCACCCTCTGCGATCGGCGCCAGCCCTTGCCGCCGCGCCTCGCGGCGGCCGCCACGGCGGTCGTCGCCGTCTACATCATCCTGGCGGCCCGGTCGCTCGGCACCCTGGTCGCGGGCTTCATGGCGGCGGGGGTCCTGCTCGGGCTCGTGTTCATCTTCCGGCTGTCGGTGCTGGCCCGTTCGCTGATCATCGCCATCGGCCTCATGGCCGGGCTCGCCGTGGCGCTCGCGGGCGTGCTCTACACCGACCAGGTGCTCGAACTGCTCGGCAAGGATTCGAGCCTGACCGGGCGCTCCTTCCTGTGGGCGCGAGGCTGGCAGTACATCGAGATGCGGCCGGTCTTCGGGACGGGCTACTACAACTTCTGGAAGCAGGGCTCGGTGGAGGCCGAGGGGCTCTGGCGGCAGATGAACATCGGCTCCCGCACGGGCTTCCATTTCCACAACATCTTCATCAACGCCGGCGTCGAGCTGGGCTATGTCGGCATGGCCCTGATCACCGTCATGGTGCTGGCGGCCTGGCGGGGCATCATCAAGTGGCTGGCGCGCGATCTCGCGCCCCATACCGCCTTCTTCGCCGCCTTCATGGTCTACTCCCTGCCCCGGCTCTTCATCGAGGTGGACATCCCCAGCATCTACGGCTGGGGGCCGGTGCTGATCTTCTACATCTGCACCCATGCGGGCCTGCTGCTCAAGCGCGCGGCCGATCCTGACATCGGCGAGGCGCTGTCTGCCAGTCCCATGCACGGAGCGTCTTTGTCGCGTCGGCCGTGAGCCTCACTTGCTGTAGACGCGCACCCAGTCGACGAGCATCTCGGACGGAAAGGGCGTGCTGGCGTCGGGGTCGCCGGGCCAGTATCCGCCGACCGCGAGATTAAGGATCATGTAGGCCGGCTTGTCCATGACCAGGCGCCGCGTCTCGAAGACCTGAGCCCCGTCCAGGTACCAGCGGATGACCCCGGGCTCCCAGCCGACGGCGTAGACGTGGAAGTCCTTGGAGAGGTCGGCCGCCGCGACCTCCTTGCCCTCCGACTTGTGCTCGCCCTTCTCGTCGTTGAAGTGGTAGGTCGTGAAGAAGCTGGTCGGCGGCGACTTCGGCGCCTCAAGGATGTCGATTTCCGGCGGCCAGCGTCCGTCGACGGGCAGGAGCCAGAAGGCCGGCCACAGGCCCTTGCCGGACGGCGCCTTGATGCGGGCGGCGAAATACCCGTAGAGCTGGCCGAAGCTGTTGAGCGTGGCCACCATGCCGGACGTCACGTCCATGACCCGCTCATGCTTGGGGCAGGTGACGGTCTCGCGCTTGGCCGCAAGCCGCAGCAGGCCTCCCGACACGCTCACGTTGCGCTCAAGATAGCATTGCCGCTCGCCGTTGCCGGCGAGCGTCCGGTCGCCCCAGGCGAAGGTGTTGGCCCAGGCCTTGGTCGAGAGGCTGGCGCCGTTGAACTCGTCGTGGAAGGTGAGGCTCGTGAAGCCGAGCTGCCTGGCGTGGTCGTCGTTGTAGGCGGCGCCATCCAGCGGGTCGGCGGTCGTGCTTCCGCCGCGCGGGGCGTTGTTGGCGGCGTTGGTGGACGCGGGGCGTTCGGGGGCGTCGGGCGGCGGCTTCACGTGCAGCACGCCGACGTCGTAGGCCTTCGTCTCCTCGCCCACGCCGACGCCCTCGCGGGGCTTGAGGTCGAGGCGCGCGTCATAGCCCTGGAGCCGGGGATCGAACAGGCCCACCCGGATGCGGTAGTCGCCCGGCTTCATGTCGACCGGCAAGGTGAGGACGCGCCGGTCCTCGACGCCGCCGCGCCACATCGCCGTTCCGGGCGCGGGACGGTGGTCGGCCTGGAAGCGCGCCATGGCCCCGTCCTCGCCGATGAAGTGCACGAAGAGCGCCAGATCGCGCCCCGGCGCCTGCTCGACGTCGAAGGCGAAGACGAGCTCAACCCGCTCGCCGGGCGCGCCCTCCACCCGTTTCGGCCGGGTCGGGAGGACGGCGACCTTGCCATCCGGGGCGGCGATGGCCGGGGCGGGAGAGGGTTGCTGCGCGGGCGCCGGGCCCGCGAGGCCGGCCCACAGGGCCGTCGCGGCCGCGGCCAGGGCGACACGGGAAGGGCGCGTTTTGGACATCGATGCTCCGGGGGCGACCGGCGCCTGATCAGGCGCCGCGCACGTAATGGGAGTGATAGGCCGAGTGATAATACTTGGCGTAGGCCGTCGAGTAGCGCTTGGCGGCGCGGACATCGACCTTGTTGAGCACGGTTCCGGCGATCTTGCCTTGGGCCTTGTCGGAGAGCAGCCCCAGCGCCTCCGACAGGATCGTCCGATCCGTCTGACCCCACTCGACCACGACCAGGAACTTGTCGACGAGAGGCGCGATGGCGCGGGAGTCCACGACCGGGATCAGGGGCGGCAGGTCGAGGATGATGACGTCGAACGCGTCCTGGAGGTTCTCCAGCAGCAGCTTCATGGACGGCGAGCTCACGACGTTGTCCGTGCTGCCGAGGCGCGCCGAGTTGGCGCAGGGCAGGAAGGCGTAGCGGCTCCAGCCCCCGACATGGAGCAGGTCCCGGACAGGCTGGCCGGCGAGCGCCTCGAGCAGGCCCTGCTTCGCGTGCCGCGTGAGGGCATGGCTCAGGGCCGGCCGGCGCAGGTCGCAATCGATCAAAAGGCAGCGATGGCCCGACTGACCGACGATCTGGGCGAGGTTGCTGGCCACCATGGTCTTGCCTTCGCCGGGGATGGAGGAGACCACGCCGACGACCATGCACTTGCCCGGCACCCTCTCCATGTCGAGGTTGACCTTGATGGCGCGGATGCTCTCGGCGAAAGACGAGAACGGGTCGTCGAACGCGTGGCGCAGAATGCCGGCCTTGAAGGCCACGATCTTGCCGCTCTGGTGCTCCGCGTTCGGGACCTGCCGGTAGGCCGGCGCCTTGTGCACCAGCGGCACGGAGGAGAGGCATCCGAGGTTGGTCGCGCTCTCCAGTTCCGCCGGCGTGTGGAAGGAGTGGTCGCGCATCATGCGGACGAGGCCGACGCCGACGCCGAGCAGTCCTCCGAGCACCCCCGCCATCGCCATGTAGAGCGTGGTCATGGGCGAACTCTTGCGCTGGGGGGGCAAGCCCGGCGTGATGAGGCGGGCCTCGGGGATCGGGAAGGTCTGCTGCTGCGAAGCTTCAGTGTAGCGCTGCAGGAAGGTCTCGTAGAGGTTGTGGTAGACCTGCGCGGCGCTTTCGAGTTCGCGCAGCCGGATCTGGGCCTGGCGGACCTCGCCGTTGTTCTGGACGAGGTCGCTCATCGACTTCTCGAGCGAATCCTGGCGCGCCTTGGCGATATCGAAGTCGCTCTTGAAAGTCTCCGAGATGCGCTGCAGCTCGTCGCGGAGCGACTTCTGCACCTGGCCGATCTCTTCGCGCAGGCTGACGACCGCCTGTTGCTGGGCGCCGTAGCGGCGCGACCACTCGGCCTCGCGGCGGCGCAGCTCCAGCAACTGGCCGCGCAGCTTGCTGACCACCTCGCTGCGCAGGGCGTCGGTCACCGTCGCGTCCGGCACGTCGCTGCTGAGGACCTGGACGATCCGGTCGAGCCGCGCCTTGGCTTCGGCCGTCTGAGTGCGGGCGAGGATCAGCTGGCTGTTCAATTCCGAGATCTGCTGCTCGATCATCGAGCCGCGGTTCGTGTCGACGATGTTGTGCTGGGACTTGTAGTCCTGGACGAGCCGGTCCGCGGTCGAGCTCTGCTCCCGCAGTTCGTTGATGCGGTCCTGCAGCCAGATGCTGGCGCGCTTCGTGGCCGCGTATTTCGACTCGAGCTCGTCGGTGATGTAGGCCTCGGCGATGGCGTTCACCACCTGGGCCGCCTTCGCGGGCGTGAAGGCCGAGTAGGTGATCTCGATCACGAAGGTGATGCCGACGCGGCGCACGAACAGGTTGCCGGCGATCGACTCCATGATGTCGCGCTCGACGTCCGGCTCGCCGGGCGGCGCGCTCGGCAGGATCAGCCGGCTGACGCTGGCGATGCCGTCCGAGATTCCCCCTTTGATCTTGTTGAGAAGGGACGATGGCGGCCGGACGAATTCGGGATCGTGGACGAGATCGAGCTTGCGAATCGCCGACAGGATGACGCTGTTGGATGCGATCAGTTCGACTTGGCTCTCCGCGGCCGAGCCGGCGGTGGCGGGATCCGAGGCGGGCTGCGCCTGCTGGCTGGCGACCTGGACGCGCTTGCTGTCGATGAGGATCCGCGCGGTGGACGAGAACTTGGGCGGGGTGGTCGCGGCCACGCCAAATCCCAGGAACGCGAAGGCCAGCGCGCATACCGCTATAACGGAAGCGTTGCGCTGGAAGAAATCAAGAATCGCGCTGAGTTCAAACAGCGTGCCTTCGCTGGAGAGGGCGCTCTCGGCGTATTGCGGAACGCGCCCGGGTCTTTCCAGCATCATTAGCCTCGTTCCATCTTTCGCTTTGCAACATCGTTCAGTTCGGGCCAGAAAGCAACCTTCCGAGGCCCATCATGGTTTAACGGCTTGGCCGTAAATCGCGGTCCATTTTCTTGGAAGTCCGGACGATCCCATGACGCTTTTTAATTCCCCCGTCACAATCGTCATGCCTGCCCTGAATGAGGAACGCTACATCGAGACGGCCGTCCGCACGCTCCTGTCGGGTGTCGGCGACCTGGACTTCGAACTGCTTGTCATGGATGGGGGCAGCACGGACCGCACGGCCGAGGTGGTGGACCGGCTGGCGCGCGAGGAGCCCCGGATCAGGCTGGTCCACAACCCGAAGCGGCTCCAGTCCGCCGCCGTGAATTTGGGCGCGCGCATCGCCGCCCCGCGCTCGAAGGTCCTGGTTCGCGCCGACTGCCATGCCGCCTATCCGCCCGGCTTCCTGCGCCGTTGCGTCGCCGCCCTGGAGGAAACGGGCGCGGCTTCCGTGGTGGTGCCTATGCTGACGCAAGGGCGCACCTGGTTCCAGCGCGCCGCTGCGGCCGCGCAGAACAGCCTGCTCGGCAACGGCGGGTCCGCCCACCGCCGCGCCGGCGAGAGCGGTTTCGTGGAGCATGGCCACCACGCCGCCTTCCTGCGCCAAGCGTTCCTGGATCTTGGCGGCTACGACGAGAGCTTCACGCACAACGAGGACGCCGAATTCGATCACCGGCTGACCCGCAGCGGACGGCGCATCTGGCTCGCGGCCGACCTCGCGATCCATTATTTCCCCCGCGCGGACCTGAAGGGATTGGCCCGCCAGTACTTCAACCACGGCGCGGGCCGGGCGCGCACCGCGACCAAGCACCGCACGCCCTTGAAGATCCGCCAGCTCGCGCCGCTGGTGGTGTCCCTGACCGTTGTGCTCGGCCTGGCGCTTGGCGTGCTGCTGCATCCCATCTTCCTGGCGCCCGTGGCCTTCTATGCGGGATTGTGCTTGTCCTGGGGGCTTGCGACCGCCCTGCGCACCGGCGACGGAACCGTGGCCGGCATGGGGATCGCCGCCATGGTCATGCACCTCGCCTGGGCTTGCGGCTTCGCCAGCCAGATCATCCGCGAGTGAGGCTGACCGCCGCACCGGGTCAGGCGCCCTTGGGCTGCGTGGGCGCGGCCTGCAGGCTGCGGATCTGGTTGGCGAGGTCGCGCCATCCCGACAGCGCGACGGCGCAGGCGTAGGCCGCCCCACCGGCCAAGACGCAGGCAATCAACTGCGGCAGAGGCGCGAGCTCGACCTGACGCGTCAGGGCCACGGCGCCCGCCATCACGATGGCGCAGCCGACGGATTGCCGCAGGGCGGCCAGCATCGCGCCGGGCCGCATGCCGACGGCTCGGGCCGACGACGCGAGGAGGGGGACGCCGACGAGCAGCGTGGCGCTGAGCAGCCCGGCCGCCGTCCCTGTCAGCCCGAACCAGACCCCCGCGCCGACGCCGGCCAGGGTAGCCCCGGCCAGACCCAGGGCGTTGCGGAACTGCAGGTCCGCCCGGCCTATTCCGAGCAGGACGGCGGACGTGACGGCGAAGACGCACAGCACGAAGCTCACAGGCGCGAGCATCGCGAGCGGCGCGCCGACCGCGACCCATTTCGGCCCGAGCACGGCCTCCACCAGAAGGTCGGCGGTCATCGCGAGTCCGGCCGCGAGCGGGGCGACGGCCAGCGAGACGCCCGACAGCGCGACCCCGTAGAGCCTGACCCTCTCGGCGCGGCTCCCGGTCCGGGCGATGGCGGGAAAGATCACCATGAACAGCGGGCCTCCGACGAGCATCTCGGGCAGGCGGATGATCTGGTAGGCCATCGAGTAGACGCCGAGCGGGCCGACGCCCAGGGCGCGACCGACGATGAGGTTGTCGAGGTTGCGGGCGAGAAAGTCGGCGATGCGGCTGCCCAGCGAGTGGACGCCGAAGGCGAGGTGTGGCCGGCAGCGGGCGGCGTCGAAGCGCAGCCGTGGCGTGAAGCCCGCCTGCCACGAGACGATGGCCAGCTTCACGGTCCAGGCGCAAAGCTGCTGGCCGACAAGCGCCCACGCGCCCCATCCCGCATAGGCGCCGCCCACGGCCACCAGGGCCCCTGCCGCGGTCGAGCCGACGTCCCCGGCCGCGAAGGCCGTGAACCGTCCGGCGCTGTGCAGGCGCGCGTTGGGCACGGTGACGAGCGCGCTCATCACCACCACGGGCGCGAGCGCCACGATGAGGGGCGCAAGCTGCGGCTCGGAGGCGAGCCAGGCGAAGGGCGCGCTCAGGAGCGCAAGGCCGCCCGCGAGCGCGAGGGAGAGGGCGAGGGTTAGCCAGAAGATCGTCGACTCGGTCGTGGCGTCGAGCTCCTTCTCGCGAACCAGGGCGCCGCCAAGCCCCGCGTCGGCCACCAGATTCGTGACGAGCACGAAAGGCATGGCGAGCGCCACCAGGCCGTAGGGCTCGGGGCCGAGCAGCCTGGCCAGAACGGGAAGCAGGACGAGCTGCGCGCCGATTCGGAAGCCGTTCGAGCCGGCGAGGGCGAGCACCGACTTAACGGCGTTGGGAATTTTCATGAACGTGATCTGGCCCATGCCTGGGAGGAGCGCGTAAGAGACATTGTCGTCGGCCGACCGGGATGGACCTCGTAGGGGTGACACGGCCGGGGAAAGCCTGACCATGGCGGTCGGGCGTTCCCCGGCAGACGATGACGTTGGATGACACATGAAGGTTGCGTATTTCGTTCACGACCTGGCCGACGCGGCCGTCCGCAAGCGCGTGGCGATGTTTCGGGCGGCGGGCGCCTCCATCACCCTCTTCGGGTTCCGGCGCACCCCGGCGGCGCCGTCGGAGGTCGCCGGGCTGAAGACCGTCGACCTGGGCCAGACGCTCGACGGAAGGTTGGGGCATCGGGCCATGGCGGTCGCCCGCAGGCTCCTCGATCACCGGTCCTGGGCGGGAGCCCTGGCGGGCCACGACGTCTTCATGGCGCGCCAGCTGGAGATGCTGCCGCTGGCGGCGCAGGCGCGCGCGCGCCATGCGCCGGGGGCGCGGCTCGTCTACGAACTCCTGGATGTGCACCGCTCCATGCTGGCCCCGGGACCGCGCGGCGCGGCCATGCGCCTCGTCGAGCGCGCGCTGCTGAGCCGGGTCGACAGCATCGTCGTGAGCTCGCCGGCCTTCGAGCGCGAGTACCTCGCGCGCTGGCAGCCCCGCCACCCGACGACGATCCTGGTGGAGAACAAGGTCTTCGGCGCCGCCGCGCAGGAGGTAAAGCTTGTGCCCGGTCCGGCCACGGCGCCGCCCTGGCGCATCGGCTGGTTTGGGGTCATCCGCTGCCGCCGCAGCCTGGAGGCCCTGCGCCGGCTGGCGCTGGCCCTGCCGGGGCAGGTGGAGATCGACATCCGCGGGGTGCGGGCGAACACGGAGCTCGGCCCCTTCGACGACATCGTGTCGGCGACGCCCGGGCTGCGCTTTCACGGGCGCTACCAGAGCCCCGAGGACCTCGCCGCGATCTATGGGCAGGTCCACTTCACCTGGGCCATCGACTTCTTCGAGGCGGGCCTCAACTCCACGTGGCTGCTGCCCAATCGGCTCTACGAGGGTGGGCTGCACGGCGTCCCGTCCATTGCCCTCGACGGGGTCGAGACGGCGGCGTGGCTGCAGGCGCGCCAGGCGGGCCTGATGCTCAAGGAGCCGCTGGAGGAGACGCTCATCGCCGCGATGGCCGGCATGACGCCCGACCGCTACCAGGAGCTGCGGCGCGGCGCCGAGGCGATCCCGCGCGCGGCGGTGCTCGCCGACGAGGCGGAGTGCCGCCGAATGCTGGAGCGGCTCGCCTCGGCGCGGCGCCGCTAGGGGCGCGACGAGCGGGGCAGGGGAGGGCGCCGCAAAGGGAAAGAGCCAGCACGGGAAAAGGCGCGGCAAGAAGGGCGCGCCGCGCTCCTATCGCGGTTTCGGGCCGGCCACGTAGTCGTCCTCGGTGCGCAGCGCCACCTCCACCACGTCGCCCGGGACGAGGCTCGCGTCCTCATTGGCGGCGATCTGCTGCGTCTTGCCGTCGGGCCCCTTGCGGAACACCAGCAGCTGAACGCGGTTGCCGGTGCCGCGCACCAGCTGCGAGCGCAGCGACCCGACATAGAGCAGCTTGTCGCTGACGCCCTGGATGGAGCTGGTCAGGGCGGCCATCCGCGCCTTGGCGTCCTGCAGGTCGGCGAGCAGCTGCGTCCGGCGCTTGTCGGCGGTGCGGTCGATGTCCCGGCTGGCCTCCTGCAGGCTCTTTTGCGCCTTGGTGAGCTCCGAGGCCACGGTGAGGGTGCGGTCGGACTGCGCCAGCAGCGCGCGCTGCTCGTCGGTCATGCGGTTGATGGCGGCGAGGCCCTTGTCGAAGGCGGCCTGGATGCGCTTCAGGTTTTCGGCCTGGGCGGCCGTTCCCGCCGCGAGCTGGCGCTGCAGCTCGCTCAGCTGCCCGACATAGGTTTCGGCCTGGGCGGCCGCCTTGCGCAGATACTCCGTCTCGGCCCGGTTGTTCTGCTGGTTGATCTTGAGCTGCTGGAGCTCGAGATCGGTCAGCTGATCCAGCACGGGGGTCGGCAGCGGCGGCCGGAACAGCGACTTCGTGTCGATCAGGTCGCGCCCGTCGAGTTCCGCCTGCAGCCGGGCCGCCCTAAGTTGCTGGCGGGCGTAGTCGGTCCACAGGCTCTCGTATTGGCTGCGCAGGTCGGCCGCGTCGAGAAAGGGGTTGGTGACCCTGAAGCGGACAAGGTCGTAGCCGCCCGCGAGGGAGACAGCTTGACGGACGGTCAGCCCCGGCCTGAAGGCCTGCTCGCCGGGCTTGGCGACGTCGCCTCTGAGATAGATCGGCCGGTAGTCGACGAGCGCGAGGCTGACCTCGCCCGCCTCGACCGCGAAGAGGTTGTCGCGGCCGTCGGGGGTGCGCATGTGGATGGCCTTGCTGGGAACGGCGTCCCGGACCAGCGCCAAGGCCTCGGCCAGAGTCTTGCCGGCGATCGTGAAGGAGCCGAACACCGGCACGGCGATCACGCCGTCGACGTTGACCGTCACGCGCTGGCGCAGGTCGGGGAAGCCGGCGACCGCCATCTCGAGGCCGTCGCCCGGCTGGATCCTGTACTCGTCGGCGGCTCGCGCCGAAGCGGGGACGAGCCAGGCGACGGTGAGGAGGCTCAGCGCCGCGCGCCGGAGCATTGCCCCGCGTGCGGGCGTGCTGAAGAGCAAGGACATGGGATTGAAGGCTCCGCGAGTCGATCCGTTTCAGCCGCCCGATCATTCCAGTGGCCAGGTCGCCGGTTGCAGTTGCGCCGGTCCGGCGCGGCCCACCGGCCCCGGCGCGTCTCACCGGCCCCGTTGGCGGGCGACGTCGGGGCCGAACGCCGGACGATGGGATCTGTCTACACCAGATCTCTTTAAAGAAAATGCCCGCGGCCGTGAATGGCTCGGGTGGGCGTCCTGGCGACGCAGCCTGCCGTCGTCCCGTGCTCAGCGTCCGCGAGCGCGCATGGTGGTGCGCTCGGCCGGCGCCTTCGGAGCCTTGCGCGCCAGGAGGAGGAAGGCGGTGGCGCAGGCGAGATGCACGGCTGTGACCCACATGGCGGCATTCTCTCCGAGGCGGATGGATCGAACAATTATCTGACAATGTTAATAATGCGTTCACCGCGATGGCTTGTCGCGTTAAGGCGGCGGGCGGCGCGGGCCGCGTCGGGGTGATGGCTGGCGGGAGGAGCGGAGTGGTCGAGGACTGCGTGCGTTGCGTCGTTGAGATCGCGGGCTTCTCCCTGTCGCGGCCTGAGCAGCTGGCGCGGGCCGCGGCGCTCTTGAACTGGTTCCTGCACGAGGCGCCGCGAGGCGGCGTGACGGCCGGCGACCTGGCCGGCGCCCTGCGGGCCGAGGCGCAGCGTCGCCCCGACGCGGCGGAGCGCGATCTGCTGCTGCAGGTCGCCGCCTGCCTGGATAGGCAGGCGGCCAGGCTTTCTGGTCAAACTGACGGTCAAATCGTCCCGCGTGCGGAATGAGGCCAGATTGGCTGAACGGGCGGGGTGCGAAAGTCGGGGGAGGAGTGGTCATTCGCAACGGGGCTGCCCGCCGTGATTCAAGCGATCCTCCTGCGATGCGCTGCTTCTCGCCGCGGCGGGACAGCTGCAAACTCCAGCTGCAACCGCGAAGGAAGCGAATCGTCCTGCTCCGGCCGGGCGTGTCTTCCCTGGAAACCCAGATCAGCTCTGGTCTTTGCGCCCGATCAAAGTCGCGTCCCTTTACGGGATGAGAGAAAGAGACTGTCAATTCAGGGCGGCTAACATGCGCAACCTGGGTTAGACTGATTTCCGGGCATAGCGGGGGCTGGCCATGGTTGGGGGAGAAAGTGGAGCGCATGCGGACGTGACGATCTGCGTGTGCACCTACGGGCGCAGCAGCGTGCGCGAGACCCTGCGGTCCCTGCTCGATGCGCACACGGAGGAGGGCCTCGCAATCGCGGTGGTGGTGGCCGACAACAACCTGCATCCCACCGCCTGGCCCATTGTCGAAGCGTTTGGGGCCGAGGCGCCGTTTCCCGTCCGTTACGTGCATGTTCCGGCCGGCAATATCGCGTTGGCGCGAAACGCCTGCCTGGACGCGAGCGAGGGCGAGTGGCTCGCCTTTATCGATGACGATGAGGTTGCGGATGCGGGCTGGCTCGACGCACTGTTGCGGCAAGGAGAATCCGCCGACGTGATCGTCGGCCCTGTCCTGGCGCGCTATCCCGCCGAAGCCGCCGACTGGCAGAGGCGGGGCGATTTCCATTCCATCCGGGAGCGCTGTCCCCTGACGCTGGGCAGAAACGCGTATTGCGGCAACGTGCTGATCAGACGGAGCCTCGTGGAACAATGCGGCGCTCGCTTCGACCTTGCTTTCGGTCGGTCCGGCGGCGAAGACACGGCCTTCTTCGCCTGCCTGGAGCGGGCCGGGGCGCGCTTCGCGCTGTCTGTCGGCGCCATCGTGCGGGAGGACGTCCCGGCAGGGCGCCTGGGGCTTCGCTACCTGCTCACGCGCGCCCTGCGCAATGGCCATGTCTTCGCGCGCGTCCACGGCGCCAACACGCACGCCTTGGCGGCGGCCTGCAAGCTGCTGTGGCTGCTCGCGTCGGGGCTGCTGCGGGCGGGCGACCCGGTCGCCTGGCGCCGCTCGGCCATTCGCGGCGGCTTTCACGTGGGCGTCCTGCGCGAGAAGCTCGGCTTGAGGCCTGCCCCGGCCTACGGGGCTTCCGATCCGGCTCCCAGAGGCTACGGCGGGATCGATGCTGTCTCGTCTTGCTGAAGGCGTGCGCGTCCGCCTCGTCCAGGCCTCCCCCGCCAAGATCGCCCGTTTCGACGGCCCGGCGCGTCTGGCGACCTTGTCCTTCGACGATTGGCCGCGGTCCGCCTGGACGGTGGCGGGGCCCGTGCTGGCGAGCCGCGGCGTCAGGGCGACCTATTTCACGAGCGGGGGCTTCTGCGGCCGTCGCCTTGGCGATCTGGACTACTTCACCCGCGATGACCTGCTGGCGGTCCGCGAGGCCGGCCATGAGATCGCCTGCCACACCTTCACGCACGCGGACCTGTCAGGGCTGCCGGCTCGCGCGATCCAGGCCGAGTTCGAGCGCAATGCGGCCTTTCTACGCGACGCCGTGGGGGAGATCAGCGTCGCATCCTTCGCCTATCCGTTCGGACAGGTCTCGCTCGCCGCCAAGCGCGCCGTCGCCGCCCGCTTCGCCAGCGGCCGCGGCATCCGAGAGGCCATGAACCGGGGGCGGGTCGATCTGGCGCAACTGTCGGCCTTTGGCCTCGAGCGCTACCGGGGCCCCCAGGATCCCGGGGCGTGGCTGCGGCGCGCGGTGGAGGAGGGGAGTTGGCTGCATGTGTTCACGCATGACGTGAGCCCTGCGCCGTCGCCTTACGGCTGCGCCCCGGACGACCTGGCGCGGTTCGTCGACGCCGCGCTCGAAGCCGGACTGCGCTTCGTGACGCAGGACGAGGGCGCGCGCATGCTGTCCGCCCGAGCTGAGCCGCCGTCACAATGCGTGGTCTTGAATCCTGAGGTGTGATCTTGCTGCTACAGCCCTCGCCGGCGAACGCGGTATTCTGACCTTGGCGGACCGTTCAGTCCTTCGGGACGCCCTCTCGATGGGGCGAAGGTCGGGTGGAGGGACTGCGCGACCTTCGCTTCCCATTTTACTTCGCCAGCTTGCTCCTGAAGATGGTGAGGAGCCGGTGGGCGCACAGGGCTGGCGAGGCGCCGGCGAAGAGCCCCTCGATGACCACGGCCTCCAGGCAGGCGGTCCCGTCCTGTCCTTCGAAGTCGAGCAGCAGGGCCACGGCGCGAACGTCCCGAAAACAGATCGCGCCAAAGCCATCCCACGCCAGCGCGGCTGCGGCTTCCGCCACCACTGAACGGAAATAAAGCGCGGCCTCGTCTGCGCACGCGTCCACTTCTTGCATAGCGGCTTGCATGGCGGCGTCCCGTCTCCGACGCTCGAGAACGGCGATTCGCCTGGCGAGGTTGCCAAACTGTAATGTCAGTGCGCTTGCGCGCGAGCCGTTCCGCGAGGGCTGGAGAGACGTAGAACGAGGGTAGGCGACGCGTAACCAACGGCAGCCTTCCGCCCGGGGCGCTCGGCGCGGTGGAAGCGGGCGCCGGCGCCCGGCGGCGTCCAGCGAAACAGGCAGCGATGTCGCGCCGATGCCGCAGCATGACGCTGCCCCGGGCCGGCTCTGGCCTGCTTGAAGCTCGGGAACCTCCGTTGACTGTCCGCTTTAAGACACACGGAGAAGAGCGATGCGGAACTCGAATTTCGGAGCGCGCGAGCACCTGGGCCGCAGCTTCCTGACGCGCGACGTGGAGCATCTGGGGGATACGATCCATCGGGATTTCGACACGGTCGTTCGCGAACCATGTCCTCCCAATTGGACGGTTTTGCTGCAGCGACTGGCGGCCAGCGAGGCCGCGGCGCGGGCAGGCGATGACGCGGGCGAAGGCGCATCCAGGGATGCGGGATAAGGGATAAGATGCGGGATAAAGCAACGCGAGACGCACCCGGCCTTTGCGGGCGCCTCCCACCACGCGTAATCAACGCCGATGTCGTTCTACTTCTTCCGATTCGTCGGCGGCCGGGGCTTCACCGACCCGGAAGGACTCGATTGCGCCGATTTGGAGGAGGCTCGGGCCGAAGCGGTCCGGCGCGCCTTGCGAGCCTGGCAAGCTGGCGTCGATCAGGGCGAAAATCGACGCGACTGGCGGGTCGATGTTCTGGATGATTGCGGGAACAGGGTGCTTCGGCTGCCCTTCGCGGACGCCTTGGACGAAGCCTGAGCCGCCGGCGGGTTTGACTCATTGCATCGTGGCGGGCGGCCCGTCCCGGAAATAATCATCGAGGCTCACGAGCCGCCTCCTGCCAACGGTCAGCGCCTCCTCGTCAAAACCTGATCGCAAGTCCTCGTTGCTCTCGGCCGCCTGACGGCAGGCGCTTCGAAAGTCCGGCGCTTCGATTTCGGCGATGAGCTCGACAACGCCGGCGGTGATGACCATGCCCACCTTGAACTTTGGCATTTCCTTCGCCTTCGACCGTCGCGAAACGGGGGCTTCTACGCGAGAACAAGCGGATCGGATCAGCGGCTTCGAAGCTGCTTCCGGCAAATCGTTGATCGCCAGCAGACCGTAGCCGTGGAAAGTGGCGGAAGCCGCATCGAACTCCTCCCGTAATGCTGGCGCGCCAAGGGCCAAGGCGGGCGCAGGCGCTCGTCAGCTTTTCCGCTGCAAGGTCCCGGCTGCAAGGGCCGGCTCATCCCTCGTCCTCATCGTCGACGGGCAGCGGCCGACGCGACATGATCGCCCTTCGCGCCAGGGCTTCCCGCTTTCGCCGCCAGGACACGCACTGACGAAGACGATGATCGGGGTCCGCAGGCTCTTCACTGGCTCGGCCTTTCGGGATCCTCGCCGGCCCTTCGCCGGTTAACCCAATACGAACAGATTCTGCCGCCATCTTTGCTGGGGCTCACGAATCTAGAGGGCGCATGGGCGCGGGACTGGCCATCTGGGGCATATTCGGCGGCGCTGTCGGCGGGCTTGTCGGCTACCTGGCTTTCGGGGTCGGCGGAGCGCTCTGGTGCATGGTGCTGGGCGCCAACGCCTTCGCGATCCTGTTTGCGGCCATGGTCGTCGCGTGGCGGCGTCTTCACCGGCCGGCCAACCTGGACAGGCAGGCGGACGTCATGGCTGACGCCCTGCGAAGCCAGTTGCCGGCCGTCCCGCCTGTGCCTTCGCCTGCGCCCGAGAAGCCGCGTCGCAAGGTCGGCCGCTAGCAAGGGCCGTCTCTCGACGGACGGTCGGGCGCAGATGGTGTGAACTGGGCCGCCATGCGGAGCCCCCCGTCGCATTCCGCCTGAGCCGGTTCGTGTCGGTTGAAACGGAATGTGGCAGCCTGAGAACTTGCGGGCAGTCCTCCGTGGGAGCCGCTCGGCATGAGAACGCACGGTCCGCTGTGCGCCAGAAAGCTGTGCGCCACAAAGATGCAGTGCAGCGCGGATCAATTCGACCTTACCCGCCACCAGGCGTGAGCTCGCAGTCCGGCGAAGACTCAAGTGTGATCTTGCCCGCCGGCAGACTCGTCGGCTCCGCCAAGGTGCGGATGTAGGTGACGCCCGACACCTCGCGCTGCCCAGGCGCCGTCTCCATCACGGCGACCCTGATCAGGGCGTCGACTGGCACGGGGCCGGAACTCCGCTTCGCCCTGGCCATGCAGCCGATCATCGCCATCGAGGCCACGTCCTTGTCGGCGAACTCCTCGGGCTTGAGAGCAGCCTTGGTGCAGGTCTCGATCGCCGTCTTATCTGGCATCACGACCTGCGCTGGGCCGTGGGCGTTGATGCCGACCAGCGTGTAGGGGACGCCGTTGTTCAGGCGCGGCGTTGACTGCTTGGATCGCCCCATTGTGGCGTGAAGCGTGAACTCACCGTAGGGCGCATTCACAGTCAGCGTACCGGTATCGGCTCCAGCGTAGGTGATGGTTATCTGGTCCGGCTTGCGAGCAGGATCGGGCATGACCCAATACGGGTCATCCTGGCACCTGAGCGTGAACTGTTCCGCCCAGGTGTTCGACGCTGACCCCACCGACAAAAGGCCAGTCGCGACGATCAGACCATGGAGGCGCATGGGAAAGCTCCGTCGACAGGGCTCGCGCGAGGTTCGAGCCGCGCAAAGTCTAGATCTCGAAGTTTAGTCCTGTAGCTAGTCTCGCTGTAAGTGGTGGTTGTGAGTAACGCCACAGCGGCAAGAAACAGGCTCGCTATCCTTTGTGCATCGTCAAGCAAACGCACAAGGAGAGCAACATGAAATACGCCAAGTTCATCGCCGCTGTCGCGTTCGCCACAGTCGCCATGGCCGCCAGCTCGGCCCCGTCCATGGCCTTCGGCCTTCCCAAGATCAACCTCGGCAAGGCTATCAAATCTGCCGGCAACGTCGTCACCCATCCCGGGCGCACCGTCAGCGACGCCGCGAAAACGGTCGGCAAGGTCGTGTCACATCCCGAGCGCTCGGCCAAGGACTTCGGAAAGGCTTACATGTCGGTCGCCCACCCGGTGGGCAGGGCGGTCGGGAAGGTTTACGACAAGGCCGCTGAGGTTTCGAAGCACATTTCATTGCTGAAGCCTGCGGAGCCGCTGGCCAGAGAGGCGGCCAAGATCGCGCGGTCCAAGGTTGGACAGATCGGGTTTGGCGTAGCCGCAGGCGCAACCGTGGTCGGTGGAGGGGTCGCTGCCCTCTCGCACATCGGCACGTCTGCCGGGACGGGCGCGGTTGGCGCGTACTACGCCAAGAAATACGGCGAGGCGGCTGCCGCGAAAGCCAGGCGAATGCGAGGTCAGGTCGCAGCCGCCGTTCGGTGACCCCCAGCAGCCCGTCCGGGCGCGAAAGCCGGCGACCCACCTTCGGAAGTCCGCCTCCCAAGGGCGGGCTTTCCGTTGAAGGGCCGGGGAGCGCCCGGATAGCATTCGCGTTGTGAACTGCCCATTCCTCGTGGAACAGGACTCTTCAGACCATTCCTTCCATATAAGCGCGTCGCCCCGGCGCCGAGCGGGCCAACTGGGCCGGTGCGCTCGGCGGCTCGCAGCAGGGGCGCTGCAAGGGGACATGGCTTGACCCGGCTTCCAGGCGCGCGGCGTAGCGATGCAACGCCTTGATCGGGCGCCAGCTCCCACGGCTGCCCCGGCGCCAGCGTCCAAAAAGCCGGGCCGCAAAAATGCGCGCTGACACAAAGCTCCTGTGCTGCAGGAAGATGGTCGAGCGCCGGCCTGCGAGCGCGACCACGTGCTTAGGGCAAGGAGTTTCGCGTGCCTGGCCAGCCGGCGCGATGCGCAGCGCCTCAGGCCTCGACTCACCCAGCCCGGCAGCGTGAGAGCGGATCGAAGCCCGCCCCCCCCCCGGCAAGGACAGCTTCCATCGAGGAGGGTCGAAGGCTTCAACCGAAGACGAGCATCGCCAGCGTGTAGACGCCCCAGCCGAGGAAGCCGAGCCAGGCCGCCTGGATCAGGCCGCAGGCCGTCAGGATTAGCGGGGCCGCGAGCTTCCGCACGAGAGGCTGCGCGTCGTTGTGAGACGCAAATGTTTGAAGATCGGTCATACGGGAACTCCGCGTTGGCTTCGCGTCGTCCCTTCTCAAGAGGCGTGCCGGCTCAAAACGGGAGAAGGCCCCGGCAGCCGCCCGGGCGCGAAGGTGGGGGCCTGGCTCAGTCGCGCCTCGGCCCGCAAAACCGAGCGCCCCGAACATAATTGAGCGACTTTGGGGCGGAGGGGCCAAGTAATGGCCACATTGCGGGCACGGTCGTGCGGCCTCGAACCGCCGTCAACCAAAGGCACTGCATGTATTCTGTTTTGGCATCGCGCCTATGTGGTTTGGAACTTCTGCGCGCTGGAGCGCTTGAATCAGGGAAATACATGCTGGAGCAATCGCCATGGACATCCTGATCTTCAACTTGGCTTGTCTGGCCGTCGTGCTGGAAATGGCGGCGCGCGCGCCCTGCGTGGAGGACAAGGCCACTATCTGAACCCAGGCCTTGCCTTCGACCTGAGCGAGCCTGACGGCGTCCGCCGCGATGACCCGGGGGCCGGGCGCGTGTTGTCCTCGCTCGCGTTGCGGACCATGATGCGGCGACCCGGGCGAGCGGATCGCGACATTGCGTTTTCGCGCTCGCCGCCTGGATGGGCGATGAGGCTAGAGAGGCGTCGTGTTTCGCGATTGGGTGGCCCGATGGCGCGGCAGGCAGGGACAGCAGACCCGTCCGAAAAGCTACGCCCAGGCGCAGTGGGAACACCACCATGCTCCCGCCAATCAGCCGCTTCAGGCGCCCGCTGGGGCCGCGCTCCCGCCGGGCCTGCGCGTCTATGCCATGGGCGACGTGCACGGGCGCGCCGATCTGCTGGCGGAGAAGTTCGCGGCCATCGACGCTGATCTGGCCGCTCGCCCGGCCGCCAGTCACGTGGAGATCCTGCTCGGCGATTATGTGGACCGCGGTCCGCGCGCCCGCGACGTGATCGGGCTCATCCTGGCGAGGCGGCGAGGCGGCTGCCTGGAAGCCCTGGCGGGCAACCACGAGGAGCTCTTCCTGCGTTTTCTCGACGGGGATCTGACGCTGCAGCATTGGCGCGAGATGGGGGGAGCCGAGACGCTGCTGTCCTATGGTCTAGCGGCTCCTCGGCTCTTCCACAGCCTGGACGAGGAGATCAGCTTCACCCGGCGTTGCCAGGAGGCCGTGCCGGCCGATCACGTGACCTTCCTGCGCACGTTGCCGACCCACCGGGAGGTCGGCGACTATTTCTTCGTCCATGCCGGCGTTCGGCCC
This sequence comes from Alsobacter soli, assembly GCF_003004785.1. GTDB lineage: Bacteria > Pseudomonadota > Alphaproteobacteria > Rhizobiales > Beijerinckiaceae > Alsobacter > Alsobacter soli. Next base: position 35,655 of record NZ_PVZS01000031.1, read on the forward strand.
CAGGCGCCTTTGGCGGAGCAGTCGCTCGAGGACCTGCTGTGGATCCGCAACGAGTTCCTCGACTGGAGCGGCGGCTTCGGCCGCATCGTCGTTCACGGCCATACGCCCGTGGGCCGACCCGAAGTGCGCAGCAACCGCATCAATCTCGACACCGGCGCCTACATCACGGGGGTGCTGACTTGCCTGGTGCTGGAGGGCTCCCGGCTCCATTTCCTGTAAGCCGAGCGCCCGTTCGCACGTTAAAGCGATGACGGTTTGTTGATTTTCACCCGCAAAGATGATGTGTGCTCGCGCGAGCGAAATTGAAGCTCCCAGGCCCGGACGAGGAATGGTCGATCGCTGGCTCCAACGCGGCAGGGCCGCAGCGTCCACCGGTTGACCGCCGGTCTGGTGAAGGCGCCAAGCCGAGGCCGAGCGGTCCGCGTGCTGCAGGATGGCGCGCCCCGGAAAAGGTCGCGGCCCGCATGCCAGACGGCGTCCGCGTTATGCGATCGGAGACATTCACGGCCGAGCCGACCTCCTGTCGGCACAGCTTGCCCGCATCGACGCCGACCTTCTGATGCGCCCTGTCCGGCAGCACTTCGTGGTGGCGCTCGGTGACTACATCGACCGAGGGCCGCAGTCCGTTCAGACGCCCTGATCAAGCGCCAGAAGGCCGGGGCGGCGCTGATCCGATCGCGTCCTTCACGGGCAACCACGAGACCATGTTCTTGCTGCGCCTGCAGGGAGGCAAGGCCCCGCGCTTTTGGCCGATTAGGCCCAACAGCCTTATCCCGAGAAGATCAGCTTCTTAGCAACGGCTTTTGAGCTCGCGATAATCGGCCGCTACGGGTGCACCCGCATTTCAGCCAGCCCGGAGGAGGCTCGCCGACAAGCGGTGACAAGCTTGGAGGTGTAGCATCGCCGCCGCTGCGACGGCCAGCATATTGCTGCCGATAAGGACGCTGGTGATGGACCATGTGAGGCCAGAGAGCAGAGCCCCTGTGGCACCGCCGACTAACGCTCCGGCGACGCTTGCAACCACCAAGGTTAATGCCATGTGCAACTTCCGATGAGGTCGCCCGGAGCGTGTCTGATTCTTGCTTCCTGCGCTCGCCCGATGGAATGCGCACTGCTTAATTGTCGCTGCCCTGATATTTTTGTATCACCTCTGGGACTGCACCGTGCGGCGTTGGATACGCCGAGCTCACGCCGCAGGGCGGTTCGAACTCTCGACGGAGCGCGCAAGGGCGGTGCGGTCAATAGCTACCAGCTGTCCCAGGTCAGGCTCGGGGCGGCCAGTCCTTCGCGACTGAGGCACACTGTCGCATCCAAGAGCTAATCACGGTCGAGGCTGGCAAGGGATGCCAATGCCGGCATAGGTAAGTACCCTCGGAAGGACCCAGAGGAACGTCCTGAAGGTGTTTGAATGGCAAAAGCCAAGGCAAGCTATGTAGAACAACTGGGTTTCGCAGAAAGAATGTGCTGGGTGCGCGAGGCGCTGATTAAGCCTGACTCAAAAACCGGGTCGCGTGCGATAAGACGGCCACTACAAATTTAGATAAGGTTGTGTTAATTCCCGGCTGAGTGGAGACGCCGGGGGGGCAGTCATGGACGCGGCAGCGAAACAGGCGGTAGCATCCAGCGGCATCGAAGGCGCTCGTCACTGGGTGGCGCCTCTGCGGTTTCAGTCGATTGGGGCGGTCGTCGCCACCCTCGACTCGATGCTGATCTTGGCCGCCGCCTACGCCGGCGCGGAAGGCTATCATCTCTCCGTCTTGGGCCAGGGCGTCGCTTCGGCCCCCTATCTCGCCATTGCGCTCGCCACCGCGGCTCTGTTCGGCACCGCCATGCACAGCCGCGGCCTCTACGAGCCCCGCAGTCTGATGCGCTTCTACAAGCAGCTCGCCAGCCTGACGGTGATCTGGGGCGGGGTCTGCTGCCTGCTCATCGTCGTCGGCTTCGCCCTGAAGTTCGGCGCCTCGCTGTCGCGCGGGGCCGTGTTCTGCTTCATGTTCGGCGGCTATGGCCTGCTCGTGGCCAACCGCCTCGCATGGCGGATCGGCGCCGAACGGGCGCTAGAGCGTGATGCCTTTCGGCTGCGCCGCGTCGCCCTGCTGACGATAGGGGAAGCCACCCAGGATGAGGCGACCCGGAAGCTGAGGAGCCTGGGCTACGATCCCGTCGAGCGCCGTCACATTCAGACCGGGGCAGACGACGCAAAGCTCTCCGAAGACCTCAAGGCCTTCGCCGCGGAGCTGCGCGGCCACCCGATCGAGGAGGTTTTCGTCTTCGCCAGCTGGGACGTCTTGGCGGCGTTCAACCACCACTGGCATGTGCTGCGCGCCCTGCCGTTGCCGGTGAAGCTCACCCCCGTCGGGACCGCGGCCGCCATGCTGGCGCGTCCCTCGACCGTCCTCGGGCACACCGTCGCCTTCGAGGTGCAGCGGCCGCCGCTGAGCGAATGGGAGCAGCGCCAGAAGCGCTGCCTCGATTGCTTCGTGGCCGCCGGCGGGCTGCTCGTGCTCAGCCCCCTGCTGCTGCTGGTCGCGCTCGCCATCCGGCTCGAAGGCCCCGGTCCGGTGCTCTTTCGGCAGCATCGGCAGGGCTTCAACGGGGCGAAGTTCAGCATCCTGAAGTTCCGCAGCATGCTCGTCCTGGAGGATGGGGCGGTGATCCGCCAGGCCCAGCGCGGCGATCCGCGCATCACCCGCGTGGGGGCCTTCATCCGCCGCACCAGCCTCGACGAGCTGCCGCAACTCTTCAACGTGCTGCGTGGCGACATGTCGCTGGTCGGCCCGCGGCCGCACGCCGTCGCCCACGACAATCTCTACGACGCGATGATCGCCAACTACGCCAAGCGCTGGCACGTGAAGCCCGGCCTGACCGGCTGGGCGCAGGTCAACGGCTCGCGCGGCGAGACCCCCACCGTCGAGAGCATGGAAGCCCGCGTGCGCTACGACCTCTGGTACATCGACAACTGGAGCCTGTGGCTCGACCTGCGCATCCTGCTGCGCACGGGACGGGAGGTGCTGCGCTCGCAGAGCGCCTACTGAGCTAACCTAGAGGACCGCATCTAGGGCTTGGGCAAGTGCTTAATGATAAAGGGCGGCTTTCCAAGTCAATCGCGTCTTATGCAGGCGCTCGGGAACCAAGTCAGGATTCGAGGTCTCTGCTAACCGAGTGCGCCTCATGCGGGCCTGCCCGCCCTTAACTCTCACGAGGTAATATGAGCCGATTGATCGCCCGCCGCCCCTTGCTCGGCGCCCTTGCCGTGGGAGGCCTCGCCCTAACGCGGCGTACGGCCTCGTCCGGGCCGTCGCAGAAGACCCCTTTTTTGCGGGGCGTCAATCTGTCCGGCAAAGAATTCTACCCCGGGGACCAGTGGCCCAGGAAGGAGGTCGTCCGCTATTATCTCCGCGAAAAGCGTATGAACTGTGCGAGGCTATGCATCAGTTGGGAACTGCTTCAGCCACAGCTCGGCGGCCCTTTGGCATCCGATATGGTCGACGGCATCGAGCGAATGATCGAGCAGATCAGCGCGGCTCAAGCTTGGACCATTCTTGACCTGCACAATTACAGCCGTCGGACTGAAGCCGGAATAACTTACATCATCGGCGAGAGCGGGACGCGAGTTACGATCGGGCATCTTGCGGGTTTGTGGAAAGCAATCGCAGAGAGGTGGGGAAATAGGAAAGATGTGCTATTCGGACTTATGAACGAACCGCATGACCAATCGACCGCAATCCTCGTAAAGTCTTACAATGAGACCATCGCCGCGATCCGCGCGACGGGGTCCAGCAATCTGATCCTTGTGAACGGCAACGACTGGAACGCAGAAGCGTGGCGTCCGGGTCATGACAACCTAGATCTGATGCTCAATGTGTCTGATCCGGCTGACAATCTTGCGTTCGACGTTCACCAATACTTTGACCGATACAGCGCTGGTCAAAAACCCGAAGTGGTGAAGGGCTGGGGCGAAGGCCTGCGCAATTTCACTACCTGGGCCCGCAAGCACGGAAAAAAGGGATTCTGCGGCGAGTTCGCTGGCCCAGGGAGCGCTGACGGCGTCGCGGCCGTTGATGCTTTCCTCACCTACCTAGAGATGAACCAGGATGTCTGGCTGGGGTGGGCCTGGTGGGGAGCAGGTGGTTGGTGGCCCAGGGACTACCTGTTCCGCTTGGACCCCATATCGCTGAATGAGCCATGGCCAGATCCGCCGATCGATCAACCGGGGATGGCGGCCTTAACCCATCGCCTTCCCGGTGCCACACCCTTCAACGGTCAGCAGGCTCAATAAACGACTGACTTGTTATCGTTCGCTCAGCGCGATGAAGCTGGCCCCGATCTTATCCCATGACAATGCACGACGCAGCAACTGGGCGGCTACATCGGCCCGATCCTGCCAGGTCTCCACCGGAACCTCGTAGAAACGGACGATTGCGTCCGCGATTGCCTCGGCGGTCACAGGGGTCGCCACCAGTTCACCGGCCAATCCTTGATCGAACAGGTCCTGCAGACCTCCAGCCGTGGTCGCAATGACGGGCCGATTGTTAACTCCCGCGAGAACGGCGACGCCGCTCTGGGAGGAAAAATCGGCATAGGCGAGCACCAGCGCATCAACACGCGCGAGAAGCTGAGGGACTTCCGCATCCGGAATGAAACCGTCTGCGAAAAGGATCGCGTCCTGGTCGAGGGCCGCGGCTTCTTTGCAAATCTGCCAGTAGTCGGGCTCGTGCGGATGCGGCTCTCCGGCGACTAGCAACCTGACGTCCGTCCCGCGTCGACGCGCGAGATGAACGCCTCGGATTGTCTCAAGGATATTCTTGTTCCGCCGAACTGTACCAAAGGAGAGGAGCACGCGAGACCCTGGCATTGGAGTCTGCACAGCTAAAGGAAAAGCTCCATGCGGGATAACCGTGATCTTGGCAGGGTCTATATTGTGCTGGGCTACGGCGCGGGCCTTAGCGGCTGAGGTAAGCACGACCAAATGCGTCGCCAGGCGGTAGGACAGCGCATGAGCGCCTGCCTCCAGTCGGCGAAGGCCACCGCGAAACCGCCACGCATGAGGTTCTACGTCATGAACGACGAATATCAGCCTGCCACGCATGGCCCTGATATACAGAAACAACGGGAGCGTGAACGGGAGCGGCTCCGGGATCGTGAAGATATAGCTTGTCGTCCTAGGCCATCGCCTTGCCACAGCGACTGATCCAACGAAGATGCGCCAAAGCGACGCCAGCCCTTTTCGAAATCGCGATCCCTCCGAGACGAGTTCGCGCGGCACGAACACCCTGATAAGGTGCGGTCCCGCGGGCTCACGCTCTTCCGGCAAAGCTCGAGGAGATATAAACGTTATGTCATGACCGATTTGCGCAATCGCATTGGCTAAGCTCTGTGCGTACCAGCCCGTGCCTGATCGCCAGACCTTTGACATGAGGACGATCCGACTCACGTTCAAGTTCCTATCATTCATCGCATTCTGTGTAGTACTATCCGAGGCGCGCTCGACATGAAAGTCGAAAATCTGCATGATTCTACCCTGAAAGCAACAGCCATCGTCATTCTGAACTATAAAGGTGTGACGGATACGATTAGCTGCATCGAGTCTTGCCTGCAGCTTATCGGGCCGGTCAGCATCATCGTTGTCGACAACTTTTCGCCGGATGACTCGATACCTGTTCTGCAACGCTGGGGCCGGGAGCGGCTGTGTGTCTTGAATGCGGAGCGGCGTCAAAACGGCCGTCCTGAGGTGCGGTTCATCGAGGCAGGTCCCGAGTTGCTGGCTCCCGACGCCTTGCCGACGCCCGAGCTGCATGAGATCCATCTCCTTGGGCTTAACGTCAATCTTGGCTATGCGCACGGCAACAATTGCGGAATCCGCTATGCATGGGCTGGCCCATTCGCATATTTCTGGGTTCTAAATAACGACACAGAGGTCGCCCCGGATGCGCTCGCACACTTGCAGGCGCGGTTCGACGAGGATTCCCGCATCGGCATGTGCGGTTCCAAGCTTGTCTATTATGACCGTCCCGATCGCGTCCAAAATCTGGCGGGAGGCTGTTACAGCCCCCTCAAGGGCCGTAGCTTCGCCATCGGCATGGGATCCCTCTCTTCGTCCCCCTGTGATCGTGCGAATGTGGAGCGACAACTCAGCTATGTCAGCGGAGCTTCCATGTTGGTCTCTCGCGAGATGATCGATGCAGTAGGTTTAATGGAGGAAAGTTATTTTTTGTTTTGGGAGGAAGTCGAGTGGGCATTTCGGGCAAAAGGGAGGTTCAAACTGGGGTTTGCACAAAATTCGATCGTGCGGCACCGGGTTGGGGCATCGATCGGCACCGAAGACATCGGAAAGCAATCATTGCTTGCTGAATTTTACATGCTGCGAAATAGGATTCGATTTTGTAGAAAATATTCACGTTGTGCCCTGCCTTTCGTGGCTGCTGATGTGGCGCGGCAGTTGGGCCGCACCGTCTGGGCTGGGGATTGGAACAGGTTCCGCGTTCTCTGTTGGGCCGTCATTGGGTGGCACCTCTATGCCGGGCGAGTGATCTCTCCAACGCAGTTCCGCTCAATCGGCGGTGAGGCGCAGCCTAGCGCGGCCCATAACGCGCCTGCAGATGCAAACCGGGCCAGTCGACACGCCTGACGTGAGGCCCCCGCCACACCGCCCTAGCGTAGCCGATCCGCGCGCGCGATTAGGCGAGGGCTGCCCTTCAGTGCCAGTGCGCGAGAGCGTCTTGAGCGGTGTGAAGCGTCTGAGCCAGGAAGTCGAGTTCTCCGTGATAGTCGTGGGCCGCGGCGGGGAAGGGGGTAGCCGCCAGTCCGGTTACGGCGGCCCCCAGCTCTGGGGCGAGGGTGATAGGGCCGCCGATGCCCTCAGGCCCGTCCGCGCGGTAGGCGTTGGCCAGCGTGTCGAAGTGGAAGCTATCCAACATGGCCCACTCGGCGTCGAACAGCTGGATGTTGCTGGCCGCGGCTCCCGCTTGATCGAACGTGGCTACAACATGAGCGCCGGCGGAGGTGTCGATCTGAATGGAGGCGACGTGGCCATTCTCATAGCTGACCCTGCTCTGCAGCTGCCAGGCGCTCGAATACAGCTCCTGGGACAATACATCGCCATCCGCGCCGTAGCTGATGACGGCGTGTCCGCCATCTTGCGTCAAGCTATCAGTCGCCACGTGCCCCGCGAAGTCGAAACTCGTGCGGCTCTGCCACTGCCAGGCGGCGTCATAGGCGTCGATGCTCGCGGGCTGCCCCGCGCCGGCTGTGTAGGACGCGACGTAATGGCCTCCGCTGGATGTGTCATGCTGCACCGAGCTGACTTGGCCGGCGGGCGTGAAGGAGACGCGGCTCTCCAGGTGCCAGTCAGCATCATAGGTCTCCCAGGATTGAAGCGTCGTCCCGTCCGCCGAGAGCACGCTGACGGTGTGCGTCTGGTCGGGGTTGACGTGGTCGAGTGACGCCACCGTGCCATTCGGGTTCAGGGTGGCGCGCTCGAAGATGGCTCCATCCGCCTGGATCGTGTCGATGGTGGACGCCCGCCATTCGGAGGAGGGGTCGATCCTCTCGAAACTGACGCAACGCGCCATACCATTGGCCTCGTAGGTCGTGCTCGAAACCACGTTTAACCAATCGGGGGTGTAGACCGTGAGGTTCACGACCATCGAGCCGATGGAGTCGAACTGTTGGACCGCATGGTTGCCGTGGTCGTCCGTGGTGGTGAATCGGCTGAGCGCGCCATTGGCGCAATACTCCGCCTGCGAGGTGAGCTGCCAACCGGCGTCAAATTTTTGGACGCAAGAGATTTTTCCGTCGCTATAGAGGTAATCGATGTGCCCACCGTCAGATTCGGTGACGAGGCGGTTGGCGAGAACGCCGTCCGCCCCGTAAGTGTCAATCTGGTAGGGCGAATAATCCCCGGAATGGAACAGCTGCGTCTCCCGGATGCCCGAGTCCGCGACCGTGGTCGAGCTCAGGAGATGCTGGCCGCTGTCATAGACCTTGCTGCTGTCGGCGTGGCCGGAAGCCGCATAGCCCGTCAACGAGTAGAATCCGTCTACAGCGACGTCGAGAGTCTTCGACAAGTGCCCGTCGATGTCGAACAAGGCGCGCGACTTCAACGCGCCTCCGGCATCGAGGATGTCGATGATAGTCGGTTGCATGCGGCCCGGGACATAGGTTGTGTATTGGACATCGCCGTTGTCGAGAACGGCGCGGGTGAGCGTTGCGCCGGTGTGCGCCTCCAGGACATCCATCTGGGCCGCGTCGATGATGCCCAGTGCCGGTTCCACCGAGTACATGTAGTCATGCCAGCTCTCGCCCGCGGCCCAATATGTGCCGCCAAGCCAAACGCTCGGGTGGGCCTGCATAAAGCCCAGCATGCCGTCGAGCGCCTGAAGCGAAGTGGTGTCGTTGGCTACGCCGAACTCGCCAAGAAAGAGCTTGGCGCCGGTCGTCTCCGCCCAGTGCGTGACCGCTTCGAGACGCTCCACGCCGATAGTCGATGATACAACGGAGGCAGACTGCCCTGACATATCGGCGTCAAGGTATTGATGCACCTCGAACGCGAAATTGTGGGCCGGGTCGACTATGGCGCCCGGAGCGCCGAGCACACTCGCGTTATCCGTGACTGTCCACGTCGCTGCGCTGTCCCAGTTAAGCCCCGGTACCAAGACCGGCTGACTTGCGCCTGCCTCCCGGATTGCCGCTATTGCGGCGTTGACTGCCGCTAGCCAAGTAGAAGACGAGCTCACCTGAGGCTCGTTCATAAGCCCGAACACGACATTACCGTCGTTTGCGAAGACGCTGGCGAGCTTGCCCCAAAGATCCGCAAATGCAGGCACCGACGTTTCAGCGCCTATTAGTCCACCAGGGCCATGGTCGTAGCTATGATCGCCGGGACCATACCCGTAGCTGTGAAGATCGAGAATTACATTGATCCCCGCATGGGCGGCGTAGCGGACTATCTCCTCCAGCTTATCGACAGGATAGGGATTAAGGTCCCCAAATTCGGACGACTGCACGAGGCTCCATTCGAACGGGACACGAATGCTGTGGAAGCCTTTCGCGGCGAAATAGTCAATTTCATCCTGGGTTGGGTAGAGGTTCCAATCCGAACCGTTGATATTGATGCCGAGGTTCATCAGCAGCCCCTGTTGCTCTGCGCGCAGTTATCGCAGTGCCGGCATAGGTTTGCGTTAGCTTGATGTCTCGAATTGTCGATATCGGTCGCGTGTTAGCGCTAGGCGTGTTTTGTTCGATGCCCTCGACTGAGCCATGGCGGCCTCATGCCGTTGCAATCCGAAAACCGGCCGTGGCGCTGGATTATTTGGTGCCTGTTCTTGCGGCGGAAAAGCCAAATATCATCGCAAAATACAAGGCGCCACCTTGCGAAAACAGATTCGGTGCGATGCAGCCATAAGCGGTCAACATGCTTCCTGTAAGGAACAACGGCCAGCCGAAGCGTTGCGGTATCGACATGATTGGCTGGCAGCTCACATACGATGCAGCGAAGAAAAGACACAGCCCTAGAGCTCCGAAATCTAACCAAACTCCCAAAGGTCCGAGGTCAGCAGACGCAAAGAAGTAGTTGCCAGTGACAAATCCCAGTTCGTAACTCGACTGATGAACACCGATGCCTAGTAGCGGGCTGTTAAACAGGAGGTGCCTTGCTAAATCATATTCAATGGCACGGGCGCCGCCCGACGAATCGGCGGAAAAGGCGGAGAACGGATTGAAGCTAACATCAATAAAGCCAAAGGTATAAAGAAGTGTTGAAGATCCAAGTATCATGAGTGCAATCTTACGGATTGCTGAAGTCGAGAACCGCAACACAAAAAGGGCGGTCATCAGTACAACGCATGATATGAACAAGCGCGAAAGAGTCAGCAAAATCGCCACTCCGCAGAACGTCGCAAGAATCATGGACCAAAGAGTGCGCTCCTGCAGCGCGCGGCCGAACCAATAATACCAGGCAAATGCCGCCGCGCCAGCATAGACGAAAATCCGATCTCCACGCTCAACATCTGTGAGGAGGATAGGTCTCAAATATAAGGCCGGCATCAATTCGCTCATAAACAATAACACGACAATCAAGTAGCTACACACATATATCGTTGTTGAGATCACAACCATCCTCATCGTTGCCTCGGCGAGAGCGACTCGTTCAAGTGCGAAAAAGACTCCAAATGTGAAGAGAGGAGCAAATTGAAAGGCTGTACTCAATTTGTTAGGAAGATTGGTAACTTGCTCTGAATTGTATACCGCTCCGGCGACAACTGAGGTCGCGATCAAAAACGAAATTATCTGCGACGCGAACCCATCTATCCAGGTTAAAGCTGCGTAAATTCCGCTGATTGCGAAGATAAGACCAAGAACAAGCGGCTGAGAGTTAAGATAAGGGAAAAGCATGTGCAGGCGTGAGCTGTACACGATTTCGGCAAATAGGAGAATCGCTACAAGCGTCAGGTGAATCTGCGGCGGAATTACTCTAGCCACCAAGGAGGAAGGTTGCATCGGATTCATTCACGTTCACCAAGCTGATCGTATGGCGTTAACGCACCTACCAACCAAATGGACCGTGCGAGATCATTGCTACTGCGTATCGAATAAAGAGGCCTTTGAGCGACGAGGTGTGAGCAGATGGATGCCTATATTGCGTATCGCGCGACTTTCCTACCTCGCGTTCCTTCCTTAACGAGGGTCCAGGACAGCAGTCAGCCCCTGAGGAAGTGATCAGTACTCCGTACCGAAGAGGATCCCGGTAGCCAGACACGCCCGCTCAACTTTGAGCTTTTTGTGCAAGCCATACACCCAGGATCACAGCGAAGATGATTGTGCCGCCGGGAATAAACAACATCGGCGATAAACATCCATCAAGCGCCAGGGTGCAGCCGGCATAGAAGAGCGCAGATCGGAACGGCTCACTTGGCAATTCCAAACGCTGTGTCGCCAAGACGCTTGCGGCAAAATAGAGGACTAGCCCAATTATTCCAAGGTCCATATACACGCCGAACGCTCCAAGGTCGTTGCCCGCGAAAAATGTCAGGCCAGTGACGAAGCCGGCCTGATCACCCGAAGAGGGAAGCCCGTACCCAAAGATCGGACTCCTCTGAACCAACACCTGCGCAACTTGATATTCAAGCATGCGCCCGCGGCCAGATGTGTCTGAGTCTAAATATCCCGCAAAAGGATTCCAGGTTGGATCAAGTGCGCCATACAGGAGCACGGCGGAAGCGGTGCCCAAGGCGAGCAGGCAGATGACGCGCGTCAACGAATAGGGAACTCGAGCTAAAAAAAAGACCGTGATTACACCCGCACATGTGAGGTAGACACGTGAGACTGTCAGTAACAAGGCGAGCAGGCACATCGGAACGATGATCGCTCGTCCGAACGTGAATCCGAACCGCAAACGTCCTAGGATCAGAAACCAAGCGTACAGCAATGCGCCTGAATGCGCGAAAAGGCGATCACCGCGCTCGACGTCGTTGGACAGAATCGGCTGCACGATTTGCATCGGTATTAGGTTGAAATTGTGAAGCAGAACAAAGGGGACGTACAGCAACGCATAGATGGTCGTGTAGCGACCGAACACATCCATGAATCTGTCAGCAAGGCCATAATTGCAGAGCATAAATATGGGAACAAAAAGCGAAATCGTTAGGTATTGACCTATGCCATTCCATTCAACAGGCAGACTTGTATTGCCTTCAAACACCAGCATCTGCGTGATAATCAAGGCAAGGCAGACCAACTGAACAAACGCCGCCGCAAAATACCCTCGGGCCAGGGCCAGTGCCGTATAACCAGCTGAAGTGAGCAAGATTAATGCGAGAATTAATCGTTGTGCGAAGCTTGGTAGAAATGCGAGGTAAAGTCGTGAGCTGAAGACAAGCTCGGCAATGATAAGCAAGTGTAGAACGATGCGGTGGATCGCCAGAGGGGGAGCGAGATGACGGCTATAGGTTGCGGCCGAGGTCAACTGGCATTCTCCTGTCGCGCATTCCCATGGTGTCACTCTCGCCTGACTGCGCCGGGCGATGTAAACGGCTGGTCGCTGCTCGCTGGCTCTGGTTTAAACTGACGACCTGTTAGACTGAAGAAGCAGGAGCGAAAAGGCCTTGACCCGCCTCGCGAATTGCCCGGCCTGTCACGCCGGAGGCCGCGGGTTCGAGCCCTGTCACATCCGCTCTAGAATTCAGGCATGACGAAAGCCCTCCCGAAATTTTCGGCTCCGCATTCTTTTTTCGACCAGCGCCCAAGATAGCCAGCCTGCGACCAAGGAAGCTCCCAGCACGCCATAGAGCCAACGAGCATCGCCCCCGCCGCCGAACTCGATGACGAGGTTCAGAATGAGACCGTGATAGAGATAGACCCCGTACGAAATGTCCTGGCCCCGAAGAAGGTTGACGCGGACATAGCTGTGAGCCACCGCAAGGGTGAACATCGCAAGGACCCCCTGCCTAACGACGACCGCTATGGGAGTCGCATCACGGAAAACAACATGCGTGGCGGCCAGAACGATTAACCAGGCCCAGGCCGCGCCAGCCAATATCTTCGTCGTCTCCAGCCGTAGATACCAGCATAAAGCGCCGATCAGAAAAAGATAATAATGTGAAAAAAAACAATAACGGAGGAGCTTCCCGGCGAGGGTTTCCGTGGTGTCGTAGATACCCATGACCGAAGGAGCGATGCCCCGGATGATGACCGCGAGACCCAGGAAGAATACGAGCGCAACGGCGAGCGTCAGATCTTTGCGGCGCGTGCGCGCAACAACATAGGAGAGAACTGGTACCGTGGCGTAGAATTGGAGCTCTACCGGAATCGTCCACAGGCTGCCGTTATATGAGCCAAATCCGAAGCCAGACAGGAATTTCGGTGTATAGATTACCGCACAAAGCTGGAGTACGAACCACTGCACCCCCGCAACGCTCCAGACCTCGTATCCGAGATATAGAACGACCGCGGCCGTGACCGCGAGGCAAGCCCAGAGGCCAGGGAAAATGCGTAAGACCCGATTGTGCGCATAGGACAATAGAGTTGGCTTGCGCTCGTAGGACGCCGTGATGAGGAAGCCGCTGGTCACAAAAAAGATCGGAACACCCGCAAAGGGACTCAGGATGTTCGTCCAGAATGGGCTTTCGATTCCCAAGTGATAGATCGAATGAAAGATCAAAACCTGTAGTGCTGCGAACAGACGGATATAGTCGAAGTTATTCTCATGATGCAGCTTCGCGTGCATCTCTTCGGGCGAGAACTGGCTGGAGCAGGGAGAGGAGTACCCCGCAGCATCGTGCTTCGCCATCATGGCCCTGGGTGTTTCGGGTGCTAGAATCATGCGTGCTCGCTCCCGGAGCGAACCCGTCCCGGAGGAATGCTGTGATCTCATCACGACGGGCCAGATCCCGAGTGCTGAGACAACGGTGGAGGCACCTTCGACCATCGCGACGATGAAGTGGGCATCGTACTTGTGGGCATCGTTAAGATAGCGATCCTGAAGGTTATTCAACGATGCAGGGCCATAACCCGCCAAGGGTGGTCTGATTAGCAGTTCGCAATCGAACTCACAACCAGCGCGGCGTGTTGTGCGCTGCGAGAGAGTTCGCTATACTCGCCTTATGCAAAATCGTCAAACTTGACGTTAACGATAATTTCGCCGGCGTTCAATGTCGGCTGGGGCGAGCTCAGCGTAGACGCAAGGAATTCAGGCATGACTTCGATCCGACGCATTCTGCCTGCTGGCGCCGGCTGGAACACATTGGGCGTGTTGGCCCTGTCGCTTCCGATTGCGCTTGCGGCCGCGCTGTCCTACCTGCCGGCGAAGCGCTTCGAGGCCAGCACTCTCATTCTTCTGGATGGGTCGCGCGGATCGGTGGCGCTCGTCGGTTCGGAAGACCGGCGAGGCGGCAACGAAGTTATCACTTACGATCAGGTCCTGAAGACGCAGCTGAGCATCGCGGGCAGTGAGGACGTGATCCGCAAGGCGGTTGCTGCCGTCGGCCCAGGCCGCCTCCTGGCCACGCAAGATTTCGCGCCTGATTCCGACGTGACTGCGGCCGCGTTCGCGGTAGCGAAGGCGAATTCGATTTTCACCGTCGAGCCGAACACGTTCATTTTAAAGATCGCATTCAGGCACGGCGACCCCGCAATGGCCGCGAGGTTTGCCAACCAACTTGCAAGCGAGTACCTGGCTCGCCGAACGGCTCTTTATCGCAACCAAGGCGACGTCGATTTCTTCAGGGAGCAAGAGAAGCGATTCAACGACGACCTGCACGCGGCTGCGGCGGCCCTCGATGTGTTCAGCCGGGAAAAGCGGATTTATTCGATATCGGAGCAGCGCCGGTTGTTGCTCCAGGCCCGCGCCGCGGCCGCCAAGGAATTAGACGACAACGCCACCCAGGTCGCGCGCGCAGAGAGCGAACTCAACTCACTCAAGTACCAGCTTAGCTCACTTCGGAAGAACATTACGCTTCCGGTGGAGATCTTCGGCGAGTCGAACCTGGCGCCAAGGGGGCCCAAGCGCGACGAGGCTTTGTCCAACGATCCGCCGTTGCTCAACGTCAAGATCTATCAGGAGTCCGCCGCCCGGCTGGTCGCGATGAACGCCGATTTGGCTGGGCTCAGGGCGACGGCGTCCCTCAGGTCGAACGAAATGTCGCGCATCGAGGCTCAGCTCGATCAGTTGGCGGCGAACGAGGCCACCTTCGAGGATTTGCAGCGACGGGTGACCCAGGCCAGCGGCTACATCGAAAATCTTGCGAAACGAGCTGGCGAAGCGCGAATTAATGACGCGTGGCGGTCTAACGAGGCATTTTCGACGGCCCAGGTTATCCAGAGCGCCACGGTGCCCGGAAGTCCCAATTTCCCCCGGCCGATGCTCTTCATGGCTCTCGGAGTTACCTGCGGGCTCATTTTCTACGTGATCGTCACCTACCTGTCGCACACGGCTGTACGCAGTGGCCGCAGCCGTTCCAACCTTTCCTTTTGGACGGGATGGGAGCCGCGAGCGATTCGAGCCTGGCCGCAGTGAAGTGCTGTTTCTGCGAGGCGGAGAGGCGAGGCCATTGCATGCCCAAGTACGCTGATCTACCGCAAGCGGTTCTCCGGGCGAACCTCAGTTCCCAGCTGTTCGTTCAGCCGCGTGAAACCGGCGATTTCCTGGGCGGGCGTGAGCAAGGGGCGAACCCCGCCTCATGAAGACGAGAAGCATCAGCGTCAACTTTCTGGCGAACGCGACGGGGACTCTCGTCACCATCGCGGTGTCCATTCTCACGGTTCCGATTTTTGTTCACCGTATCGGGGAGGCGCGCTATGGCGTGCTCTCCATCGTGTGGCTGCTGCTCGGCTATTTCGGTTTTCTCGATCTCGGCCTTAGCCGCGCGTCCACTAACGCGCTGGCTCGCCTGCAGGCATCGTCAACAAGCGATCGCACCAGCCTCATCGTCGCTTCGCTGCTGGCCAATTTAGTGATCGGCTGCGCGGGCGCCGTCGCCCTCTATTTGGCCGGCATGGCGCTGATGACCTGGTTCATTACGGTCCCGGAGGCCATCAAGCCCGAGATCGCGTTCGCGCTGCCCTGGGTGGCCGCCTTTCTGCCACTTGCCCTCGTATCCGGCGTGGCGGTTGGGATCCTCGAGGCAAGCGAACGTTTCACGGCCGTGAACGCGCTCCAGACATTCGGCGCCGTCCTAGGGCAGGTCGCGCCGGTCGTTGCAGCGATCCTGATTTCGCCGACGCTGGACGTCGTCGTTCCGATCGCCGTGATTGCGCGAGCGGCAGGCGTCCTGCTGATCCTCGCCTTCGTGGTGCTGAAGGAGGGGCCCTGGGGATCGTTTGTGGTGCAGGCCGAGGCCCTGGTGGGCCTGTTTAAATACGGAGGCTGGGTCACCGTTTCGAGCCTCGTGAGCCCGCTATTGCAGTCCATCGACCAGTTCGTGATTGGGTCCACGCTCGGGGTGTCTGCCGTCACCTATTACGCCATCCCGATGTCCCTAGTGACGCGCAGCCAGTTCTTCGCCGTCGCCCTATCCCGCGCCTTGTTCCCGCGCTTGTCCCGCCTTGAAGCGGCTGAAGCGCAGCGCGTGTTCGAGAAAGCGACACTGACGCTCGGCTTCAGCTATGCGGTGATCTGCGGGCCGGCGATCTTCCTCGCTAAGCCGTTCATCGCGCTCTGGATCAGCCCGGCCTTCGCTGACACCGCTGGCCCGATCGCCGCCCTATTGATGCTCGGCGCGTGGATCAACGGCCTCGCGTTCGTTCCCTTCAGCCTGCTTCAGGCACGGGGCCGGCCTGACCTGACCGCGAAATTCCACCTGCTTGAAGTCTTGCCCTTCCTGCTCATCCTCTGGTTCTTGACCAGTCATTTCGGGCTAATCGGCGCGGCTCTGGCGTGGGTGTTCCGGGTCGCCCTTGACGCCGCGCTCCTGATGTGGGCGGCCAAGGCAAAGTGGCCCACCCTCTTGACCCTGGGCATACCGGCGGCCTGCCTCGTCGCCTGCTGCTTCTGCGCGTGGATCATCCCCGTTTCAAACATTCTGAGCCTGGTCTGGTCCGTCGCGGCCGGAACGGTTCTTGCAATAATCGGGATTGTATCGGACCCGGTCTTGCGGCGGACAGGCGGTCGCACCCTGGGGCACCTCTTCTCTCGACGCGGGCCAGCATGAGAGCGGACCAACCAAGAGGTCACTGAATGGACGAGGATAGTATGCGTCAGCTTGTCGAGCGGCAGACGATGATCATGCTCGATCTCGTCAAGAGGGTGAATAACCTGACTGCGCTGGTAGAAGCTCAGCGCCGAGTAATCTGGTTTGCCTTCGACCATCTCAATACAGAGCCACAGCACCTCGTGCAAATGACTATCAGGCAGGTCATCGATTCGGGTTTCGACTACGGCATGGATGCGGTCGTGGCCGCCCGATTCCGTGAAGAACTCGAGTACCTCGCCAATTTGGGGCTGCGCAATCCGAAGCTGCTGCTCGAGTTCGGGGGGCATTACGGCAAGCGGGAAGAACCCAACCCCAATAGGGCCAGAGAGCTCGCGCAGGCGGACAGAGCCTGACGGCTTCTGCGAAAACGCGATTCCAATTTGGTGATCGGGCCAGCGGATCGGAGCGCTAGGCGAGTGCGCGACGAGCGATACGGATGATTCGCTGCTCGACTAACAAATGGTACAGGACCCCGGCCAAGACGCTCACAGCGGCAAGGAGCGGAACCGCAACGAGCATGGGAAGCGAGCCCCACCCTGATTTGAACAGCGCCAGCAGCGTCGCCGATTGAGCGATCCCGTGCACCAGATACATCGAATATGACGCTGCGCCCAATAGCTGCAGCCAAGCCGGCACTTGAACGCGGCCCTGCCGATCGAGCTCAACGAAGCCGATAATGGACACTACCGTCGATAAGCCGAACACCGTTCTGGCCAGAAGCGGCGTTTCCAGGACGTACTGCCCGAAGAACAGGAATCCCGCGAAGGTCGCTAGCCCTGCCACCGCCATGCACAGGGGCGCCGGAGCGCGGTGGCGCATGAGCCAAACCGCTGATCCGACGCCGACGATAAACTCTAGATTGAAGGGATTGAAAAAGATGGACAGCGGAAACGCCAATGGAGAGAAGCTGAGGTTCAGAACGATGATCACAAGCGCCCAACCCAGCAACACTCGCTTGGGTGAGAACTGCGTGACGATCAGCAGGGCGAACACGGAATAAAAGAACATTTCGTGCACCAACGTCCAGGCTACGCCCAGCACCGGATGCACGGGAAATGGCATCAGGAGGACGGAAAAGACGAAGTTCAGCGGGTCGCGCTGGCTGGGTTGGCCCGCATTGGGAAAGGCCAGGTAGAGCAAGAACAGGGGAATCAGGATGATCCAATAAGGCGGATACACGCGGCTGAAGCGGCTCGCCATATAGGAGCGCAACCTGCCCGGATTTCCGAGGTCGTTCCAGTGGATGTAGGCGATAATGAAGCCGCTCACCACGAAGAAGAAATCGACCCCCACCCGGAAGCCCCTCAGCCAGCCTCCGAGCGGCTCCTGCGCGTAATAGCGGGGCTCGCCTAGGATGGAGCCGGCATGCGTCATCACGACCAAGAACGCCGCCATGGCTCTGCCGGCCTGGATGGTGGCGAATCTGTCCTTCTTGGGTGGGGTCAGGGTTCCGACACGGGACTCGACGGCGGTGGACGTGGCAGTTGCAGGCGTTAATGTCGCTTCCACTTTGTCTCCATTATGACACCGACGAATCAAGCGCACGTCGGGCGTGGCCCAACGAGGCCGTTAGTCGCCACCCCACCGCAATCTCGGCTCAAAGAGGGGCGGGTGGTTCCCCATGGTGCTTCAGAACCCAATGTTAAGGGTGGATCAGCAGCTGACCCGCACCGACGATTCACAATTCATCGCAGAGAGCCAGGCAGCTGGGCGGCTAGACTTTCGACATGCCAAGGCCGTGCAGGCCTGTTGGATGACCTGAGAGTGGCCTTAAGGCGGAGGAAAGGAGCTTCGATATACCGGTGGGACAGACCTGCCAGCGCTATACAGGCAAGGATCGAGACCGCATTGCTCCATCTGGGTAATATCCCGTGCCCAAGCAGAATGACGGGAAGGTGCCAAAGATAGAAGCCGTATGAGATCTTGCCCAGCCAGACCAGGGGGCCGAAACTCAGTGCAGAACTCGTTTGGTTACGCTCTGAGACAACGACAATCAGCCAGGCTGTCGCCAGTCCGGCAACGGAAATTCCAAGGGTGAGGGCGTGGGGTGACGTGTTTCTGCTCGCGAACAGCATGATGCAAAGTGCCACCAGAGGCACGAAAGGCGCTCCAATCAGCAGCTTCCGGAATCCTACGGGAAGGCGAACAAGCGCCAGCCATGACCCGATCAGGATCGGCTCGATGTGGGTGTCGAGCCCGAAATAGACACGGTCCGCCGGGGCGCCGCTAGCAACGAGATACCATCGCCAGGCGGCGCACAAACAAATGGCGGCGCCGATCCAGCGCGTCGGTCGTCTGCCGATCAGGAGGGAGAGGAGCAGCGGCCAAATAAGGTAAAACTGCTGCTCGACAGCCAGCGACCATGTGTGGGCCAACCCATTTTTTGGATAATCGCCATATGCGAGGGCGAAGTTCATCAGGTACGCAAAGGCGACGCCCGTGTCCTTGAGGGTCGGCTGATCGGCGGCGCTGGACACCAGACTGAAAGCTAGAAGGGCAGCCAGCATGGCCCAGAGGGCGGGAACGAGTCTAAGAGATCGGCTGAAATAGAAGCGGGGCACGTCCACCCGTCCGCTCTGCGCCAGCTCAGCAGCGAGCAACCCGGTGATCAGATAGCCGCTCAGGACGAAGAATACATCCACGCCAATCCACCCGCCGGGCAGGTAATCGGGCCGAGCGTGTACGGCAACGACAACAAGCACCGCGACGCCGCGCATGCCATCCAGAGACGGCTGGTATTTTCCCCGGGCGAAGATTGCAGGTTCTGGCTTCGTGTTACTCTCGACTCCGTCGTCTTTTTCAGCGAGCAGCCTGCGGGTGCAGTTTGTCGGAAAATTTTCATCTGCGAGCATGTCATCTGTCAGATTATTTGACAAATCACCCCCCCCATTTCCCGCAGCCGCACCACTTAACGCGAAATCAACGCTTTTGAAACCAAATAAACTGCCATACGGTAAATTACGTAAGGCGGTCCGCTCGCAACGGTCGTTGGCCCCGGCCGCAGGGACCGCTGGAGGTGCGGAGATCGGGCTAACCGCGAATCGAGATTAGCGCGGGCATTTCAAACAGTAACTTTGCTCAAGTTGGGCAGAGGGCGGCAGGGCCGTCATGCCGGCCCCCAACATCCGGTTCACGCGCGGGGAGGCCGCAAATCGGCCGCCTATAATGGCTAGATTATTGACGAGCTGAGGCGAGCCGAGGGGGACAGCTGCGCCCCATGTTCGATACGTTTCGCTT
This sequence comes from Alsobacter soli, assembly GCF_003004785.1. GTDB lineage: Bacteria > Pseudomonadota > Alphaproteobacteria > Rhizobiales > Beijerinckiaceae > Alsobacter > Alsobacter soli. The sequence goes on from NZ_PVZS01000031.1 coordinate 55,577, forward strand.
CAGGGCCTCACGGTCAGATCGCGGTTACGATTAGAACCTGCGCGGACATGCTAGCTTAACTCATCGTCAAGCGTTTTAGGGCCGACTGACGAGGATTACTTCATCGGGAGTTTCTTTGCGCATGCGAGCCGAAGAGCCGCAATCCGCTCCGCTCGACAGGGCCATGCGGGCGATCCGCCCCGCCATCATCGGCGTAGCGGTCTTTTCGTTTTTCGCCAACGTTCTGGTTTTCGTGTCGCCGATCTACATGATGCAGGTCTATGACCGCGTCCTGAGTTCGCGCAATGAGACTACCCTTACAATGCTGTCGATTATCGCGGCGGCGCTGCTCTTGTCCTATGCGGCGCTGGAGAAGATTCGTTCAATGGTGTTGGTGAGAGCCGGCCTCAGGCTCGATGCTCTCCTGTCGAGGGACGCGTTCGACGCCGCGCTGCAAAGCGCGCTGCGCAACCGCGGCGGGCAGCATGCCCAGATGGTCCGCGACGTGGACACGGTTCGCGAATTCGTCAGCGGCTCGGCGCTCGTCAGTTTGCTGGACGTGCCCTGGGCGCCCGTTTTCCTGGCCGTGTGCTTCCTGCTGCACCCCCTGGTGGGGCTGGTGGCGCTCTCGGGGGCCGTCGCCTTGTTCGGCTTGGCGTGGTGGAACGAGAAGCTCACCAAGGGTCTGCTCGTGCAGGCTGCGATGCACGGCGCGGCCTCTTATGCAAATCTGTCCTCGACCCTGCGCAACGCGGAGGCCATTCGCGGCCTCGGCATGGCTCCTTCCATCCGCGGCCTCTGGGAGGCGCAGCATGTCGAAAGCCTGTCCCGGTCAGTGCAGGCGAACGATCTTGGCGGCCTGATCTTGTCCCTGTCCAAGTTTCTCCGCGCCGTAATGCAGGTGTGTATCCTGGGCCTAGGTGCCTGGCTGGTGATCCGCCAGGAAGTTTCCGGCGGGGTGATGTTCGCTTCGTCGTTGATCATGGGGCGCGCGCTCGCGCCCGTGGAGCAGGCCGTGGCACAGTGGCGCTCCTTTGTTGGCGCGAGGAGCGCCTATGAGCGTCTCGCCCGTGGTTTCGCGCAAGCGCCGGCGCAGGCCCGGCCGCTTCGCCTGCCGTCTCCCACCGGCGAGGTGGCGGTCGAGAGCCTTTATGTCTGCGCGCCCGGCGGGCGGCAGCCTATGGTCGCGGGCGTCTCCTTCAAGGTTACGCCGGGCGAGGTGGTCGCCATCGTGGGACCTACGGGGTCGGGCAAGTCGTCCCTCGCCCGGGCGCTGGTGGGCGCATGGCCGGCCACCGGCGGCACCATCCGCTATGACGGCAACAGACTGGATCACTTCGATCCCGACCAGATCGGCTTGGCGTTGGGTTACTTACCCCAGGATATCGAGCTCTTCGCCGGCACGGTCGCCCAGAACATTGCCCGTTTCGGCCCGCTGGACGACGCCAAGGTGGTGGCGGCGGCCGAGATGGCCTGCGCGCATGGCCTGATCCAGCGGCTTCCAGCCGGGTATCAGACCGCCGTTGGGGAGGACGGGGTCGCGCTGTCGGGCGGCCAGCGGCAGCGCGTCGGTCTGGCGCGCGCCGTCTATGGCGATCCGGCCGTGATCGTACTCGACGAGCCGAACTCCAACCTCGACGGGGAGGGCGACCAGGCGCTCGTGGACGCGATCCGGCTTCTCAAGCAGGCCGCTCGCTCGGTCATCGTGGTGACGCACAAGCCCGGCCTTCTGGCGGTCGCCGACCGTGTCCTGGTCATGCATGACGGCAAGATCGTGCGCGAAGGACCGCGCGACCTGATCATGCCGCTAATCCTGGGTTCGAGAGTCGCCGCGGGACCGCAACCGGCGCCGCGGCGCGCCGTCCAGAGCGTGTGAGGCCATGTCGTCTATACCAAAAATTCCGGGCGACTGGTCCCGCCCCATGGCGGCCGGGGCCGGCGTGATTGCGCTCACCTTTGGCCTGCTCGGCGCCTGGTCCGCAATGGCCAAGCTCGACAGCGCCGTGGTCGCGCCGGGCAGCATCGTGGTGGAGAACGACCGCAAGGTCGTACAGCACCTCGAGGGCGGCATCGTGTCGGAAATCCTGGCCGACGAGGACCGGCGCGTGACGGAGGGCGAAGTTCTGCTGCGCATCGCCTCGGTTCAAGCCAAGTCGGCCGTCGCCACGGCCCGCAATCAGCTTCTGGCTGCGCAAGCTGAGGAGCGCCGGATCCTCGCTGAACTCGACGGGGCCGAGATGGTGGATTTCGGCACCGAGATGACCGGGGCCGACTTGTCCGACGACGTGAAGCGAGCTTTGGCCGACCAGTCGCGCATCTTCGTCGACCGCCGCGACGCTCGTCGCAACGAGATCGGCATTTTGCTGGAGCGCAGCGCCCAATCGGAGCAGCAGATTCGTGGGCTGAAGGCTCAGCTCGAGGCGTCAAGGACGCAGTCGGCCTCCTATGCGGACGAGATGACGAAGGTGCGGCCGCTGGTCGACAAGGGCCTCGTCGCCGCCCCGCGGATCCGGCAAATCGAGCGCGCCAAGATGGAGCAGGATGGTCGGACCGGCCAGCTTTCCTCGGATATCGAGCGCCTGGAACGCGTCATCCAGGAGGCACAGTTCCAGATCTCCGGCGTTCGGCGCAAGGCTAGAGAAGAGAACGCTTCCCGTCTGTCCGTCGTTCGGTCGTCCATCTCGGACCTAAAGGACAAGGTGGCGGTGGTCGAGGACGCGCTCCGGCGGTCGGACGTCCGCGCGCCCAAGAGCGGCCGGATCGTGAACCGCAAGGTCTTCACGGTCGGGGGCGTCGTGCATGCAGGCGAGACCCTGATGGAGATCGTTCCCGACGACGACACGCTAGTCGTGTCGGCGCGTGTCCAGCCCCTCGACGTCCCGCATCTGCATCCCGGTCAGGCCGCCGAGGTGCGCGTTCCGGCGCTGAGGTCCCGTTCAACCCCTATCGCGCTGGGCGAAGTGCGCAGCGTTTCGGCCGACGCGGTGCGGGACGAATACAGCCGGCAGCCCTATTTCGAGATCCGCATCTCGGTTCGGGTCGACTCGTTCCCGCCAGAGCTTCGTCGCAAGCTGATCCCGGGCCTTCCCGCGGAGGTGATCGTTGCGACCGGCGAACGCACCGTGCTGGCCTACCTGACCCAGCCCCTGATGGACGCCATGCAGCGCGGCATGCGAGAATTTTGAAATTGAGATTGGCTACTACGGGGGAGCGGTCCGATCGCTCCCATCCGCTTTCGGAGCTGGCGATCAGCTGCAATGGCGCGATGTTTGGAGCGCCATGAGCTATTTGGCAGAGTAGGTTACTCCATCGAGAGTTTTTGCAGCAGCGCAATACAGGCCTATTTTTCATGGAATATGTTTTTCGACGCTGGCTTAGTGCGCAGTAGCCTGCATCTTCGAAGGAAAACGTCGCATTGAGAAGGCGAGGTCGAAAGCAGAGATTTGGCTTGCCCCTTCGCACTGCAACCGGCGTTATGCCTGCATCCGGACGTTGGTGGGAGCGTATGTTGGACTACGTGCTTGCCGTTCGACGCAGCGACTAAATGGATTTCGAGGGCGCGTTGGCGCTGCCGCAAGAGGCGGATAAGCAGCCTCGGACAAGTCGATCACGGCCGTAAGCGAGCGGATCTAACGGCTCGAGGTCGAGATCGAGCGGCTGCGCGCGGCGGCGCGCCGCAGCCGGATTATGCATCCCGGCGCTCAGGCGTCGGCGAGCTTCAGCAACGCCCGGCCATACGCCGTCTTCCCGAACAGCCGTGCGCTCTTCAACAGCTCTTCTCGCCCGATGAAGCCGTTCAGGTAGGCGATCTCCTCCAGGGCGGCGATCTGCAGGCCCTGGCGGTGCTGGATGGTGCGGACGAACTCGCTCGCCTCCAGAAGGCTGTCGTGGGTGCCGGTGTCGAGCCAGGCGTAGCCGCGCGACATCAGCTCCACGTTGAGCTCGCCGCGCTCCATGTAGGCGCGGTTGATGTCGGTGATCTCGAGCTCGCCCCGGGCGGAGGGCTTCACCGCCGCCGCGATATCCAGCACGGCGTTGTCGTAGAAGTAGAGGCCGGTGACCGCCCAGTTGGATTCCGGCTCGGTCGGCTTCTCCACGATGCGGACCGCCCTGCCGGCCTCGTCCAGGGTGACCACGCCGTAGCGCTCCGGATCCTCCACGTGGTAGCCGAACACGGTCGCGCCCGTCTCGCGCGCCGCGGCCCGATGCAGAAGGTCGATCAGGCCGGCCCCGTAGAAGATGTTGTCGCCCAGCACGAGGGCGACGCGGTCGGCGCCGACGAATTCGCGGCCGATCAGGAAGGCCTGGGCCAGGCCTTCGGGCCGCGGCTGCACGGCGTACTGGAAGCGCACGCCGAACTGCTCGCCCGAGCCGAACAGGCGCCGGTAATTGTCGAGATACTCCGGCGACGAGATGATCAGGATGTCGCGGATGCCGGCCATCATCAGCGCCGACACCGGGTAGTAGATCATCGGCTTGTCGTAGACCGGCAGCAGCTGCTTGTTGATGGCGAGCGTCGCCGGATGCAGCCGCGTGCCGGAGCCGCCGGCCAGTACGATGCCCTTCATGCGTGCGCCCCTTGCGTGGCCCGTTCCGGGCCGATGAGTTCGTCCAGCAGTTCGCCCAGCGCCTCGCGCCAGGGCCGCGGCTCGATCCCGTAGGCGGCGCTGAGCCGCGCCGTGGAGAGCCGCGAGTTGGCCGGGCGGCGCGCCGGGGTGGGATAGTCCGCCGTGGCGATGCCCTCGACCGGAACGGACGGTCCGCCGCGGGCGGCCGACTGCGCCATGATCTCGCGGGCGAAGCCGGCCCAGGTCACGTCGCCGCGGTTGGCGAAGTGGAAGGTGCCGGCCGGGGCCGCCGCGTCGCCGGCGAGGCGCAGCGCCACCGTGGCGAGCGCCGCCGCCAGGTCGGCGGCCACCGTGGGGTTGCCCCATTGGTCGTCCACCACGCGCAGCAGCGGCCGCTCGGCCGCCAGCCGCAGCATGGTCTTCACGAAGTTGGCCCGGTGCGGGCTGACCACCCAGGCCGTGCGCAGGATGGCGTGGCGCGGGTTGGCGGTGCGCACCGCCTGCTCGCCGCCTTCCTTGCTGGCGCCGTAGACCCCAAGGGGCGCGACGGGGTCCTCCGCCTCGTAGGGG
>NZ_PVZS01000032.1 GCF_003004785.1 Alsobacter soli
CAAGCGGAGCCGCGCCGGGGGCGGGCGGCTCAGTCGCGGTGGACGGCGAAGGCGCAAGGCGCGGCTGGGCGGCGGTGGGCGGAGCAGCGGCGGGCGCGCGGCCCGGCTCCGGACGGCCGGGCTCGGGCCGGTTCAGGTCGGGCCTCTGCGGCTGGTTCGGGACCTGTGCGCCGCGGGGCGCGAGCGAAGGCTCTCCGGGAGCCGGCCTTCCGCTGGGCGCGCGCTCGGGCGCGATCTGACCGCGTACGGGGGGCGGCTCTCCGGCGCCTGGCCGGACGCCAGGGGCGTGCTCGGGGCCGCGGCCCGGGGCCATCTGGCCGCGGGGAGAAGGCTCGCCGGGAGCGGGCCGGCCCATCGGGGCGCGCTCAGGCATGCGTTCCGGCATCCGTTCGGGAGCGGCCTGCGGGCGCGGCGCCATTGGAGCGGCCGGGGCCCGCGGGGCTTCGGGAGCGGGGGCGCGCGGGGCGGACGGAGCCGGGGGCGGGGCCACGTGCGGAGCGGCTGGCGGCGCGACCCGAGGAGAAGGAGGGGCGGCCGGCGGGGCCGCGTGGGGCGCTCCGGGAGGAGCCCCGTGCGGGGCGCCGGGAGGAGGGGCGCCAGCCGGTCCCGGCGGACGCTGGCCCTGGGGGCGCTGTCCGGGCTGCTGGCCCGGGGGAACCTTGCGTTGCTCCCCGGGAGCCGCAGGCTGCTCCTGCGCGATGATGATGCGCGGCTCGGACTGAGCGAACGCGAACGAAGGCTGGCCGGCGAGAAGCGCGGGAGTCATCACGCCGGCGAGCAGAAGATCTCTTATCTTGGTCATGCGCTCTTTATGTTGTTTCGGGGCCTGCACGTTTTCAATCGAGCACGACTGCCATGTGGCGAGGGTGCGGCGAACGTGCGGCGAATCACGCCTGAACTCAAGGCGCCAGCGAAAGAACTGCGGCGGCGACACCGCCCGCCAAATAGCAAAATACGAGAAGTTCAATGGTGCGCCGTATCAATCGGCGCAGCCGCATCTCGGTCAGTTCCGTCATGCGAGCCTCCTGGCGCTTCGCTCGACGCCCCCCGACCTGTTTACGACTCTAAGTTCAAGCTCCCGTTTTCATCAGTGCGCCGCGTCACACCTTCGATCTTTTTTGTCGGGTTTTAAGCCGAGGAGGCCGCCTTGCGAGAAGTGACTCGTTCCGGATCGAATTTGCTGCGTCAAATGACGCACACAAAGGTTGCATTAATCGGTTGTGTCTAGGTTCGGAGGTGGCCAGCGATGGCCTCTTCACCGGATTTGCGATGACGCGTCCCCACTCGATTTGGCTTAGTTGCTGTGGCCTTGTGCTCCTGATCTGCGTTTCAGTGGCGGCTCACGTCTATGAGTATTCAAGGCTCGCGAAGGACGAGGCCGAGGCTTACGCCACCAACGTCGCAAAAGCCGCGACGACGGGCATTGAGCAGATCTTCAACAACGTGGACAGCAACATCCAGGTCACGCGCAACATCTTCACTGAGATCAAGGACCTGAACGCCTTCGCGTACAAGTTCTCGCGCTATGTGCACGCGGAAAAACACACGCTGCAGATCGCGGTACTCGACCGCAGCGGGATGCTGATCTTCTCGTCCCTTTCTGCAGTGACCAAGCCCCTCGACCTGAGCGATCGCGCGTATTTCCAGTTCCACGCCAATGTCACGGACGACGTGCTGTATGTCGGCTCGCCCATTCCCGGCCGCCGCGACATCTGGAACGGCGCATACTTTATCCCGGTGAGCCGGCGCATCACGAACCCGGACGGCACGTTTGGCGGCGTGATCGTCGCGACGCTGGATCCCTATTACTTCGCCAACACCTTCGACAACCTGGACATCGGGGCCGACGGGGCGCTCACGATGATTTCCGAATACGGGACGGTGATGTCCCGGCGCGGGCTCACGAAAGACACCATCGGCAAGTCGATGGCCGGCTCCGACCTGCTGAAGCTGGCGCGCTCCCAGCCGCTGGGCCTGCTCGACGGCGTCGACGAGATCGACGGCAAGCGTCGGCTCATGGCCTATCGTTCGCTCGGCCCATCCGGGCTGATGCTGGCGCTCGGGCTCTCCCACGAGCGCGCCTATGGCGCCTCGGAGCGCCAGGCGCTGCTGGGCCTCATCGTGGCGCTGGTGAGTTGCACGCTGGTCGTGGGGCTGGGCGCCGCCTATGGCCGCAGCCGCAGGAAGCTGGTGAGCAACCAGGCCCTGCTGGAGCAGGCTGCGGCCTCGAACCAGGCCAAGGACGCCGAATTGTCCGCGCTGCACGCCGAAGAGGAGCGCCTGCGGCGCGAACTCGAGCTGGCCACAGGCCTGGACGCCTTCGAGACGAACGTCCGCAACACGGCTCACGGCATCTCCGAGGCGATCGAGCAACTCGGCCACGCATCGCAGGCCCTGTCGGCCCGGGCGCAGGAGACTCGCCAGCACGCCACGGCGGTGCTCACCGTCTCCGAGCGGGCGCTCAGCCGCACGGAAGAGGTGGTGCAGATGGCGGGCGAGCTTGTCGCCCTCAGCGAGCGGATCAGCGACAGCGCCGCGGCGACCTCGGGGCTGGCGAACCAGTCGGTCGAGAGCGCGCGGGAAACGGATGCGGTGGTCAAGGAGCTCGACGGCGCGGCTGCGGAGATCGACTTCGTGGCGAGCTTCATCGCCGGCGTGGCCCGGCAGACAAACCTGCTCGCGTTGAACGCCACGATCGAAGCGGCCCGCGCCGGCGAGCGCGGCAAGGGCTTCGCCGTGGTGGCCGGCGAGGTGAAGGCGCTGGCGGAGCAGACCGGCCAGGCCGCGCAGAAGATCGCGATCCAGACCCAGGCCATCAAGCGCGCTGGGGCGCGCACGGCCGGCGTGGTGCGCGGCATCGTCCAGAGCATCCACGACGTGGCCGACATCAGCCGGACCGTCGCGCAGGCCACCGGCGAGCAGGCGACCTACTCCGCCGACATGGAGCGCTCCATCGCGAAGGTGCAGGGCGCGAACGAAGAACTCGCGCAGGCCGCCGAAAGCCTGAACAACGCGACCGAAGAGGCGGAGACGGTGGTGGCCGACGTGGTGGCGTTCGCCAGTTCGCTCAGGTCCCACGCGGGCGCGCTGACGACCCAGAGCCAGACGGTTTCGGCGGGGTTGCGGAAGCCGGAGCAGCAGGCGGTCTGAGCCGCCGCGTCATCCTGCGGAGCGTGGCGGGCGCCGGCGCACGGATGATGCGCCGGCTCCGACTTACATGGAGTGGTGCTTGGTCCGCTTCTTGTGGCGCTTGGTCACGTGATGCGAGCGGCCGGCGCCGGTGCTCATGGCCATGCCCGGGTTCGTGTCCGAGTGCTTCATCATGGGGCCGCTGCCCGTGTTCATGCTGCGGGAGGCGCCGGGCTGGTCGGGAGGCGTCGCAGACGTCGAGGTCTGGGCCATGGCGATGGCGGGAAGGGCCAGGGTCAGGCCGGCGGCGATGAGTGTAGCTTTGATCACGGGGTCACTCCCTCGGTGCTCATTGACCGTGGGCCAATTCCGCTTGGCGTGATCGGTTCCCCGGCATGGCTTCACCGCCGCGCGAGGTTGGTCCCTGCGACGACCGGTTCAGGCCTTCCTGAGAGCCAGCGTCGAATCCCGTTCCGGCGCGGGTTCCGCAAGTGTTTCGGCCGCCTCCGGCGCCCATCGCCAGCCAGCCGCATAGGCGGCCGCGCAGGCCATGAGGGCGCCCGCGGGCAGGTCGATGAGGTAATGGCCTCCCACCCAGACCGCCGACGCGATTTCGGCGGCCGCAAGCGCGACGGCGAAGCCCCTGAGCCAGGGGACGCCCCACAGGGCGATCACGGCCAGGACGGACCCTGCGGTGTGGTACGAAGGGAATGTTCCGATGCCCTCGAAGGCGTCGATGGTGGTCAGCGCGCCCGAGCGCAGGCTTTCCACGATCGGCCCCGAAAAGGCGGAGAGCGCGAGGGTGCTGTTCGCTTGCGCCTGGGCGCCCAGGGCGGTGGCGGCCGACACCGCCGGCGCCACGCACGAGGCGATCGCGAAGACGAGTTCCGCGATCATGCTCGCCCGGACATAGAATTCGGCTTCGCCCATGCGGCCCAAAAGGGGCAGGATAAACAGAGGCGCGACCACGAAGGCCGGGAAGACGGCATAGACCAGCAGGAAGAAGCTCGTGACGGCGGCGTGCTGGTTCATCCATGGCCCGGCGAGCACCCAGTCGAAGCCGAGCAGGCGATCCGCCGCCAGGAACATCTCGTCCCGGAGGGGGAAGGCCGCCCACGCCTGACCGCAGTAGAACAGGATGAACCCGCAATTCACCGCGAGCGCGAAGTAGATCAGCAGCGTGATCCACTTCAGCAGGCGCAATTCGCGTTCGGACCTGGCCTTCGGAAGGAGGGCCTGCATGAGGATCCAGGCCGCGACCAGCCCCGCCGGGATGCGCAGCACGGGCGTGAAGTCCAGCCCCGAAGTCGGGATCATCAGGACGGCCGCAGCAAGTCCCGCCACGAGGGGCAGCAGCGTTCTGGCTTCCAACGGGAACATCGGGTCGCTCGCGGATGGATTCACGCGAGCCGATTGAACGCACGTCCTGTTTAAGAATTCGCCTTGGCCTACCCGGGCGCTGCGCCGAAGCCGAAGTCGGCGACACGGTCCCAGGGACCGCTGAGATAGCGCCACAGGTCCAAGCCTTCGATCTCGCAGTCGAACGGTGCGAACACCGCGCAGAACGCGTCGAAGGTGCGGCGCGCGTTTTCGGCCGACGTCTTGTTCTGGACCGTGACGTGAGGGCGGTAAGGGCGAAGGTCCTGGGGCGTCAGGGACAGGCTCCACCGCTCCGCCAATCGCGCCCTCAGTTGCTCGAGAGAGGGTGAGGCGATCACCACCTGGACGCCCTGGCCGGTGAAGCGAAGATGCGTCGCGCGGGCCGGAACGGGGTCCAGACGCCAGCACTCTTCCGCCAGTTCGTCCTCGACCTCCGCAATCTGGTCGCCCGGGAGGTTGTGGAACAGCGTCAGATGCGCCGGAACCTTGTTGCGGTCGGCTGGATAATAAGCCCGCCGCCGGGCCTCGAACCAGGCCTGCGCGCGCTCGTCGAAGCGCGCCGTCAGAATGAGCGGCAGCGGGCCCGCCGCCGTTTCGGACTGGCCGGACGGGGAAGGGGCGTCCATCACTCGGGCTGGAAATCCATCGCGACGCCGTTCATGCAGTAGCGCAGACCGGTCGGGGGCGGGCCGTCCGGGAACACGTGCCCCAGATGGCCGCCGCATTGGCTGCAGTGGACCTCCGTGCGGACCATGCCGTAGCTGCGATCCTCCGATGTCTCGACCGAGCCGGGAAGGGGCGTGTTGAAGCTCGGCCAGCCCGTTCCGCTCTCGAACTTGGTCTCGTTGCGAAACAGCGGTTGGCCGCAACCCGCGCAGGAGAAGGTTCCACGGCGCTTCTCATGCAGCAGGGCGCAGCTTCCCGGTCGCTCGGTGCCGTGGCCGCGCAGCACCGCGAATTGCTCCGGGGTGAGGATGCGGCGCCATTCCTCGTCAGATTTGGTCACCGGGTACCGATGCTCGGGGGCAGCAGCCATGAACGGCTCCTTTGGAGGCAGGTCGCGCCGAAGCGCTTAGCCCCAATATAGGCCTGAGCCTGCTCTGGTACAGGTGCTCCCGGCGCCAGAGCCTTCGTGCGGGGAGTTCAAGCTTTCATCACCTTGTCATCTGAATTGTTCAAGTTTTAGCCTCGCCGGCTACGCTGAAGGCGCCCGCTCAGGACGTTTTCGCACGAGCGAAAAAATCGCTCGCAGCCAGGGAACAAACGTGAGCTAATCCACGTTGAGCGATCATCTCAGTCCGCGCGGCGTTATCTGTACGGCGCGCCTATTCCAGAATTGAAAATGCGTGAACGTATATTGTTCGTCACGCCGGAATTTGCTGGGTTCGCCAAGGCGGGCGGACTCGGCGAGATTTCGGCTGCTCTTCCGCGTGCGCTCCGTCGTCATGTCGACGTCAGGATCCTGATCCCGGGATATCGGGAGGTCGTCGGCTCGACCGGGCCGATGGAGGTGGTGAGCCATCTTCCCGCCCGGGGCGCCATTCCGGCCTGCTCCATCGGGAAAACGCACACGGCCGACGGCTTGATCGTCTATGTTCTGCTTTGTCCGGAACTGTTCGATCGGGCAGGGTCTCCCTATGGCGACCAGAATGGGGTGGACTGGGCGGACAACGACATCCGCTTCGCGCGCCTGAGCCTTGCGGCAGCCGACATCGCCGGCGCCTATCCGGTGGAAGGCTGGCGGCCCGATCTGCTACATGTCCATGACTGGCCGGCCGCGCTGGCTCCCGCCTATCTCGCCTGGAACAAGAGCGCGGTCCCCTGCATCCTCACGGTCCACAACCTGGCCCACCAGGGCCTGTTCCCGCCGGAGCGCATGGACAGGCTCGGAATTCCCTCGCAGGCCTATTCCATCAACGGCGTGGAGTTCCACGGCAAGGTCTCGTTCCTGAAGGCGGGCCTGTTCTACGCCAACCACATCACGACGGTCAGCGAGAACTATGCGCGCGAGATCACGACGCCGGAGCACGGCTGCGGCCTGGAAGGTCTTTTGCGGGCGCGGTCCGACCAGGGGCGCCTCACGGGCATCCTGAACGGCATCGACGAGAGCTGGGATCCCTATACCGATCCCCACCTTGCGGCGCCTTTCGCGGCGGGCCGTTGGCGCGGCAAGGCGAAGAACGCCGACAGCGTTCGCAAGGCGTTCGGGCTGGCGGTTTCGCGGGGGCCGATCTTCGCCGTCGTGTCCCGGCTCGTGGCCCAGAAAGGGGTCGACCTCACCATCGAGGCGGCGGAATCCATCGTCCGTCACGGAGGCCAGATCGTGGTCACCGGCAAGGGCGAGGCGCATTTCGAAAAGCAGTTCTCGACTCTCGCGGAGAAGTACCCGGGCGCGGTCGGCATCTCGATCGGTTTCGAGGAGCAGCTTGCGCGCCGGATCTATGCCGGCAGCGACTTCCTGCTGATGCCCTCGCGCTTCGAGCCCTGCGGCCTGAGCCAGATGTACGCCCAGAGGTTCGGCTCGCTGCCCGTGGCGCGCGCGACGGGCGGCCTGGCCGAGACGATCGAGGACGGCGAAACCGGGTTCCTTTTCGAGACCTCGAGCCTGGGCAGCTTCCTCGGGGCGGTGTACCGGGCGTTCGACGCTTATCGCTCCCGGGCGCGTCTCGAGGAGATGCGACGGGCCGCGATGGCTTGCGACCGAAGCTGGGCCAAGCCTGCGCTGGGCTACGCCAGGCTGTTCGGCGAAGCGCTGTCGATCCGCAAGGAGGCGGCGGCCTGAGCGCGTCGCCCTTCAGGCAGCCCGCGACAACACCATGCAATCCAGAACGGCGCCGTAGTGGCAGCCCGCGGCGGCCAGCACGAAGCCGTGCCAGATCGCGTTCTGGAAGCGCAGGCTTTCCCACACGTGGAAGATGACGCCCAGGGTGTAGAGGCCTCCGCCGACGCACAACAGCACGAGGGTGGAGGTCTGCAGCGACGCCGCCAAGGGCCCGAAGGCGAGCACGACGCTCCAACCCAGGGCAAGATAGAGTCCGATCGAGAGGCGGTCGAAGCGTCCCGGCATGAAGATCTTCAGGGCGGCCCCAACCAAGGCGCCGATCCAAACGGTCGTCGACAGGGCGGCGCCCCAGGCGCTCGCCTTGAGCACCGTCATGAAGGGTGTGTAGGTGCCGGCGATCATCAGGTAGATCGTCGAATGGTCCGCGCGCCGCAGCAGCCACTTGGCCCTCGAGGGGGGCGTCATGTTGTAGGCCGCCGAGCAACCCAGCATGGCCACGAGCGCGACGGCGTAGATCGCAACCGAGGTGTATTCGAGCGCTCCGACCACTCCCGCCGCGAGCACCAGCAGAAGCAGCGCCGCGATGAGCCCGCCGACCACCCCGACGGCATGGATGCAGCCATCGGCGATCAACTCCGCCCAGTCGTAGACGCGGGTGAGCCCTGGAGGTCGTCCGTCCGTCATGTGGCGGTCCCCCTGCAGCGATCGTTCATGCGTGAACATTCAGCCCCCTTCGCTCCGCCGTCAAGGCGCCCAAAGAGGTGCAACGCGGCAAGGCGTCTCGGCGTTCGGGCTGCCGGCCGAAGCTTGGGATCCAAAGACTCGGGTTCGAATTCGAACCCAGCACGATCCGATCAATTCGCGCGATTCGACACAGCGGAAATTCATCTTCTATGTTGTCAAGAGTGAGGCCTCCAATTCTCGGTGGATAACTCAACCCAAGAGAGGTCAGCGTGCGAGCGTACACGGTTGGATTGAAGCGCGTGGAAGTGTACGAGCCGGCGGACGTGCGGCCTGCGGACTCCGTCGCAGTCGAGAGCGAAGGCGAAGTCTTCTGCTATGTCGGCCCTCTGGACGCCTGCGACGCAGAGCGCTGCATGATCGAGGCCGCGAGACGGCACCTCCGGCTCAAGATGGCCGCCTATCCCGAGGAGGCGACCTGGCGCGGGTCGCGGCTGCGGCTCTGGGGTCCCGCGGGTCTGGCCGGGGCGCCGCGGAAGAGCCTCTTCGGCCGTGCGGATGCGCGGGCGGCTGTGCACTGACCAGCGTCGCGGCCCTAGGGATCCGGGTTCTTCGCTCCGCCCCCCGGCTGTTGCCCGGGCTGGTAGAACCAGTGCCCCGCAGCGGACACCCGCTCGACAATGGCAGGGTCGATCTCGTGGGGATCCACCTCCTTGAGCAGCCGCCATTGTCCGGCTGGCAGGGTTCGGCCCTGCTGGTCGCGGCTTACGGCCAGGGAGAAGCTCTCGTTGGTGAAGAGATAAAGCGGCATCGGTCGGGGCTCGGTTTCTGCGACAATGTCCGACTAGGGTGGCGGGTTGCGTATCCAGCGTCCCGGATGGACCTTAGCCAGCCCGCGCTAAATGTCGTCCCATGACCATCTTCTTCACCAGCGACACCCATTTCGGCGATCCGCGCGTGCTGCGCATCGATCGGCGACCCTTTCGGTCCCTGGACGAGCATGACGAGGCCCTGATCGCGCGATGGAACGAGACGGTGGCGCCTGGCGACGTCGTTTGGCACCTGGGCGACTTCGCGCTCGGGCGGCCTCCAGGCCAAGCCGACCGGCTGCTCGAGCGCCTTTCCGGCACGAAGCACCTCATCATCGGCAACAATGACGGGCCTGAGACGGTGACGAGCGCCGGTTGGGCCAGCGTGCAGCACTACGCCGAGATCACGGTCGACGGGGCCGAGCTTGTGCTCTGCCATTATCCCTTCCGGACCTGGAACCACATGGGTCGCGGCGTCATCGACCTGCACGGCCATAGCCACGGCAAGCTGACCCCAGTTCCGCGCCAATACGACGTCGGCGTGGACGCCCAGGACTATAGGCCCGCCACGCTGGAGCAGATTCGCCGCTCGCGCCGGGGGCGCAAGGCCGGGACGAAGCCGACAGTCGAGAGGGGCGCGCGCGACCGAGGCCCGGACGCCAACCCCTGAGACGGACTCCAGACCCGCTGACGTAAAGATGATCATGGACTCGATCATCTTCGATTGCCCGTCATCCTGCCTTTTTTGAAACAATTTCCCGTGGCTGTGGATCGATGACGTGGCTCTCATCGAGGCATTTACGGAACGTCCGCTCTGCCGCATAAGTGGACCCAATCTTTCACAGTCTGATGGAACGTTGGCTTGAGCTAGGCGTTTGCTTGCGCTGGGTTGCGCGCGCGCGTCGGGCGTTCTGTCGGCGAATGACAACAACACTCAGGGTGGAGTGGGCACATGAAGGCGAACACGAGCGCTGCCGCAGTGGCGGACGAAGTCGTCGAGCAGCCGGTTCACGCCTCTCCCGCCGAAGCCGAAGAGACGCTGGTCCTGAAGGAACTGCTGGAAGCCCTGCAGGCGATGCGGGTCGGCGACTTCTCCGTCCGCCTCCCGGCCAACCGCACCGGCCTCACCGGCAAGATCGCCGACACCTTCAACGAGATCGTGGCGGCCAACCAGCGCATGGCCTCGCAGCTCGAGAAAGTCGGGCAGAGCGTCGGCCGTGAGGGACGCATCCGCACCCGCGTGAAGTTCGGCATGCAGACCGGCTCCTGGGTCGACATGGAGACTTCGGTCAACACGCTGATCGACGACCTTCTCTGGCCCACGACGGAAGTCACCCGCACCATCACGGCGGTCGCCAAGGGCGACCTGCTGCAGCCGATGCCGCTGGA
The DNA here is from genome assembly GCF_003004785.1 of Alsobacter soli. GTDB lineage: Bacteria > Pseudomonadota > Alphaproteobacteria > Rhizobiales > Beijerinckiaceae > Alsobacter > Alsobacter soli. Next base: position 10,171 of record NZ_PVZS01000032.1, read on the forward strand.
CGTGGACGGGCGCCCCCTGAAGGGCGAGTTCCTGAGGTCGGCGAACATCGTCAACGCCATGATCAAGCAGCTGAGCGTGTTCACCTCCGAGGTGACGCGCGTGGCGCGCGAGGTCGGCACCGATGGCAAGCTCGGCGGCCAGGCGCAGGTGAAGGAAGTGACGGGCGTCTGGCGCGACCTGACGGAGTCCGTGAACTCCATGGCGTCGAACCTGACGGCCCAGGTCCGCAACATCGCCGAGGTGACCATCGCGGTCGCCAACGGCGACCTGTCCAAGAAGATCACCGTGGACGTGCGTGGCGAGATCCTTCTGCTGAAGGACGCCATCAACACCATGGTGGACCAGCTGCGCTCCTTCGCGTCGGAAGTGACCCGCGTGGCCAAGGAGGTCGGTACGGAAGGCAAGCTCGGCGGCCAGGCCATCGTGCCCGGCGTCGCCGGCACCTGGAAGGACCTCACCGACTCCGTGAACGCCATGTGCGGCAACCTCACCGCGCAGGTCCGCAACATCGCGCAGGTGACGACGGCCGTGGCGCGCGGCGACCTGTCGCGCAAGATCACCGTGGACGTGTCGGGCGAGATCCTGGAGCTGAAGGAAACCATCAACACGATGGTGGACCAGCTCAACGCCTTCGCGGGCGAGGTGACGCGCGTGGCGCGCGAGGTGGGCACGGAAGGGCGCCTCGGCGGCCAGGCGCAGGTGCCGGGTGTGGCCGGAACGTGGAAGGACCTGACGGACTCGGTGAACTCCATGGCCGGAAACCTGACCGGCCAGGTGCGCAACATCGCGGAGGTCGCCACAGCCATCGCCAACGGCGACCTGTCCAAGAAGATCACCGTGACGGTGTCGGGCGAGATCCTGGAGCTGAAGGAAACCATCAACACGATGGTGGACCAGCTCAACGCCTTCGCGTCCGAAGTGACGCGCGTGGCGCGCGAGGTGGGCACGGAGGGCCGGCTGGGCGGCCAGGCGAACGTGCTCGGCGTCGCCGGCACGTGGAAGGATCTCACCGACTCCGTGAACTCCATGGCGGGCAACCTGACGGCGCAGGTCCGCAACATCGCGGAGGTGTCGACCGCGATCGCCAACGGCGACCTGTCCAAGAAGATCACCGTCGACGTGAAGGGGGAGATCCTCCAGCTCAAGGAGACGATGAACACCACCGTGGACCAGCTGAACGCCTTCGCGTCGGAGGTGACGCGCGTGGCGCGCGAGGTGGGCACGGAAGGCAAGCTCGGCGGCCAGGCCCAGCTCAAGGGCGTGGCGGGCACATGGAAGGACCTCACGGACTCCGTGAACTCCATGGCCTCCAACCTGACCGCCCAGGTGCGCAACATCGCCGAGGTGGCGACCGCGGTGGCGCAGGGCGACCTGTCGAAGAAGATCTCGGTGACGGTGTCGGGCGAGATCCTGGAGCTGAAGGAAACCATCAACACGATGGTGGACCAGCTCCGCTCCTTCGCCGGCGAGGTGACGCGCGTGGCCCGCGAAGTCGGCACGGAAGGCCGCCTCGGCGGCCAGGCGCAGGTGCCCGGGGTGGCCGGCACCTGGAAGGACCTGACCGACTCCGTGAACTCCATGGCGGGCAACCTGACCGCCCAGGTGCGCAACATCGCCGAGGTGTCGACCGCCATCGCCAATGGCGACCTCAGCCGCAAGATCACCGTGGACGTGCGCGGCGAGATCCTTCAGCTGAAGGAGACGCTCAACACCATGGTGGACCAGCTCAACCGCTTCGCGTCGGAAGTGACGCGCGTGGCGCGCGAGGTGGGGACGGAAGGCAAGCTCGGCGGCCAGGCGCAGGTGCCCGGCGTCGCCGGCACGTGGAAGGACCTCACCGAGAACGTCAACTCGATGGCGTCCAACCTCACCGGCCAGGTGCGCAACATCGCCGAGGTGACGACCGCGGTGGCGCGCGGCGACCTGTCGCGCAAGATCACCGTGGACGTGAAGGGCGAAATCCTGGAGCTGAAGAACACCATCAACACGATGGTGGACCAGCTCAATGCCTTCGCCGGCGAGGTGACGCGCGTGGCGCGCGAGGTGGGCACGGAAGGCAAGCTCGGCGGCCAGGCGCAGGTGCCCGGGGTGGCCGGCACGTGGAAGGACCTGACAGACTCCGTGAACTCCATGGCCGGCAACCTGACCGGCCAGGTGCGCAACATCGCCGAGGTGGCGACCGCGATCGCCAACGGCGACCTCAGCCGCAAGATCACCGTGGACGTGCGCGGCGAGATCCTGCAGCTTAAGGAGACCATCAACACGATGGTCGATCAGCTGCGCTCCTTCGCGGGCGAGGTGACGCGCGTGGCGCGCGAGGTGGGCACGGAGGGCCGCCTCGGCGGCCAGGCCGTGGTGCCCGGCGTCGCCGGCACGTGGAAGGACCTCACCGACAACGTCAACCTGCTGGCGGCGAACCTCACCACCCAGGTGCGCAACATCGCCGAAGTGACCACCGCGGTGGCGCGCGGCGACCTCAGCCGCAAGATCACCGTGGACGTGAAGGGCGAGATCCTCGAGCTCAAGAACACCATCAACACCATGGTGGACCAGCTCAACGCCTTCGCGGGCGAGGTGACGCGCGTCGCGCGCGAGGTGGGCACCGAAGGAAAGCTCGGTGGCCAGGCGCAGGTGCCCGGCGTGGCCGGCACCTGGAAGGACCTCACCGACACCGTGAACGTGATGGCCGCCAACTTGACCGAGCAGGTCCGCGGCATCGTGAAGGTCGTGACGGCGGTCGCCAACGGCGACCTGAAGCAGAACCTCACGGTGGCGTCGAAGGGCGAGGTCGCGGCGCTCGCCGAAACCATCAACAACATGACCAACACGCTCGCCACCTTCGCCGACCAGGTGACGACCGTGGCGCGCGAGGTGGGCGTGGAAGGCCGTCTCGGCGGCCAGGCGCACGTGCCCGGCGCGGCCGGCACCTGGAAGGATCTCACCGGCAACGTGAACCTGCTGGCGGCGAACCTCACCACCCAGGTGCGCGCCATCGCGGAGGTCGCCACCGCCGTGACCAAGGGCGACCTGACCCGCTCCATCCAGGTGGAGGCGCGCGGGGAGGTGGCCGAGCTCAAGGACAACATCAACACGATGATCGGCAACCTCCGCCTCACGACGGACCGGAACACCGAACAGGACTGGCTGAAGACGAACCTCGCCCGCTTCACCAACATGCTGCAGGGCCAGCGCGACCTCGGCAATGTGGGCCGCATGCTGCTCTCCGAACTCGCGCCGCTCGTCGAGGCGCAGCATGGCGTCATCTACCAGGTGGACGAGAGCGGCCTCGAGCTGCTCCATGCCTATGCGGACGACGGTGTGGCCGGCCACCCGCGCCGGATGCGGATGGGCGAAGGCCTGATCGGCCAGTGCGCGCGCGACGGCAAGCGCCTCGTCATCACCGAGCTACCGCCCAACGTGGTGCCGATCTCGTCGGGCCTGTTCAAGGCGACGCCGCGCAACGCCATCGTGCTGCCGGTGCTGTTCGAGGGCCAGGTGAAGGCGGTCATCGAACTGGCCTCGCTCAAGAACTTCACCGACCTGCAGATGAGCTTCCTGGAGCAGCTCACGGCCAGCATCGGCATCGTGCTGAACTCGATCGAAGCGACCATGCAGACCGAGGGCCTGCTCAAGCAGTCGCAGCAGCTCGCGGCCGAGCTGCAGACCCAGCAGAAGGAGTTGCAGCAGACCAACGAGCAGCTGGAGCAGAAGGCCCAGCAGCTCGCCGAGCGCAACGTCGAGGTGGAAGCCAAGAACCAAGAAATCGAGCAGGCCCGCCGGGCGCTGGAAGAGAAGGCGGCCGAGCTCGCGCTCACCTCGAAGTACAAGTCCGAGTTCCTGGCGAACATGTCGCACGAGCTGCGCACGCCGCTGAACTCGATCCTGATCCTCGGCCAGCAGCTGACCGACAATCCGGAAGGCAACCTCACGGCCAAGCAGGTGGAGTTCGCCCGCACCATCCATGGGGCCGGCACGGACCTCCTGAACCTGATCAGCGACATCCTCGACCTGTCCAAGATCGAGTCCGGCACGGTCTCGGTGGAGGCCGAGGAGATCGTGTTCAGCAACCTGCTGGACATGATGGCCCGGCCCTTCAAGCACGAGGCGGAGAACCGCAAGCTCAGCTTCGACGTGGATCTCGATCCCGACCTGGAGCGGAGCATCATCACCGACTCCAAGCGCCTGCAGCAGGTGCTCAAGAACCTGCTGTCGAACGCCTTCAAGTTTACCGAGAAGGGCGGCGTGCGGCTCACGGTGCGGCCAGCCAAGAGCGGCTGGAACCCGGACCACCCCATGCTGCGCAACGCGCCCTCCGTGGTGGCCTTCGAGGTGTCAGACACCGGCATCGGCATCCCGCCCGAGAAGCAGAAGATCATCTTCGAGGCCTTCCAGCAGGCGGACGCCGGCACCAGCCGCAAGTACGGCGGCACGGGCCTCGGCCTCGCGATCAGCCGCGAGCTGGCGAGCCTGCTGGGCGGCGAGATCCAGCTGCGCAGCCAGCCGGGCCTGGGCAGCACCTTCGTGCTCTACCTGCCGCTCACCTATGTGGGCGGGCAGTCGGCGGCGCGGCCGGTCGCGGCCGAAACCTCCGTGGTCTCGCTTGGGCAGGCCGCCCCCAAGGCGAGTCCGACGCCCCAGTCGCGCCTCACCGAGGTCCCGGTGGAGACGCTCACGGACGACCGGGCGGACATCCATCCGGGAGACCTCGTGCTCCTGGTGGTCGAGGACGACCCCCACTACGCGCGGGTGGTCGCGGATCTGGCCCGGGACAACGGCTTCAAGGTTCTCGTGGCGCTCCGCGGCGCCGACGCTCTGACGCTCGCGCGGCAGTACCAGCCGAGCGCGGTGTCTCTGGACGTGTTCCTGCCCGACATGCTGGGCTGGACCGTGCTGAGCCAGCTCAAGCGCGATCCTTCGACCCGGCATATCCCCGTGCAGATCGTGACGCTGGACGAGGACAAGCAGCACGGGCTCGCTCGCGGCGCCTTCGCGTTCATGAACAAGCCCACCACCATCGAGGGACTCGAGGCCTCGCTGAACAGGCTCAAGGGCCTGGCCGGCGCCCGGCGCAAGCGCTTGCTGGTGGTCGAGGACAATCCGGCGGAACAGCTCAGCCTCAACGAGTTGCTCGGTCACGACGATGTCGAGATCCTGACCGCCGACACGGGCGAGGCCGCGCTCGAGCTTTTGCGCAACGAGCCGGTCGATTGCATCGTGCTCGACCTCAAGCTGCCGGACATTTCGGGATTCGAGGTGCTCGAGCGCATGCGGGACGACCCGAAGCTGGCGGACACGCCGGTCGTGGTGTTCACCGGCCGCGAGCTTTCGCCCGAAGAGGACGCCCGCCTGCACACCATGGCGCGCAGCGTCGTGGTGAAGGGCGTGGAGTCGCCCGAGCGCCTGCTCGACGAGACCGCCCTGTTCCTGCACCGGGTCGTCACGCAGCTGCCGCCAGAAAAGCAGCGGATGCTGGAGCGGCTGCACAGCTCCGACGAGGACCTCGTCGGCCGCAGCGTGCTGCTGGTCGATGACGACGCCCGAAACATCTTCGCGCTGAGCAGCGTTCTCGAACGCCGCGGGATGAAGGTGTTGACGGCGACCACGGGCAGCGAAGCCATCCAGGTCATCGAGCAAACGCCTGAACTCGCGATCGTGCTGATGGACATCATGATGCCCGGAATGGACGGCTACGAGACTATGCAGGTGATCCGGGCCAACCCGGCCTATCGCCGCCTTCCGATCATCGCGCTCACGGCCAAGGCCATGAAGGGAGACCGTGAGAAGTGTCTGGAGGCTGGCGCGTCCGACTACCTGGCGAAGCCCGTCAACACGGAGCAGCTGCTCTCGGCCCTTCGCATGTGGCTGCACCGGTGAGCGCGACCAGAGTGAGCGAACAGGACAAGGTCAACATCCTCCTCGTCGATGACCAGCCGGCGAAGCTGCTCAGCTACGAGGTGATCCTGGAAGGCCTGGGCGAGAACCTGCTCACGGCCACGAACGCGCGCGAGGCTTTCGAGCACCTGCTCAAGTCGGACGTGGCCGTGGTGCTCATGGACGTGCAGATGCCGGAGCTGGACGGCTTCGAGCTTGCGGCCATGATCCGTGAGCACCCGCGCTTCGAGAAGATCGCGATCATCTTCGTGTCGGCGATCCATCTCACGGACCTCGACCGGATGCGTGGCTACGCGGCGGGCGCTGTGGACTACGTCCCGGTTCCCGTGGCGCCCGAGATGCTGCGCGCGAAAGTGCGTATCTTCATCGACCTCTATCGGAAGACCCGGCAGCTCGAGCGCATGAACGAGGAGCTGGAGCTGCGCGTCTCCGAGCGTACGGCCGAGTTGGAGGCCTCGACGCAGGCCCTGTCGCGACTCAACGAGGAGTTGGAGGCTCGCATCGAGGAGCGGACGCGCGAGCGCGAGGCGGCGCTGGCGCAGCTGTTCGAAGCGCAGAAGATGGACACCATCGGCCAGCTCACGGGCGGGGTCGCGCACGACTTCAACAACCTGCTGATGGCCGTGCTCGGCAGCCTGGAGCTGCTGCGCAAGCGCGTCACGGACGAAAGGGGCGTGCGCCTGCTGGAGAACGCCATCGAGGGCGCCGAACGCGGGGCCGCGCTGACCAAGCGCTTGCTGGCGTTCGCGCGGCGGCAGGAGCTGAAGCCGGAGGCCGTGCGGGTCGACACGCTGCTGAACGGCATCGAAGACCTGCTGAGCCGCGCAGTCGGCCCCTCGATCCGGATCGAGACGGCGCTGGACAGTGATCTCCCGCCGGTCCGCGCCGACGTGAACCAACTGGAGCTCGCCTTCCTCAACCTGGCCGTGAACGCCCGCGACGCGATGCCCGAGGGCGGCAGCCTGCGCATCTCGGCCGAGCGGATCTCGCTTGTGGCGCCTTCCCAGGACGGGCTCGCGCCCGGCGACTACCTGTGCATCGCCGTGAAGGACACGGGTACCGGCATGGACGAGGCGACCCTGGCGAAGGCGGCGGAGCCGTTCTTCACCACGAAGGGCCCGGGCAAGGGCACGGGGCTGGGCCTCTCCATGGTGCACGGCATGGCCGCCCAGAGCGGCGGGGTGCTGCGCCTGTCGAGCCGGGTGGGCGAGGGCACGGTGGCCCACCTGCTCCTGCCCGTGGCGCAGGGCGATGCGGCGAAGGCGCCGTCCCGGGCCTCCTCCCAGCGCCAGCCGACCTTGGCGAGGGCGCCGGCCAAGCGCGTTCTGATCGTGGACGACGACGCCCTGGTGCGCACCGGAACGGCGGCCATGATGGAAGACCTTGGGCACGAGGTGATCGAGGCGGATTCAGCCGCACAGGCGCTCGCGATCCTCGGATCGAAGGCCATGGTCGATCTCGTGCTGACCGACCACGCGATGCCTGGCATGAGCGGGGCGGAGCTCGTGGCTCGCCTGAGGGAGCAATATCCTGAGGTCAGGGCCATCCTGGCCAGCGGCTACGCCGAGTTGCCGTCCGGCCCGGCGCCCGTGGACGCCATCCGCTTGTCCAAGCCGTTCACGCAGGATGAACTCGCGGCGGCGATCGCCCGCGCCACAGCGGACGCAGATCGGTCGGCCGCCAAGCGCCGGGCCATCTGATCAGCGAGGCGCTTCGCGGTTTTTACGGATCACCGACACGATGATGACCAGGAAGGCGGCCAAGCGAAGCAGGTAAACCCAACCCTGCTCCTCTCGGATGGCGTTGAACCATGTGCCGACGCCCTGCTCCAGCGCGAGCAGGGCGAAAGCAGCGGCGAAGGCGAGGAAGAGGCCGTCGCGAGCACGCGTCCAGAAACGGAGAAAGAACAGGGCGCTGGTCAGGAAGCCCATCGCGGTCAGACCGGAGGTGAAGTCGATCGCCTGCGCGGTCATCACTCCGTCTCCCAGACAAAGCCCGCGACCATGACGGCCGCGGCCGCAAGGGACGTCAGTTTGCGGGCGGGCACCAGGTCGACGTTGGGCAGGATGAGGATATCCAGCACCACGAACAGGTTGTTCAGCGCCAGCAGCGCGAAGCACAGGGCCGTCCACAAGGCCAGTCGGGTAGCCTTGCGGCGATAGCTGGCGAAGAGCACAGCGGCGCAGCCGACGCTTGCAAGCAGGCAGAGCAGGTATATCGCGGCCTTGAGCGCCATGCCTCAGTCCTTCTTCAGCCGGAATGCGTCCGCAAAGCTCTGGAGCTTGGCGTTGGGGGCGCCCAGGACGGCGTTCATCACGGTGGTGGGGCGGTCCCGGTAGAGCTGGTCGAGGCGGTCGACCAGTTCGTCCAGGTGACGGCCTGCGGCCGCGTACCTGCAGAGCGCGCCGTCAGCGACCACCAGTCCAGCCTTTTGAAGCCGTTCCAGCCCCTTGCCGATAATGGAGGGGCTGGCGCGCAGTTCGCGCACCAGTTGGTCGTGGGTCCAGTCCCGGTCCCGGCCGCGGCGCAGGAGCAGCAAGAGCTCCAATTCCCACACCGAAGCCACGGACGCGTTCATGAATCGGAGGACGTCAGCCTCAATCAATCCCTGGTCGTCCTTCTTCAGCCCGCTGCAGGGCTAGAGCAACCTGCGATGCAAGGCAAGCAGAGCCTTCGATGTCGCGCCCGCTGTGTCAGCAAGCATACCTTTTCGGCGAGGCGGCGTGCGGAATTGAATTTGGAATCACCAAGCATCGCTACGAATCAGCTTGGGCTATGAATTTCGAATCGAGCGCTCGTTAAGCTGAAGCTTCGCACCGCCCGAGAGCCGCTTTCCCGCGCGCCCACTACTGGACGCGCGGGAAAGCGTCGAGGATCAGCCCTTGGCGGCCGTGACCACGATCTCGATCAGGGCGCCGCCGCCGAGGTCGGCCACGCCGACGGTGGCGCGCACGGGCAGGATCTCGGGCGAGAGCCAGGCGGTCCAGGCGGCGTCCATCTCCTTCTTCTTGGAGAGGTCGGTCACGAAGATCGTAGCGGCGACGAGCTTCGTCTTGTCGGTCCCGGCCTCGGCCAGGTAGTTGTCGATCTTCTTCAGGATGTTCTCGGTCTGGCCGCCCATGGAGAGGGTGGTGTCGTCCGCGATCGTGCCGCCGACGAAGACGAGGCCGTTCGCCTCGACGACGCGGTGCATGATGGGCGTGCGGATTGAACGCTTGATGGTCATCTCTGGTCCTCTACGGGGTGGGAAGTCAGGCCGAAGCGGCGGTTTGGAAGCGCTGGATGCGCAGCCCGTCGATCGGCACGTTCGTGGCGCCCGTGGCGACGAGCTCCGCCATGACGGAGCCGGCGCCCGGGCCGAGCTGGAAGCCGTGGGCGGAGAAGCCGAACTGGTGGAACAGCCCCTCGTGCTTGGCGCTCGGCCCGAACACCGGGACCTCGTCCGCCATGCGGGCCTCGATCCCGGCCCAGGCGCGTATGATCGTCGCCGAGCGCATGACTGGGAACAGCTCCCAGACCGTCCGGGCGTTCTGAGACAGCTTGTCCCAGTCCAGCTCCGTGCGGTTCTCGTCCGGGAAGGCGCGGCCGAGGTAGCCGCCCCCGATGAGCACCGTGCCGTTGGCGAACTGCTTGAAGGAGAGCTTGCGGCCCCGGAGGATCACCACCGGCCTGATGAAGGGCTCGACCCGGCCGGTGATCATCAGCATGGGGGCGATCACCTCCAGCGGCACGGGCTCGCCGACGCTCGCGGCGAGCCGGCCTGCCCAGGCCCCGGCGGCGTTCACCACCTTGGGGGCGAGGACGTCGCCTTCGGCCGTCTCCACCCGCCATTGCGCGCCGTCGCGCGTGAGGCCGGTGACGCGGACGCCTTCGCGCAGGTCGACGCCGAGCGCCACGGCCTTGCGCTTGAAGGCCTGGGTCGCGCGGAATGGGACCGCGGCCCCGTCCCGACGCGAGACCACGCCGCCGGGGCACGTCTCGGCGACGGCTGGCAGCAGCCGGCGCAGCTCCTTCGCGTCGATCAGCTCCTCATGATGGAAGCCGCGGAGGTTCAAGTCTTCCACGCGCTCGCGGAAGACCGCGAGTTCCTGCTCCGTTTCCGCCACGAGCACCTGGCCGTCGCTGACGAAGCCGCAGTCGTCGTCCACGAGGTCGGCGATACGATGCCAGATGTCCATGGAGTGGTTGGACAGCGGGATCTCGGCCACGTGGCGCGCGAGCTGGCGAACGCCGCCGGCGTTCACGCCGGAGGCGTGGCGGCCGGCGTGGTCCTTCTCGATCAGCACGACCTTCATGCCCCGCTGGGCGCAGTGCAGGGCCGTGGAGCAGCCGTGGATGCCGGCGCCGATGACGACGACGTCGGCGGTGCTGGTGGTTGTCACCTGCACACCGCCTTCACGGCGGCCTCGGTCTTCGGCAGGTTGGCGAGCTCGCCCAGGGTCACCGGCTTCACCGGCGGGCGCAGGCGGTAGTAGCCCACCTCGGCGGGCGCGACGCCGCGCTCTTCGGCGATGATCTCCGTCACGGTCGGGCCGCAGAGGCGGCCCTGGCAGGGGCCCATGCCGCAGCGCAGGAAGGTCTTCATCTGGTTGGGGCCCTGCACGCCCAGCTTGCGCGTGGTCTCGCGCAGCTGCCCGGCGGTGACCTCCTCGCAGCGACAGACCACCGTGGCTGCGTCCTTCGGGGCCAGGAAGGCCTTGGCCGGGCGGTAGAGCACATCCAGGAAACGGCGGCCGCGCATGGCCCGGGCCAGCGTTGCCCGGACCGAAGCGGCCCGGCGATCGCGGTCCGCTTCGTCAATGCGGCCGACCCGGCGCGCGGCCTCAAGGGCCGCGACCTCGCCGCGCAGGGCCGCGCTCTCCGCGCCGCCGATGCCGGCGCCGTCGCCCGCGATGGAGATTCCCGGCACGCTCGCGCCGAACCAGGCGTCGAGCTTGGGCGCCCAGCAATGGCCCTGCTCGTCCCAGACCTGCTCGCAGCCCACCGCGCTCGTCATGTTGACGTTGGGAATGACGCCCTGGTGCAGCAGGAGCATGTCGCAGGCGATGGTCTCGCGGGCGGAACCCCGCTCCACCACGACCTGCTTCACGCGGCCCTCTCCCTCGGCGCGCAACCCGGTGACCCCGCCCACGAAGCGCAGCTTGCGGCGGGCGGCCAGCATCAGCTTGAGGCCCTTCGCCAGGTACGGAGACAGGAGGAAGTCGGGCAGGGCGCCCGCGGCCGCGAGAGCGTTGCCCCGCTCCGTCGTGTCCAGCACCGCGACGATGTTGGCGCCGGCGGACTGGAGCTGGGACGCGAGCAAGTAGAGGAGGGGACCGCAGCCGGCCAGCACCACGCGGCCGTCCGGCACAATGCCGGCGCTCTTGAGCGCGATCTGGGCGGCGCCGGCGGTCATGACGCCGGGCAGCGTCCAGCCCGGGATGGGCATGGGGCGCTCCAGGGCGCCGGTGGCGAGGATCACGTGCCGGGCGTCGATCAGGCGCGCCTGGCCGTCGGCCGAGACGCCGACCTCGAAGCCTTCGCCGCCGCTCATCAGTTCGGTCCGGCCGACGGTCCAGACCGTGGTCCGGGCCGCGTAATCCGCCGCGCTGCGCTCGAAGCGCTGCACGATGGGCTGGCCGCGCCAGTAATCCTCGCCCAGCACCTCGCGGCGCTGCACCGGCGTGGTGGTGACCGCGCGGTAGATCTGGCCGCCGGGGGCGGGGTTCTCGTCCGCGAGCAGGACCGAGAGGCCGAGCTCGGCGGCGGTCGCGGCGGCGGAGAGGCCGGCCGGGCCGGCGCCCACCACCACGAGGTCGTACTGCTCCTTAAGGGCGGAGACATCCGTGACGCGGTTCATGCCCCGATCTCCTGGCTGAGGGCCTCGGCCTGCCGCGGCCCGCGCTGGGTCTCGATGCGCATGCCCTCCTCCAGCGGGACCAGGCAGCCCTGGCGGTTGCCGACGCCGTCGATGACGACGAGGCACTCGAAGCACACTCCCATCATGCAATAGGCGCCGCGGGGCGCCCCGGAGACCGGGGTGTGGCGGTTCACGGAGACGCCGTTGGCGAGCAGCGCCGCGGCGACGGTGTCGCCGGCGCGGGCCGTCATGGGAGCGCCATCAAAGGTGAAGCGCAGCGGCGCAGCAGCCGGCGCGCCGGGATCACGCATGGGCCGGAACATGGAATCTCCGCGAGTTGAAGGTGGCCACGAACTCGGGCAGCGCGCCGGCCTGGATGGCGGGCGCGATCGTCAGCGCGTGGTTGGCGGCGAGCGTGACGCCCGAGTGGCAGGTCGTCACGAAGGCGCCCGGATGAGTGGTCGACTGCTCGTAGATCGGGAACCCGTCGGGGCTCATGACGCGCAGGGCCGACCAGGTGCGCACCACGTTGAGCCCGGCCAGCCGGGGGAACATCCGCACGGCGCGCTCGGCCATGATGGAGATCACGGGCTGGGTCACCACCGTGTCGAAGCCCAGGTCCTCTTGGCTGTCGCCGATCATGACGCCGCCCTCGTCGGTTTGGCGCAGCGTGCCCATGGGGTGATGCAGGAAGGGGGCGGTCTTTTCGGTGACGATCACCTGGCCCTTGCTGGGCTTCACCGGCGCATAAAGGCCGACCATGGGGGCGAGCCGGGCGTTGCCCAGCCCGGCCGCGAGCACGACCTTGGGGGCCCGGATCTCGCCCCAGGGGCCGACGACGCGGAAGCCGCCGTTCTCCGGGGTGATCGTGTCCACCGGGTGGTTGGGCCGGTAGTCGGCGCCCCGGCGCTGCAGGCCCTCGTGGAGGGCCCGGAACAGGCGCAGCGAGTTCACGTGGCCGTCGACGGGGCTGTAGATCGACCCGACCACGTCCGGGCCGATGTCCGGCAGGCGGCGCTTGGTTTCGGCGTGGTCGAGCACCTCGTAGCCGTACTCGACCATGTTGATCTGGTTGTGCAGCCGCTTCATGGCGTCGACGCGCTGCTGCATCTCGGCGTCCGACAGGCAGAGCGCGAAGCCGCCCGGCTGGCTGTGGGCGACGTCGATGCCTGTTTCCTCACGCAGGATGGCGGCGAGCTGATGCCAATCGTCGGCCGAGCGCTTCGACCAGCCCGCATATTCGGGCATGCCCAGGCCCTTGGACTGGACCCAGACCAGCGCGAAGTTGCCGCGCGAGGCGCGGAAGGCGACGTCGCCCTCGTCGAGGACGCAGACCCGGGCGCCGGAGCGCGCCAGCCCGAAGGCCACGGCGCCCCCGACCAGGCCGCCGCCGATCACGACGACGTCAGGCTCTGAGACTTTGGAAGGTTGGGACACGGGAGGTCAGCCCTTTCCGGCTCCGACGAAGAGGCGATCGAGCCCGAAAACCCGGTCCAGCACGAGGAGCATCACGGCGGTGAGCGCGATGAGGCAGGCCGAGACCGAGGCGATCAGCGGGTCGATGTTGTCCTGGATGTAGAGGAACATGCGCACGGGCAGGGTGACCGTGGCGGGCGAGGCGACGAACACCGTCATGGTGACTTCGTCGAAGGAGTTGATGAAGGCGAGCATCCAGCCCGAGACGACGCCGGGCAGGATCAGCGGCACCGTCACGCGCCGGAACACGGTGGCGGCGCCCGCGCCGAGCGAGGTCGCGGCGTGCTCGATACGGGTGTCGATCCCGTAGGATGAGGCCAGGATCAGCCGCAGGGCGAAGGGGATGATCACGATGACATGGCTGAGCACCAGGCCCGTGAAGGTCCCGGCGAGGCGGATCTGGGTGAAGAACCGCAGGAAGGCGATGCCGAGCACTACCGGAGGCACCATCAGGGGCGACATGAACAGGGTGGTGAGCGCCTCGCGGCCGGGGAAGCGGTAGCGCGCGATGGCCAGCGCTGATGGAATGGCCAGCGCCACCGCGATGGTGGACGAGAGTGCGCCCAGCCAGATGCTCACCCAGAAGGCGCTGATGAACTCGGGATATTCGAGGATCTGGCGGAACCAGCGCAGGCTGAAGCCGTGCGTCGGCATCGACAGGTAACCTTCCGGCGTGAAGGCGACCAGGCACACGATCCCCAGCGGGGCGAGCATGAAGGTCACGAACAGGACGTGAAAGGCGATTGCCAGGGGACCGTTGCGGCTCATTCGAACACCTGTGCGTAGCGGCGTTCGATCAGCCGGTTCGAGCCTACGATGATGGCGACGAGGGCCACCAGGAGCAGCGTGGCCACGGCGGCGCCGAGAGGCCAGTTCAGCGTGTTGAGGAATTCGTCATAGGCCAGCGTCGCCGCGACCTTGAGGCGGCGACCGCCGATGATCGCCGGCGACGCGAAGGCGCTGGCCGCCAAGGCGAAGACCACAACGGAGCCCGACAGCATGCCGGGGATGATCTGCGGCAGCACCACGCGTCGCCATGCCGTCCAGGGCGAGGCGCCCAGCGAGCCGGCGGCGTTCTCCACCTGCGGATCGAGGCGCTGCAGGGCGGCCCAGACCGCCAGCACCATGAAGGGGACGAGCACGTGGGTGAGCGTCACCACGACGCCCGTCTCCGTAAACATGAAGGGCAGGGGCGAGGAGATCAGGCCGATCTTCATCAGACCCTGGTTGACCACGCCAGTGGAGCCGAACAGCAGCGCCCACCCCAGGGTGCGGGCGACCACGGACACCAGCAGAGGGCCCAGGATGGCGAGCAGCGACACGCTGCGCCAGACGGGACTCATGCGGTTGAGGATGTAGGCCTCGGGCACGCCGACCACGATGCTGGCCAGGGTGACCAGCACCGCGATGCGGAAGGTGCGCATGTAGACGGTGTAGAAATAGTCGTCCGCAACCATCTCACGCCAATTCTTGAGCGTGAGCTCCGGGACGATGCCCTTGTACTGCCCCCAGTCGTAGAACGAGAGGAGCACCGTCATGGCGAGCGGGATCAGCACCAGCCCGAGGAAGACCAGGGCGGTGGGTCCGGCCAGCAGATAGGGGGTGGGCTTCAGGCGTTCCTTCACGCCGCGCCTCCCGCGGGCAGGAGAGCGGCATCCTCGGCCGAGAAGCGGAGCGTGACGGCCTCGCCTTCGGAAGGAACGACTGCGCCGTCGTTGGGGCGGACGAGCGTGACGGGCCCGGCTTCGCTCTCCACCTGGAGCAGCCAGTGCAGGCCCTGGAACACGCGCATGGTGACCTTGCCGGCGACGCCCGGCTCGCCATGGGCGAAGCCGATGCGCTCAGGGCGCACCGCGACGGAGGTCGGTCCCTGAATGGCCGCTGCGGGCGCGGGCAGGCGCAGGCCGCCAACCGCGATCACAGAGCCTTGCGGGCCAGCCTGCACCGTCCCGGCCAGCATGTTCGTCTTGCCGAGAAAGTTGGCCACGAAGGCGGTGGCCGGCCTGGAATAGGCCTCGTCCGGCCGCGCGATCTGTTCTACCCGGCCCTTGTTCATGAGCACGATGCGATCCGACAGCGCCATGGCCTCGGCCTGGTCGTGGGTGACCAGGATCGTGGTGGTCCCGATGCTGCGCTGGATCGAGCGCAGTTCGATCTGCATCTCCTCGCGGAGCTTCGCGTCGAGGTTCGACAGCGGCTCGTCCAGAAGAAGGATGGCCGGCTTGATGACGAGCGCGCGGGCGAGGGCCACGCGTTGCTGCTGGCCGCCGGACATGCGCTTGGGATAGCGCTCGGCGTAGCCCGCGAGTCCAACGAGAGCGAGCGCTTCGGTCACGCGCTTGTCGCGCTCGGCGCGGGGGACGTCGCGCATCTCGAGGCCGAAGGCCACGTTCTCCGCCGCGGTCATGTGCGGAAACAGCGCGTAGCTCTGGAAGACGATGCCGAGGCCGCGGCGGTTTGGCTTCACCGCGCTGAGATCCTTGCCGTCGAGCACCACCCGGCCCCCCGTGGGCTCCACGAAACCGGCGATCATCTGCAGCGTGGTGGTCTTGCCGCAGCCGGAGGGGCCCAGGAGGGAGATGAACTCGCCCTTCTCGACCGNCAGGAGGGAGATGAACTCGCCCTTCTCGACCGCGAGGTCGAGCGCATCCACGGCGACGTGGTCGCCATAGCGCTTGGTCAGGCTTTCGAGTGCGATGTAGGCCATGGGGGTCCGGTGCTTTCGCCCCATTCGCGGGGATCGTGTTCGACGCCCCTCGTCCTGAGGAGCCCTGCGCCGCAGGGCGTCACGCAGGACGAGGGGGTTCAGGCGGCGCGGGCGGGTCTCCGGGGAGCTGTTTGCCCGCGCTTCTCGTTTCAGCCCCTTACCGCTCGATCTCGCGGTTCCAGCGCTTGGTCCACTCCTCGCGCTTGGCGTTGACGGCGTCCCAGTCGACCGCCTTCAGCGTCTTGGCCTGCTCGCCATAGGGCAGGCCCTTCTGCTCCTCGGGCGAGAGCTTGACGGTCGTGTTGGCCGGGCCCGTGCCTGCGCCCTTGGCGAGCGCCACCTGGATCTCGGGCGAGAGCAGGTGCTGCACGAAGGCGTTGGCCTCCTTCTCGTTCTTGGAGCCGGCCACGGGGCAGGCGGCGGTGCCAAGCGCGTAGCCGCCTTCCTTCGGGTAGATGAACTCGACGGGGAAGCCGGTGTCCGCGAGGGCCTTGACGCGGCCCGAGCCCCAGACGGCGAAGATCGCCTGGCCGTTCTGGAACAGCTCGGTCATCTTGGCCGGGGAGGGCTCATAAGCGATGACGTTGGGGTTGATGTCCTTCTTGAAGGCCTCGAACCCGGGCTCGATGTTCTTCTCGCCGCCGCCCGCGAGCTGCGCCTCGGCGATGAGGGCGTGCAGGCCATAGGTGTTGTTGATCGGCGGGATGACGATCTTCTGCTTGTACTTGGGGTCCTTGAGGTCGGCCCACGAGGTCGGCAGCGGCCACTTGTTGTCCTCGAAGGCCTTCTTGTTGACCATGAAGCCGGTGGCGACCATGCCGATGCCGACCGCCTTGTTGGACGGGAACTTCATCACCGGCGCCACGTCCTTGTAGACGTCGCCGGCGGCGAGCTCGCCGCAGAAGCCCAGGGCTACGGCCTGGTAGGCGGGGCCGTCGTCGACAATGATGACGTCGATCTGCTGGTTGCCCTTCTGCGCCTGCAGCTTGGCGAGGGTATCAGTGGAGTTGCCGGCCACATACTCGACCTTCATGCCCGTCTTGGCCTCGAAGGGCGGGATGATCTCCTTGCGGACGACCTGCTCGTAGGAGCCGCCGTAGCCGGCCACGTAGAGCGTCTTGCCCTGCGCGAGCGCCTGGCCGGAGGCCAGCGCAGTCGAGGCCAGCAGCAGCCCCGCAAACATGTTCTTCATGAGTCCCTCCCTCACATAATTGAAGTCTTCGCCAGCTTGGACGGGGCGCGCGGGGCCGGTCAAATCGAATGATTGCGGCAGTCCATCAGGGAATGTTATGGACTGCATGATGCTCAATCCCCGGCAAATTGAGGCTTTTCGGGCCGTCATCGTGATGGGCGGCGTCACAGCGGCCGCGCAGGCGCTCAACGTCACGCAACCGGCGGTGACGCGGCTTGTGCACGACCTGCAACGCAGCCTGGGCCTGCCGCTGTTCGTGCGCCGCGGATCGCGCCTCGTTCCAACCGAGGAGGCCATGGCGCTTTACCGGGAAGTGGAGCGCCAGTTCGTGGGGCTCGACCGGATCGCGCGGGCCGCCCGGGACCTGCGTGAAGGTCGCGCCGGCACGCTGCGCGTGGCCGCCCTGCCGGCCTTCAACGTCGGCTTCATGCCGCGGGCCGTCGGCGAGTTCATGGCGGAGCGTCCTGAACTGGACGTCTCGCTCTATGGCAGCATCTCGTCACAGGTGACCGACTGGATCGCATCGGGCTTCTGCGAAATCGGCTTCGTCCAGATGCCGATCGAGTCCGCCCACCTCGTGATCGAGCCGCTCGTCTCGGCGCCGGCTGTCGCCGTGCTGCCTGCGGGCCACCCGCTGGGGGCCAAACCTGCGCTCATGCCGGAGGACTTCGCGGGCGAGCAGTTCGTGTCCCTGGAGAACAGCACGCAGCTGCGCTACCGGATCGACGCCGTGTTCTCGCAGGCGCGGGTGTCCCGGCGCACGCGCGCGGAGACGCCGTTGTCGATGATCGCCTGCGCCATGGTGGCGGCCGGGGCGGGCCTGAGCATCGTGGACCCTTTCACGGCCGCCGAATATGACGGCCGGGGGGTCGTGATCCGGCCGTTCCGGCCCCAGATCCAACTCGAGGTCGCCGCGATCTGGTCTTCCCAGCGGTCGCGCTCGGGCATCGCGCAGCAATTCATGGCCTTCATTGAGCGCAGGCTCGAACCGTTCCGGAGGGCCGCGGCCTAGGCTGGCGCGGACTGACCGAATCGTAACTCGTGCCTGCGGGGCGGATGGATCTATAATCCCGGCATGCTGAAACGCCTCTTTCCCGTCCTCGCGCTGCTTCTCGTGCAGGCTGAGACCGCCCATGCGGACTGGCGCTATTGCCTGGCCGTCAACGAGGCGGACCACACGGCGGCGATGACGCAGGCGTTCCAGAGCAGCCAGGCCATGGACGACATCGAGAAGGCGTTCGAGGCTTGGCTCCGCAGCCAGAAAGTCGCCCATAGCCGCGTGCTTTGCCCGCGGGCGGCGGACCAGGCCGCGATCGAGCGGGACCGGGCGCACGCGGCGACGTACAACGCCAAGGTGGGCAACCACGTGAATGCGCTGACCTGGAATACGGGCGCGCCCTCCTCATTCTGATCGCGCTGTCCGGCCCGATCTCTCCGGTCTCCCTCAACTGACGCAAGTCATTGCGACCGACGGCCCCGCGCACTTGACTACGGGCAGGCGCCTTCGGGCCGTCCGTCCCCGGCGCCGCAATGGCGTCGCTGCCTTGGGATGACCAGCCAACTGAGATGACAGGGACGGCTTTGATGTCCGTCGTTTGACGCGAAACGGGAGGTTTGAAGATGCGAAAGCTTCTGGCCGCCACTGCGATTGCGTTGATTACCACGACCGCCATGACCTCCACGGAGGCAAGCGCCCAATGGCGCCACGGCTACTACGGAGGAGCGTGGCGCGGCGGCTGGGGCCGCGGCTACTACGGAGGCTGGGGACGCGGCTATGGCTGGGGCGGCGGCTGGTGGGGCCCGGCGGTCGTCGGCGGCGTGGCCGGACTGGCGCTGGGCGGTCTGCTCGGCGCGGCGACCGCGCCGGCCTGGGGCTACGGATATCCCGTCTATGACGGCTATTACGGCGGCTACTACGGCCCGACCACGGTGGTCTACGCGCCGCGGCGCGTCGTGTACGTGGAGGGTCCCCCGGTCTATCGCCGGGTTTACGCGGTGCACCGGCACCGGCGTCACTGCCGCTGCTATTGAGGTTCAGTAGGGGCGGCGATCCGCCAGGGGCTCGTCCGGCCATGGCGGCCGCGGCTCCAGGTCCGCGCGGAGGCGAAACGCCGACGGCGTTTCGCCGAACGCCTTGCGGAACTCGCGGCTGAAATGCGCGCTGTCGGCGAAGCCCGCCATTGCGGCGATCTCGGCCGTGGTGCGGCTCGACTGGGCGAGGTGCCACCGTCCGAAGGCCAGGCGCAGGCGGCGGTAGATCGCCGCGGGCGAGTGACCCAGCTCAGCCACGAATAATCGCGCGAGCTGGCGCTCGCTCACGCCGGCGCGGCCCGCGAGATCGGCGACCGAGAGCGGCTCGCCCAGGTTCTGCTCCATTGCGGCGACAGCCCGGCGCACGCGCGCCGAGGCGGCGGGCGGGATGAAGCTCGGCAGCGGCTGGGTCGAACTCTCCGCCCGCGGGCTCTCGAACATGAGCACGCCGAGGCTCTTGCGCGCCACGGACGAGCCGAGGTGGCGCTCCACGAGGGCGGCGGCCATCTCGGCCGCGCCTGCGCCTCCCGAGCAGGTGATGCGATCTCCGTCGATCAGGAAGAGGCGATCCGACACCGGCTCGATGTCGTCGAACTCCGCCACGAGGTCGGCGTGGTGATACCAGCTCACGCAGCAGCGCCGTCCGTCCAGCAGCCCGGCCCGAGCCAGGATGAACGAACCGGTGCAGACGCCGATCAGCGGAATGCCGAGCCCTGCGGCTCGGCGCAGGTACTCCTCCGCGCGTGCATCGACCTGGGGGCCATGGTGCAGCAGGCCTCCTACGATGGCGACGTAGTCGAACTGTGTGGGGTCGACCAGGTCCTCGTCGGGCAGGATCTCGATTCCGCAGCTCGCCCGGACGGGCCTCCCGCCGGGGCTCATGACCGTCCAGCGGCAGCGGATCGGGCGGGAGCGGTCGCCCTCATCCGCGGCGAGGCGCAGGGTGTCCACAAACAGGGAAAAGGCCGTCAGGGTGAAGTGGTTGGCCAAGACGAAGCCGACCCGCAGCCGCTCCTGCGGCCCGCGCGGCGCGGCGACCGCCCCACGGCGCCTCGGAGCGCTCTGGCCTGACGTACTCATGGATCCGGCTTAGCAAAAGCGGGGGTCGCCGCCAACGGCGACAGGCGGCCAGCCGAGCCGCTTGAGGCGCTTCGCCTCATGGTGGAGAAGTGGATTCCCGATGTCCCGTGAGCCTCCTCCATGCTGTTCGACACCGCCGCCGCCGTCCTCGACTGGATGGGCGTGATCGTGTTCGCCGTGACCGGCGGGCTGGTCGCCTCCCGCAAGCAGATGGACATCGTGGGTTTCGCCCTGCTCGGGACGGCGACGGGCATCGGAGGCGGATCGCTGCGCGACGTGCTGCTGGGGCAGCCGGTGTTCTGGGTGCACGAGCCCGCCTACCTGGTGACCTGCCTGGTTGTCTCCGCGCTCACCTTCTTCGCGGCCCACCTGCCGCAATCGCGCTACGTCGTCTTGCTTTGGCTCGACGCGCTCGGGCTCGCGCTGTTCTGCGTCACGGGCGCCGAGCGCGCGCTGCTCGCGGGAACGGGACCCACCGTCGCGGTCGCCATGGGGGTGATCACGGCCACGTTCGGCGGCGTCATCCGGGACGTGCTTGGCGACGAGATCCCGGTGGTGCTCACCCGCGAGATCTACGTAACGGCGGCCTTGTGCGGGGCGGCCGTGTTCGTGACCCTGTCGCAGGTGGGTCTCGGCCGGGAGGCCGCCATCGCGGCGGGGCTTGGGGCGGGGCTCGCCGTGCGCGGGGCCGCGCTCCACTGGGGATGGTCGCTGCCGCGCTACCATCCGCGCCCAGGCCGCACACGCGAGGAGATCGAGCGCCTGCGCTGAACCCCTCAAGCCGCGACGCCCCCCCCCGAAAGGACTACGTCCTGCCGGGCGCCAAAATTCGGCTCCAAAGAGCAGTTTGGCTTGCATCGCGCAGCCCGCGCTTCGGCCGGGCAATTCCAGAAGGAGAGAGCTTCATGCGGCCCGAGGACTGGTCGATCTGGCGTTCGGCTTCCGATCACTTCAGCCGGCTCCAACTCGCCGGAGCGCGGACACCGGACAGCGCGGCGCCAAGGCGTAGGCGAATCCTGCCGCAGATCGAGACCGGGCCGCTGGTCGCGGGCGTTATCGTCCTGGGCGTGCCTCTGTTTGTCTGGCTGGCGCTGATCTTCGGATCCGATGGCGTTCAGCTTGGGGGCGTGTCCTTCGCCTTCCTGGTGTTCGGACTTTTCCTGGCGGGGTTCATTTACGAGGTGCGTCGGCTCAGCCAATTGCCGTAGGCGCGCCGATACTCGGTCCCAAATCGAACGCTCTGCCGCTTGCCGCGTTGCCCCTGCAGGTTTGGCAAGAGCGGCCGGAATGAACGACAAGTCTGAAGCGAAGGAAATCCAGGCGAAACAAGGGTCTTCCTTCGCCAGCGAGGTGACCGAGCCGGAGCGGGCGTCCGCCCGCGAGTTCTGGTCCATGGCCTCGGGCTTCTGGCGTGGCGACTCCAAGGGCAAAGCCTGGCTGTTGACGGGGGCCATCGGGGCCCTGGTCGCGATCAACATCGCCGTCCAGTACGGCATCAACCTCTGGAACAAGTACTTCTTCGACGCGCTGGACGCGCGCGACGGATCCCGGGTCACCTGGGCCATCACCCTGTTCGCCGTGCTGGCGGTGCTCGCCGTGCTCGCCATGGTCGGGCAGGTGTTCGCCCGGCTGACCCTGCAGGCCCGCTGGCGCCGCTGGCTCACGGCCGATCTGGCGCGGCAGTGGCTCGAAGGGCGGCGCTTCTACCAGATGAGCATCGCGGCCCCGGAGGTGGACAGCCCCGAGTTCCGGATGACCGACGACGTGAAGGTCGCGACGGAGCCGATCGTCGACTTCGCCATCGGGTTGTCGAACGCAGTGCTGATGGCGGCGGTCTTCGTGGGCGTCCTGTGGACGGCCGGCGGCTCCATCGAGGTGTTTGGCCACACGATCCCAGGCTATTTCGTTGTGTGCGCCGCGGCCTACGGCTTGCTCACGTCAGGCCTCATGGTGCTCCTCGGACGCCCGCTGATCCGCTTCACCGAGCGCAAGAACGCGGCTGAGGCGCAGATCCGCTTCGAACTCGTCAGGGTGCGCGAGAATGCGGAGAGCATCGCGCTGATCGGCGGCGAGGAGGACGAGGAGCGTGGCCTCGGCCGCACGCTGGACGAGGTGCTGGCGCGCTGGCGCAAGGTCGTTTCGCAGCAGGCGCTGATGACCTTCATCATCCACGGCAACACCATTCTGGCGCCGGTGGTGCCCCTGCTGCTTGGCGCCCCCAAGTATCTGGCCGGCCAGATGTCGCTGGGCCAGCTGATGCAGATCGCGGCGGCTTTCGTCCAGGTGCAGCTGGCGTTCAACTGGCTCGTGGAAAACTACATCCGTCTGGCGGAGTGGAATGCCTCCGCCAGCCGCGTGGTGGCCCTGTGGCGCACGCTGCGCGCCATCGAGAAGGCGTCCGCGACGGAGGACCGCATCGCCATCGGCGAGAGCGAGGACGGCAACCTCCATATCCGCGATCTCTCCGTGGCCCAGCACAATGGGCGGGTGGTGATCAATGAGGCGGACGCGATGTTCGCGCCCGGCGAGAAGATTCTGATCAAGGGCGAGTCAGGGACCGGCAAGTCGACGCTGATCCGCGCCATCGCAGGCCTGTGGCCCTGGGGTTCCGGGGACGTGCTGTTGCCACGCGGATCGCGGGTGATGTTCGTTCCACAGAAGCCCTATGTGCCCAACGGGACGCTGCGGCAGGCGCTCCTGTATCCCGAGGGCGCCGGCGACGTCTCCGACCAGGCGCTTAAGGATGCGCTGCATCGTTGCGGCCTGCGGCACATCGCAGGACGGCTGGACGAAGAGGAGCGCTGGGACAAACTGCTGTCGGGCGGCGAGCAGCAGCGGCTCGCCTTCGCGCGCCTCCTTGTGCACCGGCCGGAGGTCATCATCCTGGACGAGGCGACATCGGCCCTGGACGAGGCGAGCCAGGATTCCATGATGTCGCTGTTCCACAGCGAGCTGGCGGACGCCATGCTGCTGAGCGTCGGACACCGTCCCAGCCTGGCGGAGTTCCACGACCGCACGGTGGAGCTCACCCGAAAGCCCAGCGGGGCGGAAATGAACGACCCGAATGCGCCGCCGCGTGCGAAGCGGCAGCGGTTCCTGGGTCGGCTTCTGCGGCGCGGGCTGCGGCCTCGGCCATCGCCCGACGCGGCCGCGGAGGTCGAGCACGTCCAGGAGAGCCAAACCTAGGTCCCCGTCCGTCGCGGCAGACGCGCGAGGGCAGGGGCATCCCTCGTCGCGCGCCTGTTGCCTGTCGCGGATTGAATTCGGATGGTAGCGGCGCCTGAGTCCTCGGGCGTTTCGTTCCTGCCTGTCCGGCCGCCGGTCGCCGCGGAGTTCCCCCTTATGAGCCAACATCACGATCTGCCGTTTCGCCCAGACACGATGGTCTGGGGAACCTTCGACGCGGCGATCCCGCCCGCGATCGAGATCGACTCGGGCGATACGGTGAGCATGCATGCGCTGCCGGCCTGCATATCGAGCCGCTTGCCCAAGGATCCGTCCTACGACGTGCCGGGCCTGCTGCTGGAGGCGATGAAGACTCTGCCGCAGGGCCCGTCTTCGCATTTCGTGTCCGGCCCCGTCGCGGTCCGGGGCGCGCAGCCCGGCGACGTGCTGCAGGTCGACATCCTGGAGGTGGAGCCCTGGATGGACTGGGGCTACATGACCATCCAGCCGCTCAAGGGCACGCTGCCGGACGACTTTCCCGAGGCGTCGCTGATCCATCCTCGCATCGACCGCGAGGCGGGCATGATCCGCATGCTGCCGGGCCTCGACGTGCCACTCGACCCGTTCTTCGGCGTGATGGGCGTGGCCCCGCCGCCCGCCTGGGGGGCGCAGCCGACGATGGTCCCACAGGTGTTCGGCGGCAACCTGGACAACAAGGAGCTACGGGCGGGCGCGACGTTGTTCCTGCCCGTGCTGGCGCCCGGCGCGCTGTTCTCTGCGGGTGACGGGCATGGCGCGCAAGGCGACGGCGAGGTCTGCCTGACCGGCCTCGAAACCGGGCTGCGGGGCCGATTCCGGCTCACCGTTCGCAGGGAACTCGGATGGGCCTGGCCTTTCGCCGAGACCGGCGAGCACCTGATCAGCATGGGCATGAACGAGGACCTGGACGATGCGGCGCGCCAGGCCGTACGGGAGATGATCGCCCACATCGTCCGGCGGACGACGCTCTCCCGCGAGCAGGCCTACATGCTCTGCTCGCTGGCGGGCGACCTTCATGTGACGCAGACGGTGGACGGAAACAAAGGCGTCCACATGATGCTGCGCAAGGCGCTGCTGGCTGGCGTCCAGCGGGCCTGATACAGCAGCCCCAATCCGTGAGGCGCACTTGCGGTCCGACCCGCGCGTTCGGCGATTGAGCCGGTCGAACCGTGTCCGCGCAGCGGCGTTGGGGCATGACTTCAGGTCGAGAGGCGAAGATGGCGTTTGTTGGCGTGCTGGTGGACGAGAAGGGCAAAGACACGGTGGGCACGGCGCTGACCACGACGCCTGACGCGCGGGGAAACGAGTACTCCCGCGCCGTGGACGACCTGAAGACGCGCAAGCTGCTGGACGATCCCAGCTCGGCCAAGATGTTCGCCGACCACTTCGCCGAGATCACGATCGGCAAGATCCTCGACCAGGACGAAGCCGCAGCCGGGCACGCGGCGGACGCCCTGGTCGCCGTCATGGGCCATGACTTCCTGCTCGTGCGGGCGAGCAAGCTTCGGGACGACCTCGAGATCGTCGACATCAAGCGGCTGGAGGCGGACAACCTCGAACAGGCCGAGGAGATCTGGTCCAGCACGCTGGAGCAGCTTCTGACCGAGAAGAAGGGGCACTGAAGCGCCGGCGCGCCGTCAAACGGCGGCAGGCGGCTCGCCCCTGAACGCCCGGTCCGCCTCTTTGAGCAGCGCTTCGCGCCGGTCGAGGTACCGGGGCGAGTGGTGGAACACGGTGAAGCGGCGGGCGCCGGCGCGCCGCGCCAGTTCGCCGGCCTGCCGGGCCGTCAAGTGCAGCCGCTCGGCGGCGACGCCTTCGTCCTCCTCCAGAAAGGCGGCCTCTATGAAGAGGTGGTCGGCATTGCGGGCGAGGTCCAGAATGGAGGCCACGTTCGCGGGCGTGAAGCGCGCATCTGTCACGTAGGCGATCCGCTGGCCGGGCGCGACCTGCAGCGCCTTGTCCCTGACGCGCCCGAGGCGCACGCGCCGACCGGGACCCGCTTCGATCTCCATGTCGTCGGAAGCGCCGCTCCGGACGGCTCGCTTGGCCGCGTTGAGCCAGGGCCCCACGGAGAGGCGCAACTCGTCCAGCCCAGCCGTCCAGACATTCACGCGTAAAGTCTCCTGCAGCGCGAATGCGAGGCACGGCGTCCCGTGGTCGAGCGCCACACACTCGATCCGGAATTCGGGGTCTTGCAGCAGCAGGCCGGCCGGAAGGCCCTCGGGGGCGTCATGCGGGCGCGGCGCGAACTTCTCCTGCGATCGAAAAAGCACCGATTTTCGGATCTGGCCCTCGACGAACTCGGACGCCAGGATCTCGAAGTTCGGGGAGCTCTCGTCGAGCAGGTTCCAGGTGTACGCGTCGATCTTGGCGGTCACGCCCCGGATGAACCCGTCGGGGCCTGCGAGGCAAAGCCTTCCCGGCCGATACAGGCGCGCATGCAGCAGCCGGTCGAAGCCGGCGAAATGATCCATGTGCCGGTGCGATACGAAGGCGTGCGTCACGCGGCCCAACTCGCGGGAGGTGAGGGGGGCCACGTCGCCCAGGTCGAACAGGATCGCGCGCCGGCCAAAACGGAAATCGACGAACAAAGCCGGATCCGAGAAGGGGTCGTTCACGAGGCGAGGCTGGACGAGAGAAGACATGCGCTCGGAACTCCTGAGGCTCTGATCAGAGATGTGAACGCGTCAACCCGCAACCTGTCGTTGGCGACGCCGGGCGATCGTGGGATCATCTCCACGAGCCTTTGCTGGTCGCCAGTCCTTGGCAGGGAGGCCCCTCATGCGGTTCCTGGCTCTCATCGGCGCTCTCGCCATCGTCGCCGCCATCGGCGCGGCTGTGTACTTCTTCGGCGGGTTCTACAGCGTGGCGGCGCAGTACGACGATCCGGCGCCCGTGAACTGGGCCCTGGTGCAGGCGCGCACCCGCTCGATCGATCGCCACGCCAAGGACCAGCCGCCTGGCGACCTGCAGTCGCGCGTCGAGGCGGGCGGGCGCGCCTTCGCCACCCGGGGATGCCCCACCTGCCACGGAGCGCCGGGGGTGGAGTGGGCGAAGTTCTCGGAAGGGCTGAACCCGTCTCCGCCTGACCTGAAGGACGTGGCCAAGGACCTCGAGCCGCAGCAGATCTTCTGGGTCGTGAAGAACGGGATCAGGATGACCGGCATGCCGAGCTTCGCCGGCGCCGGCGCGCCCGACGACGAAATCTGGTCCATCGCCGCCTTCGTGAAGAAGCTGCCCGAGGTCAAGGAGGAGGACTACAAGAGCTGGACCACCGCCGCAGCGCCGGCGGGCCAGTCGGCCGCCGAAACGCCAGCGCCGAAACCCTGATCCCGCGCCGGTGAGCGCTCATGCGGGTTCCGAGTCGCTCGCGGCCCCCCGGGCGGGGGCTGGGCTCCTATGATGAGTTCGTCGCTTCGGCCGTGACCTTGCGCGCCGTCGCGATCGGCGGCGGACTGGCGTGGGCCGTTGCATTCGTCGTCGTGGGCCTGGGGTGGCGTCTGCAGACCTATGCGGATGGCGCGCTGTTCTCCTATGCGGTGGCGGTCCGGGAGGTCTGGGCCTTCCACTGGCGCGATATCGCCGTGCGCGGCGTCGTGGCGCTCGTCACCATGGCTCCGGCCGAGTTCGTCGCCGGCTGGACGGGCGACCTCCAGGCCGGGGTGGTGGCGTATGGGGCGCTGTTCTTTTCCGTGCCGCTGCTTTCGCTTGCGGGGACATACGCGGCGGATCGGACCGAGGGGCGGCCATTCTTCACCTGGGCCTGTGTTTCGACAGCCTCGCTGTGCCCGCTCGTGTTCGGGTTCCCGACAGAAATGTGGGTGGCCCACGGGCTGTTCTGGCCAACGCTGGCGAGCGCTCATGGGGCGCCGCCCGGCAGGGCTGGCGCCTTCCGGGTCTGCTGCCTGATGGTGGCGCTCGCCTTTACGCATGAGGGTGCCCTTGTGCTGATCGGGACGCTGCTCGCCGGGCTGTCGCCCCGGGGCGTTGGGGACGCCCGTTTCCGGCGTGCCGCCGCCTGCGCCGGGGCAGCTGCCGTGCTTTGGGTCACGGCCAACGCCCTTGCGCCGCCGGGGCCCTATTTCGGGGAGGTCCGCTGGCGGGCGGCGACCCAGTTTCTCGATCCGGGGCTGCTCCTAAGTTCCCTCGCGCTGACGCTCGGGGGCGCGCTGAGCCTCTATGGGATCAGTGTTCTGGCGCTCGCCCGACTCACGGGCCGGCCGCAGGCTTTCTTGGCAGTTGGGGCTTCCGCGGCTGCGCTGGCCGCCTACTGGGCGCTTTGGGATCACTCGCTGCATGCCGACGAGCGCTATGGCATGCGCACGGCGCTTCTGGTCCTCACGGCCATCCTCGGCGGTTTCGCCTCGCTGGCCGCGCTGCCCGGCTCGCTTCTGGCCGCGCGGCTCGTTCGTGACGCTGGCACGAGGCTTTTATCGCCGGGCGGAGCCCGCGCACTGGCGGGAGCGCTCGCGCTCGTGATGCTTGTCCACGCCGTGGAGACGGCCAAGTTCGCCCGCGCGTGGACCCGCTACCGCGCGGCCGTCGCCGATCTGGCCCGATGCACGCTCGCCGATCCCGCCCTGGGGAGCCCCGATTTCGTTTCCGTGACGCGCGCCGCGGCCGACCCCCGATTGGGCTGGTCGTCCACCACGCCGTACCTTGGCGTGCTCGTGGCCGACTTCCGGCCCCGCCGGCTGGTGGTGGATCCGGGAGCCGGATATTTCTGGCTCTCGTGCGCCGTCGCAACGGGAAGCGTGGACGCCGGCGGCCTTGATGACCGGCGCGCCCGGGATCTGCTGAGGGACTATGCGTGCCTGCATCGCCCATGATCCTCTGCGCGAGAGCGCCGATGGCGCGGAAGCCGCCAGACAGGTCCGGCGTCTTCCTTGCTGCGAGCTTCAACTGCGGCTCCTACTCGGTGCCGTGGCCCTGGAGATATCCGTTCTCGCGCGAGTCCGGCATGACGAGCGACACCAGGAAGCCGACCACCATGAGGGCGGTGACGTACCAGTAGAAGTCGCTTTCCATGCCGGCCTGCTTGAACCAGAGCGCGACGTATTCGGCAGTGCCGCCGAAGAGCGCGTTGCCGATGGCGTAGGCCAGGCCGACGCCCAGCGCGCGCACCTCCGCGGGGAACAGCTCCGCCTTCACCAGGCCACTGATGGAGGTGTAGAGGCTGACAACGGCCAGGGCGAGCGTGATGAGCGCGAAGGCCGCCACCGGCGAGCGCACACCGGAGATCATGGTCAGCACCGGGACGGTCATCAGGACCGAGAGGCCCGTGAACAGCCGCATGGAGGTGCGCCGGCCGATCCGGTCAGCCAAGGCCCCGAAAAGCGGCTGCATGAGCATGTAGACGAAGAGCACCGCCGTCATGGTGTTGGTCGCGGTGGCGGCGCTGAACCCGGCTGTGTTGACCAGGTATTTCTGCATGTAGGTGGTGAAGGTGTAGAAGATCAGCGATCCGCCGGCCGTGAAGCCGAGGACGATGAAGAAGGCCTTCCGGTTATCTTCGCTGGCGAAGATGGCGCCGACCGTCCCCGCACCCTTCTTGCCGCGCGTCTCGGCCGAGGACGTCTCGTGCAGCGAGCGGCGCAGGTAGAATGCGATCACGGCGGCGATGGCCCCGATGGCGAAGGGGACGCGCCAGCCCCAGGCGCGCATGTCGCCCTCCTGCAGAAACAGCTGCATGATCACCAGCACCAGCGTGGCGAGCAGCTGGCCGCCGATGAGGGTGACGTACTGGAACGAGCTGAAGAAGCCGCGACGGCCGCCGATCGCGACCTCGCTCATGTAGGTGGCGCTGGTCCCGTACTCGCCGCCAACGGACAGTCCCTGAATGAGCCGCACGACGAGGAGCAGCACCGGCGCCATCACGCCGATGGTGGCGTAGGTGGGCAGCACGGCGATGGCGGCCGACCCGGCGCACATCAGCGAGACCGACAGCATCATGGCGTTGCGGCGGCCGAGCCGGTCCGCGATCGCGCCGAACAGCCAACTGCCGACTGGCCGCATCAGGAAGCCGGCCGCGAAGATGCCGGCGGCGTTCAGCAATTGGGAGGTCTGGTCGCCCTTGGGGAAGAACTCTGGGGCGAAATAGAGCGCGCAGAACGAGTAGACATAGAAGTCATACCACTCGACCAGGTTGCCTGACGCGGCGCCCACGATGGCCAGGACGCGCCGGCGCGTTTCGTGCCGGTCGGGCGCAAGCTCGCCTGGCGCGAGGGTGGGGGAGGGGGCGATCTGGTCCATGACTCACCTGGTGCGTTGGGGGGGCTTGCTTCTTGCGCGGACTGGCCGCCGTTCGTGCAACGGCGCCGCTCGCCCGCGGTTTCTCAGGGTTCCGGCTCAGCGCGCCGGTTTGGGCGCAATCGGGACGCCAGGAGGCGTGAAGTCGATCCGAGACAGCGCCTCGGCGATGCGGAGGGCGACCTCTCGTTCGGGCGGTTCCGAAAGCAGTCCGGCGAGCGCCCGCAGGTGCAGGTCTCCCCGAAGCGTCTCGAGAAAGCGCGTGGCCTCGCGGAGCGGGTCGTCGACGGCGAGGAGCCCGGCGGCGCGCCAGCGTTCGAACTGCGCGCCCAACTGCGCGGCGATACGCTCGGGCCCGCCGCTGAAGAAGGCGCGCGCGATGTCCGGGAAGCGAGGGCCTTCAGCGATGACGAGCCGATAAAGCCCCAAGATTTCGGGCGACAGCACCGCGGCGATATAGCGCCGTGCGAATCGGGCCAGGGCGGCCTCGACGTCGCCACCTGAGGCTCCGAGATCGAGCGCCAGCACGCTTTCCGCGCGTTCCACGATCACGGCCGCGAAAAGCGCGGCCTTGTCGCCGAAGAAGCTGTAGATCGTCGCCTTGGAAGCCTGCGCGACATTGGCGATCTCGTCGACCGTCGCGCCGGCGTAGCCGCTGCGCACAAACACCTCTGCAGCCGCCTGCAGGATCTCGGCCCGCCGTCGTTCTCCCCGCGACGCCTTTCCCCTGGCGCTCTCTTGACCGTTTGTTGTTGTCATGAACTGTACGGTACAGTTTTCTGAGAAGCGACGTCAACAGTCCTGGCTCCAGAAGCTGATTGGCGGGTACGAGCGATGGGTTGAGCGCCCAAGATTGCTTGCGGTGCGAGGAAGCCGCAGCGCGTCTCTTACCAGGGGCGGAACGGTGACAATCCGCCGGCTTTGCGAGCCAGCCTTTCATCGCGCGAGACATCGCGGCTTATGCTTGACACACCCGCGCCCCTATCCTATCACCCGCCTCGCCTTGCGGGGGCGCATCGACCGAACCCCGCGACGCCGATACGGCGCCGGGGCGGAGTAGCTCAGCTGGTTAGAGCAGAGGAATCATAATCCTTGTGTCGGGGGTTCGAGTCCCTCCTCCGCTACCACCCTAAGCGCCCTGAAAGACAGCCTCAGTCTCAGCAGCTTGCGCGCCTCCTGGTAGCGGATGCGCCCTCACGCATGTGACTCACATGTGTGCCTCTCGCCGAGGCCGGTCGCAGCCGCTGCCGCAACCTCGCGAGAGCGGCGGTGGCACGCACAGAATACCTTCTCCGAATCAACCGACGATACGTCTTCAACGCGCGGTTTGCCCCATTCGGGAATCCAGACGAGCTTAGATGGCCGCTCTAGTTGAGCCCGTCAATTCGAACGGGACGGGACGGCCCGTCTTCTGCTGGACGACCGTCGACTTGGTGCTTACCGTCCCACCTGCGGCTACGTCGGCGACGCGAAGACGAACGAGATCGCAACCTCTTAGCTTGTTGTCGATTGCGACGTTGAACATCGCGAGGTCGCGAAAGCGTCTCTCGAGCTGGAGCCGTGTCCTCAATGCCCAGATGTGCTGGGGTCTGAGTGGCGGTTTCGCGCCTATTATGCGACCCGCAGTCCATGGCCGGCGCTCCGAAAGCATTCCCTGCTGGAAAGACATGGCGAACTCCTACTTGGATCGCCGCTTCCGCTCAAAAAACTGCGATGGACATCCTTCTCTGCCGGCGAGCAGCGCGTCAGCGTCGCTTAGGAGGCGACATTAGGCTCGCGTAGCCGGAGAGGCCGCTCCCGACCCGGAACGGACACTGAGCCCTGGCGCGGAGAAGGTCGGCCTCAGGACCCGAAACGAACCTTGGCCTCTGTCGCGGCGAACCTTCATTCAGGAGTTCGCTTTGGGTTCGGTCCGGAACGCGCCCATTCGGGACTTGCCCCATGCGGGCAAGCTGACCTTAGGGGCTCGGACTCTGCCAGCCTCAGTCAGGACGGCTTCAGGACCAGTCGATGTTCCAGCAGAACTTCGCCCACGTCTAAACCCGTCTTGACCCCCTTGAGGCAATCGACGATGCGCGCTCCGAAGTCGCTATACGGGACGCTCACCGAACTGAGCCAGGGCGCAATCCAGGCGTTCAGGGCGTTTCCATCGATGCCGATGGGGATGCAATCGTCAGGGATGCGGACGCCACGTTCGGAAGCGGCCTTGTACAGGCCGTAAGCCATCAGATCGCTCGGGCACAGCACCGCGTCGGGCCAATCTTCCTTCCCGCCCAACGCGGAAGCGGCGCTGTAGCCCGCGTCGAGATGGTTCTTCCCGGCCCCGCTGAAGCGGCGCACCCTGGCGCCCGGCGTGCGCGCCTCGAAGCGTTCGATGAAACCCTCGACCCGGTCGCGGATCGTCAGCGAGAGGTCTTCGGGATGCACCGCGGCCGGCCGGCGCGCGCCGCAGGCGATCAGGTGGTCGGCCGCATCCGCTCCGGCTTGCCGGTTGTCGATCCCCACGAACGCCAGGCCACCATAGGGGCTGCGCCGGTTGACGAAGACGATCGGGTCCGCACGCCCCACGGCCGCCTCGAGCTCCCGGCTCGCGACGGCGCTGACCAGCACGAAGCCCTCGACGAAGCGGGACCGCATGGCGCGCAGGTACTCGTCCTGCAGGTCGGGCTCGTCGTGCGTGTCACAGAGGATCATGACGTATCCGGCGTCACGGAGCGCAGCCTCCGTAGATGCCGCGATCGCCGCCATGGCCGGGTTGTCGAGGTTCGGCGCCAGCATTGCGATAAGTCGGCTCTCCCCGCCGCGCAGGCTGCGGCCCACCGGGTTCGGGCTGTAGCCGAATTCCGCGATGAGGCGTTGGACCTTTTCGACGGTCGCCGGGGAGGCGCGGCGCAGCGCGCCGTTGGCGATGCGCGACACGGTCGAGACCGAGACGCCGGCTTTGGCGGCTATGTCGGCCAGGGACACGTTTTGCGGCTCACGCCTGCGATCGTTCACGGTCGCTCTCCAAAAAAGTCACGTTGACAGCTTAGGCAAACGTTTGCCATGTTCAAGTGCGATCGGTTTCGCGACGCCGAACCGGCGCGGAAAAAAACACGCTCAGCCTGAACAAAGGGCTGCGCCGGGAGGAGAGAACGCCATGAAGAAGACCGGATGGGCGGTCGGCTGCGCCCTGGCGCTGTCGGTTCTGGGATCTGGCTACGCCCAGGCGCAGACCACGCTGCGCATGATGTGGTACTCGGACGGCAACGAGGGCGAGGTCATGGCTGACCTCCTCAAGCGGTTCGAGGACAAGAACAAGGACATCAAGGTCGTCCTCGACCAGGTCCCGTTCAAGGCGACCAACGAGACGCTTCCCGTGCAGCTCGCCGCCGGCCAGGGTCCGGACATGGCCCGCACCACGGACATGGGCGGCATCGCCCCCTACATGCTGGACCTCCGTCCCTACCTGAAGGACGCCGCGACCTTCGAGCGGAACTACGCCCCGTTTCTCGAGTGGATGCGGGTCCCGGGCGACGCCAAGTCCATCCCCGGCTACATGACCCAGCTCACGGTGACCGGCCCCTTCGTGAACAAGACCCTGTTCGAGCAGGCCGGCGTTCCCATGCCGAGCCCGAAGGCGACGTGGGAGGAGTGGGCCAAGGCGGTGAATACCGTCGCCGACAAGGTGCAGGCGCCGTTCCCGCTGGCGCTGGACCGGTCGGGCCACCGCTTCTTCGGCCTTGCGGTGTCCCAGGGCGCGAAGGTCATGGACGCCAAGGGCGACCCGGCCGTCATCGACGAGGGCTTCAAGCGCGCGGCGCAGTTGGTGGTGGACTGGCACAAGTCCGGCGTGATGTCGAAAGAGCTGTGGGGCTCGGTGTCGGGCGCCGCGTACCGGGGCGCGAACGAGGAGTTCAAGAACGCCCAGGTCGTCATGTACCTTTCGGGCTCCTGGCAGATCGCGCAGTTCGACAAGACGGTTGGTGACGCCTTCGACTGGGTGGCCGTGCCCACGCCGTGCGGCCCCGCCAATTGCTCGGGCATGCCCGGCGGCGCGGCCCTGGTCGGAATCAAGGCCACCAAGCACCCGGCCGAGGTCGCGCGGGTGCTGGAATACCTCGCCAGCGACGACGTCGTGAGCGAGTTCTATTCGCGTACGCTGTTCGTGCCGGGCAACCTCGCGGTGGCCAAGAAGGGCGTCCAGTATCCGTCCGCTTCGCCCCAGGCGGCGGCGGCGCTCAAGGTCTTCGGCGATGCTGTCGCAAGCATCGACCCGGTCGCCTACAAGATCCAGGGCTGGACCAACAGCCGCATCGTCTTCAACGCCGTGATCAGCCGCCTGGGTCAGGCGGTCGCGGGCGAGACAACGCTGGACGAGGCCTACAAGCGCATCGAGACCGACGTCGCCCAGCAGATCGCCGAGCGCAACAAGAAGCAGTGACGCGCGCGCGGCCGGGGCCGTACTAGCCCCGGCCCCTCACAGGAAGGCGGCCATGACACTGATTGCGCCTCCTCGGGCCCGTCCGCGCGGCCCCTCCGCCTCGTTGCTGGACCGGTTCGGCCACGCGGTCGTGCGCGTGTTCGAACCGCCGTTCAGGGCGTTGCAGCGCATCCTGGGCGTGAGGCGCATGCCCTACGTCTTCCTGCTGCCGAACGCCGTGTTCTTCGGCCTGTTCGTCTTCCTGCCGATCGGGATCAACCTGGTCTACTCGGTGACGGGCGGCACGGCGCTGTTTCCGTCGCAGCGTCCCTACGTGGGACCGGAGCAATACGCCTACCTGCTGGACTGCGGGTCCTACCTCGATCCGTCCACCTGCCGGGAGGACCACTTCTGGCGAGGCGTCGCCAACACCCTGAAGTTCACCGTCTTCCAGATGGTCGCCATGGTGCTGTTCTCGCTTCTGGCGGCGCTGGCGCTGAACAGGCCCATCCGCGGGCGCGGCTTCTTCCGGGCGGTGTTCTTCTTTCCCGTGCTGCTGTCGCCCGTGGTGGTGGCCCTGATCTGGAAATGGATCCTCCAGCGCGATGGCCTGCTGAACGCCGCGGTCACCAGCCTGGGCGGGCAGAAGATCCTGTTCTTCGTCGACCCGAGCTGGGCCATGTTCTGGTCCGTCTTCGTTTCGGTCTGGGCCCATATGGGCTTCTACACGCTGATCCTGCTGGCCGGGCTGCAGGCGATTCCGCGGGACATCTATGAAGCCGCCGAGATGGACGGAACGCGCCCCTGGCGCGTGTTGACCCGCATCACCCTGCCGCTGCTGTGGCCCAACCTCCTCGTGGTGCTGGTGCTGGTGCTGATCCGCTCTGTGCAGGTCTTCGACGAGGTGTTCGTGCTGACCGGCGGCGGGCCGGGCACCGCCACCCAGATGATCGTGCAATACATCTACACCACGGCGTTCGCGAACCAGGTCCAGAACTTCGGCCTGGCGGCCGCCGCCTCGGTGCTGCTCG
This sequence comes from Alsobacter soli, assembly GCF_003004785.1. GTDB lineage: Bacteria > Pseudomonadota > Alphaproteobacteria > Rhizobiales > Beijerinckiaceae > Alsobacter > Alsobacter soli. The sequence goes on from NZ_PVZS01000032.1 coordinate 45,275, forward strand.
GCGCCGTGCTCTTCGTGCTCACGCTCCTGCAACTCTTCCTGACCCGTCGGAGGGCGGCATGACGGGGATCCTGCGCCTCCTCACGGCCCGCCGCGGCGCGGGCCGGCTCCACTGGACCGACTGGGCGACCTATGCCTACCTGGGGCTCGCCGTCCTGCTGATGTTCGGGCCGGTGCTCTGGCTCGTTCTGTCCTCCTTCAAGACCCCCGCCGCGTTGCTGGAATTCCCGCCGTCCTTCCTGCCCATGACGCAGAAGGAGGTGAGGGTGGAAGGCTACCCGCAGCCTCTGCCCCTGTTCTCCGTGACCATGGAGGACGGCTCCACCCGGGAGCTCGCGCAGGTGCGGCGCGTCGGCCTCATCGCCCAGATGGTCGATCCCAAGGCGCCGGGAACGACAGTCCGCGTTGCGGCCGACAAGCGCCAGCCGGTGAGGGAGATGGCCTTCGCGGTGAGCAACTACACCGAACCCCTGGCCAAGTACGACTTCCTCCGATTCCTCGAGAACTCGCTGTTCGTCACCCTGATCGCGACGGCGATCACGCTGGTGATCAACTCGATGGCGGCCTATGCGCTGTCGATCTACGAGTTCAAGGGCAAGACCCTGGCGATGCTGGCGGTGATCGGCACGTTGATGATCCCGATCACCATCGTGCTGGTTCCGGTCTACCTCGTCGTCACCGAGATGGGGCTGGTGAACTCGCTCTGGGCGGTGATCCTGCCTGGCGCGGCGACCCCGACGGGCGTGTTCCTGCTGCGGCAATACATGCTGACGATCCCGCGTGACCTCATCGAGGCCGCGCGCATGGACAAGGCTTCGGAGTGGCGCATCTACGCCCGGATCGTCATGCCTTTGTCCGCGCCGGCGCTCGCCGTGCTGACCATCTTCTCCATCATGTGGCGCTGGAACGACTTCCTCTGGCCCCTCGCGGTCCTGACGAAGAGCGAGGTCCAGACCCTGCAGATCGGGCTGAACGCCTTCCAGGGCGAGCTCCAGACGCAATGGCATTACCTGCTCGCCATGACGGTGGTGACGCTGACCCCGGTCGCGATCGTGTTCGCGTTCCTGCAGCGGTTCATCGCCACCGGCATCGCCAACACGGGGATGAAATGAGATGGCCGGCCTGGAACTGAAAGCCGTGCGCAAGGACTTCGGCCCGGTGTCCGTCATCAAGGGCGTGGATCTCTCCATTGCGGACGGAGAGCTCGTCGTCTTCGTCGGCCCGTCGGGCTGCGGCAAGTCCACGCTGCTGCGCATGATCGCCGGCCTGGAGACCGTGAGCGACGGCGCCATCCGCATCGAGGGCGCGGATGTCACGCATATGCCCGCCTCGGACCGCGGGCTGGCGATGGTGTTCCAGTCCTACGCCCTTTATCCGCACATGAGCGTCTACGCCAACATGGCCTTCGCGCTCGAAAACATGGGCGTCGCCAAGCCGGAGATCGCGAAGCGCGTGCAACGCGCGGCCGCGATGCTGCGGCTCACCGACTACCTCGACCGCAAGCCGGGCGCTCTGTCCGGAGGGCAGCGGCAGCGCGTCGCCATCGGCCGCGCCATCGTGCGCGATCCCAAGATCTTCCTGTTCGACGAGCCGCTGTCGAACCTGGACGCCGAACTGCGGGTGGCGACCCGCAAGGAGCTCGCCGCGCTTCATGCTGAGATCGGCGGCACCATGATCTACGTCACCCACGACCAGGTCGAGGCGATGACGCTCGCCGACCGCATCGTGGTTCTGAACGGGGGCCGCATCGAGCAGGTCGGCGCTCCCCTGGACCTCTATAACCGCCCCGACAACCTGTTCGTAGCCGGCTTCATCGGCTCGCCCCGCATGAACCTCCTGCCCGCAACGATGGACGCCTCCGGCGCCCTGCTGCTGGCCGGACGGGCGCTCGCAGGCGCGCCGCGCGGGCTAGCGCCGGCCGGCGAGCGGCTCACGTTGGGGGTCCGCCCGGAACACGTGGAGGCTTGCGCGGAGGCCGAAGCGGACCTCGTGGCGCAGGTGGATCTGGTCGAGCGTTTGGGCGGCGAGACGTTCGTGTATGGCGCGGCGCCTGGCGACCTGGCGCTCACCATCCGCCTGGATGGCCAGACCGCCGTCGCGCGCCGCGAGAGTCTCCCCGTCCGCTTCAGCCGTTCGCATCTGCATGTCTTCGACCAGACGGGCCAGGCCCGCCGCCCCGACATTCCCGCCCGGAGCTGATCCATGAAAGCCCTGACACGCGCCCGCTTCGCGGGCCGCGACGGCGTTTACGCCGTCTTCGCGCTCGACTTCGGCGTCGACATCCGCGTGGGCCTGCTGGAGGCGGATCTCGGCCGTGTCCTGATGCGCCGCGACGGCGCCTATCGGCTCGATCGGGGCTGGACGGTGGCGCCCAACGGCCACGAGCCCGGTTTCGAGGGGCGTCCCCGCGACGGCCTGGCGGGCTTCTCCTGCCCGCCCGCTACGTTGGACGAAGGCGAGGGCATCGTGACGCTTCGTGGCGAGCGCCTGAGGGCGGAGGTGAGCCTCGACCCGTTCGGGATCGCCTGGTTCCGCACCGGGGAATCCGAGCCCTTCCTGCAGGACCGGCGCACCCAGGCCTATTTCGTGTCACGCCAGACGCACGCCTTCGAGCATCACATGGCCCGCGACGCCGGAGACCGGCACTATGGCCTCGGCGACAAGACAGGCCCGCTCGACCGGACGGGCCGCCGCTTCAAGATCGACGCCGTGGACGCGTGCGGGTTCGACGCCGAGACGAGCGACCCCCTCTACAAGATGATCCCGTTCTTCATCGTCGCTGGGGCGGCAGGCGCCCATGGGGTCTATTACGACAACCTCGCGACGGCCGAGGTCGACCTCGGCGCCACGCTCGACAACTACCATGGCCTGTTCCGCTCCTATCGGGCGGACGATGGCGACCTCGACGCCTACATCCTGGCCGGTCCGACCGTGCCCGACGTCACGCGCGCCTTCTCGCGCCTCACGGGCGGCCATGCGTTCAACCCCAAGTGGACGCTCGGCTTCGCGACCACGTCCATGGCGATCGCCGACGCGCCTGACGCCCATGCGCGCATCGCGGACTACATGGCCCAATGCGCCCAGCACCGCATTCCATGCGACAGCTTCCACTTCGGCTCGGGCTACACGATGATCGCGGGCCGTCGCTACGCCTTCAACTGGAACCGGGACAAGTTCCCCGACCCGGAGGGCACGCTCCAGAGTCTCAACGACGCCGGCCTGCATCCGGTGGCGAACCTCAAGCCATGCCTGCTGGACGATCATCCCCGCCTTGCGGAGCTGCAGGACCGGGGCGGGCTCGTGCTCGACGGACAGACCGGCGAGCCCGCGGTGGCGCAGTTCTGGGACGGCCTCGGCTATCATCTGGATTTCACGCACCCTCACGGCCGCGCCTGGTGGCGCGCCGGCATGGAGACGGCCCTGCTGGACAAGGGCTTCGTCACCGTCTGGAACGACAACAACGAATACGAGATCTGGGACGAGGACGCCGTCTGCGCCGGCGATGGCCGGCCTTTCCCGCAGGCTCTGGCGCGCCCCGCCCAGGCGCTGCTCATGACCAAGCTGTCGCGCGAGACCCAGATCGCCCATGCGCCGGGCAAGCGCCCCTACGCCATCACGCGCGGCGGCCCCGCCGGCGTCTGGCGCTACGGCCAGACATGGTCGGGGGACAACGCGACCGCCTGGAAGACGCTGCGCTTCAACCTCACCCAGGGGCTCAACATGAGCCTGACCGGGATGTTCGACATCGGCCACGATGTGGGCGGATTCCATGGTCCCAGCCCCACGCCGGAGCTCCTCGTCCGCTTCGTGGAGTTCTGCTCGTTCTGGCCGCGGATGGTGATGAACTCCTGGAATTCGGACGGCGTGACCACGCTGCCCTGGATGTATCCGGAGATGATCGACCCGATCCGCCAGGCCATCCGGCTGCGCTACCGGCTTGCCCCGTATCTGTACGCGCTGATGTGGCGCGCCGCCCTGGACGACACGCCGGCGGTCCGGCCCTTGTTCTGGGATTTCCCGAACGACCCCGACGCCGTGACGACCGAGGACGCCTTCATGCTCGGGCCCGACCTGCTGGTCGCTCCAGTGCTGGAGGAGGGCGCCCGGACGCGGTCCGTCCGCCTGCCGGCCAACCCGGGCGGCTGGTATCTGTTTCACGACGGGTCGCATGTCGAGGGCGGCGCCCACGTCACCGCGGACGCGCCGCTCGGCCGCGCCCCGCTCTTTGTGCGCGCCGGGGCGATGCTGCCGCTGGGCGCCGCCACGGACCGGCTCCACCCCGCGGGCGACAGCGTTCGGGAGCTGGTGGTCTATGGCGACCCCCACGAGGCCGCGGTCGCGCTCTTCGACGACGACGGGGACACGGCCGCCTGGCGGACGGGCGAGGGGCTCGAAACGCGCATCACCTTGCGCCGGAACGGCGAGACCGCCGTCCTTTCGGCTGCCGCCGAGGGCCGCTATCGCCCGGCCTGGCGCGAGATCCGCGTTCGCGGCGTGGGCTCGCGCTCCTTGGAAATCGAGGCCGGAAGGTCGACGCCGCTGTCCCTTGCCTGATCTGACGACGCGCTGTCACCAAACTGAGACGGGAATCCGGTTTTTAGCGGCAGGTTTCCGGAGGTCTCGCCATGGCCCAGTCCGTCAAGGTCCGCTCCCTGTTCCTGTCCGACGTCCACCTCGGGACGCGCGGCTGCCAGGCGGACATGCTGCTCGACTTCCTGAAAGTCTATGAGGCCGAAACGATCTTCCTGGTCGGCGACATCGTCGACGGCTGGCGCCTCAAGGTGAGCTGGAACTGGCCGCAGGCGCACAACGACGTCGTGCAGAAGCTCCTGCGCAAGGTGCGCAAAGGCGCCCGCATCATCTACGTTCCGGGCAACCACGACGAGTTCCTGCGAGAGTACGTCGGGACGAACTTCGGCGGCATCGACATCGTCGAGGAGCACGTCCACACCACTGCCGATGGCCGCCGCATGCTGGTGCTGCACGGCGACAAGTTCGACATCGTGGTCCGCCACGTGAAATGGCTCGCGCTGCTGGGCGACTGGGCCTACGACCTGGCCCTGTTCCTCAACGTCTACATCGGCCGCATGCGCCGCCGCATGGGGCTGCCGTACTGGTCCTTTTCCGCCTGGAGCAAGCAGAAGGTGAAGACGGCCGTCAACTTCATCGGCGCGTTCCAGGACGCGGTGGCCAGCGACGCGCGCAAGCACGGCGTGGACATCGTGCTGTGCGGGCACATCCACCAGCCCGCGGTCGAGACCATCGATGGCGTCCTCTACGTCAACACCGGCGACTGGGTGGAATCGTGCTCCGCCGTGGTGGAGCATGGCGACGGCCGCCTCGAGCTGGTGCGCTGGACCAGCGCGGCGTCGGATCACGCGCCCGCCGCCCCGGCGCGGCTGGCGCTCGCGCCGGCGGCCTGAGGCTCAGAGCGCCGCTCGCCTGACGATCTCGAGGAAGCTCCTGCAGCTCTCCGCCATGGTCGCCCCGCGGGCGTAGGCGCGGCAGCGCTCCCGGGGAATGTTCAAGGCCTGCATGGCCGCTTCGGCCAGGTTCTCCGACAAGACCCCGCACCCCGAGTCGCCCAGCACGTCGCGCGGACCCGTCACGGGAAACGCCGCGACGGGCGTGCCGGCCGCCAGCGCCTCCAGCATCACGAGCCCAAACGTGTCGGTCCGGCTCGGGAAGACGAAGGCGTCCGCGGAGGCGTAGACGTCCGCCAGGGCTTGGCCCGACAGAAGCCCGAGGAAATGCGCCTGCGGGAACCGGGCCTGAAGGTCGTTCCGCGCCGGGCCGTCGCCGACGACGACCTTGGAGCCGGGGAGTTCGAGAGCCAGGAAGGCGTCGATGGTCTTCTCGACCGCCAATCGGGCGACGCACAGGAAGATTGGCCTGGGCAGGTCCAGCACGCCTGGCCGGCCGCCGGCGAACAGGGACACATCGACGCCGCGCCGCCACAGCGCGAGGCGATCGAAGCCATGGCTCGCCAGTTCGCTGGCTAGGGCCGGGGTTGCGGCCATCGTGGCCACGGCAGGCGCGTGAAAGCGGCGGATCGCCCCGTAGGACCACGCCAGCGGAATCGGCGCCCGCGCCGCCAGGTACTCCGGAAAGCGCGTGTGATAGCAGGTGGTGAATGGCCAGCCGCGGCGCAGGCAGTGGCGCCGAACCATGAAGCCCACCGGGCCCTCCGTGGCGATATGGATCGCCGAAGGCCGCACCGCCGTGATCGCTGAATCGATTGTGCGGGCAGACGGGAATGCGAGCTGGATGTCCGGATACCCCGGCATGGGAATCGACGGGAACCGGTCGGGACCGAGCACCTCGATGTCCGCGCCCAGGCCTGGAGCCTCGGCGATCAGGCCTTCCAAGGTGCGTACCACGCCGTTCACCTGTGGCCGCCACGCGTCGCTTGCGACCACCACTTTGAAGAAGCCCTCGGCCGGAGCGCTCCAAGGCAGCGGCTCGTCCCGTTGAGCCGGTGAGACGGAGGCGACGGCGAAGTCTGACGTGTCGAGGGCGCTCATGGCGCTACCTAAACAGGACTCGCACGGCAAGCGGATGACACGCGCCTTGCGCATCTCACAAGGTGGGCAAGGGCGGGGCCCGGTCGTCTCGCGCACTATCACCCAGATGTCACGATCCCAAAACGTTTGCTGTGTCATGCTGTTCTGCGTAATTTGGCGCGCCTTGCGGGAGCTAGAGCGCTCTGAGAGGCTGGATCTCGCGCGAGGCGACCCAGGGTCGCCCGCCGCCTGATCACTGTGTCCGGGAGTTCGGGTCCGGCTCCGCCGCGAGAGCCTGAGCGACGTGGCGAAGCTTGTCAGGATTGCGGGTGATGTAGATCGCCGTGATCCGGCCGTCCTCGATGGCGAGCGCTGTTGTCTGGAGGACATCGCCACGCTCGCGGCTGACGTAGCCGGGCAGCCCGTCGATCCAGACGGGTTCGAGCAACTGCGCCCAGCCTTCCCCCCACTTGGACCGCACAGCCTCGTACAGCCGTAGGAGGCGGTTCAATCCCGTGATGGGGTTGATGAAGGCTAGAACCTTGCCGCCGCCGTCCGAACGCAGCACGGCGTTCTCGGCAAGAAGCGTGCGCAGCGTTGCGGTGTCGCCGGTGGTGGAAGCCGCGAAGAAAGCACGTGCGATCCGCTCGCCCTGTTCGCGTTCGACCGGAAAGCGCGGACGCGCGGCCTGCACGTTTCGCCGCGCCCGGACGGCGAGTTGGCGCACGGCCGCGGCTTCCCGGCCGAGCGTGTCCGCCACCTCGCCGAGCGGAACGCCGAAGACGTCGTGGAGGAGGAAGGCGGCCCGCTCGAGCGGCGAAAGGCGCTCCAGCGCCATCATCAGCGTCAGCGTGAGGTCGTCCTCGTCCACGCCGTCCTCCTCCGTTTTCAACAGAGGCTCGGGCAACCAGGCGCCCACGTAGGTCTCGCGGCGGGCGCGAGCCGACTTCATCTCATCGAGGCAAAGTCGCGTGACGACGCGCGTAAGGAAGGGATACGGAGCGGCGACCTTCGTCTGGTCCACCGTCACCCAACGCAGCCATGCGTTCTGTACAACGTCCTGGGCTTCGCTGCGCGAGCCAAGCATGCGGTATGCAATACGCAGGAGCCGCGCCCGATGGGTCTCGAAGATGACCGTGGCGTCGTCTACCTGCTGCATGTGCGCTTCCTTGATGGTGGATTCGGCTGCCTAGGCGATGATGGCCACGGATGAGCCCCGCCGCCCAAGATACAAGGGTGCGCTACGGGCGGTCCGGCTTCGTCAGCGCGGTGTCGTTCGTATCCACGACGAAAACGGCAAGGAGCCCGGACGGCTCGACGTCACTCGCGTTGGCGCTGACGCCGTGGTGGTCGCCCGGCATCTCAACGAAGCTCTCGCCGACCCGAAAGACCTTCTCCGGGCCGTCGTTGATCCGGCTGCGCACCGCGCCCCTGATCACAGTCGCCGTGATGAAGGCGGATGCGGCGTGGGTGTGAGACGGCGACGAGCCACCAGGGCCATACTCCACCAGGACACCGCGCAGGCTCTTGCCGGGAACCGAAGGCAGAGGATGGTCGAAGATCGTGGTCACGCGTGCCTCGCCCTTCGCGACATCTGCTGCCATGGCGGGGACAGCTGAGACGGAGGATACGGCAAGGCAGGCTGCCAGCAGGATTGTTCTCGACATGGAACGGGTCTCTCTTCGTGGATGGGGGACGCGCGCAGGGTTCAGGCGGCGGCGAGCCAGCTCTCGAACCGCGTCGGCCCGAGCCGCGCCGCTCCCGCATGCTCGGGAACAAGCGAACCCGGCTCGAGCGCGGCGCCGAAGTAGAGCGCCGCCCTGTCGGCCTGCACCTCCCGATGGTCGCCGCGAGCAGCGATGCGGCGGGCGACGAAGTCGCGGAACGGCAGGCGGTCGGGCCCGGCGATCTCGATCGTGACGTTGCGCGGCGGAGCGAGCGCGACATCGGCGAGCGCTGCGGCGACATCGGCGGCGGCGATGGGCTGGAAGTCGGCATCGGGTACGACGAGGCGGTCGCCGTCGACGGCAGCTTCGGCGATGGTGGCGACGAACTCGAAGAACTGGGTCGCGCGCACGATGGTGAAGGGGATGCCAGAGGCCTTGATGAGCCGCTCCTGCGCGACCTTGGCCCGGAAGTAGCCGTTCCCCTCGAGGCGGTCCGTGCCGACAATGGACAGGGCGACGTGATGCTTCACGCCCGCCTGGCGCTCAGCCGCGAGGAGGTTACGGCCCGAGCGCTCGAAGAAGTCGAGCACCGCCGCATCCTCGAAGGAGGGCGAGTTCGCGACGTCGACGACAGCCTCGGCTCCGGGGAGGACTTCGGCGAGGCCTTCGCCCGTCAGCGCGTTCACCCCGCTGCTGGGCGATGCCGCGATGGCCTCATGCCCCAGTCGCGAGAGTTCAGCTGTCAGGCGCCGGCCGATGAGACCGCTTCCGCCTATCACCACGATTTTCATGGTACCGTCTCCTCTTTGAAAACGGACGGGGCGGCTCCATGCCGCCTTCAGGTGTGAGTTGAAGAAAAGGACGATGCGGGTTGGGCGGTATGTGACATGCCCAGGCAAAAAGCTTCTGAGGTGAGACGCGGAGTTGCGGGTCAACATGCGATCACCATCGGCGGGAAAAGGACGGCGCTGGCGCCGCCTAGACGGTGTCATAGGGCCGACTAGGCCTTCGCTTTGACCGGAAGGCGAAAGGGCGCCCCAAGCCGATTGAAGGCGTTCATCGCAGCGATGGTGATCGTGAGGTCCACGAGGTCCTTCGGCGCGAAGGCCGCGCTGGCGGCTGCATAGGCCTCGTCGGAGGCGTGCGTCTCGCTGACCAGCGTGACCTCCTCCGCCCAGGCGAGCGCCGCGCGGTACTGGTCGGAAAAGAGATGCGGCGCCTCGGCCCAGACCGGAACCAGGACCACCTTCTCGATCGGCATGGTCTTGAGCAGGTCGCGCGTATGGAGGTCGATGCAATGCGCGCAGCCGTTGATCTGCGACACACGCAAGAAGATGAGGTGGATCATCTCATTCGGCAAGTCAGTGGCCGTGGTGATGTAGTGGTGGATGCCATAGAGCGCTTTGGCGCCCTGCGGGGCCACCTCGTTCCAGACCAGTCGCTTGTTCTCGCTCATGTCTCGTCCTTGTGCTCGGAACGCGGATATTGACGTTCGAAGCAGTGACGAGCCGAGCGACCCTCGTGTGACATGCGACGCAGCATTTTCGCTGGAAGCGGCTCATTTCGAATTGGAGCCGGCCGCTTCGGATCCCGGCAAAGGGGGCAGCGACCAGTCCTCAAACCGGTCCAGGAACTGGGCCTGCGACAAGCGTTCGATTGTGCCCAAGCTGGCGCTCGTCAGGCGCACCCAGGCGAGCCCCTTTTCGGGAATCACAAAGAAGGCGCCCCGCACCGCGATGCCGGGGCGATCGAGCCAGTCGAATTGAAAGTCCAAGTGCATTGCAGGCAATTTTGTCGAGCACCAAAACGTGCCCGTTCCCAACATCGGGCCAATCAGGCTCAGCCGCGAGCACCGATGCGCCCAATGGGTTTGGTACGTACAATATATGTCAATATTCGCGATTCCGGCGAATGGGCTTGCAAATCCTCTTGAAGCAGCCTAAATAAACCGCATCGACTTTGGCCGGACAATCGAGCCGTTGCCCTTGGCTTAGCCGGGCGCACGTTCAGACTTTCTCCAAAATTCGACTAATCGGAGCGGCGTCGCTGTTCGGCGCTCTGCTTCAGCATGCGCTTGCGCTAAAGGATAATACAATGACCAACGGCACCGTGAAATTCTACAACGACCAAAAAGGCTTCGGCTTCATCGCCCCGCAGGACGGCAGCACTGACGTGTTCGTGCATGCAACCGCTCTTGAGCGAGCCGGTATGCGCGGTCTGACCGAGGGCCAGCAGGTCATGTTCGACACCGAGATCGATCGCCGCAGCGGCAAGACCGCCGTGCGGAACATCGAGGCCGCGTAAGCCAGAGGGCCGCGCCGGCTTCGGCCGGGAGCGCGTCTCAACCAGGCCATCGTCCGACCACGGATGTACTGGCGCGTTGATAGCCTGGTGAAGCAAACGGCCGCCTTGGGGCAACCCACGGCGGCCTTTTTCGTCAACCAGCTTTCGGCTGGCCGACCGTAGGACTGAGTGAGCTGTTCATGACTTACACCTTCAAGCTGCATCAAACCGTGCGCCTCGTGCGCACTCCGAGCTTGGACAAACGCGGGTCTACGCCCACGGAATACGAGATTATTCGACTGATGCCCGCGGATCCCAACGGCGAGGTGTCCTATCGCATCAAGTCCGGATTGACTGAGCTTTCCGTCCGCGAACATGAGATCAAGGCATGAGCCGGTTCAACGACAGCTTGGAAGCGCGCCAGAAGGCGGCTCAGGCCTCTCGCAAGGCCATGCTGGAGCGCTTCTCAGCCCGGCCAGGTCCGGATGATCCAGCGACCGTAAAAAAGCGCGCGGCCCGTGAGGCCATCAACGCGGCGCGCGGGGTCCGGCGGGCAGAAGCGGAGCGAAGGCGGCAGTCTGAACAGGAGGCGCAGGCCGCCCAGTCTGCCATGGAGGCCTCTCTGCTTCAGCAGCGAGTGGAGCAGGAAGCCCGTGAGGCCGCCGCACTCAAAGCAGAGCAGAAGGCGGCCCGAGACGCCCGATACGCCGCGCGGAAGGCGCGCAAGTAGGCTCCTACAGGCCTACTAGCGACGTTTGCGGCTGAGGACCCTGACGAGCCCATGGGCTTGTGTAACCCGCGGCGGGACCTCAGGGCCAAGCTGGCCGACACCGCATTGGCCGAGGCCTGGGCCGCGCACCTCGCGGGCTAGATGCATGCCGCGCGGCCGGCAGTTCCGGACAGGCGATTTGCGCGCGCAATTGTGGGCGGCGTTCGGCCGGCCCGCGCCTCCCGCCTTGATCGTCAATGGGCGAGGCGCCACGATGTGGCAAGCCGGTCCAGCATTCCTCCCGACGATAGCCACTGCTTGCGGATTGGCGGACCATGAGGGAGTTGGCCATGAGCCCTGAAGAGCATCTGACTCGCTTGGGTTTCGGGTTCGCCATATCGCAGTCCCTCAAGGCAGCGGTCGACTTGGACATCGCCGACAGACTTGTCGCCGGAGCCCGCTCCGCCGAGGATCTCGCGGCGGAATGCGGCGTCCATGCCGGCGCGCTCGCGCGTGTGCTCCGGGTGCTGTGCGCCGAAGGAGTGTTCCACGAAGAACCGAGCGGCGTCTTCGGTCTGACCGCGGTCGGGGACGCCTTGCGCGCCGGGCGCGGACCACTCGACTTTTTACGCATGCTGAACGCGGAGCCCTACCTGGCCTTCGATAAATTGTCTCACTCTGTGCGGACAGGCGAGCCCTCGTTTGACGTCGTGTTCGGCCTGCCGCGATTTACGTGGCTCGCTCAAAATCCCGAGGCTGCCAAGGCCTTCCAGGCTGCCATGGTGGCGTATGGACGCGGGGTGAACGAGGCCGTCGCGGACGCCTACGACTTCGCCGGATGCTCCACCGTTGCGGACATCGGCGGCGGCCATGGCCGGCTCCTGTCGGCCATCCTAGCCCGCAATCCCCACCTAAAGGGCATACTGTTTGACTTACCGAGCGGCGTGGAAGAGGCCAGGAAGGGCGTGGGCGGCCCGCTGCCGAACACCTCCTTCATTGCCGGCGATTTCTTCGAGGGTGTGCCTGCCGGGGCGGATGTTTACATTCTCAAAAAGGTGATCCACGACTGGGACGACGAGAAGTCCGTGGCCATCCTCACCGCGGTCCGCCGCGTGCTGCCCCCTCATGGCCGCGTCCTGCTGGCCGAGACGCTCGTACCACCGGGCAACGCCTTCTCGACGATCAAGCTCATCGACCTCACGATGCTGGCGATCACGGGTGGGCTGGAGCGAACGGAAGACGAGTATGCTTCGCTGTTCGCGCGAGCAGGGTTGTCGCTTTCGAGAGTCATTCCAACGGCGGCGGCGATCCAGTTACTGGAAGCCAAAGACGCGTGACCCAGCCGCGCTTGGCCGCCCCGCCCAAGGCGCCGGGGCTCGACCAGATCCCCAGAGGCGCTTCTGCCGATGCTGGCCGTCACTGGCAGGCTCGGGTTGGGCGTCGAGCTCGGCGCCGCCGCCTCTGGATCGGCGAAGCCTCCCGGGGGGGCGAACACAATTCCGCTTGTCCCCGGACGTTGGCCGCCTTCGGCTTGGGGGGGGCGTCGTCATGGTCGCCCGCCCCACCACAGACGCTCAGGCTCATGTCGCAGGACGCGGCGCCGGCGGGGTTACTCCACCGATCACCGCTTTCGCCCGCGAGCAGACGGGCTCCTTAGAGCGAAGCGGCCCGCTGAGATTCCGCGGTTGCGATCACTTCAAGAGGTTACGGACGAAGCATCTCGTCCAGGTCCGACGTTTTCCCGCCAGTGAAGCTCTTGCGCGCCAGTTCGCAAGCTTCCTCAAACTTGGCCATCAGCACTGGATTGCGCTCGGGCAACCGCGCCACAACGGCTTCTGCCCAATCGACATAGTGTTCCAACCGCGCCCGGTCCCAATCCCTCGGCGGCGAAACGGCGAGCGCCATCACGTTCGAGGTCTTGTCGGCAAGCTTGAGGATTGCGGCGCGCGCCGTTTTGTGCGGCGCGTTCTCGATCTGCAGGCGCTTCCGCTCCTCCTTCGGCAACGACTTGTCGTCCGTCACTTCCTTGACCAGATCGGCCACCGGACGACCGAACTGCATGGCGAGGGCATCGAGGCTGATGCCGGCATCCTCCACCGCGTCATGCAGGATTCCGGCAATGACCAGATCGGCGTCCTTGCCGCCCGTCGCTTCCGCGATCAGTTGGGCAACGTGGGCCAAGTGAATGGCATAGGGCTCGTTTGCCTCGCCCTTCCTTCGCTGGCCGTCGTGCCCTGAAATCGCCCGTCCCATTGCCTGCATCATGCGGGCGGTGTCGTTCAGGTGTGTGCTCATGACACGGAGATAGGGCGCGAACCGCCGGTCCGAAACACCAGCTTGAGCTTTTCGATCGTAGGAACCATCCCATGGGTCGGGGACGTCGTCATCTTTGGTCCGCGATCCTCATTCCGGGGCGCTCGCCGCTCGGCCCCGATCCGCGCCGCGTAGCCACTCATCGAGATCGGGCCAGGAGCGCGCATTCAGCACATGGCTTGCTTCTAGCCACCCGCGGCGGGCCTGCAGGAGCGCGAAGTCCAGGTCCGCGAGCCCCTCCGGCGAGGTCGCTTCGGAGGACAACGAGACGGGTACGCCGGCCTCGCGCGCCAGGCCGCAGTCGAGATCGCCGATGTCGAGCCGGGCCGGATCGGCCGTGATCTCGACCGCCACGCCGGCGGCCGCCGCGCTATGGATCACCTGCGCCATGTCCACGTCGTAGGGCTCGCCCCGAGCGACCAGGCGGCGGCTTGGCTGCGCCAGGATCCGCAGGGCGGGGTGCTGCAGGGCCCGCAGCGTTCGCCGGGTCTGCTCGTCGCGGGTGAGGGCGAAGCCCGAATGGATGGCGCCGATCACCGCGTCGGCGGCGGCCTTGAGCGGGTCCGGCAAGACGAGGGCGCCATCGGGGGCGATGTCGCATTCGATGATGCGCAGCACGCGCACGCCCGCGTGTTCAGGGGGGAGCCGGGCCAGCGCGTCGGCGGTGGCGGACGGTCCGCCGGCGATGGCCGACTCGAGCCGGGAGGCCTGGTCGACCAGGCCCAGATAGGCCCAGCCCCGGGCGGCCGCCGCCTTGCAGAAGGTCCGCGCGAGGTCCGGATCGTCCAAATGGCAGTGGACGTGCAGGTCGCCCCGGATGTCGGAGGCGCAAACCAGCGGCGGCAGGCGGCCCGCCTGGGCCGCTTCGATCTCGCCGCGGTTCTCCCGCAGCTCGGGCGGGACCAGGGGCAGGCCGACGGCGGCGTAGACGGATTCCTCCGAGTCCCCCGCGATCCGTCGGCCGTCCCGGAAGACGCCATACTCGTTCAGCTTCAGTCCCCGCTTCTGCGCCATGCGGCGCAAGGCGATCGAGTGCGCCTTGGAGCCGGTGAAGTACTGCAGCGCCGAGCCGTAGGCCTCGGGCGCGACCACCCGAAGATCCACCTGCAGGCCCGAGCGGAGCGCGACGGTGGCTTTGGTGGGGCCGCGGGCGGCCACGCGCGCGACGTCCGGGAAGGCGCAGAAGCGCTCGACGCAGGCGCGCCCGTCGCGCGCGGTCGCGAGCACGTCCAGGTCGCCCACGGTCTCGCGCCCGCGCCGGAAGCTGCCCGCGAGCGTGACGCGCTCGACCCCGGGCGCGGCGCGCAGGTGCGCCTCGAGCGCGCGCG
>NZ_PVZS01000033.1 GCF_003004785.1 Alsobacter soli
TCCCGCCGGGCGAGGGCAGGGGCCTGCCGCAAAGGCGGCGCGGCGCCCGGCCGCGGGCGCCGAGCGCGAGCGCGTCATCGGGGCCGAGCAGGCCGCGCCGCGGCGGGCCAAGGCCTGGACGGGCGAAGGCGCGGCCGATGCCACGTCACCTCTTCCCGCGAAGACCGCCAAGGCGAGCGCCGGCGGTCAACCTGCAGGCGTGGCCGGAGAGGCGGGCGAGTCTGTCATGACCGCCGTCCAGACCGTGACGGTGACGCCGGACGAGGCGGGGATGCGGGTCGATCGCTTCCTGGAGGCGAGGTTCCCGGGGCTGTCGTTCAGCCACATCCAGCGTGTGGTGCGGAAGGGCGAGCTGCGGGTCAACGGCAAGCGGGTCGAGACCAAGGATCGGCTCGAGGCCGGGCAGGCGGTGCGCATCCCGCCGCTGTCGCTGGCGCCGCCCAAGACGGGGCCGCGCGCCTCCAAGGCGGACGAGGAGACCCGGGCCTACCTCAGGTCGATCACCCTCTACGAGGACGACGACATGATGGTGATCGACAAGCCCATGGGCCTCGCGGTCCAGGGCGGGTCGGGCATGACCAACCATGTCGACAAGATGCTCCAGGCGCTGACCGACGAGAAGGGCCAGACGCCCCGGCTTGTCCACCGGCTCGACCGGGACACGTCAGGCTGCCTGGTGATCGCCAAGACGCGCTTCGCAGCGTCGGCGCTGGCCAAGAGCTTCCGGTCGCGCGATACGCGCAAGGTCTATTGGGCGCTGGTGGCCGGCGTGCCGCGGGTGAAGCAGGGGCGTATCTCGACCTATCTGGCGAAAGGCGAGGATGACGAGGGCGACGCCAAGATGCGGGTCGCGAAACATGGCGAGGAGGGCGCGAGTCACGCCGTGACCTACTACGCCGTCGTGGAGACGGCGGCGCAGAAGCTCGCGTGGCTGTCGCTGAAGCCGGTGACGGGGCGCACGCACCAGTTGCGCGCCCACACGGTCCACATCGGTCACCCCATCGTGGGCGACCCGAAATATTTCGACATCGAGAACTGGGAATTGCCGGGCGGCATCCAGAACCGGCTGCACCTGCTGGCGCGGCGGATCGTGATCCCGCATCCGCGCACGGGCAAGCCGATCGACGTCACCGCGCCCCTGCCGCCGCACATGCGCCAGAGCTGGAACCTGCTGGGATTCGACACGGCGCGGTACGATCCGATCGAGGAGGCGCCGGAGGCGTGATCCGGCGCCCGACCGCGGGAGGGCGCCTGGCCGACCCTTTGGGATCGGTCAGGCGTAATCGCCCGGCTTCACCAAGTGTTGAGGAGGGCTCCGCTGATCTGGTTGAACTTGGTATTCAGATTATTCCGCAGTCCCTGCAGTGAGGCGATGATGCCAATCGCAATGATCGCGGCGATGAGACCATACTCGATGGCCGTGGCGCCGGACTCGTCGCGAACAAAGGACTTGAAAAGCTCGGTCATGATCTTGGCTCCTTGCAATGATGCCATTCGCCTTGGCATGGCGTGACTATGGGTGCGTCCTGTTAATGTCAGGTTTAGCTACCGTTTTTTGTTTTCTTGATTCTTGTTCATCCTGCAGGATGGTGACCGGAGAGTGAAGAGTTGCAGGGCGCTATGGAAGATCCATGTGTGATGCGAAAGAAGGCCCCATGCGCCTGATCTTGTTCGATCTGGACGGCACGCTCGTGGACAGCCAAGACGCCATCGTGGCGTCGCATGCCGAGGCTTTCGCGTCACTAGGCCTTTCACCCCCGGACCGCCGCGATGTGCTCGCGCTGGTCGGGCTGTCGCTGAGGCCCACCTTCGAGACTCTCGTCGGGCCGGACGGGCCGGTGGAGCAATTGGCCGACCTCTACCGAGAGGCGTTTCGGCGGCGCGTTTCTGAGCCCGGGTACCGGGAAGCCCTGTTCGAGGGCGCGGATGCGCTGGTGTGGGCGTTGGCCGTCCAGCCCGGGGACCGCCTGGGCATCGCCACCGGCAAGTCTCGGCGCGGTGTGGCCCGCATCCTCGAGGCGCATGGTTGGACCCGGCTGTTCGCCACCGTGCAAACGGCCGATGATGCGCCCTCCAAGCCCCACCCGGCCATGGCGCTGCAAGCCATGCAGGAGGTTGGGGCGGAACCGGCCGGCACGGTGCTGGTCGGCGACACTTCCTACGATATGGCGATGGCGCGGGCCGCCGGCGCGCGGGCGATCGGCGTCGGCTGGGGGCACCATGCGCCGGAGGCGCTGCTCGCGGCAGGGGCCGAACGCGTGGTCTCCGATTTCGGGGCGCTCGCGGAGGCTCTGCGGGACCGCTGAGCGCGTTCGCGCTGGACAACGGCGGACGGGGACGCCATTTCCCCCTCATGCCTGACGACAGCACCACCTGGTTTCCCGACGACTATGGCGTCGACCCCATCCGCGCGGCCAGGGCCGCCTCCGCGGCCACGCCGCTGCCCCGTCGCTTCTACAAGGAAGCGGGCGTGGCGGAGACGGACGGCGGCTTCGTGCTCGTGCTCGATGGCCGGCCGGCCCGCACCCCCGCCAAGTCGCCGCTGGCGCTGCCAAGCCGCGGGGCCGGGGAAGCGGTGGCGGCCGAGTGGGCGGCGCAGGGGCAGGACATCAATCCCGCGAGCATGCCGCTGACCCGCCTCGTCAACACGGGGCTCGATGGCGTCGCGCGGATGCGGGAAGAGGTGATCGATGAGATCGCGAAATACGCCGGCACCGATCTGCTGTGCTATCGCGCCGGCGACCCGGCGCGCCTTGTGCAGCGCCAGTCCGACGCCTGGGACCCTGTGCTGGACTGGGCGCGGGACGAGATCGGCGCCCGGTTCTTCCTGGCCGAGGGCGTGATGTTCGCCGAGCAGCCGGCATCGTCCCTGGCCGCGGTGCGGGGCGCCGTCGCCGAGGTGATCGACCCGATCGCGCTGGCGGCCCTCTCCACCATGACGAGCCTCACCGGCTCCGTGCTGCTCGCCCTCGCCGTGTCGCGCGGCCGGCTGAGCGCTTCCGAGGCCTGGGCGGCCGCCCATGTGGACGAGGACTTCCAGATGGAGGTCTGGGGTGCGGACGACGAGGCCCTGGAGCGCCGCGCCCGGCGATGGAACGAGATGGAAGCCTCGGCCACCCTGTTCCGGCTGCTGCACGCCCCCTGATCCACAGGGCTCCCTTCCGGCCCAGGCGCCCTATAATCCCCGGGCATCTTCGTCAGGCCGCGCGCCTGTCCCCCGAAGGAGACCCCCATGGACCATCCGAAAGTCGTCTACACCGCCCATGCCTCCGCCACCGGCGGACGTGATGGCCGCGCCGTGTCGTCCGACGGCGTCATCGACGTGAAGCTGTCGGTGCCGAAGGAGATGGGCGGCGGAGGCGGGGCGGCGACGAATCCCGAGCAGCTGTTCGCGGCTGGCTATTCTGCGTGCTTCCTGGGCGCGGTGAAGGCGGTGGCCCGCAAGAGCAACGTCAAGGTGCCGGACGACGCCAAGGTGTCGGCGGATGTCGGCATCGGCCCGATCCCGACCGGCTTCGCCATCAAGGTCGACCTGCGCATCTCATTGCCCGGCATCGACCGCGAGCAGGCGGAGAAGCTCGTGCACGACGCCCATATCGTGTGCCCGTACTCAAATGCGACGCGGAACAACGTCGAGGTGAGCCTGACCGTCGAGTAGGGCTGATGGCGGCGGCCCGGCCGCCACCGTCTTCCCCTTCCGTCGAAGTTCCAAGAGGCGTCCGGCGCGTGCTAAGCAGCCGGACGCTTTTCTTTGCAAGAGGGCGCGCGACTCGGCGCGCCCACGGAGGCTACCGTCGATGAAGGACATCCTCGAGAAGCTCGACGAGCGGCGCGCCAACGCCAGGCTGGGCGGCGGCACGAAGCGCATCGACGCGCAGCATGCGCGCGGCAAGCTGACCGCCCGCGAGCGCATCGAGCTCTTGCTGGACAAGGGCTCCTTCGAGGAGTTCGACACCTTCGTGCAGCACCGCTGCAGCGACTTCGGCATGGAGAACACCAAGGTCCCGGGCGACGGCGTCGTCACCGGCTGGGGCACCATCAACGGGCGCACGGTCTTTGTCTTCGCCAAGGACTTCACGGTGTTCGGCGGCTCGCTGTCCGAGACGCACGCGGCCAAGATCACCAAGATCCAGGACATGGCGCTGAAGATGCGGGCCCCGATCATCGGGCTGTTCGACGCCGGCGGCGCGCGCATCCAGGAGGGCGTCGCGGCGCTCGGCGGCTATGGCGAGGTGTTCCGCCGCAACGTGATCGCCTCGGGCGTGATCCCGCAGATCTCGGTCATCATGGGTCCGTGCGCGGGCGGCGACGTCTACTCGCCTGCCATGACGGACTTCATCTTCATGGTGCGGGACACGAGCTACATGTTCGTGACCGGTCCGGACGTGGTGAAGACCGTCACCAACGAAACCGTCACGGCCGAGGAGCTGGGCGGCGCCAAGGTGCACACCACCAAGTCGTCCGTGGCTGACGGCGCCTGGGACAACGACCTCGAGGCGCTCCTGCAGGTGCGGCGGCTCATGGATTTCCTGCCGGCCAACAACACCGAGGGCTCGCCCGCCTGGCCGAGCTTCGACGCCGAGGACCGGGTCGAGATGTCGCTCGACACGCTCGTGCCGGACAATCCGAACAAGCCCTACGACATGAAGGAGCTGATCACGAAGGTGGTCGACGAGGGCGACTTCTTCGAGATCCAGGAGAGCTACGCCAAGAACATCGTCACCGGCTTCGCCCGCATCGAGGGCCGCAGCGTCGGGATCGTGGCGAACCAGCCGATGGTTCTGGCCGGCGTGCTCGACTCGGACGCCTCCCGCAAGGCTGCGCGCTTCGTACGCTTCTGCGATGCGTTCAACATCCCGATCGTGACCTTCGTGGACGTGCCGGGCTTCCTGCCGGGCACGGCGCAGGAATATGGCGGGCTGATCAAGCACGGGGCCAAGCTGCTGTTCGCCTACTCGCAGGCGACCGTGCCGCTGGTGACCATCATCACCCGCAAGGCTTTCGGCGGCGCCTATGACGTCATGGCCTCCAAGCATGTGGGCGCGGACGTGAACTACGCCTGGCCCACGGCGCAGATCGCCGTGATGGGCGCCAAGGGCGCGGTGGAGATCATCTTCCGCCAGGACATCGGCGACGCCGAGAAAATCGCCGCGCGCACCCAGGAATACGAGGAGCGCTTCCTGTCGCCCTTCGTCGCCGCCGAGCGCGGCTACATCGACGAGGTGATCATGCCGCACGGGACCCGTCGGCGGATCGCCCGGGCTCTCGCGATGCTGGCCGAGAAAAAGGCCGAGCAGCCCTGGAAGAAGCACGACAACCTGCCGCTCTGATTTCGCCGGTAGGTTGCTGTTGGGGGCGCTTTACGCGCCCTCAATCATGTCGGGAGATCGAAACGGGTCCTTAACGCCAGGATGAGCATTTCGCGCGAAATTGACGGCCAACCCGTCCGTTTCAGTGGAGCTTCCCGTGTCGTTTTCAGCTTTCGATCCCGATTTTCACGTCCTCAGCCAAGGTCCAAAGGAGCCCTGCGCCGTCCTGCTCGCGGAAATGCGAGCCTTGCGAACGGAGGCGGCGGCCGGCGCGGCGGTGGCGCACCGCCTGCGCAAGGCGCTGCTGAGCGGCGGATCGCGCCCGGTCAGCCGCCGGGAGGCGGAGATCCTGTGCGAGATCGCGGAAACCACGGCGGAAGGTGGGTCGGACGATTTCGCCGGCCTCTATGCGGCGGCCCTGGCCAACCACCTGCTCGCAGCCGGGTCCGCCGAGTGCGCGCCGTGCCTGGACCGGCGGCTTTGGCTGGACGACGCCATGCTCGCCTGCGTGGGCGAAGGCGAAGATGTCGCCGCGCTGCTGGCCCGGGCCGTCACGGCAGCGCTCTGCGAGGAGGCGCCGTGCGACTGTGCGGGCTGGAGCGCCCGTCCGGCTTCGGACGCCATGCTGACGGATCTGGCCGCGGCGGCCGCGCCGGGCCGGAGCTGGCTCGCCGAGCGCCTCCTGCCGCGGGGCGGGCGTCTGACGCGCGCCGAAAGGCAGCTGGCGGCCGCCATGGCCCCTTGCTGCGATCTGCTCTGCGGCGCTCCTGAAGCCAGGGCAGCCTGAACTTTCAGTCGGCGAACTTCCAGCCGTCGGCGAAATCCACCGTGCCGAGGAAGGCCCGCAGGCGCTCGCGAAAGAGCGCGAAGCGGGCCTTTTCCGTTGGGTCCAAAGTCGCCGGCGACGGGCGAGCCGACCCGGCCAGCTCGGGCCAGGGAGAGCGCTCCAACCAGTCCCGGTAGGCCTGCGCGTGTCCAGCCGCTCCCGGATAGCCGGGCTCCCACGGCTTGGGCCGGTTCACGAAGTGGCGGACCACCGGGCGGATCTCGTCCTCCAGGTCGAGCAGCAGGAAGTCGCCCATGAAGTTGAAGCGCGGCGAGAGCGGCGCAAAGGCGCCGTGGATCACGCTGTTCAGGGCGCTCTGCTCCAGGAACGGGTAGCGGCCCGGCTCGCCCCGCAGCCGTTCCGCGGCCTGCTCGGGGATGCGCGCCTTCGTCCAGGCGTGGCGATCAACGAGCGTCAGGCCGTTGTTGAAGTAGGGCGTGTCCGGCGCGAGTCCGAGGCGTCCCCGATAGGCGCGGAACTCGGCCGTGAGCGGCCCGTCCTCGAAGTCCTTCAGGAAGATCATGTCGTAGGCCGCCGCCAGCGGGAGGCCGCGGAGATCCAGGCTCGCCAGGCTGGCCAGGCCAGGGCGGATCACCTGCATGTCGGCGTCCATGGAGACGAAACGCTCGCAGCGCTCGGGCAGCACGCGGTGGAGGGCGAGGCGGCGGTTGACCGCCGAGGTGAAGTGGCCGCGGGTGGGCAGGTCGGCCACGTGCGCCGCCCAGTCCACCGGAAGGAGCGTGATGCGCGCCCGAAGCCTCGGGTCAAGGCGCTCGAAGCCGGGCGCGGCATCCGCCTCCTCGCAGACGAACAGAATCTCGAGACCGTCCGCGTCGTCCTGGGCGAGCAGCGAGGCGGCCGTGAACACGGCCGGGACGAAATACAGGCGGTCGGGCGTGAAGCAGACGGGGAGGGGAGCGGGCATGCGAGGCTTCCGGAAGTCGTCCCTGAGTAGCGCGGCGCGAGGTCCAAGGGAAATCGAGTCTGCGACTGGATTCAGATTCAAGAAAGCATGCGTGATCAGGCCTGTTTAACCTGAACAACTGTTAGGATTGCCGCCTTAACCTACCATCCATACGTGTGGAGCGATAGTTACTGCACGAAAGAGACACAAGCAGCGACAATAATGCTGCGGAGGCGTAGACAGATGAACGGCAACCGCATCCAGAACATCGCAATCCGAACCATCGAAAAGCAGTCGATCGGCGAGGATGACGTTCGCGAGCTGAAGATCGCCTTGGAAGAGGGCGCCCTGTCCCAGGCCGAGGCTGAAGCGCTCATCCGCATGGAGCGCATGGTGGCCGAGACGTGCCCCTCCTGGGACGCGTATTTCGTCGACACCATCACGGCCCACCTGGTGTGGGAGCGCCGGCCCACCGGCTACGTGAAGGACGAGGACGCCGCATGGCTGACCACCTGCCTCCAGCTCACGCGCGTGGGGCCGGCCCGCAACGTGGGGCCGCTGCTCGTGAACCTGGTGCGCGAGGCCGAGCGGGTCGACCAGTCGATCATCGCCCTGGCGCTGGAGGAGAACCGCGGCCGCCCGGAGCCGCGTGAGGCGGTGGTCGACGTGGTGCGCCGCGCTGCCTGACCGCCTCGCCCCTTCGCCCGGGAAGGCGCGCCGCTGCCCTGCACGGCGCGCTCTTGCGTCTCAGCCCTTCGGTGAGTGGACGCCCCCGTCCCCGCGTCATAGAAACGACGGCGAATCCAGCGTGGCTCTGAGCTCGGGACGGGGTATGTTCGACAAAATCCTGATCGCCAACCGCGGCGAGATCGCCTGCCGTGTCATCAAGACGGCGCGGCGCATGGGCATCAAGACCGTCGCGGTCTTCTCCGACGCCGACAAGGACGCGCTGCATGTCGAGATGGCCGACGAGGCCGTGCATCTCGGCCCGCCGGCCGCCGCCCAGTCCTACCTGCTCATCGACAAGATCGTGGCCGCCTGCAAGGCCACGGGCGCTCAGGCAGTGCATCCCGGCTACGGATTTCTCTCCGAGCGCGCCGCCTTCCCGGAGGCGCTCGCGGCCGCGGGCGTGACCTTCATCGGTCCGAACCCTAAGGCCATCGAGGCCATGGGCGACAAGATCGAGTCGAAGAAGTTCGCCAACGCCGCCAAGGTGTCCACGGTGCCGGGCTATCTCGGCGTGATCGAGGATCCGGCCCACGCCGTCACCATCGCCGACGAGATCGGCTATCCGGTGATGATCAAGGCCTCCGCCGGCGGCGGCGGCAAGGGCATGCGCATCGCCTATTCGGCCGACGAAGTGGCCGAGGGGTTCGCCCGCGCCAAGTCCGAGGCGGCGTCGTCGTTCGGCGACGACCGCGTCTTTGTCGAGAAGTTCATCGTCGACCCGCGGCACATCGAGATCCAGGTGCTGGGCGACAAGCACGGCAACGTGATCTACCTGGGAGAGCGCGAGTGCTCCATCCAGCGCCGCAATCAGAAGGTCATCGAGGAGGCCCCGTCGCCGCTGCTCGACGAGGCCACCCGCCGCAAGATGGGCGAGCAGGCCTGCGCGCTGGCCCGCGCCGTGGGCTACGACAGCGCCGGCACGGTGGAGTTCGTCGCCGGCCAGGACCGCTCGTTCTTCTTCCTCGAGATGAACACCCGCCTGCAGGTGGAGCACCCGGTGACGGAGATGATCACCGGCATCGACCTCGTGGAGCAGATGATCCGCGTGGCCGCGGGCGAGAAGCTCTCGATCTCGCAAGAGGACGTGAAGCTCAACGGCTGGGCGGTGGAGAGCCGCGTCTACGCCGAGGACCCGACCCGCAACTTCATGCCCTCCACGGGCCGCCTGGTGAGCTACCGGCCGCCGGCGGAAGGCCAGACAGGCGACGTCACCGTCCGCAACGACACCGGCGTCTACGAGGGCGGCGAGATCTCGATCTACTACGATCCGATGATCGCCAAGCTGGTCACCCATGCGCCGACCCGCCTGGAGGCGATCGACGCGCAGGCGCGGGCGCTGGACGCCTTCGCGATCGAGGGCATCCGCCACAACATCCCGTTCCTGTCCGCGCTGATGGCGCATGATCGCTGGAAGTCGGGCCGCCTCTCCACCGGCTTCATCGCCGAGGAGTTCCCCGAGGGCTTCAGGCCCATCGCGCCGGAAGGCGAGACGGCGCACCTGATGGCCGCGGTGGCGGCGGCCATCGACCACAAGCTCAACCTGCGCAAGCGCGGGATTTCGGGCCAGATGCGGGCTGCGGCCCCGGTGACCTTCGAGACAGATCGCGTGGTGATGCTGGGCGACCAGCGCTTCGACGTATCGGTGGAGGACATGGCCTACGCCACGGTGGTGCGCTTCGGCGAGGGGCATCATCACGAAGTCTCTTCCGGCTGGCGCCCGGGCGAGCCGGTGTGGCAGGGGACCATCGACGGCGCGGAGGTCGCGCTGCAGGTGCGGCCGCTGCTGAACGGCGTGGCGCTGTCCCATGCCGGCGCGGCGACTCAGGCGCGGGTCTATACGAAGCGCGAGGCCGAGCTCGCCGCCCTGATGCCCGAAAAGGTGGCGGCGGACACCGGCAAGTTCCTCCTTTGCCCGATGCCCGGCCTGGTGAAGTCCATCGCCGTCAAGGAGGGGCAGGAGGTCAAGGCCGGCGAGGCGCTCTGCATCGTCGAGGCCATGAAGATGGAAAACGTGCTACGCGCCGAGAAGGACGCCACGGTCGCCAAGGTGCTGGCCAAGGAAGGCGACAGCCTCGCCGTGGACGCGGTGATCATCGAGTTCAAGTGAATCCGCAGCGGTTTACCTCGACGCCGCCTGTATCCCCTCATCCTGAGGAGCATCGCCCCTGGGCGATGCGTCTCGAAGGACGAGCGACTCCAGTATGTGAGCACGATCGAGCGCTCTGGATCCCTCGTCCTTCGAGACGCCATGCTGCGCATGGCTCCTCAGGATGAGGGGCGTTGGGCGATGACGCCGTCACGCTCTCAGGAGGAGGGTGGGCAGGGCAGGCGAGCGCAAGACCAGCGGGACAGAGACCGTCGCGGCGGTGTAGAGACGGCGGCGGTTAAGCCCGAGTCCCGCCATGCCGCTCTATTTCGCCTACGGCTCCAACATGGACCGCGCCGCCATGGCGCAGCGCTGCCCGAAGTCGACCGTGGTCGGCCTCGCCCGCCTGCCGCGGCATCGTTTCATCATCATGGCGGACGGCTATGCTTCCGTCGTGCGCGACCCGCGTCGGACCGTCTGGGGCGTGCTCTGGGACCTGGCGCTCTCCGACATCCCGGCGCTGGACCGCTACGAGAGCCTGCACACCGGGCTCTACACCAAGATCAACCAGCCGGTGGTGACGGACGGCGGCGCTCGCCGCGCGCTCGTCTATGTCGGTCGTACGGACCGGCCGGGCAAGCCGAAGCCCGGCTACCTGGAAGGCGTGCTGGCGGCTGCGCGGGACGCAGGGCTGCCGCCGGAGTACCTTTATGAACTGGAGCACGGCGAGCCCGCGCCCCGGAAACCCGGGACGCCGTTGTTCAGGGCGCCGATGTGACAGCCATCTAAGCCTTTTTGTGAGGGCCTTTGAAGCTCATCACGGCTTCAAAGAAAAACTCATAATTCTTAGTCACGACATGTAGAGGGGCGTTAAATCTTTTGCGCATAGTATCCTTTGCCTTCTGTATTTTTGTATTTATACGAGGAAATTGAGTGCATACAATCAGAGCTCCAAGAAGTATTTCTTCATTATTTGCGTTTTTTATTTTGTCCGCGGTGGCTATCACCTGGTCAACCGCATGTTCAACGTTTTTACCCTTAAGCTCTACGATCAAATTTCCAACATTGTTGTTTCTGATTATGTAGTCAGCCGCTTTCTGGTTTTTGATTACACAGCCGTCATAGCGCACTATAATGTATTGTTTCCTCTCGGAATTCAGGATTACCGCTTTTCTTCCGCATTCTTCGACTTTGATCCTGGTGTTGTCTGAAAATGAAGTGCATGGCCCAGTTTCAAACATTCTGAGCCTCGATCATCAAGAGATCCGAAAACTCCTCTGAAATATCAGACGAAACTCGGTCGAGATAGTCTCCGTCAACTAGACCG
Source organism: Alsobacter soli (assembly GCF_003004785.1). GTDB lineage: Bacteria > Pseudomonadota > Alphaproteobacteria > Rhizobiales > Beijerinckiaceae > Alsobacter > Alsobacter soli. Next base: position 11,182 of record NZ_PVZS01000033.1, read on the forward strand.
TCATCTCCAAGTACTGACACAACTGTCTTTTGTTCTATCGCATATGCTGCAAACTGACCTGAATTTAGCCAGGCATTACGGGGTATTACTTTGTCGACCTGGGCGGAGTATTTTCGCCTTTGCGCCCTGCCTAGATCTCCCGCTCTAAGTAAGTTATTTATTTTCGCAAGAATATACGGGCTGTGAGTAGTTATAAACATGCCTCGATGTGAGCCGAAGTTGACCAGCGTAGCCAAGTATTCCGCGAGGACACTTTGCGCGCTTGGGAATAGGTGAGCTTCCGGTTCTTCTATGTAAAGAAAGACATTGTCGCTTTCATCGTTCATGAATTCATTTAGTGCAAGCCATAAGGGCAGCAATTCCTGCTGTCCAGATGATAATATCGAAAAAGCGATTTTTCGCCCATCTTCGGCCTCAACGTAAGCTTCGTTCCTTTCGCTTTTAATCGTTCCGCCAAATAGCTTCGCGGCCAGAGCAGTACGATGCGCTATTCTTTCTTTGTTCGGCGGTCGACTCCTATAAACAAACCCTCTCCCAAGAAGCATGTCTCTCATCGTGGTAAAATATCTTCCAAATTGGGCAGTGGCAGGATCTAGGTATCCACCTTGTTCGAAAGCGACAACAGCTTTGCCCATGCTCGTAAAAAATGAGCGGCCAGCAGGTATGAAAAGCTGGGAACTGTAGTAGTCATTCCCGAGCTCGTGCCGCATGGCCTGGACGGCCTTTCTGCGAACATCATAAAATATCTCCCACTCCCGAGAGGTGAATGACTCATCATTCTTTTCGGCAGTCCTCAATTTGAGAGTACGAATTTCATTCAGATAGCGCTCATAGTTGTCCTGGAAATTATCCGAAATCGAAAGGGTCATCGTTCCGCTTGAATTCTTTCTGACGCGACCGCGTTTGAGGATAAAAAGATATGGGCCGAGATGATATTCAATCTGAAAAGCATTGTTACCCCAAGCTGCAGACGGAAAGGCTTTCTTGAAATTCTCGATTAACCGCCGGTGAAATTGTCTATACGTCATGTCCTCCTCTAATGCTGAAAATTGTTCGTCAAGAATGTCATTAAAAAAGTAGATTAGCTTCGAAATAACACTTTTTCCACTAGCTTGTGGTCCAATAAGAAACGTCATTTTCTTTATGTCGACTGAGCCTTCTTCAATGCACGAAAAATGATCGATGACCAGCCGAGACATTGACTTTGTCCTCTCTTCTCGAGTCCAACTTGGGGACTGACGAACGTACGATGTGCGCGTATCCTGCAGTGCCCTAGTTGGAGAACTGTAAAGCTCGTTGCACGCTTGGTTTCATGTCACGTCAGCCTAAAGGATAGGAAGCGGAAAAGCCTGCTGCGACGCGGTTCCTTCGGCCAACTCCCGATACCACCGCTCCACATGCGGCCGCGCCTCGCGCCGAACGGGCATGTTGAGCCAGCGGTGGACCTGCGGCCCGACCACGCACTCCGCCATGGTGAACTGCCCGCCACCCAGCCATTCGTTGCGGCCCAGGTGCTCGTCCAGCATGGCGAGCGCCTCCTCGGTGGCGGCGCGGGACGCCTCGACCGCCGCCGCGTCGCGCTTGTCCGGCGCGGTGCGGACGAGGCCGTGGAAGACGGGGCCCATCGCCTTGTTGAGCACCGTCTGCTGCCAGTCCATCCAGCGGTCCGCCAGCGCCCGGGCGCCCGGGTCGACTGGCCAGAGCGAGCCTGCGCCGTGCTTGGCCGCGAGGTAGCGCACGATGGCGTTGGACTCCCACAGCACGAGGCCGTCGTCCTCCAGGGTTGGGACGAGGCCGTTGGGATTCATGGCCCGGTACTCGGGCGTCCCCACCACGCCAAAGGCCCCGCCGGCCTCCCGGCGCTCGTAGTCGAGGCCGAGGACGTCGGCGGCGTAGACGACCTTCTGGACGTTGACGGAGGTGATGCGTCCCCAGATGACGAGCATGGGCGGGGGTCCTTCTGCTTGGGAGGAATGGGGCCGGGACAGGCCGGCCACGACGGCGGGTGCAGGTCAGGCGGTCTTGGCGAACAGCTCGCGCCCGATCAGCATGCGGCGGATCTCGCTGGTCCCGGCGCCGATCTCGTAGAGCTTGGCGTCGCGCAGCAGGCGGCCTGTGGGGTAGTCGTTGATGTAGCCGTTGCCGCCCAGCAGCTGTATGGCGTCCAACGCCATCTGGGTGGCCTTCTCGGCGGCGATCAGGATCGCCCCAGCGGCGTCCTCGCGGGTGGTCTCGCCGCGGTCGCAGGCCTTGGCGACGGCGTACACATATGCCTTGCAGGCGTTCATCGTGACGTACATGTCGGCGAGCTTGCCCTGGACGAGCTGGAACTCGCCGATGGGCCTGCCGAACTGCTTGCGCTCGTGGACATAGGGCATCACCACGTCCAGCGCCGCCTGCATGATGCCGAGCGGCCCGGCGGCCAGCACGGCGCGCTCATAGTCCAGGCCGGACATGAGCACGTTCACGCCCTTGCCAACATCGCCGAGGACGTTCTCCTCCGGGACCTCGCAGTCCTCGAACACGAGTTCGCCCGTGTCGGAGCCGCGCATGCCCAGCTTGTCGAGCTTCTGGGCGGTGGAGAAGCCCTTCATGCCCTTTTCGACCAGGAAGGCCGTGATGCCCTTCGGGCCGGCCTCCGGATCGGTCTTGGCGTAGACGATCAGCGTCTCCGCGATGGGCCCGTTGGTGATCCACATCTTGGAGCCGTTGAGGACGTAGCGGTCGCCCTTCTTCTCCGCGCGGGTGCGCATGCTGACCACGTCGGAGCCGGCGCCCGGCTCGGACATGGCGAGGGCGCCGACGTGTTCGCCGGAGATGAGCTTTGGCAGGTACCTGCGCTTTTGCGGGTCCGTCCCGTTGCGGCGCAGCTGGTTGACGCAGAGATTGGAGTGGGCGCCGTAGCTGAGGCCCACGGAGGCGGAGGCGCGGGAGACCTCCTCCATGGCGACCACGTGCTCAAGGTAGCCCAGGCCCGAACCGCCGTATTCCTCCTCCACGGTGATGCCATGGAGGCCCAGGGCGCCCATCTTGGGCCAGAGGTCCCGCGGGAACTGATTCGTGCGGTCGATCTCGGCCGCGCGGGGCGCGATTTCGCTCTGGGCGAAGCCCGCCACGGTTTCCCGGATGGCGTCGGCGGTCTCGCCGAGGTCGAAGTTGAACGGGCGCGGAGCGTTGGCCAGCATGTCCCTGCGTTTCCTCTTGTGCGAAGGCTGTTTGCTGCAGGATAACCCGGACGCCGGCCGCGTGTAGAGGCCGGCGCGCACGGGGCGTTTTCGAGAAAGCCCCAGGTTCGCGGGGAGGGGGAGCGGAATGGCGAAAGACATCGGCGAGAGGCCCAACACGATCCCGTGGCCGCCGCTGATCTATTCCGCCGCGCTGCTGGTCGCCTGGGGGCTGGAGCAGGTGGACCCGTTCCTGTGGCTCGACCGGCAGCTGCGCCTCGTGCCCGAGTGGGCAGGCCTGGGGCTGTTCGGCCTGGGCGTGCTGATGGACTTCGCGTGCTTCATCGTGTTGCGCCGGCACGGCACGACGGTGTTGCCGAACGCGCCGAGCCGCAATCTGGTGACCACGGGGCCGTACCGGTGGTCGCGCAATCCCATCTACGTCGCCAACACGGTGGCCCTGATCGGCTTCGCGCTGGCGCTGCGCTGGGGCTGGCTGCTGTTTCTCGCGCCGGTCACGGTCGCGGCCGTGAACTGGCTGGCCATTTCTCGGGAAGAGGCGCACCTGGAGCGCCGCTTCGGCCAAGCCTGGCGGGACTACGCCGCCAAGGTGCGGCGGTGGTTGTGAGGCTGTAGGATTCAGCCGTCCTTGCGAGCGCAGCGAAGCAATCCAGGAGCCGCAGGCCGCCGCGGTCATCACCTGAGACGGTGGGCCCTGGATTGCTTCGTCGCGCAGCTCCTCGCAATGACTGAAGATGCAGCCTTGGAGCCGGTAGGGCGGTCCCCACCCAGCCCTTCCCGCTGCCCGGGAGAGGGGACCAGTCGCGGCTCGGCGGCCCGTGCGCCTTGCAGCGGTGTCGCGCTTCTCAGAACGGCAGGTAGCTGCGCACCGAGGCGGTGGTGTCCACCTCGGCGACGGCGGCCGGCGGCGTCAGGCCGCCCGGCAGGGAGACAGGCGTGGACTGGGGCGCCATCGGCGCGGAAGACGCCACGGCGGTGTTCAGGCCGTCGTCCCGGCGACGCCCGCCGCCGCTGCCGTCCAGGAACGCAACCCACTGCTGCTCGGTGCCGTGGAAGGCGTTGCGATCGACGTCGCCCTTGATGCCGGGCACGCGGCCGGTGGTGGTCCACTGCCACAGGGCGTATGGCCGGCTCGCGTAGCGCTCGTGGGGTTCGGCGGCGACGCTGCGGATCCAGAAGGGATAATCCTGCAGTTCGCCTTCCAGCACGTCCTTGTGGAAGGTGATGTCGGTGTAGATGATCGGCCGCTTGCCGGTGTGGCGCTCCAGCTCGGCCAGCATGATCTTGATCTTCTCCAGCGCCAGCTCGCGCGGGATCTTCTTCGGGCAAGTCTGGGACGAGCCGTTCCACTCCACATCCAGCACGGGCGGCAGCGCGTCCGGGTCGGTCGGGATGTGCTGGACGAACCAGCGGGCCTGCTCCTGGGCGGAGCGGCACCAGTACACGAAGTGATAGGCGCCGACCGGCACGCCGGCGGCCTTGGCGCCGGCCCAGTTGCGGCTGAAGGCCGGGTCGATGTGGTCGCCGCCCTCCGTCGCCTTGATGAAGGCGAAGCGGGTGCCGGCGTTTCTCACCTGGTTCCAGTCGACCTCGCCTTGCCAGCGGGACACGTCGATGCCGTGGATCGGGAGGGACTTGGCGCGCGCCACGCCCGGGTGGGGCTTCACATCGCCCTTCCGCGGGTAGTAGTCGGGCGCCATGGTGCAGCCCGCGAGCGCCACGGAGAGAGTGAGGGCGACAGCGCCAAGAAGGCCTGCAGTCGAACCGGACAAGATACGCATGAGGCTCGCCGCTCGGTTGACGGGAACGCGATACCCAGCATTTCGACCGAAGGTCTTAAGAAAGAGGAAATACGAAGCTTCAGCTGATTGCAACTCAGCTGAGACCGAACCACAACGTTGCGATGCCCAGGAAGGCGAAGAAGCCGACCACGTCGGTGACGGTGGTGACGAAGACGCCGGAAGAGACGGCCGGGTCGGCCCCGAACTTCTCCAGCGTCAGCGGGATGAGGATGCCGCCGAGCGCTCCGGCCACCAGGTTCACCAGCATGGCGATGCAGATCACCAGGCCGATGTTCCAGTCGTGGAACCAGATCGAGGCGACCAGGCCCGTGAGCAGGCCGAAGCCGATCCCGTTGATGAGCCCCACGAAGCTTTCGCGCAGGGTCACGCGCAGCGCGTTCCCGGCCCCGAGTTCTCGCACCGCAAGCGCCCGCACCGCGACCGTCATCGTCTGGGTGGCTGCGTTGCCGCCCTGGCTCGCCACGATGGGGGCGAGCACGGCGAGCGCGACCATCTTCTGGAGCTGACCCTCGAACAGGCCCAGCACAGCCGAGGCGATAAAGGCCGTGATGAGGTTGACGAACAGCCACACGAAGCGGCTGCGGGCGATGGTGGCCACGCGATCGGAGAGCTCTTCCTCCGAGCTCACGCCGCCGAGCGCCTTCACGTCCTCGTCCGCTTCCTCCTGGATGACGTCCACGACGTCGTCGATGGTGATCACGCCGACAAGGCGCTCGGCCTCGTCCACGACGGGCGCCGAGACGAGGTTGTATCGCTCGAACACCCGGGCGACCTGCTCCTGGTCGTCGGTGGCGTGCACGCGGCGCCGCTCCGTGTTCATGAGCGTGTCGACGCGGGCGATGCGAGGGCTGCGGACGAGCTTGTCGAGGAAGATCTGGCCCAGGAGCCGGTGGCCGGGATCGACCACGAAAATCTCGAAGAAGCTGTCCGGCAGGTCCTCGGTCGCGTGCAGGTGATCCAGGGTCTGGCCGGCGGTCCAGAAGGGCGGCACGGCGACCAGCTCCGTCTGCATCAGACGGCCGGCGGAGTCCTCCGGGTAGTCGAGGCTTTTCTGGAGGGCGATGCGCTCGGTAGCCGGGAGGCCCTCGAGGATCTCGTCCTGGTCCTCCTTGTCCAGGTCCTCGAGAATATAGACAGCGTCGTCCGACTCGAGGTCCTTCACGCCCTCGATGACGGTCTCGGTCGGGAGCTCCTCGAGAAGCTCCTCGCGGACCGAGTCGTCGACCTCGGTCAGGGCGGCGAAGTCGAAGACGTCGCCGAGCAGCTCGATCAGGCGGGCGCGGACGTCGGCCGGCAGGGCCTCGATCAGGGCGCCCTGGTCGGCCTCGTGCAGCGGGCGCACCAACTCCTGCGCTCGATCGGCGTCGCCGGCGTCAATGGCGTCCGCGACGGCCTGGACGAAGTCTTGGGCGACGTCGCCCTGCTCGTCGCGGAAGGCGAGAATGCGCTCTGCCGACTTGGTCTGGTCGTCGATGTCCAGCATGCGAATTGTTCCGAGTCGGACGCGAGCCTGCGGCCTTGTATCATCCGGAATCGCCGGCGCAACGCGCGCGAGGGTGGCCGGGCGTCACCATTTCATCATCGCCGGACCACGCGCGTTGTGTCTGCGGGGCGCCTCAATCGCGTGCTAGGACTATTCGTTCCAAAGGCGGACGCATCGCATGACCGATCTCCCATCCCGGCGCGCGGTCGCTGCCGGACTGTTTGCGGCCGCCACGCCCTGGCCGTCCCTGGCGGCGGCCTGCCCGGCCGACAGGCTCGGTAACGCCCGCATTCTGCATGTCGGAACGAAGGGCGGGCTGCAGGTTGGGCTGAAGACCTATCCGGCGGCGCTGCCTCTGGGGCCGAAGGAGGTCGTGCTCACCTTCGACGACGGCCCCGCGCCCGCCACGACTCCGCGCGTGCTGGACGCGCTCGCGTGCGAGGGAGCCAAGGCGACCTTCTTCCTGATCGGGCGCAACGCGCAGGCCCACCCGGCGCTGGTGCGGCGGATCCGGGACGAGGGACATACGCTTGCCTGCCATACGTGGTCCCATCCGTGGACCATGCGGGACCTGTCCGAAAGCGCGCAGGTGCGCCAAGCGGAAGACGGCTTCAAGGCCATCGCGGCCGCGCTTGGCGAGCCGGACGCCAAGGCGGGGCAGGGCGCGGCGGCGCCGTTCTTCCGCTATCCCGGCTTCGCCGATACCCACGCCGTGAACGCCTGGGCGGCGGAGCGCGACATCGGGGTGTTCGGCTGCGACCTGTGGGCGTCCGATTGGACGAAAATGACGCCGGAATTCCAGCTGGCCCGCATGCTCGAGCGCCTGCGCCACGCCGGGCGTGGCGTGATCCTGCTCCACGACATCCAGCCCCAGACGGCGGCGATGCTGCCGGCCTTCCTGCGCGCGCTGAAGGGGGAGGGCTACGGTCTGGTGCACCTGCAGCCCGGGCCGGGCCGAATTGAGACCGTCGCCGCGCCCGCGGGCTGGACCAGCGAGACGGAGCGGATCATCGCCGGGGTGCGGCGGCACCGGGGGGCTTGAGATCGCTCGGAAGTTGACCCCGTTCGACGATTTCGCAGCCAGCTCGCGCTAGGAGCGCCCGAAGAATCTGCTCGATTTCGGAGAACGGCCTGTCGAGGTGAACCAGTGGCACGTTCGTGTCCCAGACTGCCGATGGATTACCGAATATGTTTCGCTCCTGGCCACGGAGCGCTGCGCCAGAGCGCGTCCGCAGCAAAAGTCGCTGCATTTTAGAAGCATCGAACTGAGCCGTTTGCACGTCTGACCATTCGATGCGTCTTTCAAATGGCCGCCGTGTGATCCCATCGCCGTCGATCGTGAGGAGAGGGCCTCTGCGCCAAAACCATCGGAGTGTCGGATTGCTCGCTACCGCAATCATGTACACAGGCGCGAGAAACACCATCGTTCCCAACATCGTGGTGGCCGTTCCCTGATAGACCGGGAACACTGCCGCCCATAACGCACAAAAAATGCATACCGTGAAATATGTTGTACATATGAATACGCCTACGGGATGAACATAGAGATTGACCGGAAGAGCCACTCTTATTTGGCGCTTGCCCGTAATTCCAAAGCGTTGAGAAATCTCGATATCATCTCTTTGCATGTCGAATGACCCGCTTCTACCAAATATGATAATAATCAAAATTAAAATATTCGAATGCACCAAAAACGAAACGGCGGCGGATCGCTGGGATCCACCGCCGTTCGGAGCCCGAAGGCTCGGAAGAGAATGGTGCGGTCGAGAGGACTCGAACCTCCACTCCGGTTAAAGAACTAGCACCTCAAGCTAGCGCGTCTACCAATTCCGCCACGACCGCAATTGCTCTGATCAGGGCGCCCCCGACCGGAACGGCGCTCCGTGTAACAGAAGGATTCAGGGTCGACAAGCGCCGTTTGCGGCGGCGAAGCGGAAAAGATGGCGCCGCGTCAGGCGCTGAGCTTCTCACTGCCGGGACGGCGCAGGAGTTCCTTGACCTCCACCGTAATGACCGTGCCGCTGACCACCACGGTGCCCTTCGCGATGGGCATGTCGTTGGCCAGGATCTCCACCTCGTCACCCTCGGCCGAATCGAGCGCGATCACGGCGCCGCGGCCCATGCGCAGCAGCTGGTGGATGGGCATGCGCGAGCGGCCGAGAACGATGGAGATGTCGACGCCAACGATGTCCAGACCGGATGCCACTCGCCGCTCCACAGAAACCCGAAACCTAATCCGGATCGGCGCGCTGGTGGAAGCGGCTGTCCGGGGTGCATAGATGGAGAGGCGCGGCGCTTCTTGGCCGCCGCCTCGGGTCCAGTGAAGCGACAACATGGTTAATGTGCCGTGAAGATCAGGGATGAACTCGCCGAGCGGTTGTGGCCGGCCGAGGGCTTGCCGCCTGTGGAGTGGGCGACCACGCCGGGGCTGGTCCCCTATGAGGACGCCGTGCGCGTCATGGAGGCGCGGGCGGAGGCCATCGCGGAGGGCGTCGCGCCCGAGTGCGTGTGGCTGCTGGAGCATCCGCCGCTCTACACCGCGGGCACGTCGGCGCGGGACGAGGACCTCGTCGACCAGCGATTCCCCGTGCATCGCACGGGGCGGGGAGGGCAGTTCACCTATCACGGACCCGGCCAGCGCGTGGCTTACGTCATGCTCGACCTGAGGCGGCGTAAGCCCGACGTGCGGGCCTTCGTGGCGGCGCTTGAGGCCTGGGTGATCGGGACGCTCGCGAGCTTCAACGTGCGCGGCGAACGCCGCGAAGACCGGGTGGGCGTGTGGGTGCGCCGGCCCGAGAAGGCGCCCGGGGCCGAGGACAAGATCGCGGCCATCGGCATCCGGGTGCGCAAGTGGGTGACCTTCCATGGCATCAGCCTGAACGTCGAGCCGGACCTGTCGCACTTCGGCGGCATCGTGCCGTGCGGGATCTCCGAGCAGTTGTACGGGGTGACGAGCCTCGTCGACCTCGGGCTGCCGGTGACGATGCACGACGCCGACGTGGCTTTGCGCGCCGCGTTCGAGGACGTGTTCGGGGCGACGGCGCTGTCGCGGGTGGGGTGAGGCGTTTCCCTCCGTCCTTGCGAGAAGCGCAGCGACGAAGCAATCCAGGGGCGGCGAGACGCATCGTCCCGCTTTGCGCCTGATTGACCCTGGATTGCTTCGCTTCGCTCGCAATGACGGAAGCCGGGCCTCGTACGCGCTTTTTTCCGGGCGCGCTTCGTCCTACATGTGCCACATGGCGTCAGCACCCCGCACCACTCGCCCGGCCGCAGAGCCTGCGCCGGACACCTTCGACGACGACACGGCCGAGGACGAACTCGAAGCCGAGGCCGAGCTCGATTCGGAGATCGAGGAACAGGGCTCCGATCTCGACATCGACTTCGAGGGGCCTGCCGGCAGCTCGCGCGTGAAGGCCGGCGTGGAGGTGATCCGCGCCTTCTGGAAGACGCTGCCGAATGGGCCGGGCGTCTACCGGATGATCGACGCCGATGATTGCGTGCTCTACGTCGGCAAGGCGCGCAGCCTGAAGAAGCGCGTGGCCACCTATGCGCAAGGCCGGGGGCATTCGACGCGCATCCTGCGGGTGATCGCCGAAACGGCGCGCATGGAGTTCGTCACCACGCAGACCGAGACCGAGGCGCTGCTGCTGGAGGCGAACCTCATCAAGCAGCTGAAGCCGCGCTTCAACGTGCTGCTGCGCGACGACAAGTCGTTTCCCTACATCCTGCTGACGGGCGACCACGTCTCGCCGCAGCTCACCAAGCACCGCGGCGCGCGCAACCGCCCGGGAGACTATTTCGGACCCTTCGCCAGCGTGTGGGCGGTGAACCGCACGCTCAACGCCCTGCAGCGCGCCTTCCTGCTGCGCTCCTGCACGGACAGCTACTACGAGAACCGCACGCGCCCCTGCCTTCTCCACCAGATCAAGCGCTGCTCCGGGCCCTGCACCGGGGAGATCGGGCACGTGGAGTACGCCCGCCTCGCCGCCCAGGCCCGGGACTTCCTGCGTGGCAAGAGCAAGGGCGTGAAGGGGCAACTCGCCGCCGACATGCAGGCCGCGGCGGAAGACCTGGAGTTCGAGCGGGCGGCGCGCTACCGCGACCGCCTTGCCGCGCTCTCCGCCATCCAGGGCACCCAGGACATCAATCCCCAAAATACGGAGGAGGCTGACGTCTTCGCCCTCCACGAGGAGGCGGGACAGTTCTGCGTGGAGGTGTTCTTCTTCCGCAACTTCCAGAACTGGGGCAACCGAGACTACTTCCCGAAGGCGGACAAGACCACTCCAGCCACAGAGGTGCTGGCCGCCTTCGTGGCGCAGTTCTATGACGACAAGCCGCCGGCGCGGCTGGTCCTGCTGTCGCACGACGTCGAGGAGCGCGAGCTGCTGGAGGAGGCGCTCAGCGCCCACGCAGGCCACCGCGTGGAGGTGAACGTCCCGAAGCGCGGCGAGAAGCGGGACCTCGTGGAGCACGCCGCCAAGAACGCCCGCGAGGCGCTGGGGCGGAGGCTGGCGGACACGTCCTCGCAGCAGAAGCTCATGGCTGCGCTGGCCCAGGCCTTCGGCCTGCCCCGGGCGCCACGGCGGATCGAGGTCTACGACAACTCGCACATCATGGGCACGAACGCGGTCGGCGGCATGATCGTGGCCGGGGTGAACGGATTCTCGAAGGCGCACTACCGCACGTTCAACATCAAGTCGGAGGAGCTCACGCCTGGCGACGACTACGGCATGATGCGCGAGGTGCTGCGGCGGCGGTTCAGCCGGCTGGTGAAGGAGAACCCGCGCGAGATTTCCTCGCGGTCCGGCGAACATGACGTCCCGGCTCCTGGATCCCCTTCCCGCGCCTTCGGCGCGCCGGGGATGACGGCGGTTGAGCCCGAGGCGGACTCGGGCGAGATGCCAGCCTGGCCGGACCTGGTGCTGATCGACGGCGGCCGGGGTCAGCTCGATGCGGCCCGGACCACGCTGGAAGAAATCGGCGTCACGGAGGTTCCGCTGATCGGGGTGGCGAAGGGACCGGACCGGGACGCGGGGCGGGAGACGTTCTTCATTCCCGGCCGGGAGCCGTTCAAGATGGCGCCGCGCGACCCGGCGCTCTACTTCGTGCAGCGGCTGCGTGACGAGGCGCACCGGTTCGCCATCGGCACGCACCGGGCGAAGCGCAAGCGCGAGTTCACCAAGAGCCCGCTGGACGAGATCGCCGGCATCGGGCCCGCGCGCAAGCGGGCGCTGCTGCTGCATTTCGGCACCGCCAAGGCCATCGCGCGCGCCTCGCTCGAGGACCTCGCCAAGGCCCCGGGCGTGAACGCGTCGACGGCGCGGGCGGTGTACGACTACTTCCACGAGGGCCGAGGATGACGCATGACGCGGACCTGCGTCACTCGCCCGCGTCGGTTGACGTCTCCGGGGGCGGCATGCTCTCTCCGAGTCCCTTGACCCTGGCGGGCGACATGCGGCGGGCGAACCCTCTCAACCTCCCGAACGTGCTGACATACGGCCGCGTCGTCGCCGTGCCGGTGGTGACCGCGCTGATGTTCTGGCCGGAAGAATTCTGGATGCGCTGGGCCGCGCTGGGCGTCTTCGTGCTGGCCGGCGTGACCGATTTCTTCGACGGCTATCTGGCCCGCGCCTGGCAGCAGCAGTCGACGCTTGGCCGCATGCTGGATCCCATCGCGGACAAGCTCCTGGTCTCGGCGACGCTTCTGATGCTGGTCGCGGACCGCACCATCCAGCGCTGGGACATCTGGGCGGCGATCGTCATCCTGTCGCGCGAGATCCTGGTGTCCGGCTTGCGCGAATACCTGGCGGAGCTGCGCGTCAGCGTCCCGGTTTCAACGGTCGCAAAGTGGAAAACGACGCTGCAGCTTTTCGCGCTGGGGTTCCTGATCGTGGGGCCGGCGGGCGAGCACCTGCTGCCCGGCACGGTGGCGATCGGGATCGGCCTTCTGTGGGTATCGGCCATCCTGACGCTCTATACGGGGTACGACTATTTCCGCGCCGGCATCCACCACATCGTGGACCATGGCGCCTGAGGGGCTGCGATGAAGGTCGTCTATTTCGCGTGGGTGCGGGAGCGGATCGGCAAGCCGGAAGAGGAGGTCTCCCCGCCCGAGAGCGTACGGACCGTGGCGGACCTCGCCGGGTGGCTCGCCCAGCAGGGCGAGGAATACGCCTACGCCTTCGAGAACCCGGCGGTGGTGCGCGCCGCCATCAATCGCAAGCACGTCAAGCCGGACACGCCCATCGCGGGCGCCGCCGAGATCGCCTTCTTCCCGCCGATGACGGGCGGCTGAGATGAGTAACGTCCCAGTCAGCGTCCGCATCCAGGCCGAGCCGTTCGATACGGCGGCGGAGGTCGCGCGGTTGGCGGAAGGGCGGACGGACGTGGGGGCGGTGGTGACCTTCACCGGCCTGTGCCGGGCGGAGGGCGGGCGCCTCGCAGCGCTGGAGCTCGAGCACTATCCCGGCATGGCCGAGGAGGAGATCGGCCGCGTTGCCCAGGAGGCCGCCGCGCGCTGGCCGCTGCAGGGCGTGGTCGCCATTCATCGCCATGGCCGGGTCGCGCCGGGCGAGCCCATCGTGCTGGTCGTCACAGCCTCGGCCCACCGGGCCGCCGCTTTCGAAGCGGCCGAGTTCCTGATGGACTACCTCAAGACCCGGGCGCCCTTCTGGAAGAAGGAGCACCACGTCGACGGGACGGCCGGCGACTGGGTGGAGGCGAAAGACGCGGACGACAAGGCTATGGAGCGGTGGGGCCGGTAGGCCTGCTCCCCTGGCCGCGTTCAGGCGTTTTTCGGGCCCAGCACGCGCCCGGCCACGGCGTCCAGCTTGGCGAGTAGCGCCGGATCGCGGGCGCTCGGGGCAGTCATGATGGCGGTGTCCAGGGCCTTGTGGGAGCCCGCGGGGCAGGGCTCGCGCTCGGCGGGGAAGCCGGCCGCCAACCTCGCGACGAGGCGGCGGGCCTTCTCGGTGTTTCCGTGCATGACCTGGATGACGTCGGCCACGTCCACGGCTCCGTGCTCCGGGTGCCAGCAGTCGAAATCGGTGACCATGGCGAGCGTAGCGTAGGTAATCTCAGCCTCGCGGGCGAGCTTGGCCTCGGGCATCGCGGTCATGCCGATGACGTCGTAGCCGAGGTGGCGATAGGTGATGGACTCGGCGTAGCTGGAGAACTGCGGGCCTTCCATGCAGACGTAGGTCCCGCCCTTTCGGTAGGGCACGCCTTCCGCTTCGGCGGCCGCGGCCAGGCGCTCCGCGAGGCGCGGGCCGACTGGATGGGCCATGGAAACGTGGGCCACGCAGCCGGTTCCGAAGAACGTGCTTTCCCGGCGGTGGGTGCGGTCGACATATTGATCCACCAGGACGAAGAGACCCGGTTGCAACTCCGGCTTGAAGGAGCCGCAGGCGGAGAGCGACACGATGTCGGTGACGCCGGCGCGCTTCAGGGCGTCGATGTTGGCGCGATAGTTGATGTCGGAGGGCGACAGCCGGTGGCCGCGGCCGTGCCGGGGCAGGAACACGATCTCCGTTTGGCCGATGCGGCCGAAGCGCAGCGTGTCGGAAGGCTCGCCCCAGGGCGTCGCGACCGCCTCCTCGCGGATGTCCGTGAGGCCGGGCAGGTCATACACGCCCGATCCGCCGATGATGCCCAGAACGGCTTTGGTCATCGCAGTCTCCCGCTCGATGGCGGTGACACTAGAGGCCGACGGGAGTCGTGGGAAGGCGGCCTGCGATCGCGCTCACATCCCCGGCAAGCCTCTCGGCCGGCCCCCGGTGACAAACGCCGGCGGCGGCCTACTTCCGTCGAAGGCAGAGTTCATCCAGGAGACCTCCATGTCAGCACCCGCCATCGTCGAGGCGAAGGGAGCGCGGATTCCGGCGCTCGGACTCGGCACTTTCAGGGCCGAGGGTCAGGCCTGCGTGGACGCCGTGGTGACCGCTCTCCAGGTGGGCTATCGGCACGTGGACACCGCGGCCATGTACGGCAACGAGGTCGAGGTCGGGGAGGGCCTGCGCCGGGGCGGCGTGCCGCGTGACGAAGTGTTCGTCACAACGAAGGTGTGGTGGACGGACATCGCGCCCGGCAAGCTCCAGGCATCGGCCGAGGCCAGCCTGAAGCGGCTCGGGCTCGACCACGTCGACCTGCTTCACATCCACTGGCCGAATCCGGACGTGCCCTTGGCGGAATCCATCGGCGCGCTTTGCGAGGTGAAGCGGCGCGGGTTGGCGCGCCACATAGGCGTCTGCAACTTCACTGTCGCCATGCTGGACGAGGCCGTGCGGCTCTCCAGCGAGCCGCTCGTCGCGCTTCAGTGCGAATACCATCCCACCCTGGACCAGCATAAGGTCCGCGCCGCCGCGCGGCGGCACGGCATGGCCTTCACGTCCTATTCGCCCATCGGCAAGGGGACGGACACCGAGGCGAAGACCGTTCAGGAAATCGCTGTCGCGCACGGCAAGACGGGCGCACAGGTGGTGCTGCGCTGGCACATCCAGCAGCCCGGCGTCACGGCGATTCCGAAGTCGGCGACGCCAAAGCGGATCGTCGAGAACTTCGGCATCTGGGATTTCTCCCTGTCAGAGGACGAAATGGCGGCGATCTCGCGGCTGGCGCGGCCGGACGGACGCATGATCAGCCCGGCGTTCGCGCCCAAGTGGGACGATTGAACCAGCCATGCGGCTGGGCATCGGCGCCGCGCCTGCAGGCGTCTTGCGCGCGCGGCGGACGGGCGCCACTCTCCGCCGCCTGCAACAGGACCCCAGCCGCATGACCATCGACGCAGCCACGATCGCCGCCTTCCAGACCATATCCACGGCGACGATCACCACGGTGCTGCTGAAGAAGGGCCTTCGGAAGCTCTGGATGCGCGGCCCGGCGCCACTGCCCACGGCGGAAGGCAAGCGGCTCGTCGGACCCGCCTTCACCATGCGCTTCGTCCCGGCCCGCGAGGACCTCGCGACGCCCGAATCCTGGTCCTCGCCGCGGTCTACCCGGGCCGCGATCGAACACATGACCGAGGGTTGCATCGCGGTGGTGGACGCCATGGGGAGCACGGACGCGGGCATCTTCGGCGACATCCTGGTCGCCCGCATGGCCAAGCGCGGCGTGACGGCGCTGATCACGGACGGGGTGATGCGCGACATCGCCGGCGTGCTCGGCGCGGGCCTGCCGGTGTGGTGCCGTGGCACGGCGGCGCCGCCTGCCGTCGCGGGCCTCACTTTCGTGGGGTGGCAGGAGCCGATCGCTTGCGGCGGCGTGGCGGTTTTCCCCGACGACCTGATCGTGGCCGACGCGGACGGCGCAGTCTGCATCCCGGCCGCTTATGTGGAGACGGTGCTGAAAGAGGGGCCCGAGCAGGAGCGACTCGAGGCCTGGATCATGACCGAGGTGGAGCGCGGCGTGCCGCTGCCCGGCCTTTATCCGGCCAACGCCGAGACGAAGGCCCGCTACGAGGCGTTCAAGGCTTCCAAGGCGAATTGAGCAAGGCCAGCCCAGGGGGGCCTGAGACGTGTACTTCGTGCTCTCCAAGGTGCTGTGGTTCATCGCGGCGCCGGCCAATTTCCTTGTACTGGCGACTCTCGCCGGCGCGTTGCTGGCCTTTACGCGCTGGAAGCTGCTCGGACGTTGGCTGGCCCTTGGGGGATCCGGGCTGCTGCTCCTCGTCGGCATCCTCCCGGTCGGCACCTTGCTGATCCTGCCGCTGGAGCAACGTTTCCCGCCTTGGCGTGACGACGGAACACCCTTCACCGGCGTGATCGTGCTCGGGGGCGCGCCCGAGCCGGAGCGGTCACGCGGGCGTGGTCAGTTGCTCGTCGACGAAGCCGCCGAGCGGCTCATCGCCATGGCGGACCTGGCGCGGCGCTATCCGGACAAGCCTGTGATCTTCACGGGCGGCTCCGGCGACCTCCTGAACCAGGCCGACACCGAGGCGGCGGTGGTGGAGCAGCACGTCGCCGAACTGGGCGTCCCGCCGGGACGCATCCAGTTCGAGGGCAAGTCCCGCAACACCTACGAGAACGCCCTGTTCACGCGGGACGTGGTGAAGCTTCAGCCTGGCCAGCGCTGGCTGCTCGTGACGTCCGCCTATCACATGCCCCGCTCGGTGGGTCTGTTCCGCGCGGCGGGGTACGACGTCGTTCCGGTTCCGGTGGACTACCGGACCGTTGGCCAGGGCGATTATCGGATCTCGTGGACCGTCGGCGAGGGGCTGAGGCGGACGGAGGTGGCGACGCGGGAGTGGATCGGACTCATCGCCGAGCGGCTCCTGGGCCACACCCGCGTGCTGTTTCCCGGGGCGCTCACTGCGGACGCGGCAGGCCGATCCGGTACACGCCCTTGAAGTCGTCCGGGTCCACCGGCTTGCCCTTGCGGTAGATCACCACCTTGCCGGCATGGGCGAGGCGGACGGCCGCCCTGCGGACCGGGATCATCAGCGGCCCCCAACCATCGGGGTGCGGGCCGCCGAGCTTGCGGGCGACTTCGGACGGGCAGATCGTCTTCTCGGCCCCGCGCTCGGCCGTGAGCTCCACGATCGTGGCTTCGAGCGTTTCGGCAGGGATCTTGGGAGCGGGCGCGGTCATGGCTCCTGCCTGCGCTTCCGGCCGCGGTTCGTCAAGCGGAGCCGGAATCGGCGAGGGCGATCACCGAGCGCAGCCCGTCCGACCGGAACTGGCGCATGTACATGACGACCAGGACCGCCGCCGTGGACAGGATGAACACGGAGGGAGACCAGAACCAGCCGAGGTAACCCAGCGCGAAGAAGAAGGCGCGCTGGCCGCGGTTGAAGTGGCGTCCAGCCGCCGTCGCCATGCCGGCGACGCTGCGGGCATGTCTCAAGGCTTCAGGAGACTGGGCCTGCTCCGCAGGCGGCGTGGCGCCCAGAAGGATCGCCGCGTAGTTGAACAGCCGGTAGCTCCAGGCGAACTTGAAGAAGGCGTAGACGAAGATCACGGCAAGCCCGATGACCTTCATTTCCCACAGCCCTCGCTGGGTCTCGATGCCGAGCGGCAGGTCAGCGAAAACGCGCAGGATGTCATCGGCCGCCCTGAGCAGCGTGAGCGAGCCGCCGACCGCCAGCAGGGACGTGGAGGCGAAGAACGCCGTCCCGTTCTGCAGACTCGCCATGATCTGCGTGTCGATGATGCGCACCTCGCGCGCCAGCATCTGCTCCATCCAACGCAGGCGATAGTCGTGCATGATGCCGTTCAGGCTGCGGCCGCCCCGCCAGCCCTCCACCGCCATGGCGTAGCCGACCCAGGCGACGGCGAAAAAGGCGACGGCGAAGATGTCGAACGGATTCAGGATCATGCGCCCAGCATGCCGCCGGCGCGCGGAGGCGCGCAAGGCTCCTGAAGCGCATCTGGCGCGCCGCTCGCGGCGTTGACGCAGGCGGGCCCGTCGCGACATCCTTGCCGCTCCAGGGAGACCATCGATGCCGCAGATCATCAGCAAGGGCTACAAGGCGCTGCTCGCCGAGGCGAACGCCGTGGTGGACACCATTCCGGCCAGCGAGGCCATCGGGCTTGCCGGGCGCGAGGACGTGGTGCTGGTGGACCTGCGCGACCCGCGGGAACTGGAGCGCGAGGGCAAGGTGCCCGGCGCATTTCATTGTCCGCGCGGGATGCTGGAGTTCTGGATCGACCCGGAGAGCCCCTACCACAAGCCCGTGTTCGCGGAGGACAAGCGGTTCGTGTTCTTCTGCGCGGGCGGTTGGCGCTCGGCGCTGTCCGCCCGCACCGCGCGGGAGATGGGACTGAAGCCCGTGGCTCACATTGCGGGCGGGTTCGGAGCCTGGAAGGAGGCGGGCGGGCCGGTGGAGCCCGTCGTCCCTCGCGGGAAGCCGGAAGGCTCGGCGAAGAGCTGAGTCGCATCAGAGCTTTCCGAGAATCTCCTCGATCGCCGGGTTAGCGCCCTCGGGAGCAAGGGCGCCAAGCAGCAAGCCTCCCGTGGCGTCGTCCAGCAGGGCTGACGCGGCCGCGAAAGCGAGCAGCCCGAGCGCGCGAGAGATGGAATTCGCGCCGGGGCGGCGCATCAGCCACCCCATCCATCCGCAAAAGACCGCCATGGCCAGGCTGATCGCGTGGTGCGCCATGCTGTGCTCCCGGGGACAGTCTACCCGACGGTGGTTTTCGAGAGGTTGCCCGTGAGCGAGGGCCAAGGCGTCCGTGCGCGGGCGCCTGATTGCCTTCCCACAAGCTTCCGGCATGATCGGCGGGCCCGAATCCGTTCGCCGGGCGCAGGGGATTGTGCGTGGCCGTTCTATCCAGCGTCGTCGACCGTCATTCACCCGAGTTCCAGGCCAACGCCGCGCAGTGGCGGCAACTCGCGGACGAGTTGCGCAGCCGCCGCGAGGCGGCTGCGGCTGGCGGTCCGCCCAAGGCGCGCGAGCGGCACCTCGCGCGTGGCAAGCTGCTGCCGCGCGAGCGTGTGATGCGCCTGCTGGACCCGGGGTCGCCTTTCCTGGAGATCGGCGCCCTGGCCGCCTTCGGGATGTATGACGACGCGATCCACGGCGCCGGCATGATCGCCGGCATTGGGCGCGTGGAGGGCCGCGAGGTCATGGTGGTCTGCAACGACAGCACCATCAAGGGCGGCACCTATTACCCGATGACGGTGAAGAAGCATCTCCGGGCCCAGGAGATCGCGCGCGAGAACCGGCTCCCCTGCGTCTATCTGGTAGACTCAGGCGGCGCGAACCTGCCGCACCAGACGGAGGTCTTCCCCGATAAGGAGCACTTCGGCCGCATCTTCTACAACCAGGCGACTCTGTCCTCGCTGGGGATCCCCCAGATCGCGGTGGTGATGGGCTCCTGCACGGCGGGCGGGGCCTATGTGCCGGCCATGTCGGACGAGACGGTGATCGTGCGCAAGCAGGGCACCATCTTCCTGGGCGGGCCGCCGCTGGTGAAGGCCGCGACGGGGGAGGAGGTCTCGGCCGAGGATCTGGGCGGCGCGGACGTGCACGCACGCACGTCGGGCGTGGCGGACCACTATGCGTATGACGACGCGCACGCGCTGGCGATGGCGCGGCGCATCGTGGCGAACCTGAACACCCGCAAGCCTGACGACATCGGCCTGAGCGAGACGGAGGAGCCGCTGCTCGATCCCGACGAACTCGAAGGCCTGGCGCCCACGGACCTGAAGAAGCAGTACGACATCCGCGAGGTGATCGGCCGCCTGGTGGACGGCTCCCGTTTCGACGAGTTCAAGGCGCTCTACGGGACCACGCTGGTGACCGGCTTCGCCCGGCTCTGGGGCATGCCGATCGGCATCGTGGCCAACAACGGCATTCTCTTTTCCGAGTCCGCCCTCAAGGGCGCTCACTTCATCGAGCTCTGCGCCCAGCGCCGCATCCCGTTGCTGTTCCTCCAGAACATCTCGGGTTTCATGGTGGGCCGGCAGTACGAGGCCGGCGGCATCGCCAAGGACGGGGCGAAGCTGGTCACCGCAGTGGCGTGCGCCCGGGTGCCGAAGATCACCGTGCTGGTCGGGGGCTCCTTCGGGGCCGGCAACTACGGCATGTGCGGCCGGGCCTACGGGCCGCGGTTCCTCTTCTCCTGGCCGAACTCGCGCATCTCGGTGATGGGCGGAGAGCAGGCCGCCAGCGTGCTCGCGACCGTGCGGCGCGACAACATCGAGGCCGAGGGCCGCAAATGGCCGGCGCGGGAGGAGGAGGCGTTCAAGGCGCCCATCCGCGCCCAGTACGAGACGGAGGGCAACCCCTACTACGCCACCGCGCGGCTGTGGGACGACGGCGTCATTTTGCCGTCCGAGACCCGGCGCGTCCTCGGGCTGGCCTTTTCGGCCTGCCTCAACGCCCCCGTGGAGGAGACGCGCTTCGGCGTGTTCCGGATGTGATTTCGAGTGTGACGCTTTTCAGGAAAGGATTGATGGCATGGCGGAGGCGGCGCAAGCTCAAGCAATGATGAACGTCGCTGAGTACCTGTCCTTTGCGGATGCCCACCCGCAGCAGCGTTTCGAGCTGCTGGCGGGCATTCCCGTGGCGATGGCGCCGGCGACAATCAACCATAGCCAGATCGCCGGGAACATTGACGCGGCATGCCGCCGGCAGGTGCGCGACCGAGGCTGTCAATCTTACCAAGGCGCCGGCGTCGCCAGCGCAGACGAGGCCAGCTTCCTTCCTCAGCCTGACGTGATGGTCCGGTGTGGTCCCGTGGATGGCCGTCGGCGTTGGGTTTCGGATCCGATCGTCGTCATGGAGGTGCTTTCGCCCTCCACTATGGCCGACGACCGAGGCTACAAGCTCACGACCTACATGGATTTCCAAAGTCTCCGGCACCTCGCCCTCGTTGATCAGGATGAGGTGCGCGTCGAACATTGGGCGCGGTCGGATCAGGGCGTCTGGAGCGAAGGCCCTGAGGTGCTGAACTCGCTCGAATCGCGGCTCGTCCTGACCGCTGTCGGGGCAGACCTGCCCCTTTCAGAAATCTACGCGGGCGTGACGTTCCGCTGAAATGCGAGCATCCATGTTCTCCTCCGTCCTCATCGCCAACCGCGGCGAGATCGCCTGCCGGATCATCCGCACCGCGCGGCGGCTCGGGATGCGCACGATCGCCGTCCATTCCGAAGCCGACGCGGACGCGCTGTTCGTGCGGGAGGCGGACGAGGCGCACCTGATCGGACCCGCGCCGGCGCGGGAGAGCTATCTCGTGGGGGCGCGAATCCTCGAGGTGGCGCGCGAGGCGGGGGCGGACTGCATCCACCCCGGCTACGGGTTCCTGTCCGAGAACGCGGAATTCGCCGAAGCCTGCGCCAAGGCGGGCGTCGTGTTCGTGGGCCCGCCGGCTTCGGCGATCCGCGCCATGGGCCTCAAGGACGCCGCCAAGCAACTCGTCGAGCGCGCGCATGTGCCGGTGGTGCCGGGCTATCATGGGCCGAAGCAGGATCCGGCGTTCCTGCGGGAGCGGGCGGCCAATATCGGCTTTCCTGTGCTGATCAAGGCCGTCGCGGGCGGCGGGGGCAAGGGGATGCGCCGGGTGGACCGGCTGATCGACTTCGAGGAGGCGCTGCAGAGCGCCCAGCGCGAAGCCGCGAACGCCTTCGGCGACCCGCGGGTGCTGGTCGAGAAGTACGTCCGCGCGCCGCGCCATGTCGAGATGCAGGTCTTCGCGGATCGGCACGGCAACGTGGTGCATCTGTTCGAGCGTGACTGCTCCCTCCAGAGGCGGCACCAGAAGGTGATCGAGGAGGCGCCTGCGCCGGGCATGACGGCCGAGGTTCGCTCCGCCATGGGCCGGGCGGCCGTGGAGGCGGCGCGGGCCGTCGGGTATGTCGGCGCCGGAACGGTGGAGTTCATCGCGGATGGGTCGAACGGGCTCACCCCCGACGGCTTCTTCTTCATGGAGATGAACACCAGGCTGCAGGTCGAGCATCCGGTGACGGAGGCGATCACGGGTCTGGATCTGGTCGAACTGCAGTTCCGGGTTGCGGCTGGAGAGCGGCTGCCCTTCAGCCAGGACGACCTCAACATCGAGGGGCACGCCGTCGAGGCGCGGCTCTACGCCGAGGATCCGGAGAAGGGCTTCCTGCCCTCGACGGGTCGCCTCTGGGCCTTGCGTTTTCCGGACGCCGAGCGGCTGCGGATCGACGCGGGCGTCGCCGAAGGCGATGCCGTCACGCCCTTCTACGACCCGATGATCGCCAAGGTGATCGCGCACGGGGACACGCGCGAGGACGCGCTGGAGCGGCTGGCGACCGCCCTTGGCGAGACGATCGTGGCGGGGCCGCGCTCCAACGTGGCGTTCCTCAAGGCGCTCTGCGAGGCGCCCGAGTTCCGCGCCGGTCATTTCGACACGGGGTTCATCGACCGAAACCTGGAAGCGCTGGGGGCCGCGCCCAAGCCGTTCCCGGCCGCCGCGGCCGCGGCGGGCGCGCTCGCGCTTGTCGCCCGCCAGACCGAGCGAAGCTTGGCCTCGGCGGGCGTGGCGCGGCGGGGGCCTGCGTCGCCCTGGGACGTGGCGGACGCCTTCCAGCTCTCCGGCGAGCGGCGCATCGGCCTGCCGCTCACGGTGGAAGGCGAGCGCGTGGACGCCACGCTGGGCTGGGACGAGGAGGGGCCCAGCGTCGAAATCCCTGGGCATCCCGTTCCGGTGGGGCAGCATGAACTCTCGATCGTTGAGACGGACGAGGGGCTGATCGTCCTCGACGCAGGCCGGCAGACCAGCGTTCGGCTCTACGACGCCCTCGACCATGCCGCGGACGAAGTCGATGCCGGCGGCGTCGTGAAGGCGCCCATGCACGGCAAGGTGGTGGCGATCTTCGTGACCGAAGGCGAGGTCGTGGAAAAGGGCCAGCGCCTCGCCGTGGTCGAAGCCATGAAGATGGAGCATGCGCTGGTGGCTCCTCGGGCCGGCACCGTGATCGAGATCGCGGCCGAGGCGGGCCAGCAGGTGCCCGAGGGCGCCAAGTTGGTGGTGGTGGAAGAGGCCTGATCGCAGGCCATCCCCGCATTTCACAACCCGCCTCCATGCCACGTTGTGGTTCGACCGCGGCGGCGCTAGGAGTTGGGCATGGCCCTGCACCTGCTCAAGCTCTGCGTCGGCTGCGACTCGATCGCGGACCTGGAAAGCTGGATCGAGGAGAACGCCGCCCTGTCGCGTCGCCTCGGCCGGGAACACCAGCAGTCGCATACGACCCGCATGGTTCCCAAACGCATCGCCGAGATTCTGGACGGCGGGTCCCTGTATTGGGTCATCAAGGGTCAGGTCGCCTGCCGCCAGCCCGTTTTGGACGTCCAGCCCTTCACGGACGGAGACGGGATCGGCCGTTGCCGCCTGATCCTGGAACCGGTGGTCACGCCGGTCGAACCGCGCCCGTCCAGGCCCTTCCAGGGCTGGCGCTACCTGGAGGCCAAGTCCGCTCCGCGGGACCTCGGATCTTTCGGCGCGGGGCTCGCGGCGTTGCCCGAGACGTTGCGCCGTGAACTCGCGGAGCTCGGGCTCCTGTGATGCCGGCCGGAGACGGGGGACGACCAGCACGCGAAACGCCACATAATCTCCGCAGTTGGAGCGCTCCCGTGTATAAGCGCGGAAGGGGGCGTTTCATGCGATTCTTGGTGATTGTGGCTGGAACGGTGGGGAGCCTCGCGGCTGGCGAAGCCATGGCCATGGACCGTTCCTGCGCTGTCACCGAGGTTGCTCCCGGCGTGAAGATGCGTTCCGGCTCGTGCTCGAATGTGTTCGACAGCCGGCCGCAGCCCTACCAGGAAGTCTCGCCTCAAACTGTCGGCCCGCTGATGACCGGCCGTCCCGCCACCCTGCGCTTCGGCAATTCGGAGGTGCGGATGGGTGGGCAGGCGCGCTTCGAGATGCAGCGCGGGCGCTAGTCGCATCCCTTCCAGTTGCATTCGACCGCCCGCCCGCCAATGTAAGCGCGAGCGGAGTCGGAATGAGCGACAGCAAGAGCCAGAACGAGGTTGCGCGCGGCGCACGCGGGGCGGTCGAAGTTCCTTCAGATCGGGGCGCGATCGACGCGTTCCTGCAGAGCGCGCGCAGTCTCGGGCCCACCCGAAACGGCAAGCGCGGCAGACTCGTGTTCGCGCTCGACGCCACGATGAGCAGGCAGCCGACGTGGGATCTGGCTTGTTCGCTTCAGGGCGAGATGTTCTCCGAGGCGGCTCGGGTCGGCGGGCTAGACGTCCAACTCGTGTATTTCCGGGGCTTTTCCGAGTGCCGCGCGTCGCGCTTCGTCGCGGATCCACGGGCGCTGACCGGCCTCATGCAGCGCATCGATTGCCGGGGCGGCCACACGCAGATCCAGCGGGTGCTGGAGCACGTGCGCAGCGAAGGCCGTGACGCGCCTGTCCACGCGCTGGTGTTTGTCGGGGACGCCATGGAGGAGCGGCTGGACGACCTGTGCGCCGTCGCCGGCGAACTGGGCCTCAGGGGCGTCAAGGCTTTCATGTTCCACGAAGGCGGTGACCCGGCGGCCGGCCGAGCCTTTCAGGAGATCGCGAGGCTCACGGGCGGCGCCTACGCCCGGTTCGACGCGTCGGCGCCGGGCCAACTCGCCGCTCTCCTGCGCGCCGCCGCCGCCTACGCGGCCGGCGGGCGAGCGGCGCTGGAGGACCTGGCCCGACGGGACACAGGCGCGCAGCGCCTCCTCGGGCAGATGAGGTAATCGACTTGGCTCTGCTCCTCGGCGTCGCGGTCCTGTTCGTGCTCTGGTACGTGGGCCACAACTACTCGAACGCGAACCCCAAGGTCTTGGCCAAGGTCGCGCGAACCGCGGGCGGGATCGCCAGCCTGGCCGTGGCCGCTCTTCTGCTGTTCCGGGGCCGGATCGACATGGCGATCCCGGTGGGCGGCTTCGGGGCCTGGCTCCTCGGCATGAAAGGCTTTGCGGTCCCCGGCTGGGGCGCACGCACCCAAGCGAGCCCGGGGCGACAATCGCGGGTGCGCTCCGCGATGCTCGAGATGACGCTCGACCACGACACAGGCGCGCTGGGCGGGCGGGTGCTCGCTGGAGCCTATGCGGGCCGCGCCCTCGATGATCTCAGCGAGACGGACCTGTCCGTCCTGGCGCGCGACTGCCTCGGGGGCGACCCCGAGGGCTCACGGCTTCTGGAGGCTTATCTGGACCGCCGGTTTCCCGGACGGCGTGAAGCACGACAGGGCGACGCGCACCCGGGGGCGACCGGTCGTCGCCGCGACGCGGGCATGCCGACCGAGCAGGAGGCCTACGAGATCCTGGGCCTTCAGCCGGGCGCGGGGGATGATGACATCCGCCGCGCGCACCGCGCTCTCATGAAGAAACTGCATCCCGACCAGGGGGGCTCGACGTATCTCGCCACCCGGGTGAACCAGGCCAAGGACGTTCTGCTGAACCGGCATCGCTGATACTCCACGCGCGTTCCGGTGGTTTCCGCTGTCTTCTGTTTGGATTGGACTCGGGCTGAAACACTCCCGAGACGCCGCCTGTCATTGGCCCGCGCCGCTTTCTGCGGCGTCTATCGGCCCTTCTCGCCTGCCTTGAGGCGGCTCAGCCCTTCACGGCGAAGCAGGAGAACCCGCTGCGCTTGAGCTGCTTGCAGGCGCTCTGGGCGTCGCCCTCGTCGAAGCCGGAGAAGCGGGCGCGGTAGAGCGTCGAGCCGTCCTTGGTGACCTTCTCGGTGAAGGGCGAGGCCTTCGAGAGGTGGCGGTTCTCAGCCTTGGCGCGGGCCAGGATCTCCTTGGCCTTGCCCTCGTCGTCGGTGGCGCCGAGTTGGATCACCCAGCCGGAGATCGTCGGCTTGGCCGGAGACTTCTCGATGCGGGTCTCCGCCTTCGGCTCCGACTTGGCCTCGGCCTTAGGCTCTAGCCTCGCCATCTTGACGTCATCCGCCTTGACGACCGGCTGGGCGCCCACGACCCAGCGCATGCCGCTGGACGGCGTGGTGGTCGATCCACCCGCCACGGAGGCGACAACCGGGCGGGCGCCCGTCACGTCGATGACCCTGCGCGGTGTCGGGCTCGGCTCGGCGTTGCGGGCCGCGACCTTGGGCGCCGACGCGACGGCGGCCGTGGTGAGGGGCGTGTTCTCGTCGGCGGAGGCGACCCGGACCCTGGGCGCGGGCTCAGGCTCACGGATCTCCTTAGCCTCGCGTACCGGCGCCTCGCGGCGCGGCTCGGCGGCGGCGGTTTCCGTCATGGCCGGGGCGGTGCGGGCGCCGGCATAGGCGCGCTCGATGTTGTCGTCCAGCAGGGCGACCATCTGGTGGTCGCGAGCCGCGGCCGAGCGGCCGCCGAGTACGACGGCGACCACGTGCCGGTTGTCGGTCTTCACGGAGGTCAGCAGGTTGAAGCCGGACGCGCGCGTATAGCCGGTCTTGATGCCGTCCATGCCCTCGACCCGGCCGAGGAGGTGGTTGTGGTTGCGGTGATAGCCGCCGCGGTAGGCGAAAACCGGCGTCGAGAAGTAGTGGTAGTACTTCGGAAAGCGATCCTGGATGGCGCGACCCAGCGTGACGAGGTCGCGGGCCGTTGTGATGTGCCCAGGGTTGGGCAGACCCGACGCGTTGCGGAAGACCGTGTGCCGCATGCCGATCTGGCGCGCCTTGCGCGTCATCATGTCGGCGAACTCGGCCTCCGAGCCTGCGATGTTCTCGGCGATCGTCACCGCGATGTCGTTGGCGGATTTCGTCACCACCGCCTTGATGGCGTCCTCGACCGTGATGGTCGAGCCCGGGCGAAGGCCCAGCTTGGAGGGCGCCTGGGCGGCGGCGTGGGCGGTGACCTTCAGCTCCGAGTCGAGCGAAAGCCGGCCCTTCTCCAACTGCTCGAACAGCAGATAGAGGGTCATGACCTTGGTGACGGAGGCCGGGTGACGCGGCGCGTCCTCGTTGACGGCGTGCAGGATTCGGCCCGTCTTGGCGTCCATCACCATGTCGGCGTAAGGCGGATTGTATCCTCCGGCCGCATGGTGGCGGCGCCGTGCTTCGGCCGGGGAGGCGATGACCGCGATCGCAGAAGCCGTCACGACGACCGAGGCGAAAGTCCCGAACCGCCCCGTGAAGCAACCCCAACGCATACCCATACCCAGGTCCCCGTGTGCAACGGCTCCACCCACTGAGCCGGGCCACGCGACGCTCAGGGGGCGAGGGGAGCCCACTGTCGCATCCGCGGCACAGGGGAAGACGGTATCGAGTTGGGGTTACGCAGCGGTTAAAACTTCAACCGGAGCGCTAGCCTCCGCGCGCATGTTGCACTGCAACAAAATCCTTGACACACGTTGTGCGCTGCAGCTAGAAACGCCCTATCGGGTTTGGCGTCGTGTATCGCGTCTCAGGCCGGAACCCAGGATCCCGCGCATCGCGCATTGGTAGGGGTGCATCATGGCTACGCAGTTCGAAGATTTCCAGAAGCTCGGCAAGGACAACGTTGACGTCGCCCTCAAGAGCTTCGGCGCCACGTCCAAGGGCGTGCAGGCGATCGCCACCGAGACGGCCGACTACTCCAAGAAGGCCTTCGAGAGCGCCTCGGCCCTGGCCGAGAAGCTGGTCGGCGCGAAGACGCTGGACAAGGCGTTCGAGATCCAGAGCGACTATCTGAAGTCCACCTACGAGGGCTTCGTCGCCTACGCTTCGAAGGTCGGCGACCTCTACACGAACCTCGCCAAGGAAACGGCGAAGCCGTACGAGGGCCTGTTCGCCAAGGCGACCGGCGCGGTCAAGTAAGCCGCCGGCGACCGCCGCGACATCGTTTCGCAAGAGGCCCGGGGCAACCCGGGCCTCTTTGTTTTCCAGGACCGATGGAGGCTCCGGGCGAGGAAGGCAGCGCCCCGCCGGCCATGGGTGCGAGCGTCTCCAAGCTGCGTCATCATCACCCGAGACATCACCTTACGACCGGTCTGGCGAACCGGATGCGGGAGGACTAGATTAACGGAACCGGCCGTGTCGCTCCTGGGTTGGGCTGCGGTCGCCGCTTCCGGAAACGGAGGCGAGACCGTTCCCTCCGGAAGAGACCGCCGTTCTCGCGATGGACCTCAAACTGATCCTTCCCGACATGGTTCTCCGCATCAAACGTGCGCTCCTTCGGGGCAGGCACCTGGCCACAGGGCTGATCAGGACGGATCCCTTGCGAGCCGCCGAGCGGCGACGAGGCACAGGGCGACCCGGCGACGGCGGCTCGGGCACCGCCGTCATCACGCAAACCAGGACCCGGACTAAGCGTCCGAACCTGTACCGCGTGCTGCTGCTCAACGACGACTACACGCCGATGGAGTTCGTGGTTCACGTGCTCCAGCGGTTCTTCAACAAGGATGCGGACGAAGCCACCCGCATCATGCTCCATGTCCACCAGAACGGGGTGGGGGAGTGCGGCGTTTTCACGTACGAGGTCGCGGAGACCAAGGTCACGCTCGTGATGGACTTCGCGCGAAAGCACCAGCATCCTCTGCAATGCGTGATGGAAAAGAAGTGAAAGGCTGAGGCCCGATGCCGTCCTTCTCTCGCAATCTCGAACAAGCGCTCCACCGGGCCCTGGCGCTGGCCAACGAGCGCCACCACGAATACGCCACCCTCGAGCACCTGCTGCTCGCGCTCGTCGACGACCAGGACGCCGCCGCCGTGATGCGGGCCTGCAACGTCGACATCGAGGCGCTCCGCCGCAACCTCACCGAATATGTTGACGCCGAACTCGGCAACCTCGTCACAGACGGCAGCGACGACTCCAAGCCGACCGCCGGCTTCCAGCGCGTGATCCAGCGCGCCGTCATCCATGTGCAGTCATCCGGCCGCGAGGAGGTCACCGGCGCCAACGTGCTGGTCGCCATCTTCGCCGAGCGCGAGAGCCACGCCGCGTACTTCCTGCAGGAGCAGGACATGACGCGCTACGACGCCGTGAACTATATCTCCCACGGCATCGCCAAGCGTGCGGGCATGTCGGAGACCCGCACCCCCCGCGGCGCCGAGGAAGAGCAGGCCGACCGCTCCCCGGGCGGCGACGAGGGCGGCGCCGGCCCGAAGAAGAAGGGCGAGGCGCTGGAGGCCTATTGCGTCAACCTGAACAAGCGCGCCAAGGAAGGCCGCATCGACCCGCTGATCGGGCGTGAGTCCGAGGTGCAGCGCACCATCCAGGTGCTGTGCCGTCGCCAGAAGAACAACCCGCTTCTGGTGGGCGACCCGGGCGTGGGCAAGACCGCGATCGCCGAGGGCCTGGCGCGCAAGATCGTCACCCATGAGGTCCCCGAGGTGCTGGCCGACGCGACCGTGTTCGCGCTCGACATGGGCACGCTGCTCGCCGGCACCCGCTACCGCGGCGACTTCGAGGAACGCCTCAAGCAGGTGATGAAGGAGATCGAGAACCACCCTAAGGCGATCCTCTTCATCGACGAGATCCACACGGTGATCGGCGCCGGCGCCACCTCCGGCGGCGCCATGGACGCGTCCAACCTGCTGAAGCCCGCGCTGGCCCAGGGCACGCTGCGCTGCATCGGATCGACGACCTACAAGGAATACCGCCAGTACTTCGAGAAGGACCGGGCGCTGGTCCGCCGCTTCCAGAAGATCGACGTGAACGAGCCGTCGGTGCCGGACGCGATCGAGATCCTCAAGGGCCTGAAGCCCTATTTCGAGGAGTTCCACCACATCCGCTACACCAACGAGGCGATCAAGGCCGCGGTGGAGCTGTCGGCGCGCTACATCCATGACCGCAAGCTGCCGGACAAAGCGATCGACGTGATCGACGAGACTGGCGCCTCGCAGATGCTGCTGCCGGAGACCAAGCGGAAGAAGCAGATCGGCGTGAAGGAGATCGAGGCGGCCATCGCCTCCATGGCGCGAATTCCGCCCAAGACCGTCTCCAAGGACGACGCCGAGGTGCTGAGGAACCTCGACGAGACCCTGAAGCGTGTCGTCTATGGCCAGGACGCCGCCATTACGGCCCTCACCTCGGCGATCAAGCTGGCCCGGGCGGGGCTGCGCGATCCCGAGAAGCCAATCGGCAACTATCTGTTCGCCGGCCCGACGGGCGTCGGCAAGACGGAGGTGGCCCGCCAACTCGCCGCGAGCCTCGGCGTGGAGATCATCCGCTTCGACATGTCGGAGTACATGGAGCGCCACACCGTGAGCCGCCTGATCGGCGCTCCTCCCGGCTATGTGGGCTTCGACCAGGGCGGACTGCTGACCGATGGCGTCGACCAGCATCCCCACTGCGTGCTGCTGCTGGACGAGATCGAGAAGGCCCATCCGGACCTGTTCAACATCCTCTTGCAGATCATGGACCATGGGAAGCTGACCGACCACAACGGCAAGCAGGTCGACTTCCGCAACGTGATCCTGATCATGACCACGAACGCCGGCGCGGCGGAGCTCGCCAAGCCCGTGTTCGGCTTCACACCGTCAACCAAGCGGGACAGCAGCGACAACGAGGCGATCAATCGCCTGTTCGCGCCGGAATTCCGCAACCGCCTCGACGCTATCATCTCGTTCGGCCAGTTGCCGAAGGAGGTCGTGGCCAAGGTGGTGGACAAGTTCGTGCTGCAGCTCGAGGCGCAGCTCGCGGACCGCAACGTCACCATCGAGCTCGCCGACGAGGCGCGCGAGTGGCTGGTGGAGCGCGGCTACGACGAGACCATGGGCGCACGTCCCATGGCCCGCCTGATCCAAAGCACCATCAAGACGCCCCTGGCGGACGAGGTGTTGTTCGGGCGGCTCAAGGATGGCGGCGCCGTTCGGGTCATCGTCCAGGAGAAGGACGGGAAGAAGGAGCTCGGCTTCGAGTTCCCGGCGGGCCCGGTCACGCCCAAGCCCGAGAAGGACGTCGAGGAGGCGACAAAGACGCGGGCCAAGCGGGCCTCGAGCCCTCGCAAGTCTTCGCCTCGGCCCAAACTTAAGAAGGGCCCTGGCGAGCCCGGCGCGGGCGGCTCCGACGGCGGCAAGCCGGTGAGCACCGTCCCGAAGGTGCCCCTGGTGCGCAGCTGAGGCCTTTCGGCAACGCCGGCCAGCGCCGCTTGTGTGGCGTGGCTTGGCGGGTTTCAGACCCGGCGCCATTCGGCTAAAGTCCAAACGATGGGCGGAACGGTCGCGTTTCGCCCATCGGCTTGTTCAGCGCACGGCATCGGGCGGAAGAAACGAATGACGTCCTGGTTCGAGAAGCGGCGGCAGCGGCGGCGCAAGCGCGAGCGCATGGAAGAGCTGCTGGCCTGGATCGTGGTGCCTGCGATGGCCTTCGGCCTGTACTGGGGCTGGTTGCAGGTGCGAGACCAGCTCAAGGCGACCCCGATCATGAACATTATCAGCGGCAAGGATAAGGGCGCGGGCCCATGAGCCTGGCCCCATGGCCCTGATCGCAGACAGCCCTCCGCAAGACGCTACCACACGCTCGGACATGGGCTGGGCCGTGCGCGGCGCCCGTGACGCGCTGGCGTTGCCGGCGTGGGTGGTCGGCCTGTCGCTGATCGGCGTCGGAGGTCTGGCGCAGGCGGTCGGGCATCCCGTGTGGGCGGCCATGGCCTCCACGCTGTTCGTCTGGGCCGGTCCCGCCCAGGTGATCTTCTATGGCGGCCTTGCGGCTGGCATGACCGCGCCCGCCCTGGCTGCGGCCATCTGTTTCTCATCCGTTCGGTTCTTTCCCATGACGGTCGCGCTCATGCCGCTGCTGCGGCGGCCGGGGCAGGGGATCTGGACCCAGCTGGCGGCGGCGCACTTTGTGGCCGTGACGGTCTGGACGGAGGGCCTGCGACGGCTGCCCGCCAAGCCGGTCGAGGCGCGCTTGCCCTACTACGCGGGCTTCGCGGCGGCCTGCATTTCCCTGAGCACGATCACCACCGGGGTGGGGTATTTCCTCGTGGGCGCCCTGCCGGCGCCATTGGCGGCGGCGGTGCTGTTCGTGAGCCCGATTTATTTCACCGTCTCGATCAGCGCCGGCGCGCGGGTCCCGGCCGACTGGCTCGCCATCGGGCTGGGCTTCGTTCTGGAGCCCATGTTGCGTCCGCTGCTCGGCGACGCGTTCGACCTGCTGGGGGTGGGGCTGGTGGGCGGCACCGCCGCCTTCGCGGCAGGGCGGCTGCTGGAGGCGCGGCGGTGACGCTCGACCTTTCCGCCGTGCATGGATCGGCTTGGCCCTATGTGCTGCTTGTGCTCTGCGGCGTGGTGCCGACCGAGATCTGGCGCACGCTCGGCGCTGTCGCCTCGCGTGGGCTGGCGGATGGCTCGCCGGTCCTGACCTGGGTCCGGCACGTCTCGACGGCCCTGCTGGCCGCGGTCGTCGCCAAGCTGTTGCTGACGCCGAGCGGTGCGCTCGCCCTCGTGCCCTGGTGGGGGCGCGTCGGCGGCATCGCGGCCGGGTTCGGGGCGTTTTTCCTGTTCAGGCGCTCGTTCTTCGCCGGCGTCCTGGTGGGCGAGGCGGTGCTGATCGCCGCCGCCTCGTTGTGGGGCTGATCAGCCGGCCAGCGCGGCGCGGATCTTGTCGGCGTGAGCCTTGAGCGCCTCGGGCTTCTCCATCTGGCCCGTGTGAGGCCGCAGGGGAACGCCTTCCCAGCGCGGCAGCACATGGATGTGGATATGGAACACCACCTGTCCGCCGGCGCTCTCGTTGAACTGCTGGATGGTGAGGCCATCCGCGTCCATGCCAACCTTCACGGCGCGGGCGACCTTCTGGACGCTGACCATCAGGCGCGAGAGATCCTCGGGCTTGATGTCGAGGATGTTGCGCGCCGGCGTCTTCGGGATCACCAGCACGTGGCCGTCCGCCCGGGGCATGATGTCCATGAAGGCGAGGGTCGCCTCGTCCTCGTAGACCTTCTCGCAGGGCAATTCACTGCGCAGGATCTTGGCGAAGACGTTTTGGGAGTCATAGTCGGTCATCAGCGTCCATCCGCAGGCGCAAAGCGGCTCCAGCCGCGGCCGGGTCCGGTGTGGCCCCGGCGCCGGCCGGCGTCAAGCGGGTGGCGCCTCAGTCGTCGAAGAAGCGCTCGAAGGTGGGGTCGAAGCAGACATAGACCGGGCAGGCCCCTGACCGCGTGGGGACGAACTGGGTCTTCACAGCCTGTCCAGGCAGGCAGGCTGTGGCGTTCACCACGTAGCGGTCGTAGGTGTACCCGCCCGTGCCGAGCACAATGCCGCCGTTCGCCGCGATGATCTGGTGGACCTGGCCGCAGGTCATGGCAGGGGTCTGCGGGCGGCCTTGCGCCAGGGCAGGGGAAGCGGCCGCCATGACGGCCAACACGAATCCGAAGCGCTTCATGCTTGTCTCCCATCAGGCCCGCCCGGGGAGCCTCAATCCCTTGAGATAGTAGAGGGTTCCGCGCCGGCAAAGCCTTGATCCGGCGCAGTCGCCTTGCATCACGCCTTTCTGAACGGCGCGTGCTCCTCGTACTCCTCGTGGAGGCTCTCCACATAGGATCGCTCGCGGGCGAGATAGTCGGCGACGGCGCGCCGCAGGGCCGGGTCGGCGAGGTCGTGCGCCGAGTAGGTCGTCACCGCGCGGTAGCCGCGGGCCAGCTTGTGCTCGCCCTGGGCGCCGGCTTCGACACGCGCGAGCCTGCGGCCAATGGCGAAGTCGATGGCCTGGTAGTAGCAGACCTCGAAATGCAGGAAGGGGTGGTCCTCGATGCAGCCCCAGTTGCGGCCATAGAGCGTGTTCGCGCCGATGAAGTTGATGGCCCCGGCCACGTATCGTCCCGCCCGTTTCGCCATCATCAGCAAGATCCGGTCGGCCATGCGCTCGCCGATCAGGGAGAAGAACGTCCGGTTCAGGTAGGGTCGGCCCCACTTGCGCGAGCCGGTGTCCATGTAGAAGGCGAAGAATGCGTCCCAGTGGGCCTCGGTGATGTCACGGCCAGTCACATGCTCGATCGTGATCCCGTTCGCGACCGCGTCGCGGCGCTCCCGTCGGATCGCCTTGCGCTTGCGGGAGGCGAGCGCTTCCAGGAACTGCTCGAAGCTTCCGTAGCCTTCGTTGAACCAGTGGAACTGCTGGTCCGTTCGCTGCAGGAATCCACGGCGGCCGAGGTCCTCCCAGTCTTCTTCAGGCAGAAATGTGAGGTGGACGGAGGACGCCCCCGCCTGGGCCCGGACCGCCTGCAGGCCGTGGACCAGCGCCTCGCGCGCCTCCGCGTTGCGCGGGCCGGGTCGCACCAGCAGGCGCCGACCCGTCGCAGGCGTGAACGGCACGCTGACCTGCAGCTTGGGATAATAGCGGCCGCCGGCGCGATCGTAGGCGTCGGCCCAGCCGCTGTCGAACACGTATTCGCCGCGGGAATGGCTTTTCAGGTAGCACGGCGCGCAGGCGAGCAACGCGCCGCCGGGCCCCTCCACCAGCACATGCGCTCCGCCCCAGCCGGTGCGTCCCACCGCGCAGCCAGACTCCTCCAGGGCCGAGAGGAAGACATGGGAAATGAACGGGTTGTCCGCATCTTCCTGAGACGCTGATTCAGGGCTGCGGGACGCGCCTGGGGCGCTTTCGGCGCCCGCGTGCGGATTGGCGCAGGCGTCCCACTCGCGCGCGTCCACGGCCTTGAGGCTGGTCGCGACCTTCAGGGTGAGATCGGATGCGAGGTCGGGGGAGGTGGAAGGGCCGGGCATGTGCCTGTTCGGGAAATCCTTCCCCTCAAGCTAGGCGCTGCCGCGCGACAAGCAAGCGGGGCGGGTGGTCGCGGCGCGCAGACGCGCCGCATCCGGTCAGGGCACGAAGCCTTCGAAGACCATCTGGTCCGCACCTGCAGCGGCCCGCTCCCGGTCTTCGGGCGTGCGCACGGTCCAGGTCATCACCGGGAGTCCGACCGCCTTTCGGCACAGGTAGGGCGCCGCGCTCTGAAGGTCCTGGACCTGCCAGGACAGGAAATCCGGGCGGCTCCGTTCGTAGTGAAGCAGGTTCGCCATGGCGTGCTTCTGCAGGGGAGAGAGCCTGGCGTATTCCCCATGGTCGTAGCGGTTCTCGGCCACGATCCCGCGGGGACGGTCGGGCGCGAGCTCGCGCAGCGCGGCCACGATCTCCGGGTCGAAGCTCTTGATCGCCACAGGACCATCGTAGCCCTTCAGCACCTCGGCCGTGCGCCGGGCAAGCCTCACGTCGCCGTCGAAGGCGCTCTTGATCTCCAGGACGAGCGGCACGCGGCCGCCCAGCACGGCGAGGAAGTCGCCGAGGGTCTGGATGCGGTCCGAGGTGTCCTTCAGGGCGAGGCCGCCGAGCTCGGCCGCCGAGCGTTCGGCCACCCGGCCGGTCCCGTCCACGGTCAGCCGCTCCAGGGCGAAGTCGTGGAACACCACGGCGTCGAGGTCCCGGGTGAGCTGGACGTCGCATTCGATGGCGAAGTTCCGGTCAATGGCGGCCCGCGCCGCGGAGGCGGTGTTCTCCACCACCCCCTGGGCGCGGTCGTGCAGGCCGCGATGCGCGATGGGGCGGGCGACCAGCCAGGCAGGAGCGGCCATCAGGCTACCTCGAACATGGCTTCGACCTCGACAACCGCGTCCATCGGCAGTTCGGCCACGCCGACCGTGCTGCGCGCGTGGCGGCCCTTGTCGCCGAGCGCCGCCACCATGAAGTCGGACGCTCCGTTCATGATCGCGGGGATCGCCGCATAGGTCGGCACGGCGTTGATGAAGCCTCCGAGGCGGACGCAGCGGGTAATGGACTCGAGCGATCCGAGAGCCGCCTTCGCCTGGGCGAGAATGTTGATGGCGCAGAGCTTCGCGGCTTCGGTAGCCTGCTCGGCCGAGACCTCGGCGCCGAGCTTGCCCTTGTGCTCGGGCGCGAGCTTGCCGTCCACGCCGAAGCAGAGCTGCCCGGACACGACCAGCAGGTTGCCCGTGCGGACGCACGGGACGTAATTGGCGACGGGGGCGGCCGGGGTCGGGAGGGTGACGCCCAGTTCCTTCAACTTGGCTTCGATGCTCATGGAGGCCTCTCTGGCGGAGACGACGGCGCGCGCGGGCGCGGGCCGTCGTTGTCGCGCATCATCGTACGGGCGGCAAGGCGCCGCGCGGGCCCGGATTGCCGCCCCAGACCGCAAAGCCTATCTTGGACTGGCCGGCGTCCCGTCGCGGAAGAGGAGTTCACCATGTCCTGGCGCGTGATTTCGGCCGCTCTGGCCCTCGCCGCCGCTTGCGCGACGCATCCCGCCGCTGCGGCGGGGCCCATCATGGCGCCGCACCGGGCCACCTATGATTTGTCACTGTCGAAATCGGCCGGGAACAAAGGGGTGGAGGCGGCCCGCGGCCGCATCGTGTTCGAGTTCACCGGCTCTGCATGCGAGGGCTACGCCCAGACATTCCGGCAGGTCACCGAGCTGAGCGGCGGCGAGATTGGCACGCGGCTGTCCGACATGCGCACGACCACCTTCGAGGCCGGAGACGGCTCCAGTTTCCGCTTCAATACGGAATCGCGCATGGGGCAGGCGCCCGTGGAAGCGACCGACGGCTCGGCCGAGAAAAAGCCCGACGGCGTCGCGTTGAGCCTGCGCAAGCCTCAGCCCGGCCGCACCACCATCAAGGGGGATATCGTGTTCCCCACCGAGCAGATGCGCCTCCTGATCGAGGCCGCCAAGGAGGGCAAGTCCACCGCCTCGATGAAGCTCTACGATGGCTCCGAGGGCGGGAAGAAGGTCTACGACACGTTCGCGGTGATCGGCCATGCGGCGTCCCACGACAAGGACGGCGACTTGGAAGAACCGCTTCGGCAGGCCGGGTGGGACAAGCTCGATCGCTGGCCGGTGTCGGTGAGCTACTTCGAGGTCGGCACCCAGGATACGCAGCAGCCCGTCTACACGCTCTCCTTCGAGCTGCTGGAGAACGGCGTCTCGCGCAAGCTGAAACTCGACTATGGCGATTTCGGCCTGCAGGGCGAGCTCAAGCGGCTCGACGTGATGTCGGCCCCGCAGTGCACGCAGTGATGAGCGGCCGCTAGTGTTTCTCGCGTTCCGCGCGTGCCCCGAACACGAGGCCGCGCATGACGGCGTCGCCTCCGAACTTCTCCCGCAGCCGGTCGATGGCGCGCTCGACGCCGGCGTCCCGCGGGGCCGTGACGTCTACGAGATCGCCGCGGTCGGCCTCCTCGGCGGGACCGAGATCTGAGGCGCCGATGCCGATCAGGCGGAAGCGCGCGCCGTCGCATTCCCGGACCAGCATCTCGCGGCCGATGTCGAAGATGCGGGACGCGAGCTGGGTTGGCGGAAAGCCCGAGCGGGCGCGGGTCCGGGTCCGGAAATCGGACGTCTTCATCTTCAGGGTGAGGCCCCGGGCGGAAAAGCCGGATTTCCGTAGCCGAAGCGCCAGCTTCTCGGAGAGGCGCAGCAGGATGGGGGCGAGGCGCTGCGGGTCGGCGATGTCTTCGTCGAACGTCGTCTCCGCCGAGATGCTCTTGGTCTCGCGCTCCGGCTTCACCGGCCGCCGGTCCTCGCCGCGCGCGAGCCGGGCGAGGCGCAGGCCCTCCTCGCCGTAGCGGCGCGCCAGATCGGAATCGGAGAGACGCTGGACATCGGCGATGAGGCGCAGGCCGTCGCGGGCCAGGCGCTCCTGGGTCACCTTGCCGACGCCTGGAATGATGCCGATGGGCCGCCCGGCCAGAAAGGGGACGACCTCCGCCTGCCCGATCACGGCGAAGCCGCGCGGTTTGTCCAGGTCCGAGGCGATCTTGGCGAGGAACTTGTTGTACGAGAGACCCATCGAGACCGACAGGTCGAGTTCGCTTTCCACATGCCTGGCGAAGCGCATCAGGGTCTCGGCCGGGGCGGAGCCGTGCAGGCGCTCCGTGCCGGAGAGATCGAGGAAGGCCTCGTCGATGGATACAGGCTCCACTGCGGGCGTAAGGTCCAGCATCATGGAACGGATCTGTCGGCCGATGCGGGAATATTTCTCGATGTCCGGCTTGATGACGACCGCGTCCGGGCAGGCTTCCAGCGCCTTGAACATGGGCATCGCGGAGCGCACGCCATACGTGCGGGCGATGTAGCAGGCGGTCGAAACCACTCCGCGCTTGCCGCCGCCGATGATGACGGGCTTGTCCGCAAGTTCAGGGTTGTCGCGCTTCTCGATGGCGGCGAAGAACGCGTCGCAGTCGATGTGAGCGATGGCGAGCGAGTCCAGTTCCGCGTGGCCGAACACCCTGGGCGAGCCGCAGGCCCGGCACCGCGGTCGGGGCCCTGGCGCCGCGGCGAAGCGCGCCAGGCAGTCGCGGCACAGCAGGGCAGCGCGCGTCTCCATGGCTCAGCCCTCGCGCAGCCCCATGGCGTTCGGACCGGCAAGCACGTCTCGGGCGGCCAGAACCTGCTCGGGCTGCTGGCCGGCATTGGCCGAGAAGGTGAGCAGGAGCGACTCGTCGGAAACGAGGTGGTCCAGCACCGCGAG
Organism: Alsobacter soli; assembly: GCF_003004785.1. Classification (GTDB taxonomy): domain Bacteria; phylum Pseudomonadota; class Alphaproteobacteria; order Rhizobiales; family Beijerinckiaceae; genus Alsobacter; species Alsobacter soli. The sequence goes on from NZ_PVZS01000033.1 coordinate 49,435, forward strand.
CAGGAAGCCAGGCTCTCCCGCGGCGCCGCGGAGCGTGTCGGGCGTGAGACCCGTCAGGGCCATGAAGCGGTCGAGTCGCTCGGGATCGGAGGCGAGGAAGCCAAGCGCCTCGATGGCGATCCGCTCCGCCGATTCGCGGTCCATGCGGCCCGGTCGGGCCGCCCTCGTGAGGCCGGGTTTGTGTTTCATCAACATGTTGAGGCTATAACACCGGAAACGTTGCGGGACGCGGCGGGCGCCGGCGTGACCGATTGTGGACGGCGTCCAGGGACATGCCAATGGCGAAAACCGTTTTGATCGTTGAAGACAACGAGCTCAACATGAAGCTCTTCAACGATCTGCTGGAGGCGCACGGCTACCACACGCTCAAGACGTCGAGCGGAGTCGAGGCCATCGAACTGGCCCGGCAGCATACGCCCGACCTCATCCTCATGGACATCCAACTCCCGGAGGTTTCCGGCGAGGACGTCATGCAGTGGATCAAGAGCGACGACGATCTCAAGGCCATCCCGATCATCGCCATCACGGCGTTCGCCATGAAGGGCGACGAGGAGCGGATCCGCCGCAAGGGCTGCGAAGCCTATCTTTCCAAGCCGATCTCCGTCGGCAAGTTCATCGAGACAGTGCGCATCTACCTGGGCGACGCCTGAGGGCCATTCAATGACCGCGCGCGTATTGGTGGTCGATGACCTCTTACCCAATGTCAGGCTTCTGGAAGCGCGTCTGAGCGCCGAATATTTCGAGGTGCTGACCGCCAGCAACGGCCCGGATGCGATCACGATCTGCGACCAGGGCCTGTGCGACATCGTCCTGACCGACGTCATGATGCCGGGCATGGACGGGTTCGAGGTCACACGCCGGCTCAAGGCCAATCCGGCCACCGCGCATATACCGGTGGTGATGGTCACGGCGCTCGACCAGCCGAGCGACAGGGTCAAGGGCCTCGAGGCCGGGGCTGACGACTTCCTCACCAAGCCGGTGAACGAGATCGCGCTGATCGCCCGCGTGCGCAGCCTCGTGCGCCTCAAGGCGATCACCGATGAACTGCGAAGCCGCGCCGCCACGACCCGGGACGCCGGGATGGGGGACCCGCTCGTCCAGGCGGTGGCCGATACCGGGCTTGGCGGGCGCATCCTGATCGTGGACGACCGGCCGGGCTCCGCCGACCGCCTTGTCTCGACGCTGTCGAACCAGCATACGGTGACGCTCGAGCCCAACGCCCAGCAGGCGCTCTTCGTCGCTGCGGCCGAGGCCCCGGATCTCGTGGTGGTCTCGCTGGATCTCGTCGACTACGACGGGCTGCGCCTGTGCAGCCAGTTGCGCTCGGTGGAGGCGACCCGGCACCTGGGCGTCCTGATGCTCGCCGAAGCCGAAGATAATGCTCGCATCCTGCGCGGCCTCGACCTCGGGGTGAACGACTACCTTGTGCGGCCGATCGACCGGAACGAACTGCTGGCTCGCGCGCGGACCCAGGTGCGCCGCAAGCGCTACGCCGACCGTCTTCGCGAGACGGTGCACGCCACCATCGAGCTGGCGATCGTCGATTCGCTGACCGGCCTGCACAACAGGCGCTACCTTGACAGCCATTTTGGGGCGCTCGTTGACGAAGCGCAGAACCGGGGCCGGCCGCTCTCGGTGCTGGTGCTGGACATCGACAAGTTCAAGTCCGTCAACGACACCTATGGGCATGACGCCGGCGACGACGTATTGCGGGAATTCGCTCAGCGGGTCCGCAAGAGCCTGCGCTCGCCTGACCTCGTCGCACGCTATGGCGGCGAGGAACTCGTGGTGGTGATGCCGAATACGCCCCTGGAGACAGCGCGGGCGGCGGCCGAGCGCATCCGGGCCCGGGTAGGACAGGAGCCGTTCGCTATCCACAAGGGAAGTTCGAGCATTCCGGTCACGGTCTCCATCGGCATCGCCTCTCTCGATCGCCTCGACGACACCCCGGATTCGCTCGTGAAGCGGGCGGATCAGGCGCTTTACAGGGCCAAGGAAGAGGGGCGGAACCGGGTGATCACCAACCAGGCCGCCTGATTCCCGGCCGCCCGGACGGGTTTTCCTTTACCTTAACGGCGCGTAAACGGCCGCACCTGCGAACAGGGAGTGGACAAGCGCGCTCCTTTGGATAGTCTCTCCTCACGGAACGAGGACGCAGCTTGCTAGTGGCTTCCTCGTCACGTCTACCCCTCGGAATGCTCAGGTCCGCCGCATCTCCTGGGTCCCGTGGGGTTCGGCCGGCGCGGAAATGGACGGAGTGGCCTCCTCGCGGTCCATTTCCGGCCGGCCACCTTCTCCTCGAATCAGCCTCCGACACTTGACAGCCCGCCGCCGCGCAGCGATGGGCCATGAACGCTCCATGGAGGCCAGCGATGCGGATACTCGGGCTGATCGGCGGCATGAGCTGGGAGAGTACGGCCCTCTACTACCGCCATCTCAATGAGATCGCCCGCGACCGGCTTGGCGGCCTGCATTCCGCAAAGGTCCTGCTCTGGTCCTTCGACTTCGCCGAGATCGCCGAGTGTCAGAGCCAGGGCGACTGGGACGGGGCCACTGCGCTCATGATCGACGCGGCCAGGCGCCTTCAGGCGGGCGGGGCCGAGGCGCTCGTGATCTGCACCAACACCATGCACAAGATGGCGGAGGAGCTCGAGCGGGCCTCAGGGCTCCCGGTTCTCCACATCGCCGACGCAACGGCGCAGGCCATCCGAAGGACTGCGTGCGCCCGTCCGCTGCTGCTCGCCACGCGCTTCACCATGGAGCAGGCGTTCTATCGAGAGCGCCTGCGGCAGCGCCACGGGATCGATTGCGTGATCCCGGACGAGGCCGACCGGGCGCTCGTCCATCGCATCATCTACGAGGAGTTATGCCGCGGCGTGGTGTCGCCCGATTCGAAGGCGGCCTATCTCGACGTGATCGATCGGCTGCGGCGCAGCGAAGGCGTGGACGGCGTGATCCTCGGCTGCACAGAGATCACGATGCTGATCGGGGCAGGGGATGTGGATTTTCCGGTCTTCGACACCACGCGCCTGCATGCCGAGAGCGCCATGGCTTTCGCCATCGACGGAGCAGCGGCGCCGTCGCGCAACTGAGCAGGTTGCAGGCACACAAAAAAGCCGCCCAAAAGGGCGGCTTCGTCGTTCAAGCGAGGGGCGCCGGAGCGCCCGCGACTCACTTGATCTTGGCTTCCTTGAACTCGACGTGCTTCTTGGCGACCGGGTCGTACTTCTTCTTGGTCAGCTTGTCGGTCATGGTGCGCGAGTTCTTCTTCGTCACGTAGAAGAAACCGGTGTCCGCGCTCGACACGAGCTTGATCTTGATGGTGGTCGCCTTGGCCATGGCGGTCGTCCTTCGTCCTGTTGCCGCCGGGCGCGGCGTCTGGTCGGCGCGGCTTCGAGCCCGTTCGGGCTCCCCGCCATCCAACCCGTGTCCATGAAATAAGCGGGCCGGTCACGGGACCGGCCTTGCGTGCGCGCAACCTACGCATCGCGGGGCGGATGTCAAGAAGGGCTCACAGCTCGTCGCGGCGGAACTTGCCCTGGACCTCGTAGTAGAAGGGCACGGGCAGCCAGGGGGCGAGGCCGCCGTCGAGGCGGGCCTGGAGCTCCTTGAGGATCACGCCCGTGATGGTCGGCAGGTCGAGGCTCTGCGCCTCATCCAGGTCCACCCAGACGAGTTCGACCAGCTCCGAGTCGGGCCCGACGACGCCGTCCACCCTGTGGGCGATGTCAGCGGCCTCGGCTGCGAAGAATCGCGTGTCGAAGCGCTTGGGGCGGCGCGGCGGCGTGATGGCGCGGGCGATGAAGTGCAGGTTCTCGAGCGTTGGGAACACGCCGTGGCCGGCGAACTCGGACCAGGGTCCCTCGGGCGTCTCCTCCGGAGCGCCGTAGTCCCTGGAGCCGAGCAGCAGGCCGGTCTCCTCGAACGTCTCGCGGATGGCGGCGAGCGCCAGGGCGCGGGCGCGCTGCAGGCTGGGGCGCTGGACGCGCGCCATCAGCCGCTCCTCCACCTTGGCGTCCAGCGCGCCGGCGGCGGCCATGCGGCGGTCGCCGGGTTCGATGCGGCCGCCCGGAAATACGAACTTGCCGGGCATGAACTTGTGGCCGGCGTGGCGGCGTCCCATCAGCACCTTGGGGGAGGGGCCCTGCCGGTCGATGAGGATCAGCGTCGCCGCGTCCTTCGGGCGAACGTTGGGCCACTTCCGCTCGCGCTCGGCCTGGGTGAGGGTGACGACGTGGGCTTCGCTCATCAGGCCTGGTCTCTGTGGGGCTGCAGCGCCGGGAGATCGTCCCCGTCCGGGGTGGCGCTGAACCCATGCATCCGGTTGGCCCATTGCAGGCCGACGATAGCCCCCTTGATGGGCTGAATGATCGCGAAGGACAAGAGGATCGTGAGCGTGGGCCAGGCGATCACGTGCCAGAGGATGGGCCAGTCGCCATACATCTCGGCGTAGAGCATGCCACCCACCACGATATGGCCGACGATGCTGATCGTGATGTAGGCGGGCAGGTCGTCGGCGCGGTGGTGGTGGAACTCCGTGCCGCAGGCCTGGCACCGGTCCGCCACCTTCAAAAAGGCGCGGAACAGGCGGCCCTCGCCGCAACGCGGGCAGCGCCCGGCGAGGCCGCGGCGGATGGCGAGCCAGTGGTCTCGACGGGGGAGGGCGTCGGGATCGGGAGCGGCGGCGCCGTAGTGATGGGTGTGCGTCATCGGGGGTCTCTGGTCTTCCGCTTTGGACATTGCTCGCGCGTAGGTCCAGTTCGCTGTCATTCCCGGCGGCCTGCGCAGCAGGCCGGGAAGGGGGGCCAGGAAACGGTCAGCAACGCCGCCCCTGGATCCCCTTCCCCTCCGCGGCTGCGTCGCTCCGGCCGGGGATGACGGTGCAGGATGGACAGCGCCTCGCTCACGTCTTTGGCCATTACCGTCGAACCTTCACGCGGCCCTTGCGGCGGGGCTCGCCCTCAGGGCGTTCACTGGCGCGCAACGTGCGGCGCGGTGCGGAGCGGCCCCGGCGGCCGCGGGCGCTTCCCTCGCGGCCCTCGGACAGCATCTCGAAGCGCAGCGCGCCGGCCAGCGGCGCGGCCTCGACCAGCTTCACCTGCACCTCGTCGCCAAGGCGGTAGGTCTCGCCGGAGCGGTCGCCGACCAGCGCGTGCAGGGCCTCGTCGTAGCGGTAGTAGTCCGCGCCGAGCGTCGAGGCGGGCACGAAGCCGTCCGCGCCCGTGTGGGCGAGCTTCACGAACAGGCCCGCGCGGGTGACGCCGGCGATGCGGCCGGTGAACTCGGCGCCGACCTGGTCCACCAGGAAATGGGCGATGAGCCGGTCGATCGTTTCGCGCTCGGCCGCCATCGCGCGGCGCTCGGCGGCGGAGATCTTGGCCGCGATCTCGGGCAGGTCGGGGATGGTCGAATCCGGCAGGCCGTCATTGCCGACATGCAGCGCGCGAATGAGCGCGCGGTGAACGATCAGGTCGGCGTAGCGGCGGATGGGGGAGGTGAAGTGGGCGTAGCGGCGGAGGTTCAGGCCGAAATGGCCGTAGTTTTCGGCCGTGTACTCGGCCTGGGCCTGGGAGCGCAGCACCACCTCGTTGATGAGGGGCTGGTGCTCGGAGCCTTCCACCCGCTTCAGGATGCGGTTGAAGAACTCGGGCCGAAGGGCGCCCTGGGCGGTGAGCTTGATGCCGATGGATGCCAGCACCTCGCCAAGCCCGCGCATCTTCTCCAGCGTCGGCTCGTCGTGGGCGCGGTAGAGCAGGGGAGTCTTCTTCTGCTCCAGGGTCTCCGCCGCGGCCACGTTGGCGAGGATCATGAACTCCTCGATCAGCTTGTGGGCGTCCAGCCGCTCGGGGACGATCACCCGCTCCACCGTGCCGTCCTTGTTGAGGATGATTTTGCGCTCCGGGAGGTCGAGCTCCAGCGGGCCGCGTTCGTTGCGGGCCTTGGTGGCGCAGGCGTAGGCCGCCCAAAGCGGCTTCAGGATGGGCTCGAGCAGGGGCGCGGTCGTGTGGTCGGGGGCGCCGTCAATCGCGGCCTGGGCCTGCTGGTAGGAGAGCTTGGCGGCCGAGCGCATCAGCACCCGGTGGAAGCTGTGGCGGATCTTGCGGCCGTCCGCGCCGAGCACGATCCGCACGGCGAGCGCCGGGCGGTCCTCCTGGGGGCGCAGGGAGCAGAGGTCGTTGGAGATGCGCTCCGGCAGCATCGGAACGACCCGGTCGGGGAAATAGACCGAGTTGCCGCGCACCAGCGCCTCGCGGTCCATCGCCGTGTCCGGACGCACATAGGCGGCGACGTCGGCGATGGCGACGTGGACGATGAAGCCGCCCGGGTTCTTCTCGTCCGTGTCCGGCTCGGCGTGAACGGCGTCGTCGTGGTCTTTGGCGTCGGCCGGGTCGATGGTGATGAGCGGGACGTCGCGCCAGTCCTCGCGCTCGCCGAGCTGCGCCGGGCGGACCCGCTCGGCCTCGTCGAGCACGGCCTGCGGGAACTCGTGCGGGATGCCGTGGGTGTGGATGGCCACCATGCTGATGGCCTTCTCGCTCTTCAGCGAGCCCAGGCGCTCGCGCACCTTGGCGACGGTGGCGCCGAAGCGGCCCACCTTGGTGAGCGACACGGACACGAGGTCGCCGTCCTCGGCGTCCTTCTCGTCGCCGGGCGGGATGGGGATCTCGCGGCCCAGCGCCTTCTTGTCCACGGGGGCGAGGCGGCCGCCGCCGCCCGGGACCGAGCGGAACACGCCCACGACCTGGGCCTGTGCCCGGTCCAGCACCTTCACGACGCGGCCGACGTAGGCCGTGGCGTCGCCGGACTCGTCGGCGGAGACGCGCAGCAGGAGGCGGTCGCCAGGTCCGGGGATCTTCAGGCCGGGCTTGGGCTTGCGCGGCAGGTGGACGGTGATGCGCGGGGTGGGGCCGAGCTCCTCCTCGTCCCACTCGACGGGCGTCGCCAGAAGTTCGCCGTCACGGTCGCGGCCGGTGACGTCGGCCAGCACCACGGGCGGCAGGGCGCCCGCCTTGCTCAACCGCTTGCCGCGACCCTTCACGGCGCCGTCGTCCTTGAGGTCCTTCAGCATCGCCTTGAGCGCGACGCGAGCGTCACCCTTGATGGAGAAGGCACGGGCGATCTCGCGCTTGCCGACCTTGTTCCCCCCTTCCGCCTCCGAGCGGATGAAGGCGAGCAGGTCCTCCTTGGAGGGGAGGCGGTCGCCGCCCTTCATGGCGTGGGGGTCTTTGGCCAAGGTCTCGGTCCGGGTCTTTGTGGCTGTTTTCACCCGCTATACATGGGGTTTCGGGGGCGGAAGTTCCATTGGAAAGTGATGCGGCGTCCCTCCGCCGTCATCCCCGGCGCGCCGCAGGCGCGGGAAGCGGATCCAGGGGCGTCGGCGCAACTCTCCTTGGCGGCTGGCCGCGGGGCAGCCCGAGTGGGGCGAACCGGGCTGGCGCGGCGCGCAATGGCTGGCGCGAACCGGGAAAGGCCCGGCGCGCGGCCCCTGGTTCCCCTTCCCCTCCGCCGCTTCGCGGCTCCGGCGGGGGATGACGGCCGTGGGGACGGGGCGCCTACTCCCGTCCTTGCGAGGAGCGCAGCGACGAAGCAATCCAGGGGCAAGGCGCGTGTGTCTCTCCGTTGTGACCGGGATTGCGCCGGTCCCCCTGGGTTGCTTCGTCGCCCTGCGGGCTCCTCGCAATGACGGGGGAGGCTTTCAGGCACGCGTCATCGTTCTCCGGCTGGCGCGCGGAGGTGAGGCGGAGGGGACGCCGCGGGGCGCCGGTCCATCAATGCTTTTACGCGTGAGTTTCGGATGGACC
>NZ_PVZS01000034.1 GCF_003004785.1 Alsobacter soli
GCCACCGTGGGCGAGCAGCCGCTTCCGGACACCTACGCGTTCTGGACCTTCGGAGCCCTCGGGCTGTTCGTCGGTCTCCTGTTCACCCTGCCGATGAACTGGTGGCTGGTGGCCATCGGCTGGAAGCACGGACAGGGCCACGAGCATATGCTGAAGCAGATGGCCCAGCGCGACGGAGCCCGAAACGCGCCGGAGCGCCGACACGAAGCCCATTCGGGCGTACGCGCCAGCGGGGCACGCCGATGAAGCGGACAGGGATCGCGGTGATGGCCTGCGCGGCTGCGGTGTTCCTCGCTGGGCCGCTGCGGGCGGACGAGGGCGCCAAAGGGCTTGTCACGAGCCATTGGGCCGCGAGCCTCGACCCGTTCAAACGCGGCCTGGTTGCAGACATGCGGGACAGCGCCGCCGGCCTTAAGGACGACCGGCGCGCGTCGGCCATGGCGGCCCTGAACAGGGCGCGGCATCTCGCGCTTGCGACCACGACGGTCGGCAGCCTCGACCAGCAGACGGCCCAAGCTTTTCGGCAGGCCCACGATGCGATCAAGAAGGCGCGCGCCCTCGTGCAGGACGGCCGCCCGGAGCGGGCCGCGGAGGTGCTCGGGCAAGCGGCGTCAGGACTGGAAAAGGCGCCGACGGGACAGCCCGCGGCGTTCGGGGCGGCGGACGTGCTGTCGGGCGCGCTCGGACAGACAGCGGTCAACGCCCGCGGGGAGAGCCTGGGGACACTGAACGCGCTGCGCGCGGACAAGGACCACCTGGTGGCGGACCTTCGTGTTGGCGGCGTGCTTGGGCTCGGAGCCAAGACGATCAGCTTGGACGCCGAACAGGTGCTGCTCGGTCGCCCATACGTCGCGCTCGCCACCGAGGCGCGCGCGACTGATCTGAGAAGGAAATCCAGCAGAAGAGGCAGCCCGTGACACCGAAGCCTGATGACTTCCGTCTTGAACGCGACGGCGACGCCGTCATCGCGACCTTCGCGCCGACCGGCGCCCGCTACACCGCCGCGGGCGGCCAGAGCGCGGCGCAGGTCGAGGCGCCCCGCGACGGCCGGGGCGACTATGTCGAGGACGAGGTCAGGGCCATGGCCGGCAAGCTCATCGCCTTGGCTGCCCAGCCGACGCCTTCGAACTGAGGCGACGCGCCATGCGGACCTACGTTCTCGCGCCGACTGGCGAGGGGCGGGGCGAAAAGGCCCTTGAGGATGCGCTCCGGGCGTCGCTGCCCCGCGACATCCCCGTGAGAATCGACCTTCAGCACGGCGAGGTCCGGGTGGGCGCCGACGCCGACCCGCAGGCCGTCGTCTTCGCCATCGAGAGCGCGGGGTATCCCGTCAGCTCGGTCGAGGAGGTCCGGTCGTGAGCCGCCTCGTGCCGGACGACCAGGGACCCGACACGCCGATCAACGCGGCGGCCTCGGTGGCCGACGAGGAGCCCCCGTTCGCCGGCTCGACCCCCGACGCACCCGCCATCGCCGAGCCCGGATCCGCCCGGGACTTCGACGCCTTGTCGACGCCTTCCCCACGCGCCGACCTGGACGCCCGCACGCCCGAGCAGGTCCTCGACGAGCACCTTCGCCTCAGTCGAACGGGGACCCTCGACGAGGACCTCGTCCGAAACTTCTCGCCCGATCTCGTGGTGCTGACCGGCGATGGCGTTCACCGAGGCCACGCTGGGATGCGCGACCTCGCCGCGCGGCTGCGGCGCGAGCTGCCCGGCATGGAGTTCACCTACAAGGCGACGGTGGTGTCAGGCCACATGGCCTTCCTTGAGTGGTCGACCACCGCCCGCAACGGAGCGCGCGTGGACGACGGCACGGACAGCTACTGGATCGAGGGGGGCAGGATCGTGGCGCAGACGATCCACTACACGGTGATCCCGCCCCAGAGCTGAACCCGCGTTCAGAGCCCGACCCGGTGTCGGGCAGCACTGCGGCCGCCCACCGTGTCACTTTTTCGCATGCTTCTCCGCCAGGCGGTCATTTCCTGGAAGTCCTTCTCCTGGTCCTTGATCATCCGCTCGGCAATCTTCCTGGCCTGCGGGTCGTCCCCGTGCTTGAGCACGACGCGAGCCATCGCGATGGCGCCCTGGTGGTGGGGGATCATCCCGCACACGAACGCCACGTCGGCGTCCTTGGCCATCATGCCCTCCATCATCGGCTGGCGCATGTCCACCATGGCCTGCATGTAGCCCTTGTGCGTCTCATCCATGCCCTTCATGGCGTCCTGCATACTCTGCTGCGTCCCGCGGACGCGCTAAAGCGTCTCCTGGCCGACCGTCCCGCCGGAAAAGGGCTGGCCGTGCCAGGCATGCCCGCGGGCTCGCCCGGCATGGACGCGCCGGGAGCGAAGGGCGACATCTACGAGGCCATCGTGTTCGGTGCCGAAAGCCCGATCGTGTTCGCCCGCTGCAAGGGGGCGACCGCCCTCTGACCGGTGATGCAATTCGGACGAACTCGCGCTAAAGCAGCTGACCGTCTCATTCGCCGGGATTTGTGAGCGGCCGCGCCGACCAAGCAGCCAACTTAGAAAAAGGGCCAGACGGATGTCGGCCGTGCTTGGCGGCGCTTCGGCCACTATTCGCGCGGGCCATCCGGGCCTCTGCCGCTTTGCGTGAAAGTGCGGACTGCACGAAAAGACCGCCGGAACTTGCACTTTGCACTGTCCCAAGGTGGTACACAAAGATGGCGCACTTAGCTCGGCGTGGCGACGTTAAGATATTGATTATGCTTGGTTATAGTAAAGGGGGTTCGCCTCCCCTCAGCTCCACCAGGGTGTTCTGTTGATCGCTGACGAGATCCGCGCCGCTCGTTTTGAGCCCGCGAACGGGCCTGCGTGCGCCCTGAGCGTTTGAACGAGCCGCGAGCAGCTCGGCTCCCTTCGACGGGCCCGCGCGACGATTGAACCTTTCGCGCTCACCTCGCGTTTGGATCATCATTGGAAACGCTTGGGAGCTTCACATGAAGACTATGATTCTCGCTGCCGCCGCGCTCGTCGGCATGGGCACGCTGGCCGCCAACGCGCAGGGCGTCGACATCCGCGTGCGCCATGACAATGGCTACCACCGCGGGTGGGACCACCATCGCGGCTGGGAGCGCCGCCACGAGTTTCGCACCGGCAGCATCCATGGCTGCAAGACGGTGATCATCCACCGCGAAGGCATGACGAAGCGCATCAAGAAGTGTGGCTGACCCGCAAGGAAGGAGGCCGGGGCGAAGCCCCGGCCTAACCTGCAGCCTGTTCATCGGCCGGGCCGCCCCAGGGCGCCCGGCCGAAGCGCGTTACGGGGTGTCGGCGTCCATGATGCGGACGACCTGGCGGCTGCGCGGCTCAACGACGACGATCTTCTCGTCGGGCGAGATGAAATACGCGAAGCGGGCCATCCGGCCCGAGCCGAAGGAGGTCATGGGCCTCAGCTCGACATCCTCAGGCACGATGCTGCCGACCCGCACGGTCCCGCCCTGGAGCTCCACCGGGGGAAGCCGCTCCTGGATGATCCGGCGGCGGATGATGGTTTCCTGCTCCGGCGGCAGGTCATAGCCCCCGTCGACGGCTCCAGTCTGGTCCTCGATGATGGTGGTCGTCTGCGCCTTCGCGGACGGCGCAGCGAAGAGACCGGCCGCCGCGACGCCGAACAGCGCCGCCGTCACGATGCGGTTGAGGGTCATGGTGTCGCTCCTGTCCTGGTTAGGGGACCGGGCAACGCCTCGCCGCGGCGGCGGTTCCGCTCGGCTCAGTGCGCGAACAGCACCGGAAGGGTGGCGTTCGCCAGGATGTGGCTGGTCACGCCGCCGAAGATCATCTGCCGCAGGCGGCTCTGGGTGTACGCCCCCTTGATCATCAGGTCGGCCCCGAAGGCGCGGGCGTGGTCGAGGCTCGCCTCCCCCGCCGTCATGCCGGCCGGCGTCACCGTCACGGCGTCAGCCTCGACGCCGTCGAGCCGGAGGCGGCGGACCAGGTCTTCGCCGGAGGGGCCGGGCACCGTGGCGCCTTCCACGGTGAGCACGCGGATGCGCCGCGCCTGGACGAGGATCGGCATGGCCATCGCGACCGCGCGGGCGGTCTCCGTGCTGCAATTCCAGGCGATCACAACGGTCTCTCCGATCGTCGACCGCTCCGACAAGCCGGCCGGCGGCGCCATCAAGACCGGCCGGCCGCTCTCGAACAGCACGGCCTCCAGCAGCGACAGCCGCGGCCCCGCCGAGCCCGAACCCGGCCGCCCCACGATGGAGATGTCGAAAACCCTGGCGTGCGCCGCCACGGCGCTGTCGCCCAGCAAGGCGCCCTCCCGCATGGCCCAGCACGGTCCCTGGCTGGCGCGCTCCCGGCGATGGACGTCGTGCTCCTCCATGAAGCGCTCGAACAGGAGCAGCGCCTCGCGCGAGCTGTCGCCCGTGCCGGTCTGCGCCGGCGGCCACAGGGGCACCATCTCGCCCACGATGTAGTTGTCGATGAGCGGAAGCGGAGCCACGGCCTCCAGGCAGCTGCCGAAGCGGCGGGCGAACACGAGGGCGGTCTGCAGGATCGATTGGGCTCCCTCGTTGTCCTCGATCGGGACCAAGACCGATTTCATCACCATGGGCGCGCTCCCCAGCTTGTGCTCGACATCGAAAGCTTAGCATGTCCGCAGCCGGCGGCGAGTGGCCAGAAAGAGGTGGGATCTCTGCGTCTTACGCCGGCCGTGGCCTCCCGGCGCTTGCGGCGGCGCGCGATTGCTGCAGGCTGTGGCGGATGATTCGGGGGCGGCGATGGGCTGGCGCGTTCTCTTTGGGTTTGTGGCGGGATTTCTGTCTGTGCTGCTGGTGCACCAGACGGCGCTTTATGTCGGCGGCCGGGTCGGCTTCGGCGGCGGGGGAGCGTGGTCCATGGCCCCGGTTTCCCACTGGCGGATCCCGTCGGTCATCGTGACGGCCGCCCTGGGCGGGCTCTGGGGCGTCCTGCTGGTGCATATCCTGCCGAACCTGGGCCGGGGGCTCTGGGGGGCGGTTTCGGCCGTGCTGATCTTCGCCGTCCTGATCAGCCTGACGAACTGGTTAGTGCTCGCCCCCCTGTTGCGGCACGGCAGCGGTTTCGCCGCCAGCACGGCGATTTACCCGCTGGTGTACAATGGCGTTTGGGCCGCCGGGGCCCTCGCGCTCTTGCGCCTCACCCCGCGCGCGGGAGGCTGATCAGCTGGTCTGCTCGCAGCGGCGCCAGAGTTCCGGCGCGCTGGTTTCGCCGGCTTGCACCTGCACCACGTTCTCGCTCAGGAGCCGCATCGCGACTGCAGCGCCTGCCGGCGCTTCGGCCTCCGGGACCGTGTAGCGGAACGAATGCCGCGTATACGCGCCCTCGAGCCGCGCGCCGCCCGGGGTTACGATCGAAGGCCCGTGAATCTCGAAAGTCTTCCCGGTCTTCTCGTTGCACCACGTCCCATCGATGGCGTCCGCCATGCAAGGGGAAGCCGCGAGAAGCGGAAGGCCGGCGGCGAGAACCGCAAGTGAGACTTTGGCCATGGGCTCCCTCCTGGTGAGGATGCCAGATTACGCCGGCGGCTCCGGAACGCGAAGCGCCCAAGGGCCGCTCTCGCGCAGCCGTGAAGGCCTCAGGCGAAGGCGGGTGCGCGATCCGGGAGGGCCGCGACGGGGACCTGGTCCTTGGCCGCACAGCGTTGCGCGCCCGTGGCGGCCTGCGGCGGAGACAGCCAGTGGTCGAGGAAAGCGTCCAGCCAGCGGCGGACGCCGGCGTCGTTCAGGTGCCACCCGTGCAGGTGTTCGTGCCGCGGCCGGGCGCCGGGCATGGCCATGCGCTCATGGGCCCGTACGGTCCACCGGCACATCATCGCGTAGGTCACTTCCGGGTGGAACTGAAGCCCGAACGCCCTCTCGCCGCACCGGAAGGCCTGGTTGGGGAAGATGTCGCCTTCGGCCAGGGGCTCGCAGCAGGACGGCATGTCGAACCCTTCCCGATGCCACTGGTACACCCGGCTGGGCCAGGCGGCCCCGATCTCCTCCGCGAAGCCGTGGCCGTGCGGGTCCGTCGGGCGCAGGTCGTAGTAGCCGATTTCGGCGTGCCCTTCGGGGTGCTTGTCCACCCGCCCCCCGAGCTGGCGCACGAGCATCTGCGCGCCCAGGCACAGTCCCAAGTAAGGCGTACCGGCGTCCAGCACGGAGCCGATCCAGTCGATCTGGCGCTTGGCCCAGGGAAACTCGTCGTTGGCGCTCATCGGGCCGCCGAACACCACGGCTCCGGCGTAATCGCCCATGTTCTCCGGCAGCTCCTGCCCGAGGGGGGTGCGGCGGATGTCCAGGGCGTAGCCACGCTCCTGCAGCAGGCGCCCGACCCGGCCGGGCGTCGAGTGCTCCTGGTGGAGCACGATGACGATGCGGTCACTCACGAGCGAAGGCGCCCCGATAGCCAATGGCGACGTAATCTGTCGCACTGAACAGTCTTTGCATCAAGCGTGCCACAAGCGGCGCCCGTCGTCGAGCGGCGGATCGGCGCATGCTGCCCCTCACGTCGCCGCCTCCCCCGCGCGGATTCGCGCGGTGTCCTCGGCGGAAAGGCCCAGGATCTCCGCCGCGCGCTCGATCAGGCTCTCCTCGACCTCATGAATCCGTCCATCCGCGAGGGCGACGCGCCACATCAGGGAGACGATCTGCTGGCGCTGGTCGGACGGCAGCTGGCGCCCAAAAGCCGACAGGCTTTCCGCGGCGCCGCCCGCCTCCTGTACGCGGGCGCGGGTTTCGGCGATGAAACGACGCGCCTCGCTGGGACCAAGGCCGGCGCGCGCCATGACGGCGTCCTCCAGCCAGCGCTCCTCCGCTTCGGTGATTCTGCCGTCCGCCAGCGCGACCTGCACCAGAAGGGCCGCGCTGGCGCGCTGGCTCTCGTCGATCGCCGGCTCGCCCGCGGGCGCGCCGCCGGCGATGGACTGGAGCAGGTCAGCGAGGGTCTGAAACATGGTGGCTTCTCGCACGATGCAACCGGGCCGTGTGGTTAGGCCCGGATCCGCTGCACGGCAAGGCCGCCTTTCGGGCGCCGGTCAGGGCGTGGACAAAGCCGCGCAGTTCCGCCGGCCGGCCTCGAAGCAGTTCTGCGCCTTTCTGGCGCGATCCATGGATTCGACCAGGAACAGTCCCGCTCCGAGCAGCAGCAGGCACACGATGGCGGCCACCAGGTTCACCGTCGTCCGGCGGCCATCGTCGGCCTCGTCAGGTTCGTCCCGCCTGTCCAGCATGGGGCTCTCCTCGGAGCCAGCGTACGTGAGTCGTCGGCCCGCGCAACGGGCTGCAACTCTGGATCACTCGCGTGCGTTGCAAATCCAACCCAAGCCTGGAACAGGCCCTTCGAGGGGGCGCTGCGGACAGCCGCGGCCAAGGGGGTCTCGTCGGGACAGACGATGACCGGCGAGCCATGGCCAACTTGCCTGGCGACCGATGGCGCGTGCGAAGCCAGGGCCGCCCGACCCGAACTGGATGCCGTCATGAAGCTTGGACTCGCCGCATGCGCGTTTGCGTCTTGCGTGGTCGCTTCGCCGACCGCCATCAGCCACGATTTCTGGATCAACCGCGGCCAATACAAGGATCCGACCAGCGGCGTGCATTGTTGCGGCCCGAGCGACTGCTCGTCCGTTACGCCGGCCCGCATCACGGTCGTCAAGGACGGCTACCTCATCGACGGGCAGGAACTCGTGCCCTTCGCGGAGGCCTATACGTCCGAAGACCATGATTTCTGGCGCTGCAAGAGAGCCGACGGCTCACGCCGCTGCTTCTTCGCGCCCACCATGAGCTTCTGAGGCTCAGCGAAAGAGCCACCATCCGACGGGGCTGCGCGCCCACGACTTGGCGGAGACCGGAGCCGGGCTGGGGGCATAGCCCAGCGGCTCGGCCGGCGCACGGCGGGCCGCGTAAGTGGCCGGGGTCCGATGGCGGGCTGACGCGTAGCTCTTGGCCTTCCTGGGGCCGGAAGCCACCGCGGTGGTCGGCGCGGACCCCGTGATGGTGATCACCGCGCCTTCCTTCTGCACCATGGCGTAGAGCTGCGCGGCGTTCCCCTTGGCCAGCCGCACGCAGCCGTGCGAGGCGGGACGGCCGAGCGACCCCACCGCGCCGGTGCCGTGGATGGCGTAGCCGCCCTTGAAGAAGATGGAGTGCGGCATCGGCGACAGGTCGTACTTGCGCGAGTAGTGCATCTTCTCCAGCCGCTGCGCCCGGTAGACGCCCCGCGGCGTGACGTATCCCTTGCGGGCCGACGAGATCTTCCAGGTGTGGCTGCCGCCCTCGTCCGACGAAACGTGCATGGTCTGGGTCGTCAGGTCCACGTTGACCCGGACGGTGGCTTGGGCGCCAGGCAGGAGCGCGAAGGAACCGGCGATCAGGCCGACGACGGCCACGAGACAACGAGCCAGGAAACGCATGGCGAAAACCTTCGGATGAATGACGGACCCTGTCGGTCGGACGGTCTGCGCCGCCTCGCCGCTGCTGCAGCAAACAGCAGGAAGGTTTCCCTTCGCCTACAATCCTGACTCCGCCGACGCGCGAACGCCAGCATCTTTGAGTTGCAGTGAACGTAGATCGCGAAAAGTTTAAGCGCCCGACTTTCCGTCAACCGGCGGCGGATAGATGTGGCGCGCGCCGCGAAAGTCCTCGACCATGCCGCCGTCCATGGCGTCCGGCCCGATCGGGGCCTTCCCGTGACCGCCGGGGATGTCGAGCACATAGGTGGGCTGGCACAGGCCCGAGAGCCGCCCGCGCAGGGCCCTCACCAGGGCGCGCCCTTCCTCGACAGTGGTCCGCAGGTGGGCGGTGCCCGGCGCGAGGTCGCCATGATGCAGGTAATAGGGCTTCACCCGCGCTTCCACGAAGCCGCGCATCAGGGCCGCGAGCGTCTCCACGTCGTCGTTCACGCCCTTGAGCAGCACCGTCTGGCTCACCATGGCGATGCCGGCGGCGATCAGGCGCGCGCAGGCGGCCCGCGCCTCGGGCGTGAGCTCGCGCGGGTGGTTGGCGTGAAGAGCGACATAGGTCGTCTTGTCCGAGGCCGTCAGCGCGCCGATCAGTTCGGCCCCGACCCGGGCGGGATCGACCACCGGCAGCCGGGTATGCCAGCGGATGATCCGCACATGCGGGATCGCCCCGATGGCCTCCACGACCTCGCGCAACCGTCGTGGGGAGAGCACCAGGGGGTCGCCTCCGGTGATCACCACCTCCCATATCTCCGGCCGCGCGCGAACGTAGTCCAGCGCCGCCTCGAAGGCGGCCGGCGACAGCGTGCCCGAGCCCGCCGGCCCCACCGTTTCGCGCCGGAAGCAGAAGCGGCAATACACGGCGCAGACATGCACCAGCTTCAGCAGCACCCGGTCGGGATAGCGGTGCACCAGCCCTTCGGCCGGGCTGTGGGCGTCGTCCCCGATCGGGTCGGCCAGGTCCTCCGGCCGGGCGTCCAGTTCGCGCGGGTCGGGCACGAACTGGCGCGCGATGGGATCATCCGGGTCGCCCGGGTCGATGAGGGCCTGCATGGCGGGCGTGACCGCCACCGCGTAGCGCTCCGCCACGGCGGCCGCTCCCTCGCGCTGCTCGGGGCGCAGCAGGCCGGCCGACACCAGGTCGTCCGCGCTGCGCAGGCTGCGAGGCAAGGGGGTCGGCTTGGGGGCGGACTGGGTCATGGGGGCTCCGGGCGCGCGGGTCTTCTCACGGCGGCGACGGACTGACAACACCGTCGTCCATCATCCGTCATCGCGAGCGAGCGACGCGATCCAGGAAGACGGCCCGGGCGCGCCTGGTGCAAGCGAGACGCTCACCCCGCCACGGGCGTCCACACCACCTGCTCGATGCGCGACGCGCCGGTGGCCAGCATCACCAGCCGCTCGAGCCCCAGGGCGATGCCGCTCGCGGAAGGCATGAGCGCCAGCGCGGCCAGGAAGTCCTCGTCGAGCGGGTAGCGCTCGCCATAGACGCGCTCCTTCTCGGCCATCTCCGCCTCGAAGCGGCGCCGCTGCTCGGCAGCGTCCGTGAGCTCCCCGAACGCGTTGGCCAGCTCCACCCCGCAGGCGTAGAGCTCGAAGCGCTCCGCCACGCGGGGGTCGCCCGCCTTCGGCCGCGCCAGCGCGGCCTCGCTCACGGGGTACTCGCACAGGATCGCCGGGCGGCCGAAGCCCAGGTGCGGCTCGACCTTCTCCACCAGCACGCGGCTGAACACGTCCGCCCAGGTGTCGTCGTCCGCCACACGGATCCCGGCGCCCCGGGCGGCAGCCGCAAGGGCGTCCCGATCCGTTTCGGTGGGCGTCATCGTCGCCAGAAGGTCGATCCCGGCCCGCTCGGCGAAGGCCTGCGCCACAGTCACGCGCTCAGGCGCCGCCAAGGGGTCGGCCTCGCCGCCCCGGAAGCGCAGGCGCGCGGCGCCCGCCGTCTCGGCCGCCAGCCGCAGCAGCGCGGCGCAGTCGTCCATCAGCGCCTCGTAGGGCTCGTCCGCCCGGTACCACTCCAGCATGGTGAATTCGGGATGGTGCAGCGCCCCGCGCTCCCGGTTCCGGAACACCTTGGCGAAGTCGAAGATCCGCCGCTCGCCGGCGGCCAACAGCTTCTTGCAGGCGAATTCTGGCGAAGTGTGCAGGTAGAAGGGCGCGCGCTCGCCCGCCGGGCCCAGCATCTCCGTCGCGAAGGCGTGCAGGTGCGCTTCGTTCCCCGGCGACGCCTGCAGGATGGCGCCCTCGACCTCGATGAAGCCGCGCTCGCCGAACCACGCGCGCATCGCGGAGACGATGCGATTGCGCGCCAGCAGGAAGGGCCGGCGGTCGGCGTGCACGTGCGGCGTCCACCATGGCGACGCGCCGGGAGCCGCGCCCTTCACGGCGCGGACCCGTGCGAATCGCTGGTCATTTGCGCCAAATCGTGCTGAAAGGCTGCAGCCTCGGCGACCCGCATGCGCGGTCGCGCGCCCCGCTTTTCCGCGACCCGCTCCGGGACGCGACCGTCAGTTGAGAGAGACACACCCGTGAAGGTCATCGCCAGCTCGCTCCGCAAGGGCAACATCGTCGAGAAGGACGGCAAGCTCTACGTCATTCTGACCGCGGAAAACATCCACCCCGGCAAGGGCACCCCGGTCACTCAGCTCGACATGCGCCGCATTTCCGATGGCGTGAAGGTGTCCGAGCGCTATCGGACCACCGAGCAGGTGGAGCGCGCCTATGTGGAGGACCGCGACTACAACTACCTCTACAGCGACGGCGAGGGCCATCACTTCATGAACCCGGAGAACTACGAGCAGATCGCGGTTCCGGACGACGTGATGGGCGACCAGGCCATCTGGCTGCAGGAGAACATGGTCTGCACCATCAGCGTCCACGATGGCGTGCCGGTTGCGATCCAGATCCCCGCCCGCGTGGTGCTCGAGATCACCGAGACCGAGCCCACCGTGAAGGGCCAGACGGCCTCTTCGTCCTACAAGCCCGCCATGCTGTCGAACGGCGCCCGCACCATGGTGCCCCCGCATATCGGGGCAGGCACCCGCGTCGTGATCATGACCGAGGACAGCTCCTACGTGGAGCGCGCCAAGGACTGACCCGCGCTGCGGCGCGGAACGGACCGGCAGCTTGGGCGTTGCTCTCGCCCAAGCCTGAGGTCCCGCCGTGCCGCATCCCATCCTCGATCGCCGCCGTTTCACTGCTCTCGGCGGCGCGGCCCTGGCGGTCGGCCCTTTGGCGGCCCCAGGCGCTCTCGCCCAGACCGCGCCCGCCCAGCCCCCGGCCCAGTCGCCCCCTCCACCCGCGCCCCCTCCGAGCCCGCCGCCTCAGCCGAACTTTCGCTTCGAGGACGTGATCGACCGGGCGCGCAGGCTCGCTGGAGAATCCTTCCAGGCGGAGCCTCCGCCCCTGCCGCCCGAACTGGCGCAGCTCGACTACGACGCCTACCGCGACATCCGCTTCCGCCCCGAGAAGGCCCTGCTCGGCGAGAACGGCAGCCCGTTTCGCATGCAGCTGTTCCACCTGGGCTTCCTGTTCAAACGCCCCGTGGTGGTGAACGTCATCGACCATGGCGTCGCCGCGCCCGTGCCCTACTCGGCGTCCCTGTTCGACTACGGCAAGAACAAGTTCCCCGGTCCGCTCCCCATCGGGCTCGGCTTCGCCGGCTTTCGCCTCCATTACCCGCTCAACAATCCCGATCAGCTGGACGAACTCGCGGTCTTCCTGGGCGCCAGCTACTTCCGCTTCCTGTCCCGTGGGCAGCGCTACGGCCTCTCGGCCCGGGGCCTCTCCATCGGCAGCGGCCAGCCCGACGAGGAGTTTCCGTTTTTCCGCGAGTTCTGGGTGGAGCACCCGGCGAAGGGCGACGAATTCATCGTCGTCTACGCCTTGCTGGACGGCGCGTCCGTGACCGGCGCCTATCAGATCATCCTCCGCCCGGGCCCCGAGACCGTGGCCGAGGTGCGCAGCCAGCTCTTCCCCCGCAAGCCGATCCCGTCCATCGGCGTCGCGCCGCTCACCTCCATGTTCTACACCAGCGAGAACGACCGGCGGCTGCGCGACGACTTCCGCAACGAGATCCACGATTCCGACGGCCTGCTCGTTCACACCGGCGGCGGCGAGTGGATCTGGCGTCCCCTCGCCAACCCGCCGGCGCCCCGCACCTCTCATTTCGGCGACAAGAACCCGGCCGGCTTCGGCCTCCTTCAGCGCGACCGCAATTTCGCCCGCTACGAGGACCTTGAGGCCCGCTATGACCTGAGGCCGAGCTACTGGGTCGAGCCGCGCGGCGACTGGGGCGAAGGCAGCATCGACCTCGTCGAGCTCAACACCCCCGACGAGACCAACGACAACATCGTCGCCTTCTGGCGGCCGGCCAAGGCCCCGGAGCCAGGCGCCCCGCTCGAGCTCAACTATCTCATCCGCTCCCTGGATAGCCGAGAGCTGCACCGCGGCGGCAAGGCGGCAGGCACCTTTCAGACGGGGCTCGCCGGCCCGCCGGGCTCCGGCGACGTCGTGCGCCGCCGCTTCATGGTGGATTTCACCGGCGGCGACCTGCCCTTCTACCAGGCCTCGCCCAAGCGCGTGGCGCTGTTCGCGGAGGCCAGGGGCGGCCGGTTGGCCCGCAGCAACCTTGAGCCAAACCCGGTCACACGCGGCTTCCGCGCCTATCTCGACATCGAGGCGCCGAAGGCCGCGACCGTGGAGATGCGCAGCTACCTCACCGTCGAAGGCCACCCCATGACGGAGACATGGGCCTTCGCCTGGCGCGCGCCTGACTAGGCCAAGGGTCGTCACGAACGTTCCAAGCTTGAAACATTCGTTCCGCTCGTGCTTCATCGCTGGGCGCCCCGGACGTCTTCGGAGGCCGCGCTCAGAGACCGGCCATGCAGATAGACGCTCCTCGCGACTACGATCAGCTGAAGGCCCTGCTGGTGGCCCGCCGTCCAGACCTGCCCCGGCGGCTCCAGCAGGTGGCGGAGTTCGCCGTCAGCCACCCCGACGAGCTCGCCTTCGGCACCGCCGCCAGCATCGCCGAACTCGCGCAGGTTCAACCCTCGACCCTGGTCCGTTTCGCCAAGGCCATCGGGTATTCCGGCTTCTCGGACCTGCAGAGCGTCTTCCGACGCCGGATGCGGGACCGCTGGCCCGACTACGGCGAACGCTTGCGCTCTCTGCACGAGGCCAGGCCCTCCGCGGAGGATCCCGCCAAGTTGCTCTTCGGCTTCGCCGAAGCCGCCACCGCCTCCATTCATCGCATGCGGCAGACCGTGGCGGCCCGCGATCTGGACGCGGCCGTCGACATCCTGGCGGAGGCCGAGACCATCTACCTCGTCGGCCTGCGCCGCGCCTTCCCGGTCGCGGCCTACCTGGCCTACGCGCTGCCGAAGCTGGGCATCCGGACCTCGTTGATCGACAACGTCGCCCACATGGGGGCCGATCAGATCGCCCATGCGGGCCCCCAGGACGCCCTGCTGGCGATCAGCTTCTCGCCTTATACCCAGGCCACCATCGATCTCGCGGAAGCCGCCGCCCAGCGCGGCGCGCCCGTGGTGGCGCTGACCGACAGCCCCTTCAGCCCGCTGGCCGAGATCGCGTCCGTGTGGCTGGAAATCGTGGAGGCCGACTTCGCCGCCTTCCGGTCCATGGCGGCCACGCTCTGCCTCGCCATGACCCTGGCGGTGGCCGTCGGGGAACGCCGGGCGGGGTGATCCGCCGCCCGGCGCCGCGTCTCAGAGAACCGTGCTCCACTGCGCGGGCACGAACGTGTAGCCCTTGCCGTCCTTGGCGATGTAGCCCTGCGCCGGGAACGGGAAGTGGTAGCCGGCCACGTGCATCCGCTCCGCGGCCATCATGTCCAAGACCTTGTGCCGGGTCGCCCGCGCCATGTCGGCGTCCTGGTCGAAAACCGCCGACCAGTCGGGATTGCGCACGAACAGCGCCGGATGATTTGTGACGTCCGACAGGATCATCATCCGGGCGCCGCCGGAAGCCACCGCGAAGATGGTGTGACCGGGCGTATGGCCGGGCGCCCCGATCGCGGTGACGCCAGGCGCGACCTCCCTGTCCCAATCGAAGCGCTTCACGTCCTTGGCGATGGGCCCGAACACGCGCCGCACGTTCTTGAAGTTGGCCACGAGGCCCTCCGGGGCCTGCGCCATCTTGGCGTCATCCATCCAGAAGTCCCATTCCGGCGCCGGGACGAGGATCTCGGCCTTGGAGAAGCTCTCGAAGCCTTCCTTGGGCCGGATGCCGTTGATGTGGTCGCCATGGAAGTGGCTGATCACCACCGTGTCGATGGCGGCCGGGTCGATGCCGGCGGCGCGCATGTTCGGAATGAGTTGCCCGCTCGTCGGCCCGCCGAGGCCGCCCAGGCCGGTATCGATCAGGACGAGCTTGCCGCCGGTGTTCACCACGAGCGCCGTGAAGGTGATCGGCAGTTCGTCAGGCGCCATGAACGCCTGCTTGAGCGCGTCCTGCACGTCCGGGAGCTTGGCGTTGCGCACGAAGCCCTCGTTCAGCTTCATGCGGTTGACGCCATCGTGCACGGCGGTGATCTCGATGTCGCCGACCTTGTACCGGTAGGCGCCGGCCGTCTGCTTGCCGATCGGAGGGGCGCTCGCGCTGGCGGCTTCGGGGAGAACGGTTGCGGCCGCCAGTCCGGCGGCCGCGGTCATCAGGGTGCGGCGGTCAAGCGACATTCGGAAGCATCTCCTCGCGAGCTTCTGGGCGCGCGGGCTGTGGCCGCCCGCGTCGACGCGCCCTGAGATAGGGCGCGCGCCCGCATGGTGCAGAGGATTGCGCCGGAGCGCCGCTCACGGAAGCGTGAGGCGGCGTGCCGTCAGCCGCGGCCCACGAACGGCATCTTGGTCGCCATGACGTTCATCGTGAGCACGTTCGCGTCCAGCGGCAGCGTGGCCATGTACACCACGGCGCGCGCCACATGCTCGGCGTCGATGCGCGGCTCGGGCGCCATCGTCCCGTTCGCCTGCATCACGCCGCCGGTCATCCGCTCCGTCATCTCCGTGGCGGCGTTGCCGATGTCGATCTGCCCCACCGCGATGTCGTACTTGCGGCCGTCCAGCGAGGCCGACTTGGTGAGGCCCAGCACGCCATGCTTGGTGGCCGTGTAGGGCGCGGAGTTCGGTCGCGGCGCGTAGGCCGATACGGAGCCGTTGTTGATGATGCGCCCGCCCCGCGGATTTTGGTCCTTCATCACCCGGAAGGCGTTCTGGATGCCGAGGAAGACGCCGGTCAGGTTGGCGTCCACCACCGTCCGCCACTGGTCGAAGCTGAGCTCCTCGAGCGGAATCGCGGGGGCGCCGGTTCCGGCGTTGTTGAACACCACGTCCACGCGCCCGAAGGTCTCGACCGTCTTGTCGAACAGGGCGCGCATGGAATCCGGGTTGGCGACGTCGGTGGGGCAGGCCAGCGCCTTGGCCCCGCCCTGGGCCATGCCGATGGCGGCCTCCAGCGGCTCGCGGCGGCGGCCCGCGAAGGTGACCGCGAACCCTTCCCGCAGCAGCGCCAGCGCGGCGGCGCGTCCCACGCCCGTGCCTGCGCCCGTCACGATGGCGACCTTGCTCATGCCCTTCCTCCCAGAAATCCATTTCGGGGCTCGATCCCCGTTCGGCACGCACTCTGGAGGGGGCCCCGCGAACGAGCAACCGCTTTGTCGCAGCCCCGCCCTGCGCACAGGTCGGCTTGAGCGCGACGGGGAACCGGGTCCGACCTCGACTGTTGAGTCTCAAACAGGACGAAGGAGGACGTAATGGCTTCCGAGACCGGAATTCGAAGTTTGCGACTGGGCGTCGTGGCCCTCGCGTGCGCGCTCTCGACGGGCGCGATGGCGCAGGTCAAGGCCCAGCCGCCGAGCCAGCCGCCGAGCATGGATCCCAAGCAGACCGTCCCTGAAAAGGTCGACCCGCCTCTGAACGCGGACAAGCCCGGGACGCCCGACACCACGGGAACCATCAAGGGCCGCTCGCTGAGCGACCAGCTCAACAAGAGTGACGGCGTGATCACTCCGCCCCCCGGGACAGACCCCGGCATCAGCGCTCCGGCCCCCGTTCCGAACCCCGGCACGACGCCCGTGATTCCGCCGCCCAACGGCCAGAACAGCACGGTCGATCCCAAGTAGCGTCCCACGTGGAGGAGGACCGCATGAGCGACGCGCATCCTGGCCCGACGCACGAGCGCGGGCTTCCGATCAACGAGACGGAGCGCCTGATCGCCTCTGACAAGGTCGAGGGAACCGGCGTGTACGACCGTCAGGGCCGCAGCCTCGGCACGGTGTACAACTTCATGGTCGACAAGGTCACCGGCAAGGTCGCCTACGCGGTGATGTCGTTCGGAGGCTTCCTGGGGATCGGGGAGAGATACCACCCATTTCCCTGGAAGAAGCTGGAATACGACACCCGCATGGGCGGCTACGTGGTGGACATGACCAAGGAGGAGCTCGAGCACGCGCCGAGCTACACCGCCGCCGAGACGCCCTGGCAGAACCCGGAATACGGCCGCAGCGTCTACGAGTACTATCGCATTCCGTTCTACATGTAGGCCATGCGGCCGCGCCGGGACGGCAGGCCAGGCGGAGAGCCGCCTGGCCTCTCGCCGTGTCCGGGCGCTTGGAGAGAGTTCTCCGCGCTTGCAATCGCCGATTGGTTCAAATTGCGCGCATCGGATGAAGTCGACGGTGACCGTACCGTCGTCCTGCCCAGCCGTTAAGGCCCGGATCCCTCAAATTTGAGCGGATTTTCTCAGCGGCTGCTGGGAAGCGCGCGCCAAGGATCATCCCAACACACAGGGATGATCATGTTCCTCCGTTCGCTTCTCACCCTCTCCGGCGCCGCCCTCGCCATTTGCGCGGGCATCGGGGCGGCCGCTGCGGGCCCGGTTGACCGCCTCGCCGGCTTGCCCCCGCTCGCCCAGCCCGCGCTCGCCTCCGGCGCCGCCCGTCCGATCGTGGCCTGGCAGGCCTTCTGCGCCCAGTACCCCGCCGAATGCCGCGTGGACCTCAACGAACCCGAGCGCATCGTCGTGACGGCGACCGCCTGGAAGCAGATCGCCGACGTCAACGCGCGCGTCAACCACAGCATCAAGCCCCTGACGGACCTCGAACACTGGGGCGTGGTCGACCAGTGGGACTTCGCCGACGACGGTTATGGCGACTGCGAGGACTACCAGCTCCTCAAGCGCCGCAGGCTGGCCGAGCTCGGTTTCCCGCGCCGCGCCATGCTGATGACGGTGGTGCTGGACGAGAACAACGAGGGCCATGCGGTGCTGATGATCCGCACGGACCGCGGCGACATCATCCTGGACAACAAGCGCGACGACGTCCTGACCTGGCAGCAGACCGGCTACGTCTACGTGAAGCGCGAGAGCCAGGTCGAGACCGCCTGGGTGAGCCTGAACCACGTCTCTGGCGTGACCGCCACGGCCTCGCGGCGCTGACGGCCGCCAGGGCGCGCCGCGCTCATAGCCCGCAGCTTCAACCCGTCATCGCGAGCGTAGCACTTCGCGAAGGACAGACCCCTACTCCGCCGCGTTCAGCCGGCTCACCGGCGTGATGCGCAACGCCGTGATGCGGTTGCGGGACTTGCGGAGCACCTGGAACCGATAGCCGTAGAAGGTGAACACCTGCCCAGCGTCCGGGATGATCTGCGCCTCGTGGATCACGAGGCCCGCGATGGTGGTGGCCTCCTCGTCCGGCAGGTTCCAGTCCATGGCCCGGTTCAGGTCGCGAACAGGCACGGACCCGTCGACGCTCACCGACCCGTCCGGGTGCGGCCGGACGCCCTGGACGCTGAGGTCGTGCTCGTCCTTGATGTCGCCGACGATCTCCTCGAGGATGTCCTCGAGGGTCACGAGGCCCATCACCTCGCCGTACTCGTCCACAACCAGCGCGAAGTGCGTCTTGCGGCTCAGGAAGGCCTTCAGCTGGTCGGCCAGCGACGTGGTGTCCGGCACGAACCACGGATCCAGCGCGATCGCCCGGACGTCGAGCTTGCTGGCGTCGCCTTTCACGGCGTCCAGCGCCCGCAGCAGGTCCTTGGCGTGCAGCACGCCGACGATGTTCTCCGGCGTGCCGGACCACAGCGGCAGGCGCGTATAGGGCGAGGACAGCACCTCGCGCACGATCTCCTCGGACGAAAGGTCCGCCGAGATGGTGCGCATCTTGGTGCGGTGGATCATGACGTCGGAGACGCCGAGCTCCTCCAGGTCGAGGAGGCCGCCGAACATGCGGCGCGCCTCCTTCTGGACGCCGCCTTCCCGGTGGAGCAGGTCCACCGTGCCGCGGATTTCCTCGCTGGCCGACAGCACGCTCTTGTGTTCGCTGATGTCGATGCGGAACAGCCGCAGCGTCACGCGCACGAAGGCCTCGATGGCCATCGTGACCGGGCCGAACAGGGCCACGATCCACGACACGGGGCGCGCCAGCAGCAGCGCTGCCTGGTCCGGCTTGTTGATCGCCACCGTCTTGGGCATCACCTCGGCGAAGACGACGACGAGCACCGACATCGCCACCGTGGCGTAGATCACGCCCTCAGCCCCGAAGAAGCTCACCAGCACGCTGGTGGTGAAGGCCGAGGCGCCGATGTTCACCACGTTGTTGCCGATCAGCATGGCGCCGATCAGCCGCTCCCTCGCCAGCAGCAGGCGATTGACGATGCCGGCCCGTTTGTCGCCCCCGTCCTGCAGCGCGTGCATGCGCGCCCGGGAAGCCGCCGTGAGCGCGGTCTCCGCGCCGGAGAAGAACGCCGACAACGCCAGGCAGAACACCACGATGGCGAGCGCCATCCAGGGATTCGCGTGAACCTCGAGATTTTCCATGGGGAGAGAATCAGGCGCGCGCCAGCTCCGCGTCAAGGAACTCGCGCACGGATGACGGCTCGACGCCGCGCGAGATGAAGCTCTGGCCGATGCCGCGCGCCAGGATGAAGGTCAGCGCCCCGCGCTTCACCTTCTTGTCCTGGAACAT
This sequence comes from Alsobacter soli, assembly GCF_003004785.1. Lineage (GTDB taxonomy): Bacteria > Pseudomonadota > Alphaproteobacteria > Rhizobiales > Beijerinckiaceae > Alsobacter > Alsobacter soli. The sequence continues at coordinate 19,420 of NZ_PVZS01000034.1, forward strand.
GGCGTCCAGGATCGCGGCGGCGTCGCCGTCCCAGCCGGGGATGCCGCGGATGCGCGTCGGCAGCCCGACCGTGCGTAGGTGGCCCTCCACGCGCCCGGCGTCCTGCCCGGAGCACAGCCCCAGCGCCGCCGAGAACCGAAACGCGCACACGAGCCCGATCGCCACCGCCTCGCCATGCACGAGCCGGGCGCCGTCATAATGCGTCAGCCGCTCGAAGGCGTGCGCGAAGGTGTGGCCCAGGTTGAGCAGGGCCCGGTCGCCCTGCTCCGTCTCGTCCCGCACGACCACCGCGGCCTTCGCCGCGCAGCTTGTCTGGATGGCGTGGGCCCGCTCCGGCCCGCCGGCGAACACACCCCGGTGGTTCTCCTCCAGCCACGCGAAGAAGGCCGGGTCGTCGATCAGGCCGTATTTCGCCACCTCGGCGTAGCCCGCCCGGAACTCGCGCTCGGGCAGCGTGTCCAGCACGCCCACGTCGGCCAGCACGAGGCTGGGCTGGTGAAAGGCGCCGACCAGGTTCTTGCCGTGCGGCGAGTTGATGCCGGTCTTGCCGCCAACGGACGAGTCCACCTGCGCCAGCAGGCTCGTCGGGATCTGCACGAAGCGCATCCCCCGCCGGACCACCGCCGCCGCGAAGCCCGCGAGGTCGCCGATCACCCCGCCGCCGAGCGCCACGACGACGTCGCCCCGCTCCATGCGCGCCCCGATAATGGCGTCGCACACGGTCTCGAACCAGCGGTAGCACTTGGTCGCCTCTCCGGGCGGGCACACGACCTGCGCGTGCCGGATCCCTGCCGCCTCCAGGCTGCGCTCGAGCGCCGGCAGGTGCGTCCTCGCCAGGTTCTCGTCCGTCACGATCGCGCAGGCCGCGCCCGGCGTCGCCGCTCCGATGAGCTCGCCCGCGCGCTCGATCAGCCCGTGGCCGATCCGGATGTCGTAGGCTCGCTCGCCGAGCGGCACATGCACGATGGCGTCGCTGGCGCTCATGCCCCTTCCCCGTCACTCCCGCCGGCCCCGAATCGCCGGTCCAGCGCCCCGATGATCTCGCTCACCACAACGTCGTGCGGCACGTCCCGGCTATGCACCGTCAGGTCCGACAGCGCGTACACCGGGTAGCGCTCGTCGATCAGCCGACGCAGCGTGCCTTCCGGGTCGGGGTTCTTGAGCAGCGGCCGGTTCGAGCGCTTGCGCACGCGCCGCATCAGCACGTCCGCGTCGGCCTTGAGCCACACGGACAGGCCCTGCTCGGCGATTCGCTGCCGCGTCTCGGCGCTCATGTAGGCGCCTCCGCCCGTGGCCAGCACCTGCGGCCCTTCGGCCAGAAGGCGGGCGATCACGCGGCGCTCGCCGTCGCGGAACTCGGTTTCGCCGCGGCTGGCGAAGATCTCCGGGATCGTCATGCCGGCCGCCTTCTCGATCTCGGTGTCTGCGTCTGCGAACGGAAGGCGCAGCTTGAGCGCCAGGCGCCGCCCAACGGAGCTCTTGCCGGCGCCCATCATGCCGACCAGCACGATGGAGCGACCGCCGAGCCCGGCGCGGATGCGCTCCACCGGATCGTTCTCTTCAAGGGTCTCGGCGACGACGTTCGACACGATGTCCAGCTGGCCGGCGCGGCCACCTCCCGGATGAAAGGCGTCTCCGCCAGCGGCCGCCTGCGCCTCCTCTAGCACGGACCCGATGCGGTTTTCACGCCCCCTTGCGTTCAACCATCGGGCGTGTTCGAAAGGTGGTCCCCTCACGATGAGCCCGCCGTGCCCGTCATCCTCCGTTTCCTGCTGATCTGCGCGATCTTGGCCGGCTGCGTCTATGCCGGCCTTTGGGCCCTCGCGACCCTCTACGAGCCCGAGCAGCGCGAGATCACCGTCACGATCCCCTCGTCCAAACTGCCTCGATGAAGCGCGCCGCGCCGGCTCCCGAACGCGCCCGGATGGGCGCTGCCCCGAGGGCGAAGGCCGGGGCCGCCGCCCAGATCGACGCCTTCCTGGCCATGCTGTCGGCCGAGCGCGGCGCGGCCCTCAACACCATCGAGGCCTACCGCCGCGACCTGGAGGATTACGCCGCCTTCCTGGCCACGGAAGGGCTCGACGTGCTGGACGCCGGCGTGGAGGCGATTCGCGCCTACTTGGCCGACCTGTCGGCCCGCGGCCTCAAGACCTCATCGGCGGCGCGCCGGCTCTCCGCGGTCAAGCAGCTTCACAAGTTCCTCTACGGCGAGGCGATCCGCGCCGACGATCCCACCGTGGCCCTGTCCGGCCCAAAGCGGGGCCGCCCTCTGCCCAAGACGATGACGATCGGCGATGTCGACCGGCTGCTGGCGACCGCGGCCGAAGGCGTCGACGCTGCCGAGCGCCCACTTGGCGAGCGCCTGCGCGCCGCCAGGTTGTCCGCCTTGCTGGAGGCCCTGTATGCCAGCGGTCTGCGCGTCAGCGAGCTTGTCGCCCTACCGGCCAGCGCCGCTCGGGTGCGCGACCAGCTGCTCGTCGTGCGCGGCAAGGGCGGCAAGGAGCGCCTCGTCCCTTTGAACGCCCGCTCCAAGGCCGCCATCGCCCGCTACCTCGCACTGCGGGACGAAAAGGCCGCCGCCGACAAGGCCCTGGGCGCCGGGAGCCCCTGGCTGTTCCCGGCCGACAGCGAATCGGGCCACCTGACCCGCCAGGCCTTCGCCCGCGACCTCAAGGCCTGCGCGGTCGCCGCCGGCCTCTCGGCCGACAAGGTCAGCCCGCACGTCCTCCGCCACGCCTTCGCCAGCCATCTTCTGCACAACGGCGCGGATCTGCGTGTGGTCCAGCAGTTGCTCGGACACGCGGACATCTCGACGACCCAGATCTACACGCATGTGGTGGACGAGCGGCTGAAAAGCCTGGTGCGGGACCTGCATCCGCTCGGGGACGAGTGATCACTTCCCCCGCGAGAGCACCAGCACCGCCTGCTCGCCGAACAGGTTCCACACGCCCCACGGCAGTCCAGCCCGCATGGGGCGACCTCCGGCGTCCAGCGCCACGCCCTTCTCGATCTGCGCCCCGACTTCCCCGCACAGGTCGATGAAATCGCGGATCGTGCAGAAGTGGATGTTGGGCGTCTCGTGCCAGGAGATCGGCAGGTTCTCCGTCACCGGCATGCGGCCGCTGAGCGCCAGCCTGGCCCGGATCTTCCAGTGGCCGAAGTTCGGGAAGGACACGATGGCGCGCCGCCCGATCCGCAGCAGGTGCTCCATGACCACCTTGGGACGGTGCGTCGCCTGGATGGTCTGCGACAGGATCACGTAGTCGAAGCTGTCGTCGGGATAGTCGGCGAGGTCCGTGTCGGCGTCGCCCTGGATCACCGAGAGCCCATGCGCCACGCACTGGTTCACGCCCGCCTGGCTGAGCTCGATGCCGCGCGCGTCTACGTTGCGGCCGTCCTGCAGCATGCGCATCAGCGCGCCGTCGCCGCAGCCCACGTCGAGCACCCGGGAGCCCGGCTCCACCATTTCGGCCACGACCATGAGATCGACGCGCGCCGCGCTCGCGTTGGTCGAGAACTGCGCGTCAGCCACGGGCCGGCTCCGTCAGCCCGCGCGCCCGCGCGGCGGAGTCGATGAAGCCCTTTGTGGTGGCGAAGAGCTCCGGCACGTCCAGCAGGAAGGCGTCGTGCCCCTTGTCTGTCTCGATCTCCACGAAGGACACCGAGGCGCCGGACGCGTTGAGCGCGTGCACCACCGCGCGGGACTCCTGCGTGGTGAACAGCCAGTCGGACGTGAAGGAAACCACGCAGAACCGCGTGCGCGAGCCCCGGAACGCCTGCGCCAGGCGGCCGTCGTAGTCGGCCGCGAGGTCGAAATAGTCCATGGCGCGGGTGAGGTAGAGATAGCTGTTCGCGTCGAACCGCTCCACGAAGGCGCGCCCCTGGTAGCGCAGGTAGCTCTCGATCTCGAAATCGGCGTCGAACGAGAAGGTCGGGGCCGCGCGGTCCTGCAGCTTGCGGCCGAACTTCCGGTGCAGCGCCGGCTCGGACAGGTAGGTGATGTGCGCCGCCATGCGGGCCACCGCCAGGCCCTTCTCGGGCCGGGTGCCTTCGGCGAGGTAGCGCCCGCCCTTCCACTCGGGATCCGCCATGATCGCCTGGCGCCCGACCTCGTGGAACGCGATGTTCTGGGCCGAGTGCTTGGCCGCCGTGGCGATGGGCAGCGCGCAGAACACCCGCTGCGGATAGCTCGCCGCCCATTGCAGCACCTGCATGCCGCCCATGGAGCCGCCGGCCACGCAGAACAGCGTGTCGATGCCGAGCTGGTCGATCAGCATGGCCTGGGCCCGCACCATGTCCCGGATGGTGACCACCGGGAAGTCGAGGGCGTAGGCCGGTCCGCCATCCAGCCGAGAGGCGGGACCCGTCGTCCCCATGCAACTCGACAGCACATTGGAGCAGATGACGAAGAAGCGATCCGTATCGATGGGCTTGCCGGGGCCCACCATGGTTTCCCACCAGCCGCCCTTGCCCGTGACCGGGTTCACGTTCGCGACGTGCTGGTCGCCCGTGAGGGCGTGGCAGATCAGGACGGCGTTGCTCTTGTCGGCGTTGAGCGTCCCGTAGGTCTGATAGGCGATCTGCAGGGGCGCCAGGGCGATGCCGCAGTCGAGGTGCAGCGGCTCGTCCGCGCCGAAACGCGCTACGAGGCTGGACGGATCGTCGGCCTCATGGCGGGGCGTGGGAGACAGGGCGTGGGTTCCGAGGGTCCGGGCCATCGTTCCGCTGGCAGTCCGCTTCGTTCGGAGTACAGAACGTCTCTGGGTACTGTCGCCGCGCGTCTCCCGCAACAAAAATCATGGCTGTGAGGCGCTTGCGGCGATCAGTCCCGCTCCGCGACCTCCCAGACCTGCCCCGGCCGGAGCGGCAGGAAGCGCTCGGGATGGACCCCGTGCTTCTCCAAAGCCTGCCCCAGGGCTTCCGGCGGTCGCTCAATGCCTTCATCGGTCAGTTTGAAAGTGCCCCAGTGGTGGCCCAGCGCCTGCTCGGCCCCGCAGGCCAGCATGGCGCGGACGGCGTCCTCCGGGTTCATGTGCTGGTCGCGCATGAACCAGCGCGGCTCATAGGCGCCGATCGGCAGGATCGCGAGCCGCGGCGGCCCGTGCCGCTCGCGGACGGCGGCGAAATGAGAGCCGTCCCCAAAGCCCGTGTCGCCCACATGGTAGATCGCGCCCGCCGGCGTGCGCAGCACGAAGGCCGCCCACAAGGCCCTCTGCCGGTCGCGCAACCCACGCGCCGACCAGTGGATCGCCTGCTCGGCGTGGACGGAGACCTCCTCCGACAGCGGAGCGGCGTCGCCCCAGTCGAGCGTTCGCGTCGGGACCGGCACGCCCGCCTCGCGCAGGATCGTGTCGTTGCCGAGCGGCGTCACGATCCGGAGGGGGTGGCGCGCCGCAAGCCGCCGCAAGGTGTCGACGTCCAGGTGGTCGTAGTGGTTGTGCGTGAGCAGCACGACGTCGATGGGCGGAAGGTCGTCGAACGCCACCCCCGGCGCGTTCACGCGCTGCGGCCCCGCGAACGAGAAGGGCGAGCAGCGATCTGACCACACGGGATCGGTCAGGATGTTGAGCCCGGCCGTCTGCAGAAGGAAACTGGCGTGGCCGACCAGGGTGACCCGCAGGCCCGCCCCGGGGACCCTGGCGGGCGGCGTGTCGCGAAACGGGCTCGGATACTGCGCCGGCCAGGCCTCCTTGCCGTCGGCGAAACGCCATTTCAGCAGGTCGCCGAAGCCCTTCCCGTTCGGCCCCCCCGGGTTGAAGAACCGCACGCCGTCGAAGTGATCCGAGACGGGGCCCCGGTAGTAGGCGTTGGCGCCGGGCCTTAGCCCGAAAAGGCCGGTCAGCGCGGTCGCCATGGCGTGGAGGGAAAGCGGGCGGGAGGAGGTGCGGTCGGTCATGCGCCCAAGATGGGCCGTTTCGGCGGGCTCGCAAGGGAGGCCTTTCCGCGCGGGCGTTGACAAGCCGCCGGCTTTCTGTTCCTTTTTCGTTCTCATTCGGACCTGGACTGCATGAACGCCGCCCGCCTCTCGCCCGACCTGCCCGCAAGCGCGACAGCCACGGCCGAACCGCGCCACGAGCCGTTGCGGGCCGGGGCAGGATTGGCCCTCGTTCGGCGGTTTCACGCCTGGCGCGGCCGGTCGGGACGCCGCTACGTGGTGTCGGCCTACGAGGCCGGCGCGGCTCCGGACTACGCCGGCGTGGTGGCCCTCGCGGTGCGCCGCACGCCCGATGGCCGCCTCACCATGCTGGGCGCCGTCGCCAGGGATTCGGAAGACGTCTCGCTTGTCGCCAACCCGGCCTTCGCGCGGGCCGACGAGATCCACCTTCACCTGCTGGCCGAAAACGAAGCCGATCGCGCCAAGGTCGTGCGCGACCTCGCCGGGGAGGCGCCGCTCCGCTGACGTTCCGTCATCGCGAGCGCGGCGATGCGATCTGGGGGGCGTGCGCCGCCTCGGGTGGCTTTGCCGTAGACGACTGGCGGGACGGCGGCCTTCTCACACCGCGCTCGTGCCCGGCAGCAGCCGCTCGGACAGCCACGCCAGGGTCGCGTCCCGGATGCCGAGCTCCAGCAGGTGCGAATGCGTGTTGCGCACGTAGTCCGGGTTTGCGCCCGAGATTCCGACGCCCTTTTCGACGATGCGCAGCAGCTCGGGCTCAGGCAGGCGCGGAGCGTACTGGACATGGGCCCGGTTCACCGTATAGGCGACCCCGTCCACCACCCGCCCGTCGATGAGCCGCAGCTGGTGCGTGGTCTCGCGATACACCATCGTCACCTGCTCGCGCTCGCGCAGATAGGCGAGCGTGGCCCCGGCCTTTTCCGCCCCCACCCGGAACGCCACGCCCCGGCAGGAGCCGCCCCGGTCCAGCCCCAGCACGAGCCCCGGTTGCTCGGCCGTCCCCCGGTGCACCACCGAATAGACGCAGAGCGACCGATGGTAGCCGTGCAGCGTCGCCACCACGCGCTCGTCGTAGTCGAAGCCGGGCCGCCACATCAGCGAGCCGTAGCCGAAGACCCACAAATCGCCCGTTTTCGATCCCATGCCCCGCGTCGCCCTCTCGGCCGCTCACGCGTGGGTGTGTTGGCGGAGCGGCGGACAGCAGGTAGAGCATTTCACAGCGATGCGGAAGCAGCGGCGCGGCGAGCCGCGGTCCGGGTCGCGAGGCAGGAGAATGGCATGCAGCAGGTCAGGCGCTGGTCCAGCACGCGGCGCGAGCCGGCGAAGCCGAAGCGACCGTCGCGGCTGCGCATCTTCGCCCCCACCCTGCTGGTGCTGGTCTGCGGCGCGGCGGCGGCGGGATTCTGGAGCTTCGCGTCCTGGCGCACCGGCCAGGCGATCGACGCGTGGCTCGACCGCGAGGCCGCGCTCGGCCGCGAGTGGAGCTGCCCTGACCGCAAGATCGGGGGCTTCCCCTTTCGTATCGAGGTCACCTGCGCCAGGCCGAGCTTCCGCGGTCCCGCCGAAAAACGCCAGGTGACCGGCCAGCTCGCCTCCGCGCACGCGGTCGCGCAGGTCTACAGCCCCAACCACGTGATCGTGGAGGCGGAGGGCCCGCTCGAGGTCCGGGACGAAACCGGCGCCACGGCCCAGGCCGCCTGGGAGCTGCTGCGCGCCAGCGTGGTGGGCCGGCCTGGCGGCGCGCTCGAGCGCGTCTCGGTCGAGGGCAAGGGCCTGACCCTGGTGGCCCAGAGCGAGGTGGGCTCGCTGGAGACAGGAGCCCGCGCGCTGGAGCTCCACCTGCGCCGCACGCCCGACCGGCCGGCGACGGACGGGGCGTTCGACGTCGCCGGCAGGATCAACGGCGCCCGCGTGCCGCCGCTTGACGCCGTCCTGGGCGGCGCGGAGCCCACGGACGCCACCGTGCTGGCCACGATCACCCAGGCCGAGCCGCTCAGCGGCCGCGGGCTCCAGTCGGAGCTGGACCGCTGGCGCCAGGCCGGCGGCAGGCTGCAGCTGACGAGCCTCACCGTCCTGAAAGGCGCCAAGCGCGTCGACGCGGCGGGCAGCCTCGGCCTTGACGACCTGCACCGCGCCCAGGGCCGCGTGGAGGTCACGCTGACCGGCCTGGACGAGTTGCTGCAGTCCATGGGCGTGAGCCCGCGCACCGCCGCCATTGGCGGCCTCATCGCGGGCGTGCTCGGCGGCAAGAAGCCCGCCGACGTCGATCCGCCGCCTGGCGCCGGCAACGCCCTCAAGGGCGTCACCCTGCCGCTGCGCCTCGACGGCGGGAAGGCCTTCCTGGGCCCGATCCCGGTCGCCCGGCTCGCGCCCCTCTACTGAGAGGCGCCGCCGCCCGGCTCAGTGCCGGAAGTGGCGATGCCCGGTGAACACCATGGCGAGGCCCGCCTCGTCGGCGGCCTTGATCACCTCGTCGTCCCGCATGGAGCCGCCCGGCTGGATCACCGCCGTGGCGCCCGCCTCAGCGGCGGCCAGCAGGCCGTCCGCGAACGGGAAGAACGCGTCCGACGCCCCCACCGAGCCTTTCGCGAGCGACTCAGGCAGGCCTGCCGCCTTCGCGGCCTCGGCCGCCTTCCAGGCCGCGATGCGCGACGAGTCCACGCGGCTCATCTGCCCGGCGCCGATCCCCACCGTCGCGCCGTCCTTCACGTACACGATGGCGTTCGACTTCACGTGCTTGGCGACCCGGAAGGCGAAGCGCATGTCGGCGAGCTCCTGCGCGGTGGGCTGGCGCTTGGTGACCACCTTGAGCGCCATGTCGTCCACCACGGCGTTGTCCCGGGCCTGGAGGAGGAAGCCCCCCGCGACCGTCCGCATGGCGAGCCCCTCGGCCCGCGGGTCCGGCAGGCCGCCGGTCACCAGCAGTCGCAGGTTCTTCTTGGCCGCGACGAGCGCGATGGCGTCCTCGTCCGCCTCCGGGGCGATGATCACCTCCGTAAAGATCTCCACGATGGCCCTGGCGGCCTCCGCGTCGAGCCTGCGGTTCAGCGCCACGATGCCCCCGAAGGCCGACACCGGGTCGCAGGCGAGCGCCTTGCGGTAGGCCTCCACCAGCGACCCGCCCTCGGCCACACCGCAGGGGTTGGCGTGCTTGATGATCGCCACAGCCGCCGCGCGCGCCGGGTCGAACTCGGCCACGCACTCGAAGGCGGCATCCGTGTCGTTGATGTTGTTGTAGGACAGCGTCTTGCCCTGCAGCTGGCGCGCCGTGGCGACGCCGGGGCGGTTCTCCGGCGTGCGATAGAAGGCCGCCCACTGGTGCGGGTTCTCGCCATACCGCATGGTCTCGGCGAGCTTCCCGCCGATCGCCCGGTAGGTCGGCGAGGTCTCGCCGAGTTCCTTGGTGAACCAGTTCGAGATCGCCGCGTCATAGGCCGCTGTGCGGGCGTACGCCTTGGCCGCCAGCCGCTTGCGGGTCGCCAGCGTGGTCGCGCCGTTGTTGGCCGCGATCTCGCCGAGCACCAGCGCGTAGTCGTCGGCGTCCACCACAACGGCCACGTCGCCATGGTTCTTGGCCGCGGCCCGGATCATGGCCGGCCCGCCGATGTCGATGTTCTCGACGCAGTCGTCATAGGCCTTGCCGGCCGCAACCGTCGCCTCGAACGGATAGAGGTTCACCACCAGCAGGTCGATCGGCTGGATGCCGTGGGCCAGCATGGCCGCCTCGTGCTCGGGGTTCTCGCGGATCGCGAGAAGGCCCCCGTGGACCTTCGGGTGCAGGGTCTTGACGCGCCCGTCCATCATCTCCGGAAAGCCGGTGAGGTCCGACACGTCCAGCACAGGCAGGCCCGCGTCCGCGATCGCCTTGCTGGTGCCGCCCGTGGATACGAGCTCCACGCCGGCGCCGTGAAGGGCCCGCGCCAGGTCGATCAGACCGGTCTTGTCGGAAACGGAGATGAGGGCGCGGGTCACGCGCCGGAGATCGCTCGCCATGGTGCACCTGGATGTGGAAAGGAGGCCGCCACGGCGGCATTTCGCGGGCGCGATAGCACGATCGGCCCGCGCGGGGAATGCGCCTAAGGCAGTCCCGCGACGCTGATGAACGATTCGACGCGCTTCAGGGCAGAAAAGCCGTGGACCCTTGGCATCAGCCGCGCGGCTCGCGGGTGAAGCTCCAGCGCACGACCGGCTCCGACCTGTAGGCGCCGTGCACGACCAGTTGTTCGCTCCGCCGCGCCCCGTCCGGCGCGGCGAAGAAGATGCTTTCCTCTACGCTGACGGGCATGCCGCCGGCCTCGAACACCCAGGCGCCGCCGCCCGGGGTCGCCAGCCTCACGGAGAGACCGTCGGGCCCTCGGTCGAGATGCACGGTCGGGTGCAGGTGGAACCGAACCGCGAAGTGGTCCGGCCCGGCCTGCGCAGCCGTCTCGGCCGCGATCCGGATGGCGTCCTCGCCGGCGAGGCGGTCGCCGCTCGCAGCCAGCGTGATCCGGCGTGCGTGAATGACGCCGAAAGCCTCCTTGTAGCCGTCGTGCGAGGCCGCCACGCCGATCGACGGCTCGTCCGAGTCACGCTGGTCCTGCCGCTCGACGACGACCTCGCGCGGCCCGGCCAGGATGGGCGAGCCCAGGAAGGCGGGCCCTTCCTGAACGAAGCGGCAGGACGAGGTGTCGTTCACGGTCACCGTCGAGTGCGCCGCCGTGGCGCGCGCCATCTGCCGCCAGGGGTCGCCCCCGGGCGGCGGGGCTCCGCAGTTCACGACGAGGCGGCACGGGCCGTCGGAGAACTCGAAGGACAGGCACCCTGCATGGGCTTTGCCCGAGAACGCCTGTGGGGGCGGAGGGCCGACATCCATGATCACCAGGGAGCCCCGGGCCTGCAGCCGCTGGAACCCCGTATGCGGCGCGTTCTCCGTCGCCTGCGAGCGCGCATCCGTATAAGCCAGCAGCGTCACCAGCGTGTCGAGCGGCGTCACGCTCATGCCGTTGAACAGGGCCAGCGATCCGTCCCCGTGCCGGAACATCCTCAGCATCGGCATCATGCGGTCGATGCCGTTCAGCAGGGCCCGGGGCGGCTCGACGCCCTGGTTGGCGTACACCTGGCGCAGCGGCAGCAGATCCGTGAGCAGGTCCACAAGCACGCGCGGGTTGCGAGCCACATGCCCGCCGTCCGGCAGGATCTGGCGGTCGAGCTCTTCCGCCAGCTGCCGCGACGCGCGCTTCTGGGCGCTGGGGCCCGCGCCCGTGCACAGGGCCACATAGGCCAACGCGATGGCCCCGAGCAGGCGCCGCTCCCCATCCTCCGTCCGCGCCAGCTGCTTCTGCAGCCGCGTCGCCTGGCGCGACAGGGAACGGAGGAACTTGCGGTAGAACTCCCGGTCGGCGCCATCCAGGATCACGGGCGACTGGCTCAGCCATGACATCAGCCGGCGCGCCATCACGCCGGTCTCCCACGCGATCCCGCGTGGCCGCCCGCAGGCGGCGATCCAGTCGTCCACGAGCGCCCGGGCGTTGGCGCGGGCGAGCGCCGACTCAGCCGCGCGCAGGTGGCGCAGCCAGCCGAACCCCATCAGGCCCTCGGCCCAGGCCGTGGACGCCGGCTCCAGCTGGAAGGGCGAGCGCCCGCCCGCCGCCACCACTTTGCCGGCGAAGGCGAAATAGCCGGCGTAGATGTCGTTGGCGACGGTGGGATCGGTCGTGCGCAGGTCCTGCGGCGCCACCACCAGACGCTCGGCTGCGGGCTTGCCGGAGGGCGTCAGAGCCCGCACCGGCGCGAGGAGCGCGCCCAGGCTCCGCCGCAGCCCGAGACGCGCCACGAGCCATGCCAATCGCCAGCGATCCGCGGTGACACGCGTCGTCAAGGCAGGCTCACTCCCAGACTGGCGAAACAACGCCGCCCCTCACCCGATGCTCACCATAAGGCCGCGACGAAGGTCGGCCATGGTGAATCGTTGATGGTTAACGGTAGCGGAGGGGGCAGGGCAACGCCCCTGGAGTTGTTTTCCCGCTCGATTTCAGGGCCTTGCCCGCAATCGGTCCGGCAACGCTCGCGACGATGCGCGCGTTTACCCAACCGTAAGCTTTGAGTCGCCGCTCGCGTCGGGCGCGGCTATGCCTTCGATGCTGATGAGGAGGAAGCAGCATGCACGTGGTCCGAGGCTGCGTCGCGGCCCTTGTCGTCCTTACCGCGGGCGCCGCGCAGGCCGCCGTGGAGCGTGTCCCCTTCGACGGCGGCGTGCAGCGCGGGGCCATCGTGGTCCGCACCGCCGAGCGGAGGCTCTACCTGTCCCTGGGCGACGGCACGGCGCTGCGCTACCCGGTCGCGGTCGGCAAGTTCGGCAAGGCCTGGAGCGGCGTCGCCCGCATTGACGGCAAATATGTCGAGCCCGCCTGGTCTCCGCCCGCCGAAGTGAAGCGCGACAACCCCCACATGCCCAACGTTATCCCTCCAGGCCCCAACAATCCGATGGGGGCCCGCGCCCTGACGCTCTCGGGCGGCGAATACGCCATCCACGGCACGACCCGGAAGATGCGCGCCTCCATCGGGACGGCCGCGTCCTACGGCTGCATCCGCATGTACAACGAGGACGTGATCGACCTGTTCGACCGCGTCGCGGTGGGGACCACCGTCTACGTCACCCACTGACCCTGGCCTTCAACCGCTGACGGCGGGTCCCCGCTCACCATAGAGGTCGGCCCGGCTCGGGGGCAGCCCTGCCGGGCCCTTGGTGCGCTTCGAGACCAGGGTCTGGAAGATCCCGACGGCCGAGCGCTCGAAGGCGAGCGAGCACCCGGCGAGGTAGAGCAGCCACATGCGGGTCTTTTCCGGCCCGACCTCCGCCTCGGCCGCGGCCCGGTTGGCGTTGAGCCGCTCGAACCACAGGCGCGTGGTGCGCGCATAGTGCTCGCGCCAGCCCTCCACGTCGTGGATCTCCAGCTTGGCCCGCTCCATGTTGGCGATCGACATGCCGACATGGTCGAGCTCGCCGCCCGGGAAGATGTAGCGCACCAGCGCCTTGTATTCGGGCCGCATCTTGCGGAACTGCTTGTCGGAGCCCTTCGCGGGTCGGGAAATCGCGTGGTGCAGGTAGAGGCCGCGTGGCCGCAACAGGCGGTTGATGGTGGCGAAATAGGCCGCGTGGTTGTCGATCCCAACATGCTCGAACATGCCGATGGAGGCGATCTTGTCGAACTGCTGGTCCAGCGCCCGGTAGTCCCTCAGTTCGATGGTGACGCGGTCCGAGAGGCCGAGACGGGCGGCCTTCTCGGTCGCGAGCGCGAGCTGCTCCTGCGAGAGCGTCACCCCGGTGGCCTGGACGCCATAGTGCTGGGCCGCATGGCAGACCAGCGCGCCCCAGCCGGAGCCGATGTCCAGGAAGCGGTCCCCGGGCTGGAGCCGCAGCTTCCGGCAGATCATGTCGAGCTTGTCGCGCTGGGCCCGGTCGAGGTCGTCGTGCCACTCCGGCTGGAAGTAGGCGCAGGTGTAGACCATCTCCTCGTCCAGGAAGAGCCGGTAGAAGGCGTTCGACACGTCGTAGTGGTAGGAGATGTTCTCCTTGTTCGTCTCGGCCTTGCCGCTGCGCCGGGAAGCGTCGTCCTCGATGCCGCCGAGCGGCTGGCGCTGGCGCGCCTCCTTCGGGGCGAGCAGGAAGAGGCCCGCCGCGCGCAGGAGCTTCAGCTTCGAGAGCTTGCGGACGAGCCGCCCGGTCTTGCCCTCCGGGCGGGCCTTGGCGAGGTCGAAGATCGTGCCGTTCTCGAGCTCGATCCGTCCCGCGACATGCGCCTCGATCAGGGTGTCGAGCCTGGGCCGCCGCATCAGGCTGGCGAACACGCCCTCGTCGGCGACGGCGATGCGCAGCTTGTCGGCGGGCCAGTCCGCCGGGACCGTGGTCCCGTCCCAGAGCCGGAAGCCGAAGCCCAGCCCGAGCGTCTGATGCGCGTCCGCCAGCGCGGCCCTGAGCGCCGCGAGCCTTTTGCGCGCCTTGTCGTCCATCGATCCAGCCCGTCCTGCCAAAAGCGCCGCCACTCTAGCGGGAACCCGCGCCGGATCAATTCGCGCGGTGGAAAACGAAAACGGCCCGCACGAGGCGGGCCGTTCGCGATGCGCTCGGGAGAGCGGATCAGAAGCGGTAGGTGACGCCGACGCCGACCAGCCACGGGTCGAGGTTGACCTTGGTCCTGACCGGGACGACGCCCGCGACGGTGGCCTTGCCGGAGGTCTCCAGCCAGAGCTTCTTCACGTCGACGTTGATGCCCCAGTGCTTGTCGATCATGTAATCGAAGCCGGCCTGCAGGGCGAAACCGACATTGTCCTTGAGGCTCAGGTGCGTCACCACGCCCTTGGCGTCTTCGTTGTAGAAGAAGGTGTAGTTCACGCCTGCGCCGACATACGGCTTGAACGCGCCGAAATTGGTGAAGTGGTACTGCAGCGTCAGGGTCGGGGGCAGCAGCCAGGCGCGGCCCACGGCGTACTTGGCGCCCGCCGGGCCGAGCACCGCCGCGTTGTCGCGCAGGCTCAGATTATGCGGCGTGGTGCCGAGGACGAGCTCGGCGGCGATGTTCTGAGTGAAGAAGTAGGTGATGTCCAACTCGGGAACGACCGAGTCCGAGACCTGGACTTTCTCGCCCGGGGAGTTCGTGCCCAGCACGTAGAAGTCCTTCGTCGACTCCTGCGGGATCACGCCGAGGGCGCGCACGCGCACCATCCAGGGGCTCAGGGCCTCCTCGACGAACACGGGGGCCTTCTTGGAGGACGGGAGGTCGGCGGCGACGGCCGACAGGGCGGTGCCGGCGAGGAGAGCGGCAGCGAGCGCCACGGAAGCGGTGAATTTCATGTGTTGCACCCCAAAAGTTCCCTGATCCGACTCGCCGCTCGGGGGAAAGCGCCGGGGATCGGTCCTGCTTGTCATGCAGGAGCGGGGTTCCGGACAAGTTGATTTAGCTCAAAGCGTCCAAGCTTGCGGATGGCTGTGATCGGATTGCAACAATCACGCGTGCACGCGTCATGTGCGCCGTGGCGGCGACTCCGATTTGGTCAAGCCAGGAATAATCCGGGCGCAGGAGAGTCGACGGGAGCGCCGTCCGCAGTTCGCCGAGCGAGCGCGCGCAGGGCCAGATAAAAAGTCAGGTTGGATTCGACCCGGGCTCAGAAATCCGCCGTAAGGCCCTTGATCTCCCAGTCGCCGTAGCGCACGGGTTCGAGCCCGCCGCGCCCCTGGCGCTCCGGTGGCAGTTCCGCCGCCTGCGCGTCGATGGCGGCGCGCCGGGCGGCCGCTTCCGCGAGGGCGCGCTGGGCGGCCGGACTCAGCGGCTTGCGCGCGGGCTCGGCTTCCGTCCCGGCGTCGGCCGCCTGGTCGGGCCCCGCCTGCGGCTCGGGGTTTGTCATGGTCGTGCTCGGGTCTTCTGGTCAGTGTTGCGGACCATAAAGGCCCGCCGCGCGAGAATTTCAATGCCGCACGCCGTCGCGCGCGCTTAAAGGATGAGTCATGCATCGACCCAGCAAGCGCCCCGACCGCCCCCGCCCGCCGGCCCAGGCCCCTGACGCCCCCGGCCTTCCCGCCCGCAAGCTCGCCGCCGAGGCCGTTGCGGCCGTGCTTGACGAGCGCCGGGCCCTCGACGAAACGCTCGACCGCCTCCTGGACGGCCCGAGGGCCTCCGCTATGGAGGACCGGGACCGCGCGCTGGTGCGCGCCATCGCCACTGTGGCGATCCGCCACTTCGGCGCCATCCGCAAGGCGCTGCTGGCGCGCATGAAGTCCGGCATGCCGGCCCAGTCCGGCGTGCTGGCGTCCGCCCTCGCGACCGGCGCGGCGCAGCTGCTGTGGCTCGACGTGCCAGACCACGCCGCCGTGGACCTCGCCATCCGGCTCATCCAGTCCGACCGCCGCGCCGAGCGCTACGCGGGGCTCGCCAACGCCGTCCTTCGCCGCATCGGCCGCGAGAAGGACGCCATCCTCGCCGCCATCGATCCGCTGGCGGACGACACCCCCGAATGGCTGGCGAAGCGCTGGTCCGCCGCCTACGGCGCGGATGCCGCCCGCATCGCCGCCGCCCAGGGGCACGAGGCCTCCGTCGACCTCACCGTGAAGGCCGACCCGCAGGCCTGGGCCGCGAAGCTCGACGCGCTGGCCCTGCCCACCGGCTCCCTGCGCCTGCGCCAGCGCACCGCCCTGCCCGAGCTGCCCGGCTACGCCGAGGGCGCTTGGTGGGTGCAGGACGCCGCCGCCGCGATGCCGGCCCGGCTGCTCGCCCCGAAGCCCGGCGAGCGGATCGCCGACCTCTGCGCCGCCCCGGGCGGCAAGACCGCCCAGCTCGCCGCCGCTGGCGCGGCCGTGCTCGCCGTCGACCGCTCCGAGCCTCGCCTCAAGCGGCTCCGCGTCAACATGGAGCGCCTCGGCCTCACGGTGGAGACCCGCGCGGTCGACGCCCTGCTGCTGGACGAGCCGGACGGCTTCGACGCGATCCTGCTGGACGCGCCCTGCACGGCGACCGGGACGCTCCGCCGCCACCCGGACGTGGCCTGGACCAAGGACGAGGCGGACCTCGTGAAGCTCGCCAGCCTGCAGACGCGCCTTCTCGACAAGGCCGCAACGCTCCTGCGCCCCGGCGGCCGACTGGTCTATTGCGTGTGCTCGCTGGAGCCCGAAGAGGGCGAGAAGCAGGTCGCGGCCTTCCTGGCCCGCCATCCGGATTGCGCCCGGGCCCCGATCACGGCCGAGGAGGTCGGCGTCGCCGAGGCGGTGACCCCGTCGGGCGACCTTCGCACCCTGCCCTTCATGCTCCCCCATGACGAGTCCCGCCTCGCCGGCCTCGACGGCTTCTACGCCGCACGGCTGGTGAAGGAGGGCTGAATGGCCTCTCCGCCGGCCCGGGTTTCACGTTCCGCTTTGGCCCGTCATCCCCGGCCCGAGCCGTGAAGTGGCGAAGGGAAAGGGGGATCCAGGGGCAACCCGGCTAACCCGGTCCCCTGGATCCCCGTCCCCGCGCTTCGCGCCGCCGGGGATGACGGCGAAGGTTGCAAGCCTGAGCGTGGCTTAGTCCCGCTTGTTCTGCCGGTGCTCGATCAGGTCGTTGACCACGGTCGGATCGGCCAGGGTCGAGGTGTCGCCCAGCGCGCCGAACTCGTCCTCGGCGATCTTGCGCAGGATTCGGCGCATGATCTTGCCCGAGCGGGTCTTCGGCAGGCCGGGGGCGAACTGGATCAGGTCCGGCGAGGCGATCGGGCCGATCTCCTTGCGCACCCAGGCCACCAGCTCCTTCCGCAGAGCTTCGGTGGGCTCCTCGCCCGTCATCAGGGTCACGTAGGCGTAGATGCCCTGGCCCTTGATGTCGTGCGGATAGCCCACCACCGCGGCCTCCGACACCTTCGGATGCGCCACGAGCGCGCTCTCCACCTCGGCCGTGCCCATGCGGTGGCCGGACACGTTGATCACGTCGTCCACGCGCCCCGTGATCCAGTAGTACCCGTCGGAGTCGCGGCGGCAGCCGTCGCCCGTGAAGTACTTGTTCGGGTAGGTGGAGAAGTAGGTCTCCATGAAGCGCTGGTGGTCGCCATAGACCGTGCGCATCTGGCCCGGCCAGCTGTCCGCCATCACGAGGTTGCCCTCGCAGGCGCCCTCCAGGATCTTGCCTTCCGCGTCCACCACCTCGGGCTTCACGCCGAAGAACGGCCGCGTGGCGGAGCCGGGCTTGAGCGCCGTGGCTCCGGGCAGCGGGGTGATCAGGATGCCGCCGGTCTCCGTCTGCCACCAGGTGTCCACGATCGGGCAGCGGTTGTCGCCCACCACCCGGTAGTACCACTCCCAGGCCTCGGGGTTGATCGGCTCGCCCACCGAGCCGAGCAGGCGCAGCGACGCGCGCGAGGTCTTCTTCACGGGCTCCTCGCCGGCGCCCATCAGCGAGCGGATGGCGGTGGGGGCGGTGTAGAAGATGTTGACCTTGTGCTTGTCCACCACGTCCCAGAAGCGGGAGATGGACGGATACGTCGGGATGCCCTCGAACATCAGCGTCGTCGCGCCGTTGGCGAGCGGGCCGTACACGATGTAGCTGTGGCCCGTCACCCAGCCCACGTCCGCCGTGCACCAGTAGACGTCACCCTCGTGGTAGTCGAACACATACTGGTGCGTCATGGACGCATAGACCAGGTAGCCCGCCGTGGTGTGCACCACGCCCTTGGGCTTGCCGGTCGAGCCCGACGTGTACAGGAGGAACAGCGGGTCCTCCGCGTTCATCGGCTCCACCGGGCAGTCGGCCGACGCCTTGGCGGCGGCCTCCTCGTACCAGACGTCCCGGCCCGGCTGCATGCTGATCGAGCCGCCGGTGCGCTTCACGACCAGCACGGTCTTGAGGCAGTCCACCTTGTCGGCGGCGGCGTCCACATTGGCCTTCAGCGGCACCTTGCGGCCGCCGCGCAGGCCCTCGTCCGCCGTGATCACCACGGCCGAGGCCGCGTCCTCGATGCGGCTCGCGAGCGAGTCGGGCGAGAAGCCCCCGAACACGATGGAGTGGATGGCGCCGATGCGGGCGCAGGCCAGCATGGCGTAGGCCGCCTCCGGGATCATCGGCAGGTAGATGGTGACGCGGTCGCCCTTTTTGACGCCGTGCGCCTTGAGCACGTTGGCGAAGCGGCACACCTCGGCGTGCAGCTCCTTGTAGCTGATGTGCTTGGATTCGTTCGGGTCGTCGCCTTCCCAGATGATGGCCGTCTGGTCGGCGCGCCGGGCCAGGTGCCGGTCCACGCAGTTCAGCGCCACGTTGGTGACGCCGTCCTCGAACCACTTGATCGAGACCGCGCCCGGCGCATAGCTGACGTTCTTCACCTTGGTGAAGGGCTGGATCCAGTCGATCCGCTTGCCGTGCTCGCCCCAGAAGGCGTCCGGATCCCGAACTGACGCGGCGTACATTTCCTGGTACTTCGCGTCGTCCACCCAGGCGCGCTTCGACCATTCGGCGCTGACGGGATAGACCTTCTCGGACATGGCGCTTTCTCCCAAAACGCGCGGCCGCCGCGGGGCGACCGTTGTGACTCGCATTGATTTCGAGGCCGCGGGGTCGGCCTTTTTCGCGGCGCATTATGCGAAGCGCCCAATTCGGCGGCAAGGCGGCGGCGCTCGTGCTTTGGTCGGGTCGACTTTTGGGGGGAGTCCGGGGCCTGGCCGAACGCTCTTGGCCCCGCCCGCGGCCCGTGCCACAAAGAGGCGTCGAGGTGTCCGGCTTGCGCCGGAAGAATCGGGAAGGCGGCGAAACTCCGCCACGTGCCCAACGCTGTGAGGGGGACCGCCGCGCACGACGCCACTGGCCTGGGCCGGGAAGGCGCGCGGACGGGATGAACCCGAGTCAGAAGACCGGCCTCGATCCATAGGACGTCGCCCGCGGACGGGGCCTCGTCGGCTTCGATCCGTGAGGGGAATCATGGACGTTTCGGGAGCGTTCTCCGCCGAGGAGCGCGCAGCGGTCTACCAGTGCATCCAGTCGCGCCGCGATGTGCGCGGCGAATTCCTGCCCGATCCGGTGCCGGACGCCGTGCTGGCGCGCATTCTCACCGCCGCCCACCACGCGCCGTCCGTGGGCTTCATGCAGCCGTGGGACTTCATCGTCGTGCAGGACCGGGCGGTCCGCGCGGAGGTTCACGCCGCCTTCCGCGACGCCAACGCCGAGGCCGCGGCCCGCTTCGACGACGAACGGGCGGCGCGCTATCGCGCCCTTAAGCTCGCCGGCATCCTGGACGCCCCGCTCGGGATCTGCGTCACCTGCGACCGCGACCGCGCCGGCCCAGTGGTGCTCGGCCGCACCCACCAGCCCGACATGGACCTCTACAGCACCGTCTGCGCCGTCCAGAACCTCTGGCTCGCCGCCCGCGCCGAGGGCGTCGGCGTCGGCTGGGTCAGCATCATCGACCCCTCGCGTTTGAGGTCGATCCTCGGGATCCCGGACGCCATCGTGCCCGTCGCCTACCTGTGCGTCGGCTACGCCAGCCTGTTCAGGACCACGCCCGAACTGGAGGAAAAAGGCTGGGCGAGGCGCAGGACCCTCGCTGAGCTTGTGAGCTTCGAGGGATGGCGGCGGCAGCCCGAGGACGAGCCGCTGATCGGGATGCTGCGCGCGGAGGCATCGAAAACCCGCCCTTGAAATTTGTACGCCTAAGCGTACATAATGGCGCATGAAGACGACCACCGCCTCTCACCTGCGCACCAACCTCGCCACCACGCTCGATCGCGTCGCGGACGATCACGAGCCCGTGGTGGTGACCCGCGAAGGCGGCAAGCCGGCCGTGGTGCTGATCTCGCTGGAGGATTACGCATCCCTCGAGGAGACGCGCCACCTCCTGCGCAGCCCGGCCAATGCGAGTCGGCTGCTCGCTTCCGTAAGGGACCTTGAGGCCGGCCAGGGAGTCGAGCGCCAAATCGAGGAATGAGGCTCGTCTTCAGCGAGGCGGCCTGGGACGACTACCTGCACTGGCAGAAGCAGGATCGGAAGACCCTGGAGCGCATCAACGGCCTGATCAAGGAGTGCCTGCGAACCCCGTTCGCAGGCCGTGGGAAGCCGGAGCCGCTACGCGGCGAACTCTCCGGCTGGTGGTCCCGGCGCATCGATCTGGAACACCGGCTCGTCTACCGGCTGGAGGGCGACGCGCTGATGATCGCGCAGTGCCGCTACCACTACTGACGGCGCCGCCTCACAGTCCGCCCATCTCCCGCACCACGTCCCACTCGGCGTCCGTCACCGGCTGAACCGACAGCCGCATGCAAGTGACGAGCGACATCTTGGCGAGGCGCGGCTCCAGCTTGACCGCGGCGAGCGGCACGGGTCGGGGCAAGGCCTCCACGGCCTTGATGTCGACCATCACCCAGGGCGAGCCCTCCGGGGCCGTGTGGTCCGGGTAAGCCTCCCGGATCACCTCGACGATCCCGACGATCTCCTTGCCGATGTTGGAATGGTAGAAGAACCCGCGATCCCCGAGCTTCATGGTGCGCAGGTTGATCTTGGCGAGGTGGTTGCGGACCCCGTTCCAGTGCGTGCCCTTGTCGCCGTCCGCGACGAGCTGGTCCCAGGAATAAACGTCGGGTTCGGACTTGTAGAGCCAGTGGGCCATGGGTCGGTCGTTCCGGTGAATCGGGGCGGAGATTAGGGTCAGAGCGGGAGCGGCGCCACTGCTTCCCAAGGTGTGAAAGTTTGCACCCTCATTCCCCAAGGGGAGATGGCGAGGGGACGTCGAACGCGCTGGCCCACATCCGCCCCTTCGGACCACCTTCTCCCCGCGCCGGGGCTACTCCAGCCCCGCGATCGCGCGGGCGAAGTCGCGGGCCTCGAAGGGCTCCAGGTCGTCCACGCCCTCGCCGATCCCGATGAAGTGCACCGGCAGGCCGAATTTGGCGGCCAACGCGACCAGAATGCCGCCCCGCGCCGTGCCGTCGAGCTTGGTCATCACAAGGCCGGTAACGCCCGCGATCTTGCCGAAGATCTCGGCCTGGGACAGCGCGTTCTGCCCCACGGTGGCGTCGAGCACCAGCAGCACCGCATGCGGAGCGGCCGCGTCGATCTTACGGATCACCCGCACCACCTTCTCGAGCTCCGCCATCAGTTCGGCGCGATTCTGCAGGCGCCCCGCGGTGTCGATCATCAGCACGTCGACGTTCTGCTCCCGCGCCTGGGTCAGCGCGTCGAAGGCCAGGCCGGCGGCGTCGGCGCCCTGGGCGCGCGCGACCACCGGCGAGCCCGTCCGCTCGCCCCAGACCTTGAGTTGCTCGATGGCCGCGGCGCGGAACGTGTCGCCGGCGGCGAGCATGAGGCTCTTGCCCTCGCGTTTGAACTTGGCCGCGAGCTTGCCGATGGTGGTGGTCTTGCCGGAGCCGTTCACCCCCACCATCAGGATCACGAAGGGCTTCTTTCCCCCATCGAGCACAAGAGGCTGGGCGACGGGCGCCAGCACCTTCTCGACCTCGGCGGCCAGCACCGACTTCACCTCCTCCGGCGCGATGTCCTTGCCGTAGCGTCCCTTGCCGACGGCCTCCACGATGCGGGTCGAGACCTCCACGCCGAGGTCGGCCTGGACCAGGATGTCCTCGAGGTCCTCCAGCGTGTCGGCGTCCAGCTTGCGCTTGGTGAAGATGTCCGTGATGCCGCCCCCGATGGCGGAGGACGAGCGCGACAGGCCTTCCTTGAGGCGGGTCCACCAGGAGCGCTTGGGAGCGGGCTCGGCCGCAGCGACAGCGACCGGCGCCGCTGGCGCAGGCTCGATGCGTTCGGGCTCGACAGGCGCCGACGGGGCCGAGACGGGCTCCGGCGGGGGCGGAGTCACGACCGGCTCAGCCGCCGCCAATTCGTCGATGAGAGACGGCTCCGGGGCAGGCTCTGGCGCGGACGGCGCTTCCGCGGCCGACGGCGCGGCGGCGGGTTCTTCCTCGGGCTCAGGCTCGACCGGCGCCGGAGGCGGCGGCGCAGCCGGCTCTTCCGGCTTCGGAGCAGGCTGCTCGCGCCCGAACAGGCGGGAGAAAAATCCGGTCTTCTTCGGGGTCTCGTCGCTCATGCGGCCTCGATAGCTGTTTCCGCCGGCGGCCGAAAGGGATAAGCCCGCCCCATGACCGCTTCAGCCTCGCTCTGGGGCCCGGCGCGCGCGCCGGGGCTTGATCTCCACTCCCGCCTGCTCTATCGCGACGGGCTGATGCTGATCCTCGACAAGCCCCATGGCGTGCCCGTCCACAAGGGCCCGAAGGGCGGCCGGCCCGGCGAGATCAACCTGGAGCAGTTCTTTGACCAGCTGATGTTCGGCCTCCCCCGCCCGCCAGCCCTGGCCCACCGGCTCGACAAGGACACCTCTGGCTGCCTCGTGCTGGGCCGCCATCGCAAGGCGCTGGAGAAACTGGCGCTGCTGTTCAAGCAGGGCAAGGTCGGCAAGACCTACTGGGCCGTGGTGGAAGGCGAGCCTGCAGCGGACGAGGGCGCGATCGACCTGCCCCTGGGGCGCTTGGACGAGACGCGCGGATGGTGGATGAAGGTGGACCCGGCGGGCCAACAGTCCCGCACCAACTGGCGCGTGCTCGGCCGGGGGACGGACCCGGACACCCGGCTTCCCATCGCGTGGCTCGCCATGGAGCCCGTCACCGGCCGCACCCACCAGCTGCGCGTTCACAGCCAGGCCATGGGCTGGCCCATCCTGGGGGACCCGATCTACGGCACGGCCCCACGCGAAGGCGGCACGCCGCTGCACCTGCATTCGCGCGCGATCGTCGTGCCGATTTCGAAGAACAAGGAGCCTGTAGCCGCGACCGCGCCCGTCCCCGGGCACATGCGCGAGCGGCTGCTGGCCTGCGGGTGGGACGGGGTGGAGGCTTTGCCGCCGAGCTCCGCCCCGATCACCAACTAGCCGCGACAGTTTCAGCCGTCATCCCCGGCCGGAGCGCCGGAGGCGCGGAGGGGAAGGGGATCCAGGCGCCGCGGGGCGGTTCGCCGCCACGCGGCCCGCCCGGCCGAATAGTCCGTCATTGCGAGGAGCGCAGCGACGAAGCAATCCAGAGTCGGGCATGGAACGCCACCGTCGCGGGAGCAGGCCTTCCCCGGTGAACGGATTGCTTCGCCTTCGGCTCGCTATGACGAAACAGGCCGCTTCCTAATCCGCCTTGCGGCGTCCGAAGTCCGGCTCGGGCGTTTCCTGCCCGATGTCGATGATCCCCCGCCGGATCGCGCGGGTGCGGGTGAAGAGGTTGAACAGCGTCTCGCCGTCCCCCCACCGGATGGCGCGCTGCAGGGCCGAGAGGTCCTCGTTGAAACGCCCCAGCATCTCCAGCACCGCGTCCTTGTTGTTGAGGAACACGTCACGCCACATCGTCGGGTCGGAGGCCGCGATGCGGGTGAAGTCGCGGAAGCCGCCGGCGGAGAACTTGATCACCTCGGACTGGGTGACCTCCTCCAGGTCCGCCGCCGTCCCCACGATGTTGTACGCGATGAGGTGCGGCACGTGGCTGGTGATCGCCAGCACCAGGTCGTGGTGCTGCGGCGTCATGGTCTCCACGTTGGAGCCGAGCTTCTCCCAGAAGGCGCGCACCCGCGCCACAGCGGCGGGATCCGTCCCCTCCGGCGGCGTCAGGATGCACCAGCGGTTGTGGAACAGCGTCGCGAAGCCGGCGTCCGGCCCCGAGTGCTCCGTGCCCGCCACCGGGTGCGCCGGCACGAAGTGGACCCCCGCCGGCAGCTGCGGCTGCACCTGCGCCACCACGGAGCCCTTGACCGAGCCCACGTCGGAGACGATCGCGCCCGGCGCCAGCGCCTGGCCCATCTCGGCCGCCACGGACCCGCACGCGCCCACGGGCACGCACAGGATCAGGTAGTCGGCCCCGCGCGCGGCCTCGGCGGCCGTCTCGGCGACCACGTCCGCCAAGCCGAGCTCGGCCACCCGCGCCCGCACGGCGGGCGACGCGTCCGCCGCCACCAGGGTGCGAGCCAGGTTCAGCCGCTTGGCGGCGCGCGCCAGCGAGGAGCCGATGAGCCCCAGGCCGACGATGACGAGCCGCTCGAATAGCGGCTCAGCAAGGGGCGGTCCCAGACGCTCAGGCACCGGCCTCGCCCTTCATGAAGTCGCGCAGCGCCTGGACGACGAGGCGGTTCGCTTCCTCGCCCCCGACCGTCAGCCTGAGCGCGTTCGGCAGCCCGTAGGCGCCCACCGCGCGCAGGATCAGCCCGCGCTGGGTCAGAAAGGCGTCCGCCGCCTTGGCGGTCTTGCCGGCGGTCTCCGGGAAGTGGACAAGCAGGAAGTTGCCGACGCTCGGCGTCACCGTCAGCCCCAGCGCCTCGATCTCCTGGGTGAGCCACGGCAGCCAGCGCTCGTTGTGCGCCACCGCCTCCGCCACATGCGCGTCGTCCGCGATCGCCGCCACGCCCGCCTCCAGGGCAGGGCCGCCGACGTTGAACGGTCCGCGGATGCGGTTCAGCGCGTCGGCCACATGCGCCGGGGCGTAGCACCAGCCGAGCCGCAGCAGCGCGAGCCCGTAGATCTTCGAGAAGGTCCGGCACATCACCACGTTGTCGCTGGTCGAGACCAGCTCGATGCCCGACGCGTAGTCGTTGCGCCGCACGTATTCGGCGTAAGCCGCGTCCAGCACCAGCAGCACGTGCGGCGGCAGCCCGGCATGGAGGCGCTTCACCTCCTCGAACGGCAGGTAGGTGCCGGTCGGGTTGTTCGGGTTCGCCAGGAACACGATCTTGGTGCGCGGCGTCACCGCCGCCAGGATGGCGTCCACGTCCGCCACGTAGTCCTTCTCCGGAACCACCACGGGCGTGCCGCCCGCCGCCAGCAGGGCGATCTTGTAGACGAGGAACCCGTACTGCGAGTAGATGCCCTCGTCGCCCGGCCCCACATAGGCGTGCGTCAGCAGGTTGAGCAGCTCGTCCGAGCCCGCCCCGCACACGATGCGCGCCGGATCGAGCCCGTACTTGGCCCCGATCGCCTCGCGCAGCGCGATGGCGGAGCCGTCCGGGTAGAACTCCAGCTTCTCGGCCGCCTTCTTGTAGGCTTCCACCGCCCGCGGCGAGGGCCCGAGCGGCGTCTCGTTGGACGACAGCTTGTGCAGCTTCACGCCGGCCGGGGCCGCGCTCTTGCCCGGCACATAGGCCTCGATCGCCAGGACGCCGGGGCGCGGAACGGGGCGGGCGGGAGCGGCTGCGGTCATGGTCGTGTCCAGTGCGGTGGTGAAACGGAAACTCAGGCGGGAAGCCGGAAGCGCGCGGCGTGGGAGCCGATCTCGCGGATGTCGAAGACGCCGACGCCCAGCCCGGCCATGGCGGACATCAGGGCGTCCAGCGTGACGTCCCCGGGCGCGGCCACCAGCAGGTCGAGCCCGGCGTCGCCGCCGGCGCTGCTCTCGACGGTCGCGCCGATGCGCGCCAGCGCCGGTTGCAGCCCCTCGCGCCAGCGCTCGATGCCGAGCGCATACAGCACGATGTCGCGCACCGCCGCGTCCTCGATGGGCTTGGAGATGCAGTAGACGGGCGTTCCCGCCGGGTGCTGGGGCCGCTCCACGAAGGGCAGCCGCGCGATGATCTTGGGCCGGTCGGCGCCGGCCAGCGCCGTCCACCACGCCCCCGCGGCGCGGCCGGGCTCCGCCCGGAAGATGCCGAGGTCCCCCGCCGAGGACGCCACCGCGTCGATCACCGACTTGGCGCTGTCATGGGTGACGAAGGGCACCGTGAAGCCGAAATGGAAGCGCGCCGTGTCCCGCATGGGGGCGTCGCCCCCGGAGACGTCGGCGTGCACGCTGTAGGGCGCCTGGACGTAGGTGAAGGTCGAGATGATCACCCGCCAGATGCCCTCGACGGTGTCGAAGGGCAGGATCCCCCCGTGCCGCCCGGCCAGCACCCGCATCTGCGACGCCTCGCGCCCCGGCCGGAAGGCCGAGCCCGACACCTGCGTCTTCTTCACCTGGATCAGCGTGTCGATGATGCGGCCCCGCTCCATCAGGAGCTCGTGCATGCTCGCGTCGATGCGGTCGATCTCCCGGCGGAGATCGTCCAGGGTCGGCATGGAGCCTTGGGGCGAGGGGGCGTCGGCCATGGCGTGCGGGATCCGGAAGCGGCGGAACCCGCCGCGCGGGCGCAGTCATAGAGCAAAACCCGCCCCGAGGGGAACGGGAAACCGCGCCGCTATGCGCCGGGCCGGCGCGGGCTGCAGGGCGTTTCGAAGACGAAGCTCGGCCCTCTCCCCCTCATCCCCGGCCGGAGCGGCGAAGCCGCGGAGGGGAAGGGGATCCAGGGGCAGCGCCCGCCAACCGATCTCGCAAGGTCTGGAAGCCCACGGTTCACGCCCAGTCCCCTGGATCCCCTTCCCGGCCTGCTGCGCAGGCCGCCGGCGATGACGGCCGAGAACTCAGGAGCGCTCACGTCGCGGCGCCTCGTCTCCCTCGCAAGAATGAAACCCGTCATGGCCGGGCTCGTCCCGGCCATCCACGCCGTCGCGCAGGGCATGGATCCCATGGCAGATGTGCGTGGATGACGGCCCGGCAGACAGGCCGGTTTTGACCCGCCGGCGCCGGCGCCAGGGGACGATGCGCCCCTTCGTCCTGAATTGCTTCGCTTCGCTCTCAGAGACAGAAGCGGAGACCTACCCCTCGGCCTTCAGCGGCCGCGTCATCAGCGCGTCGATCGCCTGGTCGATCGTAAGCTGGCCGGACAGCACCCGGTCCACAGCCTCCGCGATCGGCATATCGACCCTTCGCGAGCGCGCCATCTCGACCAGCGCGCGCGCCGTGAACACGCCCTCGGCGAGCTTTCCGCCGCCCGCCAGGGCGGGCGCGGCGCCGGCGCCCAGGTCGAACCCGTAGGCGAAGTTGCGCGACTTGGCCGAGCCGCAGGTCAGGATCAGGTCGCCCAGGCCCGAAAGCCCCATCAGGGTCTCCGGACGCCCCCCAAAGGCCTTCGCGAAGCGCGAGAGCTCGGCGAAGCCGCGCGCCGTGAGCGCCGCCTTGGCGCTCTCGCCGAGTTGGCGCCCCGCCACGATGCCAGCCGCGATGGCGAGCACGTTCTTGGCCGCGCCGCCGATCTCAACCCCGCGCACGTCGACGCCGTGGTAGACGCGGAAGCGCGACGACGACAGCGCCTCGGCCAGCCCCTCCGCGGCTACCGGGTCGCCGCACGCCAGCACCACCGCCGTAGGCAGGCCGCGGGACACGTCGTCGGCGAAGCTCGGGCCGGACAGGATGGCCGGGAGCGCGCCAGGCGCCGCCTCGGCCGCCACCTCGCTCATGAACCGCCCCGTGCCGCGCTCGATTCCTTTCGCGCACACCACGACCGGCGTCCCGGCCCGCAGGTGCGGCGCCAGCGCCTGCGCGACCCCGCGCAGGGCCTGCGCCGGCACGGCGAGCAGGATCCCGTCGGCCTGCCCGAGCTCGGCCATGTCCGCCGTGGGCGCGACCCCGTCCTCCAGGCGCACGCCCGGCAAGCGCCGGACGTTCTCGCGCCGAGCGCGCATCGTCTCGACCTCGGCCGCGTCCCGCGCCCACAGCGTCACGGAGCGCCCGGCCCGCGCCGCCGCATTGGCCAGGGCCGTGCCCCAGGCGCCGCCGCCGGCGACGCCGATATGCGCGAAGCCGCTCAAGCCGTGGCCTCCGCCTTCACCTCCGCCAGGGGCCAACGCGCCCGCGGCGCGACGCCCATGTCGTCCTTCAGACCCTTGCGCAGCCGCTCCACGCCCGCCCAGGCGATCATGGCCCCGTTGTCCGTGCACAGGGAGAGCGGCGGGGCCGCAAGCCTCAGGCCGGATTCGTTGGCGAGCCGCAGCAGGGCGCGGCGCACCGACTGGTTGGCGGCGACGCCGCCGGCGACCACCAGCGCGTTGGGTTTGCCCGGGAACACCCGCAGGGCGGCGCGTGTCCTGTCCACGACCACGTCCACCACGGCGGCCTGGAACGAGGCGCACAGGTCCGCCACGTCCGTGGGCGTCAGCGGCGCGATCCGCTCCGCCTCGAGCCGCACGGCCGTCTTGAGCCCGGACAGGGAGAAGTCAGGCTCGGCGCGCCCCGCCAACGGCCGGGGCAGCGCGAAGCGCTCGGGATCGCCGCGCTCGGCCTCCTTCTCCACCTGCGGACCGCCCGGATAGGGCAGCCCCAGCATCTTGGCGGTCTTGTCGAACGCCTCCCCGATAGCGTCGTCCATGGTGGTTCCGAGGCGGAGGTAGTCGCCCACGCCTCGCACGGCGAGCAGCTGCGTGTGCCCGCCGGACGCGAGAAGCAGCAGGTAGGGAAACTGGATCTTGTCGGTCAGCCGCGCCGACAGCGCATGCGCTTCCAGGTGGTTCACCGCGATGAACGGCTTGCCCGCCACCAGCGCCAGCGCCTTCGCGGTGGTGAGTCCCACGATGACGCCGCCGATGAGTCCGGGCCCGGCGGCGGCCGCCACCGCGTCGATCTCCGAAAGCTTGGTTCCGGCCTTCTCCAGCGCCCGCGCCACGATGCGGTCCAGCACCTCCACATGCGCGCGGGCCGCGATCTCCGGCACCACGCCCCCGTAGGGCGCATGCTCGGCGATTTGGCTGAGCACCTCGTTGGACAGGATCTCGACTTCGCCTTCGCGGGGCGAGTCGACCACGGCCGCAGCGGTTTCGTCGCAGGTGGTTTCGATGCCGAGAACGCGCATGAAGGATCCTTCCAGCCCCGCGGACGTCATTGCGAGGAGCGCAGCGACGAAGCAATCCAGGAGGACCACGCGTTCCTGGATGGCGTCGCCTGCGGCTCGCGACAACAAGCCGGGGCCGNCCACGCGTTCCTGGATGGCGTCGCCTGCGGCTCGCGACAACAAGCCGGGGCCGGCTTTCGCGCCCCGGTCCGACACCCTATAGTCCGCGTCGCCCGCGAAGGAAACGGCGGGGCATGAGGACAAGGCTTTGGCGACCAGCGATATTCGGCTCAGGATCGGAACCCGGGGGAGCCCGCTCGCCCTGTGGCAGGCGCGGGAGGTCCGGTCCCGGCTCCTGACGGCCAACGACTGGCCGGAAGCAGCCGTCGAGCTCGTCGTCATCAAGACCACCGGCGACATGATCCAGGATCGAGCGCTGTCGCAGGCGGGCGGCAAGGGGCTTTTCACCAAGGAGCTCGACGCCGCCATGCTGGCTGGCGACATCGACCTTGCGGTCCATTCCGCCAAGGACCTGCCCACCTTCTTCCCCGAAGGCATCGCCATCGTGGGTTACCTGCCTCGCGAGGACGTCCGCGATGCCCTGATCTCCCCTCGGGCGAGGAGCCTGGCGGACCTGCCGCAGGGCGCCGTGGTCGGCACCGCGAGCCTGCGCCGCCAGGCCCTGGTGAAGCGCCTGCGCCCGGATATCCGCACCACCCTGCTGCGCGGCAACGTCGAGACCCGGTTGCGCAAGGCCAACGAGGGCGAGATCGACGCCACCCTGCTGGCGCTGGCGGGCCTGAAGCGCCTCGGCCTCGCCGACCGCGCCGCCGCCGTGCTGGACATCGACGACTTTCCGCCCGCGGTGGGCCAGGGCGCCATCGCCATCACGGCGCGCCCGCACGACGAGGCGGCCGCGGCCGCCCTGGCCGGCGTGGTCTGCGCCGCGACGGCAGTGACCTTGGCCGCGGAGCGCGCCTTTCTCACGGTTCTGGACGGCTCCTGTCGCACGCCGATCGCCGGCCACGCGACGGTGGCCGACGGCCGCGTGTCGTTCCGCGGATTGCTGCTGCGCGAGGACGGCTCCGAAGGCTACGAGGCGGCCCGGGAGGGCGCAGAGGCGGATGCGGCGAGCCTGGGCGCCGAAGCCGCACGCGACATCCTCGCCCGGGCTCCGAACGATATCTTGGCGCCGAAAGACGCCTCTGCGCATTGAAAGCCGCCTGGGCGTCCGCTCGGGTCACCTGGTCAAGACACCCGCATGCACGCACTCCTGTCCCGCCCCGAGGCTGAGGCTCGCCGCACGGCGGAGCGCCTCGCCTCTTTCGGCCACGACGCCGTGGTGGCGCCCGTTCTGTCCATCAGCCGCACCGAGGCGGAACTGCCGGCCGATCCGGGCTACGGCCTGATCGCCACCTCCGCCAACGCCAGGATCGCCTTTGCGGAGGGCGTCCCCGAAGGCTGGCTCGGCCTGCCCCTCTATGTCGTCGGCGAGCGCACGGCCGAGCCCTTCCGGGCGCTCGGCTTCGGGCGGATCCACGTCGCCCAGGGCGACGCCGCGTCCCTGGCCGGGTTGATCCGCGATGCGGCCCCTGCTGGGGCGCGCCTGCTCTACCTGGCGGGCGCGGACCGGAAGCCTGCGCTGGAGACGGCGCTGGCGGAGGCCGGCGTCGGGCTCGCCGTGGCTGAGATCTATCGCGCCGAGGCGGCTCAGGCCTTGCCAGAGGGGGCCGCGCAGGCGCTGCGCGACGGCCCGCTCGACGCTGCGCTCCACTTCTCGCGCCGCAGCGCGGAGATTCTGTTCGCCCTTGCCGACCATGAGCGCCTGGGCGCGCCCCTGCGCGCCCTGCGCCACCTGTGCCTGTCGGACGATGTCGCCCGCGCCGTCCGGCGCGCCGGCGCCGCCCAGGTCGAAGTGGCGGGCGCGCCGAACGAAGCCAGCCTGCTGGCCCTGCTGGACACGCCGGCCGACGCCATGGCGGCCACCCTCGAACGGACGGGCTGTGAAGGGTCGGAAGCTGCAGCTATAAGGGATCGCGAGCCGCCGCCCGGCAGGGCCGGCCCAGCCGAGCGGAGCATCATGACGGCCGATACGGACAAAGAGCGGAGCGCCCGCAAGCGCTCCTCTGGCCCGCAACGCGAACCGCAGGTCCTCGACCTGCCCCCCGACGCGGTCACCGAAGCCACTCCGGAGCAGCAGGCGGCGGCCGTCGCCGAGACCCCCGTCGCCGAGACGGACGCGTCCCCGGCGCCCGAGGCGAGCGCCGCCCTGGGCGAAGGCGCACCCCCGCCCGAGGCCGAGCCGGCAGAGGCCGAGCCGCCCCCTCCCCCGCCTGCGGAGCCGCCTCCTTATCGACGCCCGCCGTCTCCTTCCTATGGGGTTCCGATTGCGGCCGGCCTGCTCGGCGGCGTCGTCGGCGCGGCCGTCATCGCCCTGGCGGCGACCCTGTGGGGCGGTCTCGGCGACATCAACGACCGGCTCACCGGCCTCGAATCCAGCGTGGGCGAGAAGGCCACGCGCCGCACCGTCGAGGCCATCGACAAGCGGGTCGCTGCCGACGAGGGCGCGGTCCAGGGCCTTCGTGGGGACCTCGACGCCTTGTCGAAGCGCGTGCCGGCGGACCCTGCCTCCGCCTTGGCCCAGCTCTCTGAACGGCTGGAGAAGCTCGAGACGGGCGTGGGCGCCCTGGAGAGCCGGCCCACTCCCGCCGCTCCCTCTTCGCCGCCGCCTCCGCCCGCTCCGGCGATCGGCGCGCGCGAGACCGCGATTCTGTCCGTCGCCTGGCTGGTCCGCGACGATCTGCAGCGGTCGCTGCCCTACGCTCGCGAGTTGGAGGCGCTCAAGTCGGCCAAGGCCGATCCGGCGGCGATCGCCGCCCTGGAACCGTTCGCCGCGAAGGGCGCGCCGATGGTCGCCGCCTTGCAGGCGCAGTTCGCGCCCCTCGCCGAAAAGATCGCCAATCCGCCTCCGCCGCCTGTCCAGGGCGGCTGGTGGGAGCGCATGCAGGCGCGCGTCGCCGGCCTCTACAAGGTGCGCCCGCTCGGTGAAGCGAGCGGGGATACGCCGGCCGCCATCGCGGCCCGGGCCGACGCCGCCCTGAAGCGCGGCGCCCTCGCGGATGCCGTCAACGAGCTCGGCAAGCTGCCGGACTCGGACAAGGCCTCCATCAAGTCCTTCCTCGATCTCGCCCAGGCGCGCCTCGCGGCCGGCCGCGCGGCGGACGACCTGGTCACGAAGTCGGCGGATCAGGTTCTCGCGGCCACTCAATCCGGAGGCGCGGTCCGATGATCCGCACGCTCATCTTCATCGCGATCCTCATCGGCCTCGCCTTCGCGGGCGCCTGGCTCGTCGAGCAGCCCGGACAGGTCATCGTCACCCTGCCCCGCTTCGGGCAGGTGCAGACCTCCCTGCTGGGCGGCGCAGCCGCAGTGTTGGCTTTCGCGCTCGCCGTGCTGCTGCTCTGGACGGTGCTGCGCTTCGTGCTCAGGCTGCCGTCGATCCTCAGCTTCACCGCCCGCGCCCGCAAGCGCGCCCGCGGCTTCGCCGCCGTCTCCCGCGGCATGATCGCCGTGGGCGCGGGCGACCCGCGCTCGGCCAAGCGCTATGCCGCCGACGCCGCCAAGCTGCTCGGCAAGGAGCCGCTCGCGCTGCTGCTCAAGGCCCAGGCCGCCCAGATGGCCGGCGACCGCGGCCAGGCCGAGGGCGCCTTCCGGCAGATGCTGGACGACCCGGAGACGCGGGTGCTCGGCCTGCGCGGCCTCTTCGTGGAGGCGCGCCGCAAGGGCGACACGGCGGCCGCCCGGGCCTACGCGGCCGAGGCCTCGCGCCTGGCCCCCAGCGTCGCCTGGGCCGGCGAGGCCCTGCTCGAGTTCCAGTGCGCGGACCACGACTGGGCGGGCGCGCTCGCCACCCTCGACCGCGGCGCCCGCGGGCTCGACAAGGCGGCCGTGAAGCGCCAGCGCGCGGTGCTGCTCACGGCCGACGCGCTCGCCCGCGCCGAGCGCGAGCCCGACGCCGCGCTCCTGCGCGCGCAGCAGGC
>NZ_PVZS01000035.1 GCF_003004785.1 Alsobacter soli
GCCTGCGCGAGCATGGCCGCGATCGCGTCCTGCGCGGCCCGCCCGAGCCCGCGCGCGCCGGCGATGCGCCCGTCCTGCGCGGCCCTGCGCAGCTGCTCGCGCGTGCGCACGCCCAGGTCCCGCCACAGCGCCATCGCGCGCCTGGGCCCGATGCCGGGAATCTCCAGCAACTCAACCACGAAGTGGGGGACCCTGTGGCGGAGGTCGCGCAGCAGGGCGTGGCTGCCTGTGAGGGCGCATTCGGAGATCTTGCCGGCGAGGTCCTCGCCGATCCCGGGAAGGTCCGTGAGCGGCGGGCCCTTGGACATCATCTCGGCGACGGACACGCCGTGCCTGCGGATGGTGCGGGCGGCGTTGCGGTAGGCGCGGACCCGGAACGGGTTGGCGTCCTGCAAGTCCAGCAGGTCGGCCGTTTCATCCAGCCTGTCCGCCACATAGATGTTGTCCCGCGCCCGCTCCTGCGGCGGCACGGTCGCGGCGCCCGGCCCGACAGTGCTCGCAACGGGTGTTTGCATGACCCACCATGGAGGTTGGAACGGGAGCGTGTAGGCCGGCGGTCAGGCCCGCAGCCCACGCCTTCGCCCGACCCGTCCGGAAGTCCCGCATTCGGTTCAGATGCGCCACACTAGGCCGCAGCGCGCGAACGGGGTTGCTGAGGATCAGTTCTGGCCTGCGGCGCGGTCCAGACAAGGGCGGCGGATCCGGCTGTCACCCTTTCACGCAAGCGAAGGGGGAGAGCCGCGCCACGCGCCGGGCCAGGCCCGCCATCTCGGCGGCGAGCACGACCGCGTCGAGGTTCTTGTAGGCGTCGGGCGCTTCCTCGGCGATGCCGCGGGTGGAGGGGCTCTTCACCACGATTCCCTCGCTGGCGAGGTGGTCCTGGATCTGGCGTCCGCCGAAGCGCCGGAGCGCCTCGTGCCGGCTCATGGCGCGGCCTGCGCCGTGGCAGGCGGAGGCGAACGCCGCCCGCTCCGCCTCGGGCGTCCCCACGAGCACATAGGAGCCCACCGCCATGCTGCCTCCGATCAGCACGGGCTGGCCATAGGGCCGGAGGTCCTCGGGCAGATCCGGATGGCCGCCGGCCAGCGCCCGCGTGGCTCCCTTGCGGTGCACATGCAACCGCCTGCGCTCCCCCGCGACCACATGACTCTCGACCTTGCAGGTGTTGTGCGACACGTCGAACAGCAGTGACAGTCGTCCCCGCTCGAACATCCGGGCGAAGACCTGGCGCGTCAGGTGGGCCACGATCTCGCGGTTGGCCAAGGCGCAGTTCACGGCGGCGCGCATGGCTCCCAGGTAGCGCGTCCCGAGCTCGGACCTGATCGGGGCGCAGGCCAGCTCGCGGTCGGGAAGATGAAGGCCGAACCCAGGCGCCGCCAGCAGCATCTCCCGCATGAACTCTGTCCCGATCTGATGGCCGAGCCCGCGCGAGCCGCAGTGAATGCTGACGACGACGCGTCCGCGCTCCAGGCCGTAGCCGGCCGCGACGGCCTCGTCGAAGATCTCGGTCACTTCCTGGACCTCCAGGTAGTGGTTGCCTGAGCCAAGCGTGCCCATTTCCCGGCGCTGGCGTCGCCGGGCCTGCTCGGAGACGGCCTCCGGCATTGCGCCGCCCATGGCGCCGCCTTCCTCGATGCGGGGGAGGTCCTCCGGGCGACCCCAGCCCCGCTCCACGGCCCAGCGCGCCCCGCCGTTGAGCATGGCGGTCATGTCGATGTCGTCCAGCGTGATCGCACCTTCGCTGCCCAGGCCAGCCGGGACGCCGCGGAACAGGGCCTCCGCGAGTTCTCCCCGGCGCGGACGCGCGTGGGCGGCCGAGAGCTCGCTGACGAGAAGGCGGACACCGCAAGAGATGTCGAACCCCACGCCGCCGGCGCAGATCACCCCGCCGGCGTCCGCATCGAATGCGGCCACGCCGCCAATGGGGAAGCCGTAACCCCAGTGGGCGTCCGGCATCGCGACCGCGTCGCCGACGATGCCCGGCAGGCTCGCGACGTTCGACAACTGGACGCGGACCTTGTCGTCCATCCCCAGGATGAGGTCTCGATCGGCGTAGATCACGCCCCGGACGCGCATGGCGCCCGTTGGCGGGATCACCCAGCGGCAGCGATCTTCGCGCTTGAGCAGGGACGGATCCATCTCACACGTCCACCACGCATTGGGCGACCCAGCGGCCCTCCGGCTCGCGCGCGACCCGGGCCTCCGTGAAGGTGGCGCCCTTGGGCTCGGCGGCCGGGTGGTGCCGGACGATGTCGATGGGCTCGCCCCAGGCCTCGCCGTCGAGGCGACCATCCTGGATGGCGACCCGGAACCGCCCGAAGATCAGGCGACCGGCGCTGATCTCGACGATGATGGCGTTCAGCCAGTCCACCAGGAGGACGACGGGGTCGTCCGCCTGGCAGGCGATCTTGCGACCCTCTAGGCAGCGCACGCCCTCGGGATCCACGGCGACGCTCACGAGCGCCAAGGCCGCCATCGCGAAAGCTTCAGCGCAGGTGGCCCCATAGCCCCTCACGCCGATGTCGGCGTCGTGCGGAAAGGTCTCCCATCCGCTCTGGCCGACGGCGGGTTGAGACGCGTGCTGGGGCGAACATGGAAGCATGCTTCGGCCCCTTCCAATTCACAGCCGCCTAGGGCACGGCGATCGTCGGCCAGAGGCTTCGAACCTCCGAGGGCATGGACTGGATGACCTTGGCGGTCTCGCCCGGGTCCAACTCTTCCCAAAGCAGCTTCAGGACCGCTTCGGCTGTCGCTTCGGCCGAATAAGGAAACTGCGGCGGGAATTCGGAGGCGATCCGCGCCAGGAATTCCGGCAGGTGACGATCCGGGGCGGGCGAACGCGACGGTTTCCAGCCTTCGTAGTAGATGCCCCGAACCAGCATGGGAAATTGCGCGCCCAGGTGGATCGCCTGCTCCGGCGTGAGCCTGTCTCGGAGGGCGTGGAGCACGGCCCTGAGCCCGGAATAGGCCTGGTGGCGGTCCGCGAATGCGCCGGCCTCCAGCTTCTTCAGCCAGGCGTTGGTCTGTTCGATGGTGTGGTCCAGGGCGGAGACATGGGTGGTGTTCATGGCCGCGATTGCGGGCGAGCGCCCGCCTCCGTTCATGACAGGGGTTTCGCCGCGGGGCGCCGTTGCCGGGCTCCAGGGCCGGGACGCGCGGGCCGGGCGCCCGCGCGAGAGGGGCGGTCAGGCCGCCTTGACGGTGATCCTGGTCTCTTTCTAGGCCTCGGCCGTCTTCGGCAGCATGACCTTGAGCATGCCCTCGGACTGGACGGGAAGCTTCGTGAACTCGGACATGATGCTCTCCTGCCGGTGCGTGGGTCGCGAGCACCCTACGCGGTCACGCGGAAGCCGCCCTGTTCGGGATCAGTTCCGGGCCGAGGGCCGACGTGACTGCCTGGAATTGCGCGCCTCGCCTTGGCCGGTCGCCGCAAGGGCCAAGGATTGTGGCCTGTTCTGATTCACGGTTCAGGGGAAA
The DNA here is from genome assembly GCF_003004785.1 of Alsobacter soli. Classification (GTDB taxonomy): domain Bacteria; phylum Pseudomonadota; class Alphaproteobacteria; order Rhizobiales; family Beijerinckiaceae; genus Alsobacter; species Alsobacter soli. The sequence continues at coordinate 3,478 of NZ_PVZS01000035.1, forward strand.
GATGTTCTTCGAACCAATCGGCCGCGGCGAGAGACACGGCTTCAAGGGCCCCTGGTTCTTCGAACAGATGCGTCGCGCCTGGGATGATATGCAGTCGCGCTTCGCAGGACATCTGCGACATGGCGCTCCGATTGAGCGCGAGAACTTGGCTATCGTGACCGCCGACGATGAGGAGCGTCGGCGCCCGCACGCGCGCCAGATCCTGGCCCGCGAGATCGGGCCGTCCGCCGCGCGAGACGACCGCGAAGACCCTCTCGGGCCGTCTCGCCGCCGCGACGAGGGCCGCGGCTGCGCCCGTGCTCGCGCCGAACAGGCCCAGGGGCTGCTTCGCCATCCCGGTCAGCTTCGTCAGGTGAGTCATTGCGTCCTCGAGCCGCGACGCGAGGAGGGCGATATCGAAGACGTTTCCGCGGTCGCAAGCCTCGCTCTCGGTGAGCAGATCGAACAGCAAGGTCCCGAACCCGCGTTCCACGAGGATCTGCGCGACAGCCGCATTGCGCGGGCTGAGGCGACTCGATCCGCTGCCATGGGCGAAGAGGATGAGGCCGCGAGCCTGATCCGGGCCCGCCAAGGTCCCGTTTCGATCTCCGGACAAAGGAATCAAGCGATGCATCGCCCTGTCCTTCCCTCGGGACAGAGAATGGCCCGCCTCCAGCATCGCCCACGGCGCGGATTCGATACTGAGCGAACGCAGTCCACGCCAGATCAGGCCTCCTAGACTGACGCCCCTCGACACCGAGCCGCGAGAACCGGCGGTCGGACCGCGAGAGGTCGAAATGTCCCCATCAGCTTCGCAACCTCGGGCGCTCGAAGAGGCGCTGGCCGTAAGCGCCCGGTGGATCGAGGACCTTGGGGATCGCCTGGGATGGCGTGAGCGTCGCAACGTCCTGCCAGCCATGATCGCCGCCCTCCATGGGCTGCGGGACGCAATCGATCGCGAGGAGGCGATCGCGCTCGGCGCATGCCTGCCGACGCTGCTGCGTGGGTTCTACTACGAGGGTTGGCGCCCTTCGGCGCGGTTGTCGCCAACGCGGGCCCACCTCCTCGAACGGATCCATGAAGCCGTCCACAGGGAGCCGGGGATCGATCCGGAACAGGTCGCCCGCGCCGTCTTCGCCCTCCTGGCTGAGCGCCTGCCCGGCCCCGAACTGGAAGAAGCCAAGGCGTTCACGCCGGATGAACTGCGCTCGTTGTGGCCCGATTGATGGACGCCGTGGCTGCTCCTGCCGTCGATATCAAACCCCTGCGCCTGGCCCTGGCGGGAGACGTGATGCTCGGGCGAGGGATCGACCAGATCCTGGGCCATCCGTCCTCGCCCGCGCTGAAGGAGGGCTACCTCCATTCCGCGCTGCAGTATGTGGAACTCGCGGAAAGGCGGCTCGGGACGGGCATTCCGCGCAACGCCCCTCCTGAATACCCCTGGGGTTCGGCGCTTGCGACGCTCGGCAGCGCGGATGTGGACGCCAGGATCATCAATCTGGAAACGAGCGTCACAGAGCACGACGCGTTTGAGCCCAAGGGCATCAACTACCGCATGCACCCGCTCAATATCGGCGTGCTGGAAGCCGCCCGCATCGACTGCTGCGCGCTGGCGAACAACCACATCGGGGACTTCGGCATGGAGGGGCTTCTCGACACCCTCGACTGCCTCCGAAAAGCGGGGATCGCCTTTGCGGGCGCCGGCCGAAACTGGTCGGAAGCCACGGCGCCGGCCCCCATTCCAGTTCGGGGCGGGCGCGTTCTCGTTTTTTCCTGCGCGACGAGGTCGAGCGGGGTTCCTTCCCGATGGGCGGCCGGGGGCGCTGCGCCTGGCGTGTGGCTTCTGCCCGATCTGGGCGATGAAGCGGTGGCGGAGATAGGAGCCGTCCTTTCGGCCGCGCGCAGGCCGAATGACCTGGTGATCCTGTCCATTCACTGGGGTCCGAATTGGGGCTATGCGATCGAGCCATCGCAGCGGGCGTTCGCCCATGCGGTCATCGAGAGGGCTGGGGTCCAGATCGTCCACGGCCACTCATCGCACCACCCCAAGGCAGTGGAGCTTCATCAGGGCGGGCTCATCCTCTACGGGTGCGGAGACCTGATCAACGACTACGAGGGCATCGAAGGTTACGAAGACTTTCGTCCCGATCTGAGTCTGATTTACATGCCGGTCATGGACGTGCAGCGACGCAAACTGCTGCATCTGGAGGTTGCCCCATTCAAAATGCAGGGCTTCCGACTCATCGACGTCAACGGCGAGGAACGCGCCTGGCTTGAGCAAAGGCTGGCTACTCAGGCGCGAGGCTGCAGCGTGTCGCATGGGCGCAGTGGCGCTGTCCTTGAGGTGGCTGAGAGCGGGGGGCGACGCCGTGGCTCGTGACAACGAGGCCATGCCGACCAGAGGGAGGTCGACACGGGGGACGCCAAGCGGGAAAACCCTAGACCCAAGACCTCCGCTCCGAGGGGGAGCCATGAAAGCCGGCGGCCAGCCGCCGCCCCTGCCGGAGGTGTACAACTGCCCGATCTGCGGCGGTCCCGTCCGCCCGGAGCACGGCTCTTATCGCTGCGGGCGCTGCGGGCTCGTTGAGGCCTGCTGCGAGGGCGCCCCATCGAGCTGACCTTCCCTGCCTTCTCGGGATCGCAGGCCGGCCCCGAGGCTCAAGGCTCTGCGGCCCGGATGCTTTCACCGCCGGACAGTGGCGCTAGAAGCGACCATCAATATGAAGTCGCGTCCGAACTGATTCAGATCACGGCCACGGGGCGCGCCGGGGCGCACCCTTCGACTGGAAAAAGTCACCGGGGCAGACCGCCGTGACCTGGCCCACAATCCACAAAAGTGACGAAGAGCGCGCTGGAGCCAACCTGCCCGACTACGAAGCCGGGGCTCGAGCCTTCTCCTGGCGGCAGGCCCGCGCCATGCTCGACGGCCTGCCCGGGGGTGGGCTCAACATCGCCTACGAGGCGGTCGAGCGCCATGTCCGAGCGGGGCGGGGCGAGGCGCTCGCCTTGCGCTGGCTCGGACGGGACGGCTCCGTCAGGGACTTCAGCTATGCGGATCTCAACGCCCTAGTGAACCGCTTCGCCAACCTCCTGGCCTCAAGGGGAGTCGGCAAAGGCGATCGAGTCTTCTCCCTGCTCGGGCGCGTCCCTGAGCTTTATTTCACCGCGCTGGGGACGTTGAACAACGGCAGCGTCTTCTCGCCCCTCTTCTCCGCCTTCGGACCAGAGCCTGTGCGGGCGCGCATGACGATTGGCGGGGCGCGAGTCCTCGTCACGTCGGAAACCTTGTACCGCAGGAAGGTGGAGCCCTGGCGCGCGGATCTGCCCAGCCTCGAAACGGTGTTTCTCACCGACTGCTCCGCCACTCCTCCGACCGGAACGATCCCACTCGCGGGAGCCCTCGAAGAGATGCCGGTCACCTTCGAGACGGTTCGCACCGATCCCCAAGACATGGCCCTTTTGCATTTCACAAGCGGGACAACAGGCCGGCCAAAGGGCGCAGTCCACGTGCATGAGGCGGTTGTGGCGCATCATGTGACGGGACGCTTCGCCCTCGACCTACGGGAAGGGGACATCTTCTGGTGCACGGCCGATCCAGGATGGGTGACGGGCACGTCCTACGGACTGATCTCACCGCTGACCAATGGCGTGACGCTCGTCGTCGACCAGGCTGAGTTCGATGCCGCGCGTTGGTACGCCATCCTGCAGGATCAAAAAGTCAACGTCTGGTATACCGCGCCAACCGCCATCCGCATGCTGATGAAAGTCGGCGCCAGTGTCGCGAAGCGCTTCGATCTCTCGGCGCTCCGGCTGATGGCGAGCGTCGGCGAGCCGCTGAACCCCGAGGCAGTGGCCTGGGGACTCGAGGCATTCGGCAAGCCGTTCCACGACAATTGGTGGCAGACCGAGACCGGCGGCATCACGATCTCCAACTTCCTGTCCATGGACGTAAAGCCGGGCTCGATGGGCCGTCCGATCCCGGGCGTGGAGGCGGGCATTGTCGAGCGCCTCCCGGACGGCGGCGTCCGCGAGGTGGGGCGGTCCATGACGAGCGGAGAATTGGCGCTGCGACCGGGCTGGCCCTCCATGATGCGAGGCTACCTCAACGAGGAGGAGCGCTACCGCAAATGCTTCGCCGGCGGCTGGTATCTCACCGGCGACCTCGCGATGCGCGACGCCGAAGGATACTACTGGTTCATCGGCCGCGCCGATGACGTCATCAAGAGCGCCGGACACCTCATCGGTCCCTTCGAGGTCGAGAGCGCGCTCATGGAGCACCCTGCCATCGCCGAAGCCGGGGTGATCGGAATTCCGGATCCGACGGCAGGAGAGGCCATCAAGGCCTTCGTCGCGCTCAAGCCGGGTTTCGCGGCGGGGGAGGAACTCCGGAAGGAGCTGCTCGGCCATGCCCGCAAGCTTCTGGGGCCCGCGGTCGCGCCGAAGGACATCGCCTTCCGCGACAGCCTCCCGAGGACGCGCAGCGGGAAGATCATGCGCCGGCTGCTGAAGGCGCGCGAACTTGGACTTCCGGAGGGGGACACGTCGACGCTCGAAGGCGAGGAGCATTGACATGCTGCGTACCGACAAGCCCCACCTGACCCGCGACCATCTGCTCTGGCTGCTGCGCCAGATGGTCCGCATCCGCCGCTTCGAGGACAAGTGCGCGGAGCTCTACACGCAGGAGAAGATTCGCGGATTCCTGCATCTCTACGATGGCGAGGAAGCCATTGCGGTAGGGGTCATTCCTGTACTGGAGGAGCGGGACCGGGTCGTCGCGACCTATCGCGAGCACGGGCACGCCTTGGTGCGCGGCGTGCCGATGAACGCAGTCATGGCGGAGATGTACGGCAAGGTGGAGGGCTGCAGCCGGGGCCGGGGCGGCTCCATGCACCTCTTCGACCGCACGACGAATTTCTACGGCGGCAACGCCATCGTGGGCGGCGGACTGCCGCTTTCCGTCGGGCTCGCCCTTGCCGACCACATGCGGGGCGAACCGCACGTGACCGCCTGCTTCTTCGGGGAAGGCGCAGTCGCGGAGGGCGAGTTCCACGAGAGCCTCAACCTCGCGGCGCTGTGGCGCCTGCCGGTCCTGTTCGTGTGCGAGAACAATCTCTACGCGATGGGGACGGCGCTGGCGCTCTCTGAGTCCGAGACCGACATCCAGCGCAAGGCCGCCTGCTACAGGATCTCGTCCGAGGCTGTGGACGGCATGGACGTCGTCGCCGTCGAGGCCGCGGCGCGGCGGGCCGTCGCCGCCATCCGGGGCGGCGGAGGCCCGCGCTTTCTCGAGTGCCGGACCTACCGGCTTAGGGCTCATTCGATGTTCGACGCCCAGCTCTACCGGGAGAGGAAGGAGGTGGAGGAGTGGCGCAGCCGCGAGCCGATCGTCCGCTTTCAGGGCTGGCTGAAGGAGAACGACATCGTCCACGAGGCGGATCTTGCGTCGATCGAGGCGGAGGTGGCGGCCGAAATCGCGGAAGCGGTCGCCTTCGCCGAAGCTGGCGCGTGGGAGCGCGTCGAGGAGCTCACCCGCTTCACCTATGCGGAGAAGCCGGGCGAAGGGGCCGCCCACCATGCCGCCTGAGCCCATCCCACAGACCCTAGAGACGACCTACCGCGAAGCTGTCCGCGAGGCGATCCGCGACGCCATGCGGCGCGACCCGTCCGTCTTCCTGATGGGAGAGGACGTCGGTCGCTACGGCGGCTGCTATGCAGTGAGCAAGGGCCTTATCGCCGAGTTCGGACCCGAGCGCATCCGCGACGCCCCGCTCTCAGAATCCGGGTTCACCGGCGCGGGAATCGGCGCCGCCATGGCAGGGATGCGCCCGATCGTCGAACTCATGACGGTCAATTTCAGCCTCCTCGCGCTCGACCAGATCCTCAACACGGCCGCCACCGTCCGGCATATGTCCGGCAACCAGTTCGGCGCGCCTCTCGTGATCCGCATGGCGACAGGGGCCGGCAGACAGCTTGCGGCACAGCATTCGCACAGTCTCGAAGGCTGGTACGCGCACATTCCGGGCATCAGGGTCCTCGCCCCCGCCACCCTGGAGGATGCGCGGGGCATGCTCTGGACGGCGCTGCAGGAGCCGGACCCGGTGCTCATCTTCGAGAACGTGATGCTCTACAACATGGCCGGCCAACTGGCGGCAGGGGCCGGAGCCGTCGACATCGAGCGTGCGGCAGTTCGGCGGCAGGGCCGCGACCTGACACTGATCACGTATGGCGGCTCGCTCTGGAAGGCGCTGGACGCAGCGCAGGCGCTTGCCGCCGACGGCATCGAGGCGGACGTCATCGACCTGCGCACGCTCCGCCCCCTGGACGATGCGACGATCATGGCCTCCGTCCGGCGGACAAGGCGCGCGGTGATCGTCGACGAAGGCTGGCGCAGCGGCAGCATCTCCGCCGAGATCGGAATGCGCATCGTCGAGCAGGCCTTCTGGGAGCTCGATGCGCCTGTCGGGCGGGTCTGCAGCGCAGAGGCGCCGATCCCCTATGCCCGCCACCTCGAAATGGCGGCGCTGCCGCAGGTTCCGGCCATCGTACGGGCGGCGAAGGCCACGCTGGGGCCCACATAGGAGGCGTCGTTGGCCGAGTTCCGAATGCCCTCTCTAGGCGCCGACATGGAGGCCGGCACGCTCGTCGAATGGCTCGTGAAGCCGGGGGACCAGGTTCATCGGGGCGACGTTGTCGCCGTTGTCGAGACGCAGAAGGGCGCCATCGAGATCGAGATCTTCGAATCCGGAACCGTTGAGGAGATTCTCGTTCCTCTCGACGAGAGGGTGCCGGTCGGGACTCCCCTGGCGAGACTTCGGCTGGAAGGCGAGGGGGCCGAGCCTGCCCCTCGCCCTCCGCCGTCCTCGCCGGAAGCCACGGCGGCGCTTGGGGCGGCCCCGGAGGGCGGCGAGCCGAAGCCTTTCCTGCCCCTCGCGCGTCCCGGGCCGGCCGCGCCGGCCGAAGCGGAGCTTCGCCCTGCGGCCGAGCGCATTCTTGCCTCGCCGGCCGCGCGCAGGATCGCCAGCGAGCGCGGTCTCGACCTCGCGGCCTTGACCGGCAGCGGCCCTGGGGGCGCTGTTATCAGCCCGGACCTCGACCGAGCGCCCGCGGAAGAGCCCCGGGTGGCTGGCCCACGGGCAAGGCCCGGCCTCGATCTCGACGCCATGCGTTCCGCCATTGCGGGGGCCATGGCGCGGTCCAAGCGGGAAATACCCCACTACTACCTCCAGCACACCGTCGACATGGCCACGGCCCTGGATTGGCTCGCGGAGGCGAACGCCGGGCGAACACCGGAGCGCCGGCTGCTCGCGGGGGCCCTGTTCATCAAGGCCGTCGCGCTGGCCGCCCGGCGCTTTCCGGCCCTCAACGGATTTTTCGGCACGAAGAATTTCGAGCCTTCGCGTGCGGTCCATGTCGGAGTGGCCATCGCCATCCGTGGCGGCGGCCTAGCGGCGCCCGCCCTGCATGACGCCGATCGTCTGTCCCTCGGCGAGCTGATGGACGGGATGCGCGACCTCGTGCAGCGGACCCGCGCAGGGCGCATGCGCAGCTCGGAAATCGCCGACGCCACGATTACGGTGTCGAGCCTCGGCGAGCGCGGCGTGGAGGCCCTCTACGGCGTTATCTACCCGCCCCAGGTCGCCATCGTCGGTTTCGGCAAAATTGTCCAGCGGCCCTGGGTCATCGACGGCGCAGTCGGCCCCCGGCCGGTCGTGACGGCGACGCTGGGGGCCGATCACCGGGTCAGCGACGGCCACGCAGGCGCGCTCTTTCTCGCCCATATCGACAAGCTTCTCCAGGAGCCAGAACGCCTATGAGCACGCCGCCCATCGAGACGACCATTCTCGAGGAACTCGGAAACATTGCGCCGGAGGCCGACCTGTCCTCCCTAGACAGGCGGGCCGACCTGCGTGAGGCGCTCGACATCGACTCCATGGACTTCCTCAACCTCGTCGCCGCCCTGCACAAGCGCCTCGGCATCGACATTCCTGAACTCGACTATCCACAGATGTTTACGCTCGACGGGGCCCTCGCTTACTTGGGCAGGCGGATCGGGCGGCAGCTTGAGCCAGATCCTCGAGCGTGATGCAGGATCAGCGCTCAATAGCACATCTTCTGTAGCGCTATTTACAGCGTTCTCTTGGGTCAACGAATTCGAGGCCGAGTTTCCACGACTTCGCGCACGTCTGGCCTGCGCCGCAGCATTGACTGGGCGCTCTGGTCCTCTCGAGCCGGAGTGGTCGCCTGGGTTCGTTGTATGTCCCTCACGAGACCTGCAGCGTCGCCTTTTCCGCCTCGTCACTCCCATGCAGGCCTCGCTTGAGCGCCGGATCAGGGTTTGCCTTGGTCAAAGGCTCGCCGGTTGCCTCCAGCTTCGCGCCTGCAGCGGCCTCACGAGGCGGATCGGCAGGACGGCCGCTCCCGACCCAGCGCAGGTATTCTGGATCGACGAAGGGGGACGGCCAGGACTGCCCTTCGAAGCGGGCGCCTGCGCGCGTCACCGCAGGGCGTCTGTTAGGTGGACGCCCGTGGTTCACCGGTTCGAGGGCGTGTAATCTCACGGGGACGGACGGGCTTCGCTCCCGTTAGATGCGGAGACATGAAGACTGGAGCTAGGCCATGAACCTAGAGGATCTATATCGTCTTCTCCGGAGCAGCCATGTTCAGGCGCAGGGGATTGTCGATACCATCGACGAGCCCCTCGTCGTCCTGGACGAACACGGCTGCGTGCTCGACGCCAACCGAGCTTTCTTCAGCACCTTCCTGGTCGAACGAGACGACACCATCGGTGGCCGCCTGCGTGACCTCGGCAATGGTCAGTGGGACATTCCCGAGCTTACGACGCTGATCTCGGAGGTGATCCCGAAGGCTACAGCCGTGATCGACTACGAGGTCACGCACACGTTTCCTCATATCGGCATGCGCACATTCCTCGTGACGGCACGACGGTTGTGGAAGCCTGACGACAACAGCACCAACGTCCTGGTCGTGTTCAGCGATGTGACGGAGAGCCAGGAGAAAGAGCGAGAAAGCTCGCTCCTTTTCTCCGAACTGCGCCATAGGATGTCGAACCTGCTCGGAGTGGTGCGCGCCATCGCGAACCAGACGGAAACGAAGGGCAAGACGGCAGACGAGTACAAGGCCGCCTTCCTGGGCCGTTTCGAGACTTTGTTGATAGCCCAATCGCTCATGGAGGGCGGCGGCCATCCTGTTCAGCTTGCCGACCTGATCACCAAGGTGGTCGCCGGTCTCGGCGGGGACAGGCTCCATCTCTCGGGAGGACCAGGCGTCCTCATTGCTGAGAAGCAGATCGTACCACTGACCATGATTGTCCATGAACTGGGAACGAATGCGCTCAAATACGGCGCGTTCTCGGAGAACACCGGCGCCGTGGACATAAGCTGGGAGATTGTCTCCGAAAACACATCGCGCTCTCTCCGTCTGGTTTGGCGCGAGAGGTGCGCGGCTCCCGTATCTCGTCCTGAACGAACGGGCGTTGGAACGGGTGTGATCCAGAACAGCGCCAAAATCGGCCTACACGGATCAGCGGAGCTAAAGTTCGAGAGGGAAGGTTTGGTCGCAACCCTCCTCGTGCCGCTGATCGAACCGGATTGATGAAGACACGCGCGAGCGCCTAGCCCACGAAGCCGCCGATCTGGGCGCGCTCGGCCGGCTGGACACGATTGCTGGCGGCCCAACAGTGGCAGTTCCCCATGGATGAACGATATGTCTTCGGCTGGCGTCACAACGTGCTTGGGGACAACGCCAATGCGGCGACCCTTCGTGTCCTCGTCTACATCGCGGTTGCCGACCTCGCTCTGGTGCTGATCTCGTACCTGCTTTGGTGACGCTGCTAAGAGGCTCAACCGCTTTGCAGGTTGAGGCGTTGCCCCAGGCCAGCCGGAACATGTGTAATGGGAGCGCGCCTATGCCTGCAGCAATCTCCTCGGACCTGCTTGCCCGGCTCCTCGCCAATGGACGGAAACGTGGCCGCCTGACCGTGGACGATCTGGCGCAGGTCCTGCCCATCGACTCGATGGCGCCCGACGAAATCGCGCTCGTGGTCGCCCATCTGGAAGAAGCAGGAGTCCCCGTGGAGGTGGATGAGGCATTGCTTCGAGGGCGGCCCGCGTCAGGGGCAGCGCGTCCGGCCCCGGGTGGCTTCACCTTGCCCGAGGAACCAAGGCGGGATGGACCACGGGCTACATCACCACAGCAGCTGGGAGGCGCACCGACCGGGCCCTCCGTGTCTCGAGCGGAATCAAGGGCTGTCGGCTGGTCGCAGTGGAGAATGCCGGTCCTCCTTGCAGCCGTCGTGTTCGCGATTGTGCTGGTGTGGACTCTCATCCGCTGGGTCGGGGTAGCTGGATGAGGATCGGACCCAGCTTGCGACCCAGAGCCGAGATCTTCCCGTAGAAGGCGTCCAGTGGCGCGGAGAGGGCGGGCCAGTCTGAATGCGTGACGGTCTTCGAGCCCTCAACGAGAACCGGACCTCCCGCAATGCTTGAATCGGTTGGCCGGGAACTCCCGAAGGCGTGACCCATTATGCATAGCTCACGGTTCGTACGTGCGTGACGCTTGGGAGATCGGCCTCGAGAGAACCAGGAGGATTCAATGGAACGGCTCGGAGGCGAGGCCGAGACTGGCATCGCCGGGTTGGACGACGTTCTCAACGGGGGCCTGGAGAGAGGCCGTGTTTTTCTGTTTGAGGGCAGCCCCGGGACTGGCAAAACCACGGTGGCGCTGCAGTTCCTCTTGCAGGGCGCCGCGCAGGGCGAGCGGTGCCTCTACGTTACCCTTTCCGAGACTGAAGACGAGTTGCGCGCCTCCGCCGCCTCGCACGGATGGTCGCTCGAGGGGATGGAGGTCTACGAACTCGTCCCCCCGGAGAGCCTGCTCGATGAGGACCAGCAGCAGAGCCTGCTTTATTCGTCAGATCTTGAGCTTGGCGAAACCACGAAGCGCATTTTCGAGGCTTTTGATCGCCTGACACCGGACAGAGTGGTGCTCGACAGCCTTTCCGAGATCCGCTTGCTGGCGCAGAGTTCCCTGCGCTACCGGCGCCAGATCTTGGCCCTGAAGCACTTTTTCGCCCGCCAGAATGCGACGGTGATGATGCTGGATGACCTCACGAGCGATACTGGCGACAAGACGGTGCACTCGATTGCGCATGGCGTGGTCCGACTTGAGGAGTTGTCGCCCGAATACGGCGCGGAGCGTAGGCGGCTCAGAGTTCTCAAATACCGAGGTCGCCGCATCCGTGGCGGTTTCCATGACTTCGCAATCAAAACGGGCGGCGCCAAGGTATTCCCGAGGCTCATCTCGGCCGAACACAGAGGAACCTTCACGCGCGACGTGCTTTCGACGAACTCGGCGGAGTTCAATGCGCTGCTCGGCGGGGGCGTCGAGCGAGGATCGAGCGTCCTGATCCTCGGCCCGGCCGGAACAGGCAAGACCATCATCACCCTGACGTTCGTAAAGAGCGCGATAGAGCGCGGCGAACATGCCGCCATGTTCGTGTTTGACGAGGAGCTCGGGCTGCTGATTGAGCGCGCCGCCGCGCTCGGCATCGACCTGCAATCCATGATCGACTCCAGGGCTCTCGTGCTTGAGCAGGTGGATGCGGCCGAGTTGACGCCGGGCGAATTCGCTGAACGCGTTCGCGTGTGCGTGGAGACGCATGGCGCGCGTACTGTCGTGATTGACAGTCTCAATGGTTATCAGGCCGCGATGCCGGGGGAGCACGCGCTAGTCCTCCACATGCACGAGCTGCTGCAGTATCTGAACCGACGGGGCGTGACGACTTTCCTGACCGTCGCCCAGCACGGCCTCGTGGGCGACATGAAAGCGCCAGTCGATATCACTTATCTAGCCGATACTGTGGTCCTGCTGCGCTACTTCGAGGCGTTGGGTCGCGTCCGAAGGGCGATCTCGGTAATGAAGAAACGCACCGGAACGCACGAGGACACGATCCGCGAGTATCAGATCGACCGGGCGGGGGTGACGCTCGGACCGCCGCTCTCCAACTTTCAGGGCGTGTTGCGCGGCGTTCCGGTTCTCATCGGGAACGAAGGGCTGATGGAGCGCAATCCATCATGAAGCGCGCCACCGTCTCGGAGCGAGGCCTAGTCCTAGCCCCGCTGGGTCGGGACGCGGCCATTGCGTCGGCGATGCTGTCCGAGGGCGGGATCGTCGCAACGGTCTGCCCAACGCTCTCTTACCTGCTGCAAGAGCTCGATGCTGGCGCGGGCTTTGTCGTCGTCACGGAGGAGGCGATCGATACCGCGGATCTCCACGGTCTCTCAACATGGATCAAAGAACAGGAGGAGTGGTCGGACCTCCCATTCGTCCTCCTGACGAGCCGCGGCGGAGGCCTGGAACGCAATCCCGCGGCCGTGCGGCATCTCGACGTCTTGGGCAATGTCACGTTCCTGGAACGTCCGTTTCATCCTACCACCCTCATCAGCCTTGCTCGTTCGGCGTTGCGGGGGCGGAGGCGGCAATATGAGGCGCGCAGCAGACTCGTCGCCCTGAGGGAAAGTGAAGCGCGCTATCGAATGCTCTTCGACACCATGGACGAGGGTTTCTGCATCATCGAGTTCCTCGATGGGCCGCACGGACCATTGAGCGACTATGTGCACGTCCAGGCAAACCCCGCCTATGAACGCCACGCCGGCATCACCAATGTGGTCGGGAAAAGAGTGCGCGATATGGTTCCAGATGAGGCGGAGGGCTGGGTGGAGCTTTACCGCCGCGTCCTGCTGACCGGCGAGCCCGTCCGGTTCCAGCGGAAGCTCGAGGCGACTGGCCGTCATTTGGAGCTGGCGTCCTTCCGCGTCGACCCGCCCAGCCGGCGCGAAGTCGCGGTCGTGTTCCAGGACGTGACCGATCGCCAGCGTGCGGAGCAAGATCTTCGTGACCTCAACGAGACACTGGAGCGAAGGGTCGAGGAGGCTGTCGCGGAGCGCGGCACGGCTTTGGCTCAGCTCCATGAAGCGCAGAAGCTGGACACGCTGGGGCAGCTGACAGGCGGGGTCGCGCACGACATCAACAACCTGCTCACGCCAATCACGGGCGCTCTCGACGTCCTGAACCGCCGCTACGCCGGCAGTGACGCGCGTGCGGCTCGCCTGCTCGACGGGGCTCTCCAATCCGCCGAACGGGCCAAGACTCTCGTGAATCGGCTGTTGGGGTTTGCTCGCCGGCAGGCGCTGGAGACCCACGCAGTCGATATCAGCGGCCTGCTAAAGGGGATGCGCGATCTCGTCGCGAGCTCGATCGGATCCGCCGTGGAGCTCCGGATGGTGCCCGACCGTGACCTCCCGGCGGCGCTCGCCGATCCGAACCAGTTGGAGCTCGCAGTCCTCAATCTTTGCGTCAACGCGCGCGACGCCATGGAAAACGGCGGCGTCCTGACGATCGCGGCGGAACGGGCGGTGATTGGCCCGCGCAGCCCAGCGAACTTGAAGCCTGGCGCCTATGTGAAGCTGTCCGTGATCGATACCGGATCGGGCATGGACGAAGCGACCCTGGCCAAGGCCGTGGAGCCGTTCTTCTCAACGAAAGGTGTGGGGCGGGGCACCGGCCTGGGGCTCTCGATGGTGCACGGGCTCGCGGGCCAGCTCGGAGGCGCGTTCGTCCTTACGAGCGCCCTCGGCGAGGGAACGCGTGCGGACCTTTACCTGCCTGTCGCGCAGTCTCCCGCGAAGCCAAGCACGCGAGGCCATACGCCTCTGGCGCCGAGCGTGCGCGCGCTTTCTGTGCTGCTCGTTGACGATGAGGATCTCGTCCGCCGAGGCACCGCAGAGATGCTCCGGGAAATGGGCCACAACGTGCACGAGGCGTCCGGCGCAGCGCAGGCCCTCGCGGTCCTGGGCGCGGGCGCCTCAGTCGACGTATTGGTGACGGACTACATGATGCCCCACATGAATGGCGCCGAACTCGCCCGATGCGTGTGGCGCGCCCAACCTAATCTTCCGGTGCTCGTGATAACGGGCTACGCCGGCCGGGAGCTAGATTCTGGGCTGGCGCAGTTGGCGAAGCCGTTCAGACAGTCGGAACTGGCCGCCGCACTCGACGTGTTGGTGCGCCCTCGAGAAGGAAACGTCGTGCCCCTTATTCGACCCTAGAGCAAAGCGGCCCTTCGAAGCTGCCGCTGCGAGGTGCGGCTTGCGCCAACTCGGGATTTGGTTCGTTCGGAAAGTGTGTGTGCGCCCCGCAGCCACTGATCAAAGAGCCCGCCTTGCCGCCCACGTTGCGCCCCTTGGATCCGCACCACTGGGCTCCGGAAGGCGAGCCGCCTATTGCAGCGCGGAGGTCAGGCGGGCGAGGTTCTCGACCGCTCGCGCGCCGAGCGGGCGCTTGCGCCAGTGCGCGAGATCGAGGGGCCGGGCACAGGCCGCATAGGCGTCGAGCGCGTGCTTCAGCGGCGCCACGGCCACTTCCCCATAGAGCAGAAGCGTGACCTCCATGTTGAGGGTGAAGGAGCGGATGTCGAGGTTGCTCGAGCCGATCGCCGCGAGGTCGCCGTCCACCACCATGGCTTTGGCGTGCAGGAGCGCGGGGGCGGGATAGAGCCGCACATCGATGCCCGCCTGCATCAACTGCTCGTAGAAGGAGCGCTGGGCATAGACCACGAACGTCTGGTCCACGGCCTCGGAATTGATGAGCGTGACCGCGACGCCGCGTTCGGCGGCGCTGGTGATGGCGAGCATCAGGGCGTCGTCCGGAACGAAGTAGGGCGTCGCCACGACCAGGCTGCGCCGGGCCGCATGCATGAGCCCCGTGAAGAGCCGGAGGTTGTTCTCGTCGTCGAAGCCCGAGCCGCTAGGAAGGACCTGGGCCGTGACACCCTGTCCGGATTCGCGGGAGCCTGTCTCCACGGCAGGGTGGAAGGACGCGTCCAGCAGTTCGCCGGTCTCGGAGTACCAGTCTGTCACGAACACGGCCTCGAGTTCGAAAACGGCCGGCCCAGTCAGGCGAACGCAGAGTTCCTCGTAGGAGATGTCGTCCTTGCGGTGGTAGCCCGGGGCGATGAGGTTCAGCGACCCTGTGAGAGCCTCGAGGCTGTCGACCACCAGGATCTTGCGGTGGTTGCGCAGATCGATGCGCAGGAGCTCCCTGGGATTGAGGACCGGCAGCATGTAGCGCCACTGGACGCCCGCTCCCGTGAGCCGGGCCTCCATGGCCTTGCGCCGCGGGAACTTGCGCGACCCCATCTGGTCCAGCAGCAGGCGAACGGTGACGCCGCGGGCGACCGCCGCCTCCATGGCGGCGAAGAGCGGCTCCGTGGTCGCGTCCATGGCGATCACATAGAATTCCACGTGCGCGTAGTGGCGCGCCCGGCCAATTGCCTCCGCCATGCGGACGATGATGTCTTCGTACCCGTGCAGGATCTCGATGCCATTGCCCGTCATGGGCGGCATTCCGCCGAGTCGTTCAGCGAGCTGCGCGTGAGGCGCCATGCGCTCGCCAAGGCTTTCCGGCGGCGCCGGCCCGGACTCCGCAGCGCTGCCCGTCTCCGCCAGCGCGGCGGCGATCATGCGCGTCATCTGCCGCTGCAGCTTGCGCCGGCGCTTGGGCAGCTTGGGGCTTCCGATGGCGAGAAACAGGAGAACGCCGAAGAAGGGCGCGGACACGATGAGGAGGAGCCAGGCGGTCGCCGACGAAGGCTTGCGGTCGATCGGCACGGTCAGGAATGCTGCGATCACGACCGCGCCATGCAGGGCCAGAGGCAGCACGCTCCAGAAGCTATCCCTCATGCGATCCAGCTCGTCTTGAAAAAGCATTCTGACGAGCGCGGCGCAGGGCTGCAACCCGAGCGCAAGCGAGCGGCCGTCCGAGCAGTCCTTTGTAGAACCTCGGCGGCGTCGTGGTGTTGAGCCGGATGTCCGCGTCTGACTATCTCGGCTACGTCGCCGCCCTCTGCTCCACATCGGCCTACGCGCCCCAGGTCATCAAGGCCTGGCGAACGCGCCGGACCAAGGACATCTCCCTCAAGGCTTTTTCGGTTCTCGTCACCGGCCAGTGCCTGTGGCTGACCTACGGCTACTTGAAAGGCGAGTGGCCGCTGGTCGCCTCCAACATGGTGACGCTCTGCTTCACGGGCACGATCTTGTACCTGAAATGGTGCGAACCCCCGGATTGCAAACCTGAAGGCCGCCGATCTGCGCCGGCGCTCGGCGAGTGACCAAGGAAGCAGCTGCTCACGAAAATTGCTAAGCCTTGAGCTGATCCAAGCTCCCCAGAACAGGCTGAAGCCGGCCCGCCGAGCAGAGCGTAGACCTCATCGTCCATCGTCCGAAGCGAGCGGCTCGGCGGCCTCCAGGATCCTCCCGAGCCGAGCCTTCACCGCGTCCTGCTGCTCCCCGAACATGCGCCATCGCTCGCCCCAAGCCCTGAACAGGGCGGCTGATCCAGCGGGCGCGATTACCTGCCGCAATGAACGGAGCGCCCGTTTTTAACCAGCTTGGCGATCCGGGCGAGCCACTTCGAAGATGAAGAGCGCGCCAAAGGGAGCAAACGCGTCATCACTTCGGGCGGCTACTCCTACACGCTCGAAAAGGACGCCGGGCTGGCCTTGCTGCCCGTTGAGCACGGCGCCCCCGGGACCGACCTACAGCTCTCGATCCTCGGCGAGATGCGAAGCGCTCGGGTCATCTGCGAGTCTCCGTATGATCCGGCGGCGTTACGGAGCCGCCTCTGAAGAGCGTGGTTGGCCACCGTTGCGGACCTTCGCGGTGTCGAGGCGAAGGGTCTATCGGTGATGGTGGCGCACGACTCTGTGGCGATGAACCCGGTGGCGGCTTCCGTAGCGGGAGCCGACCACCGCTCCGCCCACGCCGCCCACGGCAGCCCCGACCGGCCCGCCGACGACAGCGCCGCCCACGGCGCCCACTCCGGCTCCGACCAGCGTCGAGCGCGACTGCGCCTGCGCCAACATAGGTGCAGTGACGACGAGCCCCGCCACCCCGATCGCGAAGAGGATCTTACGCATGCTGCTTCTCCATTCCCGTCTCCGTCCCTGAACGCAGATTGCCCGGTGCGGTTTCGGGAAGAGGCGCGCTCGGTCGATGAGCCCCACGGGCCGAAAGGCACGCGTCGGCGCTTCGTGATTGATCGCGCCCGCAATCCGTTGCTGTGGCGGTCAGCACCCCCAGCCGCGGGCTCAAGAATGTCAATGGCGGCATCGTAGGCGCCCGTCTTACCCAGGGGTCGTGAGCAGTGGCCTAGGGCAACGCCCCGCACTGCAGAGGAGCCGCGATCTGCAATCGGTCGCGGTGAAGCGGAATTGAGCCGCGTCATCTCGGTCTCGGGCGGGCGCGCTAGCCTTGGCCGGAAAGGAGGGCGGCCCGATCGCTCAGGCCAACCGTCAAGCAAGGAGATTGGCATGAACCGACTGTTCGCCGCTGCACTGGCGGGAGCAGCTGGCGTGATCGCATGGAACCTATCGCGGCCAGCGCGCCACCGCCCGGGCGCGCCAGGCTGGATGGCAAGGCACATGCTCAGTCACATGGAGCGCATGCTGGCGAGCTTGCCTGACAACGCGCCGCCCAAGCTGGTCATGTCGGTCCTGCCCAAGCTGCAAGCGCAAAACGAGACCATCATTGCGCTTCTCCGCGAGCAGAACGAACTCCTGCGCGGGCAGCGGCCCATCCCGTAGCCGCGAGCGGCTCCGCCGGAAGCGCTGTCCGACCGCCGATATGTCGTACAGGCCGGAATA
Source organism: Alsobacter soli (assembly GCF_003004785.1). Taxonomy (GTDB): domain Bacteria; phylum Pseudomonadota; class Alphaproteobacteria; order Rhizobiales; family Beijerinckiaceae; genus Alsobacter; species Alsobacter soli. The sequence goes on from NZ_PVZS01000035.1 coordinate 21,176, forward strand.
AACATAGGCCAAGAGCCCGCCTGTCGCCGACACCGTCGCGATAAAGCCCCAGAACAACAGGACGAGCGGCGATCGCGTGGCCCGACAGGCGGTTAGGCTTTTACCGCGGCAACGCGGCCCATGAGGGCGTCTGAAAGACGGACGATGGGAAAGCCCATTTCGCGCCGCCTGCGGTCCTGTCCGCCGTCGGGTATGCGGACGAGGAGGGACGTCTGCGGCTGATCACGTTGCGGAGCAATGATCAGTTCACATGCGCCAGGGCGGAGGGTGGCGTCATCGACAGGCGTTGTGCCAATGGCGAAGCTTCAGTCAGCTCAGCACATCAGGCGCCTTTACGGCGCCGCCGCCCACAACAGTACTTGAGGACCGTTCGGGGTCCGCTGGCGCCTCGTCCCGCCGCTCCGCCGCGGTGAGGTCGGCAACGTCATCGGACACCAGGCCCAGGGCGGACGCGTGCCGGGCCATGGCGATGCTGTCGGCCGCGAGCAGCAGGCTGGAGCCCGCTTCTGTGACTCTGGTCGCGAGCTCCTCAATCGCATGCGTGCGCGCTGGGTGGCGGCTGACGTCTCGGATCAAGACCGTCAGGACCCGGCCGGGATGCCTCGCGACGATGCGCGCGTAGATCTCGGGGTCGTGCTGGCCGCTGTCTCCGATCAGCACGAACGGCAGGGACCCATAGAGCGCCAACATGTGATTGATGAGTTCCTCCTTGTGCGTCTCGGCCTTCCTCGGCACAGGCGAGGTCCAGGTCACGCCCCACTCGCGCAGGAAGAGAATTGGGCCGACGGGAATTGCATGCAGGTGGAAGAATTCGTCGAGCACCTCATACGTGCCCCACGGCGCCCTGGACACGTAGAGCATCGGATTGAGCTCCTTGCCCGACCTGCCCGCGTGCAATCCCCGGTACAGGGCGGCCACGCCAGGAAAGGCCGTCCGGCTTTTGGCGTCAGCCACGAACAGTCGCCAGAGCATCAGGACCTTGTTGGCGACCCCGGTCTCGACGACGGTGTCGTCGATGTCGCTGATCACCACGAAGCGACATTGTGGGGGCGGAACGAAGACCTGGGCGGTCGCGGTGAGTTGAGCCTCCTCAAGCGTCAGGGCCACGTCGTGCCAGCAGGTGTGTTCTGGCGGAGGCGCGGCGAGACGCAAATGGATGCGGAAATAGCCGTCAGCGTCAGTGATCGCGCGTTCGGTCGCGCTCCCGAAGCGGGCTGCAACGGCCATGCCCGGGAATGGGTGTCGCGTGATCCGCCTAAGCAGGTTGCGCAGGAGCCCCGGGAAGCCTCGCGTTCGGTCCCGCCGTGCTCCCTGGCGTTGCCGGAATACGCGGCCAATCAGGAACATCTCCTCGCGCGAGCCGTAGCCCCGGTAGGGCAGGAGCGCGATCCCAGCCCCGGTTCGAGACCGGGACACCGGCCGCGCCGCGGCGGCAAGCAATCCCCTGCCGAACTGGCGAATGGCGTCAAGCATTCTCGTACTCCCGGGCACCAACGTATGCGGGGGCGCGCGGTTCTGATCGGTCAGGGACGTGTCGGGCCCTGTGCGTTCGGCGCGACGTCTGATTGGCTGGTCCGGAGCCGCCCCGCTTTGGGCTCAATCGGCTGTTCGGCTTGGCTTCCTCCCTGGAGGACTGCGGCATGCCGGCGACCAGCACCCTTCTCGTCCCGCCCCGTCCCGATCCGGCGCGCGCGCCGCTGTCCACGTTGGAACTGGGACTGAAGCTCGGACGCAACATCCTGTCGATATGGACCGAGGACGCCTACCGCCAGGACCTGCTCGTGGCGCCGTTCTTCGGGGTCAACAGCTTCACCCTGAACGGCTCCGACGCCATCCGGCACGTCTTCGTGGACAACCCCGAGGCCTACGGCCGCTCGCTGGTGACCAGGCGCATGCTGCAGCCTATCCTCGGACGTGGCCTGTTCCTGGCCGAGGGCGAGGAATGGCGCCGCCAGCGCCGGGCCCTCGCGCCTGCTTTCACGCCACGGTCCATAGACCCGCTGCGCGGCATCATGACGGCCGTCGCCCGGGAGAAGCTGGATCAGCTGGCTTCCCGGGTGGGGCGGCCTATCGACCTCTTCGCCTTCACCCAGCGGCTCGCCCTTGAAGTCGCCGGGCGGACCATGTTCTCGCTCGAAATGTCGGACCGGGCCGAGGAAATGCGTCGCCACGTCGACGCTTACGCGGAGGCGATCGGACCCTCGCTGTTCGATCTCGTTCTTCCCGAAGCCTGGCCGAACCCGACGGACCTGAGGCGGCGCCGGATCGCCCGACGCTGGCGGCGCTTCATCGAGGACCTCATCGACGAGCGACGCACACAGGGAGCGGCGCCCGAGGCGCCGCGTGATCTGTTCGACCTGCTGACGACAGCCTCAGACGCCGGTGATGGCGCCGAGGAGCGCGCTTATTTGCGGGACCAAGTTGCGACCATGATCTTGGCCGGCCATGAAACCACGGCCATCGGGCTCTTTTGGTCCTTTCTCCTGCTCGCCCTCGATCCGGCTGTCCAGGACCGGGCGGCGGCGGAAGCTTGCGCTTGGCCGGGCGACAACGGCGCCGCCATCCCGACGCAGCTGCCTTTCCTCCATGCCGTCGCGAGCGAAGCGCTGCGGCTCTACCCGCCCGCGTTCCTCGTCACCCGGGTGGCCCTGAAGCCGGATCGCATCGGCGCGCGGCGCGTGAACCCGGGCGACATCGTCTCGGTCTCGCCATGGCTGCTGCATCGCAGCGCGCGCCGATGGCGCGATCCACACGCGTTCGATCCCAGCCGCTTTCTCCCGGACGCGCCGGCCGTCGACCGGTTCGCCTATCTGCCATTCGGGATCGGACCGCGCGTGTGCATCGGCGCCCACTTCGCCATGACGGAGCTCGTCCTGGTCCTCGCCGAGGCGCTGAAGCGCTATCGCTTCGAGCGCACCGATTCCGAGCCCGTTCTGCCGGTCGCGGTGGTGACGCTGGGTCCCGACCACAAGGCGCGCTTCCGCCTCCGTCCGCGATGATGCCGGCGGCTCCGCATGGGGCCGCATTCCGTCCACGAGAGGATTTTCGGCGGCCCGATCTGGGCGGGCCTATTCCTCAGGTCAAGCCGTCGGAAATCGCGATCCTCCGGCGAGACCGCCGGCCCGGTGGGGCGGCGGCATCGTCTCGAACGCCGGCAGCGTCGGTCCGGGCTATCACAGGCCACCCTGCGAATGTCCCGGCCTGGTCCGCAGCTCCCCCTCGTAGTCGCGCTTCCCGAGCGGCACGCCGCGCATGCGCAGGATGTCGTAGGCGGTCACGGCGTGGAAATGGAAGTTCGGCAGCGAAAACGAGAGAATGAGGGTTTCCGGCGTGAACAGGAGCCTGCGGGGACCGATCTGGAGGTCCAACTCCTTGCCTGACCAGCCGTTGACCTCGTCAGGAGTGAACGCCTCCAGCGCCGCTTGCGCCCTGGCCATCATGGCGCGCAGGTCGGAGAAGGGTGCGGGACCCACCAGGGCAGGCGGGGCGAATACGCCGGTTCTCGCGGCCTCGAGCCCCCACACGGCATGGTGCCACGTGGCTTCGATCTGGAAGTGGAAAGGCGCCATGTCTTCGCAGAGCCGGACGTTCACGAAATCGTCCGGATCAGCGCCTGTCTCGGCGCAGTGCCGCACCGCACGGTCGAGATAGCCCCGGACGGCCCGCACGGTCTGCAGGAAGGTCGGAACGCTGAGCTCGTAGAGCGTCGTCGATATCGCCCGTTCCTCCGAAGACGCCCACGAATGGGGGCGATCGGATGCGATCAGCCGCATCCTTCTATCACATCCCGATCGGTCACGCGGTCAAGCCAGCTTTCGTCAGCTTGATCACTGCTTCCATGAAACTCTCGATGTCGGCCTCGGTCATGGGAGTCGAGAGGAATCCCTTCCCCGTACCCGCTATATGAAAACCTTCTTCGGTCAGCCCTCGTTGCAGGGCTTTGATGCACTTGGCTTCCGCTGGCGAGGCGTAAGCCGACCGATAGTCGACGATCGGCCGCTTGTGGCCGAAGATCATGAACATCGACGCGAACCCGGTCACCTGGCCCGGGAAACTCGACCGCTCGAATGCTGAGTTGAGCGAGCGCACAAGGCGCTCGTTCAGGTGGTTGATGCGGTCGATGGCTGCATCGTCGAGCAACTCGAGGGTGACCTGTCCGGCAGTCATCGTCACAGGGTTAGCGGTGAACGTGCCGCTCCATGGGAGTGCGGGCTTGCCAGCGCGGTGGTCGTATACGCTCATGAACGCGCGCCGGCCGGCCACCGCCCCGACCGGGAAGCCACCGCCAATGATCTTGCCGAGCGTCGTGATGTCCGGGTCGATTCCGAGGAGGGTCTGCGCGCCCCCCCTGTGGGCCCGGAAGGTGATGACCTCGTCAAGAATGAAAACGGCGCCAATCTCCCGCGTCACGCGCTCGATCATGTCGATGAAGGCCTGCGACATGGGAGTGAAGCCGAGATAGCTGGGCGCTGGATCCATCAACACCGCCGCGATTTGCGGCGCGTTCGCACGGATGATGCGTTCGGCGGCTTCGACATCGTTGAAGGGAACGACGACGACGTCGTCGGCGACGCCCTTCGGCACGCCCTTGGAATACCCGATCGAAATGGGGTCGTTGCCCCAGTTCGAGGGATTGGAATCCAAGCTGACCTCGGCGTAATCGTAGGAACCGTGGTACACCCCCTCGGCCTTCACGATCTTGGGGCGACCCGTCAGCGCACGCGCGGCCTTGATGGCGCTCATGACGGCTTCCGAACCGGAGTTGCAGAAGCGTATCTGCTCGAAGCTTTCGGCGCGCGCGCAGATGACCTCGGCGAGCGCCACCTCACGCTCTGTCGGGAGCGCGAACGCCGTCCCGTCGCCCACCTGCCTGCGCACTGCCTCGACCACGGCCGGGTGCGCATGGCCGTGCACGAGAGTGGCGAAGTTGTTCAGCAGGTCGAGCCGCCTCGTCCCGTCCACGTCGACGACATAGGCTCCTTCGCCCTTCGCGGCGTAGACCGGGAACGGTTCCTGCCATGGCAGTGTTCGCGTGATCCCGCCCGGAAAAACTTCCAGCCCTCGTTCATAGAGCTGCTTGGACCTGCTGGTCGGTTCGGGCCATCGAGCCATATCGGTACTCAGCCTCGTCAGATGGATATCTCGCGAAAGGAGCCCGCTCACAGTTCGAGCGAGTAACGCACGCGCGCGTCTCTCTCCTCAAGAGCTCCGGACCGAGAAGATCATCTGAATCGGGGCGATCGTTCCCGATCGGATCCCGGCGATCATATTGGCCATCTTCTGCTGAACCGTCGGCCCCATCAGGTGGTGCAGCCCGAGCGGCGGGGGCGCGGCGCTCCCGGCTTGAGCCTGAACGCGGGAGAAGAACTCAATGGCGATGTCGCGTCGGTTCTCCTCGGAATCGAGGGTGAACCCAGCATTGTCGGCGGACTCGCGATAGGTCTCGGGCGGGGCCAACGCGGACACGTCTGGCGTTTCCGCCCATGGAACCGGGAAAGAGAGTTCACCGTCGCCGGTTCGCATCACCTCATAGATTGCGAACTTCCCGCCATCGCGGAGCACCCGGCGCGCCTCACGAAACAAGGCAGCCTTGTCCGGCACATTCATGCCGACGTGGAGGAGCAACGCGAGGTCGAAGCTAGAGGCCTCACATGGCAACGCGACAGCGCTCCCGGCTTCGAACCGCACGCGATCAGCCATGCCGCACATGGCCGACAGCGCGCGAGCGGTTTCGACGAATTGCGGAGTGAGGTCCACACCTGTCACTTGGCACCCGTACCGCTCGGCGATCATTCGAGCCGGGCCGCCGATGCCCGACCCAATGTCGAGAACCTCGAGGCCGGGGCGAATACCTGATTTTTCGAGAAGGGCTGCAGTGGCCTCGGCGCCGCCGATGTGAAACTCATCGACTGCTTTCAGGGCCTCGGGTGTGATCTTGTCAGGATCAAGCCCCATCGCGACGAGTCCGTCGCGAATTCGGGGGAGCACATCGTAGGACGAGTAGTGCTTCGATACTCCGAGTTCATGTTCACGCACGGATGTTCTCCCTGACGTGGGGCCAATCCAGCGACGCCGGCACAGAATGCCATTCATCTTTGTCCCAAGCTAGACAAGCAAAGCTGGGGTCAACCAACTTTTATGCGCAAGAGTTGGGAACGCAGCGCCGGGAAGCACGCGGTCCGACCTCGCTGCAGCGCAGGCCGATGTTGCCTTGGCGGTGGCGCTCCCCTTGAGGCTCCGAGTCAGCAGACCCGCCACGCAAACGCCAACCCGGCGTTGCGTCTTCAGTCCGCTCACGCGTGGTTGGCAGGCATCACCGCAGCTGATGAAACGCATTCAACCGCTGCGCTGGACCTACCCCGCAAACCTCGCCACGCTGGTCATTCAACGATGAGAGCCAGCGATGCCGCGTTTCGCTTATCAGACCGTCGACGTGTTCACCGACCGCCCATTCGGCGGCAATCCGCTGGCGGTCTTCACCGACGCGCGTGGGATGACCGACGCGCAGATGCAGGCCCTTGCGGCGGAGATGAACTACAGCGAGACCACATTCGTGCTGCCCCCGGATGAACCGGCCCACGACGCTCGCGTCCGGATTTTCCATCGTACGGCCGAGATGCCGTTCGCAGGCCATCCCAACGTGGGGACCGCTTGGGTTCTGGCGCGCCAGGGCCGGGACCGGGGCGGCATTCTCCGATTCGAGCAGATGGCGGGCCTCGTCGAGATCGCCATCGACCGCGATGAAACCGGCGAGGTCAGCGGCGCTGTAATCGCCGCGCCCCAGCCGCTGTCGCGGGGGCTGGAGTTGACGGTCGAGGAGGTCGCGCCCTGCGCCGGGCTGGAGGCCGCGGATCTTGTCACGGCGGCGCACCCGCCCGTGCAAGCCTCGGTGGGCGTTTCCTTCGTCCTTGCGCAGGTCGCCCCCGCAGCGCTGGCCAGGGCCACCCCAGACCTGGCGGCCTTCCGCGCGCTTTCGGCCAGACATCCCGGTCTCGCCGGCCGGGTTTCCCTGTTTCTCTACGTCCGCGACGGCTCCGCGATCAGGGCTCGCATGTTCGCCCCTCTCGCGGGCACCTGGGAAGACCCGGCGACCGGCAGCGCCAGCGCCACACTCGGGGCATTGCTGCTTTCGCTGGATGGCGGCGAAGCAGCCGCCTTCTCGATCACGCAAGGCGTGGAGATGGGCCGCCCCAGCCAGCTTCGCGTCTCGGCGCATCGAGACCAGGACGGCGTCCGCGCCCGCGTCGGGGGCTCATGCGCGCCCATGTTCCACGGCGAGGCGGTCCTGTAAGCACGCGTGCTCGCCAGCATGGGCGCGTACGCCTCAGGCCCGCGATGCGGCTCCCGGCGTGAGAACCGGGATGCCGTGGTGCTTCGCCTTGCCCTCGGGCTCGACGTGGATGGTGACCACGGCCCCGTGAACCGCCTCCTTCAGGGCGGCCTCGATCCGGTCGCAGATGGCGTGCGAGGCGTCCACGGTCATGGAGCCCGGCACCACCAGGTGAAGGTCGACGAAGGTCGCCTTGCCCGCGTGGCGGGTGCGCAGGTCGTGCGCCTCGATGGCGCCTTGGGCGTTCGCGGAGATCGCCGCCATGATGGTGGCGCGCTCCTGCGGCGTCACGGCTGCGTCCATCAGGCCGGCGGTCGAGTCCCGGACGAGGCCCCAGCCGGACCACAAGATGTTGACGGCGACGAGGGCCGCCAGCAGCGGGTCGAGCACAGACCACCCCGTCAGGGCCGCCAGCGCCACGCCCAGCACGACGCCTCCGGAAGACAGCACGTCGCTGAGCAGGTGCTTGCCGTCGGCTACCAGCGCCGGCGAGCGCATCCGCTTGCCGCGCGAGATCAAAACCCAGCACCAAGCCCCGTTGATCGCGCTGGCGAACCCGTTGACGAGCAGGCCCTTCAGCGGCGCCTCGATGGCCCGCGGATTGAGGTACGCCGCGTAAGCCTCATGCAGGATCGCCACGGCCGCCACGATGATGAGCGCGCCTTCGAGCACCGCTGAAAAGTACTCGGCCTTGTGGTGGCCATAGGGGTGGTTCTCGTCCGCGGGCTGGGCGCTGTACCAGACCGCGATCAGCGCCGCGACGGCCGCCGCGACATTGATCACGCTCTCCACCGCGTCGGAGTAGAGCGCCACGCTGCCGGTCCACACGAAGGCCAGGTACTTCAGGCCGAGAACCAGCACCCCTACGGCGATGCTGCCGAAGGCCAGTTTCAGACCGGTCTCCATCTCGTCCTCTCGTCCAGGTGCTGCTTCGCGTCTTTCGGCAGGCAGACAGCACAGGGACCAGGGTTCGTCCAACGTTATGTTTGCTCCTGCGAACCAGTTGCACGAGCGGAAGCTGTCCGCGATCTCTGCCCGCCGGGGTCGCGGACATCTCCCTCAGGCTTCGGCTTCGGCCCTGGCGACGTTCAGGACGGTGAGCTCGCGCTGCTCGCCGGTGTGCGTGTGGAACGTGATGGCCCTGCCGGCCGCCACCCCGAGCAGGGCTGCGCCGATCGGCGTCAGCACCGAGACCCTCTTCTTCTCGATGTCGGCGTCCTGCGGGTAGACGAGAACGACCTCCTGGGTACGCCCGGTGCATTCGTCGCGGAAGCGGACCAGGCTGCCCAGCCCCACGACGTTGCGTGGAAGTCGCTCGACGACGCTGGCGCGCTCCAGCTCGCCGGCCAGGAACTCGGAGACCTCGGGATGGGTGGCGCTCGCGGCGGCCGCAAGGGCGGAGAGCCGGCGGTAATGCTCCGCCTCGATCGAGACGGGCGGGGTTCGAACCGCCTGACGGCGGACTCTGGCTGATGCTGGCATGGCTAAGGTCTCACTGGGCTGTGTGGGGCGCGGTCGGGGGGCGGATCCGTTCTGGGGCGATGTCGGTTGGACGCCAAGCCGCTGGGGACGGGGCGGCTCCCCAGCGAGGCGACCTTGGAATCCGGATCTGAGACGGTCGGACGGCGACCGCGTGTGCTTGAAGGGTTGTCGCCGGCATCGCGCGCTCCCGCGCACCCGGCAGCGACGAGCGCGGGAGTGGTTCGACGTGACGGATTGTTTCGGACGCACGTGGCGGCTGGCGCACGTTGCGGACCCGGCGCCCCGAACCAGACCGGGCGCAACCGGACGGCTCGGGGCTAGAGGCCCGCGATCAGCACCCCTGTAAAGCGCTGGAAGCGCGAGATGATCGTCCGGTTCTTCATGACGGCGGAACGTTACTATACAAAATCCCAATGTCAAATTGAGCCGCTCGGCGGCCTGGCGCCAGGGCAGCCCGGAGCCCGACGGGGGACTTAGCACGGGGCAGCTCGGCGCCCTCGCAGGCTTGGCGGGCCTCCCTGCGCTCAGCGGCCACCCCGTCGACCCAAGGCGGTCGTCCCGGCCGGGAGCGAACGGCTCCAGCTATCCGACTTGCCACTTCCAGAAGGCGTCGCCTTCCTTCTGCATGGCGTTGTGCAGCACCATGCGGTGCACCTCGTCGGCGCCATCCACCAGACGCGCCTGGCGGGCGTAACGGTAGATCCACTCCAGCACGGTGTCCTTGGAGTAGCCGCGGGCTCCGTTGATCTGGATCGCCACGTCGGCCGCCTGGTGCAGCACGTTGGCGACCTGGACCTTGGCCATCGAGATCTCCTTGCGGGCGAACCCGCCGCGGTCGAGCTCCCAGGCGGCCTTCATGACCAGCATCCGGCCGATCTCGATGTCCATCCCGAGGCGCCCGAGCATGAGCTGGACGCTCTCGCGCTCCGCCAGCTTCACGCCGAAGCCCGAGCGCTCCGCCGCATAGGCCTTGGCGATCTCGACGCAGCGCTTCGAGAGGCCGAGCCAGCGCATGCAGTGGGTGAGGCGCGCGGGCCCGAGCCGCATCTGGGTGAGCTTGAGCCCCTGGCCCTCGCCCAGCAGGACGTTCTCGGCCGGGATCTCCAGGCCCTCGAAGGCGAGCTCGCAGTGGCCTCCGTGCTCCTCCGGGCCCATGATGCCGATGCGGCGCAGGATGCGCCAGCCGGGCTGGTCGCGGTGGAACAGGAAGGCGGTGAGCCCGTGCCGCGGGTCGTCAGAGGTGCGGGCGATCAGGATGAAGTGCGCCGCGTCCTCCGCGCCGGTGATGAACCACTTGCGACCGGTGACCACGTAGACGTCGCCGCGCCGCTCGGCCCGCGTGGTCATCATGGATGGGTCGGAGCCCCCGCCGGGATGCGGCTCCGTCATGGCGAAGGCGGAGCGCAGCTCGCCGCGCACGATGGGCTGGAGCCAGCGCTCCTGCTGGGCAGGCGTGGCCGACTTCTCCAGCACCATCATGTTGCCGTCGTCCGGCGCGGCCGAGTTGAACGCGACAGGTCCGAAGATGGAGCGGTTCATGGCCTCGTAGCAGACCGCCATGCCGACCTTGCCGAGGCCGAGGCCGCCGGTCTCGGGCTTCAGCTGGAGGCACCACAGGCCTTCCGCCTTCGCCTTGGCGCGAAGCGCGGCCAGCGGGGCGGGCGCGATGTTTTCGTGGGCGTCATAGGCGGTCGGGTCGGACTCAAGCGGCAGGATTTCGCGCTCGACGAAGGCGGCGATGCGGGCGCGGGTGTCCTCGACGGTGGCCGGGATGGTGAAGTCCATGGGTCGATCCTGTTCAGCGCAGCGGGTTCAGAGAGACGACACGAGGTGTCCGCCATCGACGGCCAGGGCCGAGCCGGTCATCCAGCCCGAGGCGTCGGAGGCGAGCAGCAGCACCGCGGCGTCCAGGTCCTCCGGGCGGCCCAGGCGGCGCATGGGAATGCGATCGATCATGCGCTTGCCGGCGTCCGTGGCGAAGTACTCGGCGTTGATGTCCGTGCCGATGTAGCCCGGGCAGAGCGCGTTCACCCGGATGCCGAAGCGCGCCCACTCCAGGGCGAGCGACTTGGTCATCTGGATCAGGCCCGCCTTGGAGATCGAATAGGGCGCCACGCCTGTCCCGGGCCGCAGGCCAAGGATGGAGGCGACATTCACGATGGCGCCCGGCCGCTTCGCCGCGCGCCAGGCCCTGGCCGCCTCCACGGACAGGAGCCATGCGCCCCTGAGATTGGTGTCGAGGATGCGGTCGAACTCGGCCGCGCCGACGTCCATGGCGAGCCGGGTGTCGGCCACCCCGGCGTTGTTGACGAGCACGTCGAGGGGAGGGGCCCCCGCCGCCTCCAACTCTGGGAAGACTCGGGCCACGGACCCTTCGTCCGCCACGTCGAGAGCGATGGCGCGGGCCTGCGCGGCGCCGGCGGCCCGGAGTTCGTCGACCAGCCTGTCCAGGCGCTCCTTGCGCCTCGCCGCGACCGTGACCACGGCCCCGTGGCGGGCGAAGAGCCGGGCGAAGTGCTCGCCCAGCCCGCCCGATGCGCCGGTGACGAGGAGGTGGCGACCGGCGATGAGGGCTCCGAGATCCATGGCGAGATTCCCTTGAGGCGGGTGGCGAGGCGTTCAGGCGCCCTGCGCCACGGCGAGGGCGCGGCGGGCGAAGTTGACGGCGAGGCGCCCGGTCGCGGCTGCGTCGGCGTCCGCCGCCGTTCCCGCCCGGGCGCGGTCGGCGATGCCTACGAAGATGACCGCGAAACGGAACAGCGCAAAGGCCAAGTGGAACGGCTGCAGCCGGCCGGACGGGTGCGGCCTGCCCTCGTAGCGCGCCACGAAGTCCTCCATGGTCGGGATGCCGAGCGCCGGAAGGTCGAGGCCGCGGATTCCGGCGTATTCCTCCGGCCCGATCAGCCAGGTCATGCAGCAGAACCCGAGGTCCGCGAGCGGATCGCCGACGGTGGCGAGCTCCCAGTCGAGGATGCCGATCACCCGGGGTTCCGTCGGGTGGAAGATCAGGTTGCCGATGCGGTAGTCGCCGTGCGCGACCGAGAGCGCGCCGTCGTCCGGCGGCAGCCGCTCCTCGAGCCAGGCGATCACCGCGTCGAGCTCGGGAATGTCTCGCGTCGGGGATTCGGCCCATTGCCTGCCCCAGCGCCTGAGCTGGCGCGCGAAGTAGTTGCCGGCGCGGCCGAAGTCAGCGAGGCCGACGCTGGCCGGATCGACGGCGTGCAGCGCCGCCAGGGCGTCCGCCGCCGAGAGGTACATCGCACGCCGCTCGTCTGGCGACACACCCGGCAGGGCGCTGTCGTGGAACACGCGGCCGTCGAGCCGCTCCATGAGGTAGAACGGCGTGCCCACAACGTCGTCCTCGGCGTGGAACAGCACCGGGCGCGGGGTCGGCGCCGGGGTGTCGGCGAGCGCCTGCAGCACACGGAACTCGCGGTCCACCGCGTGGGCCGAGGCCAGCGTGGCCCCGTTCGGCCGCTTCCGCAGCACGAGGTCGCGCCCGGTCGCCGAGACGAAATAGGTCGGGTTCGACTGGCCGCCCCCGACGCGGGCGATGTCGATCTCGCCCGAGACGCCGAGCTGGCGGCTCAGGAAGGCGGCGAGTCTCGCCGGATCGAAATCGACCGGCCCTTCCACGCGGCCGACACGAACGGCGCCTGGGCCGCTCATGACGGGGAGCCGCCAGCCGCGCGCTGACGCAGAATGTCCTTGCGGACCTTCCCGGTCGGCGTCTTCGGCAATTCCTCGACAACCTCCAGGCGGATCGGGATCTTCTGCTTGGCCAGATGCCGCTCGACGAGGAAGCGGGCCGCCTCCGCCTGGTCGATGCGACCCTCGGGCCGGCACGTCACGTAGGCGCAGACGGCCTCGCCCAGGCGTTCGTCCGGCATGCCCACCACGGCGGCTTCCTGCACGGCCGGATGCTCCAGAAGCTTGTCCTCGATTTCGCGCGGGCTGAGGTTCTCGCCCCCGCGGATGATCAGGTCCTTGGAGCGACCGGTCGTGACGATGTAGCCGGGCGGGTCGATCTTGCCGAGATCGCCGGTGCGGAAGAAGTCGCGCCCGTCGAAAGCCGCCTCGTCGTCGCGCGGGTCGAGGTAGCCCACGAAGGTCTGTGGGCCCCGCAGCAGGATTTCGCCTTCCTGGCCGGGCGCGACGTCCTGCCCGGTTCGCGGGTCGACGATCCGGACATCGGCGTTGAAGATCTCGCCGTCCGTCTCGGCCGCGAGGCGGGCGTCGCCGTTGCGCGCCCCGAAAGCGATGGGCCCGGAAACCTCGGTGGCGCCGTAGATCCGGCACACGACGCACGGCGCGAGCGCCCGCTGGGCCCGGTAGGCGACCTCCGGCGGGACAGGAGCCCCGCCGCATGGAAACAGCCGCAGGCTCGGGAGCGGGCGTCCGCTGCGCTCCACCGAGGCGGCGAGCTCATTCAGAAAGGGCGTCGCCCCAAAGGCGATGGTGCAGCCGTGCGTCCGGATGAGTTCCGCCGCCGTGTCCGGCTGCCAGACGTCCATCAGCACGGCGGGCGTCGACAGCACGAAGGGCTGCTCCAGCGCGTAGAGGTAGCCCGTGATGTGGCTGACCGGCGAGGCCATGAACACGCAGTCTTGCGGCGTCACGCTCCAGAAATCGCCGAAGGTGCGCATGGCGGCCATGATGGTCGCGTGCGTGTGCAGGACGCCCTTGGCGCGCCCGGTGGTGCCGCTTGTATACAGGATCAGCTTGATTGCATTCGCGTCGGAGGCGAAGCTCTCGGGCGGCATCGGCGGCCCGGCGACCGCCGTCTCGAAGGCGTCGAACTCGCCGGCTTCGCCTCGCACGACGACGACCCGCAGCAGGTCGGGGAGGGTTGGCCGCAGGCGCCGCACCATGTCGAGATAATCGTAGCTGCGGAAGCGCTGCGGCGTGAACAGCGCCTTGCTGCGGCAGTCGGCGAGCATGTAGCCCACCTCCGCGTCGCGGTAGATGGGCACCAGCGGGTTCACGACCAGGCCCGCCATGGCGGCCGCCAGGTTGAGCACCGCGGCCTCGTACCAGTTGGGCAACTGGTAGGACACCACGTCGCCCGGCCGCAGGCCGGCCTTCTCCAGCCAGGCGGCGAGGCGGGCCGCCTCGTCCACGAGCCGGCCGAAAGTGACCCGCCGGTCCCCGTCGATCAGCGCCACCCGGTCCGGCCCTTCGGCGCAGCGCCGGAGGGCGAGGCGCGCGATGGTGTCGCCGGACCAGGCGTCCGAGGCGCGGTATTCGGCCCGGCGCGACTCCAGGCGGCGGCGCCAGGCCGGCGGCGGGGAGGCGTCGGGAGCGAGCGACGTCGTCATGGCTGGGCGTTCCTCGTGCGGCCGGCCTCTGCGAGCCGGAGCGCCGTCCCCGAGCAGGGCGGTGCGCGGGCCGAATCTATCGAATTCAAATTCGAAATCAACTTTCTTGACCGCGCGGCCGGCCGGCTGTACCGAAGAAAAAGGGGACCGGCGACCAGCTGGGAGCGGGTGCCCATGGCCGCTGCGGAACCAGCATGACCCTCGCGCCCACGCTCCTCGAAAGCCTGCCGATTTCGCGCGCCATCGTCGCTCCGGAATGGATCGACGGCAACGACCATATGAACGCCTGCTACTACCTGGCCATCATCAAGGAGCCGGCGATCGAGGCCCATAACGCGTGGGACTACGGCGTGGACTTCAGGGTGCGCACCGGAGAATCCAATTTCGTTCTGGAATCGCACGTGCGCCACTTCCGGGAGCTCAAGCTCGGCGATCCTTTGCTGGTGTCGACGCGCATTGTCGATCTCGACGACAAGCGCCTGCATCTGGCGTTCGAGATCCACAACGAGCGCGAAGCCTATCTTGCGGCTGTCGCGGAATATGTGACGATCCATGTGCGCATGGCGCCGCCCGCCGCCAGGCCCTTCCCGGCGGAGCTCCGGGATCGCCTGGAGCGGATCAAGGCGGCGCACGAGCGCGTTCCCATGGCGTCCGAGGCGCGCGGACGCCTCAGGCTGAGCATCCACACGCGGCCGGGCCAGTAGTCATGTCCAGCACCGACGAGCCCCGCCGCTCCCCCATCGCAACGGAATTCCGCCCATGAGCATCGACAGCGCCTCGGCGCGGGAGGCGAGGCCGCGCGCGGCCAAGCCCAAGAAGCCGCCGATCAAGAAATCGGAAGCGACGCGGGCCCGCATCCTGGACGCCGCCGCCTATGTGTTCCGTCGCAAGGGCTACGCCCACGCGCGCCTGAGCGACATCGCCAAGAAGGCCCGTACCCAGACGAGCAGCATCTACTACTACTTCGAATCACGGGAGGCGATCGTCTCCGAGGTGCTGCGCATCGCGAACGAGAAGACGGCGAGCTACGTCAACGCCGCCATCTCGGAGCAACCCGTGGGAGCGACGGCGCGGGAGCGCATCACGGCGGCCATCCACGGTCATTTCCGGATCGTGCTGTCGGACAACGACTACACCTCCGCCCACATGCGCATCTTCGACCAGATTCCCGAGAAATTGCAGGAGCACTTCCTCAAGGTGCTCGACCAGAACGCCGGCATCTGGCGCGACCTGTTCGACGCCGCCCGCGCCGAGGGCGCCATCGCGCCCGACGTGGACCTTTCCGTGCTGCGCCTGCTGCTGCTGGGCATGATGAACTGGTCCATCGAGTGGTTCAAACCGGGCCGCATGTCCGTGGATCAGATCGCCGACCAGGCGGCCCGCCTGTTCTTCGACGGGGCCGGTCCGCCTCGCGCGCCCGCGCCCTGACAGCCGGCTCGCGCCGGCTCGCCTGACCAGGGACCCTTCCCAGACTCGTGCTGCTCGGCGCGCCGGGCCGCAAGCCTCTCCACGCGCAGGGTCACGTCATTTTCAAAGTCGAATACGAATTCAAAAATGGTTGACGGTCCTGCCGGGCTGTGATCCCTTTTCGGCATCGTCGCACCGGCGCCACGAGCGCCGCGGCGCCCGGCCCGCCCCGGATGATGAGGGCGCCGGGCGCACGCCATGCGGCGCCGGGGAGGACATCATGACCATCAGCCGCAGAGGCATTCTCAAGACGGTCGCGGCCGGCGCCGGCTTCGCCGCCACGGGCGGGCTCGGCCGGGCCTGGGCGCAGGGAACGGGGCCAATCCGGATCGGCTACCTGCTGCCGCTCACGGGATCGCAGGCGACCTACGCGCCGGATTGCCAGCTCTCCGCCCAGATCGCCGTGGACCAGATCAACCAGGCGGGCGGCGTGCTGGGCCGCACGCTCGAGCTGGTCGTGCGCGACGACAAGGCCAACGCGAACGCCGCCATCTCGGCCGCCCGCGAGCTGATCGGCGACGGCGTGAACCTGTTCGTCGGCGGCCTGAACACCGTGTCCGGCCTCGCCGTGTCCGGCATCATGCCCGAGGCGAACGGCGTCTTCATGAGCTGCGGCGCCATCGCCGATACGCTGACGCACGAGGCGTTCAACAGGAACTACTTCCGCATCACGGACAGCAGCTATGTGCGCTGCCACGCCCAGGCGCGGCTTGCGGCCGAGCGCTATCCGGACGTGACCCGCTGGGGCGCGATGATCCCCGACGCGGAATTCGGCCACGCGGTCTGGAAGGCCTTCTCCCACGGGCTGCGGCAGGACTACCCGCAGATCGCCAAGAAGCAGCCGGAGATCTCCGATCCCATCCTGTTCAAGTACGGCGCGATCGACTTCAAGAACCAGGTGGCGAGCCTGATGCAACTGCCCGTGGAGGCCGTCTACCAGAGCCTCACGGGCGAAGACTTCCTCACCCTGCTGACGCAGGCGCGGCCGCTCGGCCTGACGCGCAAGATCAAGCTGTTCATGGACCTCAGCGGCGAGCTGATCTACGCTAAGACGCTGAAGAAGAACCTGCCCGAGACCTTCTGGTCGGCGAGCCACTGGTACTACGGATCCTACCTCGACAATCCGATCGGCAAGGCGCTCTACGACGAGTACGTGGCGCGCACCAAGGACACGCACCCGACGGGCTACATGGGCCCGCCCCACATGTGCCTCTACGCCTACGCCAACGCCATCAAGGCTGCGGGATCGACCGAGACCGCGGCCGTGATCGGCGCGCTCGAAGGCATGAGCTTCGAGAGCTGCAAGGGCCGCATCACCTTCCGCAAGGAGGACCACCAGGCGATCGGGGACGTGAACCTGATCAAGCTGGGACCGAAGGCCGAGGAGCCGGGCTGGGCCGTGTCCGACCAGGTGAAGCTCAACAGCGCCGCCATTGCGGAACCTCCGTCGCCCGGCCAGCCGATCCGCTACGCGTAAGGCGGGTCGCGGCGTCGCGCGAAGGAGGAGAGATCGATGGCGTTCCGAGGACTGGACGGCAAGGGCGCGATCGTGACCGGCGGCGCCGGCGCGATCGGGGTGGAGATCTGCAGGACGCTGGCCGCCAACGGCGCCCGCGTCCTGGCGGTCGACCTCGACCGCGAGGGACTGGCGCGGCTCGAGCGCGAGATCCCGGGCGTGGTGGGCCTCATCGCGGACGTGTCCAGCATCGAGGGGGCGGACGCCGCCGTGTCGCGCGCCGTCGAGGCGTTCGGCGGCCTCGACCTGCTGGTCAACGCCGTGGGCATCCTCGGCCGGTCGGGCCCCATCGCCGAGATGGATCCGGACGAGTTCGACCGCGTCCACCGCGTCAACGTCCGCGGCGTGTTCCTGCCGCTGCGGGCGGGCCTGCGCCAGATGATCCGGCAGGGCCGGGGCGGGGCCGTCGTCAACTTCGCCTCCGTGGCTGCGCTCCGGGCGCGGGCGGACCGGGCGCTCTACGGCAGCTCCAAGCGGGCCGTGGTGGCGCTGAGCTCCTCGGCGGCGCTGGAGAACGGCCGCCATGGCATCAGGGTGAACGCCGTGTGCCCCGGGGCGATCGACTCCCCCATGCTGCAGCAGCTGGCCGTCGGCGCCGGGCTCGGCCCGTGGGCCGGCGGCGGCCGCGCCATCGACCGCAACGGCCGGCCGGAGGAGGTCGCGAACTTCGTGGCCTTCCTGCTCAGCGACGAGGCCAGCTACTGCACCGGCGGCGTCTACACCGTCGACGGCGGCCTGATCACCTGACCCCTTCCGCTCCCTCCACGGAGAACGACGTGACCTACGATCTCAACGGCAAGTTCGCCGTCGTCACCGGCGCGGCCAACGGCATCGGCCAGGCCTGCGCCATCACGCTCGCCCGTCACGGCGCGGACGTGGCCATCATCGATATCGAGAAGAACGCGCTGGAGGAGACGGCCCAGGCCATCGCCGAGCTCGGCCGCCGCCCGCTGCCGCTCGTCGTGGACTGCACCGACCGCTTCAAGGTCGCGGAGGCGTTCGGGACCATCGAGAAGGAGTTCGGCCAGGTCGACATCCTGCTCAACAACGTCGGCCAGAGCGCCCGCGAGCGGGCGTCGGAGTTCTACTGCTCCGAGTTCGAGACCTGGGACTTCGTGATCCGGCTGAACCTCTACACGGCCCTGACCTGCTCGCGCCTCGTCGTCCCCGCCATGCGCGAGCGCCGCTCGGGCAAGATCATCAGCATCTCGTCCGAGGCCGCGTACATGGGCTCGATCGGGGTGGCGGACTACGCGGCCGCGAAGGCGGGCGTGATCGGGATGACGCGCGCGCTCGCGCGCGAGCTCGCGCCCTTCCAGGTGAACGTGAACGCGGTGTGCCCGGGCCCGATCCGCACCCGCGCGGCCGACCGCCTGCCCATCTGGAAGGAATACCTCAAGGAAACGCCGCTCGGCTTCGCCGGCGAGCCCAAGGACATCGCCAACGCCGTGGCGTTCTTCGCGGCGGAGGAGAGCCGCTTCATCACCGGCCAGTCGCTGATCGTGAACGGCGGGCGGTGGTGGAGCTGACGGACCGACATTCGTCGCAGCAAGCGCCCGGAAGCGGCGCGGGGGAGGGAGGACACCATGACCACAGGATTGACCAGGCGTTCGGTGCTGGCCGGCGGATCGGCCCTCGGCGCGCTCGCGGCGGCGGGCGCGGGCCCGGCTTTCGCGCAAGGCGGCGCGCCCATCCGCCTCGGCTACGTGGCGCCGCTCAGCGGCGCCCAGGAGGTGCTCGGCGCGCCCATGCTGCTGGGCGCCAAGATCGCCGTCGCGCAGATCAACAAGGCGGGCGGCGTCAATGGCCGCATGCTCGAGATCGTGGCGCGCGACGACAAGGCGAGCGGCGCCGAGGCCGTGACCCAGGCGCGCGACCTCTTCGGCCAGGACGTGAAGCTCCTGTTCGGAGCCATCCAGACCGCGTCCGCCATGGGCATGATGCCGCTGCTGGGCGAGGCCAACGCCACGCTGATCTCCTGCGCGGCGATCTCGGACGGGCTCACGCACGAGAGCTACGTGCCGAACTACTTCCGCATCAGCGACAACTCCTACATGCGCTACCGCGCCCTGGCGCGCGTGATGGCCGAGCGGTACCCGAACGTCACCACCTGGGCCGGCGTGTTCCCTGACGCGGCCTACGGCTTCTCCGCCTGGGACGCCTTCAAGGACGGGCTCAAGACCTACTACCCGTCCCTGGCCAAGAAGGACGTGAAGATCCTCGAGCCGGTGCTGACGAAGTTCGGCGCGACCGACTTCAAGCAGCAGCTCACGACGCTCATGCAGACGCCGGCGGAAGGGCTGTACAACAACACCAACGGCGCGGACGCCGTGACCCTGCTGGCGCAGGGCGCGAGCTTCGGGCTGAGCCGCAAGTTCAAGGCGGTGGCCGACGGCGCCAACGAGTTCAACGTTCCCAAGGCGCTGGGCAAGCGCATGATCCCGAACTTCTGGACGGCCATGCACTGGTACTTCGGCGGCTACGCCGACCAGCCCATGGGCAAGCAGCTCTACGATGACTACGTGGCGGCGACCGGGGACAAGTTCCCGCTGGGCTACGTCGAGCAGGGCCACGCGGCCGTCTACGCCTACGCCAACGCCATCCGCAAGGCGGGCAGCACGGACGCGAAGGCCGTGGTCGCGGCCATGGAAGGCATGTCCTTCGATACGGCCAAGGGAAAGCGGACCTTCCGCAAGGAGGACCACCAGGCGATCCTCGACATCAACTTCATCGAGATCAACCCCAAGGACAACGAGCTCGGGTGGGAGGTGTCCAACTTCGTCCGGGTGCCAGGGGCCGACGTCATCGAGCCGCCGACGCCGGGCCAGGCGGTGAAGTTCCAGAACCTCTGAGGAGTTGGCGGCCGTGAACATGCGACGCGACATCAGCGGGTGGTCCATCCGCTGGGACGACGACCAGGCGGAGCGCCTCCGCGGCGAGGGCTGGTGGACCGGCAAGACGATCGCGGACTACGCCCGCGAGCGCGTCGCCGCGACGCCCGACAAGGTCCTCGTGGTCGAGCGCGAGCGCGCGTTCACGGTCGGGCAGCTCTGGGACGAGGCCAACACGCTGGCCCGCGCGCTGGTGGCGCGCGGGCTGCGTCCGGGGGACACGATCACCTTCCAGCTGCCCAACTGGGCGGAGGCGGTCGTGATCAACCTGGCGGCGGCGCTCGCCGGCCTGGTGGTCCATCCGATCATCCCGATCTACCGGGACGCCGAGACCGCCTTCATGCTGCGCGACTGCCGCAGCAAGCTGATCTTCCTCCCGCGGGAGTTCAGGGGCTTCGACTATGTCGAGATGATCGACCGGGTCTCCGACAAGCTCGAGGCGCCGGTCGAGGTGGTCGTGGTGCGTGGCGACCCGGGCCGCCACCGCTCTTACGCCGACCTCCTGGCGTCGGCCCCGGCCGACGCGGGGGAGCTGCCCGGCGCCGACCCGGACGCGGTCAAGCTCATCATGTACACCTCGGGCACCACCGGCCGGGCGAAGGGCGTGCTGCACACCCACAACTCCCTTCAGGCGGAGAACGTGGCGCGCATCAGGCATCTGGGGCTCGGGCCGGACGACGTGATGTTCAACCCGACGCCGGTGACCCACGTCACGGGCTACCTGTATTCCCTCGTCCTGCCCTGGATGGCGGGTCTGCAGACCGTGATGCTGGACGTCTGGGAGGCCGAGCTCGGCCTCGGCATGATGCGACGGCGCGGCTGTACCGGCACGGTGGCGGCGACCATCTTCCTGCAGCAACTCGTCGCGGCGGCGAAGAGCCAGGGGGAGAGCCTTCCGGCTCTCCGCTTCTTCCTTTGCGGCGGCGCGCAGGTGCCCCCGGACCTGATCCGCGAAGCCGCCGCCACATTCCCGAACTGCGCTCCGGCGCGCATCTACGGCTCCACCGAGGTGCCGTGCATCACTGCCGGCGTCAACGCGCGGGCCATGCTGGAGCAAGGCGCAGAGACCGACGGCGAGCTCTGCTTCGGGGAGGCGCGCATCGTCGATGCGGCGACCGGCGCGCCCGTAGCCCCGGGAGGGGAGGGCGAGATCATCGCGCGCGCCCCCCAGATGTTCGTGGGCTACGCCCGGGACGAAGACAACGCCGGCGCCTTCGACCCTGACGGGTTCTTCCACATGGGCGACCTCGGGCGTTTCGTCGAGGGCCGCTTCATCGTGGTCACCGGGCGGAAGAAGGACATCATCATCCGCGCCGGGGAGAACATCAGCCCCAAGGAGGTCGAGGACATTCTGCTCGGCCATCCCGACATCGACGACATCGCCATCGTGGCCATGCCGGACGAGCGCACGGGCGAGGCGGCCTGCGCCTTCGTGATCCCCAAGCCCGGCCGACGCGTCGAGCTTCCCGAGATCCGCCGCTACCTCGTCGGCGCGGGCCTGGCCATGCAGAAGATCCCCGAGCGCGTGGAGCTCGTGACCGAGTTCCCCCGCACGGCCGTCGGCAAGGTTCGCAAGGACATCCTGCGCGACCGGGCCAAGGGCCTGCGCCGCGCCCCAACCCAGACCCAGGCCTGATCCCATGCCCATGTCCCCTTCGTCCAACGGCCGCCTCGCCGGCCGCCGCATCATCGTCACCGGCGCGGCCTCGGGCATCGGCCGGGAGACCGCCGAACTGTTCGCCAGGGAAGGCGCGGCCCTCGCGTTGTTCGACGTGGGGGAAGGCGCCCGGGAGCTTGCAGGGCGCATCGGCGCACACGCGTTTTCGGTCGACGTCTCGGACGAGCAGGCGGTCGAGTCCGCCGTGTCGCAGGCCGCCGAGCGGATGGGCGGCTTGGATGGTCTCGTCAACGCGGCGGGTATCTTCCCGGTGCGCAAGCTGGAGGAGACCAGCCTGGAGCTCTGGCGCAAGACGCTGGACGTGAACCTGACGGGTCCCTTCCTGGTCTCACGCGCCGCTGCTCGGCATCTAAGGGCCGCGGGCGCGGCCACGATCGTCAATGTCGGATCAGGCTCGGCCCTGCTGCCCTATCCGGAGCTGTCGGCCTACGGCGCCTCCAAGGGCGGCCTCGCCATGCTGAGCAAAGTGCTCGCCGCGGAGCTCGCGCCGCAGGTGCGCGTCAACGTGGTGTGCCCGGGCATGACGCGCACCGGCATGGTGACGTCCTGGTTCCCGGACCCGGAGGCGCTCGCGGAGCGCGCCAAGTCCGTCTACGCGCTCGGCCGCATCGGCGAGCCGATCGAGGTGGCGCAGGCCATCCTTTTCCTGACGAGCGCGGAATCCAGCTTCGTGACGGGTGTGACCCTGGCCGTGGACGGCGGGCGCACCTACCACTGACGTAAATAGAAACAGAATTCAAATTCGAAAAACGTTGACGCGCTGCGGCGGGGCCCATAGGCTTCGAGGAGCGCGAATGAGCAGCCGGCTTCGAGCCGGCCGCCGCGGAAGCGTCGCCAGGGAGGACGCGCATGGACCTGAAGCTCACGGCCGAGGACGAGGCCTTCCGGCGCGAGGTTCGCGACTTCGTGCGGTCGGCCGTGCCGGCCGACATGGCCCGGCGCACCCGGCGCGGCGGCCACACCCCGAAGGCCGATCTGCAGGCGTGGAATCGGATCCTGTACGACAAGGGCTGGGTCGCGCCGCACTGGCCGCGGGAGTACGGCGGGACCGGCTGGTCGGCCCTGCGCATCCACATCTTCGAGGAGGAGTGCGCGGCCGCCGACGCCCCGTTCCTCAGCTATTTCGGCCTGCGGCTGATCGGGCCGCTGCTCTACACCTTCGGTTCGCCGCGCCAGAAGGAACTGCACCTTGGGCCCATCCTGCGCGGCGACGTGTTCTGGTGCCAGGGCTTCTCCGAGCCGGGCTCCGGGTCCGATCTCGCGTCCGTGCGCACCACCGCGGCGCGCGACGGGGACGACTACGTGATCAACGGACAGAAGATCTGGACCACGGAGGCGCACTACGCCGACAAGATGTTCTGCCTTGCCCGCACCAACCCCGACGTGCCGCCCCAGAAGGGCGGTCTCTCGATCCTGATGTTCGACATGAACCAGCCCGGCGTCACGGTTCGGCCCATCGTGACCATCGACGAAGGGCACTCGGTGAACGAGGTGTTCCTCGACAACGTCCGCGTGCCGGCGGTGGATCTCCTCGGCGAGGCGGGGCAGGGCTGGACCTACGCCAAGTTCCTCCTCGGCAACGAGCGGGTTTCCAACGCCCAGGTGCCGCGCTCCAGGCGCGACCTGCAGCTCCTGCGCGCCCGCGCCGAGGCGCCGGACGCGAGCGGCGCTCGTCTGGTCGACAATCCCGACATCCGCCAGCGCCTGGCCCAGCTCGAGATCGACCTCGCGGCCCTCGAATGGTCCGTGCTGCGCGTCCTGGCGAGTCCCGAGGGGGAGCGCACGCAGGCTTCGGCGTCCGGACTCAAGATCACCGGCAGCGAGATCCAGCAGCGCATCAGCGAACTCGCCTATGACCTGCTGGGGCCGCTGGGCGTCCCCTTCTATGGCGAGGACGACGTGGCCGGCGACTTGCCGGGTTTCGCCTCGCCCGACGTCCCCGGCGTCGCCGCCCGGCAGCTCTTCCTGCGGGCCGCGTCCATCTACGCCGGATCCAACGAGATCCAGCGCACCATCATCGCCAAGCAAGTGTTCAGCCTCTGAGGTCGCCGTCTTGGATTTCTCCCTGACTGAAGAGCAGGCCCTGCTGCGCGACAGCGCGCGGCGCTTCGTGGCCGAGGCCGCCCCCGTCGAGCAGCGTCTGGCCGCCGCCCGGCAGGGGGATGGCTTCTCGCGGGACCATTGGTCCGCCTTCGCCGAGCTCGGCTGGCTCGGCGCGGCGCTGCCCGAGGAAGCAGGCGGGTTCGGCGGCGGCATGCTCGAAGCCGCCATCATTCTCGAAGAGCTCGGCCGCGGCCTTGTCGGCGCGCCCCTGCTGAGCACCGCCGTGGTGTGCGCCGGGCTGCTCGCCCGTTGCGAAGGCTACGCGGAACGCCTCGCGACCCTGGAGCTGGTGGTCGCCGGCGAGAGCCTGCTGGCGCTCGCCACGGAAGAGCCGGGGAGCCGGTACGACCTGGCCCACGTGGAGACCGCCGCTCGCGAAACGGCAGAAGGCTATCGCCTGTCCGGCCGCAAGATCGTCGTGCTGGACGGCGCTTCGGCGGACGCCTTCATGGTTTCCGCCCGCCTGTTCGGCGAAGCCCGCGACCGGCGGGGCATTGGCGTGTTCATGGTCCCGTTTGGAACACCCGGGCTGACCGTCCGTCCCTACCGGACGCTCGACGGCCGAGGCGCGGCGGATCTCGTCCTGGCTGATGTGGAGATCCCCTCCGGGGCGATGGTCGCCGGCCCCGACGAGGGCTGGGATCGCCTCGCCGAAGCCGCCGACCGCGCCGCCATGGGCGCCGCCGCTGACTGTCTGGGCGCCATGGAGGCCGCCATCGAGATGACGGCGGACTACCTCAAGACGCGCCGCCAGTTCGGAAGGCCCATCGGCGAGTTCCAGACGCTCGCCCATCGGCTCGCCGACATGTTCGTGGCGGCGGAGAACGCCCGCTCCATGCTCTACCGCGGCCTGAGCTTCCTGGACGCGCCTCCTGCGGAGCGCGCCCGGGCCGTGTCCGCCAGCAAGGTGGCGATCACGCAGGCCGCCGCCTTCGTGGGGCAGCAGGCGATCCAGCTTCATGGCGGAATCGGCATGAGCGAGGAGCACCCCGTGGGCCACTTTTACAAGCGCCTGCAGGTCGCGGGGAAATCCTACGGCGACCTCACCTTCCACATGGCGCGCTACGTCGATGGCGACGCCGCGCGCGAGCAGGGGGCCTGACCATGTCCGAGCATCCCGAACTGATCATCGAGCGCCGCGACCGGGTCCTGACCCTGACGCTGAACCGGCCCGACCAGATGAACGCCGTCAACGGCGCCCTGCACACCCGGCTGGCGCGGGTCTTCCGGGACATCGCCGAGGACCCGGACAGCGATGTCGTCGTGCTTACGGGCGCCGGCCCGGCCTTCTGCGCCGGAGGCGACCTGGAGTGGCTGCAATCGCTGATCGATGAGCCGCAGGCCTTCAATTATCTGGTGGAGGAGGCCAAGCAGATCGTCTTTTCGCTTCTGGAGCTGCCCAAGCCGGTGATCTGCCGCATGAACGGCGACGCCATCGGCTTCGGGGCCACGCTGGCCCTGTGCTCCGACGTGGTCGTGGCTGCCGACACGGCCCGCTGGGGCGACCCCCATGTGCGCGTCGGCCTGGTCGCCGGCGACGGCGCGGCGGTGATCCTGCCCCACGTGGTCGGGTACCTGAGGGCCAAGGAGCTTCTGCTGACCGGCGACCTCCTGGGCGCCGCCGAAGCCGAGCGGATCGGCCTCGTGAACCACGTTGTCCCGGCGGCGGAGCTCGACGCCAAGGTGGCGGCGATCGCGGGCAAGCTGGCGCGCGGCGCCACGCAGGCGATCCGCTGGACCAAGGTCGCGGTCAACCGCGGCCTGCGCAACTTCGCGGCCGAGCACATGGACGCGCTGATGGCGTACGAGGCTCTTTCCGCTCGCACGGACGACCACGCGGAGGCGGTCGCGGCCTTCCGCGAGCGCCGCAAGCCGGTCTTCAGGGGGCGCTGACATGGCGAACGAACGCATCCGCCTGCGCCAGGTCTGCGTGGCCGCCCGCGACCTCTACGCCACGGTGGACGACCTGCGCGCCGTGCTCGGCGCGGAGCCCGTGCACGGCAAGGCCGACCTCGGCCGCTATGGCGTGCCCTATGAGCCGCCTGCGCCGCACTCGGCGGCCTTTTTCGCCAAGCACGGGCTGGTGAACGCCATGCTGCCGGTGGGCGACGATTTCATCGAGGTGGTCGCAGCGACGCGCCCGGACGCGCCCGTGGTGCGCTTCCTTCAGCGGAAGGGCGGCGACGCCGGGTACATGTTCATCGTGGAGGTGGACGCCCTCGATCCCTACGAGGAGCGCGCCCGGGCCGCGGGCTTCCGGGTCGCCGGCGGGGCCGACTACCCGCAGTACCGGGACCTGCACCTGGACCCGCGGGACACCGGCGGGACCATGCTGGCCTTTTCCCTGCAGCGGGAAGGGCGGCCCTTCGACGGCGGCTGGTATCCGGCCGGGCCGCATTGGAAGCCCTCGGGCAGATCCGCGCCCGCGCTCGCCGGCGCCGAACTCGCCTGCCGCGACCCAGAGGCCGTGGCCCGGCGCTGGAGCGCCGCGATCGGCCGGCCCGTGGAGGGCGCGCGCATCCGGCTCGACGGCGGCGAAGTGCGCTTCACGACCGCCGGCGAGGGAACGGGCGACAGCCTCGCAGCCGTGGACGTCGCCGGCCTCGACAGGGCTAGAATGCTGCAGGCCGCGAAGCAACGCGGGCTGGAGACGCGGGCGGACGCGGCGCGGGTCGGCGGCGTCTGGTTCCGGGCGGTCTAGGGAGGGGGAATGCTGTTCACCATCATCAACGGCCTCGCGACCGGCATGGCGGTGTTCCTCGTCGCCGCGGGCCTGACGCTGATCTTCGGCATCCTGAAGATCCTGAACTTCGCCCACGGCGCCTTCTTCATGATCGGCGCCTACGTGGCCTTCATGATCGTGGGCAGCAACCCGCCCTCGCTGTGGCTGTTCCTCCTGGCGAGCGTGGCCGCCGGGCTGGTCGTGGGCGCGCTCGGCTTCATCACCGACCGGACCGTGCTGCGCCGCCTGCGCGACGTGGACGAGGCCTACATGCTGATCGCCACCTTCGCGGTGCTGCTGATCTGCGAGGGGGCGGTGAAGCTGATCTGGGGCGTCAACTACGCCTCCATCAATCCGCCGCCGCTGCTGGACGACGCCATCATCGTGGGCTCGCTGTTCATCCCCACCTACTCGGCCTTTCTGATCGGCTTCGGCGTCCTCGTGTACGTCGCGCTGGACCTCGCGATCCACCGCACCTGGCTGGGCAAGCTGCTGCAGGCTATCTCCAACGACAGCTGGATGACGGGCTTGCTGGGCGTCAACGTCCCGGTGGCGCTGACCTTGAGCGTCGTCGCCAGCTTCATGCTGGCGGGGCTCGCGGGCGGCATCCTGCTGCCGAACCAGACGCTCTCGCCCGTGCTGGGCGGGTCCTACCTGCTGCTGGCCTTCATTGCGGTGATCATCGGCGGCCTCGGCGACATCCGCGGCGCCTTCATCGCCTCGGCCCTGCTTGGGGTGATCGAGAGCGCGAGCTCCGTGCTGCTGCCCAACATCCCGGGGCTCGCGACCTACGTGTTCGTCGTCGTCTTCCTGCTGGTGAAGCCGCAGGGCCTGTTCGGGAGCGCCAGCACGTGAAGCCGATCCACTTCCTCGCGATCGCCGCAGCTCTCGTCGTCCTCGCGTCCCTGCCGGTCTGGGCCAACCAGGGGGTGACCTTCATCGTCGGACTCGCCCTGGTCGAGGCGGTGTTCGCCCTGTCCTGGAACCTGCTGTTCGGCTTCACCGGCATGGCGAGCTTCGGCCACGCCGCCTTCTTCGCCATCGGCGGATACCTCTGCGGCGCCGGCCTGCGCTATGCGACAGGCGTTCCCTTCCTGGCGCTGCTGGGTGGGGCAGGGGCGCTGGGGGCGCTTACGGCCTTCCTGGTCGGCCTGGTCGCGCTGCGCCGCTCAAGCGGCATCCATTTCGCGATCCTCACCCTGGCGCTCAGCGAGGTGCTGCGCGTGCTGATCGCCTACAGCACGGCGCTGGGGCGCGAGGACGGCCTGTCCGCGATCCCGCGCCCGGCTGTCAACCTGGGCGTTGCGCGGCTCGACCTGACCAGCGGCCAGTCCTACTACTGGTTCCTGCTCGTCGCCTCCGCGCTGCTCGCCTGGGTCCTGTGGCTGGTCGCCAAGGGGCCGCTCGGACGCGTGCTGCAGACTATCCGCCAGGACCCCGAGCGCGCCGCCTTCATGGGCGTCGACGTGTGGCGCTACCGCCTCGGCGCCTTCACCCTGTCGGGCGCGGTGGCGGCGGTTTCCGGCGCCCTCTACGCGCCCTGGGCGCAGATCATCACCCCGGATTCGGCTCACTGGATCCACTCCACCCAGCCCATGCTGGCCTCCCTGCTGGGCGGCGCCCAGTCGTTCTGGGGCCCGGTGATCGGCACTATCCTGTTCACGGCGATCAACTACGCGACGCGCACCCTGATCGGCCTGTCCGAAATCGTCATCGGCGTGGTTCTGCTCGTCATCGTGCTTTCGGCTCCGAGCGGCGTCATGGGCCTCCTCCGCCGGTTCGAGTCGAGGCGCAATCGTCCAGCCGCCGCAGCAGGCGGCGGCGCCCGAGTCCGCGCCGCGACGGTCCCGACCCCTGCCGGAGAGGCCTGATGAGCACGCTCCTGTCCATCGCCGACATCCGCAAGAGTTACGGCGCGCTCGAAGTGCTCAAGGGCGTCACCCTCGATGTCGCGGAGGGAGAGACCTTCGCGATCATCGGCCCCAACGGGGCCGGCAAGACGACCCTGTTCCGGGTGATGACCGGGGAAGCGCCCTGCAACGCCGGGACGGTCCGCTACGCCGGCCGGGACGTCACGCGGGCACCCGCCTTCGAGCGCGTGCGGCTCGGCATGGGCCGCACCTTCCAGGTCGCGCGCATCTTCCCGGACTTCACCGTCGAGGAGAACGTGATCGTGGCCGTCGAGGCCCGGCGAAGCTCTCGCGGCGACGCTGCCGCCCCACGCTGGTTCCAGACCCGGCCGCGCGCCGACGTCCGGGCCGAGGCCATGGAGCAGCTCGAGCGCGTGGGCCTCGCCGATAAAGCGGCCTCGGACGCGCGCTTCCTGTCGCACGGAGACAAGAAGCGGCTCGAGTTCGCCATCGCCCTGGCGGGCCGGCCGAAGATCCTGATGCTCGACGAGCCCACCGCGGGCATGTCGCCCGCCGACCGCATGGCGACGGCCGAACTGATCCGCCGCCTGCGGGGGGAAAGCGGGCTGACGGTGGTGATGACCGAGCACGACATGGACGTGATCTTCGGCCTGGCCAACCGCATCTTCGTGATGAACCACGGCGAGCCGATCGCGTGCGGGACGCTGGACGAGATCCGCGCCAACCCGACCGTCCAGGAAGTCTATCTCGGCAAGGAGATGTACGGTGCTGAAGGTTGAGCGGCTCGACGCCTTCTACGGCGACAGCCAGGTGCTGCACGGGGTCGGCATCACCGTGGGGGATGGCGAGCGGGTCGCCATCGTGGGGCGAAACGGCGCGGGCAAGTCCACCCTTCTCAAGAGCCTCATGAACGCCGGCCCGCGCGTCAGCGGGCTTGTGGAGTGGCAGGGCGAGAACCTGCGCGACATGCCGAGCTTCCGCCGCGTGCGCCTGGGGCTCTCGCTGGTGCCCGAGGACCGACGCATCTTCGGCCACGTCACCGTGGCGGAAAACATCGAGATGGCGCGCTACGCGGCGGGGGGCAACGCGCTACCGGCCGCAGTGGTCATCGAGCGCTTCCCCATGCTCGTCCCCATCAAGGACCGCCCGGGCGGGCGCCTGAGCGGCGGGCAGCAGCAGATGGTCGCCGTGGCGCGCGCCATCGCCGCGCGGCCGAAGTTGATGATGCTGGACGAACCGACGGAGGGACTCGCTCCCGTGATCGTCGAGCAGCTCGCGCGGGATGTGAAAGCCGCCTGCGTGGAGACGGGCGCCGCCCTGCTGCTCAGCGAGCAGAACCTGTGGTTCGCCCGGCAATGCACCGATCGTCTCTACATCATCGACAGCGGCCAGATCGTCTTCAGCGGGGACTGGCCGGCGCTGGACCGCGCCCCGGACGTGAAGCAACGTTACCTGGCCGTCTGACCCGAAACCCAAGCACCCGAACAGGTCCGTCATGTCCGCATCCCGGAACGATCCCACGTTCGACTACATCGTCGTGGGGGCCGGCTCCGCCGGCTGCGTGCTGGCGAACCGGCTGTCCGCCGACGGGCGCAACCGCGTGCTGGTGCTGGAAGCGGGCGGGATGGACAACTGGATCTGGTACCACATCCCGGTCGGCTACCTGTTCGCCATCGGCAACCCGCGCT
>NZ_PVZS01000036.1 GCF_003004785.1 Alsobacter soli
GAGCAGGGCAAGTCGCTGGCCGAGGCCCGCGGCGAGGTCGGCATCAGCGCCGCCTATGTGCTGTGGTTCGCCGAGGAGGCGCGGCGCGTCTATGGCGACACCATCCCGTCGCCCTGGGCCAACCGGCGCATCCTGGTCACCAAGGAGCCGGTCGGCGTCGTCGCCGCCATCACGCCCTGGAACTTCCCGTCCAGCATGCTGTCGCGCAAGCTCGGCGCGGCGCTGGCGGCCGGCTGCACCGTCGTCACCAAGCCCGCCACCCAGACGCCCTACTCCGCCATCGCCTGGGGCCTGCTGGCCGAGGAGGCCGGCATCCCGGCCGGCGTCATCAACATCCTCACCGGCTCCGCCCGCGAGATCGGCGGCGAGATGACGTCCAACCCGATCGTCAAGAAGGTCACCTTCACGGGCTCCACGGAGGTCGGCAAGCTGCTGATGTCCCAGGCCGCCGGCACCATGAAGCGCGTGTCAATGGAGCTCGGCGGCAACGCCCCCTTCCTGGTCTTCGACGACGCCGACCTCGACGCCGCCGTGGNGGTGTCCATGGAGCTCGGCGGCAACGCCCCATTCCTCGTCTTCGACGACGCCGACCTCGACGCCGCCGTGGAGGGCGCCATCGCGTCCAAGTACCGCAACTCCGGCCAGACCTGCGTCTGCGCCAACCGCTTCTACGTGCAGTCCGGCGTCTACGACGCCTTCGCCGACAAGTTCGCCCGCGCCGTGCGCGACCTGAAGGTCGGCAACGGCCTGGAGCCCGGCGTCACCCAGGGCCCGCTGATCGACGGGAAGGCGGTCGAGAAGGTGGAGGAGCACATCGCCGACGTGCTCGCCAAGGGCGGCCGCGTGGTCACGGGCGGCAAGCGCCACGCGCTGGGCCATTCCTTCTTCGAGCCCACCATTGTGGCGGACGTGACGCCGGCCATGAAGGTCGCCAAGGAGGAGACCTTCGGCCCGCTCGCACCCCTGTTCCGCTTCGACACGGAGGAGCAGGCGNGTGCGCCAACCGCTTCTACGTGCAAGCCGGCGTCTACGACGCCTTCGCCGAGAAGTTCGCCGGCGCGGTCCGCGACCTGAAGGTCGGCAACGGCCTGGAGCCCGGCGTCACCCAGGGCCCGCTGATCGACAAGAAGGCGGTGGAGAAGGTCGAGGAGCACATCGCCGACGTGCTCGCCAAGGGCGGACGCGTGGTCACGGGCGGCAAGCGCCATGCGCTCGGCCACGCCTTCTTCGAGCCCACCATCGTGGCGGACGTGACGCCGGCCATGAAGGTCGCCAAGGAGGAGACCTTCGGCCCGCTCGCGCCCCTGTTCCGCTTCGACAAGGAGGAGGAGGCGATCGCCATGGCCAACGACACCGAGTTCGGCCTCGCCGCCTACGCCTACACCCGCGACCTCGGCCGCGCGTTCCGGGTCATGGAGGGCCTGCAGTACGGGCAGGTGGGCATCAACGCCGGCGTGATCACNTTGTGGCGGACGTGACGCCGGCCATGAAGGTCGCCAAGGAGGAGACCTTCGGCCCGCTCGCACCCCTGTTCCGCTTCGACACGGAGGAGCAGGCGATCGCCATGGCCAACGACACCGAGTTCGGCCTCGCCGCCTACGCCTACACCCGCGACCTCGGCCGCGCGTTCCGGGTCATGGAGGGACTGCAGTACGGGCAGGTGGGCATCAACGCCGGCGTGATCACCACCGAGGTGGCGCCCTTCGGCGGGGTCAAGGAGTCGGGCATCGGCCGAGAGGGCTCGAAATACGGACTCGATGACTACCTGAACATCAAGTACGGCTGCATCGGGCTGTAACAGAGATTCAAGGCAACGTTGCGCGATAGATCNGACCGAGGTGGCGCCCTTTGGCGGAGTCAAGGAATCTGGTCTGGGCCGCGAAGGCTCCAAGTACGGGCTCGAGGACTACCTCAACATCAAGTACGGCTGCATCGGCCTCTGACACTCTCCACCGTCATCCCCGGCGGCGCGAAGCGCCGGGAAGGGGATCCAGGTGACTGGGCGCCAAGCTGCCCCTGGATCCCCTTCCCCTCCGCGGNCACCGAGGTGGCGCCCTTCGGCGGGGTCAAGGAGTCGGGCATCGGCCGAGAGGGCTCGAAATACGGACTCGATGACTACCTGAACATCAAGTACGGCTGCATCGGGCTGTAACAGAGATTCAAGGCAACGTTGCGCGATAGATCAGGCCGCCTTTCTCACGGGCGAGAGCCGCGCCTACCACTGCACGGCCCGTGCATGTCCGGTTCCGGGCGGCTATCCAACGTCGGCACATGGCGCAAGGCGGAGTTGAGACGGCCCGGCGAATGAGTCGGCTATCCACCCAATGCGGGCCATTGCCCCACGGCGCGCCAAGGGCCGCTTCCGCTCCTGCAATGGACTGCCACGTGCCGCTGAGGGCTGCCTTGGTCTGGCGCACTGCTGCCTTGCTGGTCGGAATCACCGGCCCCGGCTAAGCTTTGCACATGAAGAGATACTCGTTCCTTGAACTTGCTAGTGCTGACCTGGTCATCGACGCCATTTACGAGAGCGATCGGCTGATCAAGAACGTCGCAGGCGAGCCTTTGGCCAGGCTAACTGGCACTGGCAACCAGGGCGGATTTCGGTACTGTGGTCCAAACTCCGTCCCGAAGCTCGTCGTCCTCTACAGCACGATGGCCGAGGCAGATTGGCCGGATGGCTTGGACGAGGAGGCTGGCCTTTTCACCTACTATGGCGACAACCGCAAGCCAGGGTACGAGCTCCACGATCGCCGCTCTGGCCGTGGCGGTAACCAGATTCTACGCCGGGCTTTCCAGCTCGCCCACGGCGACGAAGCGGACCGAGCGCTCGTTCCCCCTTTCCTCATCTTCGCCAAGGGTGAGGGCCGCGACGCAATCTTCAAGGGGCTCGCCGTCCCAGGTGCCGCCCATCTCGACCCGTCCAGCGACTTGATCGCGGTCTGGAAGCTTGCCGAAGGTCAGCGCTTTCAGAATTACAAGGCGACATTCACCGTTTTGAATCTTGATGTGGTGCCACGTGGCTGGCTCACTGAGCTTCAGTCAGGCAATCGCCTTGGTAGCGCATGCCCCTCGATATGGCGCGAATGGGTGCGGACCGGTAAGGCCAGACCTTTACGTGCTGAACGAGTGAGCCGGATCCGCACCAAGGCTCAGCAGCTTGGGGACGAAACGCGTCGGAGTATTGCCGAGGTGGTTCATGCTCACTTCAGTCCTGTTCCGCATGCGTTCGAGCACTTCGCTGCAGACATCGTGAAGTATATGGACCCAAATGTAACTTCGATCGACGTTTCGCGCCCCAGTCGTGACGGAGGCCGCGACGCTGTCGGCCGATACCGTATCGGCCAGCACCAAAATTGTGTCACCGTCGACTTTGCCATGGAAGCTAAGTGCTACAAGCCCTCCTCGGGCCTGGGCGTCGAGGTGATGTCACGATTGATATCGCGCCTACGACATCGCCAATTCGGAATTCTTGTTACGACGAGTTACTTGGGCGATCAGCCGTACAAGGAAATCGTCGAGGACGCTCATCCGATCATTGTCTGCTCTGGCGGCGACCTTGCCGGGCTTATCATCGAGAAGAAGGCGCTCGCCTCGCCGGCCGCAGTTCGGGATTGGCTGGCCGCAGCCTACCCGTTGCCGACACTTCAACCCTGCTGACCTATCCCGACAATCCAACTGAGTTACGCCCGCTAGCCAACGGCAAGTATGAGCCATGTTAACATCGCATATTCTGACCCTTACTGAGCAGCTCCGCCCCCACTTGCCGGACGAGTTTGCCGTTCATGTCCTGAACGGCTCGATCCGCGTGGCTTGGGACGCGGGTAATCCGATCCGGACCAACCTCTTTGCAGCAGGGCTGCGCGAGCTCGTGGGCTATGTGCTTCATGAGGCCGCTCCTGACGAGCAGGTGCGGCGGTGCTCCTGGTTCCGTGAGGACCCTAACCTCAAGGCTAAACGGGAGGCGGAGGGGCGTGAATCTGAGCCCAAAGCCACGCGCCGCCAGCGCATGATTTACGCAACACAGGGTGGACTACCGGATGATCTGATTGCCCGCCTAGGGGTGGACCTGGATGCCACCCATACCCGACTTTCAAAGATGTTTGAGAACCTTAATAGGCTAACCCACGTTCGGCCGGGGACGCGGATCACTGAGGACTCCGACGTGATCAGCTTTATGAAGGAAGCACTAGAGGCTGTGCTGTGCTTCTATCAAACGCTGTCTGCATGTCGGTCAGAGATCGCAGAAGTCGTCGCCGAAGAGGTCAATGACGAGGCGCTTGCCGCACTCACTGAGACCGTTGTCGAAGAGCTGGATGAACTGTCATCTCACACGTTCGTCGACGACGTCGTTACCGAGGTGGTGCGCATCAAAAAAGTTACTGCGGAGATGGTGAGCCTCGAAACAGAGGGAACCGTCTACGTGACCCTAAACTACGGTTCGAAATCAGATTTTAAACGCGCCGATGGTGTCACCTTAGCTCACAAGTACCCATTTAGATTGCAGCTCACAGCATCAACGGCGGACATTCACCGGCTCACGCCAGGAATTCCGACCGTTGATAACAGCAGCTTCTATGAGTGAGCCGCGGCCTTTACACCGCTCGTGAGGGTGCCCAGGGGCGGCATATTTGATTCAAAAAATGCATCACGATAACGGCTGCCGCTCGGGCGGTCAGGCGATCGGCTTCAGCGCGTACCCAGGCAGGATCGTAGTTGACGCTTCGATCTGAGAAACTATCTCAGTGAGTGTGTCGAGGTCCTCGCTGGTCGAAACTATAACCTGCTGATTGGTGGTTTGATGAGCCGCTGCTCGCTCCAAGAGTTTTCCAAAACTAACACGGGAGGAGGATTGTTGGCGGGGTTCGTCGAGAACCAACACACCAGGATGATTGGTGGGAAGTTGTTGGTCGAGTTCCATAAGGGCCAGCTGATAAGCCCATTTTAGCCGAATAGCATCGCTCGCGGATGTCTCAAAACCGATTTCGTAGCCTTCTTTCTGCGGCCTGTAGCTGTCCTCGTCGATCGTCAGCTCATTAGGATCGAAGGTCGAAAATCCAAACTCCTGAGCTCGCCGCTGAAGCAAGGAGGTCAACGCGTCCAGCTTGCGTTTATCCAATTGGCTCATTCTGTCCTTGGGAAAAGCCTCGTATAGCGCAAGCAACTCTACCCGCTTTGACGCCAAAGAAGTCAACTTTTCAACTGCATCGTCGAGACCCGACTGAATCGCCTCAAGATCGCGGACCCGAGCTTCAGCGCGCACTCTCTCTTCAATTGCAGCTGCTGACGGGCTACTGGTGGGCGCGACAAGATCGGCCCGGACGACGCGGATGCGGCTGTAGAGCTCGGACAATGCGCGTTCTGTCTGCGCCAATTTTTGCAGGAGCCTTTCGACTTCGCCGTTCTCGCGCGCGAGGATATTTTCAAACATTCTAAGTTGTGATCTGATGTACTCAATGTTCTCGTCAATTGGCATCACGGCGTCAATGACTAGCTGAGACAGCAGGGAGTCGACCAGGGCCTGTTCACAGGTCGGGCACCGATGAGGTGTTAAGTTGGCATCAGAGCCAGAGTAACGCTGGAGCTTCTGCACGTCCTGGTTTTTGTGAAGATCATAGGTGAGTGTTTCGATCCGCCTCTGAAGAGAGACGACGTCAGCCTCCTTCAGCTGCTTGGCTTTGTGGACCTCGATCCGCGAGCGGTTCAATGCCTCGACCTGCTTGTTGAGAGCCGTAAGCTCGTGCTCCAAATGGGCTGCTACTCCGCTCACTGCCGGAATGGGTTCGTCGCTTAGGTCTGCTATGCGCTTACGGAGTTGCTCAAGCACTATTCCTAATGGCTTTAAACCGCCCTGATCATCAATCAACACGCGACTCCGGCGTATTTCATCAGCCGTGAGCGTAGGATGAGCGGGGAGGCCATCTATCTTAGCAAAATTCAGACGTGCATGATGGTCAACTTCGTCCCAGATGGTACGCCACTCCCTAGTATTTTGGTCGAGTCGCTCTTGGAGCCTTTGACGTTCCAGCTCAAGTCGCGGAACATCAAGATCCATCAGGAATTCAACGGCCCGTTTGTGCACTTCGCGAATTCTGAAGTAGGTAGGAATTGCAGCGGGGATTGCAGACCACCCGACCTTTTGCTCAACCCAAAATAGCGGAAATATTGTTTCTATATAGAGCTTGCACTCGGGGCCGTCGTAGCGACGGACGGATGGCAGATTCCAACCGATGAAGTCTTCGAGGAAGCGGTGAAATCCAGCCTCTCTTTGGGCTGCGCCGGCATCTGAAACGAAAAACTGCCGCCGCTCTGCAATCAATTCAGGTTCGGTAAGAGTCGGGCCGAAATCGACCATCACGATCCGATTGTCGATGCCTTGCTTTTTTACCGGGCGGTGTACCGTGATGATGCGGCCACTGCCGTTTTGCATCTCTAGCGATACGATCGACTCCAAAACCGGTTGGACGGTTTCGTCATCTGACTTCAGAAACGTTGTCATTGCATGTGGGAGGGGTACCTCGCGACGCGGGCTGAGCATTTTTTCCATGCCCAACGCGTAGAGCATGCCCTGCATGCAGGTCGACTTACCTTTCGTGTTGTCCGCCCAAATCACGTTCAGGCCGGCGGAGAAGGTGATGTCCGTTCCGTAAGGGCCGACAGGAGTAACCGCGCGTAGGCGCAAGTGCCGCAAGCGAAGTGTCATTGGACGTCCTCCATGCGCCAAACTCTATCTAGCTGCGCCTCGGTCAATTGCCTTCCCACCTCCGCCAAGAACTTGCGCTCTTCGCGGAAAATCTCTGTATCTGCGTCTAGAGTACGGGCGAGTTTTTGCCCGGCTTCGGTTAGTGAAACCGACCTCCCTTTGGCGACGTCCACGAGGCCAAGGGCGTGGGCATAGGAAACGGCCCGGTTGAGCCAAGGCTCAACACGCACTGAGATCTCGTTACTCCGTATCCGTCCGCCCAACAAAGATCGTACGTCTTCTCGGCCTTCTGGAGTGCGAACTGCATGCGCAAGGAACTGCAGTTTCTGAAAACTACCTTTTTTTCCGCGGCAGTATAACAGGCTGAGCAAAAGAACCCCTATACCCCAAGACATTCTAAGATCGCCAGCAATCGGCTCAGGTCGAGCAGTGAACGAGAAAGTCGCGCCTGCGATGGCCTCTCGAAAGGGGTTGTCAGCACGCATTTGGAAAATCCAGGGGGCAACGCATTATCCACTCCGAAAGCGTGCCCAGTGCGATATCCTCCGCGTTGGCCGACGAAAGCGTCGGGGCGGCACCCTTGATCGCGGCGATTAGCGTTTCCAATTCGGTGTTCATGATGTTGTTGGGAACAGGCCCGCCTTGAGGGCCGACATAGCTCAGCCGGCGAGCACGGCTGGAAATCGCAGAGGCCACTTTCTCGTGAAGATCAGGCGCGCTCACGCGAAGTGCGTCGATGAGAGCGTTGCTCCTTAGGAACAGCTCGACGCCGCCTACAACAACATCCTGTACAGTGCCAGGTGCCATTCGCTTGGAAAGCTTAGCAGTCGCATTCGCGAGAAGATCGGGGGAGCCCGCCTGCCACTCATCCAATTCCTGTTGCGTAGGTGGCTGCACATTTAGAGATATGTTTGTCAGCGCCGACATGGCTGCAGCCAAGGCCGCTCCAGGAAACGAGCCTTGATCATGCACGCACACCTCAAACTCTTGGTCCAGATGGCTGCACCCTAGCTTTCTTAAGTCCTCCGTTTTTTTAGCGCAGTGAAGATTAACCTCTTTGCTATCGTGGACGGGGACCAAGAGAACCCATGTGCGGACCGGCACGCCATGAAAGATTCTTGAAACGTCTGCAGCTCGGTCAACAATCTTTTTAAGGTCGGTCGTGATCTTTGATTTTTGGCGGCTAGCCCGAACGTCGATATCGATAGGCTCTTCGACGCAATAGCACTGATAGATGACCGAGTCTGACGTGGAGTAGTAGTCTATGCCGAAATCCCCAGCGTGTGTGGCTGGGATTTTGTGCACGTTCAGGCTGCCATGCCTGGCCTGGAGCAATGACAGCGCAAAGGTTTCCCAGTCATCGGGATTCCATTGCTGCACGACGCTAGCCACGCCTCCTCCGAAGGATCGTACCAGAGGCGGTCCTTATGCACGTAAACGCCTGGCACGACAAGCAAGAGTGCTCAAGCTCTGGGGCCCTTTGGCCACTGAATGGCTCGATTAACCGCTTCCCCGAATGCTTGCTGCATCCAGCCGCGATTATGGCGGTCCGTCCAGCGCGCATTCAGCGCTTGATCAAGCGGGTAGTCTGCTCTAATCGGAAAACAAACATCATGTAAGCAACATGCCGCACGCGTTCAGAATTTACAATTGCCTGAAGTCGCTTGATTTTCGTGAGGAGTTTGCTCAGGCCGTCGCCGCTGCAGTAGAGCAGGCCAAGACGCCAGG
This sequence comes from Alsobacter soli, assembly GCF_003004785.1. Lineage (GTDB taxonomy): Bacteria > Pseudomonadota > Alphaproteobacteria > Rhizobiales > Beijerinckiaceae > Alsobacter > Alsobacter soli. Next base: position 8,429 of record NZ_PVZS01000036.1, read on the forward strand.
GGCTCAGTACCACGAAGCGAGAGTGGGTGACGGAATTTTCGACGGCTGCCGTGATGAGGCCAAGGCCGACGCGTTCGCCGTCGTTGTGCGCCACTGTTACGCGAACGAGAAGCACAAGGCCCACTACGACCAGACCGCCATTAAAACGAGGCTCGTTAGGGCTGGTATCCCGGTCCTCGCAGCCGAAGCGTTCTTGGCCGCATTGGATCCAGCCGTTGTGGCGATGAGGCGAAACGAGACCCGCCGGCTATTCAAGCATCCTCCTCGTGCAGGCCGTGTGGTCATGTGCGATTTCACTCACCTGTCCAGGCCGGAGATGCAGAAGGAACGGCGCGCCATCATTGTCTCGTCGACCTCGAGCTCGCCGGGCCGCTGCACCGTCGTGCCCGTAAGCATGACGCCACCCCGAGATCGGGAAGACCCTCATTTCCACAAATTCGAACCGGGAGCCTATCCCTTCTTTCATTCTTCGAACCCTGTTTGGGCCTGCTGCGATCACGTCTACACTGTAGGAATCCAAAGGCTTTGGCAGATCAACATCCGCCACAGGGCGGAGGTGCCTTCGCTTTCTGCCCAGGATCTGAGTTCAGTTCGAGCGCTAGTGCGCAACCATCTGGGGCTCGGGGGATTGACAGGCGACCACGCGTCGAACATATGATGCGTCACTTGCTGGGGATGCGAGAGCGTCCTTTCAGCCGACCCTACGTCCGAAAGGTCTTAGGGTTGGGGGTTACCTACGGGTTTCCCCCCCAAACAGAAAGGCCCTGCCGCGAGGTGGGGCCTTTTCGCTTTGAGTACCCTGACTGGCGCGAGGGTGCCAGCAGGTGCCGTAATCAGTGCCGCTGGTCGGCGTCGGGTCGCCCCGGCGTCGCAAACGGCAGCAGGAGCATGTGCTCGCGGTATGCCGCGTTTCGCTTGGCAGTCTTAGACGCGTAGTCCAGGGCGCCAGGCACATCGTACGCCTCTGTCAAATGCAGCCCGCCAGCCGCATTGAGCCGATGCCAATGGATGGCCAGACGTCCGTCGCGATGGGCGACCTCGAAAGCGTCCGCCAGGGCGAGCCCGCGAGGTGCAACGTCTTCCCTAACGGCCATCACAAAGTGCACGTGAGGAAACTCCTCGCCAGGCATTCGAGCCGCGCGACCGGCGGACGCGTGCTTGACCGCGGGTTCGTCGATCCAGCCAACGGTGCGGGGCTGCAGCTCAGGGTAATCGGCATAGCGACCGCCTAGCAGGTCGGAGAGGACGCGCAGGTACCACCGCTGCACGTCCGAGCACATCGCCTTGACAGCCTCTTCCGGTGACAGCTTGCGGGTCGCGCCGGCGAGGACGTCGGCCTTGACGACGCGGTCAGGAAGGAGGTCCGCAGGGGCGTCCAGAGCGAAACGCCGGTCGTGATAGCGATCGAACGTCAGCGTGACGAGGTAGTGGCGGCAGGTGCCTGGCTGCGTGAGAAGCCAGTTCGCCCACAAGAGCACCTCATGTGCGTAAGTCGGGAGGCCAGGGACGGAGCCAGGATTTGAAAGCTGGAACATCTGAGATCCGGGAGAATAGAATGACAAATGGCTCGCCTCGTGCGAGGCGACCAGAAGAGCGGGGCTGGAAGGGAGGGCTCAGGCGAGAATTTCGAACGCCTACTTTACTGCCTTATCGAGCCACAAAGACATAGCAAAGCAGGACAGCAAAGTAAAGGATCATTTATTTTAAAGTTTTTTGCTTTCGCGTCGCGCGCAGGCGGGCGCGTGTTCGAAATGGGGGGCATGGTAGGTCGTACGTGAGGCATTGCAAGATAGTTTGCAGCAAGCCTGTCCCTACTGTCCCTACTGTCCCGCAATGGGATCTGACGCCGCAGCATCGTGGCGGCAAGCGGGCTCAGGGCAGTTCTGGCGATATGTTTAGTTGCCTACTGTCCCTTCTGTCCCGACCGCCCCTGCACGCGGAGCGTGCCTTAACGGGTGCACGATGAGCCGCGTGCCTATCGGGGTCCATGCGGTCTTCATCTGCTCAGGAGGCGCTTTGAGCCGTGTACCCGTCCGACGCTGAGTGATATTATCGTCACGTGGTGGGCACGACTTCGAGCTATTGTGTTCAATTGATTGTACCAGGCGATATACGCTGTTTAATATGAGCCTATGAGCACCACTGCACGTCGGCCTCGCGCGTACTCCTATCTTCGAATGTCTACCGACATCCAGTTGCGTGGCGATAGCCGAAGGCGGCAATTGGAGCTCTCCACGCGATATGCCGAAGAGCATAACCTCGACCTGATGGACGGGCGCATGGAGGACATTGGCATCTCGGCCTTCAAAGGTGCCAATCTCAGAAAGGGCGTTCTAGGCGAGTTCCTGACCGCGGTAAGAGAAGGAAAGATCGAAAAGGGCTCGTACCTGCTAGTGGAGTCGCTCGATCGGCTTTCGCGCCAGGACGTATTTGCGTCGCTGACACTTTTCATTGAGATCTTGAACGCGGGAATTATTATAGTCACGCTTGTCGACAAGCACGAGTACCATGCTGGTGCGGAACTAACCATGATCATGTATTCGATTATGGTGATGAGCCGTTCTAATGAAGAATCGTCTCTCAAGAGCACGCGCCTAAGCTCGGCGTGGTCGAACAAGCGCAAGAACATATCGAGCCGGAAGCTGACCGGCCAATGTCCAGCCTGGCTGCGGCTGAATGCGGCAGGCAAGTTCGACATTCTTGGCGATCGGGTGGACGTTATTCGTCGCATCTTCGATGACAGCGCAGCCGGTATTGGTAGCTACACCATCGCCAACCGCCTGAACGAGGGTGGGGTGCCTCCCTTCCGTAGTGACGCGGGATGGCAGATATCAAGCGTTAACAAAATTCTGAACAACAGAGCCGTTTTGGGCGAATTCCAGCCGCATAGGTTCGTGGAGGGTGAACGCGTTCCCGAAGGCCCACCCATCGCGGACTATTTCCCGCGGATAGTCGACGACGAGCTTTTTTATCGCGTGAAAAGCGCGCGTGAGTCACGCAGGCTCGGGGGAGGAGGTCGCCGCGGCGCGCACATCAGCAACTTGTTCTCAGGATTAGCTAGATGCGGCTATTGCGGAGGGAAGTTGCACTTCGTCAACAAAGGTCAGGGCCCCAAAGGCGGCACCTACCTGATGTGCGACAAGGCCCGCCGGGGCTTGGGGTGCGAGCGCACCGCCTGGCGTTACGAGGATTTCGAAGCGGCTGTGCTTCAATACGTGCATCGCCTCGATCTGGCTCAATTGGCCAGCGGAGCGGATGAAAGGTCCCACCGAGCCCAGCTCGACGCGCGGATCAGCTCCCTTCAAGGCCAAATCTTAGAGGCGCAACAGCGGCGGGATCGAGCTTTCAATCTTTATCTCGATAGTGCGTCTGACCACGCAAAGTCAGGGTACGAGCGAGCCGACCGTCGTGTGTCTGAACTCGATCAGGAGCTGAGCACAGCCGCGGCATCCCGCGACAAGTTGGACGGCGAGGAGAGCCGGTTTTACGAAAGCCGCGAACAGATTCAGAGCCTAATTGGTCGGCTCGGCAAAAGAGATGACGAGGAGACCTACAAGCTGCGGGCTCAGCTGGCCGCCCGCATGAAAGGCCTGATGGCTGCCTTGGACGTCTACGCCGCAGGGAAGGAGCCGCTGGATAGAGCGACCCTGAGGGATGCGAGCGCTTTGGCTGAGGCCCAATCAGAGCCGATGCGATCAGCCCTGGCTCTGATCAGCAAGGATCTGGCTAGCGAGTCCGCACGTCGTCGCTATCTGACGATCGTCTTCAAGGACGGAACGCTGCAGGTGCTTTACCCGGACGACACGACAGGGGTGAAGAACATCAAGCTGGAGAAGGGGATCTGGCACACCATCGACGCAGGGGGGACGAGCGATGTGGACCGCCCGATTGCCTGGGCTAACGCGGATGGGGCCAGTGCAGGCTCACTGTCGGACGCGCCCAGTATAGATAGCAAGACATAGGAGCTCTGACCTCAGTTCCGTCGAGCCCGCGGCACGGTTTGAACGCCGCCGCGGTCAGAATTCGGAAATGCTCCCGTGCGGTGGATTTGAAGCAAGGCACCACGGCACGTACCCCCTTGCAGGATGGCGGCTCTGAGAAAAAGCAACCGCCGGCCAGCCCGAATGTCGCCATGAAGGCTTCGGATTTGGCTCCCGTTGTAGAAGCTGCGCGTACGAGGCGACCGGACAACCCCCCTCGCCACTCAGGTGGAACGCGCATTCATGGTGTCGGAAAGCCGACCCACTTTTCCCTAAACGGGAGAAGTGTAAGGAAAAACCAAAACCTTCCTTACGATCCAATAACGTGGCCTACGGCCACTCGCCGCCTGCGGCGGCGACTTACCAGGCGGTCAGGGCCGACAATGGGCCACCAAGGCGGTCCTGGTCAGAAATCCTTCTTGGGTCCAGCGGTGGCCGGAGTCAGTTTCGCCAATGCTTTCCTTATGCCCTGCACGGCGTCCAGGCACTTGGCCTTCAGTTCGTCGAACTTGCTGCGCGGGTCTTGAAGAGCCAATCGGAAGCTTTCAAGGCGCTCTGTGCCCGTGCTGCCTGTGAAGGTTTCGAGATGCTGATCTCGCGCCACCTTGAGGGCAGCTGACAGCAGCACGTTCCCCTCCGCGGCCTTGATCAGGTCGGCATCGAAATAGACATAGAGCCTGGGCGCTCCAAAGTCGGCGGCCACCTCGTTCCAGATGGCGTTCGGATCGCCTTCCAGCTTGCTCTTCAAAGCGGTTTCGATCTGCTTCACCGCGGCCCTGGTCTCGGACAGGTCGGGCTCGCTCACGAATTGGTACGCCAGCGACTTGCGAACCTCGTAGCATGCCTGGGCCGTAACGTATTGCAGGTAAGCTGTCCGCAGCACGACCACCGGCTCGTCCTGGCGCGCCTTGAATGTCGCGGCGGCGTCTTTGCGGGCCTGATCAGCATCCGCATGAGTCGGCGCAGCTTGGCCGGTCGCCACTCTCCCGTCGCCAGCCTCCCGCGAAATGGACTCTTGTCTTTGGCCGCCCCCGGGCCCCTGTTGCGCTGCCCAGATTTGCCGTGCTTCTGGCATGGCGACAATACGATCTCTCGCGAACTCGGGCGTCGTCAGATCCGGTGCGCTGGGCTGCTCGTAGCGAGGCTGCTTTGTCCCTTGCGCCTCTGCAGCTTTAGGCTTTGGTCCAGGAGCGATCAGCTGCTCGTACACGGGGCGATACTGCGGAAAACATCGGGTCAGCGCGTCAAGGCCAAAGGCCAACACTGCATCCGTCGCTCGCGCCTGCCGCTCCTCAGCTCGCCCCTGAGCCAGGAAACTGCGGACGTAAGAGGTCGTGAGCGCCTTGGCGATCCGCCCAGACAGGACATCCACGTTCCGGGCGACGTCGTAGGGCAGGCCAGGTTGCTGGCGTCGGGCGGCGAAGACGCGTTCGACGTGCTCCGTCACGATCCGCTGCACGGCGGGCAGGCCATACAGGGGCGAGCACTCCTGGGCGGCAGCTGCTGAATTTTGAACGGTAGATGCTGCAGCCAATGCCGCGCCGGTGAGCAGGACAGACTTGAATGACACTCGCTTCTCCTCGCAGGGGGCGAGCGCCGGAGTCCATCACTTCTCGATATTGTGCCTAATTGATCATGCCACACAAGGTTCAACTGACTACATTATAAGGAGGTTGTGCCCCCCGGCCGCCGCGATCTCCAGCGCCCGCTTGGCGCTTTCCTGGCCCTTGATGTCGCGCAGGTCCGGGACCGGCCCGCCCGGCTGCTTCACCGCCGGCGCGGGCGGCGACAGCACCTGCGTGCCCCGGAAGTGGTTCGCCAGCTGGATCAGCGACCGCGGCGCCAGGATGGTCATGTCGCCCGACGCCCAGGCCGCCTCCGGGCCGCACTCGGAGGGGCAGATCAGCCCCATGTCGCGCTCGTTGGCCGCGATGGCGGCCGGCAGCACGCCCGACACCGGCGTGATCGCGCCGTCCAGCGCCAGCTCGCCCAGCACCGTGAACCCGTCCAGCGCGTCGGACGGGATCGCCCCGATGGCCGCCATCACGGCGAGCGCCACCGGCAGGTCGTAGTGGCTGCCCTCCTTGGGCAGGTCCGCGGGCGCGAGGTTCACGGTGATGCGCTTGGAGGGCAGCGCCAGGCCGGACGCCACCAGGGCCGAGCGCACCCGCTCGCGGCTCTCGCCCACGGCCTTGTCGGGCAGGCCCACGATGGTGAACACCACGTTGCCCGGCATGATCTGCACCTGCACGTCGACCGGCCGGGCCTCGATGCCCTCGAACGCGACGGTGGCGACGCGGGTCACCATGGCAGGGCGCCCCGGGCCGGGGCGGCGAATGGAGACGTCATGAAATGCCGCAAGGGAAAGGCCGCAGGAAAACGCCCCGACCCTAGCCGAAGCCCGTCCCGCGGCAACCGACCCCGGCGTGCATGCGGTTGCATCCGCCCTTCGGGGGCGGCCTCAAACGAAAAGCCCTCCCCGGGGGGCCGGGAAGGGCTCGCGATGCGGAGCGGCCGCCCGCCTCACCCGCCGACGTTGAACGCCGCCAGCGCCGCCATGTTGACGATGTCCGTGTCCTTGGCGCCCAGCGGCACGATCTGCACCGCCCGGTCGAGGCCCACCAGCAGCGGGCCGATCACCGTGGAGCCGCCCAGGGTCTGCATCATCTTGGTGCTGATGGAGGCGGAGTGGAAGGCCGGCATCACCAGCACGTTGGCGGCGTCCGACAGGCGGCAGAACGGGTATTGCGCCATCAGCTCCTTGTCGAGCGCCACGTCGGCCGCCATCTCGCCGTCATACTCGAAGTCGACCCGCCGCCCGTCCAGGATGCGCACCGCCTCCTGCACGCGCGCCGAGCGCTCGCCCGGCGGATGCCCGAACGACGAGAAGGCCAGCAGCGCCACCCGCGGCTCGTAGCCGAGCCGCCGCGCCACGCCGGCCGCCTCCACCGCGATCTCGGCCAGGTCCTTGGCGTCCGGCATCTCCGTGATGGCGGTGTCCGCCACCAGCACGGTGCGGCCGCGCGCCAGCACCAGCGACACGCCGATCACCCGGTGCCCGGGCTTGGGGTCGATCACGTGCCGCACGTCGTCCAGCGCCACGGAGAAGTTGCGGGTCACGCCCGTCACCATGGCGTCCGCGTCCCCCAGCGCCACCATGGCGGCGGCGAAGTGGTTGCGGTCCTGGTTGATCATCCGCTGGCAGTCGCGGAACAGGTAGCCCTTCCGCTGCAGCCGGTCATACAGGTAGGACGCGTAGGCCGCGTTGCGTTGCGACAGCCTGGCGTTGTGGATCTCGATCCCCTCGCGGTTGTCCAGCGCCATGCCGAGCCCCGCCGCCGTCTCGCGGATGCGCTCCTCGCGCCCCACCAGGATGGCCGTGCCGAGCCCCTGGCCGACGAAGCTCACGGCGGCGCGGATCACCTGCTCCTCCTCGCCCTCGGCGAAGACCACGCGCTTCGGGTAGCGCCGCACGCGCTCCACCGTGCGCTGCAGGGCGCCGGCCACGGGGTCGCGCCGGGCCGAGAGCTGCGCCTTGTAGGCGCCCATGTCCACGATGGGCCGCTGCGCCACGCCCGTGTCCATGGCCGCCTGCGCCACCGCGGGCGGCACCGTGGAGATGAGCCGCGGGTCGAACGGCGCCGGGATGATGTAGTCGCGCCCGAAGCGCGGCCGCGCCCCCTGGTAGGCGGCGGCCACCTCGTCCGGCACGTCCTCCTGGGCGAGCTTCGCCAGCGCCTTCGCGGCGGCGATCTTCATCTCCATGTTGATGCTCTTCGCCCGCACGTCCAGCGCGCCGCGGAAGATGTAGGGGAAGCCCAGCACGTTGTTGATCTGGTTCGGGTAGTCCGACCGGCCGGTGGCCATGATCACGTCGTCGCGCACCGCATAGGCGTCCTCGGGCGTGATCTCCGGGTCCGGGTTCGCCATGGCGAAGATGATGGGGTTGGCCGCCATGGCCTTCACCATCTCGCGCGTCACCGCGCCTTTCACGGAAAGCCCGAAGAACACATCCGCCCCGGCGATGGCCTCTTCAAGCGTGCGCGCCGGCGTGTCCGTGGCGTGGGCCGACTTCCACTGGTTCATGCCCTCGGTGCGGCCCTTGAACACCACGCCCTTGGTGTCGCACAGGATGACGTTCTCGTCCCGGAAGCCGAGCGCCTTGAGGATCTCCAGGGACGCGATGCCGGCCGCCCCGGCGCCGTTGCACACGAGCTTCGTCCTGCTGATGTCGCGCCCGGTCAGCTCCAGCGCGTTGAGGATGCCCGCCGCCGCGATGATGGCGGTGCCGTGCTGGTCGTCGTGGAAGACCGGGATCTCCATCAGCTCTCGCAGGCGCGCCTCGATGATGAAGCACTCGGGGGCCTTGATGTCCTCCAGATTGATGCCCCCGAAGGTGGGGCCGAGGAAGCGCACCGCGTTGATGAACTCCTCCGGGTCCTCCGTGCCGACCTCCAGGTCGAAGGCGTCCACGTCGGCGAAGCGCTTGAACAGCACCGCCTTGCCTTCCATCACGGGCTTGGACGCCTGCGCCCCGCGGTTGCCGAGCCCCAGGATGGCCGTGCCGTTGGAGATCACCCCGACGAGGTTGCCCTTCACGGTGAGGTCGTAGGCCTTGGACGGATCCTCCGCGATCGCCAGCACCGGCACGGCGACGCCGGGCGAATAGGCGAGCGACAGGTCCCGCTGGGTGGTCATCGGCTTGGTCGCCACCACCTCCAGCTTCCCGGGCCGCCCCCGCGAATGGAACGTCAGCGCCTCCTGGTCCGTGAAGGTGGGCCGCGTGCGTTTCCTCAGGTTGTTGTCGTTGCTTGTCATGGCCCCGGTCCGGTCGGAAGGAGGTAGGGCGCCAACTTACGAACCGGTGCGACGGGACTCAAGCGGGACGGGCGTGAGACGTTGGGCGGGGGTCGGTGGGGGCCGGGGGGCAATGGCAGTCCGATCGCGGCTCGCTACGCGCGCAGCTTATAAGTCTGTTGGACGACATGATTTTCTAGTGCATCGCTGAACATTCGCATCAGGGCGATGGTGTTTGAGGCAAGCTCATCTAGATCAGCTATGGATACAAACACCTCTTCGCCATGCGCAACCTCATTTCTTCGCTTCAGAAGAAATATGTCGATGAAAGAGGTTCTCTCGACAAACCCAATGAATTCAATTCCGACCACAAGGCAAATTTCTTGAAGAACTTCCGAATTTAAATTTGATTTAGTGTTGATTAAATCATCGTTTACTTTGCTGAACCGTTTTTCTGAAGCGTTTAATATTTCGTCTAATAAGACACACCGATCTTCCACGTTAATCTTAGAACTAGAAATTGCGCCCAAGCGAGGTAGAAAATAATTCTTGAGAAACTGCCTATCCAATGCCTTGTACTGAAATTTTCGTAGCGCCACATGTTCCATGTACTTTCGCGCCGCCAATTTTACGTGGCCCTCCCAGTGCGCGTAGCAAATAGCTACTAGCGCCCGCAACAAAACTCGCTGCAGCCCCGTGTCAGCTCTTTTGGCTGCTACTTTTAGATCTGATATCTCGCGAATTCTCCAATTTCTATCTTCAGTTACCTGCCTTATGAAATCTGCGTCTGTAAAGGGTTTACTCATGGGCGGAACCAAGCTTCCCCAAACTTCACCGTACGCTGAATGCGTACCGTGCCTCGAAGCCCTGGCGAAGTAAAATTCGCAGCCTGAGGTTGAACCCAGAATTCTCTCATTTTTTCGGCAACGAAATCTCGGGCATCTTGGAACCCTAATGCCTCGATCGCGCCAAGATTCTTCGCAACTCCGACGGCAATGCCCTCTAACCCAACTAGGCCTACCTTGCCGATATAGTTTCCATTTTGAAAACGACGCAAGGCATTGCCTCCGGCTACCTCGTGCAGCAAGCTGAATGTAGACTTTACCAGGCGAACGTCTTCGTCATTTGAACCTTCTTTTGCAAGGCTTACGATACCCTCGTCGATGTACTCTTCTACATCGAGTAGGCCGTCGTATGGAACCTTTGCATGAACAAGGAACCGAACGGCCATCTCGACGTGACGCTGCCGTTCTTCCTGCTCTTCGGAGATGCTCAACATCGCCTTGAAGTGCGGGTCATCAGCAGCCGATCTAATCGCCCTATAATAGCTGGCATTCACCATCAATATAATGCAATTTCTTAGCTCTTGTGCATTCGCCTGCGTTCCTCCGGCATTCAACCTTTGGAACAGATCGTATTTAGTCCGCTCGTCACTTGGTCTCTTAAGAATTTCGACACCGAGCCGACCCCGCCTGATTGCAAGTTGCTGAGTCTTGTCCAAAGGCACTTGCTCGTCCAACTCGATCCCTGTGATATTCTCTGATCTCTCCCAGACTACATTATGCAAAGAAGGGAGGTACTTCGTTGCCTCTAAAATGGACGGAACTTTGAAAGTCCCGTCAGGTTCGCGCAACTTTCCCATGAACTCTAGGACCGTTGAAAGTCGTTGAAGCCCATCTACGAGTTCCCACGTGCCGTCCTCCTTTTCAAAAACGAAAATTGACGGCAGGGGTATGCCAAGAAGTAACGATTCAATCAGTTTTGATTTCTGAGATATGTCCCAACGGAACAGACGCTGGAATTCCGGGTCGATTGCTATCTCTTGATTTTCGTACATGCTCACGATTTCGCCAATCGACATCTGATAGGCGTCTGTGCGCACGAGCCTTTGGGCGCTCTCGATTTCGTTAGCCAACATCGTCGCTTCTCACGTCCTGTTCAGCCATTTATTCCGTAACAAGTTACGGCGCACTTTAGACACGAGTCCAGACTAGGGGCAGCATCGCAGACGGAATCCTCATTTCTGAAACGTCACGCTCCACGCTCGGCATCACCCCACCCCGGCCCTGCGGGCCGACCCTCCCCCACAAGGGGAGGGTGGGAGCGCGCCTCATGGGGCGGCGTGGCGTCCCGTGCGTGCCCCAGCGCCGCAGGCGCCACCCTCCCCTCGGAGGGGGAGGAACCTGCCCTCGGGCTTGACCCGAGGGTCGACGGGCGAAGCCCGGCGGGGTGGGGTGACCGGCGCCCGGCGAGGGCGGGTTCGGCTTGCGGGAGGCTTGGAAGCTCGCGCTACAGGCCCGGCGTTCACCCCACCCCGGCCCTACGGGCCGACCCTCCCCCTCAAGGGGAGGGTGGGCGGCGCGCCTGCCTCCCGCGATCCGAGAGGCCGTCGCGCATAGCCAAGCACGCGCACGCCAAGCGCCGAAGGCGCACCCTCCCCTCCGAGGGGGAGGGTCGACGGGCGCAGCCCGGCGGGGTGGGGTGGCGCCGCGCCCGGCGAGGGCGCGGCTGACGGGGGACTCCCGGCCTGGCGCTCCAGGCCCGGCGTTCACCCCACCCCGGCCCTGCGGGCCGACCCTCCCCCTCAAGGGGAGGGTGGGCGCCGCGAACGCCTTTTGCGGTCCGAGCGCCCGTCGTGCTCCGTCCCGCTCTCCCGCCAAGGCGGGGGCGGCGAGCGCGGCCTCACTCGGCCCGGGCGGCCTTGAGGCGGTAGAGGGCGTCGAGCGCTTCGCGGGGGGTAAGTTCGTCCGGGTCGATGGCGTCGAGGGCCTCGCGCAGCGGGTCGGGGCCGGGGGCAGGGGCCGGGGCCGACGCCGGCGCTTCGGCGAGGCCGCCGGACGGGCGGGCGGCGGCGAAGAGGGGGAGGTCGTCCACCATGCGCTCCACCGGGGCCTGGCGCTCGGAGGCCTCGAGCTCGTCCAGGATCACCTTGGCGCGGTCCACCACGGCCCGCGGCAGGCCGGCGAGCTTGGCGACCTGGATGCCGTAGCTCCGGTCCGCCGCGCCGGGCGCGACCTCGTGGAGGAACACCACGTCGCCCTGCCACTCCGTCACCCGCACGGTGAGGTTGAGCAGGCGCGGCAGCCGGCGGGCCAGCGCGGTCAGCTCGTGGAAGTGCGTGGCGAACAGCGAGCGGCAGCGGTTCGCCTCATGCAGGTGCTCGATGGTCGCCCACGCGATGGAGAGGCCGTCGAAGGTGGCGGTGCCGCGGCCGATCTCGTCCAGGATCACCAGCGAGCGCGGGGTCGCCTGGTTGAGGATGGCGGCGGCCTCGATCATCTCCACCATGAAGGTGGAGCGGCCGCGGGCGAGGTCGTCGGCCGCGCCGACGCGGGAGAACAGCCGGTCCACCACGCCGATATGGGCGCGGGCGGCGGGCACGAAGGCGCCCATCTGGGCGAGCACCGCGATCAGCGCGTTCTGGCGCAGGTAGGTCGACTTGCCGGCCATGTTGGGGCCGGTGATCAGCGCGATGCGGCCCCCGAGCCCGCCGGGCGGGGCGGAGAGGTCGGCGTCGTTGGCCACGAAGGGGTGGCCGTCGCGCTTCAGCGCCGCCTCCACCACGGGGTGGCGCCCGCGCTCCACCGTGAAGGCGAGGCTGTCGTCCACCAGGGGGCGCACCCAGCCGCCGCTGTCGGCCACCTCCGCCAGGGCGGTGGCGACGTCCACCTGGGCGATCGCGTCCGCGGCGGCCTTCACCACGGGGGCGGCCGCCACCGCCTCGCGGGCGAGGCGCTCGAAATGGCCAAGCTCGACCGCGAGCGCCCGCTCGCCCGCGGAGGCGATGCGGCTCTCCAGGTCCGACAGCTCGGCCGTGGAGAAGCGCATGGCGCCCTGCATGGTCTGGCGGTGGACGTAGCGCTCGTTCAGCGGCGGCTTCAGCATGGCCTCGCCGGCCGCCTGGGGGACCTCCACGAAATAGCCCAGGAAATTGTTATGCTTCACCCGGAGCGTGCGGGTTCCGGTCTCCTCCGCGTAGCGCGCCTGCAGGCCCGCGATGACGCGCCGGCTCTCGTCGCGCAGCGCGCGCGCGTCGTCGAGCGCGCCGTCGTAGCCCGCGCGCACGAAGCCGCCGTCGCGCTTGCTCAGGGGCAGGTCCGCGTCCAGGCAGGCGGCGAGCGCGCGCTCGAGCGCGTCGTCCAGGCCCGCGAGCGTGGCGGCCGCGGCCGCGAGCTCGCCCGGGAGCAGGGGCGNAAAGTCAATGGCGACGAGACCCGCATCACTTCTCCAACCCCACGAGACTTCCTCATGAACGGCGCCGACAGGCTGTGCGACGTGTTGCTCGCCAATGACGTGGACGTGTGCTTCGCCAATCCGGGCACGTCCGAGATGCACTTCGTGGCGGCGCTCGACCGCAAGCCGCGCATGCGCTGCGTGCTGGGCCTCTTCGAAGGCGTCGTGACCGGCGCGGCCGACGGCTATGGCCGCATGGCCGACAAGCCCGCCGCCACCCTGCTGCATCTCGGCCCCGGCCTCGCCAATGGGTTGGCCAACCTGCACAACGCCCGGCGCGCCCGCACCCCGATCATCAACGTGGTAGGCGACCACGCGACCTACCACCTGGCCAACGACGCTCCGCTCACCAGCGACATCGCCAGCCTGGCGAAGCCCATGTCCCACTGGTACGCCGAAACGAAGAGGCCCGAGGACATCGCGCCCACCACCGCCCAGGCCTACGTCGCCGCCATGACCATGCCGGGAGTGGCCGTGATGACGCTGCCCGGCGACGCGGCCTGGGGCGACCTCGCGCCCGCTCCCGTCGAGCGCACGCCATTGCCCGCCCTTCCGCATGTCGACGCGGATGCGATCCGCCAGACTGTGGAGGCCCTGCGCTCCGGCAAGCGCGTCGCCATGCTGATGACCGGCAAGGCCCTGCGCACGGAGGGCCTCATGATCGCGGGTCGTATCGCCGCCCGCACCGGCATGCGCCTGCTTACCCCCCAATCCATCAATCGCATCGAGCATGGCGTCGGCCGCGTGCCGGTCGACAAGGTGCCCTACCCGGTGGACGAGGGCGTCCGTCACCTGGGCGACATCGATGTTCTCGTGCTGCTCGGCACGCAGATCCCGGTCGCCTTCTTCGCTTATCCGGGCAAGCCCGGCCGCCTGATCCGCGACAATTGCCAGGTGCTGACCCTGGCGAAGCCGGGCGATGATCTCGTTCAAGCCCTCGCCTGGATCGCCGACGAGGTTGGCGCCAAGGAGCCGCCGCGCCTCGTCCAGCCCGGCGGCCTGACGGACGCCCTGCCCTCAGGAAAGCTCACGGCGGACTCCGTTGGCTATGCGGTGGCCAAGCTGCTGCCCGAGAACGCCATCGTCTGCGACGAGGCCGTGAGTTCCGGCCGCAAGTTCTTCGGCATCTCCGAGCATTCGGCCCCGCACGACTATCTGCAGATCACAGGAGGCTCCATCGGCATCGGGATTCCGATGGCCACCGGCGCCGCCGTGGCCTGCCCGGACCGCAAGGTCATCGGCCTCCAGGCGGACGGGAGCGGCATGTACACGGTGCAGGGCCTCTGGACGCAGGCCCGCGAGAACCTGGACGTGGTCACCGTCGTTTTCGCGAACCGCTCCTACGCCATCCTGCACGGCGAGATGCGCAATGTCGGCGTGAACACGTTCGGTCGCAACGCGGCGCGGATGCTCAACCTGGACGAGCCCTATCTGGACTGGGTCACCATGGCCAAGGGAATGGGCGTCGAAGGCGGCCGCGCCGAGACGATGGATGAGTTCGAGAAGCTCTTCCGTGGCGCGCTCTCGCGCAAGGGTCCCTTCCTCATCGAGGCGGTGATCTGAAACAACAAGCGGAGGCGGTTCTGATCTGAGCCCGCGCAACATCCTGCGCGGGCGAAATTGGTAACTTCAACGTTAACGGCGCGGATCGTCGCAGCCGGAACGGGCGCTGTCTCCAAGCGTTGGCTTGCCAAAGCTCGGTCTTCGCGCCGCTCATCGTCTCCAGTGCGCCCCGAAGGCCGTCACAGGAGGACGCCATGACCTTCTCGACGTTGAAGCGAAGCCTTTCCTTAAAGGCGTTGGCCGCCGCGGGCGCGCTCGCGGTTGGCCTTGGCGGCCTGTCGGCCACGAGCGCGACCGCCGCCCCCATCCCGGTTGCATCGGCCGCGACATTGGCCGGCGGAGGGCTGACGACGGAGGTGGCCTACCGGGGCCACCGGCACGTTTACCACCGGCATTACCACCACCATCGCTATGGCTACTATCGCCATGGCCATCGCCACTACTACCGGTACGGACATCGCCGCTACTACAACGGCGCAGGCGCCGCGGCCGCCCTGGGCGCCTTCGGCCTGATCGCCGGGGCCATCGCGGCGAACGCCGCCTACGACAACTACTATGACGATTATTATCCGTCTTACGGGTGGGGCTACGGCTACCCCGCCTACTACGGCTACGGCTATGGCTACCCCTACTACCGCTACGGTTATCGCCGTCACGCCTATTGGGGCGGCCGCCCGTGGGGCTGGGGCCACCGCTGGGGCGGCTGGGGTCATCGCTGGGGTGGCTGGGGCGGCCCGCGAGTCGCCCACTTCGGCGGTCGGCCCTTCGGGGGCATGCGGGTCGGCGGCTTCGGCGGCCATCCGCACTTCGGCGGCATGCGCGTTGGGCACTTCGGAGGCGGTCGCTTCGGCGGCGCGCACTTCGGCCACTTCCGCCGCTAAGCCGCTGACGGCGCATCCGTTCAGGGCTCGTCAACCCTGAACGGATTTCGCCGGGAGTTCCACGCGCGGACAGGAATATTTGTCAGGAACTTCACACCTTTCTGGTGGTTGGGATCGCCATGATGATGACCTGCCTCCGCCCGGTTCTCGGGAAGATCTTCGGCGCGTGTCTCGCCCTGACGGCCCTCGCCGGCTCGGCCTACGCGCAGTCCTGCGAAGCCCTCAAAGCCGAATACCGGAGCCTCGGCTCGGGGGGAGGCTCATCGGCGGCGCGGCAGGAAATCGCCCGCCTGTCCTACGCCTACCAGCAGATGGGCTGCGCCAATGGCGGCTTCCTGTTCTTCGGGCCGCCGCCGGCCTGCAGCGGCATCGTCGCGCGGATGCGCAGCCTGCAATCGCAACTGGCGGCGGGCGGCGGCGACGAGAACCGCGCCCGCAAGGCGCACCTTCGCGCGGCAATCGCCCAGGCCTGCGGCGAGAGCGAACGCGCCTCGAGCTCCGCATCTTCCGGAGGCTACACCCCGCGCGGTGGGCGCAAGCTCGTGTGCGTGCGCACCTGCGACGGCTTCTTCTTCCCCCTGGCGAACCGTCCCGAGGACGGCGACACGGAGGAGATGTGCCAGGCCCTGTGCCCGGGCGCCGAGACGGCCGTCTATCGCATGCAGGAGGGCGGCGCCATCCAGGAGGCCGTGTCCAACCGCGGCCAGTCCTACATGTCACTGCCCAACGCCCTGAAATATCGCACCGGCGTCAGCGACAGCTGCGCCTGCAAGAAAGCGGACCAGACCTGGTCCCAGGCCTTGGCCCGCGCCGAGTCCATGATCGCCCGCCGGGGCTCTGACATCGTGGTGGACGCTAAGCTGGCGGCCCAGATGTCCCAGGCCGTGAACGGCAAGTCCGGCCACAAGGGGCGCAAGGCTCCCGGCCGTGAGCCGGCGGAGGAGCCTGCCGATATCGTGGTGACGCCCGCCAAGGCCACGGCGACCAACGACGCCCCCGTGAACGGGTCCGACGCCCAGGCCCAGCGCAGTGTCCGGGTGATCGCGCCCGAGATGTTCGCCCCAGCCCGCATGAACACCGCGCCGGAGCAGCCGCAGGCCGCCACGTCGGCGACATCGCAACTGGAAACCGGCGCGGTCGCCCAGACGCAGCAATAGTCCGCACAGCCCCGTCTCAAACGAGAAAGGCCGCCCCTTGCAGGGCGGCCTTTCACATTGTCTGCCCGGTCCTGACGAGGACCCGGATGCGCCTCGTCAGGCGCAAAGCTCCGCGGCGGCGGAGATCCAGGTCGAGACCGTCAGGCGCGGCGTATGACAATGAGACACTGGATCACCTCCTTTCAATTGTTTCCGATAGCGACTATGTGGGGCCCCGAAGGCCTTTCGCAAGGGCGAAAGGACCTGACCCATTCTGTCGCAGGCTCCCGGACACGGCCGAGCCGCCTCAACATGATCGCAGGCCTCATGACCGACGCATCGCCCGTCGCCCGCCGGCGGACCTTCGCCATCATCTCGCACCCCGACGCGGGCAAGACCACGCTCACCGAGAAGCTGCTGCTCTTCGGGGGAGCGATCCAGCTCGCCGGCGAGGTGAAGGCCAAGAAGAATCGCGTCAGCGCCCGATCCGACTGGATGGGCATCGAGAAGGAGCGCGGCATCTCGGTGGTCACCTCGGTGATGACATTCGAGTACGACGACCGCGTGTTCAACCTGCTGGACACGCCCGGCCACGAGGACTTCTCGGAAGACACATACCGGACGCTGACCGCCGTCGACTCGGCCATCATGGTGATCGACGCCGCCAAGGGCATCGAGGCGCGCACCCGCAAGCTCTTCGAAGTCTGCCGCCTGCGCGACATCCCGATCGTCACCTTCGTCAACAAGCTCGACCGCGAGAGCCGCGATCCCTTCGACCTGCTGGACGAGATCGAGAAGACCCTCGCGCTCGACACCGCCCCGGTGAACTGGCCGATCGGCCGCGGCAAGAGCTTCGCGGGCACCTACGACCTGGCGAAGAACACCGTGCGCCGCCTCGACGCCGACGAGGAGGCGACGCCCGTGAACGGCCCGGACTCCCCGGCCGTGCTGGAGATGCTGCCCCCCGAGGAGCGCGACGCCTGGGCGGAGGAGATCCTGCTCGCCCGCGAGGCCTGCAAGCCCTTCGAGCTGCAGCCCTTCAGGGAGGGTCACCTCACGCCTGTCTATTTCGGCAGCGCCCTGCGCAACTTCGGCGTTCGCGACCTCATCGACGGGCTCGCCGCCTATGCGCCGCCGCCGCGCGGGCAGGACGCCGATCTGCGCCGCGTGGAGGCCGAGGAGCCGCGCATGACGGGCTTCGTGTTCAAGATCCAGGCGAACATGGACCCGAACCACCGCGACCGCATCGCCTTCATGCGCGTGTGCTCGGGCAAGCTGACCCGCGGCATGAAGGCCAAGCTGGTGCGCACCGGCAAGCCCATGAGCCTCAGCGCTCCGCAGTTCTTCTTCGCCCGCAACCGCGCCATCGCGGACGAGGCCTGGGCGGGCGACGTGGTCGGCATCCCCAACCACGGCACCCTGCGCATCGGCGACACCCTGACGGAGGGCGAGGACATCCTGTTCCGCGGCGTCCCGAGCTTCGCGCCCGAGATCCTGCGCCGCGTGAAGCTGCAGGACGCCATGAAGGCCAAGAAGCTGCGCGAGGCCCTGCAGCAGATGGCGGAGGAAGGGGTGGTGCAGCTCTTCCTGCCGCAGGACGGCTCCGGCGCCATCGTGGGCGTCGTCGGCGCCCTGCAGCTGGACGTGCTCAAGGAGCGTCTCCAGGCCGAGTACGGCCTGCCGATCGACTACGAGCCGACACGCTTCACAATCTGCCGGTGGATCACCTCCGACAGCCGCCAGGACCTCGAGGGCTTCATCAGCAAGAACCTGTCGTCGATCGCCGACGACCTCGATGGAGCCCCGGTCTTCATGGCCGCGAGCCCGTTCTCGCTCCGCTACGACGAGGAGCGGGCGCCGACGATCCGGTTCTCGGACATCAAGGACTATCAGGTTCGCGACAAGGCGGCCTGAGGCGCCCCGAGCATCTCGGTCCCGGCTTCGTACGGCCGGGGCTGGGCGGCCATCCTGGCGGCTAGCGCGGCCACCAGCGACGACAACGCCGCTCCGGCCACGATGAAGACGATGATCGCGAGCGTGAAGCCCGGCTTGGCGGCGTTGATCACGCCGATCAGCAGGCCTGTGACCGTGTACGCGGCGACGATGGCGGCTTGGATCATGGTGTTTCCCCCTGGCCTCTGTGGGCCGATCGTTTCCCTGGCCGGCCTCTTCGGGTCGGCGAAGCCGCAAGGCGGCAAGGCGCGGGGGAACGGGCGTTCTGTCGCCCAAATAGCGCGGCGGGGACGCGCTCCGTCTTGTGCGGAGGCGGAAGTGTCACGGATGGCGCGGGAGCGCGCCATCCGGGGATTTGCTTAGGCGCAAATGTCCCCCTCTCCCGCCTGGCGGGAGAGGAAAGGCGGGCTACCCCTTCTTCCCCCTGAACGCCCGTGTACCGGGCCGGCCCGCCTTGCTGCGAGCCGCCGCCTCGGCGCCGAGCGGCCGACCCGTGCCGCCGCCAAGGTTGTGCGGGCCCATCTCGTCCAGCGTGGGCTTGCGCGCCCGGGTGGGCGGCAGGTCGGTGGGCGTGTCGTCGTGGAACCGCGGGCCGTCCGCGAAGCGGTCGTCGCCCGCTGTCCCGGCTCCTCGCCCGCGCTTGCCGTCCGTAGGCGGCAGGTTGCCGGCGCGTCCGTACTTCTTGGGCCCGGCGTAGCCGCCCGTCTTCTCGTCCACTTCTGACTGCGTGGCCATCGGGTCCGCCGCCAGCACCAGCTCTGTGGCCTGCAGGCGCTTGATCTCGTCGCGCAGGCGCGCGGCGGTCTCGAACTCGAGGTTGGCGGCGGCCTCGCGCATGCGCTTCTCGAGGTCGGCCAGCGTGGCCTTCATGTTGTGGCCCACCAGCGCACCTTCCTTGGCAGGGCCGGCGTCCACGCGGACATGGTCGCGCTCATAGACGCTTTCCAGGATATCGCCGATGTTGCGCTTCACGCTTTCAGGCGTGATGCCGTTCTCCTCGTTCCAGCGCTGCTGCTTCTCGCGCCGGCGATTGGTCTCCGCGATGGCGCGCTCCATGGAGCCGGTGATCTGGTCGGCGTAGAGCACGACCTTTCCGTCCACATTGCGGGCCGCGCGGCCGATGGTCTGGATCAGCGACGTCTCCGAGCGGAGGAAGCCCTCCTTGTCGGCGTCCAGGATGGCGACGAGCCCGCACTCCGGGATGTCGAGGCCCTCGCGCAGCAGGTTGATGCCGACCAGCACGTCGAAGGCCCCAAGCCGCAGGTCGCGGATGATCTCGATGCGCTCGATGGTGTCGATGTCCGAGTGCATGTAGCGCACCC
The DNA here is from genome assembly GCF_003004785.1 of Alsobacter soli. Lineage (GTDB taxonomy): Bacteria > Pseudomonadota > Alphaproteobacteria > Rhizobiales > Beijerinckiaceae > Alsobacter > Alsobacter soli. The sequence goes on from NZ_PVZS01000036.1 coordinate 28,294, forward strand.
GCACACCATTCTCGTGCAGGTATTCCGTCAGGTCCTCCGCCATGCGCTTGGTGAGCACGGTCACCAGCGTGCGGTAGCCCTTGGCCGCGACCTCGCGCACTTCGCCCAGCAGGTCGTCCACTTGGGCGCGCGCGGGGCGGACGTCGATCTGCGGGTCGATGAGGCCCGTCGGGCGGATCACTTGCTCGACGAATACGCCGCCGGTGCGCTCCATCTCCCAGTTGCCGGGTGTGGCCGAGACATGGACGGTCTGCGGCCGCATCGCTTCCCACTCCTCGAACCGAAGCGGCCGGTTGTCCATGCAGGACGGCAGGCGGAAGCCGTATTCCGCCAGCGTCGCCTTGCGGCGGAAGTCGCCCCGGTACATGCCGCCGATCTGCGGCACGGTGACGTGGCTCTCGTCCGTGAAAACCAAGGCGTTGTCGGGCAGGTATTCGAACAGCGTCGGCGGCGGCTCGCCCGGCTTGCGGCCGGTGAGATAGCGCGAATAGTTCTCGATGCCGGCGCAGGATCCGGTGGCCTCCAGCATCTCGATGTCGAACAGCGTGCGCTGCTCCAGCCGTTGCGCCTCCAGCAGGCGGCCCATGCGGTAGAGCTCGTCGAGGCGGATCTTGAGCTCCTCCTTGATGCTCTTCACCGCCTGCTGCAGCGTCGGCTTGGGCGTCACGTAGTGCGAGTTCGCGTAGATCTTCACGAACTCCAGCTCGGCCGACTTCTGGCCCGTGAGCGGGTCGAATTCCTGGATGCTCTCCACTTCGTCGCCAAACAGGCTGATGCGCCAGGCGCGGTCCTCATAGTGGGCCGGGAAGATCTCCACCACGTCGCCCCGCACCCGGAAGGTGCCGCGCGAGAAGTCGCCCAGGCCGCGCTTGTATTGGAGAGCTGTTAGGTCCGCGAGAAGCTGGCGCTGGTCCAGCCGCTCGCCCACCTTGATGCCGAACGTCATGGCCGTGTAGGTCTCGACCGACCCAATGCCGTAGATGCACGACACGGACGCCACGATGATCACGTCGTCGCGTTCCAGCAAGGCGCGCGTGGCGGCGTGGCGCATGCGGTCGATCTGCTCGTTGATCGAGCTTTCTTTCTCAATGTAGGTATCGGTGCGCGGGACGTAGGCCTCCGGCTGATAGTAGTCGTAGTAGGAGACGAAGTACTCCACCGCGTTATTCGGGAAGAAGCTCTTGAACTCGCCATAGAGCTGCGCCGCCAGCGTCTTGTTGGGCGCGAGGATCAGCGCCGGCCGGTTGGTCCGGGCGATCACCTGCGCCATGGTGAAGGTCTTGCCCGACCCGGTGACGCCCAGCAGCACCTGGTCGCGTTCATGGCGCTGCACGCCCTCCACCAGCTCGGCGATGGCCGTGGGCTGGTCGCCTCGGGGCTCGAACTGCGACACGAGGTCGAACGAGATGCCGCCCTCGGACTTCTCCGGCCGCGGCGGCCGGTGCGGCGCCCAGGGCTTCTTCTCCCGCAGGTTCGGGTCGCCCAGCTCCAGCAGCTGCTTGAGAGAGTCCACCGTCGCGGTGGCGCCCGTCAGCCCGTTGCGGCGAACCTGGTCGTCGTCGTCCTCGTCGCGCAGCACGTTCCCCTGGCGCACGCGCTTGGGCGCGGCCTTCAGGATGTCCTCGCGGGAAAGACCCACGTCCCGCTTGCGGTTGCCCGGATGCAGCGGCTCGGGCTCCGACGCACGCGGAGAACCGGCCACCGGCAGGCCGAGCTTCTCGGCCAGCTTCGGGTCGACGTTCTCCACGTCCTCAGGGTCGTACCCCGCCTGCGGCGTCTCTGCGAAGCCGGAGCCCGGCCGCGCATCCCGCGCAAGGCCTGGATTGAGCAGCGCGGCGAGGTGTTCGTCGAGCGGCTTCAGTTCGGGCTTGGAGGCTTTCGAGCGCGGCGCCTTGGCGCTCATCGGCCGGTCGGGCCCGGCGCGACGGGCAGGAGTCTTCGGGGCTTTGGACATCCCGTGAACATGGGACGGAACACGGCCGTGGGCAAGCGTCCGCGGCGCAGGTCCCCGGCCGCCGGGCATCGCTCCTAGAGGGGCGGGAACGAACCTTCCGCCGCTTGTGCGGTTGTCAGCCCGTCCGCAGCCGCACCGAAAGGAAGACCCGAATGTCTATTCGCACCACCCTTCGCGCCGCAGCTCTGGCGACGGCAGGCCTCGTGGCCGGGACCCTTATGGCCGCTCCCCCGGCCGACGCAGCCGTGAAGGTCGGCGCCCTGCGTTGCAACGTGTCGGGCAGCCTCGGCCTGATCATCACCTCGGCCAAGACGATGGCCTGCACCTTCACGCCCAGCCGCGGCCCGCGAGAGACCTATGTGGGGACGATCCGCCGTTTCGGCCTCGACATCGGCGCGACAGAGCGCGGCGTGCTGGCCTGGGGCGTCTTCGCGCCCACGAGCGCGTGGCCCCGCGGCGCCCTGGCGGGCTCCTATGGGGGCGCCAGCGCCGAGGCGACGGCCGGCGCGGGGGTGAGCGCGAATGCGCTGATCGGCGGCAACAACAACACCATCAGCCTGCAGCCGATCTCGATCGGTGCCCAGGTCGGCGCGAACTTGGCCGTTGGAGTGTCGGCCCTCGAGTTGCGGCCTACCCGCTGAGGCTGACCTTCGGCCATCCGCACAAATAAAAACCCGGCCCTCGCGGGCCGGGTTCTCTCAGGCAGGGCTCGGATCGAGCGATCAGAACTTGTAGCTGACGCCGCCCGTAACGGTGCTGTAGTCGTACTTGGACTTCAAGACGCCGGCAGCCGCCGGGACATCCATCTTCTCGGAGCCGAAGTCCGTGTAGCGGTACTCGACCCGGGCCAGCAGGTTGTTGGTGAAGGCGTACTCGACGCCCGCGCCGACCGCGTAGCCGACGCGGGTGCCGGACTTGAACGCGTCCGCCGAGCCGTCCAGGTAGGAGGCCGTGAGCTTGTTCTCGGTGAAGGCGGCGCCGCCGGTCACGTAGAACAGCGTCCGGTTCATGGCGTAGCCGGCGCGCAGACGAGCCGAGGCGTCCCAGGTGGCCTCGTCCTTGAGGACGCCGTCCACGAACGACTTCTTCTTGGTCAGGCCGGCGTAGCCGACATCACCCTCGACGCCCACGACGAAGTTCTGGATCTGGTAGTTGTAGCCGGCATGGGCGCGGGCCACGAAGCCGCGCGGATGCAGCGTCGTCGTGCCGATGTCGGTGTAATCGGTCGCCGTGATCTTGTCGCGACCGAATCCGTAACCGGCGTCCGCGCCTACATAGAAGCCCGTCCAGGTGAAGAGGGGGGCGTACACGACGGGGGCGACCACCGGGGCCTTGCGGCTGGGGAGATCGGCCGCCTGCGCGACGATGGAGGACGCGAGCAGGGCGGCTGCGGTGGCGATGATCGTCTTGGTCACTTTGGTAGTCCTTAGAACGCTATGGGTAGGCGAAAGGTGAACGGAACCTTCACGTCGCGGGCGAAATGCCCCTGGAATTCTTGACGGGGGGTTAATCCGAACGGGCTAGCTCGATGGTTGGTAAATGCGGCTGAAGCTTGACGTTAACGTCTTGCGCCTGGCGAGAGGGAGCATCCCGGACAAGCGCGTGGCTTTGAGGCCACATTCCGCTTAGTGTCCGCGCGCGGCCGCGCAGAGGGCCGTGACGGAGGACCCCATGGCGCTGCCGCTACGCACCCGAATCCTGTCCGCCTTGGCGGCCGCCGCTGCGGCCCTGTGCCTGGCGCATCCCGCATCCGCCCAGGAAAAGGTGTCCGTCGGCGTCTTGCGGTTCGTCTCCTCCGGCGGGCTCTTCCTGGCGGTGGAGAAGGGCTACTTCAAGGCGGAGGGACTCGACGTCAATCTTACCTTCTTCGAGGCGGCCCAGCCGATCGCCCTGGCTGTCGTCTCCGGCGATGTCGATTTCGGCGTCACCGCATTCACGGCCGGCTTCTTCAACCTCGCCGGAAAGGGCGCCCTCAAGATCATCGCCGCCCAGGCCAAGGAGGCGAAGGGCTACGAGGGCAACCTCGTGCTGGCGTCCAAGGCGGCCGCCGAGAAGGGATTCACCGACATCGGGCAGTTCGCCGGCAAGTCGCTGGGCATCTCCCAGGTGGGGTCATCGTTCCACTACCAGATCGGCCAGCTCGCCCGCATCAAGGGCTTCGATCTCGCCAAGGTCGACCTGAAGCCGCTGCAGTCCCTGCCCAACATGATGGCGGCGCTGAAATCCGGACAGGTCGATTCCATCATCATCGCCCCGCACCTCGCAAAGGCCCTGATCGCCTCTGGCGACGCCAAGCTGCTGGGCCGCTACTCGGATTTCGACGAATACCAGTTCGGCGGCCTGTTCACGGCGTCGCGCACCGCAGCCAACAAGAAGGCCACGGTCGAGAAGTTCGTCCGCGCCTACCAGAAGGGCGCGGCCGACTACTACGCCGCCTTCCTCCAGAAGGACGCCTCCGGCGCGATCAAGACGACGCCGGACACGGACGCGGCCGCGGCGCTCATCGCCAAGTCGGTCTACCCGGGCGAGGCCGCCGCGACCGCCGTGCCCAAGGTGAAAGCCTCGGCCTTCTACGTCGACCCGCAGGCGCGGCTCGATGTCGCCGATCTCACCCGCCAGGTGGAGTGGTACAAGCAGCAGGGCCTCGTGGACGCCGCCATCGACCCCAAGGCCATGCTCGATCTCGGCTTCATCCAGGGCCATCAGAACGCGCAGTAAGATCCACACACACGCACGCCGTCATCCCCGGCCGGAGCCGCGCCGGCGGCGGAGGGGAAGGAATGCAGGGCAGCCTGGCCTAGCCCTCCTCGATTCCCTCCCCGCGTCCCCGACGCGCCGGGAATGACGGCGAAGAGATACCCCATGAACCTGTCCGCCTCCCGGATCAGCCACAACTACGGCCCCCTGCCCGTCCTCGCGGACGTGAGCCTCACGGTCGCCTCCGGCGAGGTCGTGGCCGTGGTAGGCCCCTCCGGTTGCGGCAAGTCTACGCTGTTGAGGATCCTGGGAGGCCTGGAGCGCCCGGACGCCGGAGCGGTCGCCACGGAGGGCGAGCCGCCCGCCCGTTCGCTGAATCCGATCACCTACGTCTTCCAGGACTTCGCCCTGCTGCCCTGGCGCACGGTGGCGGGCAACGTCGCCCTGCCCCTGGAAGAGCACAGCCTCCCCACCGCCGAGCGGGATGCGATCATCCGAGACGCCCTCGCCCGCACCGGCCTGTCGGACTTCGCGAAAGCCTGGCCCCGCCAGCTTTCCGGCGGCATGAAGCAGCGGGTCGGCATCGCCCGCGCCCTAGCGGTCCGGCCTGCGATCCTGCTGATGGACGAGCCCCTGTCCGCCCTGGACGGCCAGACTCGCGAACTGCTGATGGACGATCTCGTCGCGCTGCACGCCGCGGGCGATCTCTCGACCGTCTACGTCACCCACAACCTGGACGAGGCCGTCCGGCTGGCGGACCGCATTCTTGTGCTGTCGCGCCGCCCCGGCCGAATCCGCGCGGAAGTCCGGCTGGAGACGCCGCGCGCGGAGCGCCGGCCGGCCGATCCCGCCCTGGCCGCACAGGCCCGCGAGCTCTGGGACCTGATCCGCGAAGATGCCGCCGAGGCTGACCGGGAGTTGGTGGCGTGAGCGAAACGGCTGCCCCCGAAGCGCATCCCGTCCCCTACCGGGGCGACCTTTTCCTGCCACGCACCCGCCGCCTCGCCGGCGCGCTGGCCCTGGTCGCGCTGATCGCCTTCTGGCAGGCCGCCTCCAGCCTCGGCTGGCTCGATCCCGTGATGGCGCCGAGCCCTCGCGAGGTGTTCGCGGCGCTCCTCGCCATGGCGAAGTCCGGCGAATTGGCCGGGCACCTCGCCGCGTCGCTGGGTCGCCTGCTGGGCGGCTTCGCCATCGGGGCCACGGCGGGCGTGGGCTTCGGCCTTGCCGTCGGCCTGTTCTCCCTGGTGCGCTCGCCCGGCATCGCCGTGGTCTCGGCCTTGTTCCCGATCCCGAAGATCGCCCTGCTGCCGCTGTTCATCCTGTGGTTCGGCATCGGCGAGGGCTCGAAGCTCGCCACCATCGCCTTCGGATCGTTCTTTCCCACGGTGGTCGCCACCTACGGCGCGGTGGACGCCGTCGACCGCTCGCTGGTGCGCATGGGCCGCTCCTTCGGCCTGTCCTCCTGGTCCATCGTGCGCAAGATCGTGCTGCCGGGCGCCCTGCCCGGCATCCTGTCGGGCCTGCGCATCGCCTCCTCCATCTCCATCGTGCTGCTGGTCGCCGCCGAGATGATCGGCGCTAACCGCGGCGTGGGCGCGATGGTGCTGGCAGCCGGCAACCTGATGCAGTCCGACCGCCTGCTGGGCGGCGTGGTCGTGCTTTCGGTGCTGGGGCTCTTCATCGCCGGCCTGCTCGGCTGGATCGAGCGCCGCCTGACCGCCTGGCGCTGACCGGGAGCGGACCGGGACGAGCGACGCGACAGCCCTCCTGACCTGCTTTCCGCTTGCATCCGGCTCCCGCCCGGTCGAGCATCGATCCTGTTCAACAGGCCACAGTCGAGGAGACAGTTGGCCGGAGCGCTTCGGCCAACCCGCCTCCCATCACGGGAGATCAGGCCATGTCAGGATCGGAGAACGGCGGCGGAAGACTAGCCGCTGGCCCTCGGTGCATCGCCATCGTGGGGCCGTTCCAGAGCGGAAAAACCACACTGCTTGAAGCCATTCTGGAGCGCACCGGCGCCGTGACGCGCGCCGGCCGTGTGACGGACGGGAGCGCCACCGGGGACGCCAGCGCCGAGGCGCGCGCCCACGGCCACGGCGTCGAGCCGAACATCGCGAGCTGCGTGTTCCTGGGCGAGCGCATGACCTTCGTGGATTGCCCCGGGTCAGTGGAATTCATGCACGAAATGCGGGCCGTCACGCCCGCCTGCGACGCCGCCATCGTGGTGTGCGAGCAGGACGAGCGGAAACTGCCGGCCCTGCAGGTGATCCTGCGCGATCTCGAGGAAGCCGGGATCCCGCGCTTCCTGTTCATCAACAAGATCGACACCGCCACCCGGCGCGTCCACGAGACGCTTTCGCTGCTCCAGCCCGCGTCCCGCACGCCGTTGCTTCTGCGCCAAATCCCCATCTGGAAGAACGGCATCGCCATCGGCTTCATCGACCTCGCCCTCGAGCGCGCCTTCGTTTACCGCGAGCATGCCGCCAGCGAGGTGGTCGACATTCCTGCCGAGGAGGTCGGGGCCGAGAAGGAGGCGCGCTACACCATGCTGGAGCGCCTCGCCGACTACGACGACGCCCTCATGGAGGAACTGATCGAGGAGATCGAGCCGCCCCGCGATCAGGTTTTCGACGACCTCCGCAAGGAGCTGCGCGAGGGGCACGCGGTCCCGGTGCTATTCGGCTCCGCCGACCGCGGCAACGGCGTCACGCGCCTGCTCAAGGCGATCCGCCACGAGGCCCCGGGCATCGCCGCCGTCCGCAACCGGCTGGGCGTGGGCGAGGACGGCCCGCCGCTGGCGCATGTGATGAAGACCATCCACACCGCCCATGGCGGCAAGCTCTCCGTGGCGCGCGTCCTTCGCGGCTCCATCAAGGAGGGCGACACCGTCGTCGGCTCCCATGGCGCGGAGGCCCGCGTGGCCGGCGTGCAGCGCCTGAGCGGCCCCGCGAGCGTGCGCGAGAGCGAGGCCCAGGCCGGCGACGTGCTCGCCTTTGGGAAATTGGAGGGAATCGGCACGGGCGACAGCTTCGGCGTGGGCAAGTCGCCGCCGCGCGCCGTGGCGTCCGTGGCGCCGCCGGAGCCCGTGTTCAGCATCGCCATCGCCACCCAGGACAGGAAGGACGACGTGCGCCTCAACGCGGCCCTCGCCAAGCTGATGGAGGAAGACCCGGCGCTGATCGTGAAGCACATGCCCGAGAACGGCGAACTACGCATGAGCGGCCAGGGCGAGGTGCACCTGAAGGTGGCCATGGAGCGCCTGGCCGGCCGCTATGGCGTCACCGTCGAGCGACGGGAGCCCCATGTCGGCTACCGCCAGACGATCCGGGGCAAGACGACCGTGCGCGGCCGTCACAAGAAGCAGACGGGCGGACACGGCCAGTTCGGCGACGTGGTGATCGAGGTCGAGCCCCTGCCACGGGGGACCGGTTTCGAGTTCGTGGACCGCATCGTGGGCGGGGTGGTGCCGCGGCAGTACATCTCGTCCGTGGAGATCGGCGCCCGCGAGGCGCTGAACCAGGGCGAGCTCGGCTTTCCGGTGGTGGATGTCCGGGTCACCCTGACGGACGGCTCGCACCATTCCGTGGACTCCTCCGACATGGCCTTCCGCCAGGCGGCGCGAATCGCCATGGCCGAGGCCCTGCCCAAGTGCAATCCCGTGCTGCTGGAGCCCATCCAGTCGGTGGAGATCACCATTCCGACCGACTGCATGGCCAAGGCCACGGCCATCGTCACCGGGCGACGCGGCCAGATCCTGGGCTACGACTCCCGCCCTGGCTGGGACGGCTGGGACGTGCTCAAGGCCCTGATCCCCGAGTCCGAGATGGGTGACATGATCGTGGAGTTGCGCTCCGCCACGTCTGGCGTGGGGGCCTTTACGGCCACCCTCGACCACCTGGCCGAACTCTCGGGAAAGCCGGCCGAGGCCGTGGTGAAACGCGCCGGCGCGGTGGCCCGGCACGCCTAGCCAGAGACGTCATCCCCGGGGCGAGTCCCGGGGACCACCCGAGGCGGCGCAGGGCGCGGATGGCCGGGCAAATCCGGCCATGACGGGCCGCGGCGCCGCCCCATGTGCGCCATCGCACAGGCGGCGGCGCAGGCAGGCCTCATAGGTCCGGGCCAACGAGACCCGTCCGGATCAACGCCATGCCCCGCTCCGCCGCTCCCCGCTTCTCCCTCGACGCCCCGCTGCGCATGCCCCGCCCGGGGCGAGCCGCGACCGGATCTCACCTCGAGGCCCAGCGCCAGCTGCGCCTGTCGCTTTGGCTTGTGGCCATCCTGAGCGCTGCCACGATGGTGGTTCTGGCGAGCCGCCCGGCTCCGGTCCAGGTCTCGGCCCTGCCGCCTGCGGCCGCGATCCGCTAAAGCGCTCCAGCGCGTTGGCGCCGCGGCGCCCTCCCGCTACAGCGGCCCCTGGAAGATGAAGAAGGCCCCGCCGGCGATGAGCGCGAAGCCGACAGCGTGGTTCCAGGTCAGCGGCTCCTTGAGCACCGCCACCGAGAACACGGCGAACACGAGCAGCGTGATCACCTCCTGGATCGTCTTCAGCTGCGCCGCCGAATAGACCTCGTGGCCGATGCGGTTGGCCGGCACCGCCAGCCAATACTCGAAGAACGCGATTCCCCAGCTGAGCACGACGACCAGCGGCAGCGACACAGCCGGGAACTTCAGGTGGCCGTACCATGCGAATGTCATGAACACGTTGGAGGCGACCAGCATGACGATAGGCGCCAGGTAGGCGAAGTGGGGAACGGCGGACATCCAGACCTCGTGGGGGAGATTGATCGCGATCAGCGGGCAAGGCCGGCAGAACGCTTCAAACCCGCCCAAAGATCAAGCCGACGGCCTCCCACCCTGTTCACAACCTGAGGAGGTCCGCCCGGCGCCCCCGATCAGGCGGCAGGCTTGTCCGCCGCCACGGCCGCGTTGCGCATGTCGAGCACCCGCTGGGCGGCGGCCCCGAGCGCCTGGTCGCCATTGTGTCCGGCCACCTGGACAGTCGGGAAGGCGAAGTGAATGCCATTGGCCTCGAACGCCTTCTTGAGCATTCCGTAGGCCTGGCGGCGAATGACGAACTGCTCGCCGGGCTTCGTCATCATCTTGAGCCGGATCTCGATGGAGAAGTCGCCGAGCTGCTCGACGCCCTGCATCTTCAACGGCTCGATGATGTTCGGCCCCATCTCCTCGTCGGCCTGAAGCTGCTTGCCGATGTCCTTGACGATCTTCTTCACCTGGTCGAGGTCGGTATCGTAGGTGACCCCGATCGAGAACTTGTCGATCACCCAGTCGCGGCTGAGATTCTGCACCGCGCCCAGCACTCCGAACGGCACCGTCGTGATCGGCCCGCGGTGATGCCGCAGCTTCACGGAGCGCAGCGAGAAGGACTCCACCGTTCCCTTGTAGTTGCCCGCCGTGATGTACTCGCCGACCCGGAAGGCGTCGTCCAGCAGGTAGAAAATCCCCGAGATCACATCCTTCACCAGCGTCTGGGCGCCGAAGCCGACCGCGATGCCGAGCACGCCGGCGCCCGCCAGCAGCGGGCCGATCTGGATGCCCATGGCGTCCAGCACCATCAGGAACGCGACGCCCACAAGGATCGCGAAGATGAAGTTGCGCAGGATCGGCAGCAACGTGTTGAGGCGCGCGCGCTTCCTGCCTTCGGGCGTGTCGTCGTGAACCGACGCCGGCGCCTCGTCGAGGCGCCCGTCGATGAGCGCCCGCACGAGCTTCCAGACCAGGTCGGCTACCAGCATGATGATGACGACCCGCATGGCCGCCCGGACCGCGCGCGTGAACAGGGACTCGCCCATGGCGATGTCGCCGATGTCGATGCGCCAGAGCTTGGCCAGGATCACGGCGCCGATCACCACCAGGAGAACGCGCGTGGCCTTCTCGACCACGACCGCCCACGCGATCGCGCTGGTCGCCCCTTCGGCGCTGGCTTCCTCCGGCCGGACGATGTTGCGCACGGAGGCGCGCACCACGCGCATGAGCAGCGGCAGAAGGCAGAGCGTAATCAGCGTCCAAAACAGCACGCGCAGGTGCAGCGCGCCCAGCGCCCAGGCGATCATAATGACGCTCGCCGTCAGCACCACCGCGAGCCTCGGTGGCGGCTCCACCGGGATCGACAGGCGCACGCCGAGCCGCCCCAGCAGCGCGAGGGCGATGACCGTGATCCAAAGGCTCATGACGGCCTGCCGGGACGTCACCGGCACGTCCATGATGGACATCAGGCTCAGGCTCGCCCAGGCCGTCGCGACCAGCCCGACCACGATCAGCAGCGTGCGATACCAGAACCAGGCGAGCGGCTGGCTCAACGGCACGACGCGGAAGTAGTCGTGCCGGGCGCCCGGCGCGATCACGACGCGCCCAAGAGCGGTCGCGAGCCGCATCACGGCCACCCAGGCCAGGAGCAGGATGACGGTCTCCCGGATCACCGGCGGCCAGGGCACCAGCACGAAGGCCGCGATGCTGCCCACCAGGAAGGCGGCGAGCACGAACACGCCGAGCGAGACCCGCATCCCGTGCAGGCGCAGGCGCTCCTGCACGGTGTCGCCCGGCGATTCCAGCAAGCGGCTCAGCAACCCGCGGCTGCCCCACCACGCCAGGCGCTGGGCGGCCAGACCGCCCGAGATCAGCAGAAACGACGCCAGCGCGAGTTGCAGCCAATCGATCGAACCCCGCGCGGCCGCGAAACCCTCGGCGGAGGCGACGATGTCGTAGGGCACCGCCGGAGCCGCCTCGATCAGGTCCCTGGCGCGTTGCCGGAGCTTCTGGAGCTCATTGGCCGCCATGAAGGACATCTCGCCGGACGCGCTGGTCGGCAGGATGGACTGCATCTTGGGCAGCTCTGGAGCGCTGGCGGGCTGCGCCCGGGTCGCCGGCGCGATTGCTTTGAAGATCGGCGACGCGGCCGCCTTAGGCCGCGTCGGTTCAGACTTTCCTGACGGCGCAGGCAACTGAGGGGCGAGCTTGTCGGCCACATAGGCGCGTCCCGCATCGTCGTTCGGCACCTCGATGATGACCCGGATCGGCGGGGTCGCCTCGGCGGCCCGCGCGGGCCGCGGCGAGGCGGTCAGCCACACGGACGCCAGGAGGGCGAGAAGGACGGCGAGAAACGGCATGCAAGCTTCCGGTTGGAGCGCCGGACGGGCGGGCCTGCTGACATAGAACCACAATCTACACGGGAAACCCTTACCAGCGCATCCAACCCGTGCGCCTGTCGCGCATCAGAAAATGGCGATCTGGCAAGCTTGGCCGCCGCGGCAGCCGTTCGGATGGACCAGCTCCCGCACATGCGATCCGCGACGAGGCGCCTCACGTACGAGAGAAGTACATCCGGCAGCGCGGCCTTCTTCGTCGAGATTGACGAAACGTCATGACGAGCCTATGAGAATGAACGTTCATTCTCACGAGTTCCAGATGTCCGCCGCCCCCGACCCCGCCGCCGAACGTCATGCCCGCATCCTGGATGCCGCCGAGCGCTGCTTCGTCCGATCCGGATTCCACCGCACCACCATGCAGGACGTGGCCGCCGAGGCGCAGATGAGCGCCGGCAACCTTTACCGCTACTTCCCGTCCAAGGACGCCATCGTGGCCGGCCTGTCCGAGCGCGATCGCCAGGAGGTCGCCGCGGATTTCAACGCCGTCATTGGCTCGGATGATTTCTTCGGCGCGCTCGAGACGCTCGGGCGCAAGCATTTCGTCGTGGCCCCGCGCGAGAAGGCGGTGATGCTGGTCGAAATCTGGGCGGAGTCGACCCGCAATCCCGCCGTGAACAGCTGCTGCGGCGCCGTGGACGGCGTCCTGCGCGGCCTGATGCTCCAGATCATCGAGCGCGGCAAGGCGGCGGGTCACATCCCGCCGTCCGTCGAGCCGGACGGCGCTGTACGCGTCCTGTTCACCGTGGCCGACGGCCTCTTCAAGCGCAAGGCGCTCGATCCCGACTTCGACGGCGAGCGCGAGCTCGCCATGGCGCTCGGGGTGTTCCGCGCCCTGTTCGCCGGCCACATCCAGACCTCTCACTCTCCCTCCGGGGCCTCGCAATGACCGTGTTCCGCACCCTCGCCCTGATCGCGCTCGCCCCCGTCGTCGCCGCGCCGTTGGCCCCGGCGGCGCAGGCCGCCGAGGCGGCTGCGCAGCAATCCATGTCCATCCCGGCCGTATCCGTGGTCCAGGCCGCCCGTCGCGAGATGACGGACCGCGTGGTGGTGTCAGGCACGCTTGCCGCGCGCGACGAGGTGCTGGTCTCGGCCGAGATCGACGGCCTGCGGGTCACCCAGCTCCTCGCCGACGAGGGCGACACAGTGAAGGCCGGCCAGGTGCTGGCCCGCCTGTCCAGGGACACCCTGGACGCGCAGATGTCCCAGAACGACGCCGCCCTCGCCCGGGCGGACGCGGCCATCGCCCAGGCCCGCAGCCAGATCGTCCAGGCGGAAGCCGCCCAGGTCGAGGCCCAGGCCGCGCTCGGCCGCGCCCAGGCCCTCGTGAAGGGGGGCAACGTCACCCAGGAGGTGCTGGACCAGCGCATCGCCGCGGCCCGCGCCGCGGACGCGCGGCTCGCCGCCGCGAAGGACGGCCTGGCGCTCGCGCAGGCCGACCGCGCCCAGAACCTGGCTCAGCGAACCGAGCTGCAGCTCCGCATAGCCCGCACCGAGATCAAGGCCCCGGCCGCAGGCGTGGTTAGCCGCCGCAGCGTCAAGCTTGGCGGGCTCAGCGCCATGGCGGGCGAACCCATGTTCCGCATCATCGCCAATGGCGACGTCGAGCTCGAGGCCGATGTGCTGGAGATGCACCTCGCCCACCTCGCCCCCGGGGCCCCGGCCATCGTCAAGGTCCGCGACGGCAAGGAGTTGCAGGGCAGGGTGCGCCTGCTCCCCGCAGAGGTCGACCGCACTACCCGCGTCGGCAAGGTCCGCATCCAGTTGCCCCAGGACCCGTCGCTCCGCGTCGGCGCCTTCGCCCGGGGTGAAATCATCGTCGCGCAGCGCGAGGCCGTGACGGCGCCCACTTCCGCGCTGGTGTTCGGCGACGCCGGCGCGACCGTCCAGGTCGTGCGGGACGACAAGGTCGAGGTGCGGCCCGTGAAGGTGGGCATCGTGTCCGGCGGTTACGCCGAGATCGCCTCTGGCCTCCAGAACGGCGAAGCGGTGGTGGCGCGCGCCGGCGCTTTCCTGCGCGACGGCGACGCGGTCCGCGTCATCGACGCGGCCAAGACGGTCGCGCCCAAGGCGAACGGAGCGCAGTGATGACCCTAAACGTCTCCGCCTGGGCGATCCGGAAGCCGATCCCCTCGATCGCGCTGTTCGTGGTCATGCTGATCCTCGGCGTGGTCAGCTTCCGCGCTTTGCCGATCACCCGCTTCCCCAACGTCGACATTCCGATCGTCTCGGTCACCATCACGCAATCGGGCGCGGCCCCGGCCGAACTGGAGACCCAGGTCACCAAGAAGGTCGAGAACGCCATCTCGGGCATCAATGGGGTTAAGCACGTCATCTCGTCAGTGAGCGACGGCGTGTCCACCACGACGGCCGAGTTCCGCCTCGAGGTCAACAGCGACCGCGCGCTCAATGACGTGAAGGACGCGATCGCGCGGATCCGCTCCGACCTGCCCCGCTCCATCGACGAGCCGATCACGCAGCGCGTCGACATCGCCGGCCTGCCGATCGTGACCTATGCGGCCTCGGCCCCGACGCTCTCCACGGAGGAGCTCTCCTGGTACGTGGACGACGTGGTCGCCCGCGAACTCCAGGCCGTGAAGGGCGTCTCCAAAGTCGAGCGCATTGGCGGGGTGGACCGGGAGATCCGCGTCGCCCTGAACCCCGATCGCCTGCTGTCGCTCGGGATCACCGCCGCCGACGTCAATCGGCAGTTGCGCGCCACGCACGTGGACCTCGCCGGCGGCCGTGGCGAGCTCGGCTCGGGCGAGCAGTCGATCCGCACCCTGGCCGGCGCCGGCAGCGTCGAGGATCTCGCCGCGACCAGCATCGCCCTGCCCGGCGGCCGTAAGGTTCGCCTCGACGAGCTCGGCACGGTGACGGACTCCGCCGCCGAGAGCCGCACGTTCGCGCGCTTCAACGGCGAGCCGGTGGTCGGCTTCTCCGTCTCGCGCTCCAAGGGCGCCAGCGACGCCGAGATGTCGGCGGCTGTCGCCAAGCGCATCGCCCAGCTCCAGGCCAAGCGCCCGGACGTGAAGCTGTCGCTGATCGACAGCTACGTGAACTACACGCTGGGCAACTACCATTCGGCCATGGACACCCTCCTGGAGGGCGCCGTCCTGGCCATCCTGGTGGTGCTCGTCTTCCTGCGCGACTGGCGCGCCACCCTGGTGGCCGCCATCGCCCTGCCCCTGTCCGTGCTCCCGACGTTCTGGGCCATGGACGCCATGGGCTTCTCGCTGAACCTCGTCAGCCTGCTCGCCATCACGCTGGTGACCGGCATCCTGGTGGACGACGCCATCGTCGAGATCGAGAACATCGTCCGCCACATCAACATGGGGAAGTCAGCCTATCGCGCCGCCCTGGAGGCCGCCGACGAGATCGGCCTGGCGGTGATCGCCATCACCTTCACCATCATGGCGGTGTTCGCGCCCGTGAGCTTCATGGGCGGCATCGCCGGCCAGTATTTCAAGCAGTTCGGCCTCACGGTGGCCGTCGCGGTGTTCTTCTCCCTGCTGGTGGCGCGCCTGCTCACCCCCATGCTGGCGGCCTACTTCATGCGCGGCAAGGCGCATGCCGAGCCGAAGGAAGGCGCGATCATGCGCGGCTACACCCGCCTGGTCAGCTGGTCCGCGCGGCATCGCTTCGCAACCCTGGCGATCGGCCTCGCGCTCTTCGCGGGGTCGCTCTACAGCACGCAGTTGCTACCCTCGGGCTTCCTCCCCGGCGAGGACACGGCTCGCTCCCTGTTCGTGGTCGAGCTGCCCCCCGGCTCCCGCCTGGAGGACACCCGCGCGGTCACCGACCGCATCACGGCCCTCCTGCGACGCACCCCGGAGGTGAAGAGCGTGTTCGTCGACGGCGGACGGTTGCCCCAGGGCGGCCCTGCCTCGGGCGCCGGAGAGGTCCGCAAGGCCACCCTCGTCGTGAACTACGTCCACAAGGACGAGCGCAAGCTGTCCCAGCGCGAACTCGAGCGGCAGCTGCTGCAGCAACTCGCCCAGATCCCGGACATCCGCGCCTGGCGCCTCAACGAAAACGGCCAGCGCGGCCTCTCGCTGCTGGTGACCGGCGACGACACGAAGGTGGTCACCGACATCGCCGCCCGCCTCCAGAGCGAGATGCGCAGCATCCCGACCCTGCAGGGCGTGGTCTCCACCGCCGCCCTGGACCGCCCGGAGATCCGCATCCGTCCCCGCTCCGCGCTCGCGGCCGATCTCGGCGTCTCCACCGACGTGATTGCCGAGACCATCCGGGTTGCGACCCTGGGCGACGCCTCCGCCAACCTCGCCAAGTTCACGGCCGGCGATCGGCAGATCCCGATCCGGGTCCAGCTCGACGAGCGTTACCGGGGCGACCAGGCGATGCTGGAAGCCCTGAAGGTTCCGACCGCCAAGGGCGCGGCCGTCCCGCTCGCCGCCATCGCGGACATCGACTTCGGCCAGGGCCCCACCGCCATCGACCGCTACGACCGCGTCCGCAAGGTCGCCCTGGAGGCCGACCTCTACGGCACCGACGCGCTGGGCGGCGTGATCGAGGAGGTCATGAAGCTACCCACGGCCCGCAACCTGCCGCCGGGCGTGCAGATCCGGACCTCGGGCGACGCCGAGATCATGGACGAGGTGTTCCAGGGATTCGCGGCCGCCATGGGCGCCGGGCTCATGATGGTGTTCGGCGTGCTGGTGATCCTGTTCGGCGGCTTCCTCCAGCCGATCACCATCCTGTTCTCCCTGCCGCTCTCCTTTGGCGGTGTGGTGCTGGCCCTGCTGGTCACCCACAAGCCGATCAGCATGCCGGTAGTCATTGGCCTCCTCATGCTGATGGGCATCGTGACCAAGAACGCCATCATGCTGGTGGACTTCGCCATCGAGGAGCGCCGCAAGGGCGTCGACCGCGTCCACGCCATCGTGGACGCCGGCCGCAAGCGCGCCCGCCCCATCGTGATGACCACCATCGCCATGGCGGCCGGCATGGTGCCGAGCGCGCTGGGCGTCGGCGACGGCGGCGAGTTCCGCTCGCCCATGGCGGTCGCGGTGATCGGCGGCCTGATCGTCTCGACCCTGCTGTCGCTGGTCTTCGTCCCGGCGGTCTACCTGGTGATGGACGATGTCGGCCGGCTGTTCCGCTGGGCTTTCGGCCGCTTCGTCGGCCCGCGGGACGAGCCGGAGGAGGTCCAGGCCCACGCGCCCGGGCCCGTTACAGCCCAAACCATGGCGCGCCTTCCCCTCGCAGCTGAGTGAGCCCGACGGCGCTGCGGCGCCGTCACGTTCTCGTGCTATGCTGCCGCGATGCTGCGGTTCGGTCCCTCGCGGGCGGCCGGAACGGTCGCGCTGGTTCTGGTCGCCGCCGCCCCGGCGGCGGCCGAGGGCCGCTTCGCGCCGTGGCGGCCAGACCCGCCCCTGCCGCCCTGCACCTGCCGGGCCCAGGGCCGGACTTTCGAAATCGGCGAGACGGCTTGCCTGCGGACGCCTGAGGGCTCCCGCATCGCCCGTTGCGTCATGGTGATCAACGTCCCCTCCTGGCAGCCGACAGCGACGCCCTGCCCCCAGGCCAGCCTCCGCCGCACGCCCCCAGGCTGACCCGGCTGGCCGCTCCCCGAACGAAAAAGGGCGCGCCACACCGGCGCGCCCTTGTTTAACCCAGGCCGCCGTAGAGGCGGCGCCTTCGGCGCTAGTGGATCACCATCGCGCTGAACGGCCACACATAGGCCTGCAGCATCACCAGGCAGCCGACGAGGCAGGCCAGCACGATGGAGTGCCAGAAGACGTAGCGCAGGATCGTGCCCTCGTGGCCGAACCAGTTGGTCGCCGTGGAGGCCACCACGATGGACTGCGCGTCGATCATCTTGCCCATGACGCCGCCGGCCGAGTTCGCCGCGCCCATCAGGATGGGCGACAGGCCGAGTTGCTCGGCGGTGATCTTCTGCAGGCCGCCGAACAGCACGTTCGAAGCCGTGTCCGATCCCGTCAGGGCGACGCCCAGCCAGCCGAGCAGCGTGCCGAAGAACGGGTAGAGCACGCCGGTGGCCGCGAAGGCGAGGCCGAGGGTGGCGTCCAGGCCCGAGTAGCGGGTGAGCGTGCCGATGGCGAGCATCGCCATGATGGTCATCAGCGAGTAGCGCACCACCCACAGCGTCTTGCCATAGGCCCGGACCAGCTGGATCGGGCCGAAGCCCATCACGAAGCCCGAGATGATCGCCGCGATCAGGATGCCGGTGCCTGTGAAGGACATCCAGGTGAACGCGAACACGGCTCCTTCCGCGGCGGGCTTGGCGACCACCGGCGGCACCTTCTGGATCATGTTGTGCAGGCCCTCCACCGGGTAGTTCCAGGTGAAGACCGGGTTGACGATGTTCTTGAACCACTGCCCGCCCCAGATGATGACCACCACGGACAGGATCGCCCACGGCACCCACGACATGCGGATCTGCTCGGGCGTGGGGTTCTCGACGGCCACCGCCGGGGTCGGCGGCGCCGTGGCCGCAGAGTCGTCCCGGGTGCGCAGCTTGGGCGACAGCCAAAGCTCGGATGGCTGCCAGACCTTGAGGAACCCGACGAGGCAGACCATCGACACGATGGCGGCGGCGATGTCCACGATCCAGGGGTTTACGAAGTTGGATACGACGTACTGCGGGATCGCGAAGGATACGCCGCACACCAGGATCGCCGGCCAGATCTGGATCATGCCGCGGAAGCCCGCGAAGGCCCAGATCAGCCAGAACGGCACGATCAGCGAGAAGAACGGCAGCTGCCGGCCCACCATGGCGCCCAGCAGGTAGGGGTCGAGCCCCGTCACGGTGGCGAGGCCCTGGATGGGCGTGCCCAGCGCGCCATAGGCGACGGGGGCCGTGTTGGCGATCAGGGACAGGCCGGAGGCCGCCAGCGGCGAGAAGCCCAGCCCCATCAGGATCGCGCCGGTCACCGCCACCGGGGTGCCGAAGCCGGACGCGCCCTCGAAGAAGGCGCCGAACGAGAAGGCGATCAGCAGCAGCTGCAGACGCCGGTCCGGCGTGATGCCGCCGATCGACTGCTGCAGGATCTGGAACCAGCCTTTCTCAACCGTGAGGCGGTAGAGGAAGATGACGTTGATGATGATCCAGCCGATCGGGAAGAGGCCCGTCACGGCCCCGAAGACCGCAGCCCGGATGGCGACGCCGGCCGGCATGGTGAACACGAAGATGGCCACCCCCAGGGCGACCAGCAGGGCGATGAAGGCCGCCACATAGGCCTCGACCTTGCCCCAGGCGATCAGCACGAGCAGCGTCACCACCGGCAGGGCGGCAAGCAGCGTCGAGAGCACGGCGCTCCCGGTCGGATTATAGACTTGTGACCACATGGCCATTTCCCCCGCTCATTGGCGCCGGGCTGCTCGGGGCCGCCTCCGTCCAGGCATGATTCGACCGCTTGCGCTCGCGCCCGGCGCAGGCAGGAGCTTACACGCGCCGGACGCAATTTCGACACAAACATTCACGGTCGGTTAACCACCCTGGTCCGAGCAGTTTTTCCGCTGTGGAAATGATCCAATCCCGTTGTCGCCCATCCCGCGGGCCTCATCGAGCGCTCCGGTCCTCTGCGTCCCGTCACAGCAGCGTGTCGAGCCCGCGCTTCAGCCCGGTGAACTCCACCGCCTTGCGGGCCGCGAACAGCGTGCCGGCCACGTAGGGCGCCGCCGATGAGCCCGCGTCGTGGCGGATCACCAGCCGTTCGTCCGGCGCGCCGAAGACCGCCTCGCACGACAGCACGAAGGACGGCATGCGCACCGAGTGCACCTGCACCGGGATCGGCCCGCCCACGGAGCCCCCGCGCGTCGCCGGGATGCCGCCGAGCTCAGCGACGGGCTTGGCCGTTCCCTGCTGGCGCACGCCGGCCAGGGTCTCGGCGAGCTCCCGCCCGGTGCCCGATGGCGTGTCGGACTTCCCCGCGCTGGCGTAGTCGATGATCTCCACGTCCGGCACGTAGCGCGCCGCCTCAAGGGCGAAGCGCTTCAGCAGCGTCGCCGTGATCGAGAAGTTGCCGGCCGCGAGCACGCCCTTGCCGGCGACCGCAGCCGCGGATTCGATTTCGGCGAAGTCGTCCGCCCCGAGGCCGGAGGTCCCGATCACCACGGCCCGGCCGGCCTTCAGGGCCAGGAGCGTATGCGCCTTCACGGCCTCCGGCTTGGTATAGTCGATCACCACGTCGGACGGGACCGCGAGCGCCTCCTCCAGGGTGGCCGAGACCGTGACGCCGAGCGCAGGCAGGCCCGCCGCCTCACCGGCGTCCCGGCCCGCAGCCGAGCGCGCCACTGCGGCGACCAGCGTCATGTCCTCGGCCTTGGCGATGGCGGCCACAAGGGCCTTGCCCACCCATCCGGTGGAGCCTGCGAGCGTGATGCGAAGCGTCATGGGAAGATTCCTGATGCGGCGGGGACACGGGTCCGGGCTTCTTTATCATCCTTAAAGAATCCGGTCGCATTGTCCCGATCATGCGACGCGGAGTAGCCCTGTCTTTAGTCGGCTCCGCCGTCCTCGGTCTGTTGTCGGGTTGCGGCATGTTCGTCTACGAGCAGCGCGCGCCCTGGCGTGACGAGGCGGAGCAAGCCTGCCTGGCCTCGAAGGCCGTCCATGTCTCGGCCTATGTCGAGCCTGCGCGAGAGATCTCCGGCCCCGGTTCCTGCGGCATGCTGCAGCCGTTCCGGGTCTCGGCGGTGGCGGACGGGACCGTAGCCCTGTCCAGCAAGGCCACCTGGGCCTGCCCGGTCATCCCCGTCATCGACCGCTGGGTGGAGGAGGTCGTGCAGCCCGCGGCCGAGCTCTACTACGGCAGCCGCGTGGTGGAGTTGAAGGCCGGCTCGTATTCCTGCCGGGGCGTCATGAACCGGCAGGGCGGCCCGAAATCCGAGCACGCCTTCGGCAACGCCGTCGACGTGATGGCCTTCAAGCTGTCCGACGGCCGCGAGGTCAGCGTCCTGCGCGGCTGGCGTGGCCAGCCGGTTGACCAGGAGTTCCTGCGCGAGGTCTTCGTGGCCTCCTGCGAGCGCTTCACCACCGTGCTCGGCCCCGGCTATCCGCAGCATGACAACCATTTCCACCTCGATCTCGCCCGCCACGCCGGCGGACGCCGGGTGTGCAAGCCCGTCCTCAAGTTCGAGCCCCGGGTCGCGGCCCTGGCCCGCGCCGGCGGCGCCATGACCGTGCGACCGCCGGGCGCCTACGGCCAGGCCCGCCCCTACCCGGATCCGCGCTACGGCGAACCGCCTCGCTACGGCGAACCGCCCCGCTACGGCGAGCCCGCCCCGCAGCGCCTGCCCGCCGCCCAGCCCTACCCCATGGGCGCCGCGCCGGCCTACGGGCAGAACAGCGGGGTCACCCGCGCCCCGGCCTCCGGGACCGGCGGCCTCTACGCCCCGGCGCCCGCGACCTACCCGGCCATGCCGGGCGGCCACGGCGGCCCCCTCAACCTCGGCGCCCCCGGCGCCGCCATGACGCCCGAGGGCGAGGGCATGGACGAGACCGTCGACCCAGACAACGACCCCTTCGCCGCCGAGCCCCAACCGGCCCCGGCGCCGAAAAAGGGCTGGTGGTAGGGACAGACAAGGGCGAGGCCCTCGCCCGCGACAAGCGGCGACCTCGCCCTCCCACTCGCCGGCGTCATCCCCGGCCGTGCGGCGAAGCCGCGGAGGGGAAGGGGATCCAGGGGCCGCGCTCCGGGCTTGCCCGGTTCGCGCAGCCCGTACACGCCGGGCCTGCCAGGCCTGCCGCTTGAGAGACTTGCGCCAAGCCCCCCGGATCCCCTTCCCGCGCCTTCGGCGCCCGGGATGACGGCGGTGGGTCGAGGGCGTCTTTCCCCGTCCTTGCGAGGAGCGCAGCGACGAAGCAATCCAGGGGCCATGCGCGGGTGTCTCTCCGTTGGTGACGAGGATGGCGCCCATTCCCCCTGGATTGCTTCGTCGCCCTGTGGGCTCCTCGCAAGGACGGGGGAAATTCTGTCCCGCGCAGCGGGGGAGATGTCGGCGAAGCCGACAGAGGGGCCATGCCGACGGCTCCATTGTTGCGGTTTGCGCCGCTCGGCCGCCCCCTCCCTGGCCCTCCCCCGCTGCGCGGGAGAGGGTTCCGGTGCGAGGTCCGGCCCTCCCCGTCCTTGCGAGGAGCGCAGCGACGAAGCAATCCAGGGGCCATGCGCGGGTGTCTCTCCGTTGGTGACGAGGATGGCGCCCATTCCCCCTGGATTGCTTCGTCGCCCTGTGGGCTCCTCGCAAGGACGGGGGAAATTCTGTCCCGCGCAGCGGGGGAGATGTCGGCGAA
>NZ_PVZS01000037.1 GCF_003004785.1 Alsobacter soli
CGAAGCGCCTCCGCCGTCGTCCCCGGCGCCCCAGGCGCAGGAAGGGGATCCAGGGGGCGCGGCGGCGCGGTTTAGCCCTTTCGACCGTGGATCCCCTTCCCGGCCTGCTGCGCAGGTCGCCGGGGATGACGCGGGGAGGGGGCGCGCGCTCCCCTCCCGAAGGTGGGAGAGGGGCTCCTCTCGGAGAGGGCGATCAGCTCGCCTTGCGCTTGGCGGGGGCGGCGCCGTCGGGCTTGGCTCTCGCGGGCGCCTTCGCCTTGGCGGGGGCCTTCGGCTTGGCCGGAGCCTTGTCCTTGGTCGCCTTTTCGCCGGCCGCTTTCTTGGCGGTCGATTTCGAAGCCGCCGCCTTCTTGACGCCCTTCTTGGCCGGCGCGGAGGCGGCGCGGGCGGCGATGAGCTCCAGGGCCTGTTCGAGCGTCACGGCGTCGCCGGCCATGCCCTTCGGCAGGGTGGCGTTGACGGAGCCGTGCTTCACGTAGGGCCCATAGCGGCCGTCGTGGACGGTGACCGGGCCGCCCTCCGGGTGCTCGCCCAGCGCGCGACCCGCGGCCGCCCCGCCGCCGCGACTGAAGCGGCCGGCGCCGCTCTCCTTGGCGACAATGAGGTCGATCGCGCGGTTGCCGCCGATGGTCAGCACGTCGTCGTCCTTGCCGATGTTGGCGTAGGTCTTGCCGTGCTGGACGTAGGGGCCGAAGCGGCCGATGCCGGCCAGGATGGGCTCGCCGGTGGTCGGGTGCTTAGCCACCTCGCGCGGCAGCGACAGCAGCGACAACGCGAACTCCAGGTCCACGGCGTCGCGCGGCGTGCCCTTGGGGATGGTCTGCCTCTTGGGCTTCTCGCCCTCGCCGAGCTGGACGTAGGCGCCGAAGCGGCCGTCGCGCAGGGTGACGTCGAGCCCGGTGGCCGGGTCCTTGCCCAGGAGCCCGCCATCAATCGGAGACGCCTCGCCGTCGCCCGAACCCGCCGAGAGCTGGCGGGTGTACTTGCACTCGGGATAGTTCGAGCAGCCGATGAAGGCGCCGAACTTGCCGAGCTTCAGGGAGAGCTGGCCGCTGTGGCAGGTGGGGCAGAGCCGCGGGTCGCCGCCGTCCGCCTTGGGCGGGAAGATGTGCGGCCCCATGATCTCGTTGAGGGCGTCCAGCACCTCCGAGACGCGCAGCTCCTTCGTGCCGTCGATGGCGGCGGAGAAGTCCTTCCAGAACTGGCGCAGGACCTCCTTCCAGTCGATCTCGTGGTTGGAGATGCGGTCGAGGTCGCCCTCCAGGCTCGCCGTGAAGTCGTATTCCACGTAGCGGTCGAAGAAGCTTTCCAGGAACGCCGTCACCAGCATGCCCTTGTCTTCCGCGTGGAGGCGCTTCTTTTCGATGCGGACGTATTCGCGGTCCTTCAGCACCGCGAGCGTGGAGGCGTAGGTGGAGGGGCGGCCGATGCCGAGCTCCTCCATGCGCTTCACCAGCGACGCTTCCGAATAGCGTGGCGGCGGCTCGGTGAAGTGCTGGGTCGCGTCGATCTTCTCCTTGCGGAGGTCGTCGCCGGCCTGCATGGGCGGGAGGCGGCGGGAATCCTCGTCGTCGCCCTCGTCGTCTTTTCCTTCCTGGTAGAGCTTCAGGAAGCCGTCGAACTTCACCACCTGGCCGGTGGCGCGCAGCTCCAGGCGCTTGCCGCCCGCGGTCGCGGTGATGTCGACGGTGGTGCGCTCGAGTTCGGCGGACTCCATCTGGCTCGCCAGGGTGCGGATCCAGATCAGCTCGTAGAGGCGGGCCTGCTCGGGCTCGAGGTAGCGCGCGACGTTCTTCGGGAGCCGGCCCATGTCGGTGGGACGCACGGCCTCGTGCGCCTCCTGGGCGTTCTTCTGCTTGGTCGTGTACTTGCGCGGAACGGACGGCAGGTAGCGACCGCCATATTCCTTCTCGATGGTGCGGCGGGCGGAGGCGATCGCCTCCGGGGCCATGTCGACGCCGTCCGTACGCATGTAGGTGATGAGGCCGACCGTTTCGCCGCCGATGTCGACGCCCTCGTAGAGGCGCTGGGCCACCTGCATGGTGCGGGCGGGGGCCATGCCGAGCTTGCGGCTCGCCTCCTGCTGCAGGGTCGAGGTGGTGAAGGGCGGGTAGGGGTGGCGCTTGGCGGGCTTGGCCTCGACGCTCGCCACGGTGAAGCGGGCGGCCTCGAGGTCGCGCTTGAAGGCCTCGGCCTCCTCGCCCTTGCCGATATCAAGGCGCGTGATCTTCCTGCCGTCCGCGCCGACGAGGCGGGCCTCGAAGAGCGCGTTGGCGGGCGTCGCCAGGGTGGCGATCAGGGACCAGTACTCGCGCGCCACGAAGGTTTCGATCTCGCGCTCGCGGTCGCAGACGAGGCGCAGCGCCACCGACTGGACGCGGCCGGCCGAGCGGGCGCCCGGCAGCTTGCGCCACAGCACGGGGGAGAGGCGGAAGCCGACCAGGTAGTCCAGCGCGCGGCGGGCCAGGTAGGCGTCGACCAGGGCCTGGTCGATCTGCCGCGGGTTGGCCATCGCCTCCTTCACGGCGTCCTTGGTGATGGCGTTGAAGGTGACGCGCTCGATGGGCGTGTCCTTCAGGACGCGACGGGCCTTCAGCGCCTCCAGGATGTGCCAGGAGATGGCCTCGCCCTCGCGATCCGGGTCGGTGGCGAGGATCAGGCGCTCGGAGCCCTTCACGGCCGAGGCGATCTCGGAGACGCGCTTGGACGCCTTGCTCTCGATCTCCCAGAGCATGGCGAAATCCTGCTCGGGATCGACCGAGCCGTCCTTGGGCGGCAGGTCACGAATGTGCCCGAATGAGGCGATCACCTCATAGCCGGGGCCGAGATATTTGTTGATCGTCTTGGCCTTGGCCGGCGACTCGACGACGACGACTTTCATTGCAAACGCCTTTCACGACGGCCGCGCCTTCTGCGCGCCGCCCAGCCCCCCGCATGTGTCAGGCAAGCTCAAACTCTTCGCGCGGAAAGTGGGTCATGCCGCACGGCTGTGTCAAATGAGACGGGGCCGGGCTCCGTTCAAGATGGGGCGAGCGCGGCGGCGGCGCCACAGTGGGGTCACCGTCCTTGCGAGGAGCCCCGCAGGGCGACGAAGCAATCCAGGAGGGTTGGGCGCCAAGCCGCTACGCCCCGGATGGGCAGGTGCGCGCATGGCTCCTGGATTGCTTCGTCGCTGCGCTCCTCGCAAAGACGATGGAGAGAATTGCGGCCCCTTGTTGAAACCGCCTCCATCGTCCACGCCTGCGCTTGCCGCACCGGCGCAATGCTCCTATAGCCGTGGCTTCAAATGACATCTTCTGCGCCCCGGCCCCGCTTCCCTCACCGGCACCTGCTCGGCATCGAGGGACTGTCCCCGCACGACATCACCGCGCTGCTCGACCTGGCCGACGAGGCCGTGGACGTGTCGCGGCAGGTGGAGAAGAAGAAGGCGGTCCTGCGGGGGCGCACGCAGATCAACCTGTTCTTCGAGGCGTCCACGCGGACGCAGTCGTCGTTCGAGCTCGCCGGCAAGCGGCTGGGCGCGGACGTCATGAACATGTCGGTGGCCTCGTCCTCCATCAAGAAGGGCGAGACGCTGATCGACACGGCCATGACGCTGAACGCCATGCGGCCGGACCTGATCGTGGTGCGCCACCACGCGGCCGGCGCGGTGCAGCTGCTGGCCCGCAAGGTGGACTGCTCCGTCATCAACGCCGGCGACGGGGCGCACGAGCACCCGACGCAGGCGCTGCTCGACGCCCTCACGATCCGGCGCAACAAGGGCCGGATCCGCGGCCTCACGGTGGCGATCTGCGGCGACATCCTCCATTCGCGGGTGGCGCGCTCCAACCTGATCCTGCTGAACGCCATGGGGGCGGACGTGCGGGTGATCGGGCCGTCGACGCTGCTGCCTCCGGGCATCGAGCGCATGGGCGCGAAGGTGTTCACCGACATGCGCAAGGGCCTCGCCGGGGCCGACATCGTGATGATGCTGCGGCTCCAGCGCGAGCGCATGAACGGCTCCTTCGTGCCGAGCGTGAAAGAGTACTTCCGCTACTACGGCCTGGACGCCGAGAAGCTGAGCTGCGCCAAGCCGGACGCGCTGGTCATGCACCCGGGGCCGATGAACCGGGGCGTCGAGATCGCCTCCGACATCGCCGACGGCGCCCAGTCGCTGATCCGCGAGCAGGTCGAAATGGGCGTCGCCGTCCGCATGGCCGTGCTCGAGGCGCTCGCCGGCCACCTGCCCAACCAGCCGAACCCGTGAGGCCGGAGCCCATGTCCGTATCCGCGCTCCAGCCGCTCGTGCTCGCCAACGGCGTGTTCCTCGACCCTGTCACCGGTCGGGAAGAGGGAGGCGACCTCGTCGCCGAGGCCGGCGTCATCCGCGACTTCGGCCACGCGGTGCGCGGCTCGCGACCGGACGGCGCGACCGTGGTGGACTGCCGCGGCATGGTGGTCGCGCCCGGCCTCATCGACATGCGCGCCTTCGTGGGCGAACCCGGCGCCGAGCACCGCGAGACCCTGGCCTCGGCCAGCCGGGCCGCGGCGGCGGGCGGCGTCACTACCGTGGTGTGCATGCCGGACACCAACCCGCCGGTGGACGACCCGGCGGTGGTCGACTTCCTGATCCGCCGCGCCCGCGACACGGCGGTCGTGCGCATGCTGCCGGCGGCGGCCCTCACCAAAGGCCTGCATGGGACCGAGATGGCGGAGATCCGCCTGCTGACGGAGGCGGGCGCGGTGTTCCTCACCGACGGCGCGCGGTCGGTCACCAACGCGCAGGTGATGCGCCGGGCGCTCACGTACGCGCGCGACTTCGGCGGCCTCATCGTGCACCACTGCGAGGACCCGTACCTCGTGGGTGACGGCGTCATGAACGAGGGCGAGCTCGCCAGCCGCCTCGGCCTGCATGGCGCGCCGCGCGAGGCCGAAACGATCATGCTCGAGCGTGACCTGCGCCTCGTGCGGCTGACCGGCGGGCGCTACCACGCGGCCATGATCAGTTGCGCCGACTCGCTTGCAATCATCGAGCGGGCCCGCTCGGAAGGCTTGGACGTCACTTGCGGAGTTTCGATCAACTCCCTGACGTTGAACGAGAATGACATCGGGCCGTACCGCACCTTCCTCAAGCTCTCGCCGCCGCTGCGGCACGAGGATGACCGGCTGGCCATGGTCGAGGCGCTCGCGGACGGGCTCGTGGACGTGATCGTCTCCGACCACAATCCGCAGGACGTGGAAACCAAGCGCGTGCCGTTCGCGGAATGCGCCGATGGCGCCATCGGGCTCGAGACCATGCTGGCGGCCGGGCTGCGGCTGGTGCATGCGGGCGAGCTGGAGTTGGCTACCCTGCTCAGGGCCATGTCGACGCGCCCGGCCGAGATCCTGGGCCTGCCGCAGGGGCGGCTCAGGAAGGGAGCCCCGGCCGACCTGATCGTGTTCGACGCGGAGGAGCCCTTCGTGCTCGACCCGGCGACGCTCCACTCAAAATCGAAGAACACGCCCTTCGACGGCGCCCGGCTGCAGGGCGTGGTCCACCACACGATCGTGGATGGCGCGGTGGTTCACTCCGCCGGCTGAAGCGCCAGCGCACGCGCCTCACGGCGGCGCTCCCAGTTCTTGAGGTGGCGGTTCAGGACGGCCGTCAGGGGCTTCTCGAAAAGGAGGAAGCAGGCGAGCCCACCGCCCAGCGCCAGGGCGGCGGCGAGGCCGACGAAGGCCCAGAGCGGCGCGCCGGCGCCGACCAGCGCCACCCAGGCCACGGCGGCCGGGCGCAGGATGAAGGGCTGCAGCAGGTAGGTGCTGTAGCAGGCGTCGCCCAGCAGGACGCCGAAGCGCGGCAGCCGCGAGACTGTCGCCACCTGCGGGGCGAGCACGCCGGCTGCGACCAGCGCGCCGGCCGGGAGCGAGATCGTCACGAACCAGTCGAAGGCGCCCGGCTCCGTGCTGGCGCTGATCGCGATGTCCGCCACGGCGAGGGCGCACATGGTCCAGGCGGCGCCAGCCGAGATCCGGATTCCGGCCTGATAGGCGAGCGCGATGGCGAAGCCCAGGACGAAATCCAGGGTCATGAACGAGCCCCAGAAGCTGATCGCCATCCCAGGGGCGGGCATCAGTTGCGCCAGCGCGACCACGCCGACCAGGGCCCCGGTGGCGGCCGCAACGCCCCAGCGTCGGGGCAGGGCGAGGCAGACGGCGAGCACCCCGTAGAAGAAGAATTCGAGATTCATAGTCCAGCCGAGGGCCAAAACGGGGCGGATCTCGCCGTTCTCCCGCGGGGAGGGCCAGAACAGGTAGGACGACACCACGTGGCCTAGATCGGTAATCGGCACGTTGAGCAGGGTCGGGGCTAGAAGGCCGCCGACGAGCACCAGCGTGGTCAGGAGCCAGTAGAGCGGGATGGCGCGCACGAGCCGGCGGGTGAAGAACTTCACGGTGGCTTCGTGAGCAGCGAAGCTGTTGTAGCTGGTCGAGAGCAGGATGAAGCCGCTCATGACGAAGAAGACGTCGACGGCGGCCGTCCAGCGCGTGCTCTGATGGAAGATCGGATCCACCCCGATCCGCTGCGCCATCCCAAAGGTTTCATGCGCGGCGTGGGACAGGACGACGAAGATCGCCGCCAGGGCTCGCAGCAACTGAACATTGGTCAGACGACCGTGCATGATCGGGGTCTCATTTCGGGACGGCGGCCTTGCCTTTTGGCCCTGACCTGCATCAGCCGCGCCAATGTAACCTATGGCAGGGAATCCCTTGGTTTCTCGTTAAGGTGGAATGTGCGCGGGCGAAGATTGACGAACGCAGCGGGCGAGGCGACTGTCTGCCGCAACGCCTCTCAACAGTCCGCCTCATGCTCTCCTTCCTGGCTTTTCTCGCCCTCGGCTACCTGCTCGGATCCATCCCGTTCGGCGTCATCCTGACGCGGATCGCCGGGACGGAGGACATCCGCTCCATCGGGTCGGGGAATATTGGGGCCACCAACGTCCTGCGCACGGGACGAAAGGGGCTCGCGGCCGCGACCCTGCTCGGCGACGCCCTGAAAGGCACGCTGGCGGTGGCGATCGGCGCCCGCTGGGGTCTCGACCCTGCCCTGGCCGCCGCCGCAGGGGCGTTCGTGGGCCACATCGCCCCGGTATGGCTGGGCTTCAAGGGCGGCAAGGGCGTGGCCACGTTCATCGGCGGACTCATCGGTCTCGCCTTCACTGCGGTGGGCTGGATTCCGGCGCTCGCCTTCGCGGCGTTGTGGCTGGGCTGCGCCTTCGCGACCAAGTATTCCTCCGCGTCCGCGTTGCTCGCCAGCGCCGCCACGCCGCTCGTGATGCTGGCGCTCGGCCATCGGACGGCGGCGCTCGTGTACGTGGCGCTCGCAGGCATTCTCTGGTGGAAGCACAGCGCCAACATTCAGCGTCTCATGGCCGGTACGGAAGGGCGGATCGGGAGCAAGGGATGAGCCTCGACGCCGGCCGGCCTGTCCCCGGATTGACCGACGCGCAGCGGTTCGATTGGCTGCGCCTGATCCGATCCGAGAACATCGGCCCGCGCACATTCCGGGCGCTCATCAACCATTTCGGCGGGGCCGGCGCGGCCCTGGAAGGCCTGCCCGACTACATCCGCAGCCGCGGCGGGAAGCCCATTCGGATCTGCCCGGTGGCGGATGCGGAGCGGGAGTGGGAGGCGGCGCGCCGCATGGGCGTGCGCTTCATCGCCTCTGGCGAGGTCGACTACCCGGCCGCATTGCGCGCCATCGATTCCGCGCCTCCGCTCATCGCCGTTCGCGGGCAGTTCCCGGCCCTGCACAGACCCTGTGTGGCCGTGGTGGGATCCCGGAACGCCTCGGCCAACGGCCAGCAGATCGCCATTAAAATGTCGCGAGAGCTTGCGGCGGCCGGCTTCACGGTGGTGTCAGGTCTTGCGCGTGGCATCGACGCCCGGGCCCACGAGGTGACCATGGACAGCGGCACCGCTGCGGTGCTGGCGGGCGGCCATGACCGGCTCTACCCCGCCGAGCACGCTCCGTTGCTGGAGCGCATCCTCGAGCGTGGCGCGGTGGTGTCCGAGATGCCCATGGGCTGGGAGCCGCGGGGGCGGGACTTCCCGCGTCGCAACCGGATCGTTTCCGGCCTCTCGCTCGGCGTGCTCGTGGTGGAGGCGGCCCGCAAGTCGGGCTCCCTGATCACCGCGCGGTTCGCGCTCGAGCAGGGGCGGGAGGTGTTCGCGGTCCCCGGCTCGCCGCTGGATCCACGGGCGGCAGGCACGAACGACCTGCTGCGTCAGGGCGCCACCTTCACGACCTCCGCGGAGGACGTGATCGCGGCGCTCCAGCCGCTCATCGAGCAAGGACCCGGCGCGGGCGCCATCCGGGACACGGGCCAGGACGGCGCCGCGCAGGAGCCGCTCTGGGACGAACTGGACCTGTTCGGAGACGTCCCGCCGCCACCCACCGTCGCCGTCGAAGGCTATGCGTTCGAGGAGGCGGCGGCCTCGGTGGATGCGGCCCATCCAGGCTCCGATGACCGCGACGCAACGATCGTGGTCGGTAACCTGCTCGGACCCGCGCCGATCGGCCTCGACGACCTGGTTCGATCGTCGGGCCTGACGGTCGGCGCGGTCCGGTCGGCGCTGATCGACCTTGAAGTGGCCGGGCGGATCGAGCGCCATGGGGCGGGGCTGGTTTCCTTGCGGCCCGGCCCAGCCGAGCGCGGGAGCGAGCGCCCGGCCTGAGGTTCCTGCCCCACCGCTCTTCAGAGCCTACGCCGGGGTGGCGCGGCGAGCGGTGACGTTGGCTTCGATCTTCGCCATTTCCAGGAAATAGGCCAGCAGGTCGAGGTTAGCCGAGCGCGCCAGGGCGGCCATCTCGGTGGTCATCTGGGCGATGTAGCGGGCGATGTCCTCCGTGGCCGCGGGCTCCTGCGGGGCGGGCGTGAAGCCGCGCGCGCGGCCGTTCGCCGGGATGGCCGGAGGTGCAGCATAGGTTGTGGTCTGGGTCTTCAGAGCGGGCATGGGATTCTCCCGGGCATTGGTGCTCGAAAGGCCGATTCGGCCGGCGTTCCTGCGAACGAGAGGAATCTGCCTGAACAAATATCAAATGTATAGAGGCAAATGGTATCTTGCAGGTTGTAAAACGCGTTTGCAGGTTGGCTCTTTGCGTCCTTGCAACCAATCTGCCCCGTGGGATTGCAAATCGTAAAGGTTGTGTTGTGCCGCGGTAAGAGCTCGCGTTTAGCGGGCGCCCTAGGTCAGCAGGGC
The DNA here is from genome assembly GCF_003004785.1 of Alsobacter soli. Lineage (GTDB taxonomy): Bacteria > Pseudomonadota > Alphaproteobacteria > Rhizobiales > Beijerinckiaceae > Alsobacter > Alsobacter soli. The sequence goes on from NZ_PVZS01000037.1 coordinate 9,223, forward strand.
GAGCGCGACGGGAAGCGTCAGCAGCGCCAGAAGCGTCTGCACAGTCAGGATCTCGGCCATGAGGGACGCGTCCCCACCCATCTGACGGGCCAGGATGTAGGACCCGCTCGCCGTCGGCACGGCCGAGCAGATGACCGTGACGGCCAGCCCGGCCCCGCTCACGCCCAACGCCTTCGCGATCGTGCTGGCGACCAGCGGGAGAAGGGCGAGCTTCAGGGTCGTGGAGAGCGCCAGGGCGAGGCTCGGGCGGCGAAGACGGGACAGATCGAGGCCGGCGCCGACCACCAGGAGGCCGGCGGCCAGGGACGCGCGGCCGAGAATCTCCGTGTAGCTCATCAAGGCGGCTGGAATCGGCGGCCGGAGAATGTTCAGGACCAGGCCGACGGCGCAGGACCAGATGAACGGGTTCTTCGCGAGCGCACCGACCAGGTCGCGCCACGCGAGCCGCCGGGGAGAGGCGTAGCGGGCCAGGACCAGCACGGCGATCACGTTCAACAGCGGGATCATGCTGGCGATGGCTATGGCGCCCAGCGACGTCCCTTGCTGCCCGTAGAGGTTGGCGGCGATGGCGAGGGCCACGAAGGTGTTCCAGCGGGTGGCGCCCTGCAGCACGGAGGTGAAGGCTGGGCCATCGAGGCCCCAGAGCGCCTTCAGGGGGCGGCGGAGCGCCAGCAGAAGACCCGTCACGAGCAGGATACCCGCCACCAGCGATCCGCCAATCGGCGCCAGCGGCGCCGAGCGCAGGTCGGTGCGGGCGAGCGTCTCGATCACGAGCGCGGGAAACAGGATGAAGTAGGTCACCCGCTCGAACCCGGCCCACTGGGCCTCGTCGACCACGCGGGTCACGCGCGTGGCCCAGCCTGTGACGAGCAGCAGGAAGACAGGGATGAGGCTGGCCGCGACGGCGGGCATGAAAAACACTCCGGCTCCGGCCCTGCCGTTAAAGCATTACAAGGCGAGGCGAAACCGGCCTGGAGCACAAGCCGGTGCATTGCGGGCCAGCCGCTCCACTAAGCTTGGGCGGCGCCGTTCCGCCGCAATGCATTCAGGGCGCATTCATTTGAAAAATGTCATTTTCTCAATGTTGCGGGCTGATTGAGCCCCGCGGGGGACTACCATGTTTCTCACATTCCAGCGCTCTCGCGCGTTTCGCGCCACGGTGGGGGCTGTCGCAGTCGTTTCCATGCTGGCGGGCCTGGCGTCGACCGCAGAGGCCAGGCCGCGCCGCCCCGGCTACGCCTATGGCGGACGCCCCATCGCGCCGCCCCGCCGTCACCACGGGGGCGGGAACGCCGCCGCGTTCGCAGCCATCGCTGGCATCGCGGCGCTTGGCATAGGGGCGGCCATCGCGTCGTCGCAGAGCCGCAGGACCTATCAGACCTACGAGGATCCTTACGGGCCGGACTACGCCTACGAGCCTGCGCCGGAGGAGCCCGTCACTCTCTACGAGGAGCCCGGCTACGCGCCGCCCGTCCGCCGTCCCCCTCCACCGCCGCCGATGTACTCCCAGCCCATGCCGCGGGGCTGGGGCCATCACGCGCCGCAATGGCGCGAGCCCCACCATCCTGGAGGTCCCCACATCTCGCGCGCGGACTGGCATCGGCTGCGCATCCAGCAGGAGCGGGAGCGCCGCTGACCTATTCGAGGCGGTCCTCGTCGGCCTCCTCCTGCCGCTGCAAGGCAGCGAGGCGGTCGAGCAGCCCCTGCAGGATGTAGGCTGCGGCCATCTTGTCCACGAGTTCGTCGCGGCGGGCGCGGGAGGCGTCCGCCGCGAGCAGCGTGCGGGTGACCGCAGCAGTGGAGAGGCGCTCGTCCCAGTAGACGATGGGCAGCGGCGTGAGCTGGGCGAGGTTGCGGGCGAAGGCGCGGGTGCTCTGGACCCGCGGGCCCTCGCTGCCGTCCATGTTCAGCGGCATGCCGAGCACCAGCCCGGCGACGGCGTGCTTCGTCGCGTGCGCGAGCAGGGCGGCGGCGTCCTCGCGGAACTTGGTCCTGCGGATCGTCTCCAGGGGCGTGGCGATGCGGCGCTCGACGTCCGACAGGGCGAGCCCGATGGTCTTGGTCCCCAGGTCGAGCCCCATGAGGCGCGCGTAGCGGGGCAGGGCGAGGATGGGCGCGAGGTCGGTGCCGGGCTGGGTCATGCGCCTTCTTGAAGGCTCGCCCTCCGCGGAGCAAGCGCCGATTGCCAGCGGACGCGCCGCCGCTACATTCTCGCCCACCGTCCGAAGGCGAGGAGAGTTCCATGAAGATCACCTGGTTCGGCCATGCCGCGTTCCGGCTCGATTTCGGCGGCAAGGCCGTGCTCATCGACCCGTTCTTCACCGGCAACCCGGCCTTCACGTCGGACCGCGCGGCGGCCGTGAATGGGGCGACGCACATTCTGATCACGCACGGGCATGGCGACCACATCGGCGACACGGTGGCCATCGCCAAGGAGACCGGCGCCAAGGTCGTCACCAATTACGACCTGTGCATGTATCTGGCTTCCCAGGGCGTGCAGAACTTCGACCCGATGAACACCGGCGGCACGATCGACGCCGGCGGCTTCCAGGTGTCGCTGGTGCGGGCCGACCACTCGGCCGGCCTCGTGGAGGCGGGCGTCGGCTTCCCCCTGGGCTTCCCCAACGGGATCATCGTGAGGGCGGAGGGCGAGCCCACCGTCTACCACATGGGCGACACGGACATCTTCGGCGACATGGCGCTGATCAACGAGATCTACGCTCCCAAGATCGGGCTCGTGCCCATCGGCGACCGCTTCACCATGGGGGCGGCCTCCGCGGCGCTGGCCTGCAAGCGCTTCTTCCAGTTCCAGACCGTGATCCCGTGCCACTACGGCTCGTTCGGGATCGTCGACCCGACAGCGGACAAATTCGTGGCCGCCATGCAGGGAAGCGCGACCAAGGTGCTCGTGCCCGAGAAGGGCGTCGCCATGGAGGTGTGAGGCGTCTGTCCGACTTCAGCCGTCCTGGCCGGGCTTGTCCCGGCCATCCACGCCCTCCAAACGCGTGGAGAGCCCGGAGAAATGAACGGGAGAGGGCGGTCGCCTTGCGTCACTCTTGGCGCCTGTTGCGGCTGCGAAGGGGGCGGTGCTATAGCCCGCAGCGGCCGGGCGCGGGTTCGGCCGCCGTTTCCGAAGAGGTCCGAATGTCCGTCGACCAGGCGACCGTCCGGCGCATCGCGCATCTTGCGCGCATCGCCGTCACCGAGGAGGAGGTGCCGCACCTCCAGGGCGAGCTGAACGCCATCCTGGACTTCGTGGAGCAACTCAACGAGGTCGACGTCTCCGGCGTAGAGCCGATGACATCGGTCACCCCCATGGTGATGAAGAAGCGCCAGGACGAGGTGACGGACGGCGGCATCGCCGACGTCATCGTCGGCAACGCGCCCATGACCGAGGACCACTACTTCATGGTCCCCAAGGTGGTCGAGTAACCGCCGCCACCCTTTCCGCCGATTGCGGCGACCTCCGGGCCAGGCCCGGCAGGAGACAGAGTTGATCCCATGACCGACCTGACCGACCTCACCCTCGCCGAGGCCCGTGACGCGCTGAAGGCCAAGAAGGCCTCCTCGGCGGAGATCACCGGCGCGTTCCTGCAGGCCATGGAGGCTGCGCGGGGCCTCAACGCCTATGTGCTGGAGACGCCCGAGCAGGCTCTCGCCATGGCCAAGGCGTCGGACGAGCGCCTCGCCAAAGGGCAGGGCGGCCCGCTGGAAGGCCTGCCGCTCGGCATCAAGGACCTCTACGCCACCAAGGGCGTGCGCACGACGGCGTGCTCCAACATCCTGGGCAACTTCGTTCCGGGCTACGAGTCCACGGTCACGTCGCAGCTGTGGCGCGACGGGGCGGTGATGCTCGGCAAGCTCAACAACGACGAGTTCGCCATGGGCTCCTCCAACGAGACCTCGGCCTTCGGGCCGGTCAAGTCGCCCTGGCGGCGCGAGGGCTCCAACGCCGCGCTGGTGCCGGGCGGGTCCTCGGGCGGGTCCTCGGCGGCGGTCGCGGCCCGGTTGTGCCTGGGCGCGACGGCGACCGACACGGGCGGCTCCATCCGCCAACCGGCGGCCTTCACCGGCACGGTCGGCATCAAGCCGACCTATGGGCGCTGCTCGCGCTGGGGCATCGTGGCCTTCGCCTCGTCGCTGGACCAGGCCGGGCCGATCGCCCGCACGGTGCGCGACAACGCCATCCTGCTGCGCTCGATGGCCGGACATGACCCGAAGGACACGACCTCGGTAGACATGCCGGTGCCGGACTACGAGGCGGCGGTGGGCCGGTCGATCAAGGGCATGAAGATCGGCATTCCGAAGGAATACCGCGTCGACGGGATGCCGGCGGAGATCGAGGCGCTCTGGCACAAGGGCGCCGAATGGCTGCGCGCGGCCGGCGCGGAGATCGTCGAGGTGTCGCTGCCGCACACCAAGTACGCGCTGCCGGCCTACTACATCGTGGCGCCTGCGGAAGCGTCCTCCAACCTCGCCCGCTATGACGGCGTTCGCTATGGCGTTCGCGTGCCGGGCAAGGACATCGTCGAGATGTACGAGAAGACCCGCGCAGCGGGCTTCGGCAAGGAGGTTCGCCGGCGCGTCATGATCGGCACCTATGTGCTGTCGGCCGGCTACTACGACGCCTATTACGTGAAGGCCCAGAAGATCCGCACGCTGATCAAGCGCGACTTCGAGCAGGTCTACGCCCAGGGCGTGCACGCCATCCTGACGCCTGCCACGCCGTCGGCCGCCTTCGGCGTCGGCGAAAAGGGTGGGGCGGATCCGGTTGAGATGTATCTCAACGACGTGTTCACCGTGACGGTGAACATGGCCGGCCTGCCGGGCATAGCCGTGCCGGCCGGGATGTCCTCCGATGGCCTGCCGCTCGGGCTGCAGCTGATCGGCCGGCCGTTCGACGAGGAAACTCTGTTCTCCGCCGGGGAGGTGATCGAGCAGGCGGCCGGCCGCACCAAGCTTCCCGATCCCTGGTGGTGAGTCGTGATCAGCGCGGTCGTCGCCTCCGTGTGCCTGACCGCGCTGCAGTGGATGCTTTGGGCGACGGCCGGTCTGCTTGGCGTGCTCGTCGTCGTGCAACTGGCGCGCGGCGAACCTGAGGCGCAGCCGTTCATGACAATCGCCGCCGCCCTCGCCATGGCCGCCCTGGGCTGGGCTTGCGGCGCGATCGGTCGGCGGCTCGCGCCGCGCTGAAACTCGGAAACCTCCATGCCTCCGCATTTCTGGCAGGACCTTGAGCCTTACCGCTGGGTCATCCTGCTCGCCTTCGTCGATCCGGTTGTGGTCGCCATCGGCCTATGGATGGGCTGGCACGCCGACCAGGCGGCCAAGCTTTTCCTGGCCGGGCTCGCGGCGACCATCGCCGCCGTGGCGGTGAGCTTCCTGCTGCGCTTCGTCGGGATCAGCTGGTTCGAGGGCGGCTACTATTTCGGGGGCGCGCACGCGCTCGTCCGCTTCTTCGCCGGCGTGCTGTGGGCCGCCATAGGGTATGGGGCGAGGCGGGCGAGGGGCGTTTAGAGGCTTCTCCCGTCATGCGAGCGCAGCAATGCAATCCAGTGGACGCCCGGCCTCTGGGTTGCTTCGTCGCTGCGCTCCTCGCAATGACGGAGAGGGGTTTTAGCCCTCGATGAACGAGACGCCAGAGCGCCTTGTCCATGAGCGGCGCGGTGGGCGGGCGCTCGCCCTCCTTTGCACGCGTTGGTTCTGCGGCTTTTCCGGCTTAGCATCAGGCGTCCGCCACCCGGGTGCAGGCCCATGAACGACTCCGCCAAGCCCGAGGTCGCCCTCGCCGAGGAGCGGATCGACTCCACCTTCCGCAACGGCTCCCTGACCGCCATCGGCGTCGTGGTGGGCTTCTCGCTCAGCTTCCTGAGCCGCTGGGCGGGGTTGCCAGGCGAGTGGACCCGCGTGGACCTGGTCGCGGTGGCGGTGATCCTGCTCGGCATCGCGCTGCAGATCATGTCGCTGTCGGTGATGCTGGGCATCCGCTCCCTGCTGGTCCGGCGTTACAAGCTCGCCGTGCGCCTGTTCCTGACGGGGCTGTCGGCCGTTTGCCTGGGCGTGCTCTTGGCGGTGTTCGCCTCGGTGGTGGGGCTTGGCCCCGGCGTGCTGGGAGGTTGAGCCGGTTCGTCGGCCGCCAGCCCCTTGACCCCGCGCCCCCGAGAACCCAAAAGCGGGGCGCGAGGCTTCGCGCCCTCATCGACACGAGAGACCAGACCCGATGAACGCCATCGTCGACAGCCGCACCATGGACCCCAAGAAGCTCATCAAGGGCGCCACGGGGGATTGGGAGGTGATCATCGGCATGGAGATCCATGCCCAGGTGACGTCGAAGTCGAAGCTGTTCTCGGGCGCCTCCACGGAATTCGGCGGCGAGCCGAACGACCACGTGTCGCTCGTGGACGCCGCGATGCCGGGCATGCTGCCGGTGATCAACGAGGAGTGCGTGCGCCAGGCCATCCGCACCGGCCTCGGCCTCAAGGCGCAGGTCAACCTGCGCTCCACCTTCGACCGCAAGAACTACTTCTACCCGGACCTGCCGCAGGGTTACCAGATCAGCCAGTACAAGAGCCCCATCGTGGGCGAGGGCGAGGTGGTCGTGGACCTGCCGGAGAGCGGCGGGCAGATCACAGTGGGTATCGAGCGCCTGCATCTCGAGCAGGACGCGGGCAAGTCGCTGCACGACCAGCATCCCACCATGAGCTTCGTGGACCTCAACAGGTCCGGCGTGGCGCTGATGGAGATCGTGTCCAAGCCCGACATGCGTTCCTCGGAGGAGGCGCGCGCCTACGTGACGAAGCTGCGGACCATCCTTCGCTATCTCGGCACCTGCGACGGCGACATGGAGAAGGGCAACCTGCGCGCCGACGTGAACGTCTCCGTGCGTCGCCCGGGCGAGCCCTTCGGCACGCGCTGCGAGATCAAGAACGTGAACTCGATCCGCTTCATCGGCCAGGCCATCGAGGTCGAGGCGCGGCGGCAGATCGGGATCCTGGAGGACGGGGGCGTGATCGACCAGGAGACGCGCCTCTTCGACCCCGGCCGCGGAGAGACGCGCTCCATGCGCTCCAAGGAAGAGGCGCACGATTACCGCTACTTCCCGGATCCGGACCTGCTGCCGCTCGAATTCGACCAGGGCTATGTGGACGATCTCGCCCAGCATCTGCCCGAGCTGCCCGACGCCAAGAAGGCGCGCTTCATCGCCGACTACGGCCTGACTCCCTATGACGCCGGCGTGCTGGTGGCCGAGCAGGACCAGGCCGCCTATTACGAGGCGGTGGCCAAGGGCCGCGACGGCAAGGCCGCGGCGAACTGGGTGATCAACGAGCTGTTCGGCCGCCTGAACAAGGAGGGCAAGGACGTCACCACCTCGCCCGTGTCGCCGGAGCAGCTGGGCGCCATCGTCGACCTGATCGGCGAAAACGTGATCTCCGGCAAGATCGCCAAGGACCTGTTCGAGATCGTCTGGACCGAGGGCGGCGACCCGCGCCAGATCGTCGAGAGCCGCGGCATGAAGCAGGTCACGGACACCGGCGCCATCGAGGCCGCCGTGGACGCGGTGATCGCCGCCAACCCGGACAAGGTCGAGCAGGCCAAGGCCAAGCCGACCATGATCGGCTGGTTCGTCGGGCAGGTGATGAAGCAGTCGGGCGGCAAGGCCAACCCGCAGGCTGTGAACGAGATCCTGAAGGCGAAGCTGGGGATCTGAGACTGCACCTTCTCCGTCATTGCGAGGAGCGCAGCGACGAAGCAACCCAGGGACCGGGGCGGGCAAATGAGGTTTGCGCCCTGTCCCCCTGGATTGCTTCGCTGCGCTCGCAATGACGGTGAGCGAGGGTCCTCGCGCCGCTCAAGGACTTCAAATCCAGCCCTTCAGCGCCTCCACGCCGAAGGCGCCGGCGCCGAGCGTCCAGGTCGCCCAGGCGAAGGCCGAGAGCCAGTTCGCCAGCTGGAAAGACCACTGCGGCATCTGGCAGGCGCCCGCCACCAGCGGGACGGCCGCGCGCAGAGGGCCGAGGAACCTGCCGAAGAACACGCCTGCCCAGCCCCACTTCTCGAAAGCGGCGTGGCCGCGCGGCAGCAGGTCAGGGTGCTTGTTCAGCGGCCACATGCGGGCGATCGGCTCGTGGTAGTGGTAGCCGAGCCAGTAGGAGAGCCAGTCGCCCAACGCGGCGCCGAGGGCGGCGGCGAGCCAGAGCGGCACGAAGGCCATGCCGCTGGCGCCGATCATAAGGCCCACGCCCCAGAGGATGACGGTGGCGGGCAGGAGCAGGGACACGAAGGCCAGGGATTCGCCAAAGGCCAGGAGGAACACGATCGGGATCGCCCATCCCTCGTGCTCACGGAGGAAAGCGAGCACGGGCTCGGCGAAATCTGGCATGTTCAAGCAGTCGTCTCCTGGCTCCCGCAGAGGTGGGAACGGCCGCGCATAAATCAACCGAGTGCGCGCCTTTCATTGCCGCGCTCGCGCCGGCTTGCAGGCCCACGGCGGCGCGCTACTGTCGCGCCGGACACCCCCGCGAGCACGAGGTTGATCATGAGCGCGCGCTATACCCTCCACGGCATCTTCCTGTCTGGCCCGAGCTACACGGTGGCGCTGGCCCTGTCGCTCGCCGGCGAGCCCTTCGACTATGTCCACGTGAACCTACGCGCGGGCGAGCAGAAGTCGCCCGAGTTCCTGGCCAAGAACCGGTTCGGGCAGGTGCCCTGCCTCACCGACAAAGCCAATGGCCGCAACCTGTGCCAGTCGGCCGCCATCCTGGAATACATCGCCGACAAGACCGGCAAGCTTGGCGGCGCCACCTTGGAGGAGCGGATCGCCGCGCGCGAATGGATGTTCTGGTGCTGGGACAAGCTGGTCGCGCCGATCTACCGGTCGCGCATGGCCAAGCTTGGCCTGCGCCCTCTCGATGAGGCGACGCTCGCCATGTACGCGGCCGACGGCGCGGCGGCGCTGGGCTTCCTGGACAAGTCGCTCGCCGGGCGCGACTGGCTGGTCGGGGAGGGCGCGACGATCGCCGACATCGACCTCTATGGCGTCGTCCACTACGCCGGGGAGGCCGGCTTCGACCTCTCGCCCTACGGCAACATCAACGCCTGGGTGGCGCGGGTCCGCAGCCTGCCGGGCTTCGGCGAGCCGGCGCAGCTGCTTCCGGCGGAGAGCCGCGCCGCGTGAGCGCGGACGGGCAGGAGCTCGTGATTCGGGAGGCTCGCTCCGGCGACCTCCCGGCCATCGTGCGCCTGCACGAGGCCGACGCCGCGATCGGCCAGGGCGACGTCTGGTCGGACCAGAGCCGACCGGCCTACGAGCAGGCCTTCGCCGAGATCGACCGGCATCCGGACCACGTGCTCTATGTGGCCGAGCAAGGCGGCGAGGTGGTGGGAACGCTGCTGCTCAGCTTCATGCCCGGACTCACCGGGCGCGGCGCCCGCCATGCGGTGCTGCGGGCCGTTCAGGTCAGCGCAGACCGCCGTTCGGGTGGCATCGGGGCGCAGATGGTGGCCGTGGCCGAGGCGGAAGCCGCCCGGCGCGGCGCGTCTTTGTGCGAGCTGATGTCCAACATGCGCCGGGTGGACGCTCACCGCTTCTACGAGCGGCTCGGCTACGCGCGCAGCCACTACGGATTCAAGAAGCGGCTACGATAGAAAAGCCCCCGGTCGCGGCCGGGGGCTTCGGGATCACCGAGTTTGCCAGCTCACTTCTTCTTCAGGCACTCGCTGGAGAACTGGCGCCAGGTCTTGCCCTCGGTCTTGCCGGCCTTCTTGGCGGCCTGCCACTCGGCGCCGCATTCCTTCATGCGGTTGCGGGCGGCCATTTGGGCTTCCGAAGGCGCCTTCTTCTCAGCCGCCGGGGCGGCGGCCGAGGGCGCAGCCGGCGCCGTCGGGGCAGTGGCCGGCGCGGCGGGAGCCGCCGTGGTCGCGGGCTTCTTCAGGGGATTGGTGGTCGCGGCCGTCTGGGCCAGGGAGGGGGCGGTGGCCGCCAGCATGATGGCGAGGGCGGCGAAAAGGCTGGTCTTCATGGAAAAGAACTCCCCATGCCTCGGGGCCACAAGCCCACGGCGGGAACCCGCCGCCGTTGCAGACTTTCCGCGAACGCGAAGCAACGTAGCATCCTTGATGCAAGAACGCCGGGCAAGGGGGCGAAGCTCATCCTTGCGCACTATCAATCTCCGGCCGGGCGCCGTCAGCGGCTCATCCGGGCGGCGAAGCCGGTCGTTGCGGCGCGAGCCCGCTTGAACGCGGGACGGCTTTGCGCGCGTTCGGCTTCCCGCGGAGGAGGGCGCGTCCTACCTTCCGGGCTCCAGCACCGCCGAGGAGCCCGAACATGGCCGCAGCACCCGGAAAGCCCATCGAACTGTATTACTGGCCCACGCCCAACGGCTGGAAGATCAGCATCATGCTGGAGGAAACAGGGCTGCCCTACACGGTGCTCCCCGTGAACATCGGCAAGGGCGACCAGTTCAAGCCGGAATTCCTCGCCATCTCCCCCAACAACCGCATGCCGGCCATCGTCGACCCGGACGGTCCCGGAGGCCAGACCATCTCGGTGTTCGAGTCCGGCGCCATCCTGCAGTACCTCGGTCGCAAGACGGGGCAGTTCTATCCCGCCGACGAGCGTCAGCGCGTGGCGGTCGAGGAATGGCTGTTCTGGCAGATCGGCGGCCTGGGGCCCATGGCCGGGCAGGCCCACCATTTCCGAATCTATGCGCCCGAGAAGGTGCCTTATGGCATCGCCCGCTACACCAACGAGGTGAACCGGCTCTACGGCGTGATGAACAAGCGCCTCGCCGACCATGAGTACCTGGCCGGGGCCTATTCGATCGCTGACATGGCCTGCGTGGGCTGGGTGAAGGGCTGGGAGCGCCAGGGCCAGAACCTGGACGACTTCCCGCACCTGAAGCGCTGGTTCGAGACCGTGATGGCGCGCCCGGCGGTCGTGCGCGGAATGGCGGTGCTCGCGGAGGAGCGCAACAAGGTGGATCTCTCGAAGGACAAGGAGGCGCAGGCCGTTCTGTTCGGGCAAAAGGCGCGCTGAAGGATGTGCGGCGGCCCCAGTGGTCGCCGCCCCGCCGCGGCCGGCGCAGCCGTCGCCAGAGTCAACGAAAAATGAAGCGCCGGGCGGCCACGTCGGCCCGATTGCCTTGAAAGTTCGACGTTTTCCGGAGTTCTGCGGTGAATCGGAAGTAAAGTTCACCCTTCATTTTCGATTCGATTACCGCTTGTTTAGCGTCCTGATTCACGAGCCTTTGAAACAATTGCCGTTCAATAGCCCCATGACGGCGAGGTGAAAGCAACGTGATCGCTTCGCCAAAGATCTTCGATAATCTCCGCGAAGCGGAGTTCATTGGGAAACAGGATCATGGCGCGTTTTGAAATGAACACGGCCGAAATGGCCTGCATCGCTTCCGCCGAAATGGACGGATTGGCTTTCCTGGAACTGGGCATGATGTACGCCGCCGGGCGTTCGGCGCCGGTGGATCGGGTCGAAGCCCACAAGTGGCTGAACATCGCCGCCATGCGGGGCTGCCGCGAGGCCATCGGGCTGCGCGCGGAACTCGCCTCCGAGATGAGCCGCGAGGAGATCGCCGAGGCCCAGCGCGCCGCGCGCCTGTGGCTCACGGTCCACTGATCGGGGTGACCCGCCGCGGCTCGCCTGGGGCCGCCCACGACCCGGGCGCAGCGACCGCGGAGAGAGCAATCAGGGCCGTTGACCCGTAGCCCCTGATCGCCTAGACCTTGCCCCGCCGGAGACGTGGCCGAGTGGCTGAAGGCGGCGGTTTGCTAAACCGTTATAGGGTTGTAAAGCCCTATCGAGGGTTCGAATCCCTCCGTCTCCGCCAGCGCCTTGTCCTGGCTACCTGGGCCGGATCGGCCGTTTGCCGGCGGCCTCATTGAGAGCCGGTATCTTCAGACCGAGCCCGCCATTACCGGTTAGGGCGGTGTAAAACGGCACAGACCGGTCGCAAGGCATTATTCGACAATAGGTTGGTCCCCGCTTCGCTCAGGCGAAAGCGCCCTCGCACTCGGACATCAACTCCGAAGGAAGGGAACAGACCATGACCATGCGGCCTGACCCCACATTTTACGCGACACCGCGGCTCGCGATGGAGGCTCCGCCCGAGAAGCACGCCTATGCGCTCATGCTGAGCGGCGATTTCTCCCAGCCCGACGGACTGGCCGTCATTGATGTCGACCCCGCTTCGAAGACCTGCGGCTCCATCGTCTACACGGTGATGATGCCCAACAGGGGCGACGAGTTTCACCATTTTGGCTGGAATGCGTGCTCATCGGCGCTGTCGCCCCTGACCGGGCACGCTTTCCTCGAGCGGCGCTACCTGATCATCCCCGGGATGCGCTCGTCCCGCATCTATGTGATCGATACGAGGCCGGACCCGACCCAGGCATCGATCCACAAGATCATCGAGCCGGAGGAGATCTTCCGGAAAACCGGCTACTCCCGTCCGCACACGATCCACTGCGGGCCGGAAGGCATCTACGTCTCGACTCTTGGGGGCGGCGGAGCCGACGGCACGCAAGGCCCGCCCGGCATCTTCATCCTGGACTGCCAGACCTTCGAAGTGCTGGGCCGCTGGGAGATCGATCGCGGCCCGCAGGACAAGCACTATGATTTCTGGTGGAACCTGCCTCGCGACTACATGGTCTCGAGCGAATGGGCGCTGCCGCCGCAATTCGAGAACGGCATCGTTCCCGAGGATCTCCTGTCCAACAAATACGGCCACCGGCTGCATTTCTGGGACCTGAGGGCTCGCCGGAACGTGCAGACGATCGACCTCGGCGCCAACCACCAGATGGCGCTCGAAGTCCGTCCGGCCCACGATCCCGTCAAGGAATATGGCTTCGTCGGCGTCGTGGTGGACACGACGAACCTCGAGGGGTCGATCTGGACCTGGTGGCGGCAGGGCGGCTCCTTCCATTGCCGCAAGACGGCGACGATCCCGCCCGAGCCGGCCTCCAAGGATATTCTTCCACCCCTGCTGCAGGGTTTCGAGGCCGTGCCGCCTCTGGTCACGGACATCGATCTCTCGCTCGACGACCGGTTCCTCTACGTCTCCTGCTGGGGCACAGGCGAGATGCGCCAATACGACGTTTCTGATCCCATGGCGCCGAGACTGGCGGGTTCGGTGCACATCGGCGGCATCGCGCGCCGGACGAAGCACCCGGGCGGCGTCGACTTCCAAGGCGGCCCGCAGATGGTCGAGATCAGCCGCGACGGCAGGCGCGTCTACTGGACCAACTCACTGTACTCGACCTGGGATGACCAGTTCTATCCGCGCGGGATCCCTGGAGCGATGGTGAAGGCCAATGCCGGAGCGAACGGCGGCCTGGAACTCGACCCGAACTTCTTTGTCGAGTTCCCGAAGGGCTATCGCTCCCACCAGATCCGCCTCGAGGGCGGCGACTGTTCCACGGACTCGTTCTGCTACCCCTCGGTGTGATCGCGAGATGAATGGCTGGACCACGGCCAGCCTCTGGCTGGCCGTCCTTTCTAGCGGCTTGTACCACGGGGTGAACCCCGGGATGGGCTGGCCGCTGGCCGTGTCGGCTGCGTGGATGGGGGAGGGAAGGCGCGAACTCCTGCCCGCGCTCGCCGCGTTGGCGGCGGGGCATTTCCTCGCCATGGCGGTCATCCTGCTGCCCTTCGCCGCCATGGCGGCCCTCGTGACTTGGGAGCGCGAAATCAGGGGCGGGGCGGGCCTGGCCGTTCTCGGGGTCGGAATCTTGCTGCTGGCCAACAGGCGGCATCCGCGCTTCCTGGCCCGGATCGAGCCGACGCGGCTCGCATTCTGGTCCTTCGCGGCCGCGACCGCCCACGGAGCCGGGCTGATGCTCGTGCCGATCTATCTCGGGCTTTGCCGGCCGGAACGGCTCGATGACGGCCATCGCGCGGCTGGCGCCCTCATGGCGGGCAACGCTGCGGTGGCGGTGCAGGTCGCGGCGGCGCATGCCGTCGTCATGATCGTCTCCGGCGGCGTCCTTGCGCTGGCCGTGCATGCGTGGCTTGGACCGCAATACATCAGGCGAGCCTGGTTCAACCTAGACGTCGCTTGGCCGCTCAGCCTTGTTCTCGTCGGCGGGATCGGCTTGGCTGCCTCGGTGTCCGGGACCTAGCCGCTGATCCGCCATGTTTGGCGAGCAGCAGCCGTTGCGCAGTAACGAGCACGTGCTGCCCGTCGCCAGTCAGTTGCTCAGCCGAGCGGTTGCCCTCGCGCTGCACAGATCCGAATGGCGGCAAGCCACAACATGGGCCGGACCTTGACCATCAGGCGCCGTAGCGTTCGGCGAGACGCCTGATGTAGGCGTCGGGCGCAAGCGGACTGCCGGTGGCGTGCTGCAGGATCTCCGTGCGGCTGCGGCGGCGGCCGTGGCGCCAGACGCGGTCGCGAAGCCAAGCGCCGAGGGGGGCGTAGTCGCCCCGGTCCAGTCCGTCCGAGACCCCGTCCACGCGCATGGCGGCCTCGAACAGCTGGGCCGCCATGACGTTGCCGATGGTGTAGGTGCAGAAAGAGCCGATCATCCCTGACGACCAGTGGATGTCCTGCAGCACGCCACGGCGGTCGTCGGGCGGCGTCAGGCCCAGATGGCGGCGCATGGCGTCGTTCCAGGCGGCCGGAAGATCGCCGACGGAGAGTCCGCCGTCCATCAAGGCGGCCTCCAGTTCGACCCGCACCATGATGTGGAGATCGTAGGTCAGTTCGTCCGCCTCCACGCGGATGAGGCTCGGACGGACCACCGTCACTGCGGCGTAGAACTGGTCCGGGGTGAGGCTGGCCAGCGCGTCCGGGAACGCCGCCTGCAGATCGGCGAAGTGCAGACGCCAGAAACGCAGGCTGCGGCCCACATGGTTCTCCCAGAGCCGGGACTGCGACTCGTGGGCGCCGAAGCTCGTCCCGCCGACCGCGTAGAGGCCGACGAGGTCGGTCGCGAAGGCGCTGCGCGTGTAGCCGGGGTCGACGTTCTGCTCGTAAAGGCCATGCCCGGTTTCGTGGAAGGCGCCGAACAGGGCCGGGCGCAGATCCTGGACGTTGAACCGCGTCGTGATCCGGACGTCGCTGCGCGTGAACGAGATTTCGAACGGGTGAACCGTCGCGTCGAGGCGGCCGCGGCCGAAGTCGTAGCCGAACAGCGCGGCGAAGCGCTTGGCCGTCTCGGCCTGGATGGATGGGGGGAAGGGGCCGCCGGAGAGCTCGGCCGGCGGCCGCTCGCGCGCCTTCTCGAGCAACGGCGCAATTCCGAGACGAAGGTCCGAGAACAGCGGCTGAAGAGTTGCGACAGTCTCGCCGGGCTCGTAGAGCCCAATCATGGCGTCGTAGCGGTGCTCCGACCAGCCGATGGCGTCCGCGTAGTCGCGCGTGCTGGCGACCGTCTCTTCCAGCCAGGGCGCGAACGCGGCGAAGTCATTGGCGTCGCGCGCCGCCGCCCAGGCCGCGTTGGCCTTGGCGCGGATCGCCGCCCGTCGCTCCACGAGCTCGGCTGGCACGCGCCGGTGCAAGCTCACGGCCTGGCGGATCTGACGAAGCTCCTCGTGCGCGTCGTCGTCAGGCGGCAGGCCGGCGACTTCCTGCTCGGCTTGGTCCAGCAACTCGAGCGTCTGGTCGGCCGCGATCATGTCGCGCGCCAGCCGGGTCGCGGTCGCGATCTGATGGCCTCGCGACTCCGTGCCTCCGGCCGGCATCATCGTGCGGCTGTCCCAGACAAGCAGGTTGAGCGTGCACAGCAGGTCGGAAACGGTCGCGATGCGCTGACGCAAAGCTGTCAGGCTCATGGGGAGGATCCTCTCAGGTCGAGGGCGCGCCCGCGAGATGGCACGCCACGGGCCAGCCGCCATGGCGTCGGTCCAGGGCTGGGACCTCCGTCCTGCAGCGCGGCTCCGCGATGGGGCAGCGGGGATGGAAGGGGCATCCAGGCGGCGGGGCGATGGGGCTCGGCAGTTCCCCGCGCACGGCTTCCCGGGTCGAGCGCTGGTGGGGGTCGACCTGCGGCACGGCCGCGATCAGGGCGCGCGTGTAGGGATGCCGCGGCGCCGTGAACACGGCCTCCGTGTCGCCGGTCTCGACCACCTTGCCGAGATACATCACGGCCAGCCGGTGCGATACGTGCCGGACGAGCCGCAAATCGTGGGTGATGAACACAAGGGAGAGGCCGAGCCGGTCCTGCAACTCCAAAAACAGGTTCACCACCTGGGCCTGCACCGACACATCGAGCGCCGAGACAGGCTCGTCGGCGATGATGACGGATGGCTCCACCGCGAGAGCTCGGGCGATGCCGACGCGCTGCCGCTGGCCGCCGGAGAACTCGTGGGGATAGCGGTCCGCGGCGTCGCGCGGCAGGTGGACCAGGTCGAGCAATGCGCCGACCCGATCGCGCGTCGCCGAGGGCTCCACGATCCGGTGGACGGTCAGCGCCTCAGCCAGGGCGTCGCCGACCGACAGGCGCGGGTTGAGCGAGGCGTAGGGGTCCTGGAACACCATCTGGACCCGGCGATGATAGGAGCGGCGGGCCTCGCCCGTGAGACCCAGCACGTCCTTGCCTTCGAACCGGACGGCGCCGCAATCCGGTTCGTAGAGGCGCACCAGGCACCGCGCCAGGGTGGACTTGCCGCAGCCCGACTCGCCGACGACGCCAAGGGTTTCCCCCCGATTGACGGAGAGAGACACCCCGCCCAGGGCCTGAAGCGCCCGCTGAGGCCGGCCACGGAGCGCGTCGGCCAGGCTGCGGCCGAGCGGAAAGGCCTTGGTCAGGTTTTCAACCTGCAGGAGGGCGCCGTCCTTCACGCCGGGACCTCCCGCCTGGCGAGCCGGTCACTGGCCCAGCAGGCCGCCTCCTGTCCGGGAGCCACCGGCGCGAAGGGCGGCGCCTCAGCGCCGCAGCGCCCCTCGGCATAGGCGCATCGAGGCGTGAAGGGGCAGCCCTGGAGGGGCCTGTCGAGGCGCGGGGGCAGGCCGGGGATTGGCCGCAGCGGCGCCCTCGCGACGCCGCCGTGCGGCATGCTGCGCAGAAGCGCGTCCGTGTAGGCGTGCCCGGGGGCGGTGAAAACGCGGTCCACCGGGCCGGTCTCGACGACACGGCCGGCGTACATCACGCTGACCCGCTCGCAGGTCTCCGCCACGACGCCGAGATCGTGGGTGACCAGGACCATGGCCATGCCGAGCTCTCGGCTGAGGCGCAGCAAGAGCTTGAGGATCTGGTCCTGGATGGTAACGTCCAGCGCGGTGGTCGGCTCGTCGGCCAACAGCAGCTTCGGCTCGGCCGCCAGGGCGATTGCAATCATGGCGCGTTGGCGCATGCCGCCCGAGAACTCGTGCGGATAGCCGGCCAGCCGCTGCGCCGCCGAAGGGATGCCGACGAGATCGAGCAACTCGATGGCTCGGCGTCGACGACCCGCCGCGTCCAGAGCCGTGTGAGCCTGAAGGCTCTCCGCGATCTGAACCCCGATCGGAATCACCGGGTTGAGGGCCGACATCGGCTCCTGGAAGATCATTGCGATCTCCCGCCCGCGCAGAGCGCGCAGGCGTTTCTCGGGCATGGCGAGCAGATCTTGCCCGC
This sequence comes from Alsobacter soli, assembly GCF_003004785.1. GTDB lineage: Bacteria > Pseudomonadota > Alphaproteobacteria > Rhizobiales > Beijerinckiaceae > Alsobacter > Alsobacter soli. The sequence continues at coordinate 26,788 of NZ_PVZS01000037.1, forward strand.
GCCACCGAGCCTCGCCGGTCGTGGTCGCGTTGCTGCGCAGCAGGCGCAGGATCGCCCTCAGGGTGACGCTCTTGCCTGAGCCGGATTCTCCGACGAGACCCAGCGTGTCGCCCGGCGCGAGGGCGAGATTCACGCCGTCGACGGCCCGCACCTCACCGCGGCTGGTGGCGAAGCGGACGCGCAGGTCGCGGACCTCGAGTATGGGCTGTGGACGCTCCGTCATCGCCGCACGTCCATGAGGTCTGCGAGGCCGTCGCCGAAGAGGCTGAAGCCCATCCCGCACAGCACGATGGCGGCGCCGGGAAAGACCGTGATCCACCACGCCTGCGAGAAGAAGTTCTTGCCGTCGGCGATCAGCACGCCCCATTCCGCGGTGGGCGGCTGGGCCCCGAGCCCGAGATAGCCCAGGCTCGAGCCGAGCAGGATGGCGAGGGCCATGTCGGTCATCCAGTAGACCAGGATCGGACGGGCCGCGTTCGGCAAGATATGGCGCAGCAGGATGCGCCGCTCGGGGTAGCCGAGCACCTTGGCGGCAGAGACGTAATCCTGCCCGCGCAGGACCATCACCTCCGCCCGCATGAGCCGGGCGTAGAAGACCCAGCCGACCACCCCGATGGCGATGTACATGTTGGACAGCCCCGGGCCGAGCACCGCCACGATGGCGATGACCAGCACCAGGAACGGGAAGGTCACGACGAGGTCGACCAGGCGCCCGAACACGGCGTCGGCCAGCCCGCCGTAATAGCCGACGAGAAGCCCGACGATCGCACCGATCACCAGGGGGCCGAGCGTGGCGAAGATCGCGATCTGCAGGTCGACCGTCGCCGCCGCGATGGTGCGGGACAGAATGTCCCGGCCGAACTGGTCGGTGCCGAAAGGGTGCGGCGCCGAGGGCGGCTGCAACAGGGCCCCGTAGTCGAAGGCCAGCGGGTCGTAAGGAGCGATGAGGCCAGGCGCCAGGGCGCAGACCGCCAGGGCCGCCAGAATGACGACGCCGGCGACCAGCGAGACCGGCGCGCGGCGCCAGGCGAGCGCAACGGCGGTCATCGGGCCACGCGGGGATCAAGGGCCATCTGGACGAGGTCGGTGACCAGGAAGGCGAGTGACACGACCACGGCGAGGATCAGGGTCAGGGCCTGGATCATCGGGTAGTCGCGGGCGAAGATGCTGTCGACCATGAGGCGGCCCATCCCTGGAACGGCGAACACGCTCTCGGTGATCACCGCTCCGCCCAACAGGGAGCCGGCGTGCAGGCCCACCAGCGTCACCGTCGAGATGAGCGCATTGCGCAGCACGTGGCGCGTCAGGATCACGCGGCGGGACAGGCCCTTGGCGCGGGCGAAATCGACGAATTCCGCGTTCAGCACCTCCAGCACCGAGGCGCGCAGGTTGCGCATGATGACGGCGGCGAAGCTCAGGGCCAGCGTCACGGCAGGCAGCAGGAGGTGCCACAGGATGTCGGCGACGCCTTCGCCATAGCCTCCCACCGGGAACCACCGGAACCAGGCGGCGAAGACAGTCAGCAGGATGAGGCCGACATAGAACACCGGCGACGACAGACCCACCTGAAAGACGCTGCGGATCAGGAAGTCGGGCCAGCGGTTGGCGTTCAGGCCTGCCACGAAGGCGAGCGGAACGGCGAGTCCTAGCGCGATCAGGGTAGCGAGCCCCGTGAGAGCAAGCGTGACGGGCAGGCGCTCGGCGATCACGGAGGTGACGGGCACGCGGAAGGCGATCGACGTGCCGAAATCCCCCCTGACGGCGTTTTCGAGGAAGATGGCGAACTGCTCGAAAATCGTGCGGTCGAGGCCCATCTGCTGGCGCAGGCGGTTCACGGCCTCGTCCGACGCCCGATCGCCCAGCATGGCGCTGACGGGGTCTCCCGGCAGCAGGCGCGCCAGCACGAAGACGACGACGCCGATGAGCAGGAAGGTGGGCACGATCTGCAGGAGGCGCGCGGCGATCAGTCCGGCCTTGCTCATCCTCGGTCCTGGTTCATGGCGGCGGAGGGGCTCGCCGCAGCATGCGCCGCGGCGAGCGTGACGTCACTTCTCGATGTAGGCCGCCTCGAACAGGTTGTTGCCCAGCGGGATCTGCACGAATCCCTTGGCGTTCTTGCGGAACGCAACCGGGTAGGGCGTCTCATAGAGGTACAGGATGGGCGCGGACTCGTTGTAGCGCTGCTGGATCTCGCGGTATTGCTCGGCCCGGGCCTTGGGGTCGATCTCCTGCTGGCTCTTCTCGAACAGTTCATCCACGCGCTTGTCCTGCCAATTCGAGTGCAGCGAGTGGATGTTCGGCCAGTACGCGAAGTAGGACGTGATCTGGCTCGGGTCGGAGATGTCGTTCGTCCACGCGGAGGTGCGCATGCCGAAGTTCTCCTCGCGGTAGCGAGCCGTCCGCGTGGCGTTGTCGACCTGGTCGATGCGCAGCTTCACCCCGACCTGGGCCCACATCTGTTGAACGGCCGCGAGGTCATTGGCGTCGTCGCCGTTGCCGGAGAGCGAGTAGATCTGCAGGTCGAAGCCGTTGGCCATTCCCGCCTCGGCCAGGAGCGCCTTGGCCTTGGCGAGATCATACTTGTAGAGGTTGTCCTGGCCCACGAAGAGGGGGGTCGTCGCCGACATGAATGACCGCATCGGCTTGCCGAGGCCGAGCGTGGTGATTTGGATGATGGCGTCCTTATTGACGGCGTAGTTCAGCGCCTGGCGCACCTTGGGATTTGCCACCGGGTTCGGCTTTCCGTCCTTGTAGGTGGGGCCGCAATAGAAGGTCAGGTAGCGAACGCGGGTCGAAGGCCAGAGCTCCATCCGGAGGTTGGGATCGGCCTGCAACTCTTTCACCCGCGCGTAGGGGATGAACTCCGTGCCATCGATCTCGCCGGCCTTCAGCTTGAGAAGGCGGGTGGCGTCGTCGGGGATGATCTGAAACTCGAGCTCGTCGAGATAGGGCAGGGGTTTCCCATCTTCGCCCTGCTTCCAGTAGTAGGGGTTGCGCTTCAGCGTCATGGAGACGCCGCGCTTCCATGCCGTCATCACGAACGGACCCGTGCCGATCGGCTTTTCGGCGAAGGACTTGGCCTTCTCCTCCGGGGTTGCGCCAGGGGAGGCTTCGAACGCTTTCTGCGGCAGGATCGCGCTGTTGAAGGTGGCGAGCGCCGGGAGGATGGTCGGGTCCGGGTGCTTGAGCGCCAGGGTCACCGTTTCCGGGCCGGAGACCGAGACCGACTCGATGGACGCGAGGGATGAATTCCAGGCCCCGGCCTTCGGGTCGCGGGCCCGGTCCAGCGACCACTTGACGTCGTCGGCGGTCAGCGCCGAGCCATCCGCAAATTTGACGCCGGGCCGCAGCGCCAAGGTGACGGTCTTGCCGTCGCCCGAGACGTCCCACTTGGTCGCCAAGCCGGGCTGCACGCCGAGGCCGTCGGCCGTCGGCTGCAGCAGCGTGTCGTAGAGGTTGGTCAGCACCCAGATGTCGACGTTCGCGTCGTTGAGAACCGGGTCGAGGAACAGGCTGTCGGCGTAGCGCGCGTACACCATCTTGCCGCCGCGTGTCGCCGCGTCGGCGATCGAGGGCAGCTGGACCAGGCCTGTCGCGACAGCGAGCGCGACGAGACTCGCCTTCAGGAATGTCCGTCTCATCAAATTTCTCCCCTCTGCGGCTTCACGCCGTCCTGTGTTCTGTCCTAGGATGCTAGAAGGGTGGACGTGAGAACGTCAACAGGCGCAACTTGCGATCCAGCCGTTCCGCTCGGATTTTGAGCGCATCGCCAAAACATTGTGCTAACCGTCTAGAACACATGCCCGGCGCCGCCCTCCTCAGCAACATCGCCTCGGCGCTCGACAGGAGCCTGCCGGTGCCGCTGAGCGTGCAGCTGAAGGGGCTCATCGAATACGGCATCGCCTGCGGCGAGCTGCCCCCTGGCGTGCGGCTGCCCTCTGTACGGGAATTGGCGGAAGCGAGCGGAATAGCGCCGATGACGGCCGTCGCGGTCTACCGTGAGCTGCAGCGAAGCGGGCTCATCACAAGCCGTCCCGGCGCTGGAACCTATGTGGCGGAAGGACCCCGCCGGGACGGCTCGGAGGCGCTTGCGCGTGTCCAGGCCCACCTCGAGGCGGCATTGGCGGAAGCGGAGGCGGGCGCGATTCCGCTCGCGCAGGTGGCCTCGCTGCTGAACGCCGCCATCAGCCGAGGGCGCGTCCGCGAGGGCCGGCCGATGCGCCTGCTCATGCTGGGGGTGTTCCGCGACGCGACGCGAGCCTACGCCCAGGAGATCGCGCGGCAGTTGAAGCCGGGCGACGTGATCGAGCCCTGCACCTTCGACGAGATGCGGGCAGGCCTCCGGGCCGGGCCGGCGCCGGATCTCGTGGTCACCCTGGCCAACCGCAAGGCCGAGGCCGAGGCGGCCATGGGCGGGCGGGCTCCCGTGACGGCGGTGAGCTTCCTGCCCTCGGAACAGACCCGCGCCCTGCTGGCCGCCATCGATCCGCTGGCGCGGGTGGGCCTCGTTTCCGTCTTCCCGGAATTTCTGGCGCTGATGAAACCCGGCGTGCGTCGGTTCGCACCCCACGTGCGCGAGATCGAAGCCATCGTGGCGGACGACCCGAAGCTGCCTGCCTTTCTGGGGCGGCTGGACGTGGTGGTCTACGCCACGGGGGCCGAGGGCGCTCTTGCGGCGGCGGGAGCCCCCGCGGGCGCCATCGAATACCGCCACGTCCCCGATCCCCATGCGGTGCAGGAGAGCCTGCTGCCGCTCGTCGAAGCGATCAGGAGCGGCGCCGTTGGGCGTCAGCCAGCCAAGGAGGCGATCCGATGAGGATCAGCGACATGAACTGGATGCAGGTGGAGGACTACCTCAAGCGCGATGACCGCGCGGTGGTCCCGCTCGGTTCAACGGAGCAGCACGCCTACCTGAGCCTGTCGGTCGACTCCATTCTCTCCGAGCGGGTGGCCCTGGAGGCGGCCGAGCCGCTCGGCGTGGCCGTATTTCCGGTCCTCGCCTACGGCATCACTCCCTACTTCATGGCTTATCCGGGCACCGTGTCGCTGAAGATGTCGACCTATGCGGCCGTGGTGTCCGACGTGCTCGACTCGCTCCGAAAGGCGGGCTTCCGGCGCATCCTGCTGTGCAACGGCCATGGGGGCAACTCACCCGCCCAGACGGTCGGGGTGGAGTGGATGGGCGCCAATCCGGGCGTCGTCGTGCGCTTCCACAACTGGTGGAACGCGCCCAAGACCTTCGCCAAGGTCCAGGAGATCGACAAGGTCGCCTCGCATGCGTCCTGGATGGAGAACTTCCCATGGACGCGGCTGCCGAACATCCGCGGGCCCGAGATCCAGAAGCCGATGGCCGACCTCGACATGATGCGCACCAAGGATCCGGCCGGCGTCCGCGGCGTCCTGGGCGACGGTAATTTCGGGGGCCTGTACCAGCGGAGCGACGAGGACATGCAGGCCATCTGGGACGTCGCAGTGGCGGAGACGCGCGCCCTCATCGAAGGGCCCTGGTCATGAGCGGCGTCGAGGGTCCGATCCTGGTCTGGGGGGCGGGCGCCATCGGGGGCACGGTCGGGGCCTACCTGACGCGCGCCGGGTTGCCGGTCACCTTCGTGGACATCGACAGCGATCATGTCGACGCCATCAACGCGGGAGGCCTCGCCATCGAGGGGCCCATCGAGCAATTCTCCGTCAAGGCCCCGGCCTTCACGCCGGACATGGTGGAGGGCCGTTTCGGCTGCATTCTCCTGTGCGTGAAGGCGCACCACACCCGTGGGGCTGCCGAGCAGCTTAGGCCGCATCTGGCGCCCGGCGGCTACGTCGCCTCGTTCCAGAACGGGCTCAACGAGCTGGAGATCGCGGAGGTCGTCGGCCGCGAGAACACGGTCGGGGCCTTCGTGAACTTCGGGGCCGACTACATGAGCCCCGGCGTGGTCCAGTACAGCGGGCGCGGCGCGGTGGTGATCGGCGAGATCGACGGGGCGGTCACGCCGCGGGTGCGGGCGCTGCACGAGACCATGCGGCTGTTCGAGCCCAACGCCGTGCTGACCGACAACGTCATGGGCTACCTCTGGGGCAAGCTCGGATACGGCGCCCTTCTGTTCGCCACGGCGCTCACTAACGCGTCGATCTGCGAGGCGCTGGACGCGCGCGAGCCCCGGGCCCTGTTCCGACGTGTCGCCGGCGAAGCGACGGCCGTCGCCGGCAAGCTCGGGATCCAACCTCTGGGCTTCAATGGCTACGACCCGGCCGCCTTCGCGCCCGGCGCATCGGACGCGGCGGCCGACGCGTCCTTCGACGCCATGGTCGCCCACAACGCCAAGTCGGCGAAGACGCACTCCGGCATCTGGCGCGACCTGGCCGTGCGCAAGCGCAAGACCGAGGCGGACGCGCAGCTCGGGCCAATCGTCACCTTCGGGCGGCAGGTTGGCGTGGCGGCGCCGGCCACCGCGGGGGTGATCGCCATGATTCACGAAATCGAGGATGGCCGGCGGCCGCTCGCCTGGGACAACCTGGCGGAACTCGCGACTTCGCTGCCACCCGCCTGAGGAACACACCATGCAAATCTCATTCGAGGGGCGGAGGGCGCTGGTCACCGGGGCCGCCAACGGCATTGGGCGCGCCATCGCGCATGAGCTCGCCCAATCAGGCGCTCAGGTGGTGGCGGTCGACATTCTGGCGCGAGAGCTCGAGGGGGCTGGCGCTCATCCGTCCGGCCGAATCTCGACCGCCGCGTGCGACTTGACGCGCAGGGCTGACACGCAGGCTCTCGCCCGGGACTACGGGCCGTTCGACATCTTCGTGCATAGCGCAGGCGGCGTATGCGGTCAGGTTGGACGGCCCCTGGAGGAGGTGCCGGAGGAGGACTGGGACGCCATCGTGGCCATCAACCAGAAGGCTCCGTTTTTGCTGGCGCAGGCGCTTGCGCCGTCGATGAAGGAGAGGCGCTACGGCCGCATGGTGTTCATCTCCTCCGGGGCGGGGCTTGGAGTCAGCCTGACCGGCATCCAGGCCTACGCGTCGGCCAAAGCCGGCGAGATCGGGCTCACCCGGCAATTGGCGCATGAACTGGGGCCGTTCGGGATCACGGTCAACAGCGTGGCCCCGGGTTTCGTGCGCTCGAACCCGACGACCGAACGGCAGTGGGCGAGCTATGGCGCGGAGGGCCAGAAGGCGCTGCTCAACCGGATCGCCACGCGGCGGCTGGGCACGGCCGAGGACATCGCCAACGCCGTCGCGTTCCTGGCCAGTGAGCAGGCCGGCTGGATCACCGGCCAGACCCTCTCGGTGGACGGCGGCAAATGATGGAGACGAGCGCCGTCGAGTCGCTGCTGGAGTCCGAAAGGCCGCGGCACCTGGAGATCCTGGAGCGTTTCGTCGCCATCCCAAGCGTGTCCACCGACCCCGCCTACAAGCCTCACATGGCGGAGGCGGCCGCGTTCGTCGCCGAGCGCCTCCGGCAGGCGGGCATGGAAGCCGTGGAGATTCACCCCACGGAGGGGCACCCCGTGGTGACCGCCTCCTGGCGGAGGGCTCCCGGGGCGCCCACTGTCCTGGTCTATGGCCATTACGACGTGCAGCCGCCCGAGCCGATGGACGCCTGGACCTCTCCGCCGTTCCGGGCCGAAGTGCGGGAAGGGCGCCTCTACGCCCGTGGGGCGTCCGACGACAAGGGACCCATGCTGATCCCGATCGCGGTGGCGGAGGCCTTCATGCGGGTCGACGGCCGGCTGCCAGTGAACCTCGTGTTCCTGTTCGAGGGGGAGGAGGAGGTCTCGAGCGCGCACCTGGAGGCCTTCGTGGCCGCTCATCGGGATCTGCTCGCCGCAGACTTCACGCTTTCGGCCGACGGCGCGCAATGGCGTGCGGACCTCCCGAGCGTCACGGTGGCCAGCCGCGGCATCTGCGCCCTGGAGGTGGTCGTGCGCGGTCCCGGCAAGGACCTGCACTCCGGCCGGCACGGCGGCGCAGTGGTCAACCCCATCCAGGCGCTTGTCCGGCTCTTGGCTAGGTTGCACGACGACCGGGGAGCCGTGGCCGTTCCCGGGTTCTATGACGGCGTCGAGCCAGTAAGCGAGGACGAACTCGCCGCCATCGCTTCAATCCAGTTCGACGAGGCGGCCTATCTGGCCGAAGTGGGCGCCCCGGCCCCCGGCGGCGAGCAGGGGTACACGCTGCTGCAGCGCAACTGGTTGCGTCCCACCCTCGAGTTCAACGGGGTGGTCGGGGGCTATACGGGCGCGGGGAAGAAGACCGTCATCCCGCATCAGGCCTCGGCCAAGATCACCTGCCGCCTCGTGCCGGGCCAGGATCCACAACGGGTCGTCTCGCTCATCGCCCGCCATCTCGCGGCTGCTGCGCCTGCCGGGGTGCGGGTCGAGGTGCGCCGCGAACCCGGCGGGGCGCCGGCCTACGCCATCCCGGCCGAACACCCCGGCCTGGCGTTGTCCGAAGACATCCTGGAGGAAATTCTCGGACGCCGGCCTGTCCGGGTCAGGATGGGCGCCACGATTCCCATCGGCGAGATCTTCCGCCGCGTGCTCGGCATCCATACGGTGTTCTTCTCGTTCTCGACCGTGGACGAGGACTACCATGCCCCCAACGAGTTCTTCCGCCTGTCCAGCTACGCGGCCGGGATGGTCGCCTGGGCCCGCTACCTGCAGCGTCTGGGAAGCGCCTCGTCCCCTCCGGCCTTCTGACCTGAAGCGTGCGGGACAAATTCTGTATGGACGACAGGGCGATCGCTTCGCTGACGGCCATAGCCCAAGACCGCCCTAGAACCAGCGTGCGCAGCCTCGACGTTACGGTCCTTGGCTTGTCCCGGACGCGCGGCTCCAGTCTCCCCAAGAAAAGCAGGCGCGCCGCCGTTAACACGGCGGCGCGCCTATTCGCCTCGCACTTAGGCGAGCAGCATGTCGTGGTTAGGAGCAGCCGCCGCCGCGAGCAGCGCGTCCTGGCTGGGGGCGCCCGCTGCCGCGAGCAGCGCGTCCTGGTTAGGCGTCGCCGCAGCTGCGAGCAGCGTGTCCTGGTTAGGCGTAGCGGCCGCGGCTGCGGCAGCGCCGGTGTTGCTCGCAGGGGTGACGTCCAGGCTCCAATGATAGACCAGGTCGAAAGACCCGTCCGAATTGCGGGCCGTGGTCGTGAAGTCGTGGTCTCTGAGGTCTTCCTTCGTCAGGACAGTGGTCACCTTCGGCAGGGGATCGTCCGCTTGGATGCCGGGATCGACTTCTTTCCCTGACGTGGTTATCAAGAGGTTGACGTTGGGATCCCAGTTGTAAAGATTGAAAACGTGGTCCATTGGCACCACGTCGCCACGTTCATTGATGCTTTCCTTGTAGTAGCTCCAGGTCTGGCCTCCCGCATTGAAGTTGAAGTCGATTTCGGCGTGGTCGCCATTACCGTCCAGAGCTTGATTGACCTGGACGTAGTCGAGCGTCAGCCGCAAATTTTCCAGACCGCCGCCGGCTGCGTCACCCGCACCCGCGTTGGGGGTGCTGTGGGGATCCTGAAGTCCGAGCCGCTCCAGGATCGCGTCATGGATGTCGTTCCGCAGCCCGTTGAAGAGCCGTTCCTGGATGTCGCCAAAGTCGCTTTGGAACAGGCGAGCGAGCGGCGTCGACGGGGCACCGAGGAAGCCGCCCAGGAAGGACGAGAAGTCCCCAAAGAGCGACGGTTCTTCGGGCCCTGCCGGTTCGTCAAAAGTGGATTGGGTCAGTCCGGAGATTGTCTCAGACATGATAAGTCCTCCTATCCGAGCTCCGATCGGAGTTCGCCCAGGGCCCCCGCTCGCAGCGCATCGCCGCGCTGCACCTGCGTGCGGCTTCCCAGCGCCTTTCCGGGATCTCGTCCCAAAAGCTGAGATAGAATACCGCCGCTCGGTCTGCAGAATTGTTGCTCAGTTGTCTTGAAAGGACGTTCAGATCAATCGATGGTATTGGCAATGAAGCATACATCCGTGCTGATAGATCGGAATCAATTTTCACACTACACCTGTATATTCAGATTATGCAAGGCAGCGATTGGTGTAATACTAATAATCTGATTGTTTGTCTGCGAAGGTTCTAGCCCCTTCTATGGCGTATCTGCGCAGGTGTGCTTCATTATTTCTCACGCCACGCCTTCAGGATCTGGTCCTGCAAAGGCTTTGTGAGATAGGAGATGACGGTGCGTTCGCCGGTCTGGATGAAGCTCTCCACCGGCATGCCCGGGACGAGCTTGAGACCCTTCAGACGCGCCAGCTCCTGCGCCGGCGGCGTAATGCGCACCGTGTAGAAGCTCGCCCCCGTCTTCGCGTCCTCCGTGATGTCCGCCGAAACCATGGTGACCTCGCCTTTGAGCTCCGGCGTGGTGCGCAGGTTGAAGGCCGAAAAGCGCAGAATGGCCCTGTGCCCGATCCGGACCTGGTCGATGTCATGCGGCGCGATCCGCGCCTCGACGGTCAGGGTGTCCGCCTTCGGCACCACGAGCATGAGCTGCTCCCCGGCGTTGATCACCCCGCCGACCGTGTGCACGGCCAGCTGATGCACCACCCCGTCCTGGGGCGCGCGGATGTCCACGCGCCTGAGCTGGTCCTCGGCCGCCACGCGCTTTTCGGCCAGTTCGGCGAGCTTGCCCCGGATTTCCGCAAGCTCCTTGCCGACTTCGGTTCGCAGGTCCTGCTCGATCTGCAGGATCTGCAGCTCGGTCTCGGTCACCTTGCCCTTGGCCTGCGCCATCGCGGATACGAGGGAGCCGCGCTCTCCCTCCAGCCGCGCGGTATCACGCTCCAGCGCCGTCACGCGTGCGATCTGAACGAGGTGCTGGCGCCACAACTCGCGCACGCCCTTGAGCTCCTCGGCGATAAGCGCCAATTCGCGCTGCTTGGCGCTGACCTGGTCGGCCATGCCTTGGATCTGCTCGCGCAGCTGAGCGATCCGCTCCCGTAGCTGGTCCTTCTGGCCCTGCCGGGCGGTGCGCCGCAGCTCGAACAGGCGCGTCTCTTCACTGACCAGGTCCGCGATCGTCTCCTCGCCCATGCGCCCCGTGAGGTCTGCGGGAAAACTCACGCTCTCGCGACCGTCCTGCTCCGCCTTCAGCCGCGCTTGCCGGGCCGTCAACTCGTCCATGCTCTTGGTGATCACGGCCAGGTTGGCTCGCGTGACGGTCTCGTCCAATCGCACCAGAATGTCGCCGGCCCGGACCTCGCTGCCCTCCCGCACACGGAGGTCGCCCACCACCCCGCCGCTCGGGTGCTGGATTTTCTTGACGCTGCTGTCCACCACCAGCATGCCCGGCGCGATCACGGCGCCGGAGAGCTCCGTGGTGGCCGCCCAGCCCCCGATGCCGAAGGCGAGGAGGCTGGCCACGGTGGCGCCCCCAAGCAGGGCTTTGCGCAGCGCGCGTTCTGTTTTGGGATGAGGCCCGGTCATTACGCCGCCTCCGTGGACTGCTCCATCGGGCGCGCCAGCGGGCGCAGGATCTGGTCCTTGGGCCCAAGCACCTTTGGCTCGCCGTTCATGAGGCCGAGGATCTGGTCGATCGCGGCGAGCGCGCTCGGCCGATGCGCCACGAGGACCACCACGCCGCCGCGGCTGCGCACAGCCGACAGGGCCTGGGTCAGCGCCTGCTCACCCTCGGCGTCGAGGTTGGAATTGGGCTCGTCGAGCACGATCAGGAAGGGATCGCCATAGAGAGCGCGGGCGAGAGCAATGCGTTGGCGCTGCCCGCCCGAGAGCGCCATCCCGCCATCCCCGATGCGGGTCTGGTAGCCTTCCGGCAGATGGAGAATGAGATCGTGGACCCCCGCGGCCTGGGCGGCGCGGATCACGGCGTCGCGGTCGAAGTCCGGCTCGTAGCGCGCAATGTTCTCCGCGATCGTGCCGTCGAACAGCGCGACGTCCTGCGGGAGGTAGCCGATGTAGCGCCCGAGAGCATCGGGGGCCCATTGGTCGTAGGTGGCGCCGTCGAGCCGTACGCTGCCCTGCGCCGGTCGCCAGACCCCCGCAAGGGCGCGGGCGAGCGACGACTTGCCGGACCCGCTCGGGCCGATAACGCCCAGTCCGCTCCCGCTTTTGAGCGTGAAGGACACGTTCCGGACCACGAGCCGCTGCTCGCCCGGGGGCGCCACGCTCACGCCCTGCACCACGAGCTGCGCGTCGGGCTTTTGGACAAGCAGTCCGGCGGCAGGGTCGGTTACGTGAGCCAAGAGGACGCGCAGCCTCGCCCAGCTCTGGCGGGCGTTCACGAAACCCTTCCAGTGGGCGAGGGCCTGATCGACGGGAGCCAGGGCGCGCGCGGAGAGGATCGAACCCGCGATGATGACTCCGGCGGTGGCCTCGCCGTGGATGACGAGATAGGCGCCCGCGCCAAGAACGGCCGACTGCAGCGCAAGCCGCGAAGCCCTGGAAACCCCGCCGATCGCCCCGGCGACGTCGCTGGCCCGCTCGTGAGCGTCGAGGCCACGCTCGTTGATCTCCCCCCAGAGCCGGCTCAAGCGGTTGGCCATGCCCATGGCCGCGACCACCTCGGCGTTTCGGCGGCTGGCTTCGGCGAAGCTCATGCGGGCGGCGCCGTGCTGAGTGGCGGCTCGCAGGGGCTTGCGCGTGAGCAACTCGGCGCCGATCGTGAGCAGCACGAGCAGGATGGCGCCGCATAGAGCGGTGAAACCGATGAGCGGGTGAAAGAGGAAGCAGATCGCCAGATAGAACGGCATCCAGGGCAAGTCGAAGAGAGCCAGCGGCCCTGCTCCAGAGAGAAAATGCCTGACCTGGTCCAGATCGCGCAGGGGCTGCAAGCCCACCGCGGCGTGACCCGAGAGCGGCAGGCGGGTGACCGTCCCAAACACGCGCGGGCTCAGGCTTTCGTCGAGCGCGCGACCGATGCGAGCCAGGATGCGGCTGCGGAAGACGTCCAGGGCCGCCTGACCCGCATACAAGGTGGCGGCCAGGACAGAGAGCGCCACCAGCGTCGGCACGCTCCGGCTGGGGATCACCCGGTCGTAGACCTGGAGCATGTAGAAGGAGCCGGCGAGATACAGCACATTGTTCAGCGCGCTGAACAGTCCGACGCCGAGCAGCGGGGCCTTGCATGGCGCAAACACGGCGCTGAGCGGAAATGGCCCGTTCTGAGAGGCTGGTTGCATGCGCGCTCCCCCGAGGCACAGCCCTACCAGTTGGGTGGAGGCGACGCGCTCCACCCGTGATGACTATTGTCCTAGGAAGTCGAGGTCCTCATCATCGTCCGCAGCACGGCCCGCGTCAATGCCGGTAATAGCTCTTGTCTAGTCCGGTCTACACCACCAGGGATGATGCGACCTTCCTATTGCTGATGTAGCATCCCTTCATTACTCGCCAGATTTTGTCACAAAGAAACACAAATACTAACTCACCAACAGCAACTCTTACGACCGGCCAAACCGGGCTAGAGCCGCCATGTGGCCGGCGTCTGTACTGTCGGTGTGCATCACCCCGACAGTTCTGGATGGAGGACTGCATGAAGCAAGCGACGCCTCAAGCAGGGCTTGCCGACGAGCGCACAGAGGCGGTTTGGTCGCTTGGCTGCAGCGGGGCGGACAGCGCAGAACGGTCCTTATCCGGTAAGGAGTGGAAATTCGCTAGAGATGTGAGGTGAAACACATCCCTAGGCGGCCTTTCAGCACTACGTTTCAACTAAGTTCACCCAGAAGGGTTGAGCACTTCAAACAAGAAAACGCCAACCGTCGTGCAAGCAGTTCCACCAATAAGGTAGGAGCGTGCAATGGCTCGTTTCGATTTCGGCGCTCGCCAAAACATCTTCTTCGAGCGCGACCTCAGGCGAATGCGGTTTACGATCCTGCTTCATCGCCTAGGAGCCTTGGCCGGGCGCGCCACACGCCTGGTCAACATTTCGCAGCGCCCGGGTCAGGTTCGCTCCACCAAATGGTTCGCCTGGACAAGATGACGTTCCCTCGATTCAGCGGAGCGGTCCCGCGTATGGAAGCTCGCTAGTCGTCCCAGGCGTCGCAACTCAGGGCGTTCAGCGGGATCTTGAGAAAGGACTTCCCGTTGCTCTCGGGCTCCGGAAGTCGCCCCCCGCGCATGTTCACCTGCAGGGCCGGCAGGATCAGCTTGGGCATCGGCAAGCTTCGGTCTCGCTCCTGCCTTAGCGCAACGAACTCGGCCTCCGTCTTCGCCTTGGTCAGGT
>NZ_PVZS01000038.1 GCF_003004785.1 Alsobacter soli
GAGGTCGCCGTCGGAGCCCGGCCTTGAGGTTTATTCTCTCACGTCATGGCCGGGCTTGACCCGGCCACCCACGGGCCCGGGCGGGTGGGTGGATCCCGGACAAGTCCGGGGATGACGAACGAGGCGGGACGCGCAAGGCCAGAAGCCCTGGATTGCTTCGCTGCGCTCGCAATGACGAAGCGCGGGCGGAACGGTTGCGCGCAACTCCCTGCGCCGTCCTTGCGAGGAGCGCAGCGACGAANGAGAGGAGCCTCAGGGCCGGCGGCGCGTCTGCTGGTCCACATAGGCCATGGCGGCCTGGCGGTCCGTGTCGGCGGCTTCGGCGAAGTCCTTGTCGTGGAGTTCGAGGATCCACGCGTCGCGCTCGGGATTGGCCGAGTCGCGGGCCAACGTCAGCCACATCAGGCCGCGGGCCTTCTGGCGGGCGCCGGCTTCGCCGGAGAACAGCAGGTGCCCCAGCAGGGCCTGGGACTGGACGTGCCCCTTCTCGGCCGCGAGGTTCAGCCACCGGATGGCCTGGCGCGGGTCCTTCGGGCCGCCCTGGCCCTCGATCGCCATGCGGGCGAGGTTGTACTGGGCGTCGGGGTCGCCGAAATAGGTCGCCGCGTACTGGAACATGTCGCGGGCGCGCACCGGGTTGGCTTTCACCTCGGTGTTCGGGATGCCGTCCAGGAAATAGGAGCCCAGCGCCACGAAGGCGGTCGCCACGACCCGGGCGTTGGCCGAATCCGGGCTTTCGTCGGCGTTCTCGTCCGCGATGCGGGAGAAGTACTGGAAGGCTTTGAGGTCATTCTGCGGCACGCCGTCGCCGTCGGCGTACATGCGCCCGAGCTTCCACCGCGCCAGGGCATGGCCCTGCTCGGCGGCGTATTCCAGGGCCTTCACGGCGCCGACCTTGTCGCCGGCGTTGTAGTCCTTCACGCCGGAGCGCAAGGCGTCCCGGGTCGACTTGAAGACCTCGAGCGGGATGGCCGCCGTGACCTGGCCTTGAACCTTCGCGTCGAGGGCGAAAGCCGGCGCCGCCGCGAAGGCGACGCAAAGGGCCGAGAGGGAGCAAAGCAGGGTGTCGCGCGTGCGCATGGCTTCAACCGTTCCGTCCCAGCCACGCCTGCGACGAACAGCGCCTTTCTTGGCGCCCTGTCGTCAAAATCGTCGTCACGTTCACGCGCTCGTCCATCACTTCGCCTGCCTGCCCCGATCGCCGGTGAAGCCTCGGCTGTGTGCCACGCCTCCTGGCGGGCAGCAACTTCAGCGTGTCACGAGCCGTGATCTTACGGACCGCCGGTTAACGACTGGTCCGCATCCGAAAAGGGAAGCAAATTCAGTTCATTGCAGCGTGCGAACTCTCGGCGCGGTTTATGGCGGCTTCTGGGCGCGTTCGCGCCAGCCTTGGGGAGTCATGCGAATGGATTGTGGCTGTGTCCAAGCTGCAACAAAGTGGAGGTTGGGACACACTGAGGGGGCGTGCCCGTGGTCGGGCCCCCGCGCGCCGGATCGCGCTCACCTCACCAGGACCGACGGAGGACAACTCGGTGATTCCGCCGTCACCGCCGGGCTTATCCCGGGGATCCACGCGGGGCGGCCAGGCGTGGATGGCCTGGACGAGCCCGGCCATGACGAGGAGCTATCTCGGCTGGACGGAAGAGGAACCCTCGCCCATCCGCCGTCATCCCCGGCCGGAGCCGCACAGCGGCGGAGGGGAAGGGGATCCAGGGGGCCGCGCGCGCCGGGGCCGCCGGTGCGCGGGCTCGCCCGGTTCGCGGACGGGTATGTTGCCCCAAGCCCCCTGGATCCCCTTCCCGCGCCTTCGGCGCGCCGGGGATGACGCCGCACTGCGGAAACAGCCTGCGCCCCCGCAACCGGGAGCCCAGGCTCGGCTCCTCACTCCGCCGTGGCGGTGATGTTCACCTGTTCCAGCAGGGACGCGGGGTCGCCCTGGGCCATGGCGAAATCGGCCATGCCCAGCCCGCCGGGGTCGCGCGCCGAGGCCGTGACGCTCAGCCGGCCGGGCTTCACGATGAACTTCGCGACCGCCGCGCCGAGCGCCTTGGCGTTGGCGGAGCCGCCCAGCATGGCCGGGATTCCGACCTGGGCCGCGCCGCCGAGCTCCTTGCGCAGCTGGTCGGGCGATTTCTTCTGCTCCCGGGCCGTGCGCTCCAGCAGCTTCTCGGCCAGGCCCTTGTTCTCCAGCGTGAAGCCGAGCTGCTTCACCGTCGCGCCCAGCAGGGCGACCTGCGCGGTGGCGCTGTCGCCGGCGAAGACGTCCTTGGTGACGTTGCCGAGCAGGCCCTTCACCGTGAGGTTGCCCATGTTCACGCCCTGCAGGGCGATCTGGCCGATGGTGAACTCGGCCGCGTTCTCGTTCCAGCGCCCGTCGAGGCCGAAGCTGAAGTCCACGTCCTTGTAGCCCATGGACAGGAGGTCCTTCAGGCCCTCCTCCTTCGAGCCCGGCGGGATCGCCATGGTCAGCCGGTCCATGCCGACCCGAAGCGCCGTCGGGACGCCCTTCACGGGCGAGCCGGTCGAGACCTCGAAGGTCTTCAGCCCGACCCGGATGTTGGGCGCGGACGGATCCTTCGCCTTCGCCTTGTCGTCGGGCACGTTCAGGTCGATGTCGCGGATCGCAAAGGTCCCGAGATCCGGGATGAACATCCGGGGATCCAGGTCGCTCAGGTCGTTGCCCGGGTCGCCCAGGGTGGCCCGCAGGGCGTCGAGGGTCGCCTTGAACGACCAGCCGGTCTGCGAGATCGAGCCGATGCGGCCATAGCCGTTCGGGGCCGTCACATCGAGGCCCTCGAGCCGCATGTCGTTGGGCTTGCCCATGCCGGCGCCGGCGTAGCTCATGCGCGCGACCTTCACGGCCGCCTTCTCCTTGTCGGACGGCGGCGCCGTGAGGGTGATCCCGCTGGCTTCCACCAGGTCGACCGAGAAGGCCTCGAGGATGTCGACCAGCCCGTTGACGAAGCGGGCGCGCTCCGGCCCGGGCATCTTGGCCACGTCCTGCTTGCCGGCGAACTCCTCGAAGAAGGGCAGCATCGGCTCGCTGGTTGGCCGGGCCTTGAAGTTCTTGACGACCACATGGTCGATCGCGAAGCCGCCGCCCTTGTCGGCCGTGCCGGTGATCGTGTCGATGGTGAAGGCGCCGTACGCGGTCTTCGGCTCCGTGTCGCCCGGGCCGGCCTTGTCCGTGTAGATGCGCGCCACCAGCACGGTGTCCACGTCGGAGCCGGAGACCGGGCCGACGGTCCCCTTCACGCCGTCCTTGTCGGCGTGGGTTTCAAAGACGCCGCCGGAGGCCGCGAAGCTTTTCACGCGGCCCTTGTCCACGTCCACGAGGCGGATGTCCCGGTAGGTCGCCTCCACGCTCGCATTGGCCGACTTTTGCGACACCACGAGCTCCGGAATGGCGATCTGCGAGGCGCTCAGCCGCGCCAGGCGTTCCGCCATGGGCGTGCTCGACGACTTGTCGAGGAGGGCGGCGACATCCTCGCGGCTCATGGACGTGCCGGTCACGTCAACGCGCTTCAGGGCGTAGCGGGTCGCGCCGCTCTCGATCACCACATTGTCCAGGCTGACGGCGTCCGCCGCCTGCGCGGTCGCCAGAAGCGCGGAGCCCGCGTTGAGCCGCACGGCCCCGATCGTCACCCGAGCGCCGCCCGCGCCTGTCCAGGCGAGGTCGCGCAGGGCGATGCGCCCGCTCCAGGGATCGACGGAAACCGTCGCCTGCGACGCTGCTGATCCGAGCGCGGCCTGAACCTGGGCGCGCAGGGCGTGTTCGGCCCCGCCATGCGCCGCCACGGCCGCGAGCGAAACGCCGCCAGCCAGAGCCATCCACCGCGTCGCTCGCCTCATGTCCGTCTCTCCTCGGGTCGTCATCCGCAGCGGCGCATATCACGCCATCTCTTGCGAAAGGCCAAACCTATTCGAGGAGACGCTCAGCTCAAGCCGCTTCGACGTAGGTGTCCCGGATGGCCGCGATGTCGCCGAGGGAGGGCAGGCCCGCCTCGTTGCCCAGGTGCTGGATCTTGTAGCTGGACGCCGCGCGCGCAAAGGCGAAGTGCTCGGCCCAGGTCTGGCCGGGCCGCTGCAGGTAGGACGCGATATAGGAGCCGTGGAACACGTCGCCGGCGCCGCTGGTGTCGATGATGGCCGCTGTCGGCACGTTCAGCACCGGCTGGCGCCGCACCTCGCCCGTCTCGTCGTACCAGATCATGCCGCGGTCGCCCATGGTGACCCCGCCGATCTTGACCCCCTTGCGCTTCAGGACATCGAGCAGCGCCGCGGGCGAGACCTCCAGCTGTTCGGCCAGCCGCTCGGCGCAGATGGCGACGTCGATGAATTCCAGCAGCTCGTGCGTGTTCTCGCGCAGGCCGCCGCCGTCGAGCGACGTGAGGATGCCGCGTTCCCGGCAGGTGCGGGCGTAGTGGATGGCCGCGTCCGCCTGGTGCCCGTCGAGGTGCAGCGCCCGGCAGCCCGCGATGTTCAGGGTCGGGAAGGGGTGGAGATAGTGGTCGTCGCGGCAGCGGATGATGGCGCGCTTGCCGTCGTTGGGCAGCACGAAGGAGAGGGAGCTCTCCCGCACCTTCCGGCCGTGCACCGGAATGGCGTACTTGGCCGCCATGTCGAGGAACATGCGGCCGAGCCAGTCGTCCGCCAGGGACGTCAGCAAGTCCGGGACGACGCCCAGCTTGGCGCAGCAGAACGCCGCCGTGACCGCGTTCCCGCCGAAGGAGACCGCGTAGTCCTGCGCCACCGTCTTGTCGTCGCCCGTGGGGATGTGGTCCGCCAGGAAGGTGACGTCAATATAGGTCTGGCCGATGAACAGCGCTTCCATGGGGCATCTCCTCCAAGAGCGCGCATCATCTGCATTCGACCTTCGTCGAGCAAGTTCGGGCTAGCCCCCATGCTTGGGGGCCCGTCCACCCGTTCAGATCGAAAAGCTCGTCCCGCACCCGCAGGCGGCCGTGGCGTTCGGGTTTTCCACCCGGAACGACTGGCCCATGAGGTCGTCCACGAAGTCCAGCGTGGCGCCCTGGAGGAAGGGCAGCGACACCGAATCGACCAGCACCGTCACCCCGTCCCGCTCGACCGCGAGGTCGTCCGGCGCCCGGGCCGTGTCGAAGGAGAAGTCGTACTGGAATCCCGAGCACCCGCCGCCGTTCACGGCCAGGCGCAGCATGGAGCCCGGCGGCTCGGTGGCGAGCACCTTCTGGATGCGCCGCGCCGCGCGCTCGGTGACCGAGAGAGGCTGGGCCTCCGCATCGACCATGCTCATGAAAGGCCTCCGGGGGACGTCTGGCGGAAACTCCGCGCTGCTGTATATCGCATCTGCGAAGGTAAGGGCGGGGAGCCCGCAATTCAACGGCGCGGGGCCCCGGCCCCGCAGGGGAGGGACCGTCCCGTGACGCAAGGCCGCTTCGACCGCTGGCGCGCTCCCTACGCGGCCGATCCCGCCGCCAGCCGCGGCCGCCTCTATCCGGAGCCGACCTCGCCGACGCGCAGCGAGTTCCAGCGCGACCGCGACCGCATCATCCACGCCACCGCCTTTCGGCGCCTGAAGCACAAGACCCAGGTCTTCGTGTTCCACGAGGGCGACCACTACCGCACCCGGCTGACGCACACGATCGAGGTGTCCCAGATCGCCCGCGCCCTGGCCCGGGCGCTGGGGCTCGACGAGGACCTCGCCGAAGCGCTCGCGCTCTCGCACGACCTCGGCCACACGCCCTTCGGCCACACGGGCGAGGACGCGCTCGATGAGTGCATGGCGCCCTATGGCGGCTTCGACCACAACGCCCAGGCGCTGCGCGTGGTCACCCGCCTGGAGAAGCGCTACGCCGACTTCGACGGCCTGAACCTGACCTGGGAGACGCTGGAAGGCCTGGTGAAGCACAACGGCCCCCTTGTGGACGCCGCAGGCCAGCCGACGGAACGCTACCGCAAGCGGGGAGTGCCCGGCCCCATCCTGGAATACAACGCCCGCCAGGATCTCGGGCTCGACACCCACGCCGGCGGCGAGGCCCAGTGCGCCGCCATCGCGGACGACATCGCGTATGACGCCCATGACATCGACGACGGCCTGCGCGCCGGTCTGTTCGAGCTGGAGGCCCTGCGCGCCGTGCCCTTCCTGGCCGAGCTGCTGGACGAGATCGACGCCCGCTGGCCGGGCCTGGAGCGCAGCCGCGTGATCCACGAGCTCGGCCGCCGCATCATCACCCGCTTCGTCGAGGACGGCATCCGCGAGGGCGAGCGCCGGCTCGCCGCCCTGGCGCCGGCCGACGCCGACGCGATCCGCCGGGCCCCGGAGGCCACCGTGTGCTTCACGCCGGCGATGGCCGACGCTGACCGCGCCATCAAGGGCTTTCTGTTCCCCAACATGTACCGCGCCCCCAGCGTGGTGGCCGTGCGCACACAGGCCGACCAGGTCGTGCGCGACCTCTTCGGCCGCTTCTTCGCGGATCCCGCCCTCATGCCCGGCGAGTGGCACGAGGGCCTGGACGCCGCCGACGAGGCCCGCCGCGCCCGCCGGGTGGCCGACTACATCGCCGGCATGACGGACGGCTACGCGCTGACCGAGCACAGGCGCCTGTTCGACGCCACGCCCGAGCTGCGGTGAAATGCTTGCTGCCGGAACAGACCCGCCGTCATCCCCGGCCGGAGCCGCGCAGCGGCGGAGGGGAAGGGGATCCAGGCGCAGTCCGCGCCACGCTGCGCCGGCTGACCGTCGCGGAATAAGCGTCCGATCCCCTGGATCCCCTTCCCGGCCTGCATGCGCAGGCCGCCGGGATGACGGCGCGAAGCGAGGCCGTGCGGATGGCCGCATCGAGCCCGGTTGCAGGCGTCCTGTGGTCAATCCGCGCCCGCCTGTGATAGGAGGCGCGCCAACGCGTTTCACGGCCGCGAAGGCGGCCCGCAGCCCTTCGGACCCGCCATGAACATCTTCGACGACTTCCAGCGCCGGCTCGCCGCGATCATCGCGCGGCTCGGATCCGAGGGGG
Organism: Alsobacter soli; assembly: GCF_003004785.1. GTDB lineage: Bacteria > Pseudomonadota > Alphaproteobacteria > Rhizobiales > Beijerinckiaceae > Alsobacter > Alsobacter soli. The sequence goes on from NZ_PVZS01000038.1 coordinate 6,996, forward strand.
CGCTCCCCGCCGGCCTCGATGCCTCGAAGGTAGTCGTCGAGCCCCCGCGCGATCCGTCCCATGGCGATCTCGCCACCAACGCCGCCATGGTGCTGGCCAAGGAGGCCAAGTCCAACCCGCGCGCCCTGGCCGGCCTCATCCAGGCCGAGCTCGCCAGGGAGCCGGGCGTCGTCTCCGCCGAGATCGCCGGACCGGGCTTCATCAACATCCGTCTCGACGTCTCCATGTTCCAGGATGTCGTGCGCGCGATCGTGAGTTCCAGCAAGGACTTCGGCCGCATCGCTCGCACGTCGCTTGAGAAGGTGAACGTGGAGTACGTCTCCGCCAACCCGACCGGGCCCATGCATGTGGGCCACGGGCGCGGCGCGGTGTTCGGCGATGCGCTCGCCAACCTCCTGGCCTTCGCCGGCCAGGACGTCACGCGCGAGTACTACATCAATGACGCCGGGGCTCAGGTCGACGTTCTGGCTCGGTCGGCCTTCCTCCGCTATCGCGAGGCGCTGGGCGAGAACGTGGGGTCAATCCCGGAAGGGCTCTACCCGGGCGACTATCTCGTCCCAGTCGGCCAGAAGCTCGCCGCCGAGCACGGCCGCAGCCTTCTCGACAAGCCCGAGGCCGAGTGGCTGCCGCTCGTCCGCCAGGTCGCCATCGATATGATGATGGACATGATCCGGGCCGACCTCGCGCTGCTGAACATCAGCCACGAGGTGTTCTTCTCCGAGCGCTCCCTGTCCAAGGGCGCGGTCGACGAGATCAAGGCGACCATCGACGAGCTGCGCTCCCGCGACCTCGTCTACGAAGGCCGCCTGCCGCCGCCCAAGGGGCAGCCCGTGGAGGACTGGGAGGACCGCGAGCAGACGCTGTTCCGCGCCACGGCCTTCGGCGACGACGTGGACCGTCCGCTGCTGAAGTCGGACGGCTCCTACACCTACTTCGCGTCGGACATCGCCTACCACGCTTCCAAGTTCCGGCGCGGCTTCAAGACCATGATCGACGTCTGGGGCGCCGACCACGGCGGCTACGTGAAGCGCATGGCCGCCGCCGTGAAGGCGGTCACGGCCGGGCAGGGCGAACTCGACGTGAAGCTCTGCCAGCTCGTGCGCCTGCTGCGCAACGGCGAGCCGGTGAAGATGTCGAAGCGCGCCGGCGACTTCGTCACGCTCCGCGACGTGGTCGACGAGGTGGGCCGCGATCCGGTCCGCTTCATGATGCTGTTCCGCAAAAACGACGCGACGCTTGATTTCGACCTCGCCAAGGTCATCGAGCAGTCCAAGGAGAACCCGGTCTTCTACGTCCAATACGCCCATGCGCGCTGCAAGTCGGTGTTTCGCCAGGCCGAGCAGGCCTTCGCCGGCGCGGCGAACGATCGCGCGGCGTTGCTTGCGGCCGACCTCAAGCTTCTTTCCGATTCGGCCGAATTGGACGTCATTCGCCGTCTTTCGCAGTTTCCGCGCATCGTGGAAGCTTCAGCTTCAGCGCACGAGCCGCATCGCGTAGCCTTTTATCTCTACGATTTGGCTAGCGACTTTCACGGATTGTGGAACAGGGGCAAAGAAGCGCCGCATTTACGGTTTGTTATCGAGACTGATCGAAATTCGTCCTATGCAAGGTTGGCGCTGGTTGACGCCGTGATGTCCGTCCTTGCAGCCGGGCTGGGCATCCTCGGGGTGACCGCGCCGGACGAAATGCGCTAACGGCGCGGGGTTGTCGCAGCTGGGCATCCGTTCACGGACGGACTTGCTTTGTGCCAGAATGGGTCACACCATTCGCTGCCCCCTGCGCACGCGCGGGGAGCCCGGTCGGGTTGTCGTCGGGCTGTGACAGCGGGTGTTTCATGAACGAGTTGAACAGGCAGCGGCCGGAGATCGATCTCGATGAGCTCGAGCGCCAGCTGCGGGAGGCCGCCGGACCTCGCGCGTCTGCGAGGCCCGCGCCCACGCGTGATCATCACAACGACCCGCTCGCCGAGCTGGCCCGAATCGTGGGCCAGGACGACCCTTTCAAGGTCATGTGGCGGGACGAGGCGGCCGGCGGCCGCGTCGAGCCCCGCATGACGCATGAAGGCGGCCAGCAGGCCGCCTACCCGTCGGCTTCGTCCTTCGAGGATCAACTCGCGGCCTACGAGGGCGATGCGCAACACGGCGCGTTGCCCTACCAGCTTCGCCAGCCGTCCGCTCCCGATTTCGAGCAGCAGAATTGGGCCCTCCGCGGCGAGGCTCAGGACGACCCCCGTGGCTACGACGATCGCTACGCCCAGGCCGAGGCCGAGCCCGTCTACGAGCCGCAGGGCCAGCTGCCGCCCCACGACGAATCATTCGACGAGCCTCCGCGTCGCAGCCGCAAGTGGGCCCTGCTGGCGGGCGTCGCGGCTTGCGTCGCTCTCGTCGGCGCCGGCGCTTACGCCTTCCGGGGTTCCAGCAACGTGGTGCGCGTCGCAGGCGCGCCGCCGCTGATCAAGGCCGACACCGGTCCCTCGAAGGTCCAGCCCCAGAACCCGGGCGGCGCCGAGGTCCCGAACCAGGATAGCGCCATCTACAATCGTCCCGGCGCGTCCGAGGACCTGAAGAACGTGAAGCTGTCCGGCCGCACCGAGCAGCCGGTGGACGTGGAGCAGCTGACGCGCCGCGACCTGCCGGCTGACGCCGCTCCCAATCCGGGCGACGCCACGTCCACGGGCGGGCCCGCGGCTGCGCGGCCTGCCGCGCCCCCGTCCGGGCTGCCGCAACTGGGCGAGCCTCGCCGGGTGAAGACCGTGTCGGTCCGCCCGGATGGCACGGTGATCGACAACGAGCCCGCTCCGACCCGCGTGGCCTCGCTCGCCGCCGTCGCGCCTTCCGGGCCGGCGCCGTCCGCTTCCGCGACCCCGTCTTCGACCGGCGCGACGCCGGCTCCAGTGGCCCGGCCCAAGCCGACCCCCTCGGCGCCGCCCACGACCGCCGCGATCGCGCCGAAGCCGAAGCCCGAGGCTGCTCCGGCCACGCCGGCCGCAGCGGCTGCGCCGAAGCCCGCGCCGGCCAGGCAGCAGGTTGCCTCGACCCAGCCGAGCGCGCCTGTGGCCGAGGCCGCGTCCGGCGGATTCGCCGTGCAGCTCGCAGCGCCCCAGAGCGAGTCCGAGGCGCGCGACGTGATCGGCAAGCTGCAGAAGCGCTTCGCCAGCCAGCTCGACGGTCACACCCCTGGCGTGCGCAAGGCCGACGTCAACGGCAAGACGATCTACCGCGTCCGCGTCGGCGGCCTCTCCCGCGAGGACGCCACGGCCCTCTGCACCAAGCTGCAGGGCGCCGGCGGCCAGTGCTTCGTGGCCAAGAACTGACCTCCGCTCCTCCCTCTCCCGCCCGGCGGGAGAGGGGCAGGGGCGAGGGCCGCCGGGCGTGGTGCTCGACACGCGGCCTTCTCGCCTCCTGAAGTCGCCTTCCCGAAAACCGCGCTCGATGGCGCTGGCCCTTAGCCCCGTCCCCTGTCCCGCGATCCGGGAGAGGGAGGATGCCTCAGACATGCCCATTCGCGCCTTCATCGCCGGCTGCTCCGGCCCGGTGCTCACTCCGGATGAGATCGCGTTCTTTCGTGACGCGAACCCCTGGGGCCTCATCCTGTTCCGCCGCAACGTGGAGAGCCCCGAGCAGCTCTTGAAGCTGACGTCGGAGTTCCGCCACGCCGTCGGCCGCGCCGACGCGCCAGTCCTGATCGACCAGGAAGGGGGCAGGGTCCAGCGCATGGCCGCGCCCCACTGGCGCGCCTATCCGCCCGCGCGCCGCCTCGGCGAACTCGCCGCCAACGACCCGCTCGTCCGCCGCGAGTTGACCCGGCTCGGGGCCCGCCTCATCGCCCACGACCTGCTCACGGTGGGGATCACGGTGGATTGCCTGCCGGTGCTCGACGTGCCCGTCCCCGGCGCCCACACCATCATCGGCGACCGCGCCTACGCGGACGATCCCGAAACCATCGCCGTCCTGGGTCGCGCCGCCGGCGAAGGCCTCATGGCCGGCGGCGTTCTGCCGGTGATCAAGCACATGCCCGGCCACGGCCGCGCCAGGGCGGACAGCCACGAGGCCCTGCCGACCGTCGAGACGCCCCTCGCCGAACTCGCGGCCCGGGACTTCGCCCCCTTTGAGACCCTGGCCGACATGCCCATGGCCATGACGGCCCACGTCGTCTACGCGGCCATCGACCCGTCGGCCCCCGCCACGACCTCGCCCAAGGTTTTCGCCGAGGTCATCCGCGGGGTGATCGGCTTCGACGGCCTGGTCATGAGCGACGACATCTCCATGAAGGCCCTCACGGGCTCGCTCGGCGAACGCGCCACAGCGGCGCTGCGCGCCGGCTGCGACGTCGCGCTCTACTGCCACGGCGTCATGGCCGAGATGGAGGAGGTCGCCGCCGCGGTGCACGACCTCTCGGGCGACGCCCTCCGGCGCGCCGAGGCCGCACTGGCGCGCATCCGGCACCGGCCTGAGCCGCTGGATCCTGTGGAAGGTTGGGCGCGGCTCGAGGCCGCGCTTGCGGCGGTGGCCTGACGGGCCCACGATTCGCGCGCACATTCAGGGCGCGAATCACCGGGATTCAGTGGGCAAGATCGACCAGCAGCTCGAATTCGAGGACGCCGTCCGCGTGGATCGCGGCGAGGCGGAGCCTGCGATGATGGTGGACGTGGACGGCTTCGCCGGCCCGCTCGACCTGCTGCTGGAGCTTGCCCGCCGCCAGAAGGTGGACCTGCAGAAGATCTCCGTGCTGGCGCTGGCCGAGCAGTATCTCGTCTTCGTCGAGCAGGCCCGCACCTTCCGCCTGGAGCTCGCCGCCGACTACCTCGTGATGGCCGCCTGGCTGGCCTACCTCAAGTCGCGCCTCCTGCTTCCCGCGCCGCCGAAGCCGGACGAGCCCACGGCCGAGGAACTGGCCGAGGATCTCGCCAAGCGGCTGGTCCGCCTGGAGGCGATCCGCGCGGCCGCCCAGAAGCTCGTCGAGCGCAACCGCCTGGGGCGCGACGTCTTCGCCCGCGGCATGCCGGAGCCGGTGGTGGTCACCACCACGCCCGAGTGGGAGGCGAGCCTGTTCGACCTGCTCTCGGCCTACGCCCGCGAACGCCAGAAGCACGCGCTGTCGCACCACACCGTGGTGCGGCGGCAGGTCTGGTCCCTGGCCGAGGCGCGCGAGACGCTGCAGCGGCTCGTCGGCGTGGCGCTGGACTGGACGGTGCTGGACGAGTACCTCTCCGCCTATATGGTCGAGCCCTCCATGCGGGCCACGGTCCGGGCCTCCACCTTCGTGGCGGCCCTGGAGATGGTGCGTGAAGGCCTCCTGGACCTGCAGCAGGACCGCGCCTTCGCGCCCATCTGGCTCAAGGCGCGCTCCGCCGCGGCGGAGGCGGTGGGGGCCTGACGCAAAGCTCCCCACCGTCATGGCCGGGCTCGTCACGGCCATCCACGGCGGCGGGCCGGGTCACGGGCGCGCGGGACAAGCCTGGGCCTCACGGCCGAGAACCGAGGCGACGGAAGCATATGCGAAAGCTGAACCTGGCCGAACAGCGCGGCGGCGCCGCCACGGACGCCCTGGATGCGGCGATCGAGACCGCCTTCGACGCGGTCGAGGAGGCGCGCAGCTTCGCCGAGGCGTGCCGCATCGCCGAGGCGCTGCTGTTCGCCTCGTCCGAGCCGCTGGCGGCCGACGCCATCGCCAGCCGCCTTCCTGGAACCGTGCCCGTCGCGGCGGTGCTGCGCAGCCTGGAGCAGGAATACGCCGCGCGGGGCGTCAATCTGGTGCAACTGGCCGGCAAGTGGGCCTTCCGCACCGCCGACGACCTCGGCTACCTGCTCTCGCGCGAGGCGATCGAGCCGCGAAAGCTCTCGCGGGCGGCGCTGGAGACCCTCTCCATTATCGCCTATCACCAGCCGGTGACCCGCTCCGAGATCGAGGACATCCGTGGCGTCTCCACCAGCAAGGGCACCCTCGACGTGCTGCTCGAGACCGGATGGGTCCGCATCCGTGGCCGTCGCAAGGCGCCCGGACGCCCGGTCACCTACGGCACGAGCGAGGCGTTCCTGGTGCATTTCGGCCTGAACAGGATCGACGATCTGCCGGGCTTGGACGAACTCAAGGGCTCCGGCTTCCTCGATGGCCGGCTGCCGCCGGGCTTCGGCGTACCCACGCCTTCCGACGATCCGGCGTTGCGCGACGACGAGGAGCCGCTCGGCGAGGATCTGTTCACCGCCCTGGAGGAGGAGCGCATCAACGAGGCGCCCGAGCCCCTTAAGAGTGAAGACGACCGGTGAGCGAAGCGATCGACACGGGCGCCCGGGCCCGGCGCTGGGGCCCGCGCGGCACGGCCGGCGCCGCCATTCCGGCGGGCCTGTCCTTCGAGGGCCTGACCCACGCCTTCGGGGGCGCGCCCGTCCTGAAGGACGTGGACCTGGCGATCGAGGCGGGGGAGGTCGTCTGCCTGCTCGGCCCGTCCGGCTGCGGCAAGACGACGCTGCTGCGGCTCGCCGCTGGCGTGGAGCGCCCCACCCGGGGCCGCATCCGCCTGGACGACCGCGAGGTCGCCGGCCCCGGCGTCTTCGTCGAACCCGAGGACCGCGGCGTCGGCCTCATGTTCCAGGACTACGCCCTCTTCCCCCACCTCACCGTGATGGAGAACGTGCTCTTCGGCCTGCGCGCCCTGGCGGCCGCGGACGCGCAGACGGCCGCGCGTCGCGCGCTCGCGCGCGTGGGCATGGAGGCCTACGCCCGCGTGTACCCGGACCGCCTGTCCGGGGGCGAGCAGCAGCGCGTCGCGCTCGCGCGCGCCGTCGCCCCCCGCCCGGGCGTCCTCCTCATGGACGAGCCCTTCTCCAACCTGGACAGGCGCATGCGCGACCTCGTGCGCGAGGAGACCCTGGCGCTCTTGCGCGAGATGGGCGCCACCGCGGTGGTGGTGACCCATGACCCCGAGGAGGCCATGCGCATCGCCGACCGGGTGGTGCTGATGCGCAAGGGGGCCATCGTCCAGGCCGGGCCGGCCCGCGAGCTCTACGAGCGCCCCGTCGATCTCGCGGCCGCGCGCTTCTTCTGCGACTTCAACGAGGTGGACGGGACCGTGAAGGCGGGCAGGGCGGACACCCCGCTCGGCCTGTTCCCCGCCCCCGGCGCGCCGGACGGCCCCGCCGTGGTCTGCATCCGCCCGCAGGCCATCCGGCTGCGCGCCGCCGGCTTCTGCCTGCCGGGCCGCGTGCTGGCCCGTCGCTTCCTGGGCGAGCTCGATCTGCTCGAGATCGCCGTGCAGGGCCTCGACGCCCCGGTCCGCGCCAGGCTGCGCGGCAACCCACAGGCCGTTGAGGGCGCGGAGGTCGGCGTGGACATCGATCCGGACGAGGTTCTTGTTTTCGCCGCACCGAGCGCCTAGGTTCCGGGCGAGGTCATAAATTCGGGATCCGGCCAGCCGGATGAACCCGAGAGGGAGTTCACCATGGGTGGCGTGAGCATTTGGCACTGGATCGTGGTTGGCATCGTCGTGATGCTGCTGTTCGGTCGCGGCAAGGTGTCTGATCTGATGGGCGACGTGGCCAAGGGCATCAAGTCGTTCAAGAAGGGCATGCAGGACGATGAGGTCGAGGCCCAGGCGGCGTCCCGCCCGGCCGAGCCGGTGCGTCCCATCGAGGACCAGCGTCCCGTCGCCGCCCAGGCGCCGCTTGGCGAGCGCAAGGCGAGCTGAGGCCTTTCGGCGTCGTGGCCGGGCCCGGCCCGGCCATCCACGGCTGAACGCGGGCGCCCGCCTGGGCGTCCCGGCCGAACTCGGGCACGAGGGCGAGAGGGCACGATCAGCCCCGCTTCAGGCTCGAAATCCCGGCTTCCCTGCTTTATGAGCATGGCGCCGCCTCCGCCGAGGTGGCGCTTCGTTTCGTCCGGATGACCAGACCGCCATGTTGGATATCGGGTGGGGAGAGTTCGTCGTCATAGGCGTGGTGGCGCTTGTCGTCATCGGGCCCAAGGAACTCCCCGGCGTCCTGCGCACGGTGGGTCGGACGGTCGGCAAGGTGAAGCGGCTCGCGGGCGAGTTCCAGGGCCAGTTCCAGGACGCCATGCGCGAGATGGAGCTGGAGGAGGCCCGCAAGACGGTCGAAGGCCTCAACAACGAGGTCTCCTCCACGCTGAACACCGGTTTCAACCCGATCCAGACCATCCGGGACGAGATCAAGAGCGCGACCGAGACCCCGGCCACCGCCGCCGAGCCGCTGCCCGAGACCAAGATCGACATCCCTGAGCCGCCGCCTGTCCCGGACCTCACGCCGGAGCAGATCCAGGCGGCCTTCGCCCCCGTGGTTCCCGATCCGGAGCCCTCCGGAACGGCCGAGCCCATTGAAGCCGCGGCGCCGGAAGCGGCGCCCGAGGCTGAGGTCAAGCCGAAGCCCAAGCGGGTTCGCAAGAAGGCCGCCGCCGCCGAGCCGCCTCCCGAGGAGCCGTCGGCCGCCGACCGCGACCTGTTCGCGCCCGTAGCGGCCGTCGCGACCGCCCCCGTGGCGCCCGAGGCTGTCGAGGCCGCCGAGGCGCCCGCGGCCAAGCCCAAGCGCCGGACCGCCCGCAAGAAGACGACCACCGAGGACGAAGGTAGCGCCGGATGACCCACGAGGACATCGAGGCCACGAAGGCGCCGCTGATCGAGCACCTGATCGAGCTGCGCGCCCGCCTCATCAAGGCGCTCGCCGCTTTCGTCGTCATGTTCCTGGTCTGCTATGGCTTTTCCCAGCAGATCTACAACGTGCTGCTGGTGCCTTATCGGCTGGCTGCCGGCGACATCAACCAGGTGAAGCTGATCTACACGGCGCCGCTCGAGATCCTGTTCACCCACATCAAGCTCGCGGCGTTCGGGGCGGCCTTCTTCTCCTTTCCGGTGGTGGCGACGCAGATTTACAAATTCGTGGCGCCCGGCCTCTACAAGAACGAGAAGGACGCGTTCCGCCCCTTCCTGGTGGCCACGCCCATCCTGTTCCTGGTCGGCGCGGCCGTGGTGTTCTTCATCGCCATGCCGCTGGTGATGCGCTTCTCCATCGGCCAGCAGCAGCTGATCGAAGGCGAGGCCTCCATCCAGCTGCTTCCGAAGGTCAGCGAATACCTGTCGCTGATCATGACCCTGATCTTCGCCTTCGGCATCAGCTTCCAGCTGCCGGTGATCCTGACCCTGCTCGCCAAGGCCGGCTTCATCGACTCCCAGTTCCTCAAGGACAAGCGCCGCTACGCCATCGTGCTGGTCTTCGTCGCCGCCGCGATCCTGACGCCCCCGGACGTCATCAGCCAGCTCTCGCTCGCGATCCCGACCCTGCTCCTCTACGAGGCCTCCGTGATCGCCGTCCGCATGGCCGAAAAGAAGCGCGACCAGGCCGCGGCTGACGCCGGCGGATAGGTCCCGTCCTTGCGAGGAGCGTAGCGACGAAGCAATCCAAGAAGGGTTGCCGCCTCTCTCCCCGTCGAGGCTAAGGGCCTCTGGATTGCTTCGCTTCGCTCGCAATGGCGGAGAGGGACGTCCGTCCTTGCGAGGAGCGTAGCGACGAAGCAATCCAGGAGGGGTTGCCGCCTCTCTCCCCGTCGAGGCTAAGGGCCTCTGGATTGCTTCGCTTCGCTCGCAATGGCGGAGAGGGACGTCCGTCCTTGCGAGGAGCGTAGCGACGAAGCAATCCAGGAGGGGTTGCCGCCTCTCTCCCCGTCGAGGCTAAGGGCCTCTGGATTGCTTCGCTTCGCTCGCAATGGCGGAGAGGGACGTCCGTCCTTGCGAGGAGCGTAGCGACGAAGCAATCCAGGAGGGGTTGCCGCCTCTCTCCCCGTCGAGGCTAAGGGCCTCTGGATTGCTTCGCTTCGCTCGCAATGGCGGAGAGGGACGTCCGTCCTTGCGAGGAGCGTAGCGACGAAGCAATCCAGGAGGGGTTGCCGCCTCTCTCCCCGTCGAGGCTAAGGGCCTCTGGATTGCTTCGCTTCGCTCGCAATGGCGGAGAGGGACGTCCGTCCTTGCGAGGAGCGTAGCGACGAAGCAATCCAGGAGGGGTTGCCGCCTCTCTCCCCGTCGAGGCTAAGGGCCTCTGGATTGCTCCGCTGCGCTCGCAATGACGGAGAGGGACGTCCGTCCTTGCGAGGAGCGCAGCGACGAAGCAATCCAGGAGGCTGGGCCTCGCGCCGCCTGAGTTCAGGCCAGATCGGGATAAAGGTTCCGCCAATTCGGGTTGAAGCCTTCGATCAGGCGCAGTTTGTCCGTGCGTGATCCTCCCTTGATCTGCTTTTCACGGAAGATCGCGTCCGGCATGGTTGGGAGGCGCTCGTACCAAACGAGAAGCTTGCAGCCGTATCGAAGCGTGAAACCGGGAAGAAGGCCTTCCCGGTGCTGGTGCACTCGCATGGAGAGATTGGACGTCACGCCGGTATACAGCGTGCCATTGCGTTTGTTGGCCATGATGTAGACGGCGGGCTCTCGCATGCTTGACAAGGGTGGCCTGTTTTCGGCTGGTCGGAAACGAACCTGAGGTTGCGCCCAGACGCCTGGATTGTTTCCCTGCGCTCGCAATGACGGAGAGGCACGTCCGTCCTTGCGAGGAGCGTAGCGACGAAGCAATCCAGAGGGCTGGGCGCGTGCCTCTTCGTCGGGACGGCCCGCACCCCTGGTTTGCTTCGCTTCGCTCGCGATGACGGAGAGGGACGTCCGTCCTTGCGAGGAGCGCAGCGACGAAGCAATCCAGGAGGGCTCGGCGCGTTCCTCTCCGTCGGGACGGCCCGCGCCCCTGGATTGCTTCGCTTCGCTCGCGATGACGGAGAGGCACGTCCGTCCTTGCGAGGAGCGCAGCGACGAAGCAATCCAGAGGGCTGGGCGCGTGCCTCTTCGTCGGGACGGCCCGCACCCCTGGTTTGCTTCGCTTCGCTCGCGATGACGGAGAGGGACGTCCGTCCTTGCGAGGAGCGCAGCGACGAAGCAATCCAGGAGGGCTCGGCGCGTTCCTCTCCGTCGGGACGGCCCGCGCCCCTGGATTGCTTCGCTTCGCTCGCGATGACGGAGAGGCACGTCCGTCCTTGCGAGGAGCGCAGCGACGAAGCAATCCAGAGGGCTGGGCGCGTGCCTCTTCGTCGGGACGGCCCGCGCCCCTGGTTTGCTTCGCTGCGCTCGCAATGACGGAGAGGGACGTCCGTCCTTGCGAGGAGCGCAGCGACGAAGCAATCCAGAGGGCTCGGCGCGTGCCTCTCCGTCGGGACGGCCCGCGCCCCTGGATTGCTTCGCTGCGCTCGCGATGACGGAGAGGGACGTCCGTCCTTGCGAGGAGCGCAGCGAAGCAATCCAGGAGGGCTCGGCGCGTGCCTCTCCGTCGGGACGGCCCGCGCCCCTGGATTGCTTCGCTGCGCTCGCAATGACGAGGCCAGAGGGCGCCAGCCGCTTTGCCCTGTTGCCACCGCGGCCACGGTGCGCCAAACAGCATGCGCGGCGACTCTTGCCGTGCGGACTGGGATTGGGCAGCGCGCCATGTACGACATCAAGTGGATCCGCGAGAACGCGAGCGCCTTCGACGCTGGGCTGGAAAGCCGTGGCGCGGCGCCCCTGTCCGCGCAGCTGCTGGCCATTGATGATCGTCGCCGCGCCGCCATCGCCCGCGCCCAGGCGTCCCAGGAGCGCCGCAACGCGCTCTCCAAGGAGATCGGCCAGGCCATGGCCGCCAAGGACCAGGCCCGGGCGGATGCCCTGAAGGCCGAGGTCGCCGGCCTCAAGGACGCGCTCGCGGCCGCCGAGGCCGAGGAGAAGGCCACCGTCGCCGAACTCGACAAGGCCCTGGCCGCGATCCCGAACACGCCGCTGCCCGAGGTGCCCCTGGGGCGCGACGAGCACGACAATGTCGAGATGCGCAAGGTCGGCGCCCCGCGCACGGCGGCCGCGCTGGGCTTCGCCCCCAGGCAGCACTTCGAGGTGGGCGAAGGGCTCGGCCTCATGGACTTCGAAGCCGCCGCCAAGCTCTCGGGCGCCCGCTTCGTCGTCAACAAGGGCGGCCTCGCCCGGCTGGAGCGCGCCCTCGGCCAGTTCATGCTCGACCTGCACACCCAGGAGCATGGCTACACGGAGGTGAACCCGCCGCTGCTAGTGAAAGACGAAGCATTTTTCGGAACAAACCAGTTGCCAAAGTTTGAAGACGACTTGTTCTTCGTTCCCCGTATTAATGATGCACAATTGTATCATCTCGCGGAGTTATTGGGGAAACAAGGTGCTGATGCAGATATCGCGCTAGCGAATAAATTCGGGCTCCCCAAAATCTATGAGTTGGCCGAAAAGCTTGCTGAAGTTCGAAAGGATGAGGAGTGGAATCCCGCTGCTCGTGCGGAGGCCCGAAGGCTTGAAGTTGAGCTCATTCGGGCCAAGCTAGAACGGACTCTCGGTGAATCTCGTCTCGGCCTCATCCCCACCGCCGAGGTCCCGCTCACCAACCTCGTCCGCGAGTCCATCCTGGACGAGCGCGAGCTGCCGCTGCGCTTCACCGCCTGCACGCCCTGCTTCCGCGCGGAGGCGGGCGCGGCCGGGCGCGACACGCGCGGCATGATCCGCCAGCACCAGTTCACCAAGGTCGAGTTGGTCTCCGTCACCACGCCCGAGACCTCCAGGGACGAGCATGAGCGCATGACCGCCTGCGCCGAGGAGGTGCTGAAGCGCCTCGACCTGGCCTATCGCGTCGTCACGCTCTGCACCGGCGACATGGGCTTCGGCGCCCAGAAGACCTACGACATCGAGGTCTGGCTGCCCGGCCAGGACGCCTACCGCGAGATCTCGTCCTGCTCCGTCTGCGGCGAGTTCCAGGCCCGGCGCATGAACGCCCGCTTCCGCCCGGCGGAGGGCAAGAATACCCGCTTCGTCCACACCCTGAACGGCTCCGGCGTGGCGGTTGGCCGCGCGCTGGTGGCCGTGCTCGAGACCTATCAGAATGCCGACGGCTCCGTCACGGTCCCGTCGGCGCTGCAGCCCTACATGGGCGGCCTCACCCGCATCGAGAAGGCGGCCTGACCCATGCGCATCCTGGTCACCAACGACGACGGCATCCACGGCCCAGGCCTCGCGGTGTGCGAGGCGATCGCCCGCGCCCTGTCCGACGACGTCTGGACGGTCGCGCCCGAAACGGACCAGTCGGGCGTGGCCCATTCGCTCTCGTTGAGCGATCCGCTGCGCCTGCGCCAGGTGGACGAGCGCCGCTTCGCCGTGAAGGGCACGCCCACCGATTGCGTCATCATGGGCGTGCGGCACATCCTCAAGGACAAGAAGCCGGACCTCGTGCTCTCCGGCGTCAACAAGGGCCAGAACGTCGCCGAGGACGTCACCTATTCGGGCACCGTCGCCGGCGCCATCGAGGCGACGATCCTGGGCATCCCGGCGGTCGCCCTGTCCCAGGCCTACGGGCCGCAGGGGCGCGATCACATCAACTGGGAAGCGGCCGAGCGCCACGCGCCTGACATCATCCGCAAGGTGCTGGAGGCGGGCGTCCCCGCCGGCGTGCTGGTCAACGTCAACTTCCCGAACTGCGCCCCCGGCGCGGAGCTCAAGGCCGTCGTGGGAACGCAGGGCTGGCGCTCCCAGGAGCTGCTGCGCATCGAGGAGCGCGCCGACGGGCGCGGGCTGCCCTATTACTGGATCGGCTTCGTGCGCGGGCGCTACGACCTGGAGCAGGGCTCCGACCTGCACGCGCTGGCCAATGGCCGCATCTCCGTGACGCCCCTGCGCATCGACCTCACCGACGAGCCGACGCTGACGCGCTACGCGCAGCTGTTCGGCGGCTGAGGGGGCCGTGAGCGTCGGCCTCGATCCGGGAGCGGCCGAGGCGCGCATCGCCTTCCTGCTGACGCTCCGGTCCAAGGGCCTGCGCGACACGCGCGTGCTGGGCGCCTTCGAGACGGTGCCGCGGGCCCGCTTCGTGCCGCAGCGCTATGTCGATCTCGCGCTGACCGATGTCTCGCTGCCGCTCGCCTGCGGCCAGACGACCCTCGCGCCCTCCGTGATGGCCGAGATGATCACGGCCCTCGAGCTCAAGCCCGAGCACCGCGTCCTGGAGATCGGGGCCGGCTCGGGCTACGGCGCCGCCATCCTGGCCAGGCTGGCGAAGGAGGTCGTCTCCCTCGAGCGCTATCGCTCGCTGGCCATCGAGGCGCAGGCGCGGCTCAGGGCCCAGGGCGTCGAGAACGCCGTCGTGCATCTCGCGGACGGCCGCCTGGGCTGGCCGGAAGGCGCGCCCTATGACCGCATCCTGATCCACGCCGCCGTTGAGAAGCTGCCGCCGGCGCTCGTCTCGCAGCTGGCGCCCACGGGCCGGATCATCGCCGTGGAGCGGGGAGGGGGGCGGTCGTCGCTGTCCCGCTTCACCCACGGGACCGGCCTCAGCGACATGGTGCGCGTCACCCTCGCGCCGCTGAGCCTGCCGCTCCTGATGGAGGGCGTGGCGGAGAGCCTCTGACGGGTTTTCCGGCGCGTGCGGCCCAACTGTTCGCGGGAAGGGCAGCTCACGCCCGTATAGTGAATCGAATTCGCCCAAAGCGCGCGGCGCCAACCATTCCTTAACCCCAACGCGGCTTTAATCCCACTCACGGTTCAGCGTCGTGGTTCGAGTGGGTAGTGTCATGCGTGTGCGTCCTGGCTCCGCCGTTGTGCGGTCGGTTCCTCGCCTCCTGGTTGTCGCGCTCGTGGGCGGCTCCGCGGCGGCCTGCAGCTCCGACGCAATGCGCTTCGGGGACAATCCCTTCCAGAATCCGTTCCAGAATTCCGCCCGCTTCGAGCCTGGGAGCACGGGCAGCGTGCAGCCGGCGCCGCAGCGCCAGGCGCAATCCTATGGGGCTGCCCCCGCAGGCGCGGTGACCTCCGCGCCGCTCGCCGCGCCCGCTCCTGTCGCCTCCGCCCCGCTGCCCCCGCCGTCCGGCCCCGTCTACCACCAGCCGCGCGTCGCCGCCGTGGCGCCGGTCGCGCCTGCGCCGCTCTCTCCGAACATGCCCGCGAGCCCCGTCATGAAGGGCTGGACCGCCCAGGGCGGCTCCACCGTGACGCTCGGCCAGGGCGAGACCGTCGCCGCCCTGTCGAACCGCTACGGCGTGCCGGAGCAGGCCATCCGGTCCGTGAACGGGCTGGCGCCCGGCGCGCGTCCCGGCCCCGGGGCCCAGCTGATCATCCCGGTCTACAACGCCGCGGGGGCGTCGGCTCCTGCCGCCCATGCCGCGATGGCCGCCGCTCCCGCGGCGTCGGCGCCGATCTCCCACGCGCCGCAGCAGGCCAGCCGTCAGGTCGGCAAGGCCCGCATGCAGCTCGTCCAGGGCGCGCGCCCTGCCGCGGAAGCGGCGCCCGCCGTCCAGGCCCGCGCCGAGCCGGTCCGCGCCGCGGCGCCGGTCGTGGCCGCGGCGAAGCCTCAGCCCCATCAGCAAGCGATGGCCGCGCCGGCCCACCAGGTCGCCGCCCGCGGCATGCCGAAAGTCGCGCCCGCGCCGGTCGCCCAGGCCAAGGTGGCCGCGGCTCCCGCGAAGCCCGTCGTCGCCGCCCCGGCGCCCGCGCCCGTGAAGGTCGCCGCCGTGAAGCCGGTCGAGACCGCGAAGCCCGCCAAGGCGGTCGAGCCGCCGCCGGCCGCCGCCCCCGTCAAGGCGACCGCCTACGCCCCGGCGGCCACGCCCGCTCCGGCCGCCGAGCCGGCCGAAACGGCGAGCATCCAGCCGGCTGGCCGCTCCGGCGGCTCCGAGTTCCGCTGGCCGGCCCGCGGCCGCGTCATCACCGGCTTCAACAAGCAGGGCGGCAATGACGGCATCAACATCGCGCTCCCGGAGGGCACGCCCGTGAAGGCGGCCGAGGCCGGTGAGGTCGCCTATGCGGGCAACGAGCTGAAGGGCTACGGCAACCTGGTGCTCATCCGCCATCCGGACGGCTGGGTCTCGGCCTACGCCCATAACGGCGAGCTGAAGGTGAAGCGCGGCGACAAGATCTCCCGCGGCCAGGTGCTGGCGCTGTCGGGCCAGAGCGGCAACGTCTCCTCGCCCCAGCTCCACTTCGAGCTGCGCAAGGGCTCGACCCCGGTCGACCCGATGCCGCACCTCGCGTCCAACTGATCCCGGCACGGGATTCCGGAAAGTCGACCAGCGCCCGCGAGACACGAGGTCTGGTCGGTCGTAGGCGGGCGGCGCGTCGGGCGCCGCCCGCTTTTTCATGTGGGTGGCATCGCAGGAAACGGGTGCAGCAAGCGGGTGGCTGGCGCCATCCGGTCCCGCTCTGATGGGGCTCCGCAGACAGGAGACCCGCCATGAATTTCCGCATCACCGGCCTCGACCCGGCGCCGTTCCGCCCGCTCTTCGGCCGCTCGGACGAGGAACTCGCCGCCCAAGGCGTCCTCCGCTATCGCGCCGACGCCGCTTCGCACTTCCCAGACCGCGTCGAAATGCGCGAGGCCCGGCCCGGCGAAACCGTGCTGCTGCTCAATCACGTGTGCCAGCCCGCCGCGACCCCGTATCGCACGGCGCACGCCATCTTCGTGCGCGAAGGCGCCGAACTCCGCTTCGACCGCGTGGACGAGGTGCCCCCCGTGATGCGCACCCGCCTTCTGTCGCTGCGGGCTTTTGACGCCCGGGGCATGATGGTGGATGCCGACGTCGTCGAGGGAGCGAGCGTCGAAGGCCTCATCGAGCGGCTGTTCGCCAATCCCGACGCATCCTACATCCACGCCCACAACGCCCGGCGCGGATGCTATTCGGGCCGCATCGATCGCGCCTGAGGCCGTCAGGCGCCCCGCTTCAGGTTGGGATGCTGCGCCCGGTCCAGCAGCGTCGTGTGCTGGGCCAGGACCCAGGCGGTGCTGCCCACGATCAGCGGGTCCGGGCCCTTCACCACATGCCCGTCCCTGTCGGGGTAGGGAACCTGGGCCAGGAAGTGCTGCATGGCGTTGAGCCGCGCCCGCTTCTTGTCGTCCGACTTGATGATCGTCCAGGGCGCATCGGCGGTGTCCGTGTAGAAGAACATCGCCTCCTTGGCCTCCGTGTACTCGTCCCACTTGTCGAGCGAGGCGCGGTCGATGGGCGACAGCTTCCACTGCTTGAGCGGATCCGTCTCGCGCGCCTTGAAGCGGCGCAGCTGCTCGTCGCGGGTAACGGAGAACCAGAACTTGAAAAGCCGGATGCCGGAGCGCACCAGCATGCGCTCGAGCTCGGGCGTCTGGCGCATGAACTCCAGGTACTCCTGCGGGGTGCAGAAGCCCATCACCCGCTCGACGCCCGCGCGATTGTACCAGGAGCGGTCGAAGAACACGATCTCGCCCGCCGCAGGCAGCTGCTCGACGTAGCGCTGGAAGTACCACTGGGTCCGCTCGCGCTCGTTGGGCTTCTCCAGCGCCACCACCCTGGCGCCGCGCGGGTTCAGGTGCTCCATGAAACGCTTGATGGTGCCGCCCTTGCCGGCGGCGTCCCGGCCCTCAAAGAGCACGACGATCTTCTCGCCGCTCTCCTTCACCCAGTTCTGCATCTTGAGCAGCTCCACCTGGAGCGGCATCACGTGCTCCATGTAGGAGCCGTTGCTCATGCGCGTGGTGTACGGGTATTCGCCCGTTTCGAAGCTGCGGCGGATGGCGTCCGGGTCGCGGGACAGCGGCGCGCGGCGAGGCTTTGCGGCCGGAGCGTCGCCGCTCACGGCGGTCGGGGAAGCCGGTTCAGGCGCAACGGTGGCGACCTTGACCTCCGCGCCGGGCTGGGGGGCTTTCTCTTCGAGCGTGTCGGTCATGGAGGCCTCCGAGTTCACACTCGGAAGTTCACTCCTGCTCGGCTGAAGCTTCCTTGACCTCGGTCAAAACCAGGCGAAACCCAGGCCCCCTACAAGAGGAGCCCCGCCGAAGCGGGGCTGAGTTCTCAGGGAGGAAGTCGTCACGAAGAGAAGACTACCACCGATCCACTGTTCGGCGAGTATCAAAAAGGCCACAACCCGGAATTGATTTGATCAATTCGTTTCCGCCGTCTCGTGAAGGCTCGGCTTGTCCGGATCCTCAAGCCCCGATTTGTCGTTTTCGTTGCGATCAAAGGCCGCTTCGATCAACCGGCAGTAGTCATCCCGGGCGAAATCCTGGCCCAGATCACTGTCCACATTCAGATGGCAGCCCCAGCCGGCTCGCAACATCTGATGGCTTGGTTCGCTGAGGGCCAGCCTGACGGCCCGGATGATGGCCATGACCTCGCGGTCGCCCACCGCGAGCGCTTCGTCGCAGTTACGGAGCTGGCGAGCGATCTCTCGAGCGAGGCTCTCGATCTTAGACATGCTGCCCTCCCGTTCATGGTTAGAACGGACTAATCCCAGTGTCGGACCAGCTGTCTGCTCGTGTTGTGCGTCAACGCACTTGAGGCGGTCACGGTTTCGCGATTTCGCAAATTCTCGGCGGCTGCAGGCAAGGAGTGCGCAACCGGCTGGGCCGGGTTGGAAAACGGCGAGAAAGCATCTATGGCTCGCTCGCCGCCTCGGCGGGAGCAGGCTCCCACTCGCGAGGCTCTGCCGGGGTCGCCATGTCCAAGCCGCTCGTCGAGCGTCTGTTCGGTTTCGTCGAGGCCAGCCACGCGCGGGCGGTTCTCGCCTTGCTGCTCGCCTGCCTGGTGCTCTTCGCGCCCGGCCTGCGCGGGCTCCCCCCGATGGATCGGGACGAGCCCCGCTTCGCCCAGGCGTCCAAGCAGATGCTGGAGACGCGCGATCCCGTCGACATCCGCTTCCAGGGCGAGGCCCGGCACAAGAAGCCCGTCGGGATCTACTGGATGCAGGCCGCCGCCGTGTCCGCCGGCGAGGCGCTCGGCGTGCCGGCGGCCCGCACGACGATCTGGCTCTACCGGCTTCCGTCCACGCTCGGGGCGATCCTCGCGGTGCTGTTCACCTACGCTGCAGCCGTGTCGCTGACCACCCGGCGCGCGGCCTTCGTGGCCGCCCTGCTGTTCGCCGGCGTGATTCTCCTCGGCGTCGAGGCGCGCCTCGCCAAGACCGATGCGGTGATCGCCGCCACCGTCACGATCTGCATGGCCGCGCTCGCCCGCGTCTACATGAACCAGGATGACCGCGGTTGGCGGCTCTCCTGGGCCTGGTTCGGCGCCTTTTGGATCGCGCTCGGCGTAGGGACCCTCGTGAAGGGCCCGATCACGCCCGCCGTGGTGGGCCTGGCTGCGCTTGTCCTCTCCTTCGCCGACCGCCGGGTCGATTGGCTGAAGCGGCTGCGGCCCGCGCTTGGCCTCGTCCTGTTCCTGCTCATCGTGGCCCCCTGGCTGGTCGCGATCACGCTGAAGACGCACGGGGCCTTTTTCCAGGAATCCGTGGGCCAGGACATGCTCGCCAAGGTGGGGTCCGGCAAGGAGTCCCACGGTGCGCCGCCCGGAACCTACCTGGCCGCTTTCTTCGCCACCGGCTGGCCGCTCGCCCCCTTCGTTCTGCTGGCGCTGCCCTTCGTGTGGCGCTCGCGTCGCACGCCCACGGTGCTGTTCGCGCTGGCATGGGCCGTGCCCATGTGGATCGTGTTCGAGCTGGTGCCCACCAAGCTGCCTCATTACGTTCTGCCGCTCTACCCGGCGCTGGCCATCCTGGCAGGGCTCGCGGCGGAGGAGGGCGCCCTGGCGTTCCGGGGCTGGGGGCCGAAGATCGTCGCCGCGCTCCTGCCAATCCTGGTGGTGGCCCTCATCGCCGCGGTCGCGGTCGGGTTCGCCATCTACGAGCACACGGTTCCGGTCGTCGCGCTGGTCCTCCTGGTCCTGGGCCTGATTCTCGCGGTCTACGCATGGCGGGCGACCGTGGACGGGCTCTTCGGGACCGGGGCGATCTATGCCGTCCTGACCTCGGCCGTGGTCGCCTGGGGCGCCTACGCCTTCGCGGTTCCGCGGTTTCGCACCGTTGCGATCAGCCCGCGCCTGATGGAGGCGGTTCGCGCCGGGGAGGCGGCTCCGGGCGGCTGCGCGTCTCCTGCGCTCGCCACCGCGGGTTACCGCGAGCCGAGCCTCGTCTTCCTGGCCGGCACGAACCTCGTCATGACCGATGGGGCAGGGGCGGCGCAGTTCCTGGCCGAGGCCGGCTGCCGCGCCGCCTTCGTGGTCGGCGCCATGGAGCCGCAGTTCATCGAGGCGGCCCGCGCGGCGGGCATATCGCCCCGGCTCTCCTCCCGCGTCCAGGGCCTGAACCTGAACGGCGGCCGCAAGCTCGACATTGGAGTCTATTGGCGCCAAGAAGCGCCTGCTCCGAAGGCCGCCGCGCCTGCGCCGGAGCCCCCCAAGCCGGACGCGGCCGAGCCGGCGGCGCCGGCGCCGTCTGCCCCCAATCCCTGAGGAGGCGCTCCGCGCAGCCGGATGCCCATGACCGAAACCGCATCGCCTCGCGTCAGCGTCATCGTTCCCGTGCGCAACGAGGCCGGCAATGTCGGCCCGCTCGTCGCCGAGATCGAGGCCGCCTGCGCCACGCTCGCGCCGTTCGAGGTGGTCTACGTCAACGACGGCTCGACCGACGGGACGGAGCAGGCCCTGCTTGACCTCATGGCCACGCGTCCGTGGCTGCGCCAGGTCCGACATGCGGAGAGCTGCGGCCAGAGCGCGGCGGTGCGCACCGGGGTGCGCGCCGCTCGCGCCCCCATCGTGGTCACCATCGACGGCGACGGCCAGAACGATCCGGCCTATATCCCGCGTCTCGTGGCCGCTCTGGAAGGCGCCGGGGCCCTGGCGGGCCTTGCCGCCGGCCAGCGCCTCGGCCGGAAGGACACGGGATTCAAGAAGATCCAGTCCCGCATCGCCAACGGCGTGCGTTCGCGCGTTCTCAACGACGGGACGCGCGACACCGGCTGCGGCCTCAAGGCCCTGCGCCGGGACGTCTACCTGGCGCTGCCCTATTTCGACGCCCTGCATCGCTTCATGCCGGCGCTGGTGCGGCGGGAGGGCTATGCGGTCGTGCTCGTGGATGTGGTGGATCGGCCCCGCCTGACGGGCGTCTCCAATTACGGCTTCTTCGACCGCCTATGGGTGGGGATTCTCGACCTCGCCGGAGTCTGGTGGCTGATCCGTCGCCGCCGGCGCGTACCCCAGGCCGCCGAGGTCGCCGGGACTCAAGCCGCCCGGGAGACCGCCTGATGCTCGTCGCCTTCTCCCACGGCCTCGCCGATTATCTCTGGGACGTCTTCATCGCCCGCTTCGACTTCTGGCTGGCTTTCGGAGTCATGGCGCAGCTGCTGTTCACGGCCCGCTTCCTGGTCCAGTGGATCGCCAGCGAGCGGGCCGGCAAGAGCGTGATGCCGATGGCCTTCTGGTTCTTTTCCGTGGCCGGCGGCGTGATGACGCTCGTCTACGGCCTGGTCCGGAGAGAGCCCGTGATCATCATGGGCCAGGCGCTCTCGGTGTTCATCTACGTCCGCAACATGATGCTGATCCTCAAGGAACGCGGATAAGCGATTCAGATCGTTGGCGCGGTCCGGAAGGCGTCGCCGGCTGGCTCGGCGCTCTCCTGCACGGTGACGTCGTCGACGGCGGCCAGCCGCGGTCCATGGCGGCAGGCGCGCAGCATGTCCTCCACCTGGCGCTCGTCCCCGCTGATCAGCGCCTCGACGCTGCCGTCCAGGCGATTGCGCACCCAGCCCTGAAGGCCGCGCGCGAGCGCCTCCCGCTCCGTCCAGGCGCGGTAGCCCACGCCCTGGACGCGGCCTCTCACGATGATGCGCACGGTTCGCCCCAAGCGGGCCTCCTGTGGTTTTCGCGCCGCGCCCGGCCGCTTCTTCGCGCCGAGTGCGCGCTTCGATGATGTCTGTCCAAGTTTTGTCCGCTATGTGAAATCATGTTGATCCGCGCCACGACTCGGGCAAGGACAAAAAGGGAAGAACGAGGGCGAAGTTCCTCGACGGCTGGTGGGCCCGCCTCGGGGCCAAGAGGAAGAGGTTTCCATGCGGATTGTGATGTTGGGTCTGGTCGCGGCGAGCCTCGCCGCCTGCGTTCCCTCGAGCACGCGTGTGGCCGTCGCGCCTCCGGCCGCCCCGCCCGTGGCGCCCGCGCCGCCACCGGCCACAGGCCCCATCGCCGGTCCCAAGAAGATCGCCTATGACGGCGCCGGCGGCTACATCCTGCCGGACGGCACGCGCGTCCCGGGCGACGCTGGCGGCGGCTTCACCCTGCCCAACGGCGCCAAGGTCGCGCCGGACGGCAAGGGCGGCGTCGTGCTGCCGAACGGCGCCCATTGCGCCTCCGACGGCGTCCAGGGCTTCGTCTGCCCCTGATGCGCGACGCGGCGCGTTCGCAGGAGCGCGCCGCCGCCAAGCGGGAGCCGCCCATGCGGCTGTGGATCAAGGATCCGCTGGCCATCCTGGCTGAAGGCGCGGAGCGCGGCGTAATCGTCCAGGATGGGCGCATCGCCGAACTGGTGCCGGCCGGCGCGCCGGCTCCGCAGGACGTCGACGAGACATTCGACGCCAGCCGGCATGTCGTGCTGCCGGGCCTCGTCAACACGCACCACCATTTCTACCAGACCCTGACCCGCGCCCAGCCGGCCGCCATCAACCGGGAGCTCTTTCCCTGGCTGCAGGCGCTCTATCCCATCTGGGCGCGCCTGGATCCGGACAGCTTCCGGGTGGCGGTCCGCCTCGCGCTCACGGAACTGCTGCTCTCGGGCTGCACCACCGCGGCGGACCATCATTACCTCTTCCCGCGCGGCCTCGAGCGCGCCATCGACATCGAGGTGGAGGAAGCGCGGGCGCTTGGCGTCCGCATCACCGTGACCCGCGGGTCCATGAACCTGTCGCAGAAGGACGGCGGGCTGCCGCCCGATTCGGTGGTCCAGGACGAGGACGAGATCCTCGCCGACAGCGAGCGCGTGCTGTCCCTGTTCCACGACGGCAGCGCCGGCTCCTGGACCCAGGTCGCCCTTGCTCCGTGCTCCCCCTTCTCCGTCACCAGGCGCCTCATGGCCGAGAGCGCCCGCCTGGCCGAGCGTTTCGATTGCCGCCTGCACACGCATCTGGGGGAGACGCGCGACGAGGACGCCTACTGTCTCTCCGTCTACGGCTGCCGCCCTGTGGACCTGCTGGAGGAGACGGGCTGGCTCACCTCGCGCGCGTGGCTGGCCCACGGCGTCCATTTCAACGACGCGGAGATCGGCCGTCTGGGCCTGCACGGCGTCGGCGTCTGCCATTGCGCCACGTCCAACGCCGTGCTGGCGTCCGGCTTCTGCCGCACCCTGGACCTGGAGGCCGCCGGCGTCCCGGTCGGCTTGGGCGTGGACGGCTCCGCCTCCAACGACTCGTCGAACATGATGGAGGCCGTGCGCCACGCCCTCATGGCCGGGCGCTGGCGCTACGAATCGGCGAGCCGCGTCACCCACCTGGACGCCTTGCGCTGGGCGACCGAGGGCTCGGCGCGCTGCCTGGGCCGCGACGACATCGGCGTGGTCGCGCCCGGCAAGCAGGCCGACCTCGCCCTGTTCACCCTCGACGAGCTGCGCTTCTCCGGGGCCCATGACCCCATCGCGGCGCTGGTCCTGTGCGGCGCGCACCGGGCTGACCGCGTCATGGTGGGCGGGACGTGGCGCGTGGTGGACGGAGAGCCCGTGGGCCTCGACCTCCGGAAGCTCCGCGAGGACCATGGCCGCGCCGCCGTCCGCTTCGCCTGATGCCCGCGCCCGAACCGCTTCGGGCCGGGGGCATTGTCCGTCCAGAATCGCCGTTGTGAGCCGCCCGTGCTGACCATCTATCGTGACGAGGCCGGAACCGTCCGGGCCAGCGAGGAGCCTGGCCTCCCGGGCGAGGTCATCTGGCTGGACCTCCTCAATCCAACCGAGGAAGAGCGGGCGTTTGTGGAGCGCCGCGCCAAGGTCCGCGTTCCGAGCCGCGAGGCCCTGAGCGAGATCGAGGCGACGAGCCGCCTCATCCTGGACGGGGACGTGCTCTACCTGAGCACGCCGGTGGTGGGGAAGGGCGGCGACGGGCTCGGCCCGGCCCTGACGCCCGCGGGCTTCGTGCTCTCCCCAAGGCTGCTCGTCACCATCCGGTATGCGGAGCTCGACGCCTTCAACGCCGTGGTCGAGACGGTGAAGCGCGACCGCACCCTGGCGAGCGGCGTCGGCGTCTTCGTGGCCCTGCTGGAAGGCATCGTGGATCGCGGCGCGGACGTGCTGGAGAAGCTCGGCTCCGACCTCGACAAGCTCTCGCGCCAGGCCTTCCGAGGCGACCCCTCCAACCCGCGCCACGCGGTGCGCTCGACCCGCCGGCTGCGCGTGGCGCTCAGCCGGGTGGGAGGCATCGGCGACCGGGTGTCCATGGCGCGCGACGTGCTGCTCGGCGTGGGTCGCATCGCCGCCTTCGCGCAGGAGGTCGGCCAGTCCTGGGTGACGCCGGAGATCCGCGCCCGCCTGGTCGCGGTGTCCCGCGACATCGCCTCTCTCAACGACTACGAGGCCCACCTCGCCAACAAGGCGCAGTTCCTGCTGGACGCCGTGCTCGGCTACATCACCATCGAGCAGAACGAGGTGTTCAAGGTGCTGACCATCGCCTCGGTGGTCGGCATTCCGCCCACGGTCATGGTTGGCGTGTGGGGCATGAACTTCAAGCACATGCCCGAGCTCGACTGGACCTGGGCCTACCCGGTCGCCCTCGCAGTGATCGTCCTGAGCGCGGTCGTTCCGCTGGTCTGGTTCAAGCGGCGTGGCTGGTTCTGAGGGCGGTCGCGCTCAGGCCGATCCGCCGCAGAGGCGGAACATTGACGCCGGCTGCCGGCGGGGCGACTCTTGCCTCCCAAGGTTGGGAGGATCACGCCATGCGCGCCCGCGCCGCAGTCGCTGTCGCCCTCGCCGGGGCTGTCCTGGCTGCCTCGAGCCCGTCCCAGGCGGCCACTTTGGCCGTCCTCAAGCCCAAGCGCGGCCCGGTCGCCCTGGTCATCCAGGGCAAGATCGACACCGGCGACAGCATCCGCTTCGCCCAGCTGCTCCTCGCCCTGGACGAGGCCAAGCTGCGGCCAGCCATGGTGGCCCTGGATTCGCCGGGCGGCTATCTTGGCGAAAGCCTGGCTATCGCCGAAACCGTCCGTCGGCGCGGGATCGCGACCTACGCGTCCGGCACCTGCGCCAGCGGCTGCTTCATGATCTTCGCGGCGGGCACGAAGCGCCTGGCCGCCAAGAGCGCCCGCATCGGGGTCCACACCGCCTATACGGGCGCCGGCTCCAGCGACCGGGGGACCTCCGTCATGGCGTCCTACGCCCTGCGATATGGCGTCCCGCCGCTCGTGGTGGCGAAGATGATCGCCACCACGGCCCCGAACATCGCCTGGCTGGACCGGCAGGACATCAAGGCCATGCACGTCCAGGCCATGCGGTGAGCGCTGCGGCGCTCAGAACGGCGTCGCCCCGATCGACTGCTCGATGATGGCGAGATTGCGCAGGTTGGCCTTGAAGCCCATGTCGAACAGGTCGCCGAGCACGGGCACTGAGCCGGCGGCGGCCTCGACCGCCACATTGGCCAGCATGCGTCCGACGTCCTGGCGCGACGCGCCCAGGCGATAGCCCTCGTACACGATGTAGAGGGAGACGAGCGCCAGCAGGGCGTCGCCTGCGGCGGGCGTCAGGCCGATCAGGCCGTTGAGCCCGAACCGGAAGCGCGTGCCGGGCACCCGGAACGCGGCGTCCACCGTCCAGGCGAGACGGCGCAGGCGGGCGAGGCGGGCGGCCGCAGAAGCGGTCCGTCCGGTCGAGAACGTGGTGGTTGTCATGGGCTGAGGGCCTCCTCGCGCCCCCAGATGGGGGCCGGGCCTCCCGGGTGCAAACGTCAGCTCTGCGGCGGTCCCATTTTGAGGCGCCCGGCGCGGGCTTGGCGTTGACCGCGCCGTAACCCGCCGCCCCCGAAGGTCGGTCCCGGACGCGTCGTGATTCGAGCAAGGCGCGGCGGTTCGCGTATCGCGTACGGGAAGGCTGAGATGGATCGCTTCGTTGTTGTTTGCGGAGGGCGCGCCTGATGGGTGAGCTCGTCCGGTTCCCCCGCCAGCCCGCTCCCGTCACGATCGACGAACTCTACGCCGTCGACGAGACCCTGATCGCCGCCGCCTATGGCGAGGCCAAGGCCGCCGCCGAGCGCTACGAGCAGGACCGCCGGCGCGAGCGCCAGCTCGTCGCCCGCGTGGACGCCCTGCGCCGCGAGAACGCCCGGCTGCGCGCCGAGCTCGCGAAGCGGCGCTGAGCGGGGCTCGCGGATTCCCGGGAGCGTTTCGCCCGGGTCCGCGTTGAGGGGGCGCTGGGGAGCAGTCAGGTTGGGAGAGCCGCCATGACCACGCTCGCGTTCCGTTCAACCCTCGCCTCAGCCGCGCTGCTGGCCCTCGCCGGCGGGTCCGCCTTGGCGCAGGACAGGCAAATGCCACAACCCTCGACCCAGTCGCCCCAGGCGGCGCAGGGGGAGGTTCAGCACAGCGAGAAGATGTCCGGCGAGACCACCGGCGCCCTCAAGAACGACCCGGCCTCGCCCAAGTCCGGCCTCCCGGCGGACTGCAAGGACACGCTTGCGAAACAGAAGACGAGCGACCAGGGCAAGGTGCAGGACTGCGGCGCGCAATCCGAGTAGGCCAGAACCGTACGCGGAGCGGTTGACGGCAGCCCCCCGCCGGTCGACAGATGCGGCCACAGATCAGGGGGAGAAGCCGCCATGCGCGCCGTCGTCATCCATGCGCCCAAGGACCTGCGGATCGATACGCTCGCGGACGCGCCCGCGCCGGGGCCGAACGAGGTCCAGGTCGCCATCAAGGCCGGCGGCATCTGCGGGTCGGACCTGCACTACTACAACCATGGCGGCTTCGGCGTCGTGCGCGTCAAGGAGCCCATGGCGCTGGGCCACGAGATCGCCGGCGTGGTCTCGGCCGTGGGGAGCGAGGTGTCCCACCTCGCCGTGGGCGCCCGCGTCGCGGTGAACCCGAGCCGGCCCTGCAACCAGTGCGAATACTGCCTGCGCGGCATGCGCAACCATTGCCTGGACATGCGTTTCCTGGGCAGCGCCATGCGCTTCCCCCACGTCCAGGGCGGTTTCCGCGAACTGATGACCGTTGACGCCTTCCAGGCCGTTCCGGTCGCCGACAACGTGACCCTCGGCGAGGCCGCCATGGCCGAGCCCATGGCCGTGTGCCTTCACGCGGCCAACCAGGCCGGCCCGCTGCTGGGCCGGCGCGTGCTGGTCACGGGCTCCGGCCCGATCGGCGCGCTGTGCGTGGTGGCCGCCCGGCTGGGCGGCGCGGCCGAGATCGTGGTGACGGACGTCTCCGACCAGCCTCTCGCGGCCTCCCGCTCCGTCGGCGCGACCCGCACCGTCAACGTGGCGCGCGAGGCCTCGGCCCTGGACGCGTACAAGGCCGGGAAGGGGACCTTCGACGTCCTGTTCGAGTGCTCCGGCAACCAGGCCGCGCTCGTGTCCGCCCTCGACGTGCTCCGCCCGGGCGGCGTGATCGTCCAGGTCGGGCTCGGCGGCGAGGCGACCCTGCCGATCAACACGATCGTCGCCAAGGAGCTGCAGCTGCGCGGGACCTTCCGGTTCGACGCCGAATTTGAACTCGCGGTCCGGCTGATGGGGCAGGGCCTCATCGACGTGAAGCCCCTGATCACCGCCACCGTGCCGTTCGCCGAAGCCGTCCAGGCTTTCGAGCTGGCCAACGACCGCTCCCGCGCCATGAAGGTTCAACTCGCCTTCTGACGAACCGGGCTGCTACCTTCCTTCTCAACTCTTCAGACCGCCGGCTACACGCCGGCGGTCGCGCTTTGCAGGACCGCCCATGCACATCGAACCCTTCGGCGTCGAAATCTGGATGAACGAGTTCGAGACGAAGTGCGAACTCAACCTCGCCGAGACCTGCGTCGAGAGCATCACCATCGCCCAGCTCCTCGCGATGGCCGGCCGCAACGACACGGACCTTTCCGAGCTGCTGTCCATGAAGATGACCTATGGGGCCATCGAGGGCTCGGACCGCCTGCGCGACGCCATCGCGTCCCTTTACGAGAAGCAGGCGCGCGACAACGTCGTGGTCACCCACGGCACGATCGGGGCGAACTCGCTCGTGCACCAGGCCCTGGTGTCGCGCGGCGACCGGGTCATCGCCGTCGTTCCCACCTACCAGCAGCACTACTCCATCCCGGCCAGCATCGGGGCCGAGGTCCTGCCGCTGCGCCTGCGCGAGGAGGACGGCTTCCTCCCGGACCTGAAGGAGCTGCGCGACCTCGCCGCCGGCGGCGTGCGGCTGATCGCCATCAACAACCCCAACAATCCGACGGGCGCCCTGATGGACCGGCCCATGCTGGAGGAGATCGCCGCGATCGCCCGCGCCGCTGGCGCCTGGGTGCTCTGCGACGAGGTTTACCGCGGCACGGACCAGCAGGGTTCGGGCATGACGGCCTCCATGGCCGATATCTACGAGAAGGGCGTCAGCACCGCCGGCATGTCCAAGGCCTTTTCCCTCGCGGGCTTGCGGCTCGGCTGGGTGGCTGGACCGCGGGAGGTCATCGAGGAGGTGGTCCGCCACCGCGACTACAACACCATCTCGGTGGGGATGATCGACGACCACTTCGCCGCCCTGGCGCTGGAGAGCCGCGACAAGATCCTGGCCCGCAGCCAGTCGATCACCCGCGGCAACCTCGCGATCCTTGCCGACTGGGTGGACGGCGAGCCCCTGGTCTCCTGGGTGCGCCCGCGCTCCGGCACGACCGCTCTGCTGAAGATCGCCCTCGACATGCCCTCCCGTGACCTCTGCCTGGCCCTGCTACAGGAGACGGGCGTGATGTTCACCCCGGGCTCCGCAATGGACATGGAGGGCTACGTTCGCATCGGCTACGCCAACGCCCCCGACGTGCTGAAGGCAGGCCTCGCCCGCGTCTCCGACTTCCTGGCCCGCCGCGCCGGGACGAGGGCGCGGGCCTAAGCGAGCCCGCCTCGCCGACGCAGCCGTCATTGCGAGCCGAAGGCGAAGCAATCCAGAAGGGCAGGGGCAAAAAACTGATCGGGAACTCAAGCCGGCCGCTTCTCCCGGCCGTCATCCCCGGGCTTGTCCCGGGGATCCACGCCCCTGCGCGAGCGTGGATGGCCGGGACGAGCCCGGCCATGACGGGGCTTGGTTGCAGCCGTGCGAGCCGAGGCCAAGCCATGGAGCAAGTACGCGGGCCGAAGCCCTCAGGCTGCACTGGACGTCAAGCGGGGGGCTCCCGGCCGTCATCCCCGGGCCTGTCCCGGGGATCCACGCCCCTGCGCGACGCGTGGATGGCCGGGACGAGCCCGGCCATGACGGAAAAGGGGCGCGCATCGCCCCTGGATTGCTTCGTCGCCGCGCTCCTCGCAAGGACGGTGGGGCCGAGTGGGGCAGAACTAATCCGGCTGCGCGAGCCGGTAGCCGATGCCGGTTTCGGTCAGGATGTGCTCCGGCCGCTCCGGATCCGCCTCGAGCTTCTGGCGCAGCTGGCGGACGTAGATCCGGAGGTACTGGACATCCACGTTGGGACCCCAGACCTCCTGCATCAGCGCCCGGTGGGTCATCACCATGCCGGCGTGCAGCGCAAGCTGCCGCAGGATCTCCCACTCCTTGTTGGACAGCTTCACCTCGGCGCCGTCCCGGGTCACGATCCGCTTCACGAGGTCGACGCCCAGCGGGCCATGCCGGTAGACCGGCTCGGCGCCCTGCTGCTGGACGCGATGGCGCAGGGCCGTGCGGATGCGGGCGACGAGCTCGGACATGCCGAACGGCTTGGTGACGTAGTCATCCGCCCCGAGCTCGAGCGCCTCCACCTTGCCGCGCTCGTCGCCGCGGCTGGACAGCACGATGATGGGGACCTTGCCGCCGTTCTCGCGCCAGCGGCGGATCAGGGCCGTGCCGTCCATGTCGGGGAGGCCGAGATCCAGCAGCACGATGTCGGCCGGGTTCTCCGCCTGGGCGGCCAGCGCCGCCTTGCCGGACGCGGCTTCCGAGACGCTGTAGTCCTGCGTCGCCAGGCTGGCGCGCAGCAGCCGCCGCAGCGGCCCGTCATCCTCGACCACCAGCACGGGGACGCCGCTCATTCCGCCGCCTCCGGTTCGCGGGTCGTGAGCGAGATTGGGAAGGCGATCACGAAGGCGGCGCCGCGCCCTTCCGGATTGTCTTCCACCCGGATGGTCCCGCCCATGGCGCCGACGAAGCCGCGCGAGATGGAGAGCCCCACGCCGGAGCCTGCCGGCTGGTGGTCCTCCCGGCGCACCTGATGGAAGAGGTCGAACACGCGCTCGCGGTCCTCGGGCGGAACGCCGGGCCCCTGGTCCCGCACGAAGATCGCGACCGTGTCGCCTGCCCGGCGGGTCTCGACCCGGATCAGGGAGCCCGCCGGGGAGAACTTGGCTGCGTTGTCGAGGAGGTTCACCAGGCACTGCTCCAGCAGGACCGGATCCAGGGCGAGCAGGGGGACCCCAGGCTCGAAGGCGACCTCCACCTCGTGGTCGCGCGTCAGCGAGGCGGTGCGCCTCAGCGCCGCCCCGACGATCTCGCCGACATCCGTCGGCTCCCGGCGGGGCGCGAGCGCGCCGGCCTCCAGCCGGGCCATGTCGAGCAGGTTGGTGACGAAGCGGCTCATACGCTCGGTCTCGTCCTGGATGGTCTCGACCAGCGCGTCCCGGCCCGCGGCGTCATACAGCGGGCCGTAGTCCCGCAGGGCCGTCACCGCGCCCATGATCGCAGCGAGCGGCGTCTTCAGGTCATGCGAAAGCGAGTTGAGAAGGGCCGACCGCAGCCGCTCCGACTCGGCGGCGAGCTGGGCGGAGTCCCGCTCTTCGGTCACGCGGATGCGCTCCAGCGCCACGGCGGCCTGGTCGGCCAGCGCCCGCAACATCCGCTCCTCGGAAGGCGCGAGGGCGCTGACCGGGCGGGCAGGAGCGACGCCGAGCGCGCCCTGGAAGCCCGCCGGCGTCAGCATGGGGGCGAACCAGCAGTCTCCGAGCCGCATGACCCCTCCCGCCGCGGCGCCCGGGCCGGACCACGCCGTGCGCAGCGTGCCCAGCTCGAAGGGTTCGAAGGCGCGATGCGCCACGGAGGGCTCCTCCGTCCGCAAGACGCCAGCCGCATCCGGCAGCAGCACCGAGCCCGCGCCGGCGGTGAGGGCGGCCGCCGTGTCCGCTGCCGCCTGGGCCACCTCGCCGCGCGTCATCAGCCGGGCGAGCCTGTTGCTGAAGGCGTAGAGCTTCTCCGTGGTCTCGGCCCGCCGGCGCGCCTGGAGCGAGCGGGCCCGCACGAGCCCGGCCAGGTTGCCGGTGATGAGCGCCGCCACGAGAAACAGCACGAGCGCGGTGACGTGCTTCGGATCGGCGATGACGAGGGTGTAGAGCGGGGGCAGGAAGAAGAAGTTGTAGGCCAGCAGGCTCGCTACGCTCGCCAGCACCGCTGGCCCCGTCCCGGCGCGGGCCGCCACCGCGATCACCGCGACAAGGAAGATCAGGTCGACGTTCTCCAGCCCCACGAAGGGCTGGGCGAGCAGCGCGAGGCCGAGCGCCAGCACGGTCCCCAGCACTGCGACCCCGTACCCTCCCGCGCTGATGTCCTCGTCCCGCGATGCCTGGGCCATGCGCGCTCCTCGCGTCCGCGGCTCCTCCTGGGGCGGCCCGGAGGGGCCCCGCATAGGAATGTCATATATGAAAGCCGCGAAGATGAGCGGTGTCACTGGCGGGCCTCGCGCCGGCCTTTATCTCGAGGGGGCGGCTGACCGTGCCGCGGCGAGCCCCTCTGACGCCCATGAGCGCCCCCACCGTTTCCGCCGGATCCCTCCGCCCGGCCTCCGCCGAGCCGACGCACGCCCCTGGCGCTGGGTTCTGGACCCTCGCGCTCGGCAGCGTCGGCGTGGTCTACGGGGACATCGGCACGAGCCCTCTCTACGCCCTCAAGGAGAGCCTCACGGCCGCCTCCGCCGGCGGCGAGCTCACGGCCCCCATGATCATGGGGGTCGTATCCCTGATCCTGTGGACCCTGATCGTCATCGTCACCCTGAAATACGTCGTGCTCATCATGAGCATGGACAACGACGGGGAGGGTGGCACCCTGACCCTGATGGCGCTGGTGCAGCGCGTGATGGGCCACAAGGCGGTCGCCGTCACCCTGCTCGGCATGGCCGGCGCGGCGCTGTTCTACGGCGACGCGGTCATCACTCCGGCGATTTCCGTGCTCTCGGCCGTGGAAGGGCTCGACCTGGTCGCGCCGAACATGGGCGGCTGGATCGTGCCGGCGAGCCTGACGATTCTGGTGCTGCTGTTCGCCGTCCAGAGCCGGGGCACCGCCTCGGTGGCCTTCGTGTTCGGGCCGATCACGGCCATCTGGTTCGTCGCCATCGCGCTGGGCGGGCTGCCGCACATCCTGGCGGAGCCGCGCATCCTGCTGGCCCTGAGCCCGGTGCATGGGGTGGATTTCCTGCTCCACCACGGCGTCGCCGGCCTGTTCGCGCTGGGCGCGGTGTTCCTCGCCGTCACCGGCGCGGAGGCGCTCTACGCCGACATGGGCCATTTTGGCCGCAACCCGATCCGGGCCGCCTGGCTGGGGCTCGTCCTTCCGGCCCTGTTCATCAACTACCTGGGCCAGGGCGCTCTGCTCATCGCCCGCCCGGAGGCGCTGGAGAACCCGTTCTATCGGCTCTATCCCGCCTGGGCGCTGCTCCCCATGGTGATCCTCGCCACGGCGGCCACCATCATCGCCAGCCAGGCGGTGATCACGGGCGCCTTCTCCATCACCCAGCAGGCCATCCAGCTCGGANGGGCGCCTTCTCCATCACCCAGCAGGCCATCCAGCTCGGATTGCTGCCCCGCATGGAGATCCGCCGCACCTCGGCGACCGAGAAGGGCCAGATCTTCGTGCCGCGCATCAACGGCATGCTGCTGGTGGCGGTGCTGTTCCTCGTCTACGCCTTCAAGTCGTCCAGCGCGCTGGCCTCCGCCTATGGCATCGCCGTCACCGGCACCATGGTGGTGACCGCTATCCTCGCCTTCTTCGTGATGACCCGGGTGTGGGGCTGGTCGGTCGCCCGCGCGGCGGCCGTGATTCTGCCCTTCCTCCTCATCGACTGCGTGTTCCTGGGCGCCAACCTGCTCAAGCTCGCGGAGGGCGGCTGGCTGCCGGTGACGGTGGGCTTCGCCCTGATGGCGGTGATGCTCACTTGGCGGCGCGGCGCGGGGCTGCTGGCCGAGAAGGCCCGCCGGCAGGAGGTGCCGCTCGTCAGCTTCATCGAGACGCTGGCGCGCCAGAAGAGCCTGGAGCGGGCCCGCGGCGTCGCCGTGTTCCTCACCGGCGACCCGGAGCACGCGCCGGCCGCGCTGCTGCACAACCTCAAGCACAACAAGGTCCTTCACGAGAAGAACGTCATCCTGCGCGTGGTCACGATGGACGCGCCCCGCTGGGATCCGGCCGACCGCGCCACCTGCGAGGCGCTCTCGCCCGACTTCTGGCGCATCACCCTGCGCTTCGGCTTCATGGAGAGCCCGGACGTGCCCAAGGCGCTGCCCGCCTGCAAGGGGCTGCCCTGGAAGTTCGACGTCATGAGCACCTCCTTCTTCATCTCCCGCCGGGCGCTGCGCCCCGCCAGCCACTCCCGCATGCCTCGCTGGCAGGAGAAGCTTTTCCTGCGCCTGGCCCTCAACGCCAGCGACGCCAGCGAGCACTTCTGCATCCCGAGCGGCCGGACGATCGAGGTCGGCTCACAGATGTCCGTGTGAGGCGAGGGGGCGAGGTGCGCCTCCTCCTTATGCGGGCAGGGCGCCTCCCCTCTGTCCTTGCGAGGAGCGCAGCGACGAAGCA
>NZ_PVZS01000039.1 GCF_003004785.1 Alsobacter soli
CCCGCGAAGCCCGCGAAGCCCGCGAAGCCGCGCCTGAATCAATGGCGATATTTTCCGACTTTAGTTGATGTTAATCAATGCGTCGCATTACGGGTAGAGCCGATAGGACTGAACGCCGCGGCTGAAATCCCAGCACCGCGAGTGGCGCCCAGCGCCAGCGACCATCTACGCATCGTTGCTGGAGCTAACGAGAACGGGCCAGAGGGACCTCGCGCCCACTCTCCACCCGCTCTTGCGAGCACAGCGAAGCGATCCAGGAGGACGTGGCGCCAGGTCCCATGGGTCAAAGCCGGCGCGCCGTCCTCCTCCTCCTCATCCGCGGGCTTGTCTTGGCCGATCCTCGCCATGCCCAACGCCGTTGGATCTCCGGCAAAAGCCCAGCCATGAGAGTTTCCTCGGTTCCGGCCTTCGCGGTCGCAACCAGTGAACCGAGCGTCGAGGGCGCCATTTGCTTCGTCGCCGCGCTCCTCGCAACCACGATTGGAGCGAGCCAAGGCGCTCCCCATTCCGGGATAAGGCGGCCCACAGCAGCGTGCCGTCATTGCTGTGCAGCGAAGCCATCCAGGGGCCAGCGCCGATGTGCTAGATTGCTTCGCTGCGCTCCTCGCAAAGACGGGCTGGGGCGGTTCGGCGCTTCACGCGAGGATGGGGCGCCTCAGCCCTTCTCGCGCATGACCCGGGCGCGCTCGCGGTCCCAGTCGCGCTTCTTCTCGGTTTCGCGCTTGTCGGCGACGTTCTTGCCCTTGGCGAGCGCCAACTCGACCTTCGCGCGGCCCTTCTCGTTGAAGTAGATCTTCAACGGCACGAGCGTCATGCCCTCGCGCTGCACGGCCGCTGCGAGGCGGTTCACCTGGCGCTTGTGCAGCAGGAGCTTCCGCGGACGCTTCGGCGTGTGGTTGAAGCGGTTCGCCTCGAGGTATTCGGGGATATAGGCGTTGACCAGCCAGATCTCCCCGTTCTTCTCGCCCGCGTAGCTTTCCCCGATGGTCGCCTTGCCGCCACGCAGCGACTTGACCTCCGTGCCGGTCAGCATGATGCCGGCCTCGAAGGTCTCGTTGATATGGTAGTTGAACCGCGCCTTGCGGTTCTCCGCGGCGATCGTGTTGTGGGGATCGTCCCTGCCCTTGGCCATCGTGTTCCGCTATCTCAGTCGTTCAGCAACCCGGCGTGCACGAGCGCAGAACGGATGGCGGCCTTGGTCGGTTCGCTCACCGGCACCATCGGCAGGCGCACGTCGGGGAACATGCGGCCGAGCGCCGACAACGCGTACTTCGGGCCCGCCGGGTTGGTCTCCAGGAACAGCGCCGTGTGCAGCGGCATCAACCGGTCCTGGATGGTGAGCGCCGTGGCGTAGTCGCCCGCGAGGCAGGCGTTCTGGAATTCGGCGCACAGCTTCGGCGCCACGTTGGACGTCACCGAGATGCAGCCATGGCCGCCATGGGCCATGAAGGCGAGCGCGGTGGCGTCCTCGCCGGAGAACTGGATGAAGTCCGGCCCCATGGCCTGGCGCTGCAGGCTCGGACGGTCGAGCTTCGCCGTCGCGTCCTTCACGCCCGCGATGTTCTTGAGCTCCCAGAGACGCTTCATGGTGTCGACCGACATGTCGATC
Organism: Alsobacter soli; assembly: GCF_003004785.1. Classification (GTDB taxonomy): domain Bacteria; phylum Pseudomonadota; class Alphaproteobacteria; order Rhizobiales; family Beijerinckiaceae; genus Alsobacter; species Alsobacter soli. Next base: position 1,610 of record NZ_PVZS01000039.1, read on the forward strand.
ACCGAGCGCGGCGGGATGTTGTAGATGAAGATCGGGATGCCGATGGCGTCGTTGATCGCCTTGAAGTGCTGGTAGAGCCCTTCCTGGCCGGGCTTGTTGTAGTAGGGCGTCACCACCAGCACGGCGTCAGCGCCGGCCTTCTCGGCGTGGCGCGCCAGATCCACCGCCTCTGCGGTGTTGTTGGAGCCCGCGCCGGCGATCACCGGCACGCGGCCGCGCGCCTGGGAAACGCACCACTGCACGACTTGCCGGTGCTCCTCGTGCGACAATGTCGGGCTCTCGCCCGTGGTGCCGACGGGAACCAGCCCGTGCGTGCCGTTCTCGATCTGCCAGTCGACATGGGCGCGGAAGGCCGCCTCGTCGAGCTTGCCGTCCCTGAACGGGGTCACCAGAGCCGTGTACGACCCCTTGAACATGCGGCTCGTCTTCATGCGGGCGCTTCCCTTCCTCGATCGCCGGCTCGCTGGCCGGCTCTGGTGGCCGGCCGCTCGCGCAGCCGGTACTCATAAACGCTCGGCGCGCCTCCGAAAAGGGAAACGCGGCCCCAAAAAGCGGGAACGGACCGCCGGGAATCGCCCGCCCCGATGCCGCCATGGTCATCATTCATTGCAAGGACGAATTGGACACGTCGAACGTGTTGGTTCACGCTTTCTAAACGGGACCGGCCCATCGTGGTCGGGGGCATGCGATCACAGGTGGTGCGATGGCCCGATCTCGAACTGCGCGGCTTCTGGCCGCCCTGTTCGCCTGCGCGGCGCTTCCAGCCTCCAGCGTGGGAACGCGCTCGGCCGACGAGGCCCGGCTTCTGCTCGCCAGGGTGGACGCCGAGGGCGCCCTGCTGACCGGAACGGTCGCGCCTCCCGACCCCACGCCCGCCATCACGCCCGCGGCGGTGACCGCCACCGCCCCGGCGACGGAGACTGCGGCGAGCGCGCCTGCCGCCGCCGAGCCTGCGCCTGCCGAAGCCCCTGCGGCGCGGACGCCCGACCCGGTCGTCGCCAAGCCCGCCGTGGACCTGGGCGCCGTCAAGGCCGCCCTCGACCTCTACCGCAAGGGAGACCGGGCCGGCGGCGACGCCGCCGCAGCCGCGATCGAGGACCCCACCGCCCGCAAGCTGCTGGAGTGGACCGCCATCCGCTTCGCCTCGCGGGACCTCGGCTTCGCGCGCATCGACGCCTTCATCCAGGCCAACCCCGACTGGCCGACCCAGAAGCTCATGCGCCGCCGCGCCGAGGAGGCGCTGGTCGCGGCGAAGCTCGCCTCGAAGACCGTCCGCGCCTTCTTCCGCTCCCAGCCCCCCGTGACGGCGGGCGGCAAGATCGCCCTCGCCAAGGCGCTGATCGAGGACGGCAAGGGCGTCGAGGCCGCCGGCATGGTCCGCGCCGCCTGGCGCACCGAGGCCTTCGGCCCCGAGATGGAGAGCCGCTTCCTGGAAGCCTTCCCCGAGCTGATCGACCAGGCCGACCACCGCGCCCGCATGGAGATGCTCCTCTTCAACGAGGACTGGTCCGACGCCCTGCGCGCCGCCAACAAGGCGGGCCCCGAGGCCGTGAAGCTCGCCAAGGCCGTCGCCGCCGTCGGCCGCAGCGCCTCCAACGCCGCACAGGCGCTCGATGACGTTCCCAAGGAGCTGCGCAAGGATCCCGCCTACCTTTTCGCGCAGGCGCGGAGCCTGCGCCGCCAGGACAAGCCGGTCGAGGCCGCCAAGGCCCTGGTCGCCGTCCCGCGCGACGCAGTGCGCCCCGGCGACGCCGACGCCTGGTGGACCGAGCGCCGCCTCGTCGCCCGCAAGCTGCTCGACGCGAACGAGCCCAAGCTCGCCTACGAGGTCGCCGCCGGCATGCCGGCCGACGCCCCCGCGCAGGTGCGCGCCGACGCCGAGTTCCACGCCGGCTGGATCGCGCTGCGCTTCCTCAACCAGCCGGGCGCGGCCGAGAAGCACTTCGCAGAGATCGCCAAGGCCGCCTCGACGCCCATGACCAGCTCGCGGGCTGCGTACTGGCAGGGCCGCGCCGCGGAGGCCGCCGGCCGCCCGGCGGAGGAGTACTACCGTCGCGCCGCCCAGCACGGCATCACCTATTACGGCCAGCTCGCCCGCGCCAAGCTCGCCATCGCGGACCTGCCGGTCCGCCGCGTCCTGCAGACCACGATCACCCTGCCCGATCAGGTGGGCGCGCTGCGGGCCGTGCGCATGCTCTACGACGCTGACGCCGCCGAGTTCGCCCGGCCGCTCGTCGCCGACCTCGCCCAGACGCTCACGGACCCCGGCGAGCTCGATCTCCTGGCGCGCATCCCCGCCGAGAAGAACGACGCCCGCGCCCTGCTCACGATCGGCAAGGCGGCCACCCAGCGCGGCCTTCCCCTCGACGACGCCGCCTTCCCCACCATCGGCATCCCCGCCATCGAGCTGGGCGCCAATGCCGTGGAGAAGCCGCTCGTGTTCGCCATCGCCAGGCAGGAAAGCGCCTTCGACCCGAAGGTCGTGTCCTCCGCCGGCGCGCGCGGCCTCATGCAGCTGATGCCCGCGACCGCCAAGCAGACCGCGCAGCGCTCGGGCCTCGGCTACGACGCCGACAAGCTCACGGCCGACCCGGCCTACAACGCCCGCCTCGGGGCCGCCCACCTCACCGACCTCGTGGGCGACTGGAAGGGCTCCTACATCCTCACCATCGCGGCCTACAACGCGGGCGGCGGCAACGTGAAGAAGTGGATCGAAGCCTATGGGGATCCACGCTCTTCTGCCGTGGATCCCGTGGACTGGGTGGAGCGCATCCCCTTCACGGAGACGCGCAACTACGTGCAGCGCGTGATGGAGAACCTGCAGGTCTACCGCACCCGCCTGACCGAGCGCTCCGCCCTGCTGATCGGCGAGGACCTGAAGCGCGGCGTCCGCTGAGCGACGCAGGTCGCCTCCCCGTCATTGCGAGCGAAGCGAAGCAATCCAGGAGGACCGGCCGCAAGCCGACGGCGCCTGTGCCCGGTGACCCCTGGGCTGCTTCGTCGCTGCGCTCCTCGCAAAGACGCCGGAGGGCTCGACACCGCGCTTGCCGCCTTCCACCATGCGACTCCCCACGGGAGACCCGCATGACGGACGACGTCACCGACCAAGGCTACCGAAGCATCTTCACCACCGCGCAGGATGGCCTCCGGCTCCACGCGCGCGACTACGGCGAGCGGCATTGGACTCGGTTGCCCGTGGTTTGCCTCGCTGGGCTCACCCGAAACGCGATCGACTTCCACGACCTCGCGCTGGCGCTGTCAAACCATCGCCACCGTCCGCGCCGGGTAGTGGCCCTGGACTACCGCGGGCGCGGCCAGTCCGACTGGGACCCCGACTGGAAGAACTACGATGTCCGCGTGGAGGTCGGGGACGTGATGGCCCAGCTTGCCGCCCTCGGCGTCGAGCAGGCCGTCTTCATCGGCACTTCGCGTGGCGGCCTCGTCACCATGGGGCTCGCCGCGGCGCGCCCGGCCCTCATCCGCGGCGCCGTGCTCAACGACATCGGCCCGGTGATCGAGGCAAGGGGACTCCTGCGCATCCGGTCCTATGTGGGCAAGCTGGCCCCTCCCCGCACCTTCTTGGAAGCGGCCGATCTCCTGCGCCGCATTTCCGACGCGCGTTTCCCGGCCTTGTCGAACGACGACTGGGAAACCCTGGCCCGCGGCTCCTTCTTGGAGCGCGAGGGCCGGCTGGAGCCCAGCTACGACCCTGCGCTGATGAAACCGCTCGCCGCGCTCGACTTCGAGGCCCCCCTGCCGACCGTGTGGCCCTTGTTCCACGGCCTGGCGCATGCGCCGATCCTGGCCATCCGGGGCGAGCATTCGGACCTGCTCTCCCCCGAAACGCTGGACGCCATGGAGCAGGCCCACCCCGGACTGGAGCGCTGGATCGTGCCTGGCCAGGGCCACGCGCCGTTGCTGCGCGACGCCCCCACCGTCAACCGCATCGCTTCCTTTGTGGCGGCGGTGGAGGATTCGCCCCGGCCAGCTGCCGAAAGGGGCGACCTGGCCCGCGCGTAGGAATGGCGCAGGCCGTCATGGCCGGGCGCGTCCCGGCCATCCAGGCTCCGGCCGTTCGAACTCTGCTATCAAACAAAAAACCCCGGCTCTCGCGAGCCGAGGTCGTTTCGATCCGATCCGGTTGGGATCAGAAGTCGCGCTGGATCTTCAGGCGGCCGACAACGATCGACTCGTTGCTGTAAAGCTTGCCGAAGGGGTCGGTGGCGATGGCGCCGTTGACGGCGAGCGGCCCCCCGTTCGCCTTCAGGCGCAGGTAGTCGACCTCGGCGCCGATATCCAGGTCCTTGATGGGCGACCAGGTGACGTTGGTGCCGATCGTCCAGTACGAGAAGTCCCGCAACGGGTTGTCGACCGTCGTGCCGCCCAGGCCGACCGCGAGGGCGTTGGCGGCTGCGACGGCGCCGCCGGGCTGGTCGACCTTGACGTAGGACGCGAACAGCGCCTGACGGATGGTCGGGGTCCAGTAGTGCAGGCCGGCGGCCGTGAGGCCCCAGGCGCTGGTCAGGTCGAGCTTCGCCGAGGTCGGCCCGGTGGCGTAGAAGGTGGCGTCCTGCAGGACGAGATTGCCGAGCCCGCCGAAGCCGGCGCCGAAGATCGTGCCGATGCCGAAGGGGTTGGACGCGATGTAGCTGGCGGCGCCCTTCTCGTAGGTGCCCTGTAGGGTCAGGGTGTCGCCAGGCGTGAAGGGCAGGTTGAAGGTCACGCCGGCGTTGAGGGCGAAGCCCCACTTCGCGTCGGGCGACAGCCCGTTGGTCGCAGCCGAGGTGCCGACCCCGGCGTACTGGCCGATGCGGACCTGGTGGACGGCGCCGGAAAGCTGCGCGGAGCCCCAGCCCTGCTCGACCCGCAGGTTGCCGACGAGGTCGGGAACGCCGCTGCCCGTGTAGGAATAATAGGGGTTCAGGCCAACGAAGCCCAGGCCGGCCAGGTCGGCCACGCCGTTGCGACGCTCAACCGGATCTTCCACCGACAGCGTGGCCGAGAAGCCGTTGCCGAAGCTCGCCGTGTAGGCCAGCATGTTGGTGGTGAGCGCCGAGCCGGCGGTGGTGCCGATGTACTCGAGGTCACCGGCGTAGAAGTCGAAGAACGACTCGGTGCGGCCGGCCGTCAGGCCGCCGAACTGGACGAAGGCGCGGTCGAGGGCGACCTCGGTCTGGGCCTGGCCACGGTAGTCGACGCTGGTGCCGGTGAAGCCGATGCCCATGCGGGCCGAGCTGCCCGAGTAGATCTGGCCGATGCGGCGGGAGATGTCGAACCGGGTATAGGCCCGCAGGAGGCCGTATTCGGTCGCGGTGCGCGTGTCGAGGTAGATGCGACCCGTGGTGCGGCTGCCGGTCGAAGCGTCGTTGCGGGCGAAGGTCTGGCCGACCTGGAACTCGTAGCGCGCGCGGCCGCCGATCTTGATGCAGGTATCCGTGCCCGGGATGTAGAAGAACCCGGCGCCCATCGTCGAACAGACGCGGACGTACTCGACCGGGGCCGCCTTCTTGGACGGCAGGTCGGCCGCGCTGGCGGCTGTGGTGGCGAAAGCCGCCGCGGAAGCGAGCAGCAGGGTGGAAACGCGCATCGATCAGTCCCCTAACTCACGGCGTTCGCCGTCGAATCTCGATGGCTGAGCATGTCAATCGACGCCTTGCGCCGCAACGCTAGGTTGCAGTTTCCACTTCATGCGCGCGCTATTCTCGCCGGAATGTTGCAGCCGAGCAACAAGTGAAAAACCTGATGCGACTGTTTTAGGCAAGTCATTCGAGCAGATGATCATGAACTGTGCGCCGTGGCGAATTGGTAAACAAATAGAAAAAGCCTCGGCGTTTCCACCGAGGCTTCCTGGTGACCTTGATTCCTGAAGGCCAAGCCGTCAGGCGATCAGAAGTCGCGCTGGATCTTGATACGCCCGACAACGGCGTTGTCGCTGTTGATCAGCTTGCCGTCGTTGGCGGAAACGACTCGCGCGCCGGCGGACTTGAGCGCGATGTAGTCGACCTCGGCCCCGATATCCAGGTCCTTCACCGGCGACCACGTCACGTTCGTGCCGACGGTCCAGTAGGAGAAGTCACGCACATAGTTGACGGCGGACGAGCCGCCGAACGCGTTCACCACGCTCGTGGGCTGGTCGACCTTGATGTACGACCCGAACAGGCCCTGGCGGATGGTGGGCGTCCAGTAGTGGAGCGCAGCCGCGGTCAGGCCCCACACGGTCGTCAGCTCGGTCTTGCCGAGCGCGCCCACCGTGGCGTCGCCGAAAGCGAGGTTGCCGAGCCCGCCGACGCCGGCGCCGGTGGCCGTGGCGGTGCCGAACGGGTTGGAGACCACGTAGTCGGAAGCGCCCTTCGAATAGGTGCCCTGCAGGTAGAGCGCGTCACCAGCCGAGAACGGCAGGTTGAACTTGGCCCCGGCGTTGAGGGCGTAGCCGTACTTCGTGTCCGGGTTGAAGCCCCCGAGCATGCCGGTGCGAACCTGGTGGACGGCGCCGGACAGCTGGGCCTGACCCCAGCCCTGCTCGACGCGCAGGGCGCCGACCACGTCCGGCATGCTGTCGCCCGTGTAGGCGTGCAGGCCAGACACCGTCAGCGGCGAGATGATCGCATTGCGGCGCTCGACGTTGTCTTCCATCGACAGCGTGGCCGAGAAGCCCGTCCCGAAGGACGCCGTGTAGGCCAGCAGGTTGGTGACGCGGCCCGAGCCGGCGGTGGTGCCGACATACTCGAGGTCGCCCGCGTAGAAGTCGAAGAACGATTCGGCGCGGCCAGCCGTCAGGCCGCCGAACTGCACGAAAGCGCGGTCGAGGTTGACCTGCGTCTGGGCCTGACCCCTGAAGTCGACGCCCGTGCCCGTGAAGGCGCGACCCTGGCGAACCTGGCTGCCGGACTGCACCTGGCCGGTGGCGCGGTACACGTTCAGGCTGGCGATGGCGCGCAGCAGGCCGTATTCGGTCGCCGTGCGAGCGTCCACGAAGATGCGGCCGCCGGCGCCGGAGCCGGTCGCGGAGTCCCCGCGGGCGAAGGTCGAGCCCACCTGGTACTCATACACGGCGCGGCCGCCGACGCGGACGCAGGTGTCCGTGCCGGGGATGTAGAAGAAGCCCTCGCCGTAGGCGGAGCAGACGCGAACGTATTCGACAGGAGCCGACTTCTTGGACGGCAGGTCCGCGGCGACGGCGGCGCCGGCGGTCAGCGTCGCCACCGACGCCAGAAGGATCTTTGAAATGCGCATTGGTTGTCTCTCTCCTATCCAGGCATAAGCCTCGAATCAGAATGAGATGACAATGACAATGACATTTGTTTGTTGCAACGCACCCGTACAGCACGCGCCCCGATGGACCGCGTTATGGAAGTGCCGGTTGCAATTGCGCAACAGGTTGCCTATCCGCCAGGCAAAACAAGAAGCCCCGGCCAATGGTCGGGGCTTCCGCTCACGTCAGTATCGTTTCGATCAGAAATCGCGAACGATCTTAAGGCGGGTCGTAATCTGGCTGTCGCTCTTGTAGAGGATGCCCGGAACAGCGCCGGTCACGGTGCTGGTGACGCCAGCGCCCGAAGCGTTGGCCTTCAGGTAGTTGACCTCCACGCCGATATCCAGGTCCTTCACCGGCGACCAGGTCACGTTGGTGCCAACCGTCCAGTAGCTCCAGTCCCTGTAGCCGTTCGCGCCAACGTTGCCGCCCTGGGACAGGTAAGCAGCGTTCGAGTAGTCGGTCTTGACATAGGAACCGAACAACGCCTGCCGGATCGTGGGAGTCCAGTAGTGCTGCACAGCGGCCGTGAGGCCCCAGACCGTCGTCAGGTCGAGGTTTGAGCCGCCGACCCCGGTCGCCACAGCGTCAGGCGTATACAGGCGCCCGACGTTGCCGATGCCAAAAGTGCCGGCCTTGCCGTAGCCGAAGGGGTTGGAAATGACGTAGGTAGCAGCGCCCTTCGTGTAGGTGCCCTGCAGATAGAGAGCATCGCCAGCGGCGAGCATCGGCAGGTTGACCTTGACACCCGCGTTGACCGCGTAGCCGTATTCGATCGAAGCGGTCGGGATGCTCGGGCGCACCTCATGAAGCGCTGCCGACAGCTGAGCCGTGCCCCAGGCCTGGTCGAGCCGCAGATTGGCGACCACGTCCGGCGTGCCGCTGCCCGCATAAGGGTTGCCCGTGATCACGTTGCGGCGCTCGACGGGGTCTTCCATCGACAGCGTGGCCGAGAAGCCGCCGCCGAAGCTGGCGGTGTAGGCCAGAACGTTGGTGGTCACGGACGAACCGGCGGTCGTGCCGACGTACTCGAGATCGCCGGCGTAGAAATCGAAGAACGACTGCGTGCGACCGGCGGTAAGCCCCCCGAACTGCACGAACGCGCGGTTCAGGTCGACCTGGGTTTGGGCAATGCCGAAGTCAGTGCCCGTCCCGTTGAAGGCCGTGCCGATGCGAGCGGCGGTGCCGGACTGGATCGTGCCGATACGGCGCGCGACGTCATAGCGGACGTAGGCGCGCAGCAAGCCGTATTCCGTCGCTGTGCGGGCGTCGAGGTAAATGCGGCCCGTGGCGCGCGAACCCGTCGTGTTATCGCCGCGAGCGAAAGGCTCGCTGTACTGGAATTCGTAACGAGCGCGACCGCCGATGCGGATGCAGGTGTCGGTGCCCGGGATGTAGAAGAAGCCGGCGCCGTAGGTCGAGCAGACGCGGACGTACTCGACGGGAGCGGCCTTCTTGCTCGGGAGATCGGCCGCCTGTGCGACGACTCCCGTCGCCAGCAGCGCGGCCGACGAGAAGAGGACGGTGGAAAGCTTCATGGTTGCTCCTTGGAATGTGTCCCGCCGGGTCCTCCCCAACGGCAAACGTTCTTCACGAGCGGACCATGCGGGACGCAGTTGTCGGGTTCAATAAACGACAACTCTTTTTTTGAGTTCTATCAATTTCAAGCAGGGTGGGCGTTGCTCCCGAGCCACAGTTTTGATCACCCCCGGTTGCGCATCGGGTTGCAATTCAATCTGCGGGCGCATCACCACGCGTCCGCCTGCAAGCGGATGCGGGCGAGCCAGGCAGAATCGCGCGTGGGCTGGGGCGCGGGCGCGCCGGCCGGCGGCGCCAGAAGGCGCGCCCGCTGGAACGCGAGTTCGGCGCCCGCCTCCAGGCCCGCGCGCGAGCGCCAGACCGCGTTCGCGCCCACGGCCCAGATGCGCGCGGACGGGCCGTACGGCCACGCGATCTGCACGCCCGTCTGCGTGAACGCGCTCACGCGCAGCGCGGGCGTCCACTGGTGGATGAGCGCGGTCGAGGACGCCCAGGTGCGCGCGGCCGCCCACCCGCGCGGGCCCAGCCACACGTCCGCCGTGCGCGGCGCGAAGGCGCCCACGCGCGCATAGCCCCAGCCCGTGTAGTCGCTCGCGCCCACGCCCGCGCTCGTCTGCGCGCGCACGCGCGTGGTGTCCGCGAGGTAGGGCACGCGCACGTCGTACGTGGTCTGCACCGCGTACCCCCACGTGTCCGCGCGCCCGGGCGCGTCCGGCCGCGTCTGGTGCAGCGCGAGCGCCGTGCGCCAGAGCCCCCACTCGCGCTCGCGGGCGAGCGTGAGCACCAGGTCGGGCCAGCGCGGCCCGCGCTCCCAGGCGCCGGCGACGCCCACGCGCCGCTCCACGCCGTCCTCCACGGACGCGCCCGCGCGCCAGCCCGGCAGGGGGGCGAACTCATACGCGAGCAGGTTCACGGATCCGCGGTCGGTGCCGCGCCCGTTCACGCCCCCGCCCATCAAGGTGGCGGAGCCCATGGAGAAGGGCCGGTCGAAGAAGGACGTGGCGCGTCCCGCCGTGAAGCCCGCCCACTCGATCGCGGCGTATTCCAGGTCGGGGACGCGGCCCGCCCATTCAGATCCCGGCGCCCGCTCGAAGGTCAACCGCAGGGTGGTCGAGATCAGCCCGGCCTGCGTGGGCGTCCGCGCGTCGAGGCCCAGGGTGGCCCGGGTGGACGACGCGTAAGCAGCGTCGGACCGAACGAGCCGCGGCTCGTAGCCCACGTCGAAGCGAAGCCGAGCCCCGAGCTTCACGCAGGCGTCCACCCCCGGAGGCTGGAAGAAGCTGCGGCCGAAGTCCGAACAGGCCGCAACGGCCGGAGGACGCGCATGCGGCTCGGCGCGCACGGCCGCAGGAGCCGTCGAGCAAGCAACAAACGCCAACAAGACTGCGAGCCCACGCAAACGCATCGCGGCCGCCAAACGCACGCTGAAATCGGACGCGCCGGAACGCGGCCCGTCAGCCTGCGAGGATCAGCCGGATGAAGCGGCGGCGCCACCAAGCGCCGCGTGTCCGCGGTTGCAAAATCAGGCGGCCGGGGCGGCTGCGCTGTCCGTCACCTCGACCTCGATCCGCCCCGTCATCATGTTCTGGCGGTAGTGGATCGCCTTGCCGGCGACGTTAGCCGCGCCGAGGTCCTCGTCGCGGTCGGGCAGCACCGCGATGGCGCGATCCCGGATAAACACGATCACCTGCCCCCGGCGCCCGGCCTGCACGGCCGCCATGCGCTTCAGCATGGCGTAGGTTTCCGGGCGCTTCCAGGCCGTCGGCGTGTCCGGATCGACATAGACGCCCACGCGGCCGCCGCCGCTTTCTAGCGCGATGACGATCTTGGACCGCTCCGGCTTCATCTCGGCCGGAAACTGCTCGTCCGCCAGCCACAGGCAACCGAAGGTGCGGCATTCGCCCGGGCGCGTCTCGTAGATCTCGCAGCCAATGCCCTTGCGGCAGCTCGGGCACCACGCGCCGGCCGGCTTGTCGAGCGCCTCCACCCGCAACACCTTGCAGCACAGCGTACATGAGCCGCAGCTTCGCATCGGGACCGTCTCCACCGCCTCGGGAGGGCAGTTCTGCCATCTGCGGCTCAAGCGCGCCAGAAAAACCGGTCCGCCCGGGGAAGGCATCCCCGCCGTTCTGCGCTAGAACGGGGCGCCAGAACGGGTCGAAGCCACCCCCAGGAGTTCGCCTTGCCGCGCCGCCCCCCTCTTGCCCGGCTCATGCTGTTTGCTGTGCTGACCGCCCTCCCCGCGGGCGACGCCGCCCTGGCGCAGGAACAGGCGCCAGCCGCCGCTCCGGCAGGCTTCTCCAACACGCTGAGCGGCCTCGCCGCCAAGGCCCGGGCCGCCGGCGTGCGGCAGGACGTGGTCGACGCCGCCCTGGCCGGGCTCTCTCCCGACCCCTCGCTCATGGCGAAACCCACGAAGCAGCCCGAGTTCTCCCGCCCCTTGCAGGACTACGTGGCCGATGCGGCCTCGCCCGCACGGGCCGCGCGCGGCCGCGCGCTGGCGACGCAATGGCGCCCGAGCCTCGAGGCGGCCGCGGCGGCCAGCGGCGTCCCGGGCGCCATGCTGCTGGCGTTGTGGGCCATGGAGACGGACTACGGCCGCGACCAGGGCGCCCGAGACGTGCTGCGCAGCCTCGCCACCCTTGCCTTCGCCCGGCCAGAGACGCCCTCCTTCGGCGACGAGGTCGTGGCGGCCCTCGTGATGCTGCAGCACGGCGTCGCGCGCGACCGGCTGCGCGGCTCCTGGGCTGGCGCCATGGGCAATCCGCAGTTCCTGCCGTCCGCCTACCTGAAGCACGCGGTCTCCCTTGAGGGGCGGCCCAACCCGGACATCTGGACGTCCGTCCCGGACAGCCTGGCGTCCATTGGCAATTTCCTGAAGAACTCGGGGTGGGCGCCGGGCGCCCCGGCCGCCGTCGAAGTCGTCCTGCCGGCCGGGTTCGAGATCGCGAGCCTGCGCCAGGACGCGCGCGCCTGGGCCCGCGCCGGGCTGCGGTCCGCCGACGGGAGCCCCCTCCCGGACGCCGGCGAGGCCATGCTCTTCCTGCCTTCGGGCGCGAAAGGGCCGGCTTTCCTGCTCTATCCCAACTTCTTTGTCCTGAAGGTCTACAATTTCTCGGACAGCTACGCGATGGCGGCCGCCGTCCTGGCGGATCGGATCGCCGGCGGCCCCGGCGTCCGGGCGCCCTGGCCCAAGGGGGAGAAGCTGCTCGGCCAGTCGGACCGGGCCAGGCTCCAGCGCACGCTGGCCGCCCTGGGGCTCTACCAGGGCCAGGTCGACGGGCGCTTCGGCCCCGTCACCCGCGAGGCGATCCACGCCTTCCAGCGCCGCATCGGCTGGAAGCCCGCGGATGGCTATCCTTCGGCGGAGATCCTGGCCCGGGCCGTGGCGGAAGCCGGTGGGTAGCCTTCTCAGTCAAGAGCCAAAGGGGAGGAATGATGGACGACCGAAAGACGGCGGCTCGAAAGCCCGCCAGGCGGAGCGGCGATCGCGATGGCTTCACCGCCGAGGAGCGCGCCGCCATGAAGGAGCGCGCCCGCGAGCTCAAGGAGGCGTCTTCGAAGGCGGATGGCGAGGCGGAGCTTCTGGCCAAGATCGGCGACATGCGTGAGCCGGACCGCACCATGGCCGAGCGGCTCCACGCCCTGGTCAAGGCCCATGCCCCGACCCTGTCCGCCCGGACGTGGTACGGCATGCCGGCCTACGCCAAGGACGGCGCGGTCCTGTGCTATTTCCAGAGCGCGGCCAAGTTCAAGACGCGATACGCGACGCTCGGCTTCAGCGACAAGGCGAAGCTCGACGCCGGCGGCATGTGGCCCAACGCCTTCGCCCTGAAGGAGATGGGACCGGCCGAAGAGGCCAGGATTGCGGCGCTGCTGAAACAGGCCGTCGGCTGATCCGGCGCGGTGAAGGCAGATCGCCCTCAGTCTCACCCGTCTTTGCGAGGAGCGCAGCGACGAAGCAATCCAGTGGCAGCGAGCTTCATTCCGGGCTGTCGCGCTGGATGCCCCTGGATTGCTTCGCTTCGCTCGCAAGGACGGAACCAGGCACGTCATGGCCGGGCTCGTCCCGGCCATCCGCGGCGACGTGCAGGGCGTGGATCCCCGGGACAAGCCCGGGGATTTCGGCAGGGGATGCGCTGCTNGAAGAGGCCAGGATTGCGGCGCTGCTGAAACAGGCCGTCGGCTGATCCGGCGCGGTGAAGGCAGATCGCCCTCAGTCTCACCCGTCTTTGCGAGGAGCGCAGCGACGAAGCAATCCAGTGGCAGCGAGCTTCATTCCGGGCTGTCGCGCTGGATGCCCCTGGATTGCTTCGCTTCGCTCGCAAGGACGGAACCAGGCACGTCATGGCCGGGCTCGTCCCGGCCATCCGCGGCGACGTGCAGGGCGTGGATCCCCGGGACAAGCCCGGGGATTTCGGCAGGGGATGCGCTGCTGGTCGCCTGATCCAAAGGCAGTCGCCCAGTCACCTGGATTGCTTCGCTGCGCTCGCAAGGACAGAACCAGCTGCGTCATGGCCGGGCCCGTCCCGGCCATCCACGCCGGCGCGCAGGGCGTGGATCCCCGGGACAAGCCCGGGGATGACGGTCAAGGCGGTGAGCTGCTGGTCGCCTGATTCAGGGCGGCTGGGCGCCCCGTCTGGATTCCTGCGCTCGCAACGAAGGCCGAGCCAATTCGGAGCCGCCTAGCGGTCATCCTCCAGGTCGTCGGTGTCGCCCTTCGCGGATGTCGGCCGGGCGCCGTGGCCCTTGGTAGGGCTGTCCGCGACGTCGTCGGAGTCGCCCTACGCCCCGAGCTGGCCGCTCTTGGCGGGGTCGATCTCGTCGCGGCGCCAGTCCTTGCCGCCGTCGGGCTTTTTCGGGCCGCCGCCCTGGGGCGAGGAGCCCGCCATGGCTCAGCGCCGCCCCAGCACGAAGCCGATCGCGAAGGCGATGCCGAGCGCATGCAGCGGCTTGTCGCGCACGTAGCCCATCACCTCGTCCATGCTGGGCACGTGGATGTCCGCCGCCTGGGCGCCCATACCGGACCCGCTGCCGCTGCGACCGGAGCGCGAGCCGCGCACGCCGGAGCCCCCGAAGGATGCGCTGGCGCCCCTGCTCACGGAATTGCGGGCGTCCATCGCCATGGTCGCCTCGTCGTCGAGGCAGGCCGAGACCCGGTCGAAATCGGCCGCGCTGACCTGCACCCGCACGATATAGCCATGCTTCTGGCCACGGCCCTCGCCGCGCTCGGCGTCCGACTGGGCGAGACCGCCCTCAGCCTCCGCGCTCTGCTCCATCTTCACCCGGTCGCCGCTGTAGCCGATGGCCGCCAGGTCGCGGACAGCCTTCTCGGCGGCTTCGCGCGTCACGAAGAACGCCGTGGTCTGCCTCAATTCGCCAAACTGCTGCTCGCCATCCATCGCGCTTCCCCGTGTCAAATCGTCAGGCCAGCGACAATTCGGGGCCGCCCTTGTCGTTCCACGCAGGCCCTAGAGGGAGCGGCGGCGTCCCACGAAGCCGGCCGCAGTCCGGTGCAGAATCGAGTGCCGGCGCGCCACCCGCTCGACGTCGCGCTCGTAGCCGCCGCCGATCACGCCGGCCACGGGCCGCCCCTTGGCGAGGCAGGTCTTGAGCACGAAGGCGTCGCGCGCCGCTAGGCCATCGTCCGTCAGGGACAACCGGCCCAGCCGGTCGTCCCGGTGCGGATCGACCCCGGCGTTGTAGAAGACGAGGTCGGGCCGCGTGCGGTCCACAAGCCCGGGCAGCACCTCGGCGAGCCGGGCCAGGTAGGCGCCGTCCTCCATGCCGTCCGGCAGGTCGATGTCGAGGTCGCTGACGGCGCGGCGGACGGGGTAGTTCTTCTCCCCGTGCATGGAGAAGGTGAACACGCGCGCTTCGTCCGCGAAGATCCGCGCCGTCCCGTCCCCCTGGTGGACATCGAGATCCACCACCAGGATTCGGTCTACGGCGCCTTCGTCCAGCAGCAGCCGCGCCGCGGCCGCGACGTCGTTGAACGTGCAGAAGCCCGCCCCATGCAGCGGGCCCGCATGGTGGCTGCCCCCGGCGGTGTTGCACGCCAGCCCATGGCGCAGCGCGAGGCGCGCGGCGAGCAGCGTGCCGCCCGTCGCGGCCCGGGCGCGCTCAGCCACGGATCGGTTCATGGGCAGGCCGATCTCCCGCTCCACCGCACGCGGCACGGCGCCGTCGAACACCTGCCGCACATAGCCCGGATCGTGAACCCGGCTCAGCAAGGCGAAGCTCGCCGGCTCGGGCTCGATGAAGTCGCCTGGCGCGACGACGCCATCCTCCACAAGGATCTCGGCGAGCCGGCGATACTTCCCCATGGGGAATCGATGGTCGCTCGGGATCTCGGCGCTGTAGGCGGGGTGATAGACGACGGGCAGCATCGCGCCTTGAACTAGGGCGCATGAACGATCGGGAAAAGCGCGGCCGGCTGTCGCTGCGGGGTGTGCGGACCGCACTCACGCCGTCCTTGCGAGGAGCGAAGCGACGAAGCAATCCATCGTCGGCCAGGGCTGGATTGCTTCGCTTCCCTCGCAGTGAAGGTGGAAGGTGGGAGCCCGAGGAAAGAAACCACGAGACCACCGCCGCCCTGGCCTGCGGCGCGGCGTGGATGCCCGGGACAAGCCCGGGCATGACGGCGAAGGGCGCGCCGCCCCCTAAATCGCATCGCCGCTGCGCTCCTCGCGATGACGGTGAGGCGACCGACCTTTCGTTCAACTCGCGTCATCCCCGGCCGGAGCCGCGGAGCGGCGGAGGGGAAGGGGATCCAGGGGCCACGCGCGCCGGCGTCGCCGCGTCTCTCGACACGTCGCGACAGCCAGACCCATCTTGCGCCACGCAAGGACTTGCGCGGCCTTGCCCTGCTTCCTCTTCCCATGCTTGCGCAGGCGGCCCTGGATCCCCTTCCCGGCGCTTCGCGCCGCCGGGGATGACGGCGGCGGGCGTGGGCGGTCCCCTGTTCCTGAGGCGCAGCACTCAACCCGTCATGGCCCGGCTTGCCCCGGCCAACGCCGGTCTCTGCGCGCCCGGCGGNCTCAACCCGTCATGGCCCGGCTTGCCCCGGCCAACGCCGGTCTCTGCGCGCCCGGCGGTCGCCGCCGAGGCCCTGCGTCCTTCCCCTCACTTGACCGGGCGGGCCGGGGCGTGACAACTGCGGCGCGTCACAAGGAAGCCGTTCCGCATGTCCATCGTGAAGTCCATCCGCCGGCAGGCCACGCCCATTCACCGGGAGGGCTGGCCGTTTATCGCCATCTTCGCGGTGGCGGCGCTGATCCTGGGCTGGATCTGGGGGCCGCTGGGCTGGATCGGCTGGATCCTGACCGCGTGGTGCGCCTACTTCTTCCGCGATCCGCCCCGCACCGTGCCGGTGCGCGAGGGGCTGGTGATCTCGCCGGCCGACGGCCGGATCTCGCAGATCATCGCCTGCGTGCCGCCGCCGGAGCTGGGGCTGTCCGACACCCCCCTGACGCGCATCTCCGTCTTCATGAACGTGTTCGACTGCCACGTGAACCGCATGCCGGTGTCGGGGCGGATCGTGAAGATGGTCTACCGGCCGGGCCTGTTCCTGAACGCGGAACTGCACAAGGCGAGCGACGACAACGAGCGCAACGGGCTCGTGATCGAGAGCCTGACCGGCCGCTACGGGGTGGTGCAGATCGCCGGGCTCATCGCGCGGCGCATCGTGCCCTTCGCACGCGAAGGCGAGTCGCTGGCCGTGGGCGAGCGCTTCGGGCTCATCCGCTTCGGTTCGCGGGTCGACGTGTACCTGCCGGAAGGCGTGCTGCCGCTTGTCGGCGAGGGCCAGAAGGCGGTTGCAGGCGAAACCGTGCTTGCGGACGCGCGGGCGGCCGACCCGGGCCGGAGCTTCTCCACCCTCTAATCGAGAACGCGCTCGCGTTCGGCATCTCCTGCTTTATGCTGCGGCGCGCATGACGGACCTGTTTCCACCCTACAATCCCGGCGACGAGCCGCGCCGGCGGCGCTTCAAGCCCGTGCCGATGCGCGTGCTGCTGCCGAACCTCGTCACCCTCCTGTCGCTGTGCTCCGGCCTCACCGCCATGCGGCTGGCCATCGAGGGCGACGACAAGCTCGACCGCGCCGTCATCTTCATCCTGATCGCGGCGGTGCTCGACGGGCTGGACGGCCGCCTCGCCCGGCTGCTCAAGGGAACCTCGCGCTTCGGGGCCGAGCTCGATTCGCTGGCCGATTTCGTCAGCTTCGGCGTGGCCCCGGCCATGATCCTGTACACCTACAGCCTGCACAACCTGCCCTCCTTCGGCTGGCTGGTGTCGCTGGCGTTCGCCATGGCCTGCGCGCTGCGGCTGGCGCGCTTCAACGTCATGATCGACGACCCGATGCGGCCGGACTGGCAGAAGAACTTCTTCGTGGGCATCCCCGCGCCGGCGGGGGCGCTCGCGGGGCTGCTGCCCGTCTACATCCACCTCGTCGGCATCGAGCGCCCGGCCGGATTCGTGGTGCTGGAGGCCATCTACGCGCTGTTCGTCGCGCTGATGATGGTGAGCCGGATCCCGACCTACGCCGGCAAGACGCTGGGCAGCCGGGTGCCACGCGAGTGGGCGATCCCGCTGCTGCTCGCCATCGCTCTGTTTGTGACGCTGCTGTTCATCCACACCTTCCAGGTGCTGCTGGTGATCACCCTCGTGTATCTCGGGCTGATCCCGCTTGGCGTCTCCAAGTACCGGGCGCGCGAGCGCCAGGACGCCAAGGCCAAGCTGGCCGCCCAGGCGCCGACGCCTGCGGAGCCTGCGGGCGAGATCTGAGCCTCGGGCGGCCGCGCGGGCGTTCACAACCCGCCGCGATTCGACTACGGTCCCGCCGCGACGGCGGCCGCAGGGGCCGGCCGCAGACCGGAGCGCCCCTTGGCAGCTGAAAAAGACTGGCGGCCGAAGCTCGTGCTGGCGTCCGCCTCGCCGCGCCGCCTGGCGCTGCTGCAGCAGATCGGCCTCGAGCCGGACGAACTCCTGCCCAGCGACGTGGACGAGTCCCCGCTCAAGGGCGAGCGTCCCAAGGCGCTGGCGCGACGGCTGGCCCGCGAGAAGGCCGAGCGCGCGCTCACGGTCACCAGGACCCGCGACGACCTCCAGGGCGCGTTCATCGTGGCCGCCGACACCGTGGTGGCGCGCGGTTCCCGCATCCTGCCCAAGCCCGAGCACCTGGAAGAGGCCGCGCAGTGCCTGCGCCTGCTCTCCGGCCGCGGGCACCGGGTCTATACGGGCCTGTGCGTAGTCACCCCGAAGGGCGGCTTCCGCGAGCGGCTGGTTGAGACGCGGGTGTCGTTCAAGCACCTGTCCCGCAACGACATCGAGGCCTATCTCGCCTCCGGTGAGTGGCGCGGAAAGGCGGGCGGCTACGCCGTCCAGGGCCGCGCCGCCGCCTTCGTGACCAAGCTGGTCGGCTCTTATTCCAGCGTCGTCGGCCTGCCGCTCTACGAGGCCTCAGCCCTGCTCGCGGGCGAGGGCTACCCTGTCCAAATGTCGTGGCTGAACAGCATCTGAGGCCCGCCCTCGCCTAGACGGGCCGGCCAGGAACCCTTACGGCAGTGTCCTGGAAACGGAGCCGGGCGAGCACGCCGTCAGGCTCCGTCGCTAACCGGCAAAGGGCAGGAGACGTCATGGCGGACCGTCTGAAGGGCAAGGCCGCGGTTGTGGTGGGGGCAGGCTCCGTGGGGCCGGGCTGGGGCAACGGCAAGGCCACCGCCGTCACCTTCGCGCGCGAGGGCGCCCGGGTCGCCTGCGTCGACATCAACCTGGCCGCGGCCGAGGAGACGGCCGAGATCATCCGCGGCGAGGGCGGCGAGGCGATCGCCCTGCAGGCCAACGTGACGCGGCTCGCCGACATCGACGCCGTGGTGGAGGCCTCGCTGGCCGCCTTCGGACGGATAGACGTGCTCGACAACAACGTCGGCATCGCCGAGGTCGGCGGCGTGGTCGAAGTGGACGAGGCCGAGTGGGACCGCGTCTTCGCCGTGAACCTGAAGAGCGCCTACCTGACCATGAAGCGCGTGATACCGGTCATGGAGCGCCAGGGCGGCGGGTCCATCGTCAACATCTCGTCCGTGGCCTCCATCCGCTGGACGGGCGTGCCGTACGCCACCTACTACGCCTCGAAAGCGGCGCTGAACCACCTCACCAAGACCACGGCCGTGCAGTATGCGGCGCAGAACATCCGGGTGAACGCCGTCCTCCCCGGATTGATGAAGACGCCCATGGTGGCGCACTCGGCCGGCCTCGCCGCGACCTACGCCGACGGCGACGTCGAGGAGATGTGGCGCAGGCGCGCCTCCCAGGTGCCCATGGGCCGCCAGGGCGAGGGCTGGGACGTCGCAAACGCCGCGCTCTTCCTCGCCAGCGACGAGAGCCGATACGTCACCGGCCTCGAACTCATCGTGGATGGCGGACTGACGCTGAAATATGCCTGACGATCCCAAGCCCCCTGCCCCGCCGGCGCCCGCCAACGACGCCGCGCCGCCCACGGCGGCCGGCGCCTGCCCGATCTGCGGCAAGCCGACGGAACTGAAGTACCGCCCCTTCTGCTCCAAGCGCTGCGCCGACATCGACCTGTCGCGCTGGCTCAACGGCGTCTACGCCGTGCCGGTTGATCCCCGGGACGAGGAAGACGAGGAGGTGTGAGGCCCGCCCGGGCGCCTCACGCCACGCCCGCTCCGGCCTTCTCCACCCGCGCTTCCTCCGCCCGCGTCCGCTCGAGCTTCTCGCGCGCCTCGTCGGCCTCGCGCTGGCGGTTCCAGAGGGCCGCGTAGAGGCCGTCCTTGTCGAGCAGCTCCGAATGCGTGCCGCGCTCGGCGATGACGCCCTTGTCGAGCACGATGATCTCGTCGGCGTTGATCACCGTGGACAGCCGATGGGCGATCACCAGGGTCGTGCGGCCGCGCGATACGCGCTCCAGGGCGTCCTGGATGTCCTTCTCGGTGAAGCTGTCGAGGGCCGAGGTGGCCTCGTCCAGCACCAGGATGGGCGGGCCCTTCAGGATGGTGCGGGCGATGGCCACGCGCTGCTTCTCGCCTCCTGACAGCTTCAGGCCGCGTTCGCCGACGCTGGTGTCGTAGCCTTCCGGCAGCGAGCGGATGAACCCGTCGATCTGCGCCAGGGCGGCGGCGTTGTGCACCTCCTCCTCCGTGGCGTCCCAGCGGCCATAGCGCACGTTGTAGCCGATGGTGTCGTTGAACAGCACCGTGTCCTGCGGGACCATGCCGATCGAGGCGCGCAGGCTCTTCTGGGTGATCTCGGCGATGTCCTGGCCGTCGATGGTGATGCGGCCGGACTGCGGCTCGTAGAACCGGAACAGCAGGCGCGAGATGGTCGACTTGCCGGCCCCGGAGGGTCCGACGATGGCGATCGTCTTGCCGGCCGGCGCCTCGAAGCTGACGCCCCGCAGGATCGGCCGCTCGGGCACATAGGCGAACTGCACGTTCTCGAAGCGGACCGTCCCGGCCGCGACGGCCAGCGGCTGCGCCCCGGGCCTGTCGGCGATCTCGGGCTCGCGATCGAGGATGTCGAACAGCGCCTCGATGTCGATCACGGCCTGCTTGATCTCGCGGTACACCATGCCCATGAAGTTCAACGGCTGGTAGAGCTGGATCAGCATGGCGTTGATCATCACCAGGTCGCCCACCGTGTGGCGGCCCGACCGGATGCCGTAGACCACCATGACCATGCAGGCCGTGAGGCCGAGCGTGAAGATGGCGGCCTGGCCGGCGTTGAGCACCGCAAGCGAGGTATAGGACTTGATGCTGGCGCGCTCGTAGCGCTCCATCGACTTGTCGTAGCGGGCCGCCTCGCGCTCCTCCGAGCCGAAATACTTCACGGTCTCGTAGTTGAGCAGGCTGTCCACCGCCTTGGTGTTCGCATCGGTGTCGCTCTCGTTCATGTTGCGACGGATGCCGATGCGCCAGTCGGTCGCCTTGCGGGTGTACCACATGTAGGCCGCGATCATCAGCGCGGTGACGAGCGCGTAGCGCCAGTCGAACTGGTAGACCAGGATGCCCAGGATCAGGGCGAACTCGACCACCGTCGGGAAGCCCGTGAGCATCACCATGCGGACGATGGTCTCGATGCCGTTGCGGCCCCTCTCCAGCACGCGCGTCAGGCCGCCTGTCTTGCGCTCCAGGTGGAAGCGCAGGGACAGCTGGTGCATGTGCTCGAAGACCTCGATCGCCAGTCGCCGCACGGCGTGCATCGACACGGTTGCGAACATGGCGTCGCGCCACTGCGTCAGCAGGGCCATCAGGGCCCGGGCGAGGCCATAGATCAGGGTCAGGATGACGGGAGCGGCGGCGAGCGCCGCGATGGGCACGCTGCTCGGCGGGCCGTTGGGCCCGGGCGGGATCAGCGCATCGGTGACCCACTTGAAGGTGAAAGGCACCCCGACGGTCACGAACTTGGCGACGAACAGCAGCACCGTCGCCCAGACGATGCGCATGCGCAGGTCCGCGCGGTCGGAGGGCCAGATGTAAGGCCAGAGCCCCCGGACCGTGGAGGAGAGCTTGCCTTTCTCGGCCGAAATGCGGCCAGGCGCCAGGCGGCCCGCATGAGGCGCGGGAGCCGCGCTCCGGCCGGAGGGCGGCGGCGACATCACATTCATCACAGGAGTCCAAACAAGGTCGGCCTTATATAGGCCGCTTCGGCTCCTTGTGCACCCTGCGCCGGCACAGCCTCGAAGCCGTCAGTTCGTGCGATCTCCAGGCAGCACGAAGAGTTGGCCGGGATAGATCAGGTCGGCGTCGCGGATCTGGGCCTGGTTGGCGTCGTAGATCACGGTGTAGCGCTGGCCCTTGCCGTAGATCTTCTTGCTGATGCGCCACAGGCTGTCGCCACGCCCCACCATGGTGGTGCGGATCTCCGGCACCACGACGTTGGCCCCCTCCGTGGCGGCCGTGGCGGCGACCTGGGCCGGCTTGCCTCCGCCGGTCGCTCCAGTGGCCTGGCCCGGCGTCGACTGGGCCGGCAAGGACCGGCCCTCGGCGCTGGCCACGGCGGGTCCCGTGGGCGTCACGGCCGCAACCGCGCCCAAGTTGCCGAGCGCCGCCACCTTGGCCGTGTAGTCGAACGGGGCCTCGGCCCGGGACAGGACTTTTCCGTCGGACGAGTCGACGTCGTCCACCCGCACCTTGTAGGCCCCGGGCTCCAGGCCCTTGCTGATGGTGAAGGACCACTTCCCGTCGGTGCCGGCCTTGGCGGTCGCCAGGAACGTGTCGTTCAGGTAGAGCCGCACCGAGGCGCCTGCGGCGGCCTGACCGGTGGCGAAGAGCTTGCCGCCCTCCTCCGCCTCGACCGTCTGCAGCAACACGCGCGAGCGTGGGCCTGCGCCCGGGGCCGGAGCGGCGGAAGCGAGCTTCGCCGGCGGATTGACGCCCGCCGGGGCGTTCGGAGCCGGATTGGCGGGCGGCGTGCGCGACAGGATCTCGGTGGGCTTGTCGGGCGCGGTCAGGGCGACCACGACCTCGCCGGTCGGAGTGTCGGGCACGGACACCGTCACGCTCTGGGTGGAGACCTGGCGGGTTCCGTCCGGCAGGGTCACCTGCAGGGTGAGGTCATGCGCGCCCGCCGGAAGGCGCGGCGGAGTCATGGCGAAACGGCCGCTCGCATCCACGGCGGCCCGGTCCAGCGCCTGCCCGTTGCGGAGAAGCTCGACCGTGGACCCAGGCGCCGCGCGCCCGGCCACGACGGAGTCGCCGGCCGGCTCCACCCGAACCACATCGAAGCTCGGGACGGCGGGCGCTTCGGGCGAAACCTTGGGTGTCGGCTTGGCTGGTTCCTGCGTCGAGAGCGAAGCGATCTGCGGCGCTGATGGGGGCGCCTTGGCTTCCTGGCTGGCCTGTCCGGCGGCCGGCGCGCCACTTGGGGAAGGCGCGGTCTGGACCGATGTCATGCTGCCGCCCAATCCCGCCGGAGCCGCGCTCGGAACGGACGTGGTCACGGAAGCGTTGCGCGTCAGGTTGGTCGGCAGACCGAACACTGCGATCGCCGCGCCGACGGCCGCGAACCCGATCACCAACGCGGCCCCTTTCACCCACCCCACCATCTGCACTCGTCCTGAACGCCACCCTTGAAACAAAATAGCAATTCGGAAGCGAGGCGCATAGCGAATAGAATCGGGCGGGAAGACCTTGGTTGGCCGCGATTGACCTCGTGAAAGTGCAATGCAACATACCCTGATGACTGAGATAAGATCGATTTGCGTCTACTGTGGATCCGGCCACGGAAACGATTCGGCCTTCGCGCAAGCCGCCCGCGATCTCGGGCGCATGATGGCGCAGGAGAACATCGCGCTGGTGTACGGGGGCGGCAACGTCGGCCTGATGGGCACGGTGGCGCGGGCCGTCCTCGACCATGGCGGACACGTCACGGGCATCATTCCCGAATTCCTACGAGCGCGCGAACTGATGATCGCCGACGCCCAGGAATTGGTCGTCGTGCCCGACATGCATACCCGAAAGCAGATGATGTTCGACAAGGCCGACGCCTTCGTGGCCCTGCCCGGCGGGGTGGGCACCCTGGAGGAGCTCGTCGAGCAGATGACGTGGTCTCAGCTGGGCCAGCACAGGAAGCCGATCCTCGTCGCGGACATCGCCGGCTTCTGGCGCCCGTTCCTGTCCCTGCTGGCGCATATGCGGGAACAGGGCTTCGTCCGCCCGGGGTTCGAGGTCAACTACCTCGTGGCCGAGCAGGCCCGCGACATCATCCCCATGCTGCGCAAGGCGGCGGGCCGCTCCACGTCCGAGGAGGCTGAGGGCGAACTGGTCGCCGAGCGCTTCTGACCCGCATTTCCGGCCGAGTTGGATGCGAAAACGGCCGCCCCGGGGGGCGGCCGCCTTCCTGGCCTCGAAGCGGATGCGAAACGCTTGCGGCCGGCGGCGCGGAAGCCGTGAGGCCTCCGCGGATCTGAACTCAAATTATGGGGCCTTCGGGGCCGCCGGGGTCGGATTGGCCGGAGCCGGGTTGGCCGGAGCAGGAGCCGGGGCCGGCGACGTCGTGCTGGTGGCAGCGCCGTGGTTGGCGGTCGTCCCAGTGGTCATGTTGTCGTTGCCCTCGTAGCCGCGCCAGACAAAGAACACGACCGCCACGACGGCCAGCACGCCAATGATCGCGCCGATCACGCCTGTATTGCTCGGCGGACGGTTGTAGGTTCCCGTCGTATCCGTCCGCGGGGCGAGAGTATCGTCAGTGACCCGGCGATTGACGTCGTTAGGATCGTAGGTCATCGTTGTCCTCCTTGACCTTGCGTCACTTGCTGACTGTGAGAGGTGAACGCCACCCGTCGGCAATTGTTCCAACTCGCAGCCCGACCGGCTTGATCGAGGCGATGGAACCCGCTCCGAAGCTGGTGCTTGGCTTGCTTGACGGCGCGGCGTCCCGGCCTGAATCTCCGCATGGGAGCCGTTGGCGGCTGGAGGATAGGTGATGCGGCGAAGCGGGCTCTTGCTGGCGGTGACAGGCATGCTCTGCGCGCTGGCTTATTCGGCCGCGGCCGAGGCGGCTCCCAAGGCGAAGGGCGGCGCGCTGAAGATCACGGTCACCAACAAGCGATCGGTGGCGATCACCAGCCTGGGCTTCCTCCCGCCTGGAGCGGACACCGGCGGATCGAATCTGCTCAAGAAGCCGCTCGCGCCGGGCAAGAGCATCGTGCTCACCGTCCCGGCCAAGAAAGGCGAGTGCCTCTTCGACATCCTCGGCAGCTACGAGGACGAGCTGGAGATCTCCGGGTCGAGCATGGACGTGTGCAAGGATCACCAGCTCACGCTGGTCGATTGATCCACACGGCCCGCTCTTCAGCGCATGAGCTTGATGAGTTCGCCGATCAGAAGCCCCGCGGCGGCCGCGGCCGGAACCGCGCCGATGGCGAAGCCCAGTCGGCGCGCCGGGTGATATTGCACGGCCGGCGGCCTCGCGATCTTGCGCCGGCTTTGGAAGGTCTTGCTGAGCATGGAGTCCATTCGCGTCATCGGGCGCACTCCTTGCAACTCACACGAGTGCAACAGCGCGCCTTTAACGAAATCCTAATGGCGCCGCTCAGCTTCAGCCCGAAGGGGTCGGGCTGAAGCACTAGTCCGCAGCTTAGTCCCGCTCTCCGGCGACCCTTTCGTCGGCGGTGTCCTTGCCTGCGCCGCGGCGGCGCATGTCTGCGTTCTCGCGTCCGCCGCCGACTGGACCCTGATGGCCGGGCGGGCCCTTGCGCGTCTGTCCCCCGGGCGCCTCGGCGTTCTGGTTGGCCCCGGATTGCTGGTTCTGGTTGAGCGCGCCGCCCATCTCGCCGGGCGCCGGTGCGCGATCCTGGCTCATCCTTGTCTCCGCTGTCTGAGTGTCCGAAAGCCAATGAGCGGCGCTGGTGTTGGTTCCGGGACGCACGCCACGGCGCGTGCGGGGAGGAACCCCCCGGCGACGGCCGGGGTTGTTCGGTCGAGCCCGGGCGCGGCGCGCGCCTGGCGGAGCCTGCGCATGCGATTCGGCCACCTCGTCACGCTTCTGATCGTCGTCGCCCTCGTTGGATTCGGCCTGACCTTCCTGCAATCCAGGCCGTTGAAGCCCGTCGATCCGCCACGCCGCCAGAGCTTCGACGACGCCCAGGTGCGCCGGGGCGCGACGCTGGCCGCCATCGGCGACTGCGCATCGTGCCACACCGCCCCGAACGGACCCGCCTATGCCGGCGGCGTGGCGCTCGAAACGCCGTTCGGCGTGATCCACGGCACGAACATCACGCCCGATCCGGACACCGGCATCGGCCGCTGGTCCTTCGCCGCCTTCGAACGCGCCATGCGCGAGGGAACCGACCAGGCCGGGAATCGGCTGTATCCGGCTTTCCCGTACAACCACTTCGCCAAGCTCACGGATGACGACCTCAAGGCGCTCTACGCCTTCGTCATGACGCGGCAGCCCGTGCGGGCTCAGACGCCGGAGAACAGGCTGCGCTTCCCCTACAGCATCCGCGGCCTGGTCACCTTCTGGAATTGGCTCTACCTGGACGACAAGCCCTTCAAGCCCGATCCGCGGCAGAGCGACGAGTGGAGCCGCGGGGCCTACCTGGTGGAGGCGCTCGCCCATTGCGGCGCATGCCACACGCCGCGCACCAAGTGGGGCGGCGAGAACAGCAAGGCGCGGTTCGACGGCGGCGACGCCGAGGGCTGGTGGGCGCCGCCGCTCAACGGCTCGACCCCGGCGCTGGAGCCCTGGGACGCCGAGCGGCTGACAGCCTATCTGCGCTCGTGGGACGACCGGCACGGCGGCGCGGTGGGCCCCATGGCGGCTGTGACGGCCAACCTCGCCAAGGCGCCGGATGCCGACGTCAAGGCGATCGCCGTCTACATCGCGAGCCATTTCGGCCAGCCGGACGTGGGCAAGAAGGTGCGCCTGGAAGTGTTGCTGTCCCGGCCCGAGCCGGACCTCGGCGACGACGCCGGCCTGGCCCGCGGCCGCGACGTGTTCAAGGGCGTGTGCGCGCAATGCCACGAGACGGGGGCGCAGGTCCCGTTCACCGTGCAGAACCTCGCGCAGCACACGTCGCTGTTCGCGCCGACCCCGGACAATGTGCTGCGGGTGGCGCTGCATGGCATCCGCACGCCGGCCGGCGGCTTCGGTCCGATCATGCCAGGCTTCGCCGGCAGCCTGACGCCCCAGCAACTCGGCGACCTCGCGCGCTACCTGCGGGCGCGCTTCACGGACCTGCCGCCCTGGCCCGATCCGACCGCGGCAGCGCGGCGGCTCATGAACCAGCCCGAGGGCCCCGCCCCGGCGCCCGCCGTCGCGCCCAAGGCCTGGGCCACGGCGCAATAACGAAAACGGGAGGCCAGCATGGTCGAGCTGAAGGTGAACGGCGCCGTCCGCCAAGTGGACGCGGCGCCCGAGACGCCCCTCCTTTATGTGCTGCGCGAGGACCTGCAGCTGAACGGCGCCAAGTTCGGCTGCGGCCTCGGCCAGTGCGGGGCCTGCACGGTGGCGATCGACGGCGCGCCGGCCTTCTCGTGCCTGCTGCCCGTGGGGCTGCTGGCCGGGCGCGAGATCACCACCGTGGAGGGCCTGGGTTCGCCGGACAAGCCCGGACCGCTGCAGCAGGCCTTCATCGACGAGCAGGCCGCCCAGTGCGGCTATTGCATCGCCGGCATGGTGATGCGGGCCCACACCCTGCTGGCCCGCAACCCGTCGCCGACCGACGACGAGATCCTGGAGCACATGAGCCCCAACTTGTGCCGCTGCGGCGCCCACATGCGCATCGTGGCGGCCATCCGGCGCGCGTCCTCCCGCAAGGAAGCGAGCCGCAGCCAGAGGGGAGCCCTGTGATGACCCTCCCGGACTGCCCCGCCCTCACCCGCCGCGCGGCGCTCGCCGGCGCCGGCGCGCTCGTGGTCTCCTTCAGCCTCGCCCGCAGCGCCTTCGCCCAGGACCAGGTCCAGCCGCCGCAGAACATCGGCCGCGAGCCGAAGTCGCCCGCGCCCCTGCCCGGCAGCCTCAAGGTGGATCCCAACCTCGACGCCTGGATCCGCATCGGCTCGGACGACAGCATCACGCTGTTCACCGGCAAGGCCGAGCTCGGACAGGGCATCAAGACCGCCCTGCTGCAGATCGCGGCCGAGCAGCTCGACGTGGACATGGGCCGGATCACGCTCGTGACCGCCGACACGGCCCGCACCGTGAACGAGGGCTTCACGGCGGGCAGCCACTCCATGCAGGACAGCGGCACGGCGATCCTGCACGCCAGCGCTCAGGTCCGGGAGATGCTCCTTCAGCTCGCCTCAGCCCGCTTCGCCGTCGCCGCCCAGGACCTGAAGGCGCAGGACGGCAAGGTGGTCGCGCCCGACGGACAGTCGGTCCGCTATGGCGAGCTGGTGGTCGGCTCGGAGCTGCACATTCCGGCCACCCCGAACTCCAGGCTGAAGCCCCTCGACCAGCGCCGCATCATGGGCAAGCCGGTCCGGCGCGTGGACATCCCCAACAAGGTGGCCGGCGGCCCTGCCTATGTGCAGGACCTCCGGCTCCCGGGCATGGTCCACGGGCGCGTGGTGCGCCCGCCCTCGCCCGGGGCCAAGCTCGAGGCGGTGGATGCCGGCGCCGTCGAGCGCATGCCAGGCGTGCTCAAGGTGGCGCGGGACGGCGACTGGCTCGCCGTGATCGCCGAAAAGGAGTGGCAGGCGGTCACCGCCATGCGCGCCCTCGCGGCGGCGACCCGCTGGAGCCAGCCGACCGCCCTCCCCGAGAAGACCCGGATCTTCGAGACGCTCGCCGGCCTCAAGGCCGACACGACCACCATCAACCAGAAGCAGGCGCCCCCCGCCGCCGCCGTTCATACGATCGAGGCGGAGTACCGGCGCAACTACCAGCTCCACGGCTCCATCGGGCCGTCCTGCGCGGTGGCCCAGATGCAGGACGGGGCGCTCACGCTGTGGACCCATGCGCAGGGCATGTTCCCGCTGCGCAAGGCCGTGGCGGAGATGCTTTCGCTGCCCGAGGACAAGGTGCGCTGCATCCATGTCGAGGGCTCCGGCTGCTACGGCCACAACGGCGCTGACGACGCGGCGGCGGACGCCGCCCTGCTGGCCCGGGCGATGCCGGGGCGCCCGGTGCGCATCCAGTACATGCGCGAGGACGAGCACCGCTTCGAGCCCTACGGGCCGGTCATGACGAGCCGCGGCGCGGTGGCGCTGGACGGGTCCGGGCGCATCGTGGACTGGCGCTACGAGGTGCGCAGCAACACGCATTCCACCCGGCCGCCCGGCGCCGGGCAGTTGCTCTCGGCGCAGATGCTGGAGAAGGCCTTCCAGCCCGGCCCGCCGCAGCCGCTGCCCCAGCCCGAGGGCGGCGGAGACCGCAACGCCATCCCGCTCTACGACTTTCCCAGCCAGAGCATCGTGCACCACTTCGTGCCCGAGATGCCGCTGCGCGTTTCCGCCATGCGGGGTCTCGGCGCCTACCACAACGTGTTCGCCATCGAGAGCCTGATGGACGAAGCGGCGGCGGCGGCGCGGGAGGACCCGGTCGCGTTCCGGCTCAAGCACCTGAAGGACGCTCGCGGGCGCGACGTGGTCCAGAAGGCGGCGGAGGCCTTCGGGTGGAGCGCTAACGCGACGAGGGAGTCGGGCCGCGGCCGCGGCTTCGCCTTCGCGCGCTACAAGAACCTGGGCGCCTATGCGGCGGTCGCCATGGAGGTGTCCGTGGACCGGGAGACCGGCGGCGTGCGCCTCCTGCGGGCGGTGGCCGCCGTGGACAGCGGCGAGGCCGTGAACCCGGACGGCATCCGCAACCAGATCGAGGGCGGGATCATCCAGTCCGCCAGCTGGAGCCTCTACGAGGAGGTCCAGTACGAACCCCGGCGCATTCTCAGCCGGGACTGGAGCACCTACCCCATCCTGCGCTTCCCGGCCCTGCCGCGGCGCGTCGAGGTGCACATCATTGACAGGCCCGGCCAACCTTTCCTGGGAACGGGCGAGGCCACGCAGGGCCCGGCAGCCGCGGCGATCGGCAACGCCATCGCGGACGCCGTCGGCGTGCGCTGCCGCGAACTGCCCATGACCGCGGCGCGCATCAAGGGCCTGATCGGGGGGTGACTGGGCCCCGAAACGCAGAAAGGCGGCCCGAGGCCGCCTTTCGCGAAAACGGTGCGAGCGGGATGCTTACTGCATCTCCTCCTCGGGGCCGCCGATCTGGCTGGAGGCCATGGAGGCGACCGGCGCGCCGCCGAGGCCGTCCTTGTTGTAGATGTCGTCGCGGAACTGGACGATGCCCTCCGGGGTGGCCCAGGCCGTGATGTAGACCCAGTACACCGGAACCGGCTGCGCCAGACGGGCGTCGACGCGCTGGCCCGACTCGATGGCCGCGTCGATCTGCTCGCGGGTCCAGCCGGGGGTGTCCTTCAGCAGCCAGGTCACGTAGTCGCGGACGTTCTGGACGCGCATGCAGCCCGACGAGACGAAGCGGAAGTCGTCGCCGAAGATGCCCTTGGCGGGCGTGTCGTGCATGTACACGCCGTAAGGGTTGCCGATGTTGATGCGCACCACGCCGAGCGAGTTGAAGTCGCCGCCCGGATCCTGGCGGAACATGTAGTGGGTCGCCTCGTCCGAGCGCCAGTTGATGGCGCTCGGGGCGATCTCCTGCCCGGCCTTGTTGTAGATGCGGATCTTGTTGTCGGTCAGGTAGTTCGGATCCGCCTGCATCTTCGGGATCAGGTCCTTCTTGATGATCGAGGCGGGGACCGTCCAGAAGGGGTTGAAGTTGATGTCGGTCGCGCGGGTCGTCATCACCGGCGACTGGCGGTCGATCTTGCCGACGCCGGCGGCGTGGCGGGTCATGACCTGGCCGTTCTCGACGGTCTCGACCAGCGCGGCCGGGATGTTCGCGACAACGAAGCGCTCGCCCAGGTTGCCGGCGTAGCTGCGCAGGCGCACCACGTTGGTCTCAAGCTGGCGCAGGCGCACCGCGGCCGGGACGTTCATGGCCGTCACGGTGTTCTGGTTCACGATGCCGGTCGGCATCAGGCCGTGGCGCTCCTGGAAGCGCTTCACGCCCGCCTCCACGAAGCTGTCGAAGATGGGCGAGCCGCCGGCCGCCTGGTTGAGGTCGCCGGAGGCGATCAGCCGGCGGCGCAGCGCGGCCACGGCCGGGCCCTTGGAGCCGAGCTTGAGGTTGGCGGCCGGCATCTCGGGGAAGCCGCCCTGTGAGACGATCTGGCGGTAGCTCTCGATCGCCTGCTCGGTGGCCTGGAGAGTCAGGGGCGAGAGGACGGGCGTGGACGAGCGGACAACCTTGAGGCTGGTCGCGGCGTCGTAGTTCTGCTTCCACTCGGCCTGGTCGAAGGCGCTCTGCGCAAAGGCGGTCGAGAACGCGCCGGACGAGGCGGCCATGAGGGTCGCCAGGCCCGTCAAGGCGAAATCGCGGCGAGAAATCTTGAAAGCGCTCATGATGCGGATCTGCTGCCCAAAGGGTGAGGGGGACGTCAGACCGATCCTTGGCGGATCAGCGTAAACGAACCGTTCTCACTCGGATTACCCCAAGTTGCTCGAAGGCGAAAAGCGTGTCGCAGTCCGGCGAATTTAAGGCGAAGTCGCCTCGCGCCCGTGCGTAAGTCCCGCTGTGCTTTCGGCGCCACGCGTCGCGCCGGCCTACGTAGTGCCGAGACTTCTGCGCAGTCCAGCCCAATCGCGCAGGGCGGAGCGGCGGAAGATCATGGCCCGGGTTCAAGAACTTGTGAGATTTTCCATGCTGCACAACGGCGATCTCGACCTGGCGGCCAAGGTCCGCGACGAAGACGAGGCGCTTCAGGATCAGATCCGGGCGGCCATCGGCGCCATCAACGAGATGCTGTCGAGGCTGCCGCCCCAACTCCTCGGCCCCGACGGGGCGTTGCTCTCGGCGGCAGACCTGCCGCACGAATCGGGACAGGCCCTGCTTCGTCTCAGCGGCGAGGTCGCCGAGCTGCAGCGTCGCATCAACGAACTCGCGGCGGCTTCGGCCGCGTGAAGGCGGCATGGCCGCTGTGGCGCCCCGGGCCCGAAGGCTGACGTCGGCTCCGTCAGTCGCTCACGGCCAAAACGACAGAGCCCCGGCCTGG
>NZ_PVZS01000004.1 GCF_003004785.1 Alsobacter soli
CGGACCGCGTCGCTCCAGTTAACGCCCCCAGGCCCCGTATCGGTGTCGGGAATTTCCTGACCCCCGTCCGAAGTCCCTGACTCGAAGCGCGGACGGCGCTCCAGCAAGGTTGGGTGCCTCGCCTCGGCTGCTCACCACAGGCTTCTCATGTTCGGCGACTCGACCCCTTACCAGTTTGCGGATCCCGGACGACCCGCCCAGGCCCGAGGGCGCCGGTGGTCCCCCAAGAACGTGATCATCAGGCAGATGGCGCCTGAGCTCCAGAGCGTGCTGTGCGATGCAGCGGAACCTGTGCGGCTCCGATCGAGGCAGATGCTGGAAGACGTGGGCATGGAGTGCAGATACGTCTACTTCATCGAGACGGGCCGAGTTGCGCTGATGGCCCGCTCCGGGCCGGGAAGAACAAGTGAAATCGGCGTTGTGGACCACCGCGACGTCGTCGGGCTGTCGCTGGTGCTCGGGGCAACGCGATCCTCGCTCCGCGTGGTCGTGCAGGAATCCGGCGAGGCGCTCAGGGTTGGCGCTGACTCCTTCACGAGAATATTGGACGCCATCCCCGACATTCGGCGCAAGCTGCTGATCTATGTGCACACGGTCTACGCTCGAAACGCACAGATCGCCCTTTGCAACGCCCATCACTCAGTCGCCCAACGGGTCGCACGTTGGCTGGCTTGGGTCGCGGGGCGTGAGGAGCAGGCGCAGGAGATCCGCCTTACCCACGACCAGCTCGCCCGCAATCTCGGCGTTCGGCGCGCCACCATCAGTGAGGCGCTCGGCCATTTCGAAGCGCAGGGCCTGCTGCAGCGGCGCCGTGGCGCGATTGTCGTGCACACAGAACAGATTGAGCGCGAAGCCTGCTCCTGCCTCAGGATGTTGCGCAGAACCGAGGAGCCTGAGCCCGATGCGGGCCGGCGCTTCAGCCCACTTCTGTGCAGCTAGGGAGTTGGAAGATGGGCATCGAAATCGTTCTGCTGGCCGGGCTCGCGGCGGGCCTCAAGGCCGAGGCGGCGCTTCGCCCTCGCTGGCGAGACCAGTCCGAAGCCATGGCGCTCCTGCTCGGCTTGATCGCGCTGTGCGGTGTCGTGCTTTGGTTTTTGCGCTTCGTGACTCCGTCCGTCTGAGAGGAAATATCATGCTGTCGTTCCGCAATGCGGGCGCTTCTTCCCGTCGCCGGCCAGGGCTCCCGAGGCCACGCTCCCCGGCAGAACGCCAGGGCTATTTCGATGGGACGCTCGGTACGGAGGATGACGGTGTTCCTGTCCCGGGCGGTGTCGAAGTGACTGGCGATTCAATGGCGAAGCGCCAAGCTCAGGGCATGAAGTGCCTGCCCGATCTCAATGCCACGGTCGAACTGCTCAAGAGAATGACGGTGCCGAGTCCGACCACGGGGGACACGGTCACCTGCCAAGCCGGTGAACTGGCGGCAGTGGTGTACCGATCCAACGATCACATCATCGCTACGGTCTCTGACATGGCTACCGGCAGCCCTAAGGCTTTCCTCGACCTACGCCTGTCGCGCATCGGGGTCGATTTCAGGCTGACCAAGGGATTGACCCAGGGCGTCTAGGTTCGCGGCAGCCTCGCTGAGGGGAGCAGAGGCTCCGCATCAGGGAGGGAGGCGCCGCTGCGCCCCCTCCCATTTCCCTTGTCGGGCGCTCGATGGTCACGATCATCAGAAGGCGCCAAGACGAACAAGAAGCATGGAAGGAGTTGAACGCATGGAGATTAGGGCGATCGCGATTAGTCAGAAGGATCACAAGGCCATCGTGCTGCTGCGCTCGGAAGACGGCGCTGCACTCGACCAAGACTGGCTCCAATGTCAGGTCGTGATCGATTGGTCCGGGGAACAGTCGATACAGCAGATCCGAGAGACGGCCCTTGCACGGTTTGTGGCCTTCGCGAGGGAACTGGCTGGGTCATGCAGCCCCCCAGGGCAGGTACGTGCGATGCAGGCGCCAGCCTCCGACCGGAACGCTGCCTGACACCCTGCGTCAGCGCATGTTGGATTCCGGCAGACCGTCAGTGCACGGCCTGCGCTCCGTGCGCGCGGCGGCGCAGGAAAAATCCGGCCGCGATCACTGCGAAGGCGCCGCCGACCTCCACGATCCAGTCGACCTCGTGCAGGGCGGCGCTTCCAAACTCGTCGACCATAATCGGATCAGAGACGAGCATCGCGCCGGCTACCCAGCCCAGGAGCGCCGCGCCAAGCCAGACGAATACAGGAAATCGCTCGATTAGCGCCAGGATGGCCGTCGCACCCGCAACAATGAGCGGGATTGAGATGAGTAGCCCGAGGACCAACATGGCCCAGGAATCCTGCGCCACCGCGGCGATGGCGAGCACATTGTCCAGGCTCATGACCATGTCAGCGATGGCGATCGTCCGGATGACCCGGAGCAGCCTGTCGGAGTCGCCGATGCGACTGTCCGTGTCCTCCTCCTCTTCGACCAGCAGTTTCACCGCGATCCAGAACAGGAGGAGGCTGCCCAGGATCTTGAGGAAGGGCGTCGTGAGCAGGCTGGCGACAAGCACGGTGAACACGATGCGCAGAAGCACGGCGACGCCCGCGCCCAGCGCCATGCCGGCGCGGACCCGATGTGGCGGCAACCCCCTGCAGGCGAGCGCGATCACCACCGCGTTGTCGCCTGACAGGATGATGTTGATCCAGATGATCTGGACGACCTTGATCAGGTCAGGTCCGATGCTTTCCATGACTCACCATTTTCGAATTCATTCGCCGCGCGAGCACGTCGGCGCGCCCAGCGGCGTTCCCGCGCCGCCTTAGACCGGCGCCGCCTGTTGGTGAACGTCACCGCCGCCGGGCTCTCCCCAGTGGAACTGGACATGCGCGGCGAGGCCGAGCGTATGTTCGCGCACCAGTGTCTCCGCGCGGTCCGCGTCCCGCGCCAGCAGCGCGGCGATGATCGCCTCATGCTCGGAGATCGACGTGAAAATCCGCCGGTTCTGCCGCAAGGCGGCGACGCGGATCGCGCGCACGTGCAGGAACAGGTTTCGGGTCATCTCTTCCAGCAACCGGCTCCCGCTCAGGCGGATGATGCTCTGATGGAAGGCGATGTTGGCGTCCGAATACTCGCCCACGGCGTCGTCAGGTTCCGCTACGAGGCCGCCGAACCGTGTGGCGAGCGACTCCAGGTCGTCATCATGGGCGTGAAGCGCGGCGAGCCTGGCCGCCATGCTCTCCAAGGCGGCCCAGACCGTGATCATCTCGATGATCTCGTCCCTGGACTTGCGGACGATGAAGACTCCCTTGCGCGGGACGGAGCGGACCAGCCCCTCGTTTTCCAGGTGGGCCAGCGCTTCCCTGATCGGGGTCCGGCTGATGCCGAGGTCTTCCGAAAGGCGGCGTTCATCGACGCGAATCTCCCGCGCATGCCCGTAGATATCCATGCTGGCGATGGCCGTCTTGATGGCGGCGTAGGCGCGTGTTCGCAGGCTGACCGAGGTGTCCAGCGGTCCGAGATGCAGTCGCTCCTGCGCCGCTTCCGGGGCGATGATGATCATGCTCATCGCCTCCTCAGCCGGCCACCACCGGAGCGTCCGGCTTGCGCGGGGACCGCAGCTTCTGGAGGAAGAGCGAGATCACCGGCCAGGACAGCATCACGAGCGCCAGCGTCACGATCGAGCCGACGAGCGGATTCGACCAGAAGATGGTCAGGCTCCCCTGCGACACGAGCATGGCCTGCCGGAATGAGCTCTCCGCCATGTCGCCGAGGACGAGGGCCAGCACGAGCGGCGCCAAGGGGTAGTGCAGCTTCTTGAAGACGTAGCCCAGCACGCCGAAGATCAGCATGATCGAGATGTCCAGCAGGGCGTTGTGCACCGTGTAGGCTCCCACCGCGCAGATCACGATGATCACGGGCGCGATGATGCTGAATGGGATGCGCAGGATCGCGGCGAACAGCGGGACGGTAGTCAGCACCACGATCAGTCCGGCGATGTTGCCCATGTATATGCTGGCGATCAGGCCCCAGACGAAGTCCCGCTGCTCAACAAACAGCAGAGGTCCGGGCTGCAGACCCCAGATCAGGAGGCCGCCCAGCAGCACCGCCGCGGTCGGCGAGCCCGGGATCCCGAGCGTGAGCATCGGCAGCAGCGCGCTGGTGCCGGCCGCGTGAGCGGCCGTCTCCGGCGCGAGGACGCCCTCCACCTCGCCGGTTCCGAAGCGGGCGCCATTGCGGGAGAAGCGCTTGGCCAGACCGTAGCTCATGAAGGAAGCCGGGGTGGCCCCGCCGGGGGTGATGCCCATCCAGCACCCGACCATGGCCCCGCGCACCGCCGTGACCCAATAGCGGGGCAGCTCCGCCCAGGTTTCCAGAACCACCTTGGGATTGATCTTGGCGGTCTTGCCCTTGAACGCCAGGCCCTCCTCCATGGTCAGCAGGATCTCGCCAACCCCGAACAGTCCGATGACGGCGACCAGGAAGTCGAAGCCGCGCAGCAGCTCGACGGTGCCGAACGTCATCCGCAGCTGCCCCGTGACGGTGTCGAGGCCAACAGCCGCGAGGGCGAAGCCGAGCATCATCGAGGAGATGACCTTGAACGGCGATTCCTTCCCCATTCCGACGAAGCTGCAGAAGGTCAGCAGATACACGGCGAAGAATTCCGCCGGGCCGAACTGCAGGGCGAACTTGGCGATCAGGGGCGCCAGGAAGGTGAGCAGCAGCGTGGCCACGAACGCGCCCAAGAAGGAGCCCGTGAAGGCCGTGGTCAGGGCCGCCCCCGCCCGCCCCTTCTGTGCGAGCGGATAACCGTCGAACGTTGTGGCGACTGACCAGGGCTCACCGGGGATGTTGAAGAGGACGGACGTGATCGCTCCGCCGAACAAGGCGCCCCAATAAATTGAGGACAGCATGATGATCGCCGAGGTCGGCGACATGCTGAACGTCAGCGGCAGCAGGATCGCGACGCCGTTGGCGCCCCCGAGCCCGGGCAGCACGCCGATGAGCACGCCAAGGAAGATGCCGATGAACATGTAGAGGATGTTCATGGGATCGCTGAGGACGGCGAAACCGTGAATCAGGGACGAGAGCGCTTCCACGAGCACCTCCGAACAGGTTCGGCGTGGTCGCCGCCTCGCGGCGCGGCCAGCGGTTCAGCAGGAGGATCGCCGGGCGTTCGATGGCCGGTCAGGCGGCGGGGCCGCCCGGCGACGGATGGGTCAGTAGCCGAGCCAGGATTCGAGCGGCCCCTTGGGGAGCGGCACGAGGAACCAGACCTCGAACATGAAGAACAGCGCCAGCGGGACCAGGATGGCGACCGGGGCGATGCGGTGCGCCGGGTATCTCCCCAGCCATGCCATGAACGCCGCGATGAACAGCGCCGCGGAGACGTAGATGCCGAGATAGCCGATGGCGATCACGAACACGGCCGCCGGAACGAGCACCTGTAACACTCGGGTCAGCTCGGAGCGCGCCACGAAGTTGGAGGGGCGACCCTCCTTGACCATGAGGTTGGCCACGAAGGTCACGGAACTGGCGATCAGCATGATCAGGCCGACATAGAACGGGAAGTACCCGGCCTGTGGCCCGTCATCGGCCCAGCGCGCCCCAATGCGCCAGTTGTCTGTCATTACCAGGAGCGCGGCCGCCATGAACATCCCGGCGACGACGAGTTCCATCAGACGCACGGACACTGTGCGCTCGCGCGGTTCGATCGGGTTGGACATAGCAAGTCCTCAGCCAAGGATGAAGGTCGCGAAGCGGCCCCGGCGCCGTGGCCGGGGCGCGATGCGCGGCGGCTCAGGATTTGGCCACGAAGCCGGCCTTCTCCATCAGCGAGCGGTGCGTCTCCTCTGCCTTCTTGAGCCAGTCCTCGAACTGCTTGCCGGTCATGAAGCTTGTATTGAACGCGCCCGTCTTCATGAAGTCCTTCCACTCGGGCGTCTCGCGCACCTTCTGCAGGACGCCGACGTAGTAGTCGACCTGCTCCTGGGTGGCGCCCGGAGGCATGAAGACGCCGCGCAGCATCAGGTAGCCGATGTCGAGGCCCGCCTCTTTGCAGGTCGGGATGTCGCTCCAGGCCTTGCCATTGGCGATCGGCTCCTTGTACGGCAGGCGCTGCGTGTCGAACACGCACAGGGGCCGCAGCTCCCCGGCCCGCCATTGGGCGACCGCCTCGATGGGGTTGTTCACGCTGGAGGTGATGTGCTGCCCAACCAACTGTGCGGCCACGTCGCCGCCGCCCTTGTAGGGCACGTAGGTCATTTTCACGCCGGTCGTCTGCTCGATCGCCGCCGTGATGATCTGGTCTTCCTGCTTGGAGCCCGTGCCCCCCATCTTCATCTTGTTGGGGCCGCCCGCCTTGATAGCGGAGATGTAGTCGCTCGCCGACTGGTAGGGCGACTTCGCGTTCACCCAGAAAACGAACTCATCCAGCGCGAGCATCGCGACCGGGGTCATGTCGGTCCACTTGAACGGCACTCCTGTGGCGAGCGGGGTGGTGAACAGGTTCGACAGGGTGATGATCAGCTTGTTCGGGTCTCCCTTGGACCCCTTCACGTCCAGGAAGCCCTCCGCCCCGGCGCCGCCGCCCTTGTTGATGACGACAAGCGGCTCCGCCATGAGGTTATGTTTCTGGATGATGCCCTGGATCATTCGGGCCATCTGGTCGGCCCCGCCGCCGGTCCCGGCAGGCACAATGAACTCGACGGTCTTGGTAGGCTTCCATTCCGCCCTGGCGCTGGTTGACCAGCCCGCCACCGCGAGGATGCTTGCGGCCAATACAGTAGACGTCAGTGGCGATTGCTTCGATTTTCTCATGATTGTCTCCTCCCGAGCCCCGCTCTTGGATGGTTCGTTGCACCGGCGGGTCGAGGCGTTGGTTCGCCTTCTCTTGCATCCAGCATGAGGCATGCCAAATACAACGCGAGTCAGGATTTTCCGTAATATACGACAGCATTCATGACTTTCTCGCTGCAGCGAAGCATGGGGAATTGCAGGCCGCGCGCAGACCTAACATCTTGATGTTCTTTGAAATTTGACGTGAGATCTCGCCGCAGCTTTGCTGCACCGCATCGATCAGCACGTCCCACCCAGCCAACTCAGCGCCGCGCACGCGTTAACGAGCCCGTTTCGCCGACGGTGGCAATGTCAGGCCAATCGCACGGGCGGACGACCGGGCAGGCGCACTTCGAAGAACAGGAACGTATGGCTCGCAACACCGCAGCGTGCTGCGAGCCAGCCGCAGAAGTTCGGAACCGACGAGCAGGAGCAATGCGGGGCCGAGCGTCCATGCAGCAGCCGACGACAGATGTCTCTTACAACTAGGTGGACGGAGAAGCGCTCGGGATTCACAGTTTCAGCCGCTAGCTCAAAGCGGAACTCTAATCGAGTCCTGGGGGAGCGGGACAAGGGGGAGCCCATGTTTGAACCAATGCCGGGCGGATGTAGTTGCGGGGCCGTGCGCTTCGAGCTCATGCGGGAACCTATGGTGGTCCATTGTTGCCATTGCCG
Source organism: Alsobacter soli (assembly GCF_003004785.1). Lineage (GTDB taxonomy): Bacteria > Pseudomonadota > Alphaproteobacteria > Rhizobiales > Beijerinckiaceae > Alsobacter > Alsobacter soli. The sequence goes on from NZ_PVZS01000004.1 coordinate 7,473, forward strand.
CGATTGCCAGATTCAGACGGGCGGAGCTTTCGCTATAAACGCCTTGGTCGAGACAGAATATATTCGATGCGAAAGTGGGGACATCGAGGTTACTTCGATGCCTAGCCCGAGTGGCCGCGGGCACGAGATTCATCGCTGTGCATCATGCCTCACGGCCGTCTGGAGCGACTATGGGCGACGGCCATTCCTTCGCTTCCTGCGGGTCTCCACGCTCGACGATGCTCATTCCATTGTGCCAGATGTCCACATCTTCACTCGCTCAAAGGTACCCTGGGTGGCGTTGCCGAATGGCGTTCCCGTCTTCGACGTGTACTACGACGTGGAGAGGCTTTGGCGCCCCGAGAGCCTCGCCAGGCGCGCAGCTATGTTAGTCGAGGCGGGCGCCAGCCAATGAGGGTCTTCGACACACAAGTTCGGTTCGGGTAGGAAGCGGTCGCTTAATGGCCCCGGAGCGAAGGACCGCAATGACGCGATCAGGAAGGAGCTGCCGCTGAGCAAAGCTCTATCGTCGGCCTATAGATCTCGCGCCGCCCGCTCGCGCCTTGGCGCAGCGGAACCAGCCTGAAACGGCTGCTTTGCCGCCCAGCGACCCAGGTAGGCGCGTGGGCGGCCCGTTCGCGAGACCTCGTTGCTATGGGGGAGCCGAACGCAACTCCAGACCCGATGTAGACCTCGAGGTCAGCAGCTCTCGAGGAAGACTGCCTGGCGGAAGCACAGGTCGGATCAACTGCCATGCGCGGAACGGCTCGCACGAGGCCCCTCGATTATCGTGCGGATGCGAGCGGCGAGCTGGTCCATCGGGAATGGCTTGCTGAGTACGTGCAAATGGCGGCGTTCTCGGCGTAGCCCGTGATGAAGAGCACCTTTAGAGTGGGGCGCCTCACCCGCGCTACGTCGGCCATCTGTTTGCCGCTCATGCCCCCGGGCAGGCCAACATCAGTAATCAGCAAATCGATTGTGGCGTCGGACTCAAGCACCCTCAGTCCGGATGCGGCGTCCGCGGCTTCGATGGCGCGGTAGCCGAGGTCGGCCAGCGTGTCTGCGATGAGCATGCGCACAGTCGGTTCATCATCCACCACCAGCACCGTCTCTCCCGCTTCGGCCCGGGGCAACTCCCGGCGATCGTCTTCGACCACCTCGTCTGTTGCCTCGCCCTGATGCCTCGGCAGGTAAATCCTGACGGTTGTTCCTTGCCCAACCTCGGAATAGATGCGCGTCTGACCGCCCGATTGCTTCGCGAAGCCGTAGATCATTGAGAGACCCAGCCCAGTGCCCTTGCCGGTCGGCTTCGTCGTGAAGAACGGATCGAAAGCCCGGGCCAGCACGTCCGCTGGCATGCCGGTTCCGGTGTCTGTCACGCAAATCGCGATGTACTGCCCCCTCGGCATGTCGCGCTGGGCAGCCCCAGCATCATCGACCCATGTGTTGGCCGTCTCGATGGTGATGCGACCGCCGCTGGGCATCGCGTCGCGAGCGTTGATGCAAAGGTTGAGAATGGCGTTTTCGAGCTGGTTCGGGTCGCAGTAGCTGGTCCAAAGCCCGGCGGCCAGGACCGTCTCGATCGCAATCGACGGCCCCACAGTGCGTCGGATCAGCTCCTCCATACCCGACACGAGCCGATTGGCGTCGATGGCCTTCGGCTCCAGCGTCTGCTGTCGCGAGAAGGCCAGGAGCCTATGCGTGAGTGTGGCCGCACGCGACGCGGCTCCTTGGGCCGCGATGATGTAGCGCTCCAGCTCGCCGATACGGCCTTGCGCCAGCCTCGCCTTCATCAGGTCCAGGCTGCCCGTGATGCCTGTCAGGAGGTTGTTGAAGTCATGCGCCAGACCGCCCGTGAGCTGGCCGACGGCTTCCATCTTCTGGGCTTGGAACAACGCCTGTTGGGAGCGTTCCAGTTCGAGTTGCGCCTCACGGCGCTCCGTCAGGTCCCGGGTCACCTTGGCGAAGCCAATCAGGGTCCCGTCGTCGTCGCGAATGGGATCAAGCACGACGCTGGCCCAGAAGCGGCTGCCGTCCTTGCGAACGCGCCAGCCTTCGGCGAGGAAACGGCCTTCGCGTTCTGCCGTTTCGAGAGCCTTCCAGGGCACACGCTGCTCGCGATCTTCGGCCGTGTAGAACCGGGAGAAGTGCTCGCCGATGATCTCCTCAGCGGAGTAACCCTTGATGTGCTGCGCACCTGTATTCCAGTTGGTGACGTAGCCCTTCGGATCGAGCATGTAGATCGCGTAGTCCGTGACACCCTGGACAAGCAGGCGAAACCGCCGCTCGCTCTCGATCGCCGCCAGCGCCGCCTGGTGCTGCTCGGTCATGTCGCGGGTGATCTTGACGAAGCCGGCCAAGCGTCCAGCGCGCCAGATCGGGTCGACGGCGATCATGGCCCAGAAGCGGCTGCCGTCTTTGCGCACGCGCCAGCCTTCAGCGGTGAACCGCCCATTCTCCGCGGCTTGCCGCAGAACCGATTCCGGGAGACCTGCGTCCCGATCTTCAGGGGTATAAAAGCGGGAGAAGTGTTCGCCGATGATTTCAGAGGCCTTGTAGCCTTTGATCCGTTCGGCTCCAGGGTTCCAGCTGATTATCTTCCCAGAAACATCAAGCATGAACAAGGCATAATCTACGACGGAATGGACAAGCTGCTCGTAATCATGCTGCTGTAATTCGGTTTTGGATTGATTGTTATTGTTCAAAACAGACATCCACACCGCTGCAGTAGCAGCGAACGCTTACAGGTCTTCTTGGTTCCGATGCAACGACCAATCCCTGTTCGGTTCGCCATCGAAGCTTGTCTGGCCGGCGTGGCGTGCAAAGCGCGGCCGAAGACCGGTCCGGTTCTGATCGCCCGTCTTCGCCTTTGGAAACTCCCCTTTCGTCCCCCTCGCGGCCGCGGGCCTCGCCGCTGCAGGGCTGCAGAGAGCGGCAGGACCGCGACTACCTCTCGCCCTTCTCGTTGGCGATCTCGAAGCGCCGCCTGAGCCAAGTTCTCGCCCAGCTTGGCGCCATCCGCGATCATCTCGTGGGCGCTGTCGCGCCCGTCGTTGCATTTGAAGAAGAACAGCGGCACCCAGCCCGCCCCGAGAGGGCCCCCGCGTGATCATGATCGGCCGTTTCAGTCCGGTTCTTGGCAGAATCGTGTACCGATCGACCGAGAGGGCGCGGATGCTGGCTGGCCGAGGCGCGTCCGCTGTTGCCGTCTCGGGCCACAGATCCAAAGGCCGGCCCATGGCGCGCCAGCCACCACACCGTGCGTTTTCATCGAAACGAACGTCAGACGTCCAGGGTTACAGGGGCGCCGTTATGACGCAGACGAGTCCCTCCGGCCGGAGGGCTCGTACTACATTGTTTCGGCAATCCGCTTGCGAAAAATGGCGCGTGCAAAACCGCAAACGGAGAGAGGAAGCGGCAGATTGGTGCAGCGCCCATTCCATGTTCGTTTGGCATGACTTCGGCCTCATGGTCGTCATTGATCAAGACGGAAAGGCGCAGTCGTTTGTCAGGGAGATTGAAAGTCGCTGGGGTGCGCCGCCTGCGGTGATAATCAGCGTAGAAGAACTACGCCGCCCTTCTCCCACGCCAGTCTCCGACGCCGCGAATTGCCGGATGTTGTTGGCCAGCGCGCTCGCCGAGATGAGAGTAGGCAGCTATTCAGGATCGAAGAACGAGGCCATCCATGCAGCGGCTTGCCACTTATGAGTTGCGGGTCCGGGTTGCTGATAACGAGTGCAACGTCGCGCTCTCGCTTCAGAACCCCCGCTCCCTCCATCGCTCCCCTCTCTGTCCACAAAAACCCCTCGCTCAGACGGCCATTCTCGTCCGGCTACCTGCTGCGGCGTCAAGCCATGCCGACGCGCCACCGCCGACACCACCGCCCCGGGAATGAGCGTCTCCTCCAGTATCCGCGCCCGATCGTCGGCCGACCAGCGCCGTCGGCCCTTCGCCCCGTTGATCACCTCGAAGCGCCGGACCTCGCTCTGCGGCTCAAGTCTATGGTCAAGCGTAGACACAAAACGATCCTCCACGTCGGATCGTCACAATGCCCGCTCACCCCTCACCGAAGAAGGTGAGGTCGGAACGTCGCTTACGGTCGGAACCGGGCTTCGAAGTGGTTCAAGCGCAAGGACCGCAGTGGGTGGGCAGCGGACTGCAAGCCGATTCGGCCGAAGGCCCGGCTAGGGTCGGGAGCGGGCTGCATACTGATCCTGGCAGAAAGCCCGGCTAGGGAATACCGAGGACCGCCCCGGAGGGCGGCTCTGAACAGCTTGAAGGACGAACTCGAACTTGGACAGAAGGAGGCAACTCACTGAGCCGATCCAGGCGCGCCCAGTGGTCTCCTACGGCAAGGCAGATGCCGGGATCTCACGTGTGCTTAGTCCCAGCACATTGCTGGCAGTACGCAGTACAGCGCAATGCCAGCTCTTCAGTAACTGGGCCAGCCTGCCAATGCTCTGGACCCGCCTCGTTCCTTCCAGACCGGCGCTCACCATAGTGCCTGTGACCGCCGCCGATTGAGCATCGGACCCATATTGGGTCCGATGCTCTTTTCCGCACGACGCGCTAGCTGATAGGGCAGCGTCCCGGGCCGTTGTGAATGTACGGCCTTCCGGCGAAGTTGTAGCAGACTTTGCCCATCGGCGCTTGGCCGTACGACCCGGCCCCATACCCACCGTAGCCCACCGGACGAAAGCCGCAGTCACCCATGGGGCAGTGCCGCATCCCGCTGCCGTAGCCGCCGCCCTGGCCCCAGCCACCAGTAGGACGGCCGCCCATGCCGCCACCGTAGCCACCGCCCTGGCTCCAGCCTCCGGAAGGACGCCCGCCCATGCCGCCGCCGTAGCCACCGCCCTGGCCCCAGCCACCAGTAGGACGGCCGCCCATGCCGCCACCGTAGCCACCGCCCTGGCTCCAGCCTCCGGAAGGACGCCCGCCCATGCCGCCGCCGTAGCCACCGCCCTGGCCCCAGCCACCAGTAGGACGGCCGCCCATGCCGCCACCGTAGCCACCGCCCTGGCTCCAGCCTCCGGAAGGACGCCCGCCCATGCCGCCGCCGTAGCCACCGCCCTGGCCCCAGCCACCAGTAGGACGGCCGCCCATGCCGCCACCGTAGCCACCGCCCTGGCTCCAGCCTCCGGAAGGACGCCCGCCCATGCCGCCGCCGTAGCCACCGCCCTGGCCCCAGCCACCAGTAGGACGGCCGCCCATGCCGCCACCGTAGCCACCGCCCTGGCTCCAGCCTCCGGAAGGACGCCCGCCCATGCCGCCGCCGTAGCCACCGCCCTGGCCCCAGCCACCAGTAGGACGGCCGCCCATGCCGCCACCGTAGCCACCGCCCTGGCTCCAGCCTCCGGAAGGACGCCCGCCCATGCCGCCGCCGTAGCCACCGCCCTGGCTCCAGCCTCCGGAAGGACGCCCGCCCATGCCGCCGCCCTGGCCCCAGCCCCCAGGCTTTACGCCGCCCGGAGCGGCGCTTCCGCCGGACTTGCAGTTGGTTGCGCCCGGGACGCAGCTCGATGAGCCGCCACTTGGCATCGGCGTTCCTCCGTATCCGCCGCCCCATTCCGCTTGCGCCGGGACGACGACTCCGAGAACAGCCGTACCGAACAGCACGGCGACGATGCGTGACTTGGTCTGAGTGATCATTGAATTCGCTCCTCTGTGAAGCCAGCCCACGCGAGGATGCGTCTCGGCCCGCCCCAGGTCTGTGATGCGGGTCACCTAAGTCCGCCAGCCTGCACGGGCCCGTTGTCTCCCGAGTGCGAAATGGCCGCGTCGCGGCGAGCGTGTCCTGGCGTCCATCCACTCGTCCCTCTAGTGAGCGCATCGGTCGGAGCAGAAAGCCGGGCCGCTTTGATGCACGATGCGCCGAACTCTCAGGCCAGAGCGCCTTGTCCAACGGTGCGCTCCCCCGCCTCGACCAGATCCGGCAGCAGCGAGGCGAGACCCCGAGCGAGGAATTGTCGTTCGGGGTGACATCCAGCTGATTGGGAAGACTTCGGGGAAGCCTGCATGTCCGCTTTGCCTGCTTTCCAGTTGCAGCAGATCCAGCCGCGCTTGGGTATCAGCCACGCCCGGATGCGTGCCCGGAAAAATCGAGCATGTAGCCAAGGGGAATCATTAGGCGCTTTCACCGAATTACTCGGCTCACCCTCCGCTAGCCATAACTTCGCAGTCCGGCAGCGACTCTATCTTGATTTTGCCCGCGGGCAGGCTCGTCGGCTCTGTCAGCGTGCGGATGTAAGTGACGCCTGACACCTCGTGCTGCCCAGGCGCCGTCTCCATCACGGCGACCCTGATCGTCGCCTCGATTGGCACAGGGCCGGAACTCCATTTGGCTTGTGCCATGCAGCCTACGATCGTCATCGAGGCGAGGTCCTTGTCGGCGAGTTCCTCGGGCTTGAGCTTGGTTCGGGTGCAAGTCTCGACCGCCGCCTTGTCCGGCATCACCACTCTTGCCGATCCTCCAGCGATGAAGCTCACCAGCGTGTAGGGTCTTCCATTGTTGAGGCGTGGCGCTGTCTGTTTCGATCGCCCCATAGTTGCGGGGAGCGCTAGCTCGCCATATGGCGCTTTCACGGTGAGCGTGCCCGTGGCGTCACCCACATAGGTGATTGTAATCCGGTCCGGCTTCCTAGCCGGATCGGGCATGACCCAATACGGGTCATCCTGGCAGCTGAATGTGAACTGTTCCGCCCACGCATTCCAGGCCGGAATGGAAAACAGACTTGTCGCTAGCAAGAGAGAGAAGTAGCGCATCGGGCAGCTCCGGTGAGATTTTGAGGGACAACGGGATCTGACGGTGCTTGCTTGTGATCCACGGCTTATCCGAAGGGCTTCCTGCAGTTCAGCACCCCGAACCTGGCCGCGCTTGAACCCTTGTGCGGCCGTAGCGAAAGCGGCGTTGCTGTTCGTCGCCTCTCGGAACGCCGCCTCCGTTCAATTCGACTTCAACTCAACGCGCCGGTTCTGCGCTCGGCCCTCGTCAGTGTCGTTGGACCCAACCGGCTGGGACATGCCGGCCCCACGGCTACTCAGCCGCCGAGCGTCAATGCCGTACTGCCCGGTCAAGGCCGCAACCACGCTGGCGGCCCGCCGTGTCGAGAGCTCTAGATTGTGGGTTTCTGTGCCCCGGCCGTCCGTATGCCCGACAACCTCGAGCTTGAGGTTTGGCCTATCCGCCATGAGCTTGGCGATGCTGTCGAGGGTCGGTTGCGATTCCGGCTTCATCGTTGCCTGGTCGACGTCGAAGAGGATGCCATAGACATCGACCTTGCCGCTGGACTGGATAGCCGAAGCCATCTGGTCCGGGTTCATCGTCGCAACCTTGTCGTTTTGGATTGGCTTCGCCTCAAGCACTCGCACGAATGCGACCGTGTTCGCTTTGTCCTCTCCGACCAGGATCGCCACGTGGGCATTCGCTTGGGCAGTTTCGACCTTGGCTAGCAAGTAGCGGGCGTGATCCGAATAGGCGGTCGAAATGCCATTGGATGGATCGAGCTGCAAGCCGAGAACGTAGTTGTCTGTCACATTGCCGGCGAGGCAGGCGTTGTCCGAGCACCGGAACAAAATCTGGAACCCGCTGGCGCCGAGCGCCTTTTCGTAGTTCGCGATCACCTCGAACGAAGATCGGCCAAGAGGTATTTCGTAGCGGATCTCGGTCAACCGCCCTTGCAGGGTGAGCCATTCAGGCCCCGAGCGATCATTCGTTGCGTTGCGATCAAGCAAGACGCCATAGTTGTGCGGCTCCCTGAGCAGCGCGACTTCGTCGAAGTCGTGTACATTGTAATAAGCGATACTCGATCCAGCATACCGGGCGACCAGCGGGCTGTCCCTTGCAGCCTCGATGTCAGCGGCCGTGGCGGTCGCGCAAGCCAAGAAGCAGGACATTGCTGACGGAAAACGTAAGCTCACCATGACATCCATCCCCCTTTTTATGAGGTCGGGATCAAGGTTGCAGCAGCATCATGTCCGGTGCGCCGATGTGCTTCGAGATCCAGAAGCATCGGCGCGCCGAATCTGTCTTCGCGTCGTTTGCTACGGTGCTACCGGAAGCCTGACGCCAGACCTCTACGAATTGAAGCGGATGTAATCTCGGCACTTTCGCAGGCCAGATGTTCGCTCCCCAGCAAATGCGCGTACGGGGCGAGGTCTGCCGACCTCAGATCAAACCATAGATTGCAGCCGTCATCCATTCTCTTTTTCTTGCACCCGGCCCGCGAGTGTCGGTCAAAGTGCGAGGGACGGCATGGGATTCGAAGCTGTGAAGTTCTGGCTCCCAAGGTAGCGTCCCGAACTGGGATGGAAGCCCGCAAAGACTCACGCCATCCACTTCAGCGCCTCGGTGCTGTCGTCACAAGCCGTTCCTATAGACAAATTCCGCCGCGGCTTAGCCGTCAAAACAAGTTCACGCGCTTCGAGGCTTTCGAGCGCAAACGAACGTCAGCCTCTCCACGAGGCCCCGAGCGGCTCAAGCCTATGCCAGAAGCGCCCCCATCCCGAACTTCACGGTTTCGCAGCGGATTTGAAGGTTCCTGGGACGTTCTGAAGCACAAGCAGGCATAAACACTTTGCACGAAAGCTCAACATTAGAAGGGTTAGATCCTCACGTCTAGTTCGGGTGCTCGTTCCAGAAAATAAACAGTTGTGAGCGGCGCCACAGCGGAAAAGAACACCGCAGCTATCCTTTGCGCATCATCAATCACGCGCTCAGGAGAGCAAAATGAAGTACGCCAAGATCTTCGCTGTCCTCGGAATCGCCGCGACCTCCATGGCCGCCAGCTCGGCCCCTTCCATGGCCTTTGGCCTCCCCAAGATCAACCTCGGCAAGGCCATCAAGTCTGTCGGCAACGTCGTCACCCATCCCGCGCGCACAGTCAAAGACGCCGCCAAGACCGTGTCAAAGGTCGTGTCCCATCCCGAGCGCTCGGCCAAGGATTTCGGCAAGGCCTATATGTCGGTGGCGCGGCCCGTCGGCAGGGCGGTCGGGAACGCCTATGACAAGGCTGCGGAAGTCTCCAAGCACATCTCAATCCTGAAACCCGCGGAGCCGTTGGCCAGAGAGGCCGCCAAGATAGCCCGGTCCAAGGTCGGACAGATTGGCTTCGGCGTCGCCGCAGGCGCCACCCTGGTCGGCGGAGGCGCCGCCGCGCTCTCGCACATAGGCACTTCGGCCGGGACGGGCGCGGTCGGCGCCTACTACACCAAGAAGTACGGCGAGGCGGCGGCAGCTAAAGCCAAGCGGATGAGAGGCCAGGTCGCGGCCGCGGTGCGTTGACGCGCTCCGCATACGTGCGGCCGAGATTTGGTCCGTCTGCTTCGGAAGTCCGCCCTCCAGGGGGCGGACTTCCGTCAAAAGCTCCTGAACATTTCCCTGCAGACTCTTCTGGTCGTCCATTCTGACGGGGCCTAAATGTCACAGGTCGGGGGCTTCTATGTGACTTGGGGAGCCGAAAGGCCGCGGCTTAAAGGGACGCGAGGCAGGCGATTGCCCGCCCGCAGTGGTCGAGATCGGAACTGCTCAGAGCGCTTGATCAGTGGACGGTTGGCGGCATCTATCGATTGGAAGGCGATCGTCCACATTGGTCGCGAGCGTGCAAGCTGATCAGTCCAAAAGCCCGCACTGGCTCGAAAGCCGAACTTCGCCCAGTTGGGGTCGGCTCGTGCCAGAATAGTAGCAAGCGGCCTGCCCTGCCCGGCGCCGCCTTGGGCTGACCTGAAGCTGGCCCACACTGCAACATTGGTTTGACAGTTCGGCGTTCTCGAAAGCCTACCGCCGGCGCGGGCAGCTAGTTTCCGAGGAATGTGAACACCCCGCCTGGAGCGCCTTGCACGCCGGGCGTCCGCTCCGCCTGGCCCGGTAGGCTCGGTGTCTTCCGGCCGGCACGGTCCGGTCGGGTCTTACACACGCTCGTTGGCTACACCAATCAGCCCACTGTGCTGCAGGTTCTTGCGTACCTCCTAGCAGGGTGTTGAAGAAGTCGCTCGCGAGCGGGTCCGAGACGTGATTCATTCAGGCTGGATCGGCCTGGCCCGCGAGGTGTTCGAGCAGTTCTCCGGCTTCGCCGCCCTGAGCTGCGGCCTGCATCACTTCGTCATGCAGGCTCTGCATCTCGACGAGAACAACGCGATGACGCCATTTACGGACGGGGCAGCCCCGCGGCCCAGGCTGCAGGAGATCGGGCCAGGGACACCGCCCGGCCAGGATCATTCGGGCGGATCCAGGGAGGTTTCTTGAAGGCGCTGACGACCGACGCAGCGCCGAACAACACAACCTGTCCGAGAATGTTGACCACCAGGACTGCGAACGGGGAGCGGTTCGAGACGTCGAGCATGGCGCCCAGGAGTTGCGCAGCGACGAGGCCCGTCAGGAACACCGCCAAGGTCTGACGACCGATGATACGCAGGGCGGCGGGTATGGCTCCGGTCAGCCTGCGGCCTCCCTCGCCCACGGCCACATAGGCGAGATAGGCAGTCGCGAGGAAATGCCCGTAGCGTAAGGGGCCCAGCTGGGTTTTGGAGATCCAGGGGCCAAGCGCGTCGTGCGCCGCCCCAAGCGCCGGGATGGCGCCGAAACCCGCATAGCATGAGAACTCGCTCTGGCAGGCCAGCGGAGCGCTCAGGATGACCGTGGCCAGCGCCGCCGCCAGCAGCGCCCAGTTTGGCTTCGGGGCGGGAATCCAGCCCCGGGCGAACGCGAAGCCCGTGAAGAACAGCAGCTGCCACGCGAACGGATTGAAGAACCAGGGGCGCCCCGTCGCAGCATCGGCGGTGAGCCCCAGGATGCCGGCCTGGGCGCCGGCCCAGAGCGCGATCGAGGCGGCGGCCACCAGCGCCCGACTTCTCGTCGCCAGCGCCATGACGGCCGGCGTCATGCCCAGCACGATCAGGTACATCGGCAGGATATCGAAATAGTTCGGCACGAAGCGCAGCGTCAGCAGGCCCACCAGATGAGGACCGGGCTCGTCCAGCATCGGGCCCAACTTCAACTCTTCCTGGACGTAGTGATCGACGCCGAGAACCTGGTCGAGGCCGATCGCCACCGCCAGAACGACGAGCACGACGCAGACATGAGCCCAGTAGACCTGCCATAGGCGGTGCAGAATGCGTAGCGCGCCAACCCACCAGCCATGCTCGTCGAACACGCGCCCGAACGCGATGGCCGACGCCATGCCCGAGCAGAACACGAACATGTCCGCGGCGTCGCTGAAGCCAAATCGTGCGGGGATCCAGTTCGTCCACGGGTTCCATGGGATGTGCGCGACCAGGATGATCCCCATGCCGAGCCCGCGGAAGAAATCGAGGCGGGGGTCGCGGGCCCGCCGGGCCGCATCAGATCCGGTCGACATAGTCCTGGGCCTCGATCGGGCATGCGAGGAGGGTGCAGCCGCTGCGCCGGCCGGCGGCGACGAGTTCCTCCCGAAGCGTGATACGGTCGGCGCACAGCCTGCCCTGCCCCCCGAATGCGCGGGCGATGGCGACGTAGTCTGCGCCGCCCAGCGCGACGCCGCCGGGCGACAGGCCAGCCGCGGCTTGCTTCAATGCGATGAGGCCGAGGCTGCGATCCTGGAGCACCACCACCGTCATCGAAACACCGGCGTCGTGCAGGGTCCCGAGTTCGCCGAGGCTCATCTCCAGCCCGCCATCGCCAAGGACGGCGATCGCCCGCAGCCGGGGCTGCTCCAAGGCTGCGCCGAGGGCGAGTGGCAAGGCCGCGCCCATGGTGCACCACCCGGCCGACTGCAGGAGCTCAAGCGGGCGCGTCGCTTTCCACATCTGGCTCAGCAGGATGCGATGCGCGCCGCTGTCCACGCTCACCGTGGCCCCGTCCGCCTGGGCCGCATGCATGATTTCATCGATCGCGGCGTGCGCCCCCCAGGCCGCCGGGGGTGCGAAGGCATGGGCGAGAGCTTGCCGCGCAGCCTCGAGATCGCGCCCAGGCCAGCCTTCCCCCGGGGCGGCGCCCTGCGCCAGCGCGGCGAGGAGGTCCGCGGGATCTCCCTCCAGCCGCGCCGCCGCGTCGTGCATCGCGTGATCGGCGGAGGACCCGAGCGCCACGACGCATTGCGGATCGGGGAGGGCGTCCAGCCAGCCCGGGCGCATTTCGATCGGGTCGTAGCCCAGAAGCAGAACCAGGTCCGCGCGCCGGACGACATCCAGGAGGATGCGGTCGGCGAGCGGAGACAATCCCGCGGCCCCCAGGCTGCAGGCGTGCCTTTCGTCCAGCAGCCCCTTGGCCTTGTACGTCGTGATCACCGGGACAGGACGCCGCTCGATCATGGCCGCAAGGGCGTCGGCGGCCCCGCTCCGGGCGGCGTCGAAGCCGGCGAGGACCAAGGGCCGCCGGGAGGCCTGGAGGCGGGCTCGCAGGTCCTGAAGGCGTGGGTCAGCCAGATCGGCGCGGGGCCGGACGGCCCGGGGATTTGTCCACGGCGACGCCGCTCCGGCGGCGGCGGCCGCAATGGCGGGCGATAGATCGAGATGAACCGGGCCGAAGGGCGGCGTCAGCGCCAGCCGCAGCGCCCGCGCGAGGCATGCCTCGGCGCTTTCGGGCTCGACTTCGAAGGAGGCCTTCACGAGCGGGCTGAGCAGCGCCGGATGATCGACGACCTGATGGGTGTAGCGGGCCCGGAGGGCGCGCTCGATGACGCCCGAGACCACGATCAGGGGCGTCCGTTCCTGCCAGGCGTCCGCCACCCCGTTCACCGCGTTGGCCAAGCCAGGGCCGAGCGTGGTGACGAGCAGTCCGGGGGCCCCGCCGACTGCGCTCGCGCCGGCCGCCATCATGGCCGCCGCCGTCTCGTTGCGCGCCAGCACGAAGCGCACATCAGCCCGCTGCAGGGCGTCGACGAAGGTCACGACCTCGCCTCCCGGCATGCCGAAGGCGTGGCGGACGCCCGCGGCGCGCAGCCCTGACGCCAGGCGGTCCGCGACCCGGTCGGGGAAGGATGCGGCCGCCATCACGCCACCCGCCGTTGCAGCGCGGCCTCGGCGCGCGCCAGACGTTCCGCCGCGAGGCTGGCGAAGCGGTCCTCCCGGCGCAGTCCGGACCTGCAGGCCAGCACGGCTTCGTAGCCCGCGCGATCGCCGCGGTCCGCGGCGGCGAGGGCCAGCGTGCGCAGGAAGACGTCCCGCTGGGCATGGCTGCCCCCCAGCAGAGGCAGACGCTGCGCCGCGCGCGCGATGACGCCGTCCCCGCCCAGGTCCAGGATGACGCGGGCCACATCGGCGCCCACCTGTCGGACGACGTCGGCCTGGTCTCCTTGGGCTGCGCGCAGGGACTCGGCCAACGCCAGCGCCTCCGTGCGGGCTCCCGCCCCCACCAGAGACAGCAGGTGATGCAGGGACGCGAACACGAGCGTGACGTCCTGCGTTCGGCGGCGCGCGATCGACGCCAGCTCGCTCCAGCGGTCGCCGACGGGAACACCTTCCTGAGCCAAGCGCCACAGCAGCGAGGCCGCGTTGGCCACGTCGCGGAAATCGTCCGTGGGCGTCGGCCTCACGTCTGCGTCATACAGCGCGAGCACGCGCTCAGCGCGCCCCCGTTCGAGTTCGAAAAGCGCCAGGTGCCACGAGAGGTGAAACCGGAAATTGTTGCAGTCGGCCCAGTGCGGGCGAGACCGTTCGAGCCAGGCTGCGCCCTCGTCGATGCGCATGCGGGTCTCGTGCACGTGGGCCACGGCGTGCAGGGCCCAGGCGTCACCGGGCTCCAGCGCGGCGGCGCGCACCCCAAAGCGCTCGGCTTCGTCGAGCGCGCCCGCTTCTTCCAGCCCGAAGGCGTGACAGCCGTACACGAAGCCGGCGCCGGGCCGCCCGTCCACCCAGGCGGGCAGCGAGCGTCGCGTGGTCGCCAGCATGCCCCCGAGGTCGCCCGCCATGAAGCGCAGCGCGTGCGAGAGCTTCAGGAGGAGAAAGGCCGTGGGGCGCTCCGCCACCACCGAGTCCAGGGCGTCCGCGGCGGCGAGCAGGCACCCCTGCAGGGCCTTGCCCAGCGCGGACACGAGCGCCCGCTCGTCGTCGCTCGCCTGTTTACCTATGCCCAGTAAGGTCACCGCCCGCGCATGGTCTTGGCGCGCCGCGTCGACGCACTCGGCGCGCGCCAGGATCACGGAGGCGAGCCCCCGAAGAGCGTGGCCGGCGACCAGTCCCGGATCGGCGGCGAGCGCCTTCGCGATCGCTTCCGGTACTCCGGGCCGATGGAGGGCGAGGCAGCCGACCGCCTCCTCGAAGGCGGCGACAGCCGGCTGGGACTCGGTCGTGTGCCGGCCGCCATAATGATCGATCATCATGCGCAGGCCCTCCCGGCGACGCCGCGCCCGCTCCGGGCGCTGATGGGACGCGCGCCTGTTCGGCCGCGCCAGCGATAATCCCGCGAGGGCGTCACACGATCGCGTGAGCATGGGCTGCGGCCCCGCCCGGATCCCCCGACGATGCTAGGCTGCGTCAACATTGAGGAGACACGGCCATGCGCATGGCGGCTTGCGTGCTGCTTCTGGCCTGCCTCGCCGCCGCGCCCAGCTCCGCCCGAGCGTGCGGAGCAAAGAGCTCCTGCGCCGTGGCGGACGGCGAATACTTCGCCCGGCCGCCGCCGGGGTGGGACGGCCGCACGCCCCTGCCGGTGATCCTGTTCTTCCACGGCTATTCGGGTTCGGCCGAGGACGTCATGGCGGACGACGCGATGAGCCGAGCTGCGAGCGATGTCGGTGCGCTGCTTGTCGCCCCCGAGGGGCGGGCCGAAACCGGCGCCGCGCGCTCCTGGTCGTTTCCGTCCAAGGCCTTCGCCGGGCGAGACGACATCGTCTTCATAGGCCACGTGCTGGACGACGTGGAGCGTCGCTGGCCGGTGGACAGGAGCCGAATCCTGGCGAGCGGCTTCTCCGTCGGCGGCTCGATGGCCTGGTACCTTGCCTGCCTCGCGCCGCAGCGCTTCGCCGCGTTTGCCCCCGTCGCCGGGGCCTTCTGGGCGCCTGAACCCGAGACATGCCCGGGGGGGCCGGTGTCGCTGCGGCACGTCCACGGAACGGCGGACAGAACGGTGCCCATGGCAGGGCGCGCGTTGCGCCGGGGCGCCCTGCGGCAGGGCGACGTCCTGCACGGACTCGCCACATGGCGCCGCATCGACGGCTGCCGGACGGAGCCGGATCAAGAGACGACGCAAGGACGCCTCGCTTGCCGGACGTGGTCCTCGAACCACTGCGCCAGCGGGCGTGAGTTGACGTTGTGCCTGCACTCCGGCGAGCACGAGATCGAGGCGGACTGGATCGTAGACGCATTTCATTGGATGGAGGGCCTCCCGGCCCGGGGCAAGGGCGCCGAAGCGCACTGAGGAGAAAAGCCGGATTGGCCGGCCGCGGCCGACCCGGACCGGATCAGCGCTGTTGGCCAGCCTTCAGCTCGAAGACGAGCGCGGCGATGAACCCGAAGATGACGTGCCCCACGTAGCTCATGAAGGAGAGCCCGCCGCCCCAGGCGACCAGCAGGAAAGGCAGGCCCGCCAGCGGCGCCATGATCCCGAGCGCGTTGAACCAGGTGAAGGAGCCCCAGCTCAGGCAATCCGCAACCAGGCTGTTTGGGTTAAGGAAGCGCGTGGCCGTGACGCCGGTGACGATTGCCCAGAACAGCGCGATGCCACCCGTGAGCTGGCCTGCCAAGGACAGCGCCGCCAGGAAAACGGTGAAGATGGACCAGACGCCGATGTCGAGCGCCAGGGCCCAGTTCCTCAGCGAGCGCGAGACGATGAAATAGAGGATCGGGTAGCCGAAGATCCCGATGGCGTAGTGGGCCGCCTCCGCCGGGAGGCGAGCGAGTTCGTAGCCCGTCCAGGTCCGGACAAGGGAAATGACCAGTTCCGCCGGCTCGAGCGGTCCCCCGAGGATCCAGGAGGTGATCAGCCTCGCCCAGATTTCCCAGGCCATCAGGCCGAGAAACCCTCCGACGAAGAGCCAGAAGAGCGTGCGACGGTTGGGGATGACCGAGAGGGCGCCCGGCCGCATCGTGGTGTCCAAGGTCATGGTCTGTCTCCCGTGAGCCAGCCCGGCGAGCGATCCGCCGGCCTTCTCAAGGAGACCACCCCGCGAGGGCGGCGCCCAATGCCGAGCCGCCATGGACTCCAGAGCCTGCGGCTATGGGCCCCGGATAGCCACTCGCTATCGTCATCTCAGCCAATCGGCATTTCCGGAGGCGCCGGCCGGCGTCGATCCTTTCTCCCGTCGAGAGCGCCGCCATCGGAGGGCGCCACCCACGGGAGAAAGCCATGACCATGACGCGCATGATCGCCACCGTCGGCTCCATCGTCTTCGCGCTGGGCTTTTCGAGCGTCGCCCAAGCCGGCGAGTGCCCGGCCGACAAACGCGGAGAGAACCTCGCCAAGCTTGTCACCACGGCCGCCAAGGACGTTACTGACACCGTCATCGCGTCGACGAACCTGGCGGACGAGATGATCGGCGCAAAGGACCACCAGTTCCGGCTCCGGAAGCTCGTCATTAAGCCAGGCGGCGTGGTGCCCTGGCACAGCCACGGCGACCGCCCCGCGATCATCTACATCGTCGAAGGCGAGATCACCGAATACGCCAGCACCTGCGCGGTTCCGATCCTGCACAAGGCCGGCGACGTCGCGCGGGAAACCCACACAACCGCCCACTGGTGGAAAAACACGGGTTCGAAAACCGTCACCCTGCTCTCCGCCGACATCCTGCACGATCCGCAGGACCACAACATGTGAGCCGCCGTCTTGCTTACGGAGGAGGAACCGATGTCGCACACCGTTGCGTCCTCGCTATCACGCGTCACCCTCGCCCAGCTGTCCGGGGCGGCGACGACGGCCGTCGTCGCCGTCATGGCGTTTCTGACGCTCGTCGACCTGTTCGCCGCACAAGCCATCCTGCCCGCGCTGACGCGCGCCTATGGGGCGACGCCGGCCGCCATGGGCGTCGCCGTGAACGCCAGCACACTTGGAATGGCGGTCGCCGCGCTGGCCGTAGCCTTGTTCGGGTCAGGGGTGGACCGACGAACGGGGATCGTCGGCAGCCTCGCGCTGCTCGCCTGTCCCACCGCGCTGCTCGCGTTCGCGCCGAGCCTGGCCGTGTTCACGGGCCTGCGCGTGGCGCAGGGCCTCTGTATGGCGACCGCCTTCACGCTCACCCTCGCCTATTTGGGCGAGCGTTGCCGCACGGGCGCCGCTGCCGGGGCCTTCGCGGCCTATATCACCGGCAACGTGGCCAGCAACCTGTTCGGCCGCCTCCTGTCGGCCACGGTGGCGGACCAGTATGGCCTGGCCCCGAACTTCCTGGTCTTCGCCGGGCTCAACCTGGCGGGCGCAGCCCTCGCCGCCGCCACGCTCTCGATGTACCCACCGTCCCGTTCCACGGCGCCCGCCAGGCCGCGTTGGACTGACCCGTGGCGCCGCGCAGAGTTGAGGGCGGCCTTCGGGGTCGGCTTCTGCATCCTGTTCGCCTTCATTGCGACCTTCACCTACGCCAACTTCGTGCTGGTCGCGCCGCCACTGGGCCTCAGCCCGGTGGCGCTCGGCTTCGCATACCTCGTGTTCGCGCCGTCCATCGCTACGACCCCAGTCGCCGGCGCCGCCGTGAGCCGGTTCGGCTCTCGGCCGGTCATCATGAGCTCGCTTGCGGTTGCGGCTCTCGGGCTCCCGCTGCTGCTCGCATCATCGGTGGCCATCGTGCTCGCCGGCCTTGCCCTGGTGGGAGTTGGGACCTTTTTCGCCCAGGCGGCCGCGACGGGCTTTGTCGGGCGCTCGGCCGGAAGCGACCGCGCCGTCGCGAGCGGGTTCTACCTCGCCTCGTATTTTGCGGGCGGCCTTGCCGGCGCGGCGATCCTGGGGCGCGTGTTCGACGCCTATGGGTGGCCCGCCTGCGTGGTCGGCATCGGCGGCGCTCTTGCCGCGGCCGCCCTGCTGGGCCGCCGCCTCGTTTCCGAACAGCTCCGCGCCTAGGAGGACCTCGCCATGAGAAGCATGATCGTCGCCGCTCTCCTGTCCACGAGCCTGATCGCGACGTCCGCGTCGGCTGGCGTCCCCGGGGAGGTCCTGGCCACCTACGAGGCTTTCGCGGCCGCCCAGAACGCCCGCGACCTTGCGCGAGTCCGCGAACTGCTGCTGGACTCGCCAGACTTCCTCTGGGTCTCGGATGGCATTCCGGTCTGGGGCCCCGACGCCACTTTGGCGCGCATGGCGCTGTTCCAGCAATCGGAGATCTGGCGGGTCGAGCCCGCGCTGGAGCGCGCCAGGGTCGTTGAGATCGGGCCGGGGTCGGCCTTTCTGGCGCTGCCGCTCGTTCTGCGCATTGGGAGCAGCGCGCCTGGACCGGATGCGCTCCGGTTCCTGGTGAACGTGCTTTGCGTTCACCGCCCGGAGGGTTGGCGCATCGCGGCGCTCTTCACGACGCCCGACAAGACGGCGCCATAATGGCTCGCCGGAAAGCCTGCGGCCGGTCCTCACGGGCCGGCCTTCGCGCGCATCCCTGAAGCCGAATTGCAAAAGGCCGCCGACCCGATGTCGGCGGCCTATCCTTGACGATCCGGATCGCATCATCCGGCCGTCATCACCACGCCAGGCCGAGCCTCATGTAGGATGAAGCCCTCGATGGGATCAAAGGCGCCGTCCCAGGGCGCCTGCTCCAGCACACGGATCGTATCCTCGTAGCCGGCCCGCCAACGGGCCTGGATCCCGGCCGGGCTGAAATCGATGTCCTTGGTGTGGTCCTCCCCTTCGAGGGACGGGGCCAGCAGGCGGACCACATGCATGCGCGTGAGGCATCCATAGGCCGCCAGCTCCTCGACTTCAGGGTCCGCCCGCTCGCGCGTCGGCAGCCGCCGCGCGAGTTCCGCGATAATGTGCCGGAGGCGGTGCATCTGCTTCTGGCGCTGGATGTGGGTTGCGGCCCGGCTGGAATACTGGATGTCCTTCTGCCGGTTCATCACCTCCCAGATCGTCTCCGGCTCCGGCCCGCTCGGGTTCCAGATATGGACGGCGAACACCAGGGAGTTGCGGCGAGGAATGTCGTCGAACACAGCCTCCACCGGCGTATTGGAAAGAATGCCGCCGTCCCAATAGAGCTCGCCGTCAATGCGGACGGCGGGGAAGGCTGGTGGCAGGGCCCCTGACGCGAGCACGTGGCGGAGGTCGAGCGCCATGTCGCGGCTGTCGAAATAGCGCATCTCGCTGGTGCGCACGCTCGCCGCGCCGACGGTGAGCCGGGGTCCGTCGCCGTTGATGCGCCGGAAGTCGACAAGGTCCTTCAGGGTCGCTGCGAGCGGAGCGGTGCTGTAGTAGCCCGCGCGCTCGGCCCCGAGCCGCACATGCGCGCTCCCGAAAGCCGCAAGGTTCGGCGCGAAGAAGGCCGGAATGCCCTGCAGCATGGTGGCCAGGGAGGCCGTGATCGGCCCGACCAGGGGAAGGCTGGCGAAGGCGCGCGCAAGTGGGCCATGCTCCACCCGGGCCCAGAACTCCCGCAGCTTCTCCATTCGGTTCTCGGGGGCGTTTCCGGCCACGATGCTTGCGTTGATGGCGCCGATCGAGGTGCCGATCACCCAGTCCGGCTCCAGGCCAGACTCGTGCAGCGCCTCGTAGACGCCGACCTGGTAGGCTCCGAGGGCGCCGCCTCCCTGGAAGACGAGCACGATCTGCCCGCAGGGATGGCGTCGGCGCGATCCGTCGCCTGGTGGCGGCGGCTCAGAGCGATCGTTCCCTGAATTGCGTATCGGAGCGGCGCCGTGGTTCGCAGCCGCTCGCGTAAGCAAGGCGTCCATGTCCCTCTCCTGTGTGTTCGGGCGCTGCGGCGAGGCCGGAGGCGCCCGGCTACCCCGTCAGTGAGCTGTCCAGCCTCCGTCCACCGGCAATGCCGCGCCGGTGATGGAGGCGCCTGCGTCGCCCGCCAAGAAGGCGGCCAAAGCGCCGATCTCATCCACCTGAGCGAACCGTTTGTTGGGCTGATTGGCGAGAAGCACGTCCCGGATCACCGCCTCGCGCGGTATGGAATGCGCCCTGGCCTGGTCCGCGATCTGAGCCTCCACAAGGGGAGTCCAGACATAGCCGGGGCAGATCGCGTTGCAGGTGATCCCGGTCTCCGCCGCCTCGAGCGCCGTCACCTTTGTGAGGCCGAGGAGGCCGTGCTTGGCGGCCACATAGGCGGCCTTGAACGGAGAGGCCACGAGCGCATGGGCCGATGCGACATTGATGATGCGGCCCCACCCCCGTTCGCGCATGCCGGGAAGCGCCAAACGAGTCGTGTGGAAGGCGGAAGTCAGGTCAACCGCCAGGATCGCGTCCCACTGAGCTGGCGGGAAGCTTTCAAGCGGGCTGACATGCTGGATCCCGGCGTTATTGACCAGGATGTCCAGGCGGCCGAAACGGGCTGAAGCTAGCTGCATCATCGCGGCGATCGCGGTCGGGTCCGCCATGTCGGCTGGCGAGTAGACGGCTTCGATGCCAAACTGGTCATCGAACGAGAGGGCGAGCGAGCTGCCCTCCTCTGGCCGGCCCAGTCCGTTGAGAACGAGGGCGGAGCCCGCGCCCGCGAGGGCGCGCGCGACAGCGAGGCCAATGCCGCTGGTCGAGCCCGTCACCAGCGCGACGCGCCCTGCCAGGGGCTTCTCGGTCCGGACTTGGTCAGGTGATACTTGAAATGTCATGGATCGCTCCCTTGTGACCGCCAAGCCCCCGCCAGAGGGGGCTTTCCAGTCGACGACGGTGCGCCGCGGGAGTGATGATCTGAAATGCCGTCTGCCTGCCGTTTCTATAGGGGCCCGCTATGGAGATGCATCAGATCCGCTACTTCCTCGCCCTTTGCGAGGACCTGAACTTCACACGCGCCGCGGAGCGCTGCCATGTGGCCCAGCCCTCCCTGACCCGGGCGGTAAAGCTGCTGGAAGACGAGCTCGGGGGGCCGCTGTTCCATCGCGAACGGGCCAACACGCACCTGTCCGAACTCGGCCGCATGGTGCGGCCCCACCTGGAGGAGGTGTATGAGCGCGCCCAGCAGGCCAAGCGCGAGGCCCTCGATTTCAGCAAGCTGAAGCGGACGACGCTGCGCATCGGCATCATGTGCACGATCGCCCCCTACCAGCTGGTCGACCTGCTGACGGCGGTGCAGGTTCGCCATCCGGGCGTGGAGTTACATATCGTCGACGCCGCCGCGCCTCAGCTCGAGGAGCGCCTGGTGCAGGGCGACCTGGAGGTGGCGATTTATTGCCGGCCCCAGGTCGGCGACGACGACAGGCTGCACCGGATGGCGCTTTTCCGCGAGCAGATGATGATCGTCGTGGCTCCGACCCATCGGTTCGCCGGCCACAACGTGGTGCGGGCGCAGGATCTGGATGGCGAGCGCTACGTGAACCGCGCCAACTGCGAGTTCACGGGCATCGCCGGGCCGATCTGGAAAGATCACGGCGCGACCTGCAGCCTGGTCTACCGCAGCGAGCGCGATGACTGGGTCCTCGCGATGGTGGCCGCCGGCCTGGGCTTTGGCTTCATGCCCGAATCCTGCGTCACGCATCCGGGGGTCGTGGCCCGCCCGCTGATCGACCCTGAGTTCTGGCGGGAGGTGAACCTCGTCACGGTGCGGGGCCGGCCCCACTCGCCGGCTGTGGGAGCCTTCGTCCGCGAGGCAATGCGGGCGCGGTGGCCGGGGCAGGCCCGACGGTCCGAGCCGGGTTTGGAGCCGGACGCGGCCTGACCAGTCAAGCCGCCCTGCCGCGACGGACGCCTTGGGCAGTCGATAGGTCGCGCTCCGACGCCGGTCGGGAGCCTCCCGTGATCAGCCGCGTTCCGCGCTGCCACGTGATGTAGGCCCATGCCCAGGTCAGCGCCACGACGAGCCGGTTTCGGAAACCAATCAGGAAGTACACGTGCGCAACCGACCAGAGCAGCCACGCCGGAAAGCCGGACAGCCGCAGCGGCCCGAGTTGGGCCACCGCTCGCTTGCGCCCGATGGTCGCCATGGAGCCGAAGTCCCGATAGCGGAAGGGACGCGACAGGCCGTACCGGATCTGGTGGGCCACTTGTCGGCCTTGCTGCTTGGCCACGGGCGCGACGCCAGGGTACGGACGACCGTCTGGTCCCGCGACATGGGCCGTGTCGCCGATGACGAAGACATCGTCGCGGCCGGGCAGTCGAAGATCCGGGCCGACGATGACGCGTCCGGACGGGTCGGCCTCCGCGTCCAGCCACTTCGCTGCCGGCGAGGCGCGCACGCCCGCCGCCCAGACGACCGTCCTGCTGGGCAGCCGCTCGGCCCCGAACGCCACGCCGCGCCGATCGCACGCCGTAACGGCTGTCCCCGTGCGGACTTCCACGCCGATGTCCGTGAGGGCTCGCTCCGCCTTGGCGGAGAGCGCAGGGTCGAAGCTCGGCAGCACTCGGGGGCCGGCCTCGACGAGCACGATCCGAGCCATCCGGGGATCGATCCGCTTGAAATCGCGCGACAGGGAACGGCGGGACAACTCGGCGATGGCTCCGGCCATCTCGACCCCGGTTGGCCCCGCTCCCACGACTACAAAGGTCAGAAGCTCGGTCTGAACGACAAGGTCCGGTTCGCTTTCCGCTCGCTCGAATGCCAGCAGAATTCGCCGGCGGATGTCAGTGGCGTCGTCGATCTTCTTCAGCCCTGGCGCGAAGGGCTCCCATTCGTCATGGCCGAAATATGCATGTCGCGCGCCCGTTGCGACGACGAGCGTATCGAATGGCGCCTCGCCCTGGTCCGTTGTGACCAACTTTCGGGCCAGGTCCACGTTCGCCACGCGCGCCAGGAGCACCGAGACATTCTGCTGCCCTGACAAGACGCTCCTGATCGGCGAAGCGATGTCCGCCGGCGACAGGCCAGCGGTCGCGACCTGGTACAGGAGCGGCTGGAACAGGTGATAGTTCTGACGGTCGATCACCGTGATCTCGACTGGAGCTCCCGCCAACCCACGGGCAACCTCAAGACCTGCGAACCCTCCGCCGAGGATGAGTACCTTTTGAATAGCCGACATGCGCGCCTCCTGAACTGCTCATGTCAGCGTGAGCCGCGGTCGACCCCATATCCAATGCCTTGGGCCTATCAGCTCTATGCTCGCCCACTGGCAAAAGCCTACCAGTGCGATCCCTTATGGGGTACGGGCTGAACGTCTGCATTGGGTCGATGTCGTTGAAAACCTCGCCTCGTGGTCGGAGCAAAGACGCGGGCGAGGCAAGGCGAGGAGCGTCTCTCTCCTCAGGCTGGCATCACCTGCGGCCCGTCGGGCAGGAGCTTGGCCAGCCTCCTTAGGTTCTGTGCGGCGGCTGCGCGGTGCAACTCGTCTCGGACTCCATAGGGGCCGCGGAGCCGCAATCTGTCGAGCCTCAGAATGCGCTTCAGGTGCGCGAACAGCATCTCCACTTTCTTCCGCTGCCGGCGCGAAGTGGAGTATTCGTCGGTGGCGGCGATGGCCCGCGCCATGTCGCGAGCTCCTTCGTGGATTGAGCGTGGGATCTTGCGGGCCGGCGTGTTGGGGCAGCACCGACGCTTCATGGGGCAGGCGTCGCAGTCGTGCTTGCTGGCGCGGTAACGCATCATGCCGTCCTCGTCGGCCAGCGGACCGGGGGTCCGATAGGTTCTCTGTCGCTGCCGCAACAGCTTGCCGGCGGGGCAGCCATAGGCGTCCTGGTCGTGGTCGTAGGCGAACTCGGACCGGCTGAAGGTGCCGTCCTGGCGCTCTGACTTATCGAACACCGGGATGTGGGGCTCGATCCCGCGCTCGTGGACCAGCCAGGCGAGGTTATCGGCCGACCCGTAGGCGTCTGCGGCAAGGCGGGCCGGCCAGAGGTCGAAGCGGTCCTGGGTGCGCTCGATCATCGTACGTGGGGCGCCGACCTCGGCTTGCCGGATCGCGCGGCTGGCTTCCACATCGAAGGCGTGCCCCTTCAGGGCCCCGTCCCTCGGCGGAGCGCTGCCTGTTCGCGTCCGCCTAGATCAGGCTGGCGTCGACGGCTAAGCCTTCCCCGCCGACGAGGCGCTCGTCCATGCACCGCCGGACGGTAGCCTCGAAGAGTTCGCGGAGCAGGTCGCTGTCGCGGAAGCGGCCATGCCGGTTCTTGGAAAAGGCCGAGTGGTCCGGCACAGAGCCTTCCACCCCCAGGCCGCAGAACCAGCGATAGGCCGGGTTGAGGTGGACTTCCTCGCATAGCCGGCGCTCCGAGCGGATGCCGAAGCAATAGCCCACCAGCAGCATCCGGATCATCAGCTCAGGGTCGATCGAGGGCCGGCCCATCTCGCTGTAGACGGGCCGCAGGTGGGAGCGAACGCCGGAGAGATCCACGTACCGGTCGATCCCGCGGACGAGGTGATCGGCCGAAACGTGACGCTCGAGGCTGAACTCGTAGAACAGAGCTTCCTGAGCCACCATCCGTTCGCCCGTCATCGCGTTGTCCCCCCGCCCGAGGACAACTGAATCAGGACTTCACACCCGCAGCCATGGCGACTTTTTCAACGCAATCGACTCAAAGCAGCCCGCCGGGCGTCCGTTTTCGGCAAGCGAAGGATTCAGTTCCGTTCAAGCATACCGGACATGTGGCCAAGCGGGCCGCAACTGGCTAGCATCATCAGCCTGGTCGCACGAACATGAACCTCCGGCGGTTGAGATATCTCATCGGGATCATCGACGCCGGCAACATGACGCGGGCCGCGGCAGCGCTGAACGTCGCGCAGACGGCGCTCAGCGCTCAGATTCGCCAGCTGGAGGATGATCTCGGAATCGCGCTGCTGCGGTGTCACTCCCGAGGCATTGAGCCAACCGAGGCCGGCAGGCTCCTGGACGCGCGCGGGCTCGTGATCCTCAGGTCGATTGAGGAAGCCCGCAGGGACGCCGTGGCGCTCGCGGCGACCCGCGAGGAACGCGTGCGCTTCGGCATCACGCCGGCATTGATGCTGATCATCGGCGCCGATTTGCTCGAGCGCGTTGCACGGGAATGCCCGCAGGTGTCGCTGGCGCTGGTCGAGGCCATGAGCCACATTCTGCTGCCCGACCTCCTCTCGGGGGCCTTGGACGTGGTGCTTTGCTACGATCTGCCGGACGATGCCCGTATCGAGCGCACCGCCTTTCTTCGGGAGGACCTGGTTTTCGTCTCCCGGCCCGGCGTCGAGACCGGCGACGCGATATCCCTTGACGACGCGCTGCGGCACACGCTCGCCATGCCGGAGGAGCCCGACACACTCCGCCTGGCGGTGGCTGCGGCGGCGAGGGAGATCGGCGCCGAGCTGAAGGTGTCGCAGGAGGTGCGCTCGATCTCAGCCATGAAGACGCTGGCGATCCGGGGCACGGCCAGCTGTGTTCTGCCGATGGCCGCAGTTTCCGAGGAAGTCGCGGCCGGGATGCTCGAAGCCCGCCCCATCGTCATGCCGTCGGTCAGGCGCACGCTCTACCTGGCCTGGTCGGCGCAACGCCCGAACCCGCGCTGCCATCGACCGCTCGCCGTCTCCGTGCGCGCCGCGCTCTCAGGCCTCCTCGAAGTCCTGGGTCAGCTCGCACATCCGCTTTGACCCGCCGCCGGCCCGCCAGCGGAAAAACCGCAGGCTGCCCTCGCGCGAACCTGTTGGACCGCAACGCCCGACCCTGGGCAGAGTGTGATCGCGAGACGAGGAGTGGACCGTGAAAGATGCCGTCGCCCGAGCCCTAGACGATCTGGTCGCCGCCAACCACATCCTAGCCGCCGAGAACATTCTCGACGGGTTCGGCCACCTCAGCGTCAGGCATCCCGGGAACCCCGACGCCTTCCTGATCACGACGGTGCGGGCCGCGGAGCTCGTGTCCGGCGAGGACATCGTGGAGCTTGACCTGGCCGGCGCTCCGCACACGGGAGAGCAGCGGCGGCTGTTCGCGGAGCGGATACTGCATGCGGCCGTCTACCGGCTCCGGCCAGACGTCAATGCCGTGTGCCACCACCATGCGCCGGCGGTGCTGCCGTTCTGCATAACGGGCGAGCCGCTCGTTCCAGTCGTGCATCTCGGCGCGACAATGGGAACCACGGTGCCCTTTTGGGATAGCCGGGAAGAATTCGGCGACACCGACCTGCTCATCCGCACGGAGGCGCAGGGCCTATCTATGGCCAGCGCGCTGGGGCCGCACTGGACCCTGCTCATCCGCAACCACGGGGCGACAGTCGTCGGGCGGTCCGTGCGCGAATGCGTCTTCCGCACCCTCTACGGCGCCCACAACGCCGCCATGCAGATGCAAGCCCGCCAGCTCGGCCCTCTTCGGCCGCTCACGCGGAGGGAGGCGGAGCTCGCTGGCGACTTCAACCTCACCCCGATCGCGGTCGACAGGAGCTGGGATCGATGGCGCCAACGCGCCTCCGCCTGAGGGCGCGCGACGACTGCCCCCTGTTTGGCTTGCCCACGTCTTTTACCCGGAGGCCACCCCATGAACCGGCGCACCTTCCTCGCGGCCGCATCGAGCTTCGCCGCCCTCGGCTGTTCCCTAGACCGCGTACTCGCGCAGAGCAGCGGGTACCCGCAGCAGACCGTCAAAGTCGTGGTGCCATTCCCCGCCGGAGGCGCCGTGGACGCCTCGATGAGAATCGTCGAGCCCCGGCTGCGCGAGCTGCTCGGCCAGTCACTCGTCATCGAGAACAAGGCCGGCGCCAATGGCATCCTGGGGGCGACGCAGGTAGTACAGGCGACGCCCGACGGCTACACCCTCCTCTTCGCGCCACGCGAGGTCTACGGGGTCAATCCCATCCTGCAGGCCAAGCCTCCCTACGACGCACGGCAGGATTTTTCGCCTGTCGGCATTGCCACGGGCGCGCCTTACGTCCTCATCGTTCACCCGAGCGTCGGAGCGAAGTCTTTGGACCAGCTCGTGGACAAGGCTAGGCAGACCTCGCTCGCCTATTCGAGCTTCGGTCACGGCAGCATGGCGCATCTCAACATCGAGACGATGGCGCGCCATTTCGGCATCAAGCTGCTGCACGTGCCGTACCGCGGCTCGGCGCCCGCCGTGCAGGCGGTCGCGACGGGCGAGGTGGCCCTTTCGATCTCGACCCCGCCGGCTGCCATGGGCTTCATCGCAGACGGCACGATCCTGGCGCTAGCTGTTGGCGCCGATCGGCGGATCGATCTGCTCCCCAACGTGCCAACCTTCGCCGAGCTGAAGCAGCCGACTGACCTCCTCGTTGCGGCGTCCTTCGCCATGGCGGCGCCCGCAAAGACCCCGCCGGAGATCATCACCCGCGTCGCCACGGCCCTGCGAACCGCCCTCGCACACCACGACACTGTCGAGCGCCTCCGAAAGGCGGGCCTAGAAGTCGTGGCGAGCTCGCCCGAGCAGATGCGAGCGGCGATCGAATCTGACATGGTGAGGTTTGGCCAGCTGATCCGGGAGACGGGAATCAAGGCGGAGTAGCCGGGCGCGCCTGGCGCCAAAGTCCCTTCATGTATGCTCTAAAGCTGCAGGCGAGCTCCTGACCCCAAGCGGCCTTTGCCCACGTCGCTTTTGAGCGGCAATGGAGATTTTCTTTATAGTGACGCTCCGCGGCAGTGGCCCCGGGTTACTGATCCGCGCTCCGCGCGGGGAGGTCAGGGGATCCCGGAGAGGGCGGCGTGCGTTCCAGGTCCCCGATCAGCTGCTTCATCTCGCCGATTTCGCGGACCTGCGCCTCGATGATGCCGTCGGCCAGCTTGCGGACCCGAGGATCTTTGATGTGGGCCCGCTCGCTGGTCATGATGGCAATGGAGTGGTGCGGGATCATCGCCTTCATGTAGGAGACGTCGCCGACGGTAGCCTGGCTCCTGATGAGCCACAGCGATCCGAGGAACACCACCGCCCCGGCCACCAGAATCCCGACGTTCACCGCGCGGTTCTTGTACATGCCCCACATAAAGCCGAGCATGATCATGGCCATGACGGCACCCATGAGCAGGGCCATCCAGGCGCGGGTCTGGCTGAAGAACACGTGGTCCAGCGCGTACGTGTTCAGATACATGAGGCCGAACATCACGATGGTCGAGGTCACGACCATGGCCGCGAAGCGGGCATAGGACATTCACGCTGCTCCCGATATCTCATTTGAAAGAGGGGCCTGTTCGAAACGGGGGCGGACGATCGCGGGTTCCGGCCGGGAGCTGGTCGTCATCCAGAGCTGCGTCCGTCAACGCGGCCCCGTCCGGCGCCGCCGGGAGAGTTCCCGGTAAGGTGCTTCCGGGCTGACGGTGATCTCGGCCGCGACGTCGACCCAGTCGCGGTTGTCGCCTCGGAGCACCTGCATCGGGGCCGCGCTTCGGTCCGAGGCAGCCGCCCAGGTGAATATCGAGAATGTGCGCGGTCTGTGGCCAAGGGCAGCCGTATCTGAAGAGCCAGGAGGTACCAGTGCAGGCCCCCGATCAGGCGAGCATCTGCGTGTCCCCGCAAATGGAGATCGCCTGGCCGGAGATGGTCCGGCATCGCGGGCTGGCCAGGAACACGATCTGGTCGGCGAGCTGCGGCGGCGTCACGTATTCCTTGATGGAGGTGTACGAGAACGCGATCGCCTCCATTTCGGCGAACTCAAGGCCGCGTTGCTGCGCCTTGGCTTCGAGGACGCGGCGCTGGCGATCGCCCGCCACGAGGCCGGGGAGAATGGCGTTGACCCTTACCCCGTCGCCGCCGAGCTCGATCGCCAGGGACTTGGTGAAGCCGNTACGAGAACGCGATCGCCTCCATTTCGGCGAACTCAAGGCCGCGTTGCTGCGCCTTGGCTTCGAGGACGCGGCGCTGGCGATCGCCCGCCACGAGGCCGGGGAGAATGGCGTTGACCCTTACCCCGTCGCCGCCGAGCTCGATCGCCAGGGACTTGGTGAAGCCGATCACGCCCCATTTCGCCGCCGCATAGGGCGCTCGCATGGCGAAGCCCAGGCGCCGGGCCAGCGAGGACAGGTTCACGATCGAGCCATTCCGGCTCTGGCGCAGATGAGGCGCCGCGAGCCGGGCGCAGTTGAACTGGCCCGTGAGGCAGACCGCGAGGCAGCGTTCCCAATCTTCGGGTTGATCTCGTCGACCGTGCCGGTTGGGTCCGCGATGCCGGCGTTGTTGACCAGCGTGTCGAGGCCGCCAAGCGCGCCCAGGTGGGTTTGTTGCTCGTTCCCCGTTCTGGTCTGCATGCCGGTCAAGCTGCCCCAATAGGCAGGTGGCCGAACGATTGAGAGTTTGGGTTCGTCGAGAGCCGACTGGCGTACGCATTTCCCGCACCCGTCCGAGAGCACCCGATGCGCAAGCAATGAGGAAAGCACCGAACGACAAAATTCCCGAACATCGCATCATCTCGCATTCTATTATCGCGAGGTTGGGCGGTTCTTCGCCGTCCTGGCGGTCGTAGAGCTACGTCGAGGCCTTTGGAGAGCGTGACAGGGAGGCGGAGGCAGGAATGAGCAGAACTTCGATTATTCCGGACGGGGTTCATGCCCCTGCAGGAGCATATAGCCACGGCGTGGTGACGCACGGGCCTGGCGAGACGCTCTACATATCAGGTCAGGTCGGTGTCGATCAGTCGGGGAGATCGCTGGAGAGTTTCTCAGCCCAAGCGGAACAATGCTGGCGAAACCTGGTCGCGATACTCAAGGCCGCGGGCATGTGCTCGCACGACCTCGTGAAGGTCACCACTTTTTTGACGCGCGCAGAGGACGCAGTGGAGCTCGGCCGAATCCGCGCGCCCTTCTTGGACGGCGCGCGTCCGGCGTCGACATTGGTTACCGTCCCGGGCCTTGTGAAGCCCGAATGGCTTATCGAGGTCGAAGCAATCGCCTTCAAGAGCGTGAGCTCCAGCGTCGACGAGGCGCAGCGTGCATGCAGCTGAGCGTCTACTCGCTTCTCTAAGGCCGTACGTGTGAGGCCGAGATCCTCGATTTAGCCACCCCCGCGCGCGCCTGGAGTTCGCCGAGCCCGATGCCTTGCGCAAGATCCGCGTTGCGCAAGGCAACACCAATATCGGTTGTATCGGTTGGAGCGCTTCCCCGAAATAATCCGCTCTCACCCTGAAATCGTGTCCCGCCGGTGTGCTGGCTTATGATTTCATCGGCCAGTCTGCGCTTCCAAAGATCCGGCTGAGGTCGGGTGCGGCCACTCGGGCCCCACGAGATCAAGGTCGCCGGCCGGCGGAGTTCGCAAGCATCCGCTCGGAAGCGGCTCGACCACCGCGGGCTGGGATCATCGCGGAATTTGTCTCGAGATGTCCTCGCGGAATTGCTTCAGCTCGACCGGATTGAGGTCGGAAACGGCCCAAAATTGCAGCCCAGCCTGGGTCCAGCCCAGGATGTTATACCCTTCGCTCGCCGAGGCTCGCGCGACCTCCTGGGTCGCCGGCCAGACGAAAAGATTGATCACGTGCTGGTTGCGCTTATAGACGAGCGCGCCCACGACCTTGCGGTCGATGTAGTCGAGCCGCGCCCCGACCAGCGGGAATCCTCGGGCGGCCATGTCGGCGACCGGGGGCGAGAAGTCGACCTTGCCGTTGAACCAAGGCTTCACCTGATGCTGGTCCGACGTGGTGACGTCCGTCAGATGGCTGGCGAGAAGCGAGCGCACATGGCTGCCCACGAGCTCCGCCTGGAGGTCTTCCGCCTTTCTCGGCGGCGTCACAACGACCAGCGCCGCCGCCAAAGCGACAGCAGCGAGCGACGGGGCGAGGCTCCAGCGGCCGATCCGGCCAAGGGCCGCCAGTCTCTCGGAAGGGGCCGACGCCCGCGCCCGCGGCGCCGTCGCATTGCCGCTCTCGGCTGCGAGAGCGTTCCCGACGCGCAGCCGGAGGCTGTCCGGCGCCGCGAGCCGAAGCCCGGGCTCCGCCAACGCGAGCCGCACGGAGCGCAGCCGTTCAACCTGACGCGCGCAGCTTGCGCATTCCGCCAGATGGGCCTCGAATTGGAGCGCGTGGGCGGCGTCCAGTTCGCCGTCCACGTAGAGGTTCAGCAAGGTTTCCCAACCGCTGCAGCGGGGTTCGCGTCCAGCTTCGCCGCTCATGCCCGCTCTCCGTCCGGACGCCTGACGCGCCACCGCAAGGCGAAGGCCTTTCTCGCCCGCGCCAGGCGCGACATGACTGTGCCGAGCGGCAGGTCGAGCACTTGCGCGATGTCGCGGTAAGGCAGGTCCTCGATCTCCCGCAAGACGAGAATTTCACGTGCCGGCTCGGGCAACTCCGCCAAAACGGCGCGCACGCGCTCGGCCTCGTCGCGGCGGACAAGCACCGCCTCGGGATCGTCCTCGCCGGCCGGGGCCTCGGTCCCTCCGGCGCTCGCGCCGTCGCCGCTCCGACACTTGGAGGCGGCGCTCCCGTCGACGACGGACGATCTACGGCGAAGCTCCTCGCGCCAGGAGAGATGACAGTTGCGCACGATGGCCAGCAGCCACGCCCTTGCATTGTCACCCCGGAAGCCGTCGAAGCCGCGGAAGGCCCTCAGGCAGGCGTCTTGGACTACGTCTTCCGCAGCGTCCCTGTCGCGGCAGAGATAGACGGCGAGGGTATAGGCGGCGTCGAGGTGTGGCAGCACCAGGTCCTCGAAACGGGACAGGGCGGCCTTCCCGTCCGCCTGTACGGGTGCGGACGCCCGACCCTTGCGGCCGAATTCCCAGGAGGCCATCTCGGCCAAGGGCGGGGTGGGGGGGC
This sequence comes from Alsobacter soli, assembly GCF_003004785.1. Taxonomy (GTDB): domain Bacteria; phylum Pseudomonadota; class Alphaproteobacteria; order Rhizobiales; family Beijerinckiaceae; genus Alsobacter; species Alsobacter soli. The sequence continues at coordinate 39,058 of NZ_PVZS01000004.1, forward strand.
TTTGGCGAGCGATCCAGCTCCATGCCCGGGTCAGGCTGAACAGGCCCCGCCTTGGCCAGTCCACGGCCAGAGCGACGCCCAGCGCCGGCGTTCGAATCGTCATGAGGCCCTCCCCTGGGAGAGGCGCAACGCCTTTCCGACCTCGCTCACCCAGCAGGCCGTGTCCGCCTCTTGGGTGGCGGCGTCGGCGCCCCCGGGCGGAGCGTGCGACGGCTCGAGAGCCGGGCCGAGCGCCGCGATCCCGGCCAGAAGGACGAGCCACACGACACCGCCCGCCGCGACATGATTCCAGCCCAGCTGAAAGTCCGTCGGGTCGTAGCTCATGGCGCCGGCCCCGTCGCGCGGGATGCCGCCGCTGGGGCCTCCGCCGCGCCGCGGACCTTCACTGTGCCGGTCATGTGCGGGTGAAGCGAGCAGAAATAGACGAAGTCACCGACCGACGCGAAGGTGATCGAGAACCGGTCGTCCGTGTCCAGGGCCCTGGACCGGAAGCTCTTCCCGGCGGCGACGACGGTGTGGGGAATGTCGTCGCGGTTCACCCAGGTCACGACCGTGCCCGGCGGGACGGTGAGTTCAGGTGGGTTGAACGAGAAGTTGTCGATTGTGACGATCACTTCCCGGGGCAGTGGAACGGCGTGCGCCTGCTGGGCGCTGGCGAGCGCGGGCCAGAATGCGGCGAAGGCCAGTCCGAGCAGGGCCAGGCGGCGCGCGAATCGCAGCCGTCGCGAGACGGCGAGACAACCAACCATGACGAGGTTTCCTTGTTGGCGGAAGCCGCAGACGCAGGGACCGACGCTTCCACGGGCCATGCGCAGATTCAGCCCGACAGGGGGCGATCGATGATGGCGAGAGCCTCGCTTCCCTGGACGAAGTCGATCGAGGCGACCCCGAGATAGCGGCGCAGCTCGCCGGCCGGCACCTTCAGGGGCCCGGGGGAAGAGGCCGCGCCCGGAGCGGGCTGGGGAAACGCCGTCGAGCGCGCCGTGTGGAAGGCCACGCGGCCCTCCACCTTCTGCATGACCTGGTGAATGTGGCCGTTGAGCACGGTCACCGAGCCGAAGCGGGCAAGATGGCCCAGCGCCTGGGCCGCATCGGCGGTGCCCCAACCCCATTCCGGGTAGATCGACCACAAAGGGATGTGGGCGAAGACGACGATAGGCGTGCTGGAGGCGAGGCCCGCGACGTCCTTCCGCAGCCAATCGAGCTGGTCGGATCCGAGGTTGCCTAGGCCGCCAGCCCGCAGGTTGACGACGTTGACCAGGCCGACGAAGTGAACGCCGTTGCTGTCGAAGCTGTACCAGCCGGCCCCGCGGGAGCCGCGGCCGAAGCGGTTGAGGTAGGCCCTTCCCTGCCCTTCGTCGAGCAGGTCGTGCTCACCCGGCACGTAGAAGACGGGAACGCCGGCGTCGCGGATGAGCTGCTCCGCATCGTCGAATTCCTTGTCCTTGGAGAGGTGACTGATGTCGCCGGTGTGGATCATGAAGGAGGGCGGGACGGGCAGCGCCTTGATGCGCTCGACCGCCTCGCGCAGGGTCGCGAGCGCGTTGGGGTTGGCCGGCTTGTCGAACCCCACATGGCTGTCGCTGATCTGCAGAAAGCTGAAGGGGGACAGGGCCGGCTGTTCAGCCAGGGCATGGATGAGCCCCACCCCAAGCGGAGCCCCGCCCGCAACCGTCCACAGCACCCCGCTTCCTGCCCATGTCATGCATTCCAGGAAGCCGCGGCGGTCGACGCCATCCTTGTCTGGGCCGGTCTCATCGCGTTTGCGTGTCATTTTCGCCTCCGGATCGAGCGTGGCATCTCCCACGCCGATCCAGACCGGGGATGCTGTCCGGGTATTCCCTGGTGGATGGCGGCTGACGTCGAGCGGGGCCATTTTGGCGATCACGAACGAGTGAGCCCGAACGCGGCGGCCGATTCGGCCGGCCGATCCCAAGTGGCTTCCTTGGCCATAAGTGACGATCAGCCAAGCTCTGGCTGTTACTCTTGCCGTTCTCGTTCCACGGCCACATCGGCCGGAGCCTAGATCAACAACTAATCCGCCCGTCCTCGGATCAGGCGTGCAACCCTGGCACGGCCGCAAGCAGCTCGCGGGTGTAGGGATGCTCGGGCGCCGCGAACAGATCCCGCGCCGGGCGCATCTCGACGATTTCGCCGCGACGCATAACGGCGATGCGGTCGCACACCTGGGCGGCCACGTGCAGGTCGTGGGTGATGAACAGCATCGACAGACGCAGCCGCGCCTTGAGGCCGTCGAGCAGCTCCAGCACCTGCTTCTGGACTGAGACGTCCAGGGCGGACACGGGCTCGTCGGCGACGATGAGCTGCGGCTCGAGCGCGAGCGCACGGGCGATCGCCACCCGCTGGCGCTGGCCGCCGGAGAACTCGTGGGGGTATCGGTCCGCGCTTCGCGGGTCTAAGCCCACCATGCCGAGCAAGGCGCGGGCCCGCTCCAAGGCCTTCGCCTTCGGCACGCCGGCGGCGATAGGCCCGTCGGCGATGCTCAGGCCGATGCGGCGGCGCGGGTTAAGGGACGCGAACGGGTCCTGGAAGACCATCTGGACATGACGGCGCGCCTGCCGAAGCCGGGCGCCGCTGGCCGCCGTCATCTCGGCGCCGCCGATCCGGATGGTCCCGGCATCCGCCTCCAGGAGGCGCGTCACCAGCCGCGCCACGGTGGTCTTGCCAGAGCCAGACTCGCCCACCAGCCCCAGGGTCTCGCCGCGGCGGATCACGAAGCTCACGTCCCTGGCGGCCTGCACGACCCTCGCCTCCCCGAACAGGCCGGATCGGCTCGCGTGGGTCTTCGTGAGTCCTTTCACCTCGCAGACGACGTCCTCGTCGCCTCCCGCGTGGTCGGGCGGACTGAGCGAAGGAATCGCGTCCAGCAGCGCGCGGGTATAGGGGTGCTGCGGGCGCGTGAGGACGGCTTCAGCCGTCCCTTTCTCAACAACTCGACCCTTCTGGAGCACGACTACGCTGTCCGCAATGGCGCGCACCACCCCGAAGTCGTGGGTGATGAACAGCACGCCCATGCCGCGGCGGCGCTGCAAGTCGCGGATAAGCTTCAGGATCTGCGCCTGGGTGGTGACGTCGAGCGCCGTGGTCGGCTCGTCGGCGACCAGCAGCGCCGGCTCGAGCGCGAGCGCCATGGCGATCATGGCGCGCTGGCGCTGCCCACCGGAAATCTCGTGGGGAAAGGCGCCAAGAATGCGGGCGGGGTCAGGCAACCCGACCTCCCCGGCCAAGGCCAGGGCCTTGGCCCGCCGTTCCGCAGGCGACAATAGCCCGTGCGCCTCGAACACCTCGGTGATCTGATCGCCGATGCGCATGACAGGGTTCAAAGCGGTCATGGGCTCCTGGAAGACCATGGCGATCGCCCGTCCCCGCATCGCGCGCCAGTCTGACGGGCCAAGGGCCAGCAGATCACGGCCCTGGAATGCGATCGCGCCGCCCTCGGGGCGGATGACGCGCGGCAGCAAGCCCATCAACGCCTGCGCGCAGATCGACTTGCCCGAACCGGATTCGCCCACCAGGCACACGATCTCGCCACGTCCCACCACAAAGGAGACGTCGCTGACAGCGTGCGGCCGGTCGGCCTCCGGCGGCAGGGCCATCGTGAGACGGTCGACCGTCAGCAGGGCGTCGGACATGCTCGGCTCTCCTGCGTGCCTGCCCTGGATCAGTAGCCTAGGGCGATTCCATCCTTCCGGTGGTCCGTGCCGCCCAAAAGAACACCCTTGGCGTGGTCGATCCAGATCGCCTGGCAGCCCCCCAGCGGTTCGTCGGCCCAGGCGGTCTTGTGCCCGCGCCGTGCGAGGTCGGCTCGCACCTCCTCGGAGATGGTCGGCTCAAGCTGAAGCACGCCGTCGAAGCTGAAGCTGCGCGGCCGGTCGGACGCCGCTTGCGGATCATCCCCGTGTTCAACCACGCGGGACAGGATGTGCGCGTGGCCAGCAGCCTGGTACTGGCCGCCCATGACGCCGTAGGGCATCACCGCATCGCCATTTCGCATCAGGAGACCGGGGATGATGGTGTGCAGCGGACGCTTCCCGGGCCCGATGCAGTTGGGATGGCGAGGGTCAAGCCGGAATCCGGCGCCTCGATTCTGCAGCAGGACCCCGCAGCGGGGCGCGTAGATGCCGCTACCGAAGGCGAAAAACAGCGAGTTGATGAACGAAACCGCGTTCCGGTCCCGGTCAACAACGGTGACGTAGACTGTGTCGCGGTGCGCAGGGCCGTCGAAGGCGTCGGACTCCAGCGCCCTGTCCAGGGTGATGGGCCGGCGCAGACGCTCCACGAAGCGATCCGACAGCACCTCCTCGACGTCGAACGGACTGAACGCCGGGTCCGCCACCAGCAGGTCGCGCTGCCTATAGGCCGCCTTGGTGGCCTCGGCCAACAGGTGGATGCGATCCGCGTCGCCGAGCTTGGGGGCGCCGAGGTCGAAACCCTCCAGGATCCGCGCGATCAGCAGGGCCGCCAGGCCCTGCCCGTTCGGAGGGCACTCCAGAAGCCGATGGCCGCGATAATCCGCCCCGATCGGCTCGCAATATTCCGAGACCTGACCGGCGAAGTCCTCGGCCGTGTGCAGGCCGCCCTTGCCCGCCAGCACGGCCGTGATCTCCTCCGCGACCGCGCCCTCGTAAAAGGCGGCGCGGCCCTCCCGGGCGATCCGGCGCAGGGTCCGGGCCAGCGCCGGATTGCGCATCCGGTCGCCTGCGGCGGGCGCGCGGCCGTCGGGCAGGAACATGCGGGCGGCGTCCTCGTGAGCCGCCACGCGCTCCGCATAGCGAGCCCAGTCCAGGGCCACACGCGGCGTGAGCACATAGCCTTCTTCGGCGGCCTGGATCGCCGGAGCGAGCGCCGCGTCCAGCCCTTTGCGACCGTGGTCGGCGGAGAGCCTGCACCAGGCGTCCACCGCCCCGGGGACCGTCACAGCGTGGGCGGAGCCATCCGGGATCTGGTCCATTCCATGCTCGGCGAACCAGGCGCAATCGGCGTTGGCGGGCGCCCGTCCCGAGCCGTTGATCGCGATCGGCTGGCCGTTCGCCGGCTTGAACAAGGCGAAGCAGTCTCCTCCAATGCCGGTCATGTGCGGATCGATGACGCCCTGCAGCGCGACGGCCGCGATCGCGGCGTCTATGGCGTTGCCGCCGGCCCTGAGCACCTCCACGGCCGCAAGCGTCGCGGCCGGATGGGAGGTCGCGGCCATGCCGTTCTCCGCGATGGCCACCGACCGGCCGGGCTTCATGAAATCGCGCATCTGATCCGTCCCTGATCGTCGTGCTGGTGGTGTCCCGTGCTTGCCAGCTCCAGCATGCCGCGCTCGCGTCGCACACCACCACCTCGGCATGACCGTGCAGCCACAGGGCCGAGGCGGGGCAAGCTGTCGTCACCGGCCCACCAGCGTGTCGCGGATCGCTTCGGCCCTGGACGGCCTTGCCGACCGCCCCGATGGCGCGCCTGCGCGAGGGGGCGCCGCCGCACCGGCGGCGTCTGGCAGGACGAGGAGGCGCAGCAAGCGATTCATCGTCACGCGGCCGTCACGGCGTCGTCCGGTTCGGCGGGCAGGTCGGTCACTCCGAACATGGCGTCATACAGGGCCAAAAGCGCCGTGCCGACCGCGCCCACAATAGCCGCGCGGCTGCCGAGTGCACTTGGCTCCACCCGGAGCGGCTCGGGCATGAAGCGCGGCAGCAGGGAGCGAACGGCGTCGACGAGCTCCGGACGCGCCCCAATGCTGCCGCCCAGCACGATCAGCTCAGGGTCGAGCACCGCCCGCACCGCCATGAGGGCCTGCGCCAGGAGCCGGGCCACCTCCTCCACGGTCGTCCGGGCAGCCGGATCACCAGCATTCCATCGCTCGAAGATCGCCCGAACATCATGCGCGTCGGCTCCGCCGAGCCCGCGGTAGCGTTCCAGGATGGCCACGCCACCAATGGCGGTTTCGAGGGTTCCGAGGCGGTAACCGCGCGAGTCGAAGGGGTCGCCGCCCAGGGGCAGGTAGGCGATCTCGCCCGCGGCTCCCCGGGCCCCGCGCACCAGCCGGCCGTCGGCCATCATGCCCATGCCGATCCCGGTGCCCAGCGCCACAAAGGCGAAGGTGCCGGACTCGCGGCAACAACCCCGCCACCGCTCGCCCATGGCTGCCAGGTTCACATCGTTCTCGACGACCATTTCGAAGCCCAGGCGCCGGCGCAATTCGCCGGCAACGTCGATTTCGTCCAAACCCGGGATGTTGGGAGCGATGTTGATCCTCCCGCTCCCCGGTTGGAAAACGCCCGGACTGCCCATGGCGCCGCAATGAATGCGGCCGTGATCGACGCCTGCCGATGCCGCGGCCTTGGCGGAAAGGGCTCCGATCTGCTCGACGACATGGCGGCCGCCTCGTCGATCGGTGGCTTCCACCTCCTCCGACACGATCGCGCCCGCAAGGTCGGCGAGCGCAACGTGCACCTTGGTGCCGCCGAGGTCTACGCCGAGGACATAACGCCGGCTGACGTCGATTTCGTAGGTCGTGGCGCTGCGGCCGACGAAGCCCTGCGTTTGCCCACGCTCCCGCACCCAGCCGTTCGCCTCCAGCTCGCGCACGACCTCGGACGCCGTCTGCTTGGAAAGCCCGGTGACGCGCGCCAATTCGGCGCGGGAGAGAGAGCCGGCGCGCATCAGGGCTTCCACGACTGCCCGAACGGACATCTGGCGGGCCAATGGAGGGGTCGAGAGGTCAGCCATGCGCCTCTGTTCGTCCGGGACGCTGACAAACTCCGCCCTAGCACGACCTTCTGTCAATCTCCCAGGTGCTTCGGCTTCTCTCTTCGCGATTGCCAATCGATTGTCGTACCCGAATTCGTCAGGGTTCTTTACATAAGGATGTTCACATGCATCGATGACAGGCAGGGGAATGTGCGCCGCTTGTTCGGGGCGGCGGTGGGAGGGACTTTCACATGCGCTTGCGCCGGTCGCTGCTGCTCGCCTTCGCGTTTACGCCGCTTCTCGCTTTCTGCAGCGCCCAAGCGACGACCCTCCGGGTCGGCATCCAGGACGACCCCGACGCGCTCGACCCGGCCACCAGCGGCACCTACACGGGCCGGTTCGTGTTCGCAGCGCTGTGCGACAAGCTGGTCGACATCGGGCCCGACCTCAGCATCGTCCCTCAGCTCGCCGAGAGGTGGACGCTCGCGGACGACCAGAAGTCAGTCGTCTTCACCCTGCGCAAGGGGGTGACGTTCCACGACGGCGCGCCCTTCGACGCGGCGGCGGTGAAGTTCAACATCGAACGCATGCTGAGCATGAAGGATTCCCGCCGGAAGGGCGAGCTCGCTCCCGTGTCGAGCGTGGAGGTTCTGGCCCCCGACCAGGTGCGGATCAACCTCAAGGAGCCCTTCGCCCCGCTGCTGTCGGTTCTCAGCGACCGCGCCGGCATGATGGTGTCCCCGGCGGCCGCCTCCAAGGAGGACTTCGCCGCGCACCCGGTGTGCGCCGGGCCGTACCAGTTCGTCGAGCGCAAGTCCCGCGATCTGATCCGACTTCAGAAATATCCCGGTTACTGGAACGCCAAGGACTTCGGCTACGACGAGATCGTCTACTCCTACATCCCGGACTCGACCGTGCGCCTGGCCCGGGTGCGCGCCGGCGACCTCGAATTGGCCGAGCGCATCGCCCCGACTGATCTCAAGACCATCCGGGACGACAAGAACGTCAAGCTGCACGGCGCGCCTGGTCTCGCCGTGTCCCACCTGATGGTGAATGTCGGCGCGGGCGAGAAGGCGAATTCGCCGCTGGGCAAGGATGCGCGCCTGCGCCACGCCTTCGAGCTGTCGATCGACCGCAACGTGATCAACAAGGTTGCTTTCAACGGGGAGTATACGGCGGACAACCAGATGATCCCGCCATCGGACCCGTTCTACCCCAAGACCCATCCGATCCCGACGCGCGACATTGCGGCCGCCAAAAAGTTGATGGCCGAGGCCGGCGCCACCAGCGTTCCGGTCGAGCTCACCTTCGAGAACTCGCTGACCGACGCGCGCGTCGCCCAGATCGTCCAGTCGATGGCCAAGGAGGCGGGCTTCGACGTAAAGCTTCTGCCGCTGGAGACCACCACGGCGATCCAGCGCTATCTGGCCGGCAACTTCGAGATGTATATCGGCAACTGGAGCGGCCGGGGTGATCCCGACCCGACGCTTTACGCGTTCTTCGGCTGCAACGGCGGTCAGAATGTGAACAAATATTGTAGCCAGCAGCTCGAGGACGTGCTGAACGCCGCCCGAGCGGAAGGCGATGTCGCCAAGCGCAAGCAGCTCTACGACAAGGCGACCGGGATCTACCTGGCGGACCTGCCCACGATCCCGATTTACCATCCGAACTGGTATTTCGCGGCCCGGGCGAACGTGGACGGGATCAAGGTCTATCCCGACGGCCTGCTGCGCCTGCAAGGTGTGAAGCCCGCTCGATGACGAAAGCGGGGCGGCCTCCTCTCGCCCCATCCCGCTCGTGCGAGTGATGCGATGTTGCGCTTCCTGACGAGCAGACTGGCCGTGGCGATCCCGACCCTGCTCCTGGTATCGGTGCTCGTTTTCAGCCTGCAGAAGCTCCTCCCCGGCGACCCGGCGCTGGCGCTCGCCGGCGAGGACCGCAGCCCGGAGGTGATCGCCTTCCTGCGTCACAAGTACCAGTTCGACCAGCCGATCCCCGTCCAGTACTGGACTTGGCTGAAAGCCTTCGCGTCCGGAGACCTCGGCACCTCGGTCCGCACGGGCTTGCCGATCGGCCAGATGGTGGCCGAAAAGCTGCCCGTCACCATGGAGCTGTCGCTGCTTTCCATGCTGATCGCATTGGCGGTCGGCGTGCCGGCCGGCCTCGCGGCGGCCCTGAAGCGCGGGACCCCCATCGACTACGTCGTCGGGGTGATGGGATTGGCGGGACTGTCTATCCCGAGCTTTTGGCTCGGGATCATGCTGATCCTGCTGTTCTCAGTGAACCTTGGGCTGCTGCCCTCCGGCGGGTACACGCCGTTCTTCGAGAGCCCCTGGGACAACCTGCGCACGATGCTGCTGCCGAGCCTGGTTCTCGGCTCCGCATCGGCGGCGATCATCATGCGCCATACGCGCAGCTCCATGCTCATCGTGCTGCGACAGGATTTCGTCCGCACCGCCCGCGCCAAGGGGCTGCCGGAAGGAATCGTCGTGGTCCGGCACGCGCTGCGCAACGGTCTGATCCCTGTGGTGACGCTGGCCACCCTTCAACTCGGACAGTTGCTCTCGGGCGCGGTGCTCACGGAGCAGGTGTTCGGCATCCCTGGCTTCGGGAAGATGATCGTTGATGGCGTGTTCAGCCGCGACTACGCCGTGGTGCAGGCCGTGGTGATGTGCGCGGCCGTGTTCTTCCTGCTGCTCAGCCTCATGGCCGACCTGGCGTATGCGGCTCTGAATCCGAGGATCCGCGCATGAGTGCGCGCGAGGCGCCCGATGTTCACGCTGCGCCCGGCTGGCTCGGGCGCAGGACCGTCACGGGCCAGCTGGCGCGCGAGCCCGCGTTCCTGGTGGGCGGGTTCATCGTGCTCCTGTTCGTCCTTGTCGCTCTGTTCGCCCCGTGGGTCGCCCCCTATGATCCGAACGCTTCGGATTGGATGGCCATCCGGCAGGCGCCGTCGGCGGCGCACTGGTTCGGCACGGACGACTTGGGGCGGGACGTGCTCTCCCGCGTCATCTTCGGCGCGCGAGCCTCGCTTGCGGCGGGGTTCCTCTCCGTGGCGATCGCCATGGCCTTCGGCGCGCCGCTCGGACTGGTGGCGGGCTATTTCGGCGGGATTCCGGACATCATCATCTCCCGGCTCATGGATGCGCTGCTCGCCTGTCCGTTCCTCGTGCTGGCTATCGCGCTGGCGGCCTTCCTGGGCCCTAGCCTGCAGAACGCCATGATCGCCATCGGGGTCTCGGCCATGCCGGTGTTCGCGCGGCTCGCCCGCGGGCAGACGCTGGCGGTTCGGGCCGAAGACTACGTAAGCGCGGCCGTCTCCGTCGGCCTGTCTCACCCCAAGATCCTGGTGGCTTACGTCCTGCCCAACATCATGCCGCCCATCGTGGTGCAGGCGGCGCTGACCACCGCCATAGCAGTGCTGGCCGAGGCGAGCCTCGCCTTCCTTGGCCTGGGCCAGCTTCCCCCGGCGCCGTCATGGGGCAGCATGCTGGACGCGGCGCGGCAGTTCCTGATTGAGGCGCCCTGGATGGCGATCTGGCCCGGGCTCGCCATCGTCACCGTGGTGATCGGCTTCAACATGCTCGGGGATGCGCTGAACGACGCCCTGAACCCGCGCGACTGAGCGAAGGAGGACAACGTGGATCATACTCAGCTTCCCACGCTCCGCATCGGCTTCATCGGGGCGGGATTCATGGCGAATTTCCACCTCGCCTCGCTTACGGGCGTGCGTAACGCGCTGGTGGCAGGCGTGTACAGCCCGCGGCCGGCGCGCCGGGAGGCGTTCGCCGCAAAGGTCCGCAGCCTCGACCTGGGGCCGTGCGTCGCCTATCCGACGCTGGAGGCGATGCTGACCTCGGGCGAGGTCGACGCTGTGTGGATCGTCAATCCGAACCACGCCCACATCGAGGTCATGACGGAGATCCATCGCCTGGTGACGGAGGGCGCCACCCCCGCACTGCGGGCCGTGGCATGCGAAAAGCCGCTCGCACGGACGCTGCGCGAGGCCCGGGAAATGCTGCGCCTGATCGAGGACGCCGGCCTGCTGCATGGCTACCTGGAGAACCAATTGTTCTCGACGGCCGTTCAACGCGGCCGCGACATCATTTGGCGCCGCGCTGTGCCGGCTACCGGGCGCCCTTACATCGCGCGGGCCGCCGAGGAGCACAGCGGGCCGCACGAGCCCTGGTTCTGGCAGGGCGAACTGCAGGGCGGCGGCGTCCTCTCAGACATGATGTGCCACAGCGTCGAGGTCGCCCGGTTCCTGCTCACGGCGCCCGGGGAACCGCGCGATGCGCTGAAGCTCGTCTCGGCCAGCGCCACGGTAGCAAACCTGAAATGGACGCGCCCGGCCTATGCCGAGCAGTTGAAGGCCTCAATGGGGGCGGCTGTGGACTACGGGCGGCGCCCGGCCGAGGACTTCGCGCGCGGGCTGCTGACGCTAGAAGACGCCCATGGCCAGCAGATGGTCATCGAGGCGACGACCTCATGGGCCTATGTGGGCCCGGGCCTTCGTATCACCCTGGAGCTTCTCGGGCCCGAATACGCCTTGGAGTTCAGCTCCCTCAACACCGGCCTGAAGGTGTTCATGTCGCGCGCGGTCACGGGCCGCGCCGGCGAGGATCTCGTCGAGAAGCAGAACGCCGAACAGGGGCTGATGCCCGTGCTTGAGGACGAGGCAGGGATCTACGGCTACACGCTCGAGAACCGTCATTTCGTGGAGGCCTTTCGCAAAGGTGAAAAACCCATGGAGACATTCGTCGATGGCGTGGAGGTGGTCCGCATGCTGATGGCGCTTTACCGGTCGGCCGAGCTTGGCCGGACGGTCTCAATCTCCGACGAAGACCTGGACGACTACGTTCCCGTCGTTGCGCGTCCCCGAAATCAGACCACCGGCTGAGGGGAGCGGTCCACACTATCGCGCGCAGGCGGGCCCCGACGCGTGCTCATGACCTGCCAAATCCTTGCGTCCCCCGCCACTCGACTGTTCGATGCCGCCCCCGAAGGATTGAAGCCTCCCGTTGTCGGACCAGCCATCGTCCGAAGTGAGCGGCAATGCGATCCACTTGTGAGCAGGTCCGCCGCAGCATGCTGGGAGCGGCGACCAAGGACCGCCACACGCCTCGCATAGCAGCGGCTTACTGGCCAGGGTTGAGAGGGCGCCGGGGCGACGAAGCCAGGAAGCTCTGCAGCTGCTCCTTCCAGAACTTGGCGTTGCCCGTCGTCCCATGCCCCCGCGTGTCGACGCTCGCTGGGATGAGGTGGAGTTTCGCGTTCGGCAGCCGCTTCAATTCCCTGTCCATGATCCCCGTCTCGGGTGGATTGCGTTCGTCGTCCGCCGAGTTGATGGCCAGCACCGGCGCCTTGATCCGGTCAAGCTTGGGCGAAGCGTTGTAGTCCCGAGACGAGTTCCACTGGTACATGAAGTCGTTGGCGTCAGCCGTGAAGGGCGCCGCCAGGCGTTCGTCCAGCAGCTTGTCGGCCTTCTCGCGCGTGGGCGCGAGCGCCTGGTAGGCCATCGAGCCTCCGCTCGTGGCGATCCCGAAAAACGCATTCGCCACGCGGAGCGCCTTCGGCTGCTCGGTGTAGTCGCCATTCTTCCAACCGGGGTCGTTGCGCACGGCGTCGATGATCATGCGCCGCATCATCCAGTTCCGGCTCGACATCTCGGTGGGCTGGGACGCCATCGGGACGAGCGCGTCCATCATGTCCGGATAAGACTCGCCCCACATCCAGGTCTGCATCCCGCCCATCGAATTGCCGAGCACGAGACGCAGGTGCTTGACGCCGAGCCCCTCTGTGACGAGCCGGTGCTGGGCCAGCACCATGTCGTCGTAGTTGTAGGACGGAAACCTGGCCCTCAGGCCATCGGAAGGCTTGGACGACTTGCCCGCGCCCAGCGCGTCGGGGAGGATGATGAAGAACTTGGCGGCGTCCAGCGGTTGGCCCGGGCCAAACAGCTCGTCCGCGAAGGCGGGAGTGAGCATGCTGGCGCCGCTCCCCGCAGTGCCGTGGAGGATCAGCACGGGCGGGTTCGCCGGGTCCCCGATCGTGGTGTAGTGCAGCTTGATCTCCGGCAGCGTCTCGCCGGTGTGGAACCTGAAGTCCTTCGCGACCCAATCGCCTTCCTTCGGCGACGGGTAATTGGCCGCCATCGCGAGAGGCGCCGCAAAAAGGAGCGCGAAAGCCGCGGCTCCCGCGAAGAAGCGTGTGACGAGCATCGATGTCCTCCCTGAGCGGGCGGCTTGAGCCGCGCTTCGCGGAGGAAAGTTCCGACGGGCGCTGGCGTGACGCAAGGGGTGAAAACCTCGCGCGCGCATCAACTGGACGCGAGCGCAGCGGGAACGGCGGGCTTGGCGGCGTCAGCGAGAGGCGCCCCGCCCATCGCGTTTCAGGTCCCCTCCTCCTCTCCGGGCGCAAGTCGTCACCAAGCCGTATCTGGGCAGTTGAATCTTTCAACCAGTGATGCAGAGTTCGCAGACTTCGCTCGAATACGGGAAGCCACCTCGCATGAAGCACTCCACGTTCCGCGCCGCCGCCCGCCTCATCAGCGCCGGCGCCTTCGCGGCGATGCTGGCCGGCGCAGCCGCCGCAGCGACCCCCAAGGACACGCTGGTGGTGGCCTGGGCCATCGATGACATCATCACCATGGATCCGGCCGAGACTTTTGAGATCTCGACCGGCGAGATCATGGGCAACTCCTATGACCGCCTGCTGCGCTACGACGTCAACGACCCCTCCAAGCTCGTTCCCGACCTGGCGAAATCCTGGACGGTGTCCGAGGATGGCAGGACCTTCACGTTCGAGCTGCGGGACGGCGCCAAGTTCGCCTCAGGCAATCCGGTCACGGCCGAGGACGCCGCCTTCTCCCTGCAGCGCGCCGTCATCCTCGACAAGACGCCCGCTTTCATCCTGAGCCAGTTCGGCCTCACCAAGGATAACGTGAAGGACAAGGTGAAGGCGACCGGCCCGCTCACCCTCACGATCGAGACGGACAAGTCCTACGCGCCCAGCTTCGTGCTCAACTGCATGACCGCCAACGTCGCCGCCATCGTGGACAAGAAGCTCGTCCTCTCGAAGGAACAGAACGGCGATCTCGGCTACGCCTGGCTGAAGACGAACTACGCCGGCTCCGGCCCGCTCAAGATCCGCGAGTGGCGCGCCAACGAGATCCTGGCGCTCGAGCGCAACGACAACTACTACGGCGAGAAGTCAAAGCTCGCCCGCGTCATCTACCGGCACGTCAAGGAGGCCGCCACGCAGCGGCTGCTGCTCGAGAAGGGCGACGCCGACGTGGCCCGCAACCTGACCCCGCAGGATCTCGACGCTCTCGCCTCGAACAAGGACATCAAGGAGACGGGCACGCCCAAGGGCACGGTTTATTACATCAGCCTCAACCAGAAGAACCCGAACCTGGCGAAGCCTGAGGTCCGCGAAGCCTTCAAGTGGCTGGTCGACTACGGCGCCATCGGCGACACCCTGATCAAGAACATCGGCATCATCCACCAGAACTTCCTGCCGGTCGGCCTGCTCGGAGCCTCGACCGAGAACCCCTACAAGCTCGACGTCGACAAGGCGAAGGCCCTGCTCGCAAAGGCGGGGCTGGCCAACGGCTTCAAGGTGACCATGGACGTGCGCACCGTTCAGCCGGTGCAGGGCATCGCCGAAGCGGTGCAGCAGACGGCCAAGCGGGCCGGCATCGACATCGAGATCATTCCGGGCGACGGCAAGCAGACGCTCACCAAGTACCGCGCCCGCTCGCACGACATGTATATCGGCCAGTGGGGGGCGGACTACTGGGATCCCCACACCAACGCCGACACCTTCGTGCGCAACCCGGACAACTCGGACGACGCCAAATCCAAGCCGCTCGCCTGGCGCAACGCCTGGGACATCCCGGAGCTGACCAAGAAGGCGGACGCGGCGGCGCTGGAGCGTGACACGGAGAAGCGCAAGGCCATGTACCTGGACATGCAGGCCGAGTTCCGGAAAACGAGCCCCTTCGTGATGATCTACCAGATGAACGAAGTGGCCGCGTACCGAAGCAACGTGGTGGGCCTGAAGATCGGCCCGACCTCCGACGCGACCTACATGTTCAAAGTCTCCAAGCAGTAAGGGCGCGCCTTTGGCCCACGCGGAGCGAGTTCAGGGAGGCGGGCGCCGCAACGCCCGCCTCCTGCGCGCGGCCGATTCCGTCGGCCGCTTCCTGGTCGTCATCCTGCTCACCTATCTCGGCCTCCTGGCGGTGACCTTCTTCATCGGCCGGGTGATCCCGATCGATCCCGTGCTGGCGGTCGTGGGCGACCGCGCGCCCGAGCACGTGATCGCGCGCGTGCGCGAGGAGATGGGCCTCAACAAGCCCCTCTGGGAGCAGTTCTTCATCTATGTGCAGAAGGTGCTGCAGGGCGATTTCGGCCGGTCCGTGCTGACCTCCAACCCCGTCCTGCAGGACATCCGCCGCGCCTTCCCGGCCACGATCGAGCTCGCGACGCTGGGCATCATCCTGGGCGCCGGCATCGGCGTGCCGCTGGGCGTGTGGGCGGCCGTGCGCCGGGGCGGCCTCGCCGACCAGCTCGTGCGCGTCATGGGGCTCATCGGCTACTCGGCGCCGATCTTTTGGCTCGGCCTCATGGGGCTGCTGGTCTTCTACGCCCGCCTGGGCTGGGTCTCGGGACCCGGCCGCATCGACGTGGCCTACGAGTACACGCTGACGCCCGTCACGGGCTTCATGCTGGTCGACACCGCCATGGCGGGTGAGTGGGAGGCCTTCGGCAACGCCTTCTCGCACCTGATCCTGCCCGCCTCGTTGCTGGGCTACTTCTCGCTCGCCTACATCAGCCGCATGACCCGGTCCTTCATGCTCAACGAGCTGAACCAGGAATACGTCACCGCCGCCCGCGCCAAGGGCCTGTCGGAAGCGCGCGTCATCTGGCGCCACGCGCTGCGCAACGCCATGGTGCCGCTCGTCACCGTGATCGCGCTCTCCTATGCGGGGCTGCTGGAAGGCTCGGTGCTGACGGAGACCGTGTTCGCCTGGCCGGGGCTCGGCCTCTACATCACCAACTCGCTGCAGAACGCCGACATGAACGCCGTGCTGGGCGGCACCATCGTGGTCGGCTCGATCTTCATCGGCCTTAACCTGCTCTCGGACCTGCTCTACCGGGTTCTCGACCCGCGCACGAGGGCCACGCGATGACGGTCGCTCCTGCATCCGCCGAGACCTGGCGCGAGTGGCTCATGTCCGACCGGCCGCAGTCCCGCCGGCAGGCGTCGCTCGGCCGCGCCTACGGCGCCTGGCGCGCGTTCGCGCGTAACCGGCTGGCCATGGCGGGACTGGGCATCGTGCTGGCCCTGCTGCTCATGGCGCTCTTCGCCGACCAGCTCGCGCCCTATTCGCCAACCGTCGGCGACCTGCGCACCACGCGCCTGCTGCCGCCTTCCGCCGCCCACTGGTTCGGCACGGACGACCAGGGCCGCGACATCCTGTCCCGGATCATCTACGGCTCCCGCATCACGCTGTTCGTGGTGGTGCTCGTCGCCGTCCTGGCCGCGCCGATCGGCCTCGCGGTGGGGACGATCGCGGGCTACGCGGGGGGACTCGTCGATGCGGCGCTCATGCGCATCACCGACATCTTCCTCGCGTTCCCGCGGCTGATCCTGGCCCTCGCCTTCGTGGCGGCGCTGGGACCGGGAATCGAGAACGCGGTGATCGCCATCGCGATCACCTCGTGGCCACCCTACGCGCGTATCGCCCGGGCCGAGACGCTGACCATCCGGCAGGCGGATTACATCGCCGCCGTGAAGCTCATGGGCGCCTCGCCCGGGCGCATCGTCCTGCGCCACATCATGCCGCTGTGCGTCTCCTCGGTGATCGTCCGCGTCACGCTGGACATGGCCGGCATCATCCTCACCGCGGCGGGGCTCGGCTTCCTGGGCCTCGGCGCCCAGCCGCCCTCGCCCGAGTGGGGCGCGATGATCGCCAACGGTCGGCTCTACGTGCTCGACCAGTGGTGGGTCGCCGCCGCCCCCGGCGCCGCGATCTTCGTGGTCAGCCTCGCCTTCAACCTGCTGGGCGACGGGCTGCGGGACGCGCTCGATCCGAAAGGCGTGAAATGAGAGAGCCCGTTCGTGACCCTGCCGTCAGGTCCGACATGCTCGTCGTGGACGATCTTCGCGTGTCCTTTCCCAACCGCGACGGCGGCTTCACGCAGGCGGTGCGCGGCGTGTCCTTTACGCTCGGGCGAGAACGGCTCGGCATCGTGGGAGAATCCGGCTCGGGCAAATCCCAGACGGGCCGGGCCATCATGGGCCTTACCGCGCCCGAGGGCCGGGTCACCGCCAAGACGCTCGCGTTCGACGGCGTCGACCTCATCAACTGCCCGCCGCGGGAACGGCGCCGACTCCGCGGGGGCCGGATCGCCATGATCCTGCAGGATCCCAAGTTCTCCCTGAACCCGGTGATGACCATCGGCGACCAGATCGTCGAGACCCTCGACGCTCACGCCAAGGTGTCGCGTCGCGAGGCGCGCGAGCGCGCCCTCGAGACGCTGCGGCAGGTTCAGATCGATGATCCTGGGCGCGTCTACGATCTTTATCCCCACGAAGTCTCAGGCGGGATGGGCCAGCGCGCCATGATCGCCATGATGCTCGTCGCGGAGCCGGACCTTCTGATCGCCGACGAGCCGACATCGGCCCTCGACGTGACCGTGCAGTTGCAGGTCCTCGCCATCCTCGACAGGCTCGTGGCCGAGCGAGGGATGGGCTTGATCTTCATCTCCCATGACCTGCGCCTCGTCTCGACGTTCTGCGACCGGATCCTCGTCATGTACGCCGGACGCGTGGTGGAGGAGCTGCCCGCGGGCGGCCTCAAGGACGCAAAGCATCCGTATACCCGCGGCCTCGTGAACTGCCTGCCCCGCCTGCGCGAGGATCGCCACCCGCTGCCCACGCTCGACCGACGACCGGAGTGGGCGCTGTGAAGGCTGGCCTGTCCATCGAGGGCCTGCGGGTCGTCTTCGACGATTTCGTCGCGGTCGACGACGTCTCGATCAGGGTCGAACCCGGCCAGAGCTTCGGCATCGTGGGCGAGTCCGGGTCCGGCAAATCGACCTTGCTGCGCGCCGTCGGCGGGCTCGCTCCGAAAAGCGCCGGCGTGATTTCGCTGATCGGAGCGCCGGACCTTCCCGAGCCGGGCAGCCGCGCGTTTCGCCGGCGCGTCCAGATGGTGTTCCAGGACCCCTACGGCTCCCTGCACCCGCGGCAGACCGTGGATCGCATCCTGGCCGAGCCGCTGGCCATCCACGGCATCGGGGACGCGGACCGACGCATTCAGCAGGCCCTCGACGAGGTCGGACTGGGGACAGGTTTCCGCTTCCGGTATCCGCACCAGCTTTCGGGCGGGCAGCGCCAGCGCGTCGCCATCGCGAGGGCCCTCATCCTCGAGCCGCAGATCCTGCTGCTGGACGAACCGACGTCGGCGCTGGACGCTTCCGTTCAGGCGGAGGTGCTGAACCTGCTGGAGGACATGCGCCGGCGGCACGGGCTCACCTTCGTGATGGTGAGCCACGACCTCGCCGTCGTCACCTATCTGTGCGATCAGCTGATGGTCATGCAGCGAGGGCGCTCCGTGGAGAAGCTCTCGGCCGATGATCTTGCCCAGTCGCGGGTCGCGGAACCCTACACCCAGCGTTTGATGACCGCCTCGATCGGTTTTCGACGCGATAGGACCGAGACTTTCTAAGACATCGCCCAGTGTTAAACACGACTCAAGAATTGACCCGCACAGTCGCGGCATGACATCGCTGCACGTCGCTCTGGCCTACTTTCACAATGCGTCACAGTTGATCTGCGCGCTCCTGGCGGCGAGCGTCCTGAGTCCTTGGACGGCGCGGCTCGGCGCCACGCGCCCGCTCGCCATCGGCCTCGTGTTCGCCGCCATCGCGGGGCTGAGCATGGCGGACCCGGTCCGCCTCCTCGAAGGCTTCGCCTTCGACGGTCGCAACGCGGTCCTGGTCATCGCCGCGGCCTGGGGGGGCCCGTGGGCGGCCTGGATCGCCGGGACGCTGGTCGCCGCCCTGCGCTGGCACATGGGCGGCGTCGGCATGGTTCCCGGGCTCGCCAGCATCGCCGTCGCCGTGGGCGCCGCGGCGCTGCTGGCGTCGTGGCGACCAGGGCGGTGGCGCGAGGATCTCCCCGCCTACGCCGTCATCGCAGGGCTCGCCACCGTGGGCGGCGTGCTCGGCCTCGGCAGCCGGTCGCAGATCGAGGCGCTCGCCCCGTTCCTGCTGGTGACCGGCGCCGCGAACGCCGGACTGGCCTACCTCATGGGTCGGCTGCTCGCCTGGAACATGAGGCAGTTGCGCGCGGCGCGCGACCTCGCCGACGCCGACCGGCGCCTGCAGGCGCTGGTGCGCAACATCAAGGGCAGCGTGTTTCAGTTCGTTCGCGACGATGATGGAGCCATGCGTTTCACCTATGTGTCGGAAGGCATCCATGGCCTGATCGGGATCAGCGCCGCCCAGCTGTTGGCCGATCCGCGCGTTCTGCTCACCGCCCTGCACCCCGACGACCTCCCCCGCTACCGGGCCGCCCTGGCGGAGTCGGCGTCAACGCTTGCGCCGGGCTCCTTTCGCGGGCGCTACATTCTCCGGGGCGCGACGGTCTGGCTGCAATGGGACGCAGTTCCTCGGCTCGAAGGCGGCAGCCTGATCTGGGATGGCGTCGTGGTGGACGTGACCGAACGCGTCGCCGAAGAGCAGCGCGCGGAGGAGACCAAGCGACGCGTCATGGCCGAGACGGCGGAGCGATTGGAGGATCAGCTGGGAGCGGCGGTCGCCGCGCTCGCCTCCTCGGCAGGGGAGATCCGCGCCGAAATGGAAGCCATGCTGGGGCGCGCGCATGAGGCCTCGACCGCCACCAGCCTGGCCAAAGGAGTGGCGCTGCAGACCGTGAAGACCGCCGGGCGACTGCGGGCCGACGCCGTCGCGCTCGCCGCCTCCGCCGCGGCCGTGGCCTCGACCACGCAAGCCATGGCGGAGACCGCTCGGGTCAACGCCGAAGACGTCATGCGTTCGCTGGCCGATGTGGAGGAGCTGTCGCGCGACTCGCAGGAGATCGACCGGATGGTGTCGGCGATCGGGGAGGTGGCGGCGCAGACGAACCTCCTGGCCCTCAACGCCACCATCGAGGCGGCGCGCGCGGGCGAAGCCGGCCGCGGCTTCGCCGTGGTGGCCAACGAGGTGAAGGCGCTGTCGACCCAATCCGCCCAGGCCGCCAGCCAGATCGGCGCCCTCGTGGCGCGCATTCACGCCGCCGTCGCGCGCACGGTCGTCTCGATCACGTCGGTCGCGCAGGATTCGACGCGCCTGGGCGCCTCGGCGTCGGACCTCGCCTGTTCGTCGGAGCAGTGCGCCGGCGCGGCGCACCGGATCGGTTCGGCCACGGAGGATTCATCCCGGCAGGTCGAGAAGCTGGCAGAGCTCCTGGAGCGCTCCGACACGCACGTGCATGGCGCCGTGGAGGCTGCCGACCGGGTCGCGCAGGGGGCCGAGTCCCACGCCCGGCATATCAGCGCGGTCGCCGGGGAGTTGGAGAACTTCGTCCGCGGCGTGCGGCCCGCCGCCTGAAGAGAGGCGGGGGCGGAGGGCTCACCCTTCCAGCATGCGCCGCAGGGCTTCCAGCTCCTGGAAGGCGAGGCCCCGGTAGAGGCCGGGCCCGAGCGCAGCCGCGCCCGCATGCATGGCGGCGCATCCCCCGACGAAGTCGTCCCGCGGCGCCGACGACCAACTTGTCCCGGGTTCGTCGGGGTTGGGCTCCACGAGCACGCCCAGCCGCCAGGGGCGGCGCGCTCGCGCGCACGCGCGCGCGGACGGCTCCGCCCAGGCGAGCGCGCGCTCCACCCTGCTGCGATACGCCATCACGGAGACGGAGGAGACGCTGCGGAGCAGGCCGTCCAGGAGGGCGCCGTCTGCGCCCTGGGTGGCGGCGAAGATCGGGTTCACGGCGGCGTCGATCTCGGCGTCCGGCCAGTTGGCCCGGACCTGGGCGAAGAAGCGCATGGTCCCTTCGGCGAGGGCGCCACGCGCGCCCGGGTCGCGCCACTCCCGTCGGGCCTGCGGCTCGACGTCGAGGTGCAGCGCGTCCAGCAGCCCCGCGCGCACGCAGCGGCCGACCAGGGCGAGGTGCTCGGGCAGGCGCGCCGGCCCGTCGGCCCAGTCGGGCTCGCCCAGGCTGCCGAAGACGCGGACGCCCTGGCGACGGAGACCGGCGACGACGTCCGGCGCCGGCCCCCTGCCGCCCAGGAGCGCCTCGGCGCCCGCGGGACTCGTGTACAGAAACACGGTCCCGATCGTCTGCCGCGCGCATAAGCCGGCGAAATCCTGCGGCCTGAGCAGGGGCTCGCCCCAGACCCACGCCGCCTTGGGGATACCCGGCCAACCATCAATGGCCTGAGCGGCCCGCGCCTGACCGACAGAGGCGGCGCCCAGCATGGCGCACATCGTCCGACGGGTGAGGAGCGCGCCCGTCACCGGCGAAGAGCCCTAAGGGTCGTTGCGGCTGACCACGACGTGCGGGTCATGTCCGCGTCCCATCGCCACGGAGGCCGCCGCTGCCGCCGCGCTCACGACCAGGCTCTGGGCCTTGTCGATCAGGTTCGCCGGCGCGAGCGGGGTGCTCACCGTGATCTTCGCCTGAAGGGGGAACACCGTTCCGTCCTCGAGCCCCACCCGGATCACCTGGCGGCGCTCTATCGCGGCGAAGTTGGGCTGGAACTCGCCGGGCAGCGTGTCCGTCAGTCCCTCGATGCGCTCCACCCGGCCTTCCCGGCGCGTCGCGCCGTCGCTCACCACGACGGCGTCGCCCCGATGGATGGCGTAGAGGCGATTGGTCGGCACATAGGCGACCACGAACTTGCGCCCATGGTGAAGGTCCGCGACGGCCTCCCCGGGGCGCAGCACCGATCCGGGCGACGCCACCCTTGCGCCCACCGTGCCGTCCACGGGCGCCACGATGATGCCGTCGCGGTAGGCCGTGCGGGCCTTGTCGAGGGCCGCCGTCAGGCGCTCGCGGTTGGCCGCCAGTGTGTCGAGCTCGGCGACGAGGCTCGATCGTTCGGCCCGGAGGCTCGCCTCCTCCCGGGCCGCTTCATAGCGCTCGTGCGCGAGTTCGGCGCGGCGGGTCACCGTGGAGAACCCCTTCTGCCCGGCCTTGTCGACCACGCTCCAGGCGGCCTCCGCGTCCTGGGCGCGGCGTTCCGCCGAGGGCAGCGTGGACTGAATGGCGCCGAGGCGCGCTTCGATCTGCAGGCGGCGGGTCTGCGACTGGGCGAGGCGCGTCTCCAGATCCGAAACGAGGTCGAGCATCTGGGTGGACACGACGGAGGCGATCGGCTGCCCTTGCGCGACCCGGTCTCCCGGCTTCACCGAAACGGACACGACCTGGGCGGTGTATTCCGCCCCGACCACTTCGCGGTCCTGCATCACGAGCCCGTCGGCCGCCAGCAGCAGCAACGGGCCGGCCACGCTGTAGGCGATCCAGCCGGCGCCGGCCACCAACGCCCCGAGATAGATCCTGCGGGCGAGCGACTGCGACTGGCGAGCCTGGTTGGCGAGGTTGTCGGGCCGCGGGCGCACGCGCAAGGATTTGATGGCCATGACTTTTCCCCTATTTCCAGGTGGCCCAGTCGCGGATCTTCTGGGGCGTGTAGTTGTCCCGCAGCGAGCGGGAGAAGATCCACTCCGTGGCGAAGGCGTAGAGCCGGTCGAGCCGCATCAGGTAAGACTGGAACGGGCCGAACAACGGCACAAAGGCCAGCAGCCTCCAGTAGCGGAAGTGACCGGAGACGAGCAGCGCGCAGCAGAAGAACAGGACGTCGAAGCTCAGCAGGAAGATCGACACGGATCCCAGGAGCACGATCCCGAAGCCGCCATAGGTCGTCACCAGCCAGGTGACGTAGAAAGGGAAGACGACCGTCGGCAGCAGGTTGAACAGCACGAAATCCCACTGGTGCAGCGTCTCCGTCCAGCGAAAGCCCTGGCGAAACGGGTTGAACAGGCGCTTGTACTTGCGCATCCGCACCCAGAAGGTGTCGCGCTCCCACCGGTGGCGCTGGCGCAACAGCGCGTAGAGCGTGTCGGGAACGTCCGTGTAGCAGATGGAATGGCGCGCGAAGGCGACCTTGTAGCCGGCCATGCGGAGGCGGACCGTGAAGTCGAAGTCCTCTCCGCCACCCGTGTCCATGCCGTGGACGCGCATCCAGGGCCGGCGGCGAAACGCCCCGAAGGCGCCCGAGATGCAAGCGACCTGGCCGAGGACATCCGCGTAGGCTTTTCCCAGCGAGATCGACACGAGGTACTCGATGCCCTGGAGGGAGGAGACGATCGACTTGCGCCAGTTGCGCACCAGGATGTTTCCAGCCACGCCCGCCAGGGCCGGGTCCTCGGCGAGTGGGCGCAGCAGCTCCTCGATCGCATTGGGTTCGAACGAGCAGTCGCAGTCCACCACGACGAACACGTCGCCCCGCGCCACGCTGGCCGCCAGATTGAGCGCCGAAGGCTTGCTGCCGCGCAGGTCCAGGCGGATGGCCGCCTCGACGAGTCCTTCGCGCCGTAGCCGCTTCATGATCTCGAAGGTGGCGTCGGTGGAGCCGTCGTCGACGCAGATGATCTCGAAGTCGTTGAAGGTCTGCTGCCGGAGGGAGCGCACGCACTTCTCGATCGCGTCCTCCTCGTTATGGCCAGCCAGGAGAATGGATACGCGCGGAAGCGGCCCAATCGGGCCGTGACGGCGACGCTCGCGAAACAGCAGCATGGCCGCAGTGGCCTGCACGCCCAGGAAGTAGCGCGGCAACTCGGCCACGAAGGTGAGCCAGAACAAGGCGATCACGGACCACCCCGGCAACTCCCAGAGCAGCCGCCAGCTCGTCCCCAGGGTCTCCGCCAACCCGCCCACGCGCGCCTCACCCGGCCGCGCCGGCAAGAAGAGGCTCGACATCCTCCAGGCCGTAGACGCCGTAGTCGGCCTCCGGAGGATCACGCAGCAGGCTTTCCAGAGCCTGCCTGATCCGGGGCAGTTCGGCGACGACGTCCTCCTTGGAATCGCCCTGCAGGAAGGCGAGGAAAATCGGCGGGCTCGCTATCGTTTCCGTGTCGATGGTGAAGGTCTCGGCGAAGACGTGGCCGAAGAGCCCGCAGACCTGTTCCCAGTCCCTGGCAGGACGGGCGCCCCGGTGCAGGCGTGCGACGAGGATGCAGGCTGGCTCCCTCGAGGTCTTGGCTTTGGCCAGGAAGGCGGCGACGCGCTCACGGATCGGGCGCCCGTCGGCCTCCGGCAGGGGGAAGCCCGAGAGGACTTGGCAGCGTCCCGCCTCGGTGAGCTCATACGACCAGACCGGGCGCGTGCTGGTCTGCTCCGCATCGCCCTCGGCGGCGCAATCCAGGCAGACGTAGCCGACCGCGCTGTCCGAGGAGGCGTGGCCGCATGCGCCACAAACCAGAACCGATCCGGGACGGTCGTAGTCGACGCTGAAATATTCGAGGTCTCGACGGCAGTGCGGGCACACCAGCCGGGAGCCTTGCCGGAAGTCCTGTTCGGGAGCCTGCGCGGAACACCGCAGGTGGTGAATGATCGCCTGCTCCTTCAGGTCCGCGCTGTGGCAGGAGCAGCAAAGCTCGCGCAGGCTGAGGCGCGCGGAGGCGCAGCGCGGGCACACGGTCAGCCGGTCGAAAAAGACGCGGCGCAGGAAGCCCTGGTCGGCGAGCCGCTCCGCCATGAGCCCCAACCCAGGGAAGATCGCCTCGTCCGGAAATCGAACGGTCTCCGGCACGCGCGGGTCGCGCCTCGGCTGAAGCGGGCGCTCCCGCACGCTCAGTCGCGCCAGCAGGAGAAGCCGCGGGTCGGTGGACGCCCAGATGCTGGCCGGGAGCGTCCGCAGGCGCTCGATCATCGGCCGCAACTCGCTCAGGGCCTCGGCCAGCGCCTCACGGCTTCGCACCGGCAGGTGAAGTTCGTCGGTAGGATACGCGGCGGCGCCGTGGGCGAAGCTCGCGTCGATAACGGGCAGGATCGCACGAAGGGAAGGAAGGACGCGAAGCTGATTGATCCCCACGTCCGCCGTACGGACCAGCACGTCGGGTCTCGACGCCACGTCGACGCCGGTCGGGTCGGCGCCGGCGGGATCAAGCGGAAACGGAAAGCACCCCACAGTGACCGGCGCCTGCGAGGCGTCGACGCACGATGCGAGTTCAAGTCCTGAAGGTGGCTCTTTCCCGACAACACTCGTGATCTCGGAGTACTTCGGTGAAACGCTGGCATTGCCGAAGGTCGAATGAAGCACTGAATGACTCCGATCCTTTCGGCCCCCTTCCGGGAGGTCCATTCAGGAGGCCTGATTTGTTCCAGATCGTACCTGCACCAGCAAGATAGGCTTTTTGTTCAGCCGCTTTGCCGTTAGGATTAGTCAGTTCGGGCATGGCGGCCTGCATGCTCGCGGGCGGAGTACCACGGGCTTCTGGAGCAGGAGGACAAACAGAGACGCGGCTGGGCAGACCAGGGCGGGCGAGACCGGGTGTCTGGGAGGGCCGTCAAACCGGCCCGAAGCGCGCGCCAGCGAGGCCGAACGGGCGGCCCGGCGTGATTTTCAGGTCTTGCATCGTGGATCGGCAGCGCCCTGGACGCGCTCGATCCGGTTCGGGCGATCGCTGCTCGGCGCCCCCCGTCGGACTGCCGGAAGCTGGCCCCCTGGATTGGTCGAACGGCGACCATCCGGGCGCCAGCCTTATCCGGATGATCCCTTGCAAGCGGGGTGGGTTCGCGACCACCGTCGGATGTCGCCCTCAAGGCGGCTCCGACGATGCCCATCCCGCCATGATCGCCAATAGGCTTCTTCGCATCCTGTCCGCCTGCCTCGCGATTGCGGCGGCAGCGCCGGCCGCGGCCGAGGCCCTGGCTGCCCGCCGGCCCGCGCCTACGCCGCCCTGCAGCGACCCGTGCGAGGACTGGGTCACCTGGGCGTCCACGCCGGCCCCGAGCGGGGCGGAGGCGCCAGCGTCCGGCGGTCGGGATGTATCCGCCCGCCCGAATGCGCGGAAGGCGGCCAGCCCGCATCCCACAGCCGCCAGGTCGCGCGCGCTCCAGACGCCGGCGCCAGGCACGCGCAGGGTGGAGGCGCCGCCCCCCATGGATGGGTTCTTGGCGGCGTCGCCCGAAGACGCGGACGCGTCGTCGCCTCAGTCCCAATTTCCGGCCGCGGACCTCGCATCGCCCACGGTCAAACTGGCGAAGGCTGGACGCAAGAGCGCGGATCGCAGCCGCCGCGCCCCCGAAGCCGGCGCTCGTGCGCCCCACAGCGGCCAGCCGCCGATCCAGAAACCCGGGAGCGCGCAGCCGGCCGCGGCGCCCGCGGCGGAGCCTCTCGCGGCCTATGTGCTGACCCGAAGCTCGGTTTCCCGCCTGGCCGACCTTGGCGGCAAGGCGATCGGGATGGCGCCCCTCGGCAAGGTCGCAAAAGCCCATGTCGACGCCGCGCTGCGCCTTGCGCATCTCGATGGCGATCTCGCCAGCGTCGACGAGAACAAGGCGGTTCGACGCTTGCTCGACGGAGACCTCGCGGGGCTGATCATCGATGTCGACCAGCCGCCGAAGGACCTTGCATCCGTCCCTCTAGACCGTTTCCGCATGCTGCCGATCTATGCGCCGGGACTTTGAGCAATCGGTTCGGTCTGGGATCCGCCTTCTGTCAGGTGAGACGGCGAGCCGCGTCGCGCAATGGACGACCCCTCATTTTGAGAGGCCGCCGGACCGGATCTCGAGGACCAGGGGGTGATCGCTCAGCGCGAGTTCCAGCGCGCCAACCTTCTGCAGGCGCCGGATGGGATCAGCGCCGACCGTCGGGTCGTAGATGGCGATGGCGGCGGCCTCTTCGGCCAACGCGACGGTGACGCGATCCTCTCCCGCCAGGCGCTCGCCCCAGACGATGAGCTGGAACGCTCCGTCGCTTCGTTGCAGGAGGAGATCATGCACCGTGGCGGGCTGCGGCCTCACCGTGTAGTCGAGCTGGCCAGGCGCGGGGGGGACGCCGCGGTCGGCGAGAATGGCGGTTAGATTGTGCAGATAGTCGGCCGCCTTCCTGGGCGTGTAGTCCGGCCGGAAGAAGCCGTAGCTCTGGTTCCCGGATTCATCGGTACGGTCGCGCAACAGATAGACTGACGTGTAGGCGTAGCCTCGCTTGAACTGCGCGAGATAGAGGTTCATCAGGTTCAGCCCGTGCAGGGCCTCGGTCACCGAGCCGCCGATCAGGGCGCCGGTTTCCGTGGTGACGCGCGGGAGGTTGGCGAGTTCGCCCTCGGGATAACCCTTGAAGCGCCTCAGCCAGGTCAGGCCGTAGTTTCCGAACAGCCCGTCCACCCTGGACGAGGCCGTCGGATCCGCGGCGTCCCAGGCCTTGTTGTCCGCGAGATGGGGCGCGTGCGGGTGATAGAGGTAGTTGTGGACGTTGGCGTAGTCCGCGTAGCGCGCGCCATCCGGCATCAGGGCTTCGGCCCCGCGCGGGATCGCCAGGAACTGGAGGCCGACGTTGTCGCGTTCGGCCCCCGGCTCAGAGACCGACCAGACCGGATAGGGCGCCAGAACAGGGTCGGCCTTCACGGCGGCGTAGAGATCGCGCTGGAGCCGCGCGATAGGGAGCCAGGACGGCTGGCGCCCCCCTCCCCTTTCGCCTTGGTAGGTGACCGGGAAGTTGTTCGGTTCGTTGTTGCCCTCGAACGCGAGCAGGGCGCCGGCCTGGGCGAGGACCCTGCCGGTCCTCAGCAGCTTATCGAGGTCGGACCCGCCGCTCACCAGACCCCAGTTCAGCCGCACGCCCGTCTCGCGGTGCAGATCGAGGAAAGTCTGCAGCGTGGTCGGCCCTTCGTCGGTCAGGCCCTCGATGCCCGCCCGCACCCATCGGAAGCCGGCGTAGCGGATCATCTCGATCGTGCGCGCCAGCGGCTGGCCCCGATCCGGGAACGTCGAGACGACCCCGATGCTGTCCAGGAAGCGTGAAGTGGGGACGGCCTTGACCGCCTCCGCCTTCGCCGCGCTGGCGCACATGTTCAGTCCGGCCGCGAGCAGGGACAGCCAAACGGCCCCGGCCATCATCGGACGCAACATGAAGCGGCTCCGCCTGGGCGTGAAGGAACGGCGACAAGCAAGCGGCGCGGACCAAGCCGCGCCGCGGGCTGCCCCTCAGCCCGGCCCCATGCGCGCCGAGGCGGGATGACCGGGCACCTTGAAGCGCTTGCCGGTATCCGTGACCTCCGATCCGTTCACCCTGAAGATCGAGAAGTCCTGGTCGAGGTAGTTGCCGACCAGCAGGTAGCGCCCGTCCGCGGTGAACACCGCCGCCTCGGGCAAGCCGCCGACCTCGATCTCCTTCACCTTCGAAACCTTGCCCGCCTCGATGCGGAGAACGTCGATGGCGCCGTTGCGCTGTCGGAAATAGGCGTTTTTGGCGGCGTTCG
Organism: Alsobacter soli; assembly: GCF_003004785.1. Classification (GTDB taxonomy): domain Bacteria; phylum Pseudomonadota; class Alphaproteobacteria; order Rhizobiales; family Beijerinckiaceae; genus Alsobacter; species Alsobacter soli. The sequence goes on from NZ_PVZS01000004.1 coordinate 67,251, forward strand.
AACCGCGGAGGATCACGGCCACCGCCACGTCGCCCTTCGGACTGATGGCCAGTCCCTCGGGCCCGTCGCCCACCACGACCCGATCCACGATGCGTGGCGGGGAGGCGGCGAGATCGATGACGCTGACCGTGTCCACGCTGCCGTCCGACGCGCCGGCGGCGCCGTTGTCGGAGGTCAGCGCGAGCTTGCCGTCGGGCGCCACCGCCACGTTATAGGGCCACTGGCCGGTCGGCAGATCGAGCTTGGACGCGGTGACCTTTCCGTCGGGGCTGATGTCGAGCAGCGACGCCTTGTGGCCCGGGAATTTGACCGCGACGGCGCGCCTGCCGTCCGGGGTGAAGGCCACATGGGAGACGACGTCGCCCATCGGGACCGTGTCCACCAGCTTCACCGCGGTCCCCTTGATCGACAGCACCGCCACGGCGTTGTCTCCGCGGTTCGCCACCAGCGCCATGTCGCCCTTGGGGCTGATGTCGAGCCCGGACGGCATCTTGCCGACCTGGAGCGTGTCGACCAGCCTCGGCGGGGTGGCCTTGAGGTCGATGACGTAGAGCTTGTTGTCGGGCGTCTGCTTGAGCGTGTCGCCGTCCTTGATGACGTCCACGGAATCGGCCACGAGGGCGATGGATCCGGTCGGGTCGATCGCGACGTTCACCGGCGGCCCAACGACCGAGTTCTTGAGGGGCAGCGAGGCCACGATCTTGGGATCCTCGGGGCTGGCGAGGTCGACGATCAGCACGTTGTCCTTGCCGGGGGCCGACAACACGGGCTTGCCCTCGTCATCCCAGACCAGCTTCTCGTCACAGCCGACCACCATGTAGGGCGCGGCCCGGGCCGCTCCCGCATTCAGGGCGCAAGCCATGGCCAGGGCGGCGGCCCCCAGACTCCTCCTCATCGCGTACCTCCCTTGTCCGCCGCGGCCTCTTCCGGGCCAGCGGGGCAAGGGCAAGCTTAAACGTTCACGCGCGGCCGGGAAGAGAGTACGAACTCCTTCTTTCGACCCGCCTGGATTTTCGTGGAAGCGACCCGGCGCGGGGGAGAGCGGGCCGAAGCCGCTACTCGTCCACCCCGATCTCTTCCGGCTCGACGTGGTAGTGGGTCGAGCAGAACTCGCAGGTGATGCCGATGCGGCCGTCGTCGCCCACCATGGAGTGGCGCTCCTCGTCGGAGAACTGGCGCAGCATCCCGACGATGCGTTCGCGCGAGCAGCGGCAGCGCTCGACCACCGGCTGCGGCTCGAAGACGCGCACGCCGCGCTCGTGGAACAGGCGGTAGAGCAGCGTCTCGCTGGTCAGCGTTGGGTCGATGAGCTCATGGTCCTCCACCGTCTCCACGAGGGAGCGGGCTTCCACCCAGGCGTCATCTTCCGCCACCGCGTGAGGGGCGGTCCCTTCGGGGGCGTCGCCCGGGTGCAAGTCCGCCTGGCGGAGACGGTCAGGCGAGGACGGCAGGAACTGGACCAGGATCCCGCCGGCGCGCCAGGCGTGCCGGGCGCCGTTCACGGTTTCGCCGACGGCGAGGCGGACCCGGGTGGGGATCTGTTCGGATTGCTGGAAGTACTGGTGCGCCGCGTCCTCGATGGATTGCCCCTCGAGTGCGACGATGCCCTGGTAGCGGGACATCTCGGCGCCCTGGTCGATGGTCAGCGCCAAATGGCCGCGGCCCAGCAGGGCCTCGGGCGTGGCGTCCGAACCGAGTTCGGCGAGGCGGTCGCCGTCGTAGCGGGCGTAGGCCCGAACCTTGTCGGGCGCCTCGAAATCGACCACGAGCATGTCCACCGCGCCATCGGTGCGCGTCTGCAGCTGGAAGCGGCCCTGGAATTTCAGGGACGTTCCGAGCAGGACCGCGAGCACCACCATCTCGCCGACCAGCCGGGACACCGGCCCCGGGTAGGCGTGGCGCTCCAAAATCCGATCCACCAGACGCCCGAGGCGCGTGACGCGCCCGCGGGCCTCCAGAGGCTCCACCGCAAACGGGAGAACGAGGTCGTCGAGCTCAGGATGCGTGTCTGTCATCGATCCAAGGCCCCGAGACACCAGGCAAGCACGCCCTTCTGGGCGTGCAGCCGGTTCTCGGCTTCGTCGAACACCACGGACTGAGGGCCGTCCATGACTTCGTCCGTCACCTCCTCGCCGCGGTGGGCCGGGAGGCAATGCATGAAGATGGCCTTGTCGTCGGCGAGCTTCATGAGCTTGCTGTTGACCTGGTAGGGCGCGAGCAGGTTGTGACGCCGGCCGGCGTCTTCGTCGCCCATGGACACCCAGCAGTCCGTCACGATGCAGTCCGCATCGGTCACGGCCTCCTCCGGATCCTCCATGGAGGCCACGCGGGCGCCCTCGCGGCGGGCCCAGGCGAGCAGGTCGGCCGGCGGCGCCAGCGGCTCCGGCGCGGCGATGTTCAGGCGGAAGTCGAAGCGCGCGGCCGCGTGCACCCAGGAGGCGAGCACGTTGTTGGCGTCGCCCACCCAGGCCACGGTCTTGCCCTTGATGGGCCCGCGGTTCTCTTCGAAGGTCAGCACGTCGGCCATGATCTGGCACGGGTGCGAGAGCTTCGTCAGGCCGTTGATCACCGGAACGGTGGCGTACTCCGCCAGCTCGGCGACCGCCTTGGCGTCCAGCATGCGGATGACGATCGCGTCGACATAGCGTGAGAGCACGCGCGCGGTGTCGGCGATGGTCTCGCCGCGGCCGAGCTGCATCTCCGCTCCCGTGAGCATGATGGTCTCCCCTCCGAGTTCGCGCATCGCGACGTCGAACGAAACGCGCGTGCGGGTCGAAGGTTTGTCGAAGATCATCGCCAGCGTCTTGCCGGTGAGCGGGCGGTCGGCGGCGTGCTGGCCCTTGCGGCGGACCTGCTTCATGGCCGCCGAGGCGTCGATGATGCGGCGCAGCTCGGCGCTTTCGCAGGTGGACAGGTCCAGGAAGTGGCGGACGGACGCGTTCATGCCGCGGCTCCCGTCTTGCTGGCCTCGATCCGGGCGCAGGCCCGGTCAAGCCGGTCGAAGGCTTCCGAGACATCCGCCTCGGTTATGACGAGCGGGGGAAGCAGACGCACCACATTGTCGCCAGCGGGGACCAGCAACAGATGCTCCTCGCGGGCGGCTGCGGCCAGCTCGGTGTTTGGGATCTTGGTGCGCACGCCGAGCAGCATCCCTTCGCCGCGGATCTCCGCGATGATCGAGGGGTGGCGGTCCTTGAGTTCGGCGAGGCGCTGCTTCAGCACGAGGCTGATGCGCTCCACGCGCTCCAGGAAGCCCGGCTCGAGCACCACGTCGAGCACGGCGTTGCCGACCGCCATGGCGAGCGGGTTGCCGCCGAAGGTGGTGCCGTGCGTGCCGGCGGTCATGCCCCTGCCGGCCTCGCGGGTGGCGAGGCAGACGCCGAGCGGGAAGCCGCCGCCGATGCCCTTGGCGACGCTCATGATGTCGGGCGTCACGCCCGAGCGCTGATGGGCGAAGAGCTTGCCCGAGCGGCCCACGCCCGTCTGCACCTCGTCGAAGATGAGGAGGATGCCGTTCTGGTCGCAGAGCTCGCGCATTTCGCGCAGTTGCTGGGGCGTGAAGCCGCGCACGCCGCCTTCGGCCTGGATCGGCTCGACCATGATGGCCGCCGTCTCGGGCGTGATGGCGGCCTTGAGGGCCTCCATGTCGCCGTAGGGGACCTGGTCGAAGCCCTCGGCCTTGGGGCCGAAGCCTTCCAGGTACTTCTGCTGGCCGCCGGCCGCGAGGGTCGCGAGGGTGCGGCCATGGAAGGCGCCTTCCACGGTGATGATGCGGAAGCGCTCCGGATGGCCGCCCACGGCGTGGTACTTGCGCGCGATCTTGATGGCGGCCTCGTTGGCCTCCGCGCCCGAATTGCAGAAGAAGGCCGTGTCCGCGAAGGTCGCGTCCACGAGCCGCTGGGCGAGTTTCTCGCCCTCGGGGATCCGGTACAGGTTCGAGACGTGCCAGACCTTGGCGGCCTGCTCGCCGAGCGCCTTCACCAGGTGCGGATGGGCGTGGCCCAGCGAATTCACGGCGATGCCGGCGCCGAAATCAAGGTATCGCTCGCCTCGGTCCGTGTAGAGCCAGGGGCCTTCTCCTCGCTCGAAGGAGAGGTCCGCGCGCGCAAAGGTGGGGAGCAGCGGCGACGGCTTGGGGCTCTCTTCGGCCATGGCGGGTCGTCTTTCCTCGATGGGGCCTGAAAAAGGAAGCGCCGCCCGACCGGGGCGGCGCGCCGGAACTATGGGGATTTCCCGCTTTTCTGTCAATAAAAGTAGCCTGTGACAGGCCTGCATCAGTGTCCTGCGCCTTTGCGCAACGTGCTCCGCAGGTCAATGCCTTAACCGACTCTTTCCTGCCACGATCCTTGTTGAAAACGCCCGCCGCCGCCGCCGGATGATTCCCCGGACTCTTGCGACGGAGTCACGCGATATCGTAGGTTTCCACCTGTCGAATACGACATGTGGTGCGGCAAACCACGAAGTCAGAACGAGTTCCAAAACCCGTGCTTCGCCCAGGCGGAGCGGCGAACGCGGAGGGATTCAATCTGGCCGATGAGGCAGGCGAAGGGCGTCCGACAGAGCGGCCGGCAGAGCCGACGGGGCGTCCGCAGAGGCAACACGAGATACGGAGACGAGGCCGATGTCCTGGACCGATGAACGGGTCGAACTCCTCAAGAAGCTCTGGAACCAGGGTTTGAGCGCGAGTCAGATCGCCTCGGAGCTGGCCGGGGGGATCACCCGAAACGCCGTGATCGGCAAGGTGCATCGGCTGGGACTGTCCGGCCGGGCCAAGTCGCCGGCGCCCCAGCAGGCGCGACCGCGCAAGCCCGCCACGCGGGCCCCGAGCCATCCGATGACGCACACGGCGCCGGCGCCCTCGCCCGTGGCGCGGGGCAACCTCGCCGTGATGCCCAAGGCGACGCCGATCGTGGCTCCCCTCGTCGAGCTGGCGCCGGCGCCGGTGGCCGAGGTGGTGATCCCGATGTCGGAGCGGGTGACCATCATGGAGCTCCGGGACACCATGTGCCGGTGGCCGCATGGCGACCCGACGAGCGAGGATTTCCGCTTCTGCGGGGCCAAGTCCCCGCCCGGCGCGCCCTATTGCCCCTTCCACGCGCAGATCGCCTACCAGCCGTCGCTGGATCGCCGGCGGTCGGCGGCGAAGTTCGCGGCGAGCTGACGTAGGCTCGCGCCTTCAAGCAACAATGGCCGGGCATGCCCGGCCATTCGCGTTCAGAGCCGTTGCTTGGGAGGGCGTTCTTCCCGCCCCGCCGTCGCTCAGCGCCTTGCGAAAGTCTCGTCGAAGGAATAGCCCGCGCCCCGGACGGTGCGGATCGGGTCCTTTTCACGCGGCCGGTTGATCGCCTTGCGCAGTCGCCCGACGTGGACGTCGACCGTGCGCTCGTCAATTTCGCTGTCATGGCCCCAGACGCCATCAAGCAATTGCGACCGGGTGAAGACGCGGCCCGGCTTCTCCATCAGAAATTCCAGCATCCGGAACTCCGTCGGGCCGAGCCTGAGCTCGCGCCCGGCGCGCCGGACGCGGCGGGTCTCCCGGTCGAGCGCGATGTCGCCGGACTCGAGCAGGGTGGCGACGCGCTCCGGGGAGGCCCTGCGCAGGAGCGCGCGGACGCGGGCCACCAATTCCGGGACGGAGAAGGGCTTGACCACGTAATCGTCCGCGCCGGTGGCGAGGCCGCGCACCCTTTCGCTTTCCTCGCCGCGGGCCGTCAGCATGATGATCGGCAGCCGCTGGGTCTCCGGGCGCTGGCGGAGGCGCCGGCAGAGCTCGATCCCGGACAGGCCCGGCAGCATCCAGTCAAGCAGGACGAGGTCGGGCGCCTGCTCACGGATCCTGATGTCCGCCTCGTCGCCGCGCGCGACGGCTTCGACATGGTAGCCCTCGGCCTCGAGATTGTACCGGAGCAGAAGCGTCAGCGCCTCCTCGTCCTCCACGATGAGAATATGGGGGGCGGTCGTCATCACGCCGTCTCCGGGCTGTTGCACGGCTGCTGTCTATGACGTCTCCATGACATTCATATTACAGCCGTCCATCTGTCCGCCGTCGAGGCGGCGCATGATCTAGGGCGCCGACTGAGGGATGGCGACGCGGAATGTCGCGCCCTCCCCTTTCCGGCTTTCGACGGACAGCCGTCCACGGTGACGCGTCGCGATGTGCTTGACGAGCGCGAGGCCGAGCCCCGTTCCCGACTTGTCGGACGTTTCGGCGCGATAGAACCGTTCGGTCAGGCGGGGGAGATCGGCCGGAGCGACGCCGGGCCCATAATCGCGCACGGACAGACGCCCGTGCGGCCGGCCGCCTTCCTGCACTGCGTCCACCGTGACGTCCACGCGCCGGCCGGCCTGGCCATACTTGATGGCGTTCTCGACCAAGTTGTCGGCAACGCGCTGCAGCTCGTCCCTGTCCCCGGGGACGACCACCGGATCCGGCGCGTTGAGCCGGATCTCCACACCCTTGTCGTCCGCCATCGGGCGGAGCGTATCGATCACCTGCCTGGCGACCGCGGCGATGTCCACGGGCGCGTCGGGATGCCGGTGCTCGCTCATTTCGATGCGCGACAGCGAGAGCAGGTCATCGATCAGGCGCGCCATGCGCTGGGCCTGGGTCCGCATGATGGCGAGAAACCGCTCGCGGGCGACGGGATCGTTTTTGGCCGGGCCTTCCAGCGTCTCGACGAAGCCCAGCAGCGAGGCCAGCGGGGTGCGCAGCTCGTGGCTGGCGTTGGCGACGAAGTCGACCCGCATCTTCTCCAGCCGCCGCGCCTCGGTGAGGTCGCGGAAGGCGATCAGGGCCGCGGGGGCGCCGCCGTGCTCCTCCGAGCCGTCCGGGAGAGCGGAAGCCTGGAAAGAGAACACGCGCTGCACCGGCACGCGCTCCTCATATTCGTCCGATACAGGTCCCTGCCCGCGCGATGCCGCCTGCGCGGCTGCGATCAGGGCCGGGGCGCGCAGCGTGAACGACAGCGGCTTCCCCGGTTTCAGCGAAGGCCAGGTCTTGGCGGCCGCGGCATTGCGCATCACCACCGTGAGCTCCCGGTCGACCACGACGACCGGGTCGGGCATGGCTTCCAGGATGGAAGCGACGAGCCGTCCCTGCCCCACTTCGCTCATGGTCAACCCGAGCCCACCTCGATCTCATCCTCGTCCTCCCCGTCATCGGCCCGAAAGGCCTTGACGCGGCGAACGATCTCCATGGCCCCGAGCAGGGCCAGCGCCACCACGAAGGGCACGAGATAGTAGCAGATGCGGAACAGCAGGAGCGCCCCGATCATCCCGCCATAGGGCAGGCGCCAGAAGGCGAGCAGCATGGTGCTCTCGAAGACGCCGAGCCCGCCGGGGGCGTGGCTGACCATGCCCAGGATGCAGGCGAAGGCGTAGATGGCGGCCAGGGTCTGGAACTCGACGCCGTAGCCCGGAGGCATGAGAACATAGAGCACCGCGCTGGCGCAGCAGACCTCCGCGGCGCCGAGCACGATCTGCCCGAGCGAGAGCTTGAAGCTGGGCAACTCCAGGCGCCAGCGCTGCACCCGTACGGCCCGGCGCTTCACGGCCACCCACGCCAGGTAGCCGACGATGAGCGCGAGGACGGCGGCGCCGATCCAGCGGTTCACGAACACCGCGAGGTTATTGATGTCGGCGATGGCGGGAGCCTGCCAGACCAGCCCCAGGCCCACCACTGTGCCCATGCCGAGCAGGAAGGTGAGGCCCGCGATCGTGGTCAGGCTCGCCACCTTTCCGGCGGAGACCCCGAGCGGCGCGTAGATCCAGTAGCGCACCGTGGCGGCCGTCACGAGGGGGAAGCCCAGCGTGAAGGAGATGGCGTAGCTGGTGAACGAGCCCAGGGCGGTGACGCGGTAGGGAATCCTGAGCTTCAGCTGCCTGAGCGCCAGGGCGTCGTAGCCCGTCAGCAGCGTGTAGCTCAGCGTCACGAAGCCGGCCGCAATGGCGAGGCTCTCCAGGTCGGCGCGGGCGAAGGCGTCGCGGACGTCCGACAGCTTCACCTCGGCCATGATGCGCCACAGCACCACGGCCGAGATGACGAACAGCAGGACGCTGGCGGCGGTGCCGATCCAGGCCCAGCGTCCCCGCGGGCCGGGGGTCGGGGTCACGAACGCGCCGCTCTGCGGCCCTGCTGCGCGGGGCGCGGCCGGAGCTTCGCCCGCTGGGCGTTCGTCCAAGCTTCTCATGTCGGGTCCGTCCACGCCCGCGGACGCCGCGGGCGCGCTCCTTATGGCGGCGAGCGACAAGGCTCGCAAGCCCGGCCCTGGGCCGATGCGGGAACGGTCCGGCTCACGCCGGAGCCGGACCGAGGGCGCGCAACCGGGGCGTCAGGCCAGCCCGGCAAGCGCCTGCAGCTGGGCCCGGGCCAGCCCGACGGTGTCCGCCGCGCCGTTGATCTGCTCCCAGGTGGTGACGTCCACCGGGATGCCGTCGCGCAGGCGCGCGGCGCGCGTGCGACGCTCGGGCTCGCCCGCGATCAGGACCTCGGCGTCCCGCCCGGGCAGGGGCGTGCGCGCCCACTCGATGAACGCGTCGATCTGCGGGAAGAAGGTCTCGGTCGTGCCGACCGCCTCCGGGGACACGATAACGGAGAACATGCTGTTGATGATGGCCGGCCGCTGGCGCGGGTGGTGCTGGGTGCCGCCGCCGGAAAGCGCGCCGGCGAGCAGTTCGCAGGCGAGCGAGAGGCCCCAGCCCTTGTGGTCGCCGAAAGGCAGCAGCGTGCCGCGAGGCTCCTCGAAGAGGGCCGCCGGGCTGGTGGTGGGCTCGCCGGTGTGGTCGAGCAGAACGCCCGGGGGCACGTCCACGCCCTTGTTGTAGGCGACGCGGACCTTGCCGACCGCCAGCTTGCTGGTGGCGAAGTCGACGATGACCGGCTCCTGCCCGCGCCGCGGGATGCCGATGGAGATCGGGTTGGTGCCGACGCGCGCGGCGCGGCCGCCGAACGGCGCCACCGACGGGTCGCTGATCACGTTCACGAAATGGAGCGAAATGAGCCCCTCGGCGGCGCACTGCTCCGACCAGTGGCCGATGCGGCCGATGTGGTGGCTGGCGCGCAGCGAGAGGATGCACGATCCGTGCTGCTTCGCGCGCTCGATGGCCATGGCCACGCTGTCGTGCGCCATGGTCTGGCCGAGCCCGAGGTCGCCGTCGCAGAGCAGCAGCGTGCCCTTGTCGACGAGCACCTTGGGCGCGTGGTTCAGCTTCATCTCGCCAGCGGCGAAGTTGGCGATGTAGGCCGGGATCATGCCGACGCCGTGGGAGTCATGGCCGCGCAGGTTGGCCTCGACCAGATGGTTGGCCGCCAAGTGCTGCTCGCGCTCGCTGGAGCCAGCGGCGGCGAAGATGCCGCGCACCGCGGCGCGCAAGTTGGCGTCCTGGATCCTGATTTCTTCCGCCATCGGCGTCACCTGCCCTCGTATACGCCCTTCCCGGGCCGTTTCGGCGCGAGAAGGTGACGGCCCGACCGCCGAATGGCAAGGCGCGACGCGCCAGCGCCGGGCGGCTCTGCGTCTGGCGCAAGGCGCGCAGAGGCCCCGGGTCCGAGGAGGACGGCGGACCCGGGGCGCAGCACGGCAGCCTTAAACCTCAGAACCGTGTTCCGGGGTCCGTGGGCTGGCCGGGCAGGTAGTCCGGCTCGGAGCCGGGACCGCGTGGATCGCCGATCGGCGGATCATCGACCGGATAGGGGCTGCGCGGGCCGGTGGGCGGCGCAGGCTCGTCCGGATCGGGCGCCGGAGGCGTCTCAGAGGGGATGTTGCCGCCGGGAGCAGGGTCGCGGCCGGGGATTCCGCCTGGAACGGGCGGGGGCCCGGGCGTGGGCACGTCGATGGCGGGTTGCGGCATGGCGGCCTCCATGGAGCGCGGTCTGTCGGGGGTCTCGCTTGGTCAATCCCGCCGCAGGGGCCCGGTTCCGCCCTGCGTCAAAACGAGTCCTCCCCGGCGCCGAAGCCGATTGCCAGGGCGGGCCTGCGGGGCGACAGTCCGCCGGGAAACAATGGGAGAACGCTCATGGAATACCGGTCCCTGGGGCGCAGCGGGCTCAAGGTCTCGCCGCTGTGCCTCGGCACGATGATGTTCGGGGCGCAGACGGACGAGGCGACCTCCGGCCGCATCGTCGCCAGCGCCCGCCACGCCGGGATCAACTTCATCGACACCGCCGACATGTACGCCGAAGGGCGGTCGGAGGAGATCGTGGGCCGCGCCATCAGGGACGAGCGCGCGTGGTGGGTTCTGGCCACGAAGGTCGGCAACCCCATGGGCCGCGGCCCGAACGGGCGCGGGCTGTCGCGCCGCTACGTGATGGAGGCGGCCGAGGCCAGCCTGCGGCGGCTCGGGACGGACGTCATCGACATCTACTACCTGCACAAGGAAGACCACTCGACGCCCCTGGAGGAAACCGTCCGGGCGATCGGCGACCTCGTGCGCCAGGGCAAGATCCGGTATTTCGGCGTCTCCAACCACCGCGCCTGGCGGCTGGCCGAGATCTGCCGCATCGCCGACGAACTCGGCATCGACCGGCCGGTGGTGAGCCAGCCCTACTACAACGCCATGAACCGCATGCCCGAGGTGGAGCACCTGCCCGCCTGCGGTCACTTCGGACTGGGCGTCGTCCCCTACAGCCCGCTCGCGCGCGGCGTGCTGACCGGCAAGTACGAGCCGAACCGGCCTCCGCCCGAGGGCACGCGCGCGGGCCGGCAGGACGCGCGCATGTTGCAGACCGAATGGCGGACGGAGTCGCTGCAGATCGCCCAGGACATCCGACGCCATGCCGAGGCAAAGGGCACGGCGACGTCGCATCTGGCGATCGCATGGGTGCTGAACAATCGTCTCGTCACGTCGGTGATCGGCGGGCCCCGGACGGAGGAGCAGTGGGCGGACTACCTGGCCGCCCTCTCCTACCGGTTCACGCCCGAGGACGAGGAGCTGATCGACCGGCTCGTTTCGGCGGGACACCCGTCCACGCCGGGCTACAACGATCCGGCCTACCCGCTCGAGGGGCGGCCGACGCGGAGTTGAGCTGCGGCGCTGTGGCGTCGTGGCGCCACAGCGCTCTCGTACTCAAACGCCGAAGGGTTCCCCTTCCGCCCATGCCTTCAGCCGCTCGCGGAACGCCGACGGGCTTGGGAGGCGCCATGGCGCCACCGTCGGGCCCTCGCCGATGCGAATGGCGAGGCCGCCCAGGGCGAGCGCGGCCTCGAAGCCGTGCTCGTCGGTGACGTCGTCTCCGACAAAGATGGGCAGCCGCCCCGCATAGGGCGGCGCCTGAAGAAAGCCCTGCACCGCGCCCGCCTTGCTGGCGAAGGCGGGGAGGATCTCCAGCACGCTCTTGCCGGCCTGGATGCGCCAGTCCGGCCCCATGCGCTCCAGGGCGACCGCGCCCTGGGCGATGGCCTCGTCCTCCAGTTCGGGCGCGAGGCGCCAGTGGAGCGCCACCGACCGCCCCTTGTCCTCGACGAGGATCCCGGGGTGTCTCCTGGCGAAGTCCGCAAACTGCGCCACGGCCGCGCGCAGCACGGGATCGTCCGCGCCTGCGCTGGCGGTGAAACGACCGGCCCGGCGCGTCTCGACGCCATGGAGGCCGGCCGCGTCGAAGCGGTGGGGATCGAGGAAGCCGTCGAGGACAGCCACAGGCCGGCCGCTCACCAGCGCCAAAGCGCCCCCGACGCGGTCCCTGAGCCTCTCCAGGGTCTCGCCAAGGCCCGGGGCCACCCGGACGTCCTGCGGCCGCGGCGCGAGGTCGACCAGCGTGCCGTCGAAGTCGAGGAAGAGGGCGTAGCCGTCCGCATGGCCGGCGCCTTGCGGCGGAGCGGGACGGGCGGGTTCGGGCAAGGCGGTCATGGGCGGCTTCAATGTGGGCTGAGTTCGTGGCTAACGCGCGGCGAGGCTGCCGAGTTCGACGGCCGCGGCCGACACAGTCTGAACCGCAGGTTAAGCCATTCGGCGAAATTCGAGGCAGTGCACAACCGGATGTTGAGGCGGCGCGTGTAGGTTTCGCCGCATGACGACGCCCCCGCCCCGCGGCAACGCGACCATCCCCGGACTCGACGGACTGCGAGCGATCAGCATCCTGATCGTGATGATCTCACACGCCGGCCTGCAGAACGTCGTTCCAGGGGTGTTCGGCGTCACCGTGTTCTTCTGCATAAGCGGCTACCTGATCACCACGCTCCTGCTGGACGAGTTCGACCGCAGCGGCTCGATCGCAATCGGCGCCTTCTATGTCCGACGGGCCTTGCGGCTTTACCCGCCGCTCATCGCCTATGTGGCCGTGATGGCCGTGGTGATGCTGGCCGGCGGCGAGCGGCCGGACCCGCTCGGTCTCGCCAGCGCCCTGTTCTATTTCGCCAACTACGTGAACGTGTTCGCCCCGCACCGGCTGGACGGGATCGGCGGCCATCTGTGGTCGCTGTCGGTGGAGGAGCACTTCTACGCGGCCTACCCGCTGCTGCTCTTGGCCCTGTTGCTGGCGGGACGGAGGATTCTTCCCGTCCTGCTTGGGATTTGCGCGCTCTCGCTGGCCTCGCGCGTGGCCATCAGCGTGTTCGCCCCCGCGATCGCGGTCGATTACACGGGCATGGCGACCGAGTGCCGGATCGAGGGCATTCTGGCCGGCGCGATCGCGGCCGTGGTCAGCCGGCGAGGCGGAGGCCCGGCCTGGCTATGGGACGGGCGTGGCGCCTTCGCCGCGCTTCCCGTCCTGGCCTTCACGTTCCTTGTTCGCGATCCGCTCTTCCGGCAGACCATCCGGTACACGATCCAGGAAGCCGCCCTGATCGCGATCATCCTCACCGTGGTCGCTGCCCAGCCGCGCAGCCTGCTCCAGCGGGCTATGAACAGCGCGCCCCTGTCGATCACGGGTAAGCTCAGCTACTCGCTCTACCTCTGGCACTTCGCCGGCTACGAAATCGCGCTGGCGCTCGTCCCCGGCCCGGGCTGGCGCGTGGCGGCCGCCTACATGCTCGGGATCGGGCTCGCCTTCGCGATCGCATTCGCCTCGCACCAATTGGTCGAGCAGCCCTTCTTCGCGCTGCGGCGGCGCTTCGGGTCGCATGTGCGGCCTCCGGTCGAGGCCGCGGACGAGCCGGCCCCTCAGGCGGCGAGGTCGGCGTAAAGCCTGGCGTGGTCGCGCAAGGTCGCTTCGATGCCGTAGCACTCGGCGGAGGCGGCGCCTTCGGCGGCCAGCCTCCGCCTCAGGTTGGGATCCGCCTCAAGACGGCCCAGGGCCGCAGCCAAGGCGGCGTGGTCCTCGGCCGGAAACAGCAGGCCGTTGACGCTGTCCTGAACGAGCCGGGCCGGGCCGCCGACAGCTGCCGCGATCACGGGCACGCCCGCCGCCATGGCCTCGACGAGCGCCAGTCCGAACCCCTCGGCTCGCGACGGCAGCACGAAGACGTCGGCGTCGGCCAGCATGTTCTCCACGTCGGTTCGGCCGAACACGAAACGCACGGCTTCATCGACGCCCAGCGACGTTGCGAGCGCGCGCAGTTCAGACACCCACGGGTCCGCGTCGCCAAGCGCCACGCCGGCGAAGGTCGCGACGGCTTCCACACCCTCGCCCCGCAACCGCGCCAGAGCGCGCAAGAGCACGTCCTGACCTTTTTCGGGATGAAAGCGGCCGACCTGAAGAATACGGATGGGGCCCCTCCGGGCGGGCTCGCGCCGCGCTCCCCGGAAACGATCGAGATCCACGCCGTTCGCGATCTGGACCAGGCGCCTCGCGCGCAGGGTCTGTCCCTCCTGCGCGGTGGCGTCGGAGATGGCGACGGTGGCGTCCACGCCCACCCGGTAGAGCCTGCGCGCGAACGGGCCATAAGCGTCCGCCAGTCCCTGGCAGTGGAGGGTGTACACCACCTTGAGGGTTGGCCGGGCGAGCCGCAGCAGCATGGCCCACTTCCGGCTGCCTTCGTTGTGAGCGTGCACCACGTCCACGCGATGCCGGCTCAGGATGGAGACCATCTGGGCGAAGTAGCGCGGGTGGACGTGGCCCTCCGGCCGGCCCAGGCGATAGCAGGGCCAGCCGCAGGACTCGAGCTCGGCCAGGAGACCGGCGTCGACCTCGTCGTTCATGATGCAGACGACGTAACGCGAGCCCGGCTGCCGCCGGGCCGCCGCGAGCAGCGAGACCAGCATGCGCTCGGCCCCGCCGACACGCAGGGACGAGATGAGGTGCAGGACGACGGGCGCGCTCATGCAGCCCGTCCCGCGCCGGCGGCGAGGGTTTGCGGCTCCGCAGGGGCCTCCCCGCCCTGGGCCCAGGGCGTCAGCAGCACCGAGCGGATGGAGAAGCCGAAGGCCATCAGGGCCGCGGCGTAGGCCATTCCGAAGATCGCTCCGCCCGCGGCGAGCTGCGCCGCAAAGGCCCAGTGCGCCATCCAGGCTTCAGCCGCATGGAGGACTCCGCCGGCGGTGGCGGCGGACGCGAGGACCGCGCCCATCCGCGCCAGCGGCAGGCGGAACGGCAGCACCCGCCGGGAGAGCCAGAAGCTCGAGGCCGTGGACAGCGTGGTCGTGACCACGAAGCTCAGGCCCGCGCCATCGATTCCCCAGCGGGAGATCAGGGCGACGCTCGTGACCGCGCCGACGGCGGCAGGAACGGCCATGGACACGAGATAAAGGTCGTTGCGCTTGGCGGTGTAGAAGGCGTTGTCGAAGACGAAGAACTTCGCCGAGATCATCACCGCCCCATAGGTGATCGAGGGCAGCAGCGCGACGGCGTGGGCGCGGTAGTCCTCGGGCAGGAGCAGGCCGGCGAGTTGCACGTCCAGCACCGAAATCGCCACCGCCGCGCCGACACAAAGCACGCAGGTCGTGACCAGCATGCCGGCCTGGAAGCGTCCGGCTCCTGGCGCCCCTTCCGCCGCGTAGCGGCGGACCAGCATGGGAAAGGTGTAGGAGTTCAGCGGGGCGATGAAGAGCTCGATCGGTTGACGACCGATCGCGTAGGCGGCGGCATAGAGTCCGACCGCCGCGGCGCCGGCGAAGTGGTTGATCACCAACCGGTCGAACCAGGTCATCACCCAGGTCAGCAACGCCGTGACGATCAGCGGGAAGCCGAAGCGCAGCGCCGCCACATAGCCGACCCGCGGGAGGCGTGGCCGGGCGAGACTGCGGAACGTCAGCGCCAGCTGAACGCCGGCGATCAGGCCGCTGGCGAGGGACAAAGCCAGGGAGGGCGCAAAGAAGCTGTGGGTGAGGTCGGCCACCAAGGCGACCGAGACCAGGATGGCGATCGCCCGCACGCCTTCCACCACGGCGATCTCGGCGTGTCGCTTGGCGATCTGCAGGAGCACGATCGCGAAGCGGACAAGGCCGAGCCCGACCGTGTAGGCGACGAGCGCCACCCAGAACTCGAAAGTCCTCTCGGGCTCCGTCGCCAGCGCCACGCCCCAGGACAGGCCGACGCCCAGGGCCGTCGCCCCGCCGGACAGGACCAGCAGGCGCCCGAGCCTGAGAGGGCGCAGCCCGTTCAGGCCGGCCTCCGTGCGCAGGGAATAGATGCGAATCCAGTTGGTCAGGGCGGTGTCGAGGATCTCGCCCACCGTCACCACTAGGACAAAGAGGCCGTATTCGGCCACCGGCATCCATCGCGTCAGCAGGATCAGCAGCACGAACATCGCCATGCGCGGCGCGAGCGTCGCGGCGAGGTAGAAGAAGTAGTCGGCGGGCTTGCTCATGCGTCAGGCGGCGTTGGTGGGGCGCGCGGGCCGCAGCGCGCGCAGGCGCTGGGCGGCGATCTCGCGCGCCAGCAGGAGGGCGAAGACGGCGTTCGTGCGCAGGTAGCGGCCAGTCATGCGACGGGGCTCCTGCAGGAGGCGGTGCAGCCATTCGAGGCCGAGCCGCTGCATGGCGAACGGAGCCCGTGTCACGCGGCCCGCGACCACGTCGAAGCTGCCGCCCACGCCCATGAGGAAGGGCACGTCCAGGGTATCGCGCCAGCGGCGCATGAAGCGCTCCTTGCGGGGCGTCGGCATGGCGATGAACAGGCAGTGGGCGCCGCTGCCGCGGATCAGGTCGCGGATGCGCTCCTCCTCGTCCGGCTTGAAATAGCCGTGGTGCGCGCCCGCGAAGGTCAGGCCCGGGAAGAGGCGGCGAAGCTCGGCCTGAGCATCGGCGAGGACATCGGGCCTGGCGCCCAGCAAGAAGGGCCGGAAACCGCGGCGTGCGCATTCCTCCATGAGGCGGAGAAACAGGTCGATGCCGCTGACGCGCTCTGGAACCAGATGGCCGAGGGCCTCGAGGGCGTAGACGACACCCATGCCGTCGATGCCGATGATGTCGCTGTCGCGGATGTCCTGCGCCAGCTCCGGGTCGGTTCGGGCATTGACCAGCTTGGCCACGTTCATGGCCACGTGCTGGCAGCGCCGGCCGGACCGCATGGCCGACAGCGCGCGGCCGGCCGTTTCGTCCATGGTGGCGATGTCCACGGGGGTGTCCAGCAATCGCACTCTCAGCATGGCTCGCTTCCGTTCAGGCGACGGCGCGCAGGGCGCGGACGTTGCGGTCGAGGACCACGAAGGCCCAGATCTTGTCGGCGTAGTCGGCGCGCCCGCTCATGTGCAGGTCGACGATGCGCTCCATGGCGCCCGGGCGCAGGAAGTCGCGCTGCCAGGTGTTGGCGAGCGTGTCGTAGACCACGTCCTTGAGGCGGCCGCGGAACCAGCGGCCGAGCGGCATGTCGAAGCCCACCTTGCGGCGCTCGACGCATTCGGCCGGCAGGTACTTCAGGGCGAGCTGGCGCAGCAGAACCTTCTGCTTGCGGCCGCGCAGCAGCATGTCGTCGTCCAGGGAGGCCGCGAAGTCGGCGACCGAGCGGGTGACGTAGGGCACGCGCGCCTCGATCGACGCGTGCATGGTGGCGCGGTCGGCGGCGGTGAGCATGTCGTCGGGCAGGCGGCGGCGCTGGTCCAGGGCGAGCGCCTCCTTCAGGGTCTCCACGCCGGCGTCGCCGGAGGCGCCCCGGAACGTCTGGGCCACGAGATGCGGCTCGAAGGGCATGCTGGCGCCGGGGAAGCCCTGGCGGCCGGACGCCTGGCGGAGGAAGTGGACGATGCGGCTGCGGGGACCCGCGGCGCGTTCGGCGAGGCCCGCGAGCCCGGGCGCGTAAGCTCCGAGGACGCTGAGGCGCTTGGCCAGGCGGAAGCGCCAATACTGGTTGTAGCCGCCGAAGAACTCGTCGGCGCCCTCGCCGGCCAGCACCACCTTGAAGCCGCTGTCGCGGGCGAACTGCGCCACCACGTATTTCAGCACCGATGCGGGCTCGGCGTTGGCGTCGTCCATGACGGAGGGCCAGGTATCGAGGAGCCCAAACACGGTCTCCTCGTTCATGAACTTCACGTAGTGCCGCAACCCGTAGCGGCGGGCGACCGCCTGGGAATAGGGGCTTTCATCGAAGCGCCGGTCCTGAAAGCCGGCGGAAAAGCAGGCGAGGTCCGGGACGTATTGGGCGGCGATCGCCGTGATCAGGCCGGAGTCGATCCCGCCCGACAGGAGCGAGGCGACGGGCACGTCTGAGACGAGATGCGCCTTCACTGATGCGTGCAGGATCTCGTCCAGCTCAGCCAGCAGGTCCGCTTCGGAACGTCGGGTCACCGGCACGGGGCGGATCTCCGCCCAGCGCTTCATCTCCAGGGTGAAGCTGCGCAGGTCGAGAACCGCCATGCAGCCCGGCGGCACCTCGCGGATGTCCTCAAAGATGGTGCGCGGCGCATGGGGCGCGCGCGAGCTGTAGTACTCGACCAGGGCCTGGCCATCGACGCGCTTCCCGGAGAACGGCATGAGCGCCGGCATGGTCGAGCCGAAGGCGCAGACGTCGGCGGTCTTGAGCACGTAGGCCGGCTTGATGCCGAAGCGGTCCCGGGCGACGTAGAGCTTCTGCTGGGCCTTGTTGAGGTAGGCGAAGCCAAACATGCCGTCCACGCGCTCAAGGAAGGCCAGGCCCTGCGTATTGAGGCCCTTCAGCAGCACCTCGGTGTCGGAGCGCGAGGCATAGACGGTGTTCGGCTGGCGCAGGTCCTCGTAGTTGTAGATCTCTCCGTTGAAGACGATCACGCCGGCCTCGTCCTCCATGGGCTGGAGGCCGCCCTCCGCGTCGATGATCGACAAGCGGGTATGGACGAAGTCCACCGCGCCGCGCCGCAGCGTGCGGGCGTCATCCGGGCCGCGACGCTCGAGGGATTTCAGCGCCAGGGCGCAAAATCGCTCGCTCACATCCTCCGAGGGAGCGCGCTGCGCCAGTCCTGCAAAGCCGCACATGGGATCGTCCTTTCGCGACGGCCCGCTCAGGCCTGCTCGGCCTTGAGCAGGCCGACCGTGTCGACCACGACCCGCGAGGCCAGCGCGGCGCGGTCCAGGTTCCGGAAGCGGCTGTGCGCCACCAGGATCGTCACGATGTCGGCCTCGGCCACCGCCACGGACCCTTCCACGAGTTGCACGTCCGGGCGGCCCGCCAACTCATGCGGCAGGCGCGCGATGTTGGGCTCGGCAATCAGCAGGCGGCCGACGCCACGGTCCGCCAGGGTGCGGGCGATCTCCACGGCCGGGCTCTCGCGCAGGTCGTCGACGTTCGGCTTGTAGGCGAGGCCGAGCACGGCGATCACCGGCTCCTTGAAGCGGGACGCCAGCCGCTGGACCCGGTTCGCCACGCGCAGCGGCTTGCCGTCGTTGACGCCGCGGGCGGCGGCGATCAGCGGGGTCTGCTCGGGCATGGCATGGTGGAGGAACCACGGGTCGATCGGGATGCAGTGGCCGCCGACGCCGGGCCCGGGCGACAGGATGTTCACCCGCGGATGCAGGTTCGCCATGCGGATCACGGCCCACGGGTCGACGCCCATGCCTTCGCAGAGCGTCGCCAGTTCGTTGGCGAAGGCGATGTTGACGTCGCGGAACGCGTTCTCGGCCAGCTTGGCGCATTCAGCCTCGCGGCTGGTGGCCAGCATCATCTTGCCCCGGGCGAAATGGGCGTAGACCTCGCGGGCGCGCAGGGCGCTGGCGTGGTCGAGCCCGCCGATGATGCGAGCGTTGTCCACGAGCTCGCGCAGGGTCTGTCCCGGCAGGATGCGCTCCGGGCAATAGGCCATGAACACGTCCGCCTGCTCGGGGGCCGCGTCCGGGAACCTGAGGTCGGGACGCAGGGATCTCAGTTGCGCGGCGGCGCGCTCGGTCGTGCCCACGGGCGAGGTGGATTCGATCACGATCAGGTCGCCGCGCTTGAGCACCGGGGCGATGGACGCCAGGGCCGCCTCGACGGCGCGCATGTCGGCCTTCTTGTCGGCCGTGATCGGGGTCGGCACGGCGATCAGGAAGGCGTCGGCCGGCAGCGGCGACGTGCGCGCCTGGAGCTTGCCGCCCTTCACGACCGCATCGAGGATCATGTCGAGGTCCGTCTCGGCGATGTGCGCCCGTCCCTCGTTGATGCGCGCAACGGCGTCCTGCTTCAGGTCGACGCCGATCACCTTCAATCCGCGGGACGCCAGCAGGGCCGCCGTGGGCAGGCCGACATAGCCCAGGCCGATCACCGAGACCGTCTCGATCGCGCGCAGCCCGGCGGAACCCTGGGCGGGGCCGCGGTCCGGCGCTTCGTAGGTCGGCTGGGGGATGGTGAAGGTGACCATGAGGCTCTCCTGGCGCGTTTGTCCCGCCACGAAGCGGGACACGGTCTTTGCAACCTCAGGTCGCAATCGGGGCGCCAGGACTGCGCGTTCCAAGCTGATACAACCCTGGTTGCATCGCTGCCGCCCAGAGACGCGAAGACCGCGCCCGGCGCGCCGGCGCGGCCTTCGGTTGCTGCAGCCGGGCGTCAGGCTACGACGAGGCCCCGGACTTTCGCCCGCACCGGGCCCAGCAGTTCGAGCGCGTCCTGCAGGTTTTCCCGCCGGGTGGCCCCGGCGGCGACCACCAGGATCACGTCATCGCATGAGGCCGCCACGGACAGGGCCGCGGGATCCAGTCCAGGACAGGGCCCGTCGATGATGACCCGGTCGAAGCCACGGGCCGGCGCCATCAAGGCGGCCGCGAGAAGGTCGGCGGAGGGACGGCCGATCCCGCCCTCGCCGGCGGCCAGGATGCCGATCTCGGTGGCCTCGTCGACGACGACGGCGCGATCCAGGGAGCAGCGTCGCGAGAGCACGTCCGCAAGGCCCTGGTCTGGGCGTTCGGACAGGAGCCGCGTGAAGCCGTTCGCCTGATCGGCGTCCACGAACAGGACACGTCCCTCGTCGCGCGCCGCGGCCACGGCCAGGTTGAAGGCGATCTGGGTGCGCTGGAAGGTGGGCTCGACGGAGAGGAACACCACGGTGCGCGCCGCCATGCGCGACTGCCGCGGCCCCGTCAGGTCGAGGATGCGATAGGCGACCGCGGCGAAGGACGACGCCGGATGCTCGCTCACATGGGCGCGAAGCGCCGGGCGAGAGCGGGAGCGCCTACGCTCCTGTTCGAGCACGCCCAGCACGGGCAGACCCGAGGCCGTCGCGAATTGCGCCTTGCCGTAGAGCGTGCCGTCGGTGATCTCCCGCGTCAGGACGAGCGCCAGTCCGAGGACCAGGCCGCCCATCAGTCCGCCGGCCAGGATCATGCTCCGGGACAAGCCCGTGGGCGCCTGGGCGGGAATGGCGGGCGAGATCACGCGCGAGTTCGAGGTGTCGATGCCCTGCTGCTCGGAGATCTCCTTCGCCCGCTGCAGGAAGGTTGCGTAGATGGCCCGGCTCGCCTCCGCCTGGCGCTCCAGCTCGCGCAGGCGCACCATCGCCTCCCCATTGTCATTTGACACGGCCTTGAGCCTGTCGAGCGTCCGTCCCAGGCTTTCCTCGGCCGATCGGGCGCGCTCGTAGTCGGCCTCGGCCGACCGGGCAAGCCGGGCGAGTTCGCCATCGAGTTGTCGGCGCACGTCCTTCACCTGCGCGGCGGCGGCGATCACGTCGGGATGCCGCGGCCCGAGCCGCGTAGCCAGATCCGCATCGATCCGCGAGGCGTCCGCATAGCGGGCGCGCAGCTGCGTGATGACCGGCGACCCGGCGGCGTCCGGCAGGTCCCCCATGGCGAGCGGCTGGCGACGGAGCTGCTGGACCTGGTCGAAGCGCGCGCGCGCGTCCGCCGTGCGCGCCCGCGCGGTCACGAGCTGCTTGCTGATCTCGGCGATCTGCTGCTCGGCGACGAGGCTGCCGTTGGCGCCGACGAGTTCGTTGCGGCTGCGGTATTCGGCGACGGCGCGCTCCGCTTCCTGGACGCGCACGCTGAGCTCGCCGATGCGGGAGGCGAGCGCCTGTCCGGCGCGCTTGGCGGCCTCCACCTTCCCGGCGGCCTCCTCCTGCAGGTAGACGGCCGAGATGGCGTTGGCGATGCGCGCCGACTTCTCGGCGCCGAGGGTCCAGACGGACACGTCAACGACGAAGCTTTTCTCGGCGCGCTTCACCGCGACCCGCTTTTCGAGGGCGGTCAGGGCGGCGAGCGCCGGCTCGGAGGGGGGCTTGGCTCCGATGAATTCGGGATCTCGGTCCAGCCCCTCGCGGGCGACGACCTTGCCGAGGATGCTGGCCGAGCGCAGTACGCCAAGGGCGGTTTCCGCGTCGTTGGAGGTGAGTTCGGCGGCCTGCACGCGCAGGGTCGCGTCGGGGCGCACCACCTGCAGTTCGCGAGGATCCGCCAGAAGCTGGACCGTGCTGGCGAACCGCGGCTTGACCAGCATGGCGCCCGCCAGGCTCGCAAGGGTGCAGAGCGCCAGCGGAGCAAGGAGCCACCCCTTGCGGCGCGCCAGCATGCGCCCGCCGCCGCGCAGGTCGATGGTGATGGCTTCGGCGGCCCATCCACGCGGACTTGCGCGATCGGCGTCGCGCGCTCCCGGCGCCTCTTCCCAGCGGTGATGGGTGACGATGCTCATGCAAACGGCTCCGGCTTCCGCCGCCGCCACCCCATGATCCGTGCCCGAATGACGCGACAGCGTCCCATCCTGGCGCCGGATCGAGAGGCGCGGGGGCGCCGGAGCGAGAACAGCAAGCCATATGCCTACCTAAGGTTGTTTCTCGCGTTTTCGGGCAACTCAACCTTAAGAGCCGGCATGCAAAGTCGCGCGCGGAGTGGGACAAGCGAGATGAGTCCAGCGCAGCAGGCGGGGCCCGTGCGGGTGCTCGTGGCGACGCCAACGGGATCCGAAGGGCAAGGCGGCATCGACCGCCTGTATTTCTACCTGCGCCAGGTGATCGCGCAGCGCGGGCTCGACGGCGTCGACATCCGATATTTCGCCGCGCGGGGGCCGGCGGAGGGCCGGCGCTCGATGCTGGCCTTTCCGGCGCGGATGCTTCGCTTCGCATGGGTCCTGGCGACGGGCGGCATCGACATCGTCCACCTGAACCACTCCACGCACGGCAGCGTCTATCGCAAGGCGGTGCTGGCGCTTGTCGCCGGGATCTTCGGAAAGCGGATCGTCATCCACTTCCACGGGATGGTCACGCCCAAGGACCAGGCCGCGCAGCCCTTCTGGTACAAGCTGCTGGGCTGGATGGCGCGCGACGCCGACAGGATCGTCGTGCTGGGACGCGCCTTCGCGCCATTCTTCTCCCGCACGCTCGGGGCCGCGCCGGAGCGCATCGCGGTGATCCCGAACGGCATCCCGGATTTTGCTCCCGGGATCGTGACGCCCAAAGCGCCGGACGGCGAGCCTCCCCTGATCCTGTTCGCCGGCGAGGTCGGGCTGCGCAAGGGCGCGGACCTGCTGCTGGATGCGCTGGCCAAGCTCGAGACGATGACGCCGGACTGGCGTTGCGTCATGGCGGGGAATGGCGAAGTCAACGTCTTCCGGTCCCATGCGGCCCGCCTGGGACTGGAGCACAAGGTGGCCTTCACGGGTTGGGTGGACAGCGCGGCGGTCCACGCGCTGATGCGCGAAGCCGCGATCGTGGTCCTCCCCTCGCGCGTCGAGGGCCTGCCGCTCACGCTCCTGGAGGGAGCGTGCGCGGGCACTGCCCTGGTCGCCTCCGACGTCGGGGCGATCACGGACATCGTCGACGATGGCGTGACCGGCGCGATCGTGGCGCTCGAACCGCAGCACATCGCGGCGCGGCTGGCGGAATTGCTGTTGAGCCCGGATCGGCTGGGCCGGGCCCAGGTGGAGGCGCGGCGCGCCTTCGAGCAGCATTACGAGATCGGCCGGTTCGCCGACCACCTGCGCGGGCTTTATCTCGAGATCGCCGCTCGCTGAGGGCTACGCCCGCAGGCCCAGGGCCCGCAACTGCACGGGATCGAAGGCGACGCCGTCATCCCTCTCGACAAGCGCCATGCCGCCATATCCGGTCACCGCCCAGAGCGCCCAGGCGAAACCGTTGGCTTCGGCCTCGACCCGAACGTCCGTCAGCCAGCGCGCTCGGGCCCCGTCGTCCGACGCCCTGTAGGGTCCGTAGGTCCGCGTTACGCCGAACTCGCCCAGCAGGATGCGCTTAGGATCGACGCCGCTGCGGCGCGTCCAATCGACGACCGAGCGGAAGTCGCGCCAGATGGCGTTCCGGCCGAAGCCCGAATCGAGATAGGCGCTGGCCGCCGCCTTGGCGCCGCGCAGCGCGGCGCCGCGCTGGGAGGCGCTGAGGCCCGGCTCGGCATCGACATTGCGCGCGACCTGCTCGAGGACGGCGGCCTTGTCGACGCTGTTCGCCGGGTAGGGAAGGTTCGACAGGTAACGCCAGAAGCGCGCGTCTCCCTGATCGGCGCGCACGCCCTGGTGCGTGAACACGTGCGGGGCGTAGTAGTGGAACGTCCACCAGACGTCGCTGCCGCGGAACGGCGCGGGATCCAGGGCGAGGAGGCCGTCCTTGTCCCCTCCCCTGGCGCCGGAAAGGACGATCGGCAGCTGCGGCGCCACGGCCTGGGCCTGCGCGTGCAGCTCGACCAGCATGGCCTGCCAGCGCGCCGCCGATGCCCCGTCCCACCCGTACTGGGGCTCGTTCATCAGCTCCAGCGCAAGCCGGGGCAGGCCGAGATCTCGCAGCAGCCTGGCGGTCCGGCCGATCATGCGGCCATAGGCGGCGAACAGCGGCGAGTCCAGGCGCGCGGTGATCAAGTCGGGCGCGTAGGCCGGAACCTGGCTGACGGGGTGAAAATCCACGATCACGCCGAAGCCGGCCTGGATCAGACGCATCACATTGGCGCGCAGGACGTCGTCGAGCGCGTCCCTGCGTGCTCCCTCGAACTGGAGGAAGGGGCCGGGGTCGATCGTGAGCCGGATGAAATCGAATCCGGCCTTTCCGAGATTGGCCAGGATCGCGTCGGGCGTCTGGTGGGCTTCGCCAGCGAACGGCGGCCAGGCGAAACGGCTCTTGTCGGCGGATTCGACGGAAGCCCAGTTCATCAGGTTGTGGATGCTGGCGCCGCGCCGGAAAATAGGCGCCGCGGCGGCGAC
This sequence comes from Alsobacter soli, assembly GCF_003004785.1. Classification (GTDB taxonomy): domain Bacteria; phylum Pseudomonadota; class Alphaproteobacteria; order Rhizobiales; family Beijerinckiaceae; genus Alsobacter; species Alsobacter soli. The sequence continues at coordinate 91,636 of NZ_PVZS01000004.1, forward strand.
TGGCGCGGACGCTCCCGCGCAGGCGGACGCCGCCGCCAGCGCCAGGAACGCCCTGCGGTTCATGCATGTCATCGCGTGTCTCCGGGCTCTGGGGCCGTGGGCCGGTAGGCGACCAGGTAAAGGACGATGAGGAGGACGGCCGGGCTCTTGGACGACAGCGTGTTGTTGGACAGCGCGCAGAGCAGGAAGGCGGCGACGGCCATGAGGGTCCGCCAGCCGGAGCCGGATGCCAGACGCCACAGAGTCCAAAGAATGCAACTGAAGAGAAGCGCGGCGCCAAGCGCGCCGAACTGGAAAACGAACAGCACCACCGGGCTCTCGATGAACTCGAAGCCGAGCTTCTCGAAGGCGAGCTTGCGGATCCAGAGCAGGTCCGCGCCCAGCAGGATGTCGCGCCAACTCACCAGGCTGAAGATGCGGTAGATCTCGACCCGCGCGTTGGCGCTGTCATCGACGTAGCCGTCGGAGATGAAGCGCTCGAGCAGGCCGAGTTGGGCCATGACCGGAATGGCCACCGGGATGGCGCAGAGCAGCCCAAGCACGATGAGGATCCGGATCTGAAGCCGGCGCGTGGGATCGGGGTTCGCCAAGCGAGCCGTGAGCGCGGTCGCCAGCGACACCCCGGCGCAGATCAGGGCGCCGGTTCGCGCCCCGGCTGCGAAGGCCGCCACGGTCAGCAGCGCCATGGCCGCCATCTTCGCCCAGGCGGGCCAGCGCGTGGCCACCACGAAGCCGATCGAGGTCGCGTTGTAGAGGCCCACCACAAGCGGATGGGACGTCAGCCCGGTGGGCCGGAAGCCGTTCTCGACGTAGGGATAGGGCAGCAGCCGCATGCCCGTGGCCTTTTCGGCCAGCACCACCAGCGAGCTCAGCAGCATGAAGGCCAGCATCGCGTCGCCAATGGCGCGCCGCGTCGCGGGCCCGACGCAGAACATCAGCGCGCCGCCCAGCGCGGCGCTGACGTAGGTGTCGACCAGGAAGCCGGCCGAGACCGTGTTGCCGGACAACACGATCACGGCGGTCAGGCCGACGACCACGGCGAGCAGAACGCCCAGCTGGCGCAGGACGCGGGCTTCCGCGGGCAGCAGGATGATCCGGGCGCCGAGCAGCGCGGCGCCCAGCAACAGGACGCCGAGATAAGTGCCGACGTGGATCTTCTCGACCACCGAGCCGCCGTCATTCGAGTAGTTGACGACGGCGTTAAGCAGGTTCTCCGACAACAGGAAACGCGACAGGAGCGCCGTCCCGGCTCCCCAGGCGAGAAGGGGGGCGAGGATGTCTTCGCGACCGTCTCGGCGCCATGGATCGGCTTGCTGTTCCGGCGAGAAAAGGCCGGCCGAGGGCGCCAGGGGCAGGGACGCTCCGCGCCGCATCAGAAGGCGTTCCGATAGGCGCGAGGCAGGACCGTCATGGCCAGGATCTTGAGATCCAGGGCCAGCGACCAGCAGTCCACATAGGCGAGGTCGTGCTCGACCCGGCGGCGCATCTTGTCGAGCGTGTCGGTTTCGCCGCGCAGCCCGTTCACCTGCGCCCAGCCCGTGAGGCCGGGCAGGACGGCGTGCCTCCGCTCATACCCAGGCAGCAACGCCGCGTAGTAGCGGTTGTGCGCGAGCGCGTGCGGGCGCGGGCCCACCAGCGACATGTCTCCCGCCAGCACGTTCAGGAGTTGCGGGAGCTCGTCCAGGCTCACGCGGCGCAGGAGGGCGCCGACCCTGGTCACCCGCGGATCGAGGCGCGTCGCCTGGCGCACGTCCGCCCCATCCTCGAGCGCGACCATGGTGCGGAATTTCCAGATGCGGAACACCCTGTAGTCCAGGCCGTGGCGCCTCTGGCGGAAGAACACCGGCCCTGGGCTATCGAGCTTGACGGCGGCGGCGATCACCAGGAGGACCGGCCCCAACAGCGCCAGGGCGCAAGCGGCGAGCACGACATCGAGCAGGCGCTTGGCCCGCGACCGCGCCGCTGCTGGATTCCAAGGGCGCGCAAGCCCGGACTCAAGCGTGTCATCCTGAAGCGCATAAACTCCAGGTTGTGTTTTCTGGCGATACGGCGTTCCGGGATGGAGTTGATGAATCTGATCCAACATGGGCCGGTTCCGGGGGCTTCCGCCAGCTCGTCGCAAGCCTCGGGCCGTCCGAGCACAGCGCGTCGCGGCGCCGTCGCGACCGGGGCTAAAGAAGCGGGATCCACCGAAACCGGAGCTCTGTTGTGCGTCTCGACTGATCTGGCAGGGCCGCCTGGGCCGCGAAAACCTTCTTGGGTCTTAACCGTTTCGGCCGATACTGGATAAATTCTTGATAGATTACCGTTGCGTAATCTTCGTTCGTCGTAGACTCTCCTCGCATGCCGCTTCGCCCTGCTCATCTTCAGGTTTGCCCATGAGGATCGCGCTCGTCGCGCGTGGCGGGGTCGCGCGGAGCTGGCATGGGGATCTGGCCCGCCGGTTGCGGAGCGCCGGCCACGAGGTCGTGTCGTGCAGGGTGTCGGGCGAAGACGACCTGCCGCCTGCTCTCCGAAACCTGATCTGGTTCGAACGGTCCCTGTTCGGCCGCACGCTGCGGGCTCTCGAGCCCGTGTCGGAAGCGTCCCAGCCCGGTGCGCTTCCGGCTGAGCCAGAAGCTGAACTGGTCATCGCGCTGGACGAGGTCGACCTGCCAGGCCAGACGCCCGTGCTGCGCGCCAGCTTCGACGGGCGCTTCGGATGGAGCGCGCTCTATGAAGCGCTGCTGGCCGAGAGGTCGCCGCACATCGCGATCGTGCGCGACCCAGACGGGGTCGTGCTGGCGGAAGGCGTGGCGGCGCTGCCGCAACCGGCGCTGTTTTGCACGAGCCTGGACGCCACATTGGCCCGCCTGGCCAACCTTTTCGCAGCGGCGGCCGAACCGGGAGCGGCCCCGAGCGCGCGCCGGGCTGCCCGCCCCAAGGCCACCCCGGCGCCGCCGGTCGCCTTCGCGACAGCTCATCTGGCGAGAGCCGTCGGCCGGAAGCTCCGGGCCCTGGTGGAGCATCCCATCCACTGGCGTATCGGATGGCGGCGCCTCGACGGCGCTCCCGACCTGTTCGAATCCTTGTCATGGCCGGCGACGGGATACACATGGTTTCAGCCTGGCCCAGGCGTCTATGTGGCCGACCCGTTCGTGGTCGAGCGGGACGGGCGAACACACGTCTTCTGCGAGGTGTTTCACCACGCCGACCCGCGCGGGCGGATCGGCGTTTTCACGCTCGACCGGGACGGGGTCCCGGGGCCGCTGCGCATCGTGCTGGAGCGGCCCTACCACCTGTCGTACCCCTTCGTGTTTGAGCGTGACGGGCAGGTCTGGATGATCCCGGAGACCTACGAAAACCGGAGCGTCGAGCTCTACCGCGCCGTGCGGTTTCCGGATGTCTGGGAGCACGAGGCGGATCTTTGCACGGGCGTCGAACTGTCCGACGTCACGATCGCCGAGCACGATGGACGTTTCTGGATGTTCGCGGCCGAAACGGCCGGGGGCCCGACGACCTGGGATGCGCTGAGCCTGTTCATGGCTGACCACTGGCGCGGCCCATGGCGCGCGCATCCCGCCAACCCGGTGCTGATCGATGCTCAGGCCGGTCGCCCGGCGGGCCAACTGGTTCGGCGTGGCAAGACCCTCTTGCGCCCAGCACAGGACAGCCGGACGGGCTACGGCTCCGGCCTGTCCATCTGCAGAGTCGACCGCCTCGATCCCGAGGGTTACGCGCAGACCACGCTGAGCACGCTACGCCCGTTGGGCCGCCGGGACACCGGGGCCCATACGCTGAACGTCGGGAGCGGCTTCGAGCTGGTGGACCACTGCAGTCCGATGCTGCGGTGGTGAGGAGCCGGGGCGGAGCAAGCGCAGGCTACCGCTGAACCCGGCTCACGCCCGACTGTCAGGCCTCGGCCGCGACCGCGATTGCGGGCTTCGGCCTGGCAGGCACGTGCAGAGGAGCCACGCCGGCCCGCTCCAGGAGATCGGCCACGATGCGGGCCGTGGCCCGGCCATCCCCGAACGGGTTGGCGCCCCCGGCCATGGCGGCGTAGCGCCTCGGATCGTCAAGCAGATCGGAAACGTGGCCGACGATGCGCGCCGGATCGGTGGAGACCAGGCGGGCGACCCCAGCCTCCACGGCCTCCATGCGCTCGCTGGTGTCGCGCATCACCAGCACGGGCTTGCCCAGCGCCGGCGCCTCCTCCTGGACGCCGCCGGAATCCGTGAGGATCAAGGATGCGCGCGTCATCAGGTAGACGAAGCTGCGATAGTCCTGCGGTTCGATCAGCGAGATCGCCGGGACGTTGGCGAGGTAGTCGAAGACGGGCTGGCGCACATTGGGGTTCAGGTGGACCGGATAGACGATCTGGACGCCGTCCCGCTTCGCGAGCTCGCGCAGGGCCGTGCAGATCCGGATAAAGCCGTCGCCGAAGCTTTCCCGCCGGTGGCCGGTGACCAGGATCATGCGCTTGCCAGCGTCCAGCCAATCGAAGCGAGCTCCCAGCCGGTCTCGAACCGGCCCGGGCGCGGTGACTTCGTCGGCCACATGAAGCAGCGCGTCGATCACCGTGTTGCCCGTGACCAGGATCGAGGACGCAGGGTAGCCCTCGGCCAACAGCGCGCGGCGGGCCTTGTCGGTGGGGGCGTAGTGGCGGTTGGAGACCACCGCCGTCAGGCGGCGGTTGGCCTCCTCGGGCCAGGGGCTCATGAGATCGCCCGTGCGCAGCCCCGCTTCCACGTGCCCGACCGGGACCTTGTTGAAGAAAGCGGCCAGGGCGGCGGCCGTGCTGGTCGCGGTGTCGCCCTGCACGAGCACGAAGTCGGGCCGGTAGGAGCGCATGATGGGGTCGAGCCCGCTCAGGACGCGGGCGGAGATCTCGGCGAGCGTTTGGTCGCCGGTCATGATGTCGAGGTCGTCGTCCGGCTTGACCCCGAAGATTGCGAGCGTGTCATCCAGCATGCGCCGGTGCTGGCCGGTGACGCATACGCGGGACTCGACGCCAGGCAGGGCGCGGAGGGCCATGACGATGGGGGCCATCTTGATGGCTTCGGGTCGGGTGCCGAAAACGGACAGAATGCGCATGCCAGCCTCGCGTCAGCGGCCACAGGGGGGCCGTCTCGTTGACCCGAGGGCAGCAAGCGCGAGGCCAAGTCTCCGCCACGCAACAACTCAAGGTTGCGGCTTCGGCTGTGCCGAAATCAACCTATGCGTGTCCCGGAGCGACCCCGGAGCGCGCGCCAAAACGGAACGGGGCAGGCGGACTGGACAGGCGGGGGCGGATAGGGTTTGCAGGAGGCATGACGCTCCCTGCCCTCACCCTCATTCTTGGCGGCGCCCGCTCCGGCAAGAGCCGGCACGCCGAGGCGCTCGTCACGGCCGAGGCCGGCCCCTGGCGCTACGTCGCCACCGGACAGGCGTTCGACGCGGAGATGGAGGAGCGCATCGCGCTGCACCGGGAGCGCCGGGGCCAGGGCTGGAGCACGGTGGAAGCCCCGATCGAGCTGCCGCAGGTCTTGCGAGAGCTTGGGCGCGAGAGCCCGGGCCCGATCCTGGTGGACTGCCTGACGCTCTGGGTCACCAACTTGCTTCTCGGCGAACACGACATCCCCGCCGCCGCCGCGCACCTCGAGCGCGCGCTTGAGGCCAACCGGGCGCCGGTGGTGCTGGTCAGCAACGAGGTCGGGCTCGGGATCGTCCCGGAGAACAAGCTCGCCAGGCGCTTCCGCGACGAGGCGGGGCGCCTGCACCAGCGGCTCGCCTCCAGGGCCGACCGCGTGCTGTTCGTCGTGGCCGGGGTTCCCATGGTGGTGAAGGAGGCCGGCCCTCAGCCCTGAGGCTGCTCTGCAGGTCCGGGCGCCAGCACGACCGCGGCCTGGCCGGGGATGCGCCATTGGGCGGGTCCCTCGACAAGGGGCGTTCCTGCCCCGCCATAGGCCGGCGCCTCGCTCGACCAAAGCAGGCGCCAGACCAGCCCCTCGGGCGGCGCCGCCAGCGGCTCGGCCAGGGAGGGTTTCACGAGGTCGCGGCCGAAGTTCACCAGCAGCAGGCGGTCATCTCCCTCTTCGGCGAAGAACCGGAGCAGGAAGGCGTCGGGTCCGATCACCGCCCCGTCCAGGCCATGGCCCCCCTGGGCGACGAAGACCGGGTCCTCCCGCCTCAGCCGGAGCAGGTCGCGGTGCAAGGCCACGATCTCGCCGTTCCGTTCCGCCTCGGTCCAGTCGAGCTTGCAGGCGAGGAAAGCGTCCTCGGATCCGGGGTCGCGGGCCGTCGCGGCTTCGTCTTCGCCCACGCTCTGGAACTGGTCGAGAAAGGCGCGCCGCCCGTTGCGGACGAGTTCGGCAAGCTGTCCGCTGTGGGAGGCGAAATACACGAAGGGTCGCCGGGAGCCGAATTCCTGTCCCTGGAACAGCATGGGAGTGCCGGGCAGGAGCAGCATGAGGGCGGTGGCGGCGCGCACATTCTGCGGACTGGCGCGGCGCGCAAGGCGATCGCCTGGCGCCCAGTTGGCGACCTGGTCGTGGTTCTCCAGGAAATTGACGAACTGCTCGGACCGCATGCCCCTGGCCGGCTTGCCGCGCCGCTGGTCCTGCCACGAATAAACCTGGCCCTGAAACAGAAAGCCGTACTTGGCGGCCGACACGAACTCCTGCGGGGAGCCCTCGTGATCCTTGAAGTAGGCCTCCGTCCGGCCGGTCAGGGCGACCGTGGCCGAGTGGTGCAGGTCGTCGTTCCAGAGCGCATCGAACCCATAGCCTCCAGCGTCGCGGGGCCGCACCAGCCTGGCGTGCTGCGGTTCGTTCTCTCCGACGATGATCACCGAGCGGCCCCGCGCGGCTTCGCGGGCGGACTGGGCCAGGACCGCGAGAACGTGCTCGTCGCCGTCGTCCATGATCGCCTGGGTGGCGTCCACGCGCAGGCCATCGAAATGGAACTCGTCGATCCAGTAGGCCGCGTTGGCGGCAACGAATTCGCGAACGCCGGCGCTGCCCTCCCCGTCGAAATTGACGGACTCGCCCCATTCGTTCGCGTGCTTGTCGCTCGTGTAGGGCCCGAAGCAGTTCAGGTAGCAGCCGTCCGGACCGAAGTGGTTGTAGACCACGTCCAGGATCACGCCCAAGCCGAACCGGTGCGCCTCGTCGACGAAGCGGCGCAGGTCATCCGGTTCGCCGTAGAGCCTGGTCGGCGCAAAGAGGTCGACGCCGTCGTATCCCCAGCCGAAGCGGCCCGGGAATTCATTGACCGGCATCATCTCGAGGACGGTGATCCCGATGTCGCGCAGGAAGGGCAGCTTGCCCATGGCGGCCGCCCATGTTCCCTCGGGCGTGAAGGTTCCAACGTGGAACTCGTAGATGACCTGGCCGGCCAATTCGACCCCGCCCCACGCGCTGTCGCGCCATTCGTACGCGGAGAAGTCCATCACCACGGAAGGGCCGTGCGGCCCTTCCGGCTGGAAGCGTGACGCAGGATCCGGGTAGGCGTCCTTGCCATCAAGGCGAAACCTATAAGTCGCGCCGGCGCCCAGGCCGGGCGCGAAGAGACTTTGATAGCCGTCGCGCTCAGGCTCGAGGCGCAGTTCCTCACCGTCGAGGACGAGGTCGACCCGTTCGGCGCGCGGGGCCCACACCCTGAAGCTCACGCCCCCTTCGACCAGTTCAGCTCCGATCGGATATCGCCGCCTCGCGGCGCCTCGCCCCGTTTGCGCCTGCACCATCGCCCGCCTCTCGTCTGACCAGCCTGCCGGCTTCGCGCCGTGCTTCAGCGTCGCCAGAGAACCCGCCAGCAAAGGTCCAGTTCCGCCCTTTTCAGGTGGAACCGTCGCCTGCCTGAGGCATTCGGCGGATACGCAGGACAAATCATCCGACCCCGCGCCGCGCGTCAGCGGAGGGGGTCTTGCGCGCACCAGGAGGACGGGCATGCCGGAGCGGACGTGGTGGAAGCGGGGGATCGTCTACCAGATCTATCCGCGCTCCTTTCAGGACTCGAACGGCGACGGCCTGGGCGACCTGGAGGGCATCCGCCAGAGACTCGATCACCTGGTCTGGCTGGGCGTCGACGCGCTCTGGATCTCGCCCATCTATCCCTCGCCGATGTGCGACGGCGGTTATGACGTCGCCAATTACACGGACATCGACCCGCTGTTCGGCTCTCTCGGCGCGTTCGACCGGCTCATCGCCGAGGCGCACCGGCGCGGCCTGAAGCTCATCCTCGACTTCGTACCCAACCACACGTCCGACCAGCATGCGTGGTTCAAGGAGAGCCGGTCGTCACGGACAAACCCGAAGCGGGACTGGTACATCTGGCGCGATCCCGGGCCGGACGGCGGACCTCCGAACAACTGGATCAGCAATTTCGGCGGCAGCGCCTGGGAGTTCGACGAGACCACGGGGCAGTACTACTACCACGCCTTCCTGAAGCAGCAGCCGGACCTGAATTGGCGGAATCCCGCATTGCGGCAGGCGATGTTCGACACGCTGCGCTTCTGGCTCGACCGCGGCGTCGACGGCTTCCGGGTCGACGTGATCTGGCACCTCATGAAGGACCCGGAGTTCCGGGACAATCCGCCCAACCCGGCCTACGCGCCGGGGCAGCCGGACATCAACCGCCTGCTGCAGGTCCACTCGGCCGACCACCCGGACATCTACGGCGTGATCGCCGAGATGCGCCAGGTGCTGGACGCCTATCCTGACCGGGTGCTCATCGGCGAGATCTACCTGCCGATCGAGCGGCTGGTGACCTATTACGGTCCCGACCTCACGGGCGCAAACCTCCCCTTCAACTTCCAGCTTATCCACGCGACCTGGCGCGCCCGGGATATCGAGGCGCTGGTGCGCGAATATGAGGAGAAGCTGCCCGAGGGTGGATGGCCCAACTGGGTGCTCAGCAACCACGACCAGCCGCGCATCGCGGCCAGGGTCGGGCAGGCCCAGGCACGCATCGCCGCCATGTTGCTGCTGACCCTGCGCGGGACGCCGACACTGTACTACGGCGACGAGGTCGGGTTGCCCGCCGTGCACATCCCGCGCGATCGGGTGCAAGACCCCTGGGAGAAGAACGAGCCCGGCATCGGCATCGGGCGCGACCCATCACGGACGCCGATGCCTTGGGACCGCACGCCGTTCGCAGGCTTTTCGACCGTCGAGCCGTGGCTCCCGCTAAACCAGGACTGGGAGACGCGCAACGTTGCCTCCATGGCGGAAGATCCGAACTCCATCCTGAGCTTCACGCGGCGGCTGATCGCGCTGCGGCGCGAGCGGAAGTCGCTCATGGTCGGACGCTACGTCCCGATCTGCGCAGACGATGCCGCGCTGGCCTACCGCCGCGAAGCGGGGGACGAGCAATCGATCGTGGCGCTGAACCTCACGGGCGAGGAGCATTCGGTGAGCCTTCCGGAACATTTGCATGGCGGCGCCGTGCTGCTGTCCAGCCTCGGAGGCCGCGAGGGCGAGCGCATCGGCGGCAAGGTCACCCTGCGCGGCAACGAGGGCCTGCTGATCGAGGCCGCGCGATAACCCGGCCGAGCGCCGGCTCGACGCCCGTGGCCTGCGGAACCGTGGCGCGGGAGGGCGTGTTGTTGGATGCGGCCGGCCAGCGCCGTGACCGGAACAAGCCATGGCGACGCCGCAGGATCCCAAAGTGCAGACTTCACCCGCGCCCGAGGCAGGCGTCCAGGCCATGGACGCAAGGGCTACGCCGGTGCTGAAGCACCCGGAGGCGGAGGCCTTCTACGTGGAGGCGCTGACCGAGCTCACGCAGCTCGGCACGCCCTACCTGCTCGCCGGCACCTACGCGCTCAGCGCCTATACGGGGATCTCACGGCCGACGAAGGACCTCGACATCTTCTGCAAGGCCGGCGACTACCAGCGGATCCTGGCCCACTTCCAGTCCATCGGCTACGCGGTCGAGATCGAGGACGAGCGCTGGCTTGGCAAGGTCTACAAGGGCCCGCATTTCTTCGATGTGATCTTCGCATCCTCCAACAGCACCATGCCCATCGGGGACGCGTGGTTCGAGGACGCGCGGCAGATCGAGGTGATGGGCCTGCCCGTGCGCATCGTGAGCCCGACGGAGCTCGTCTACTCGAAGTGCTTCATCCAGTTGCGCCATCGCTATGACGGGGCCGACGTGGCGCACACGATACTCAGAGCGCACGACCAGATCGATTGGCGCCGGCTGCTCGCCCACATGGAAGTGCACTGGGAGGTGCTGCTGATTCACCTCCTGAACTTCCGCTGGGTGTATCCGACCGAGCGGGACAAGGTCCCGAAATGGCTGATCGACGAGTTGCTGGACCGGCTCGGCCACCAGCGCCAGCTGCCGCCGCCACAGATGAAGGTGTGCCGCGGCCGCATGTTCTCGCGCATCGACTACGAGATCGACGTCAAGGAATGGGGTTTCGCGGATGTCGGAGGAGAAGGCGAATGGCGGAATGAATGAGGACGCGGCCCGCGACATCGTCAGGGTCGCGGCGCTCGGCGATCTCCATGTCAAGGAAACCTCCGCGGGGGCCTATCGCGATCTCTTCGCCGAGATCTCAAAGGCGGCCGACGCGCTGGTGCTGGCCGGCGACCTCACGGACCTGGGCCGCCCGAAGGAGGCGGAACTGCTGGCGGCGGACCTGAAGGCCTGCTCCATCCCGGTGATCGCCGTCCTGGGAAACCATGACCACGAGTGCGGCAGCGTGGACGAGGTGAAGCGCATCCTGCGCGAGGCCGGCGTCACGATCCTGGAAGGGCAAACCTGCGAGGTGGGCGGCGTCGGTTTCGTCGGCGTCAAGGGTTACGGCGGCGGGTTCGGCCGGCGCATGCTCGGCTCATTCGGGGAAAGCGCGACCAAGCATTTCGTCGCGGAGGCGATGAACGAGGCCATGCTGCTCGAAAACGGCCTGCGGCAGGTGCGCAGCAAGCGGGCCATGGTGGTGCTGCACTACGCGCCCATCGCGGAGACCGTGGAGGGAGAACCGGAAGAGATCTTTCCCTTCCTGGGCTGCTCGCGCCTCGCCGAGACGATCGACCGCTTCAAGGTGACCACCGTCGTGCACGGCCACGCGCACCGCGGCAAGTACGAGGGGCGGACGCCGGCGGGGATCCCGGTCTTCAACGTGGCCTACGCCATCGAGAAGCCGACCGGGAAACCCTACGCGCTCTTCGAGATCTGAGCGGCGCCGTTAAGGCGCCGTCCTGGCTTATCAGAACTCGTCCCAGCGGCTTCCCACCGCCTTCGCGAGCTTCGGAACAGTCGACGGCTGGGACTTGGGCGTCGGCAGCCGAGCCGTCGGACGCGCAAGCGCGGCCGTCTCGCGGGCCGCAGCGCCACCCTCCTTGGTCCGGAAGGCTTCCGCAAGCGCCCGCAGGCGCTGCATCTGCTCGGAGAGATGCCCGGAGGACGCGGCGCTTTCCTCAGCCAGCGCGGCGTTCTGCTGCGTCATCTCATCCAGCTGGGCGACCGCCTTCGTGATCTCCTGGATGCCGGTCGCCTGCTCACGGGAGGCGGACGAGATCTCGGCGACGCTCGCCGCGACGGTGTTGGAGGCGTCCACGATGCGCCCGAGCGTATCGCCGGCGGCTCGCACCAGCTTCACGCCGCTTGTGACCTCCGCGCTCGACGCGGCGATCAGGTTGGTGATGTCCTTCGCCGCCTCGCTCGAGCGCTGGGCGAGGGTGCGCACCTCCGAGGCGACCACCGCGAAGCCCTTGCCGGCCTCTCCGGCGCGCGCGGCCTCCACGGCGGCGTTGAGCGCCAGCAGATTGGTCTGGAAAGCAATGTCGTCGATCACGGTCGTGATCTCCGAGATCTTGCGGCTCGTCTGGTCGATACGCTCCATGGCGTCCACCGCCTGCGATACGATCTCGCCGCCTTCCTGAGCCACGGACCGGGCCTGCTGGGCGATATTGGCCGCATGGATCGACGCGTCGGCGCTCGCCTTCACGCTCGCGGCCAATTCCTCGACCGTGGAGGCGGTCTGCTCCAGCGAGTGCGCCTGGGCTTCCGTCCGGCGGGACAGGTCGTCCGCGCCGGAGCTGATCTCCCGGGATGCGTCCGCCACCTCCAGGGACATGCGCTGGATGTCGCCCACCATCCCCGAGAGGCGCCCGATCGTCCGGTTGATGCTGTCGCTCAGCTGGCCCAGGCCTCCACGATAGTGCTGGTCCACGGAGGCGGTGAGGTCGCCGTCAGCGACCGCGCCCAGCACGGCCGCGAATTCGCTGACCGCGGTTTCAACCCGGGACGACAGCGCGTTCAGGCCCGAGCTCATGTCCTTGGCGAAACCCTGCTTGTCCTCGATCGCGATGCGTTTCGAGAAGTCGCCCTCGGCCGCGGCATTTGCGAGGTCGGACAATTCGCGGTCCGCAGCCAGAACCGCGGTCATGTCTTCCCAGATGAGCATGGCTCCGATGCGCTCGCCGCTGCGGCTGACGACTGGACTGACCACGATGTCGAAGGTCCGATTGGCGGCCGGGATGCGGGCCCGGTGCACGCCCTGGAGGCGCGCGACCACGTTGCGGACATTTCGGGAATCGCGATGGAAGACGTCGATGCTGCTGCCAACCACGCGATCAGGATCGAAGCCCGGAGCGATGAAGCGGAACTCGTCGAGGTGATCGCGCATCAGCTTGAGCACGGACGCGTTGGCGTAGACGATCGTGCCGTCGTTGTCGGCCGCAAGCACGTTGAGCGGAGCCGTATCCAGGGCCGCCCGGACGCGCTCGGCCTCGATTCCGTCGGCTCGGAACTTCTTGATGGCGCGGGCGAGATCGCCCAATTCGTTGCCGCCGTTCCTGACCTCGACGCCGTCCAGGATCTCCTGGCCGTCCGGCAGCTGGAGAGAATCGCGCAGCCCGACGACGCCGTTTATCACCGATCTGCGCAGCCAGGCGAATATCCCGCCGAGAGCGAGAGAAATCAGCAGGCCGGAGCCCAAGATTTCGATCTGGAGAAAACCTTGAGAGGACTGCGCGGATTTCTGCGCTTCCGTCGTGGCGTCCTCGATCAGGTCGCCCATCTTGTCCATTCCGACCGCTAAGTCCTCGAAGGCGGTCGAAAAACTCCCTAGGTGCGACTCGGCTTCCCTGGGATTGGTGAAGGCGAGCTGGACGATCTCCCGCGCCTTGGCTCCGTAGGCCTCCGTATTCCTCAGCAGCTCAGGCTTCAAGGCCGAAACCGCCGGGGACAGGCCCGTGTCGGGGATGCCCCGGATGCCCTTTTCGAGCGCGTCGATGGCCTTCTCGAGATCCTTTTTGGTTTCGCCGGCCGAAGCGCCCTTCGCGCCGTCATGCAGGGCCGCGTACACGATGGCCTTTAGTTCGTCGTGGTGCATGTCCGAGAGCGTCTGGTTTCGCAGGACGGTCGTCATCTGCCGCATGTGCTCGACCGCGCGCTCCGTCTGTTGGACGCCAAGCAAAGTAGCCACGCCTGCGGCGGCGCCGACGAACGCCAAAGCTCCGAAGGCAAGCAGGCTGAGTGTCTTCAAACGAAGGGAGCGCATCGCTTCTCCATTGGTGGTTGTGGAGACCCAATACGCAATATTGCTGATGGTATTTACAAATGCGTTAAGTCATTTCGACTTTTGATTTATGACGCCTGCCGCTGGAGGATGATGGTGGCAAGCGGAGGGCAGGTCAGCACCAGCGAATGCGGCTGTCCATGGCTCTCCTGTTCCTCGGCTTCGAGCCCCCCCAGGTTGCCCATCCCACTGCCGCCGTACATGTCTGCGTCCGTGTTGACCACCTCGCGCCAGAAGCCGCCAGCCGGCACGCCGACGCGATAGCCAGCCCGGGGAACCGGCGTGAAGTTGCAGACCACAACCACGGGACGATCCCTGTCCCGTCCGAAGCGCGCAAAGGCGAGCACCGAATTGTCCCGGTCGTCCGCAACGAGCCAGGCGAAGCCCGCCGCCTCGAAATCGAGTTCGTGCATCGCAGGAATTTGCCGGTACGCCCTGTTGAGATCCCGGACGAGCGCCTGAACGCCGCGGTGGAGAGGGTCGGCCAACAGGTGCCAGTCGAGGCTCGCGTCGTGGTTCCACTCCCGCTCCTGCGCGAACTCGCCCCCCATGAACAGGAGCTTCTTGCCTGGGTGGCCCCACATGAATCCGAAATAGGCGCGCAGGTTGGCGAAGCGCTGCCAGCGATCGCCAGGCATCTTGCCCAGCAGCGATCCCTTGCCGTGCACCACCTCGTCGTGGCTGAGGGGCAGCACGAAATTCTCGGTGAAGGCGTAGAGCAGGCCGAAGGTCAGGTCGTGGTGGTGGTAGCGCCGGTGGATGGGCTCCTTGGACATGTAGCGGAGCGTGTCGTGCATCCAGCCCATGTTCCATTTGAAGCCGAAGCCCAGGCCGCCGGTGTAGGTGGGATGAGAGACGCCCGGCCAAGCCGTGGACTCCTCGGCGATCGTCATCACGCCCGGCGCGACGGAGTAGGCGGTCTCGTTCATGCGCCGCAGAAAATCGATGGCCTCGAGGTTTTCATTGCCGCCGTAGCGGTTGGGCACCCACTCTCCCGCCTTGCGGGAATAATCGAGGTAGAGCATCGAGGCGACCGCGTCGACGCGCAGGCCGTCGAGGTGGTAGCGCTCCAGCCAGAACCGGGCGTTGGCCACGAGGAACGACTGCACCTCGGCCCGGCCGAAATTGTAGATGTATGTGCCCCAATCCTGGTGGAATCCCTGGCGCGGGTCGGCGTGCTCGTACAGCTGCGTGCCGTCGAATCCGCCCAATCCGTGTGGGTCGTTGGGGAAATGGGCCGGCACCCAGTCGAGCAGGATGCCCAGTCCGGCCTCGTGCGCGGCATTGACGAAGAACGCGAAGTCTTCAGGGGTTCCGAAACGGCTGGTCGGGGCGAAGAGCGAGACCGGCTGGTAGCCCCAGGACCCGTCGAAGGGGAACTCCGTGATGGGCAGCAGCTCGATATGGGTAAAACCCATGTCGCGGACATAGGGGACCAGCCGTTCGGCCATCTCACGATAGGTGAGGAAGCGGTTTCCCTCCTCGGGAATGCGGGCCCACGACCCCAGGTGGCACTCGTAGATCGATATGGGCTTGAAGCGCGGATCCCCTTCCCCGCGGGTCGTCATCCAGTGCGCGTCCGACCAGGACGCCTCAGGTTCGCCATGCAGGAGCGAGGCGGTCGCCGGAGGTCGCTCGGCCTGGAACGCGACCGGATCCGCCTTGAGCGGGAGGAGGCCCCCGTTGCGGGCGCGCACTTCGAACTTGTAGCGGGAGCCCGCGGGAACCTCCGGCAGGAACAACTCCCAGATCCCGGCGCGATGGCGCAATCGCATGGGATGGCATCGGCCGTCCCAGTTGTTGAAATCGCCCACGATGCTGACCCGGCTGGCATTTGGCGCCCAGACCGCGACGGCGAAGCCCTCAGCCTGCCCGTATCGGCGGCGATGGGCGCCGAGGGCGCGGTACACCGTGTCGCTGCCCGCGTCGGCGAGGTGGGCGAGTTCCTCGTCGGTGAGGATCGCCATGAAGGAATAGGGATCGTAGATGACGGACGAGTCGTCCGCCGTCTCGACCCGCAGCCGGTAACCGGGGCGTCCTCCCGACTCGAACCGGCCGGTGAAGAAGCCTGCGGGGTGCCGGCGCTGCATGGCCGCGAGTTCGGTCTGACCGTCGAGCCCTACGACCCATACGCGCAACGCGCGCGGCAGCATGGCGCGAACCTCCCACACCCCCGGCGCCACCTCGTGCGGGCCCAGGACCGAGAACGGATCCCCGTGCTGGGCATGCGCAATGGCGGCGATGGCCTCGGGAGCCAGATCCCGGCCTTCAGGAGCGGCAGCGGGCCTATTCTCGGTTGCGCCTGCACGGTGCGCAGGCGCCTTGCCTTCGCCCTTGCCCGTCGTGTTCCGGCCAGCCATCAGCGCACCACCTCTCCGTCCAGGATGTCGAGAACGCCGCGAACCGGAATGTCGATCCAGTCGGGCCGGTTGTCCGCCTCGTAGCCAATCTCGTAGAGCGCCTTCGACAGGAGTTGCAGCCGGAGCAAAGCCGTGCGGGTCGCGTCGTCGCCCACCCAGGCGCGACTTCCCTGCGCTACCTCGGCATAGGCGGCGAGGAACACGCGTTCGACGAGCGTGAGCACGTCGCGGCCCGCCGACTCGGCCCTTCCTGCCCCGTCCGGCAGGCGGTTGCGCACGTGGCGCAGCGCAGTCTCGACCGCGTAGGCAAAGGAGCGAAGCATGCCGGCGACATCGCGCAACGGCGAGGACTTCATCCGCCGCTCGTGCACCGGGCGGCTGGGTTCGCCCTCGAAGTCGACGATCAGCACGTCATCGCGCACGATCAGCACCTGACCGAGGTGATAGTCGCCGTGGACCCGTGTCTTCACCGCGGCGACCGGCTCGCGCGCGAGCCGGTCGATGAAGTCGAACACGTCCTGGCGCCGTTCGCGCAGGGCGCCGAGGGCCGCCGCGGCCTGGTCGTTGGCGGGCACGGCGCGGGCCATGCTGTCGAAGGCCTTGTCTGCGAGCCTGCGCGCATCCTCGCAGACCATGCCGACGTCCTCGGCGCTCAGCGGCTCCGCCGCAAAGTCGGGGTCGGCCGTTTCGATCGCGAAGGCGCGATGCATCTCGGCCGTGCGGCGGCCCAGGATGCGTGCGTATGGCATGTAGGCCGCGAAGGTTTCATCGACGGGGTCGGCGAGATCCGGCGACACGAGAGCAAGGTTCTCGAACTCGCGCGACAGCGCATTCACCGTCCAGCTCCAGGCGTCGCCCTGGTTGCGGACAAATCGCTGGAGGATGGCCAGGGAAGTCCTCGCGCCGTCCGGCGCGACGGCTTCGACCGAACCAAGATAAGACGGCGTGGCCTCGAAGCCGGCCTGCTCCGTGAGGAAGCGCGCGACCTCGACTTCCGGGTGTACGCCCGGCTGGATGCGGCGATAGATCTTCAACAGCAGCCGGTCGTCGAACGCGACCGAGGAGTTGCTCTGCTCGGCGCCAAGTCGGCGGATTTCGAGCTTCTCCAGGCCGTGCTCGGACGCAAGCGCCGGCGCGCCGGTGAAACGGATCTCGGCGCCTGCCGTGGTTCGCAGCGTTTCACCCCTTTGCATGGCCTGGACCATGGCCAGGGCGAAGTCAGGCGCGGCGTCGGCGTCGACCATAAGGCCCGTGCGAGGCCCCCGGCGCACCTTCGCAACGGCGTAGCCGAGCAGGCCTTCGTCCTCCCTGCCCTCCTGGACCGCGAGCGGCGTGAAGTATTCCTGGGTTTCGCCACCGTTCAGGTCGACCACGAGCCGCGGAAGCAGATAGCTGCGGCCCCCGGCCTCCAGAAGGGCGTGCTCCTTCACGCCGACATGGGCGATCTTTCGTCCCTTTCCGGCGAACCAGCGCCGGCCTGGAAGGAAGGAGGGCGCGACCGTGCGTTCAAAGGCCGCTCTTTCGCGGCCCTCCAGCACGCTGTCCGCCCTGCCGGTCAGGACGAGGGTGAACAGCTCAGGCTGGGGCTTGGGTCCGAAGCGGGTCTCGGCCGCCACCACCTGAGGCCGCAGTTCGAACCAGTAATAGCCATAGGCCGGGAGCGTGAGCAGATACGGCAGGTCGCCAATCGGCGGAAACACGGATCCTGCGGTCATCTCGACCGGAGTCGCACCCCGGAATTCGGCCATGTCGAGCTCGACCGCCTGCGGGGCGCGCGAGATGTTCACCACGCACAGGATCTTCTCGTCGCCGTACTCGCGCAGATAGGCCAGCACCTTCCGGTTCGACGGATACAGAAAACGCAGCGTGCCGCGCCCGAACACCTTTCGGCCGCGGCGCACCGCAATCAGCCGGCGTGTCCAGTTCAGCAGGCTCGCCTGGGCGCCGAGTTGCGCCTCCACGTTCACCGCCTGGAAGCCATGCAGCGGATCCTGGATGGCGGGCAGGAACAGGCGGGCGGGATCAGCGCGGCTGAAGCCGCCGTTGCGATCCGGCGACCATTGCATGGGCGTGCGCACGCCGTCGCGGTCGCCGAGATAGATGTTGTCGCCCATGGCGATCTCGTCGCCGTAGTAGAGGACCGGCGTGCCGGGCATCGACAGCAGCAACGAGTTCATCAGCTCGATCTTGCGTCGGTCGTTCTCCAGAAGCGGCGCGAGCCGGCGCCTGATCCCCAGGTTGATGCGGGCGCGGCGGTCGGAGGCGTAGAAGCTCCAGAGGTAGTCGCGCTCCTGGTCGGTCACCATTTCGAGCGTGAGCTCGTCGTGGTTGCGCAGAAAGATGGCCCACTGCGCATTCTCCGGGATCTCCGGGGTCTGGCGCATGATGTCGGTGACGGGGTGCCGGTCCTCCTGCGCGATGGCCATGTACATGCGCGGCATCAGCGGGAAGTGGAACGCCATGTGGCATTCGTCGCCCTCGCCGAAGTACTGCGCTGTCTCCTCCGGCCACTGGTTGGCCTCGGCCAGCAGCATGCGGTCGGGATAGCTCTCGTCGAGGGCGGCGCGGATCTTCTTGATGACGGCGTGGGTCTCTGGAAGGTTCTCGCAGTTCGTGCCGTCGCGCTCGATCAGGTAGGGGATCGCATCCAGGCGCAGGCCGTCCACCCCCATGTCCAGCCAGAAGCGCATGACGTCGATCACCGCCTCCAGGACGCGGGGATTGTCGAAGTTCAGGTCGGGCTGGTGGCTGTAGAAGCGGTGCCAGTAATAGGCCTTGGCGACTGGATCCCACGTCCAGTTCGACTGCTCCGTGTCGAGGAAGATGATGCGCGTATCGACGTATTTCCGATCGGTGTCGGACCAGACGTAGAAGTCGCGCGCGGCGGAGCCTGGACGCGCGCGGCGGGCGCGCTGGAACCAAGGGTGCTGGTCCGAGGTGTGGTTGATGACGAGTTCGGTAATCACCCGCAGCCCACGATCGTGCGCGGCGCGGACGAAGCGACGGAAATCCCGCATCGTCCCGTAGGACGGATTGATGTCCCGGTATTCGGAGATGTCGTAGCCGTCGTCCTTGAGCGGCGACGGGTAGAACGGCATCAGCCAGATGGCCGTGACGCCGAGGTCCTTGATGTAGTCGAGGCGCTTCGTCAGGCCCTCGAAGTCGCCGACGCCGTCGTCATTGGCGTCGAAGAACGACTTCACGTGGACCTGGTAGATGATGGCGTCCTTGTACCACTGAGGATCATTGCGTTCGAGCATCCCGCCCCCTCTCAGCCCTGCTTCCTCAACCGCCAGATCGCGACCGAGCGGTCGTTCGGATCCAGCGCGATCTGGTGCGTCTTGCCGTGCAGCGTGAAGCGATAGCCGAGCAGCAGGTCCTCGACGTCCAGCGCGCCATGGTCCGGCAGGCCGAACTCCCACAAGGGGATCTCGTAGGCGCAATCCTGCCGATGGTGCGGGTCGAGATTGACCAGGCAGAACACGCACTCGGACCGGTCCGGAGCCCACTTTGCGTAGGCCAGGACGTTGTCGTTCCAGGCGTTGAGGAAGGTGACGTTACGGAAGTCCTGCAGCGCGGCGTACTCGCGCCTGATCCGGTTCAGCGCGCGGATGTGATCCTTGATGTGCCAGGGCTGGTCGAGGTCCCAGGCCTTGATCTCGTATTTCTCGCTGTCGAGGTACTCTTCCTTGCCGGGGATTGGGGCCGCATCGCAGACCTCGAAGCCGTTGTACATGCCCCAGACGCTCGACAGCGTGGCGGCGAGAGTCGCGCGCACGATGAACCCAGGCCGGCCGCTGGTCTGCAGGTAATAGGGGTTGATGTCCGGCGTGTTCACGAAAAAGTTCGGGCGGTAGTACTCACCCATCTCGCCCGCGAGCTCGAGCGCGTAGTCCTGGATCTCCGTCTTGTCGTTGCGCCACGTGAAGTATGTATAGGACTGCTGGAAGCCGATTTTCGCCAGCTTCTTCATCATCTTCGGCCGAGTGAAGGCCTCCGCCAGGAAGAGCACGTCCGGGTGTCGCTCGTTGATGTCGCGGATCATCCACTCCCAGAAGGGGATCGGCTTCGTGTGCGGATTGTCCACGCGGAAGATCTTCACGCCGTGCTCGACCCAGAACAGGAAGGCGTCACGCAGGGCGTACCAGAGGTCCGGAAAGGACTCGCCGTAGAAATGGACGTTGACGATGTCCTCGTACTTCTTGGGCGGGTTCTCGGCGAAGCGGATGGTGCCGTCGGGGCGCCACTCGAACCACTCGGGATGCTCCTTGATCCAGGGGTGGTCGGGAGAGCACTGCACGGCGAAGTCGAGGGCGATCTCCAGCCCATGCCCGCGGGCGGCCGCGACCAGTCGGTCAAAGTCATCCAGCGTGCCGAGCTCCGGATGGATGGCGGTGTGCCCGCCCTCGTCCGCGCCGATGGCGTAAACGCTGCCGGGGTCGTTGGGGCCGGCTTTCAGGGCGTTGTTGCGGCCCTTGCGGTTCGTGCGGCCGATCGGGTGGATCGGCGTGAAGTACAGGACGTCGAACCCGAGGTCGCGCACATATGGCAGCTTGCGGATCACGTCGTCGAAGGTCCCGTGCCTGACCGGATCGTCGGACTGGGATCGTGGAAACAGTTCGTACCAGGCCGAGAAGCGCGCCGCTGTTCGATCGGCGACCACGGTCAGGGTCCGCGGGTACCGGGACAGGTTGGCCCGCTCACCCAGGCGCTGCATCAGGTCCTCGGTCTCGTCCGCGAGCAGGACGTCGAGGCGGGACGGATCGCGATAGGGCAGTTGGTCGAGGCGGAAGAGGATCCGCGCCTTCACCTCGGCGTCCGGCCCGTCGGCTTCGAGCGAGCGCAGCATGGACTCGCCCTCGGACAACTCCAGCCCGATGTCCTGGCCGGCGTCGCGCTTCTTGGTGACGTCGCGGGACCACGACGCGTAGGGATCGCGCCAGCCCTCGATCGTGTAGAGCCAGCGCGTGTTGCGATCGAGAATGAAGGATCCGGCCCAGCGGTCGTTCTCGACGAAGGCCATCGGCGCCCGCCGCCAGCGGGCCTCGTCCGCCGGTCGGTAGAGCACCTCAGCCCTGACGACCTCGTGTCCGTCCGTGAAAATGTCCGCTTCGACGGTGAACAGGTCGCCGACGACACGCTTGGCCGGGGCGGCGCCGGCGTCGATCTCGGGCGCGACGCCCTCGATGATCACCCTCCCCTCGCCACGCGGGGGCGAGCCCGCTTCGGCGCGCGGGGAACGGACGGCGCGGGGGGCAGAGGATCGCGTCTGGCTGCGGGGCGGCGTCATGGGGAAGCTCTCAGCAGTGCAATGGGGAAGCGGGAGAAGAGTTCCGCGACGGGAATCGGCTTGCCCGAGGTCTGGAGAGGCTCGCCGGAGATCACGTCGCGCCATTTGGCCTCGGGCAGGACCAGGCTCGTGCCCGCCCAGGCGGCCCGGCGAGGCGTCAGTTCGCCAGGTCCGAGAAGGAGACCGGTGAGGCGCTGCACCGCCAGAACCAGCCGTTCGCCATCATTGGCGCGCCCGAAGGCGAGAACGTGATCGGCCTGGGGCCCCTCGGCAGTGATGGCTTCGTAGTCGCCCGAGGCATAGAGATCCGGGGCGGCGGCGCGGTCGGCCAGCAGGGCGCGAATGAGGGCCTGCTTCACCCGGCCATCGGGCCAGTCTTCCAGCAAATCGCGGAGGGGCTCTGGCCGAGCGAGCGCCTTGGCGCGGGCGCGGTAGTCCACCGGGCGGCGATTGTCCGGATCCACAAGCGACAGGTCCCAGAAGTCCGTTCCCTGGTAGAAATCGGGAACGCCCGGAACGCAGCATTTGAGAGCGGTGCGGGCCAGGCTGATCAAGGCTCCGCGTCGGGCGAGCCGCTGTGCGAGCGGACGCAGGGCCGCCAGCGCAGGGCTCTTCGGCGCCACGACAGAGCCGAGCCAGGCCTTGGCCTTGGCTTCGTACTCAAGGTCGGGGTCGATCCAGCTCGAGCGACGCTTGGACTCCCGCAGCGCCTTCTCGGCGTATCGCTCCAGTCGTTCCCGGAAGCTCGTGAGCTGCTTGCGGTCGTCCTGCTCCAGCAACTCCACCGGCCAGGCGCCCAGGATCGACTGGAGCAGCATCCACCTGTCGTTGGCGTCCGGCGCGCCGCCGCCCATCAGATCGGATGTGAGGCGCTCGGTCTCGGCGAACGCGTCGGCCCACGCCTGGTGCTCCTCGGCCAGGGCCAGCAGGCGGGAACGGGCGTCCTCGCCCCGCTTGGTGTCGTGAGTGGCCGTGCCCGTCATGGCGTGCGGCCAGTCTCGGGCGCGCTCGCCCATTGCGGCGTGGAACTTCTCGAGACCCACCCCGAAACTGGCGGGGTCTCCGCCGACCTCGTTGAGCGCGAGCAGCCGGACATGGCGGTAGAACAGGGTGTCTTCGAGGCCCTTGGCCATCACGGGCCCGGTGAGTTGCTGGAAACGCCGGCGCGCGCGAGCGGCGAGCTCCGGAGAACGACGCGCGACAGGCCCATCATCGAGCAGCACGGCTCTGATGAACGCGCAGGCTTCGCCGCCGGCCGACCCCAGGCGGGCGCCCGTTTCCTCGAGCACCTGATCCAGAAGAGCGACGTCCTCCGGGTTCCAGCCATCCTGGCCGGGCGGCGCCACCGCATCCGAGAGGTAGGTCCGGTAGACCGGAAAGGCGGCCACCATGGCGCTGACCGCGGGCCGCAGGCGCGCAGGAACCAGGTCGCGGGTGTCTCGTCCGCAGCGGGCGACGGCGGCAAGGTCCGACACGATGGCTTCGCGCTCGCTCGCGAAGCTCGTCTCCAGCAGCTCCAGCTTCGCCGAGTAGAGCTGCTCGCCCGGTGGGCGTGGGTCGGCCCGGACCTGCGCATAGAGCGAGTCCAGGGAGGCCTCCGCGGCGGGGTCCAGGAATACGCCATCGAGCAGGCCCATCACGTCGTAGCCTGTCGTTCCAGAGAGCGGCCATGGCCGAAGCTCTTCGCCCGGCTCCAGGATCTTCTCAGCCACGATGTAGACGCCCGGCCCGACTGCGCGGCGCAATCGCCCCAGATAAGCCTCCGGGTCGGACAAACCATCGATGTGATCGATCCGCAGGCCCTGGATGCGGCCCTCGCGCACGAAACGGAGAAGCAGGGCGTGCGCCCGGTCGAAAACCGCCGGGATCTCGACCCGAAGCCCCGCCAAGGCATTCACGTCGAAGAACCGGCGGTAATTGAGGTCGCTGGCGGCGAGCCGCCACTCGGCCAGGCGCCAGTTCTGTTCCTCCAGGAGCCGGTGCAGCGCCTCGTAAGAGGCAGGCTCCCCCGGCGAGCCGTTGAAGGCGGCCAAGGCCTGGTCGACGGCCCTGCGCATGGGGCGCGACCCCTCCGCCCTGGATACGAAGCCACCGGCCAGCAAGGCCGCGCGTTCGTAGACCTGCTCCCCTTCGCGCGCCTCGCGACTCAGAGTGCGGAGGCCATCCAGGACGCCCAGAAGAGCTGCACGCTCGGCCGACCCCGCCTTCAACGAGCTTGCGCCAGCCTCCAGAACCACCGGCCAGGTGAGCGGAGAGATCGGCAGGAACTCGTCGTAGTAGGCCACGCCGAAGCCGCCCCGAGCGGCGTCCCAGACGAGCGCGAGCTCGCCCGATTCCAGCGCGGCCCCGTACCCTTGGCCAAGCAAGGGCAACAGGACCTTGCCGTCCGCCCCGGGCCGATCCCAGTCGACGTCGAAGGCCTGCGCGCCGGGGGACATTCGGCCCCAGGCCAGCATGGAACGCCAGAGCGGGTTGTCCTTTCCGATCCCCATGTGGTTCGGAACGATGTCGACAACGAGGCCCAGGCCGCTCCGCCGCAGCGCGTCCGAGAAGCGCAGGAAGGCCGCCTCGCCGCCCAACTCGGGGTTGATCTGGCCGTGGTCGACGATGTCGTAGCCGTGGGTCGAGCCGGGACGCGCGTTCTGGATCGGCGAGGCGTAGACGTGGCTGACGCCGAGTTGGACCAGGTCGGGCAAGACCTTGAGCGCGTCGTCGAACGTGAAGCCGGCGTGGAACTGGAAGCGGTAGGTCGCCCGGGGAATGGCCTGCGCGGCGCCGAGCCCCTGGCCTCTTCCTTCCTGAGCCATGGCGCGCCCGAGTTCGGCCAAGGCGCCGTCCTCCGCGACGAGCTCGCCCACGGTGAGCGTGGAACGCCGGCGCCAGTTGGGATGTCCGCCAACCAGTCCAGGCATGTTGGCCTGGTTCATCTCCAGGGCGACGTCCTCGACCTGCAGGGCAGCCAAGGCCGAGGGGGTCCGGGCAAGAAAGCGGCAGGCCGCGCCCAGGGGCGGCCGAGCGGGCGGTCCGCCTTCCGGGAGCAGGCCTTCCCGGGCCAGCGCCTCGGAAAACCGCTTGCGTTCCTGAAGCCGCTCCTGGCGGTCGTTCTCGGCCCGGGCGGCGTCATAGATGCCGAAGGTTTCGCGCAGGTCGACGTCGAGGCCGCGCCACCATCCCGCGAAGGTCGGCAGATCGTGAGTGGACAGCGCCGCCATCGCGGGCTGCGGATAGGCCTGCGGCGGCTTGAACCCCGTCTCGTCCTCCTCGAAGAAGAAGACCCGATAGCTGAGCACGCCGGATGCCATGATCGCTTCGGAAAATCCCTCGGGGGCGGTGCCCAGATCCTCGGCGATGACGAGGCACTGCGCCCTGTGGCTCTCGATGCGCAGCGCCGCCAACAGCGCCTCGAAGGGATACTCCAGGTACGCGCCTTCCGCGGCTGTCCCGCCCGGCGGAATCAGAAACAGCCGGGCGAGCTGGAAGGCGTGGTCGATGCGGATGGCGCCCGCATGGCGCGCATTGGCGGCCACGAGCGAGCGGAAGCCGGCGAGGCCCTGCTCGGCCAGGGTGACCGGATTGAAGGCCGGCAGTCCCCAGTTCTGGCCCTGGGGACCCAGCAGGTCCGGCGGGGCTCCCACCGCGTATGCGGGGATGTAGCGGTCCGGCGCGGACCAGACCTCCGAGCCGAAGCGGTCCGGACCCACCGCCAAGTCGCGGTAGAGCCCCAGCGCCATGCCTGCGTCTCGGGCGGCGGCCGCCGCGTCGCCCAGCTGTCGATCGGCCAGCCATTGCAGCCAGGCGTGAAAGGCCACCCGGCCTTCGTTCTCGGCTCGGAAGGCTCGAACCGCCTCGGATCGGCAATCGTGCAGTTCTCCGGGCCATTCGCCTGACCAGAGCAGGCCGTGGGCCTTGAAGTGCTCAGAAAGCGCCTCGAAGGTGGCGTGGGCCTCAAGAAGATGCCCGCCGTCCTGGCGGAAGCGAGCGAACTCGCGGTCCTTGAGCCAACCTTCGCCACCGTTCCAGAGGGCGTCGAGGGCGACGCGGCGTTCGGCCCAGGCCTGCTCGTAGTCGACGAGCCCCTTGAGAGGAGACGCGCCTGCTTTCGGGGCCGCGACGCGCCCCGGCTTCTTAGGCGGCGATACGTCTTCCGGGTTGATGTAGAGCGTCTCCAGGAACAGCCGGGAGGACGGGGAATAAGGGGAAATCTTGGAGCGGTCTGACGCGAACAAGGCATGCACGGGGCTGAGGCCCAAAAACGACGCCCCGCGCTTGGCCGCGCCGGCGGCCAGCTCCCCAGCCGCGGTGTAATCCCCAACGCCCGCGTCCCGGCCCGATCGCAGCCCATAGAGCTGGGCGGTGACGCCCCACCAGCGCTCCCCTTTTCTCAAGGGCTCCGGCGCCCAGCAACGCTCAGGGGCGGCGACCACCGTGGACGAGATGTGCAGTCCGCCCGTTCCGCGAACTTCCAGCCGGTGATAGCCGGCTGGCAGGGCGGGCATGAGCGCATCGCCCAGCTTGCCTTCACGGGCCGAGCCGTCCTCCAGGGCGAGCGTCCAGGTGGCCCCGGGCAGTTCGCCTCGCGCATGAAGGCGCCAAGCGCGACCCGCGGGCGCGACCACTAGCGGAGGGATGGGTCCCCTACGCAAGGCGCGCGCGTGCGCCAGGCTTTCCCGGGCCTGATCCGGCGAGGCTGTCGGAAGACCCAGGGCCTCGAGTAAGCCACGACGCGTCGCCTCCGGGACATCAGCGGGATTGCCGTAGGCGTCCGCGTAGGATTCCGCGATGCCGACCAGGCGCGCGAGTTCGGCGATATCTGCGTCGTGGCCCTTGGGGGCGCGGGCTTGTCCGCTCACTGGACCTCCTCGGGGATGACGGCCCCTGGGCCCTGCTGCGCATCCGGGCTCGGGGAATGCAGGAAAATCGCGAAGGAGCGGGCCTCCAGCTCGTAAACGCCACCCGGCTCCAGGATGGGGGCGGCTCCACGGACGACGCCGTCCGGGAGCTCCGTGCCGAAAACCTTGACCCACCGCCCGCCGCGCAGGTGCGGCGTCAGGCGGAACCGCACGTCTTCTTCGCCGGCGTTAAACAACAGCAGCAAACGCTCCGACGGATGGGAGTTTCCCATCTGGACGCCCAGCGCCTTGCGCGCCGGGTCGGCCCAATCGGCGCGGGTCATCTCCCGACCTTCGGGGGTGAGCCAGTGCACGTCGCGGAGCCCCGTCTCGCGGTTCATGGCGCCGCTCGGAAAGGCGTCCGGCCGCAGGGCGCGATGGCGGCGACGGAAACCGGCGAGCGCCTGCACGAAGGCGGGCAGGTCAGGGTCCGCCGTCCAGCCGGCCTGCCAGTCGAACCAGCTGGTCTCGTTGTCCTGGCAATAGGGGTTGTTGTTCCCGCCCTGGGTGCGGGAGAGCTCGTCGCCCATCAGCAGCATGGGCGTGCCGATCGACATCATCACGGTGGCGAGCAGGTTGCGCTTCTGCCGCGCCCTCAAGGCCAGGACCTCCGGATCCTCCGTCGGCCCCTCCACGCCGCAGTTCCAGGACAGGTTGTGCGGGTGGCCGTCCTGGCCGTTCTCGCCGTTGGCCTGGTTGTGGCGCTCGTTGTAGCTGACGAGGTCCTCCAGCGTGAAACCGTCGTGCGAGCAGACGAAGTGGATGGAGGTCCAGGGCTGCCGGCCCTCGTGCTCGAAGATCTCACGGGAGCCCATGATGACGCGGGCCAGCTCGGGCAGGCGGCCCTCGTCGCCGCGCCAGTAGGAACGGATCACGTCGCGGAAGCGGTCGTTCCACTCGGACCAGCCCGGCGGGAACCCGCCGAGGCGGTAGCCGGCGTCGCCCAGGTCCCAGGGTTCCGCGATCAGCTTGACGCGGCTCAGGACAGGGTCCTGGTTCACGGCCCGGAGGAAGCCAGCCCGCTCCCAGAAATCGAAGCTGTCGCGCGCCAGCGTGGTGGCGAGATCGAAGCGGAAGCCATCGATGCGGTAGGCCTGCACCCAGTGGCGCAGACTGTCCATCACCATCTGCATCACGCGCGGATGGCCGAGGTCGAGCGTGTTTCCCGTACCGGTCGCGTCCCAGTAGAACCGCGGGTTGTCGGGGACGAGCTTGTAGTAGCTCGCGTTGTCGATGCCGCGCCACGACAGGGTGGGCCCGAACTGGTTGCCCTCGGCCGTGTGGTTGTAGACGACGTCCAGGATGACCTCGATGCCGGCCGCATGGAGCGTGGCGATCGCAGCCTTGAGGCCGTGGACGCCGTCCTCGCTCAGGTAGCGCGGGTCCGGCGCGAAATAGCCCAGCGTCGAATAACCCCAGTAATTCTTCAGCCCCTTCTCGACCAGGAAGCGGTCGTCCGAGTAGGCGTGGATCGGCAAAAGCTCGACCGCGGTGACGCCGAGCTTTAGCAGGTGCTCGACGATCGCGGGATGCGCGAGGGCGTCGTAGGTGCCCCGCATCGCCATGGGGATGTCGGGATGGAGCTGGCTCAGGCCCTTGACGTGGGCCTCGTAGATGAAGCTGTCCCGCATCGGACGGCGGGGCGGGCGATCGTCGCCCCAGGTGTAGGCCGGGTCCTCCACCACGCATTTCGGCATCATGGGAGCGCTGTCGCGCCGGTCCATGGTGAGGTCGCCGCGGTGGGCGCCCATGCGGTAGCCGAACAGGGCGTCGTGCCAGCGAATGCGCCCGGACAGGAGACGCGCGTAAGGGTCGAGCAAGAGCTTGTTGGGGTTGAACCTGTGACCGGCGGCCGGCTCATAGCGGCCGTGGACGCGGTAGCCGTAAAGCTGGCCCGGCCGAAGGCCCGCGACGTAGGCATGAAAGACCTGGTCGGTGCGCGCCGGCATGCGGATGCGGCGGGTCTCGCGCCGGCCGGTGGAGTCGAACAGGCACAGATCGACAGCCGAGGCATGGGCGGAGAACAGGGCGAAGTTCACCCCCCGCCCATCCCATGCGGCTCCGAGGGGCCAAGGCCGCCCCTCCTCGATCCGGATCATTCAAAATGCCCCGACTTGCGCTTCGTCGCAGCAGGAACGAACGAGGGCGGGATCAGTTGCGCCGGTATCCCGTCCAGGAGCCGCCGAAATGCGCGGCAGTGCGCCCGATGGCGGGCTCGAGCGCACCGTCGTCCTGCCGCTCGGCCGCATCGGACGAGAGGCAGGCCCGCTCCTGCGCGAGCACGGACAGAAACGATGCGCACCAGTGGTCGACCGTATTGGCGCGCAGCTTGTCCATCATGGCGCGCCAGCGCTCTTTGCGCTCTTCCAGCGACATTTCCAGCGCGCGCACGATGGCGTTCGCGGTCGCTTCTGTGTCGTAGGGGTTGACCAGCAAGGCGGAGTCCAGCTCTGCGGCGGCGCCCGCGAAGCGGGAGAGGACCAGCACGCCCGGATCCGTGCCGCGCTGGGAGGCGACGTATTCCTTCGCGACCAGGTTCATGCCGTCGCGCAGCGGGGTGACCATGCCGACGCGGGCCGTGCGGTAAAGCCCGGCCAGCGAAGTGCGGCTGACGGCCTTGTTGATGTAACGGACAGGAGTCCAGTCGACGTCGCCAAACTTGCCGTTGGTCCAGCCGGCCTGCTCGGCCACCTCATGCTGCATGCGGATATATTCGGGCACCTCCGATCGCGACTTGGGCGTGATCTGGAGGAAGGTCACGCGGTTCCGCATCTGCGGGAAGCGTTCGAGCATGCAGGAGAAGGCGGCGATCCGCTGCCGGATGCCCTTGGAGTAGTCCAGTCGGTCCACGCCGATGATGAGGTGCCGGTCCTCCATGCTGGCGCGCATGCGGCGAACGAGCGAATTCGACTTCGCCTCCCGGGCTTCCTGCCGGAACAGGTCCGTCTCGATCCCGATCGGGAAAGCGCCAACCCTGAATGTGCGACCGTCCGCCTCCCAGCAGCCGCCCCCGACTTCCCGCGCCATGTTCTCCTGTTCGAGGCAGCGGGTGAAATTCTCCAAGTCGCGCCGGGTCTGGAACCCGATGACGTCATAGCGAGTCATCCCGCTCAACACCGTCTGGTAGGCCGGAAGGGCGCTGGAGACGTCATAAGGGGCCCAGGGGATGTGGAGAAAGAAGCCGATGCGGTTCTCAAACCCCATCTGGCGCAGATAGGCCGCAAGCGGAATAAAATGGTAGTCGTGGACCCAGATCACGTCGTCCGGCTTCAGCAGCGTCGCGAGGCGGCGCGCAAAGAACTCGTTGACCCGGAAATATCCAGCGGTGTCGTTGGCCGAGATCTCGGTGAGATCCAGGCGGTAATGGCACACGGGCCAGAGCGCGCGGTTGGCGAAGCCGGCGTAATACTCGTCGATGTCGCGTTGCGAGAGGTCGGTGACCGCGTAGCTCACGTGGCCGAAATCGTGGACCTCCAGCGGCGTCTCCTCTTCGGAGACCTTCCCTGACCAGCCGAACCAGAATCCGCCCCGTTGCTGGAGGGCCGCGTTGAGGGCCACGGCCAGGCCGCCAGCAGCCGGCGAACCGGACGCGCTCGGGACAGGCACGCGGTTCGACACCACCACCAGGCGCCCCTCCCCTCCGGATTTCGGTTTGGGAAACAGCGGCTCGGGGGAGGTCAATGGTTCAAAACGCACCATGGGGCGGCCGGAATCTGCGGAGGTCATGCTTGCGTAACGCGGGAGCACAAGGTTCGTTGCAGAACAGCGCGACATGAGCTTGGCGGGATCTCGCGAACTCCCCAGCGAGGGAACCTGCAGGCCGGCGCGCCCGTTCGGCGCCAGATGTTCTCCAGGGCGCCCTCCATGCCAGACAGCTACGACGTTCTCATCGTGGGCGCGGGACCCGCAGGCCTCAACGCCGCGCTCGTGCTCGGGCGATGCCGCCGCACGGTGCTGGTTTGCGACTCCGGGGAGCCTCGAAACCAGGCCTCGGCGCGGGTCAGCGGCTTTCTTTCGCGGGACGGTTGCCGGCCGGCGGACCTTCGCGAGGTCGGCCTCAGGCAGTTGGATCCTTATGAATCCGTTCAGTTGCGCGACGTCGCCGTCGAGGACGTCGCGGGGCAGGACGGATGCTTCGAAGCCGTGCTGCAGGACGGGATGCGCGTTCGTGCGAAGAAGATCCTGCTCGCCACGGGCCTGCAGGACACATTCCCGGATCTGGACGGGGCCGAGCGGCTCTTCGGCAAGGGCGTCTGGACCTGCCCGTATTGCGACGGCTGGGAGTTGCGGGAGCAACCGCTCGCCGTCTACGGCTCCGGAGAAGGCATCGTGGGCTTCGCGCTGGAGCTGCGCCTATGGACCTCGGACCTGGTCCTGCTCACGGACGGCCCTCCTGGATTCGGCGAGGCCGACCGGATGCTCCTCGACAGGGCGGGCGTGCGCGTGCGGGAAGAGCCCATCGAGAAGCTGGAAGGCGACGAGCGCCTTGAGCGTGTCCGCTTTCGCACCGGGGACACGCTCGAACGCACCGCGCTGTTCTTCCTGGCGCAGGCGCATCAGCGATCGGGCCTCGTCGAGAAGCTGGGCTGCGAGTTGACCAGGCGCGGCACCGCCGAGACATCGAGCTACGAGCGCTCCAATGTGCCGGGGGTATACGTCGCGGGCGACGCGTCCCGGCGCGTGCAGTTCGCGATCGTCGCCGCGGCGGAAGGCGCGATGGCGGCCTTCGCGATCAACACCGAATTGCTGCACGAGGAAAGAGCAGCGTTGGCCCGCGCGGGCTAAGGCGGAACCCAGCCTGCCGCGAGCCGTTGCCCTTGCTCTGTTCTGTCGAGGATCACCGCCATGGCCGCCGCCACCGATACGCCCCGGCCCGAAGCGCCCACCACGTCCCAGGTTCGCCACGCCATCGACAGCGGGCAAACGGCCGACAAGGTCGCCTTCCCCGATCCGGCCGCCGCCCCTTTGGGGTCCGACGACGAAGCTGCCGGCGCGCCGCCCACTGCTCCCGAGCGCGCGATGGCGCATCGCGAGGAGACCAAGATCCGCTGGAGCCTCTGGAACAAGCACGACCAGGAGCATCGGCGCGAGGGATGGGTCACGCCCGTTTTCCTGGCCATTCTGGCGCTCATGGCGCTGGTCGTGGTGATCGGGGCCTATAGCTTCGCCTGACCCGCGCTTGCCGGCGCGGCCGGGT
This sequence comes from Alsobacter soli, assembly GCF_003004785.1. Taxonomy (GTDB): domain Bacteria; phylum Pseudomonadota; class Alphaproteobacteria; order Rhizobiales; family Beijerinckiaceae; genus Alsobacter; species Alsobacter soli. The sequence continues at coordinate 122,864 of NZ_PVZS01000004.1, forward strand.
CGCGACATCCTTCAGCGAGGTCCAGCGGGAGTCCGGCATGACGCTTACGGTGCTTGGAATTTCGGGCAGCCTGCGCAAGGGCTCGTTCAACAGCGCGGCGCTCCGCGCAGCGGTGGAGCTTGCTCCCGAAGGGCTTGCCGTCGAGCCGTTGGGGATCGGAGATATCCCGCTCTACAACGAGGATGTCCGGAGCCAAGGGCTTCCGGCCCCCGTCCAATCCCTGCGCGACGCTCTCAAGAGAGCGGACGGCGTCCTGATCGTCACGCCGGAATACAATTACTCGGTTCCTGGCGTCCTGAAGAACGCCATCGACTGGGCCTCCCGCCCGCCCGAGCAACCCTTTGACCGGAAGCCATTGGCGATCATGAGCGCCAGTACCGGGCAGCTGGGCGGCGCGCGGGCGCAGTATCACCTTCGCCAGGTCTTCGTCGCCCTCAACGCGCGGGTGCTTAACCGCCCGGAGATCATGATCGCCCAGGCGGCTGGCAAGTTCGACGAGAGCGGCCGGCTTGCGGACGAGCCCACGCGCGAGTTCATCCGCAAGCTGCTGGGCGCGCTGAAATCCGTGATCGAGGAGCGCCGCTGAGGCTGCATGATCGTGCGCAGGGGGCTTGCCGTAATCCTGGCCGGGACCGTGCTGGTTGGCGCGGGCGCGGTTGCGTGGGCGGAGCCAGGTCAATCCGGCCCCGCCGCAGCGCCGACAGAGCGGCAGGAAGCCGCGGCGGAAGCTCGCGAGGGTTCAGGCGAGAACGGCTCGGCGGACAAGAGCAGGGCCCCCAAGGGCGACGCGCCGGCGCCGGCCGCGGACGCCATCTGCCTGCTGATCGAGGCCGCCGCCGGATCCCACGGTCTGCCCGTGCCCTTCTTCACGCGCCTCATCGGCCAGGAAAGCAGCTTCCGCCCCGAGGTCGAAGGGCCTGTGACGCGCAATGGCGACCGCGCGCAGGGCATCGCGCAGTTCATGCCCAAAACGGCGGCCGAGCGCGGCCTGCTGGATCCGTTCGACCCCGTGCAGGCATTGCCTCGCTCAGCCGATTACCTCCGGGAGCTGCGCGACAAGTTCGGCAACTGGGGACTGGCGGCCGCAGCCTACAACGCTGGACCGAACCGCGTTCAGGCCTGGCTCGACGGCCAGGGCGGGTTGCCGTTCGAGACCCGCAACTATGTGGAGGCCATCACCGGGCGCAGCGCCGAGGACTGGGCCGCGGCGCGCAAGGGCGACGCGCAGACACCCGAAGCGGCCCCATCTGGTCCCGCCACCTGCGAGTCGGTGCGGGCCATGCTGCGGACGCGGCGCAACAGCTATGTGGCGGCCTTGCAGAGGCGCGTGATCGAAGGCGCCGCCCGGCCCTGGGGCGTGCAGCTCGGCGGCGGCTTCTCGCGAGGGCTGGCTCTCGCGATGTTCAGCCGGGCCGAACGCCAGTTCGGCTCCATTCTGAAGGGCAAAGACACCCTGATCCTGCGGCAGATGTTCCGCAGCCGCGGGACGCGGGCGTTCTACCAGGTGCGGGTCGGCGAGAACACGCGTGAGGCGGCCGACGCCTTGTGCTCGCGGCTGAGAAGCGCGGGCGGCGCCTGCATGGTGATGCGGAACGGCTTGCTCCCGCGGCGAAGCAAGGCCGCCTCGGCGGGGTGAGACGCCAGGACGGACGCGCTCCTCCTGGCGAGGGCAGCGAAGCGCTCCAGGTCACCTCTGGCCGCCTCGCCGCTTTCTTCTCGCTGCGACAGTGATGCGCCTCAGCGCAGCTCGGCGCAGAAGCGCTGGATCTTGCTGCAGGCCTGCTCGAGCAGCTGGTTCGAGGTGGCGTAGCTGATGCGGAAGTTCGGGCCGAGGCCGAAGGCCGAGCCGTGCACTGCCGCGACGCCCTCGGCCTCGAGCAGCTCGGAGACGAAGTCCTCATCCGTCTTGATGACCTTGCCGGACGGCGTGGTCTTGCCGATGGCCTCGGCGCAGGACGGATAGACGTAGAAGGCGCCTTCCGGGGTCGGGCACTTCAGGTACTTCGTCTGGTTCAGCATGGAGACCACGAGGTCACGGCGCTCCTCGAAGGCCTTGCGGCTCTTCGGGATGAAGTCCTGCGGGCCGTTGAGGGCCTCGACCGCCGCCCACTGGGCGATGGAGCAGGCGCCCGAGGTCTGCTGCCCCTGGACCATGTCCATCGCCTTCATCAGCTCCAGAGGGCCGGCGGCGTAGCCGATGCGCCAGCCGGTCATGGCGTAGGCCTTCGACACGCCGTTCATGGTCAGCGTGCGGTCGATCAGGTTCGGCTCGATCTGGGCCGGGGTGGTGAAGACGAAGTCGCCGAACACGAGATGCTCGTACATGTCGTCGGTCAGCACCCAGACGTGCTTGTGCTTCACGAGCACGTCCGTGATCGCCTTCAGCTCGTCACGGGTGTAGGCCGCGCCTGACGGGTTGGAGGGCGAGTTCAGGATGACCCACTTGGTGCGCGGCGTGATGGCGCGCTCCAGGTCCTCGGCCTTGAGCTTGAAGTCGTTCTCGATCGGGCAATCGACGAACACGGGCTTGCCGCCCACCAGCAGCACCATGTCCGGGTAGCTCACCCAGTACGGGGCCGGGATGATCACCTCATCGCCCGGGTTCAGGGTGCACACGAAGGCATTGTAGAGCACCTGCTTGCCGCCGGTGCACACGATCGTCTGGTTCACCTTGTAGTCGAGGCCGTTCTCGCGCTTGAACTTGGCGACGATGGCCTCGCGCAGCGGCTGAATGCCGGAAACGGGCGTGTACTTCGTCTCGCCGCGGCGAATGGCGTCGATGGCGGCTTGCTTGATGTTGTCCGGCGTGTCGAAATCCGGCTCACCGACCGAGAGGCTGATGATCTCGCGGCCCTGCGCTTTCAGGTCCCGCGCCTTCTGCGTCACGGCGATCGTGGCGGAGGGCTTTACGCGGGAAAGAGCGTCGGCGAGAAAGGCCATGGTCAGGCTCCGAGGAGGTTTTGCTGTCAGCGCTGGCGCAGCCGCCGGCCGGCGGGCGTCTCAGGCGCGCGGACCCTAGTTCGAGCATGCCATCACGGCAAGCCAAAAGCCGTGATCAATGAGGTCACAGGGAGGAATGAGATGGGTTTCACACGTCGCGCCGCGCTCGCCGCGGCCGTCCTGGGCGCCTGCGCGGCGCCGCTCGGCGGCCTTATGGCGCAGAGCTTCCCGAGCCGGACGATCACCCTGGTGGTCCCCTATCCGGCTGGCGGCCCGGTCGACGTGGTGGCCCGGCTCATCGCCCAGGAGGCCGGGCCAGAGCTGGGACAGTCCATCATCGTGGAGAACCGGGCCGGCGCCAGCGGCATCGTGGGCTCCCAGGCCGTGGCCCGGGCCGAGCCGGACGGTCACACGCTGGTGCTGGGCACGAACCAGACGCACGCCACCAACCAGAGCCTCCTCAAGAGCACGAACTACGACGCCGCAAAGGATTTCACGCCCGTGGCGGGCGTCGCCGACATCCAGCACGTGCTGGTGGCGCGCAAGGACCTGCCGGCGAATTCTGCGGCTGATCTCGTGAAGCTCGCCAAGGAGAAGCCCGGGGCCCTCACCTATGGGTCGACCGGCAACGGCTCGGCTTCGCACTTGGCGGCGGAACTGTTCAAGACGCGGGCCGGGGTGGATCTGCTCCATGTGCCGTTCAAGGGCGCCGCGCCGATGACGACGGAGTTGCTCGCGGGGCGCATCGACGTGGCCTTCGCCACGCTGCCGAGCGTGATTTCGCAGATCGAGGCCGGCGAACTGAAGCCCCTGGCGGTGGCGAGCGCGACGCGCGCGGCCAAGCTGCCGAACACGCCAACCCTGGCGGACCAGGGCGTGACGCGCGTCGAGGCCGACGCCTGGTTCGCCCTGTTCGCGCCGGCGAAGACGCCGGAGGCGGTCGTCGACAAGATCTACAGGGCGGTTGCGGCCGGGCTCGCCAAGCCGCCCGCCCAGCAGGCCATGGCGCAGCAGGGCCTCACCATATCCATGAAGACGCCGGCGCAGCTCGGCGCCATGATCCCGGGCGAGATCGCCAAATGGGCCGATGTCATTCGGATTTCGGGCGCGCGGGTCGACTGATCGCCGGTCGTTACGTGCATCAATGAGGGCGTTGTTGCATGCTGCTCACGAATGGATCGGAAACTCCCATTTGAGTTTCCGGCCGGCGCGCGCCTGATATCCTCAGCAACACCGGCCCCAACCGGGCATTCCGGTTGTTGCGCGGAGAGTTTCGGCTGTTCTTGACGAGGTTCCGTCAGCAACTCTACACTGTTCGCAATACGAATGTCTGTTCGCATAACGAACACGCAAGCTTGGGGAGGAAGCAGGGAATGCCGAGGACTCTGACGCGCAGGACCTTCATGGCCGCCGCGGTCGCCATGGGCGCTTTCGCCACGCCGGCTTTCGCGCAGGAGGTCGTGAAGATCGGCCTCATCCAGCCCATGACGGGCCCGAGCGCGTCAACCGGCAAGCAGGCGGAGGCTGGCGCCAAGCTTTGGATGCAGCTGCACGGCGATACCGTCGCGGGCAAGAAGATCCAGCTCATCGTCAAGGACGACACCGGCGCCCCGGACGTGACCAAGCGCATCGCCCAGGAGCTCGTCGTCAACGACAAGGTGAACGTGCTGATGGGCTTCGGTTTGACGCCGCTGGCGCTTGCCGTCGCCCCCATCGCCACCCAGGCGAAGATCCCGGAGATTGTGACGTCCGCGGCCACCGCCATCATCACCGAGCAGTCGCCGTTCATCGTCCGAACCAGCTTCACCCTGCCCCAGGCCACCGTGCCGATGGCGCAGTGGGCGGCCAAGAACGGCATCAAGAAGGTGGTGACGCTGGTTTCGGACTATGGCCCCGGCATCGACGCCGAGAAGGCGTTCAAGGAGGCCTTCTCGGCCAATGGCGGGGAAGTCGTGTCCGAGTTGCGCGTTCCGCTCCGCAACCCGGACTTCGCGCCCTTCCTCCAGCGCGTCAAGGACGCGGGCCCCGACGCCGTTTTCGTATTCGTGCCGTCGGGCTTCGGCTCCGCCTTCATGAAGCAGTTCGCCGAACGCGGCCTGACCCAGGCCGGCATCAAGTTGATCGCCACCGGCGACGTGACCGACGACGACCTGCTGAACGAGATGGGCGACGCGGCGCTCGGGGTGGTGAACACGCACCACTACTCCGCCTCGCACAATTCCCCCGAAAACAAGGAATTCGTCGAAGCCTTCAAGAAGGCCAACAACTTCCGGCCAAATTTCATGGCGGTCGGCGCCTATGACGGCATGCAGCTCGTCTACAAGGCCCTGGACAAGACCAAGGGCAATGCGGACGGCCAGGCGCTCATCGACGCCATGAAGGGCCTGAGCTGGACCAGCCCGCGGGGCCCGGTGCAGATCGACCCCGAGACCCGGGACATCATCCAGAACATCTATGTCCGCAAGGTCGAGAAGGTGAATGGCGAGCTCTACAACCAGGAATTCGCCACCATCGAGATGGTCAAGGATCCGGTGAAGGCGGCCAAGAAGAAGTAAGATCCGCGCGTCGCACCCTATCGGCGGAGACCGCCGGGGGAATTCAACTGGACGAGGGGCCGCGCACGTCCCCTCGTCCGGCGCTGCGCGCCATCTTCCTTGCGTAGCGCGAAGACGGCGCCACGTCCGCCCCGCACAACAGAGCAGCCCCGCGATGGTCACCATCCTCTTCGACGGAATCGCCTACGGGATGCTGCTCTTCATCCTGGCCTGCGGGCTGTCCGTCACGCTCGGCCTCATGAACTTCGTGAACCTCGCCCATGGCGCCTTCGCGCTCGCGGGAGGGTACATCACGGCCAACCTGATGAACCGGCTCGGCGTCAGCTTCTTCCTGTGCCTGCCGATCGCGTTTCTGTTCTCGGCCGCCATCGGCGTGTTGCTCGAGCGAACGCTCTACCATCGGCTCTATGACCGCAGTCACCTGGACCAGGTGCTGTTCACGATCGGCATCGTGTTCATGACAGTCTCGGCCGTGGACTACGTGATGGGTTCCGGGGCCCAGATGATCAACATCCCGGACGCGCTGCGGGGACGGGTGGAGTTCCTGGGCGGCAGCATCGGGGTCTACCGCCTGTTCATCATCATCATCTGTGGGCTGCTGACGATCCTGCTGCAACTGGGCCTCGTGCGGACCCGCTTCGGCAGCCGGCTTCGCGCGGCCGTCGACGACCCGCGCGTGGCGCGCGGCCTCGGCATCAACGTGAACCTCGTGTTCGCGGTCACCTTCGCGATCGGCTCGGGGCTGGCGGGCCTTGGCGGCGCGCTGGGGGCGGAGGTGCTCGGCATGGACCCGACCTTCCCGGTCAAGTTCATGATCTACTTCCTGATCGTGGTGACCGTGGGCGGTGCGTCCAGCGTCACCGGAGCGTTCTTCGCGTCCCTGATCCTCGGCATCGCGGACGTCGCCGGAAAATACTACGTGCCCAAGGCCGGCGCCTTCATCATCTACGCCATCATGGTCCTGGTGCTGATCTGGCGACCCCAGGGGCTCTTCGCCCGGAGCGCCACCCGATGACGGAAGCGACCATGGCGGTCACGACCGCGCAGGCGCCAGCCGCGCCCGCGGCCCGCCGGTTGCTGATCGCCTCGGCGCGCTGGCGCTGGTGGGAGTTCGCGGTGTGGATCGCGGCCTTCGCCGCCATCGTGCTGCTGCCCCGACAACTCCTGCTGCTGAATGAGATCGCCATCCTGGCTCTGTTCGCGCTCTCGCTCGACCTGATCCTTGGCTACGCCGGGATCGTCTCGCTGGGGCACGCCGCGTTCTTCGGGCTCGGCGCCTATGCGGCTGGCCTGATCGCCAAGTTCGGCTACGGTGACCCGCTGCTGGGCCTCCTGGGGGCCGCCGGCTGCGCCGCCGTGCTCGGCTTCGCGACATCGTTCCTGCTGCTGCGCGGCTCGGACCTGACGCGGCTGATGGTGACGCTGGGCATCGCGCTGATGCTGCAGGAACTCGCCAACCGCGAGTCCTGGCTCACGGGCGGAGCGGACGGGTTGCAGGGTGTGACCATGGCTCCGGTCCTCGGCCGCTTCGATTTCGACATCTTCGGCCGCACGGCCTACGTGTACAGCCTCTGCGTCCTGCTCGTCCTGTTCCTCCTCGCCCGGCGGGTGGTGCATTCGCCCTTCGGCCTGTCGCTGCGGGCGGTGAAGCTGAATCCGCTGCGCGCCCGGGCGGTCGGCATTTCGGTGAACGTCCGTCTGGTGGCGATCTACACGATGTCGGCGGCCTATGCGGGGGTCGCGGGCGCGCTCTCGGCCCAGACCACGCAATATGTGTCGCTCGACGTCTTCGATTTCATCCGGTCGGCGGACGTGATGCTCGTCCTCGTGCTGGGCGGGGTCGGATATCTCTACGGCGGCATCCTGGGCGCGCTGATCTTCAAAGCCATGCAGGACTACCTGTCCTCCGTGACCGCCCAGTACTGGCAGTTCTGGATCGGGCTGGTGCTGGTGATCCTGGTCCTGGTCGGCCGTGACCGCATCGGCGCGCTTTTCAGCCGGATCACCGTCCCGTTCAGCCGCGGCGCCCGCTCATGACCACCGCGCTCGAGACCCGCAACCTGGTGAAGCGGTTCGGCGGCCTCGTCGCCACCAACGATGTGACCATCAGCTTCCAGCAAGGCATGCGCTACGCCCTGATCGGACCTAACGGAGCCGGCAAGACCACGCTGGTGAACCTCCTGACCGGCGTCCTGCGTCCGACAAGCGGCTCGGTGATGCTTGAAGGCCAGGACATCACCGGCATGTCGCCGTTCCAGCGCGTGCGCAGCGGGCTTGCCCGCACCTTCCAGATCAACCAGCTCTTTCCGGAGATGACGCCGCTGGAGACTGTGGGGCTCGCGGTATCAGAGCGTCAGGGACACGGGCGCGAGTGGTGGCGCCTGGCCGGCTCCAAGAGCGAGGTCATCGACGAGGCCGCCGCCATCCTGGAGCGGTTCGGGCTCACGGACGCAATGGGAGTTCCGACGAAGGTGCTGCCCTACGGCAAGCAGCGCTTGCTGGAGATCGCGGTCGCCATTGCGTGCAGACCGCGCGTGCTGCTGCTCGACGAACCCGCCGCGGGCGTGCCCGAGGAGGAGCGGCACGAGATCCTCGACATTGTGAGTGGGCTCCCGAACGATGTGACGGTCCTGCTGATCGAACACGACATGGACCTTGTCTTCAGCTTCGCGCAGCGCATCGCCGTGCTGGTGAACGGGGGCCTGTTCATGGAGGGAGCGGCCAAGGATGTCGCTGCCGACCCGCGCGTGCGCGAGGTCTACCTCGGCGAGGGTGGCCATGGCTGAGTTGCTCGAGCTGAACGGAGTTTCCGCCGGCTATGGCGAAGCCGCCGTGCTGAACGGGGTCAGCCTGTCCCTGGAGGACGGGCGGTCGCTCGCCTTGCTGGGCCGCAACGGGGCGGGCAAGACGACGCTGATCAACACCATCGTGGGCGTCACGACCCACAGGGGCGGATCGATCCGGCTCGCCGGCCGCGACATCACGCGTCTGCGGCCGGAGCAGCGCGCCGCCGCCGGCGTGGGATGGGTCCCGCAGGAGCGCAACATCTTCAAGTCGCTCACGGTGGAGGAAAACATGACCGCCGTGGCCCGGCCGGGACCATGGACGGTCGCACGAGTCTACGAGATGTTTCCGCGCCTTCGCGAGCGGCGGAAGAACATGGGGAACCAGCTCTCTGGCGGCGAGCAGCAGATGCTGGCGGTCGGCCGGGCGCTGGTTCTGAACCCCAGGCTGATGCTGCTCGACGAACCCACCGAAGGGCTCGCCCCCATCATCGTCGACGAACTCCTGGCCGCTCTCCGCCGGATCATCCGGGCGGAGGGGCTGTCGGCCATCATCGTGGAGCAGAACGCCCAGAAGATCCTGGGAGTCACGGACGACGCCATGATCCTCGACCGGGGGATGATCGTACACGCCAGCGCCAGCGCCGAGCTGGCGCAGGACCGCGAGGCGCTGGAGACGCATCTCGGCGTCGCGGGCCGGGGCGGCCAACGCGGAGCCGCTTGACCGCCCGACGGCGGCCACGGACAACTCGAAAAAACCATGCGCCAGGGAGACGCCCCATGACCGCCCGTTCCGTCCCGCCGTTTCGCGCCGACATGGTCGGCAGCCTGCTGCGTCCCGCCGCCCTGAAGGAGGCGCGCGCCAAACGGGCCGCCGGGGAAATCTCGGCCGAGGAACTGACCGCGGTCGAGGACCGCGAGATCGCGGCCGTGGTGGCCAAGCAGGAGGCGATCGGGCTGAAGGCCGTCACGGACGGCGAGTTCCGCCGCTCCTGGTGGCACTACGATTTCCTCTGGAACCTCGACGGCGTGACCCGGGTGGAGGTGGAGCAGGGCATCCAGTTCGCCGGCGTGCAGACCAAGAACGAGGCGCCGCGCGTCACGGGCAAGATCGGCTTCTCGGGCCACCCCTTCCTGCGTCATTTCCGCTACCTCAAGGAGGTCTCCGAAAAGAGCGGCAAGGGCTCGGTCCCGAAGCTCACGATCCCTTCGCCCAGCATGCTGCACTACCGGGCCGGCCGGAAGCTCATCAACATGGGCCTGTACCCGGACATGGAAGACTTCTACGCCGACCTGGGGAACGCCTATGGCGGCGCGGTGCAGGCGTTCGCGGGCGAGGGTTGCCGCTACCTGCAGCTCGACGACGTGAGCTTCGCCTACCTGTGCGATCCCGAGCAGCGAAAGATGCTGGCGGACCGCGGAGATGATCCGGAGAAGCAGCCGCACATCTACGCCGGGATGATCAACACGGCGATCAAGGGGCGGCCCAGCGACATGGTGATCTCCATGCACCTGTGCCGCGGCAATTTCCGCTCCACCTTCGTGGCGAGCGGCGGATACGAGCCCATCGCCGATCTGCTGTTCAACGAGGTGAACGTCGACGCCTACTTCATGGAGTGGGACACGGACCGGGCCGGCGGCTTCGAGCCCCTGCGCTTCCTCCCAAAGAACAAGACGGTAGTCCTGGGGCTGGTCACGTCCAAGACGGGCGTCCTCGAGAAGAAGGACGACATCAAGCGGCGCATCGAGGAGGCTTCCAGATACGCGCCCCTCGAGCAGCTTTGCCTCTCGCCCCAGTGCGGCTTCGCATCCACGGAGGAGGGCAATACGCTCGCGGAGGAAGAGCAGTGGGCCAAGCTGCAGATGATCGTCGAGATCAGCCGCGAGGTATGGGGATAAGCCACCTTCCCGCGGTCGGCCGGCTGGACCCGACCATGGCGGCGGGTCTGCTCAAGCCTCGCGCCTAGATCGATCAAAGCGCCAGGAACGAAAAAGGGGCCGCCGGCCCCTTTGTCGTCATCGCAAGCTGCGCCGATCAGTTCACCCAGCCGGCGCTCTCTCGCACCACCGAGGGCAGGTCCAGCAGGGCCACGACTTCGTCGCCCTTGACCACAAGGGCCTGGAGGATGTCGTCGCCCTCGCCGGCGATCTCGGGGGCGGGGCGGAGGGAAGAGACCTGGATATCGACGATGTCGGACACCGCGTCGACCAGGAGGCCGGCGAGGCGCTCGCCCAGGTCCACGACGATCACCACGCTGGAGCGGGAGATCGCGCTGGCGCCCAGGCCCAGCCGGCGGCGGAGGTCGTAGACGGCGATGATCGCGCCGCGCAGATTGATGACGCCAAGCACGTGCGAGGCGGCGTTCGGCAGCGGCGTGGTGGGCTGCCAGCCCTTGATTTCACGGACGGACGCGACATCGACGCCGAAGCTGCGGCCATCCACCTTGAAGGTGACGATCCGCTGCATCGCCTCGGACGAGGCGGCGGCGCCGTAGTCGGACAGAGTGTCGTAGGCGAGGCTCACGAGGCGGCTCCTCAGGCATGCGCTGAATGTTGCGGCCGGCACGACTCAAGGGCTGCGATCCCGGCCTTCCGCTAAGCCTTAGCCCCAAATCGTGAACGGTCCTTAAACTCGCGCCTAAAGTGCGAAGTCATCTCTCGACCGATCGCAAGTGGTCGCATTCGTGCGTCGCCAAGACGCGGGGGCGGTCTCGCCGGGAACATGGGTCCCGCGACCGCGTTCGTGCCCCAATGGTTAACAAAGGGACTTCGCGATGAATTCCGGTTGGTTGCTTTTGACCGCGCTCATGGCCGGGCTGGGCTGGCTCGGCAAGATCGCCTTTCTGGCCTCGTGACGAAGCGGCCGCCCTACCCGCTCGCGAACAGGTCCGGCGCAGGGGCGGCCCGACGCGCGGGCGCTGGCTCCGCCTTGCCGGACGCCTCCGCCGCGGCTGTCTCGCAGCCGAGGTCAGGCAGCGCCACGATGCGGGCGCCGCGTAGGTCCGTGCGGCACACGACGATGCCGCGGCTTTCCATGTAGGAGATGATCCGGCGCGCCCGGGCCGGCGAGCGGCTTCCGAAGGCTCGCGCGATGGCGTCGTCCGACGGGCAGGGCTCCTTCTGCAGCGCGGCGCGCGCGATAAGGAGGAACACGGCCTGGATGTCCTCCTCCAGCTCCGCCGCGAAGGACACCGCCTTCTCCCAGGCCTCGTCCGACTGGCCCGGCTGGGCCCCGGCGCGGGCCACCGCGAGCCGGCGGCGGAAGACGGGCAGGCTCATCGGCTCGCCGGTGACGCGCCGGATGCGGCAGCGGACCAGGAAGTCCTGGTAAAGCACGGCGATGGAGGCGAAGGCTGCGTCTGGATCCTCCAGGATCTCGCGCAGGATCTCGTCCATGGCGGCCGCGCGCTCCTCGGGCGACATCTCCGGGACGGGCTCCGGAGAGGGCTCCGCCGGGCGGGCGCGCGCCAGCTGCGCCATGATGTCGGCCGTGGTCGGCGGCGGGGCGACCCGCGGGCGGGGCGCGCGAACGAATTCAGGTTCGGGCGCCTCGAAGATCAGTTCGCGGATGTCCTCGGCCGGCGCATCCGGCAGCGGCAGGAGCTTCGGGCTCGAGCTGCGGGTCGAGGTCTCGACCGAGCCGATACGAAGCGGCAGGGGGCGGCGCGACAGGGCCGGGCCCAGCGCGACGAAGTGGCCGCGCTGGAGGTCGCGGAACATCTCCGCCTGGCGGCGCTCCATGCCGAGCAGGTCGGCGGCGCGGGCCATGTCGATGTCCAGGAAGGTGCGGCCCATCAGGAAGTTGGAGGCCTCGGCAGCCACGTTCTTGGCGAGCTTCGCGAGGCGCTGGGTGGCGATCACCCCGGCGAGACCGCGCTTGCGGCCGCGGCACATGAGGTTGGTCATCGCCCCCAGCGAAAGCTTGCGGGCTTCGTCCGACACCTCTCCGGCCGCCATGGGGGCGAAGAGCTGGGCCTCGTCCACCACCACCAGCATGGGGTACCAGAAGTCGCGATCCGCATCGAACAGCCCGCCCAGGAAGGCGGCGGCGCAGCGCATCTGACCCTCGATGTCGAGGCCCTCGAGATTCAGCACCACGGAGGCGCGGTGCTGGCGCACGCGGGCGGCGATGCGCTGCAGGTCGTTCTCGCTCTGGGCGGCGTCGACGACGAGGTGCCCGTACTTGTCCGCGAGCGTCACGAAGTCGCCCTCGGGGTCGATGATGGCCTGCTGAACCCAGCTGGCGCTCTGCTCAAGGAGGCGACGCAACAGGTGCGACTTGCCGGACCCCGAGTTGCCCTGCACGAGCAGGCGGGTCGCGAGCAGTTCCTCGAGGTCGAGAAGGGCGGGCGTCCCCTCGGACGTCAGGCCCATGTCGATCCCGGCTTTCATGCACACCTCTTCACGCGGACGCCCGAGTCGCGGCGGACATCTCTGCTACCACGGCGCGCCGGGCAGGATAGAGGCGCCTAAGCCACGCTCCACAGGCGGAGACGGCCCCCTTTGTCGCAGCAGCACGCCCTCCCACCCGATCCATGACCTCACGGTGCGACGGCCTGTACGCTGGGCTGATCCGACGCTATGCAGCTTGGGGTTGGTCCGCCCTCGCGCCCGGCGCTGAGGGAGGTGCAGTGAGGGAGCTCGGTTCATTGCACGCAAGTCCGGAAGCGGCCTGGCCGCGATTCCTGAGGTTCTGGGCATTGTCGGCCGCCGCAGCCGCCGCAACCACGTACGCCCTTCTCCTGGCCGTCGATCCATATGACACGGGGCGCGTACCCGGGCTCGGGCTCGGGCGCACGCGCGAGCAGGCGCCGCGCACGGCGCACGCCAGCCGCGCGCGCGACCCGCAGTTCGACGCGGCCATCGTCGGCAACTCTCATGTCCAGCTGTACAGCCCCGAGCGGCTCAACGCGCTGACCGGATTCCGCTTCGTCTCCCTGGCGACGCCGGCGACCGGCGTCCGCGAGCACAAGGCGCTGCTGGGGTATTTCCTGAAGCACCGCACGGCGGCGCCGAAGGCGATGGTCATCGGCGTCGACGAATTCGATTGTCAGAGCGGGCCAGGGGCGGAGCAGCGATTGCAGTCCAACCCGTTCCCATTCTGGCTCTATGCTCCCGACTTCCTGACCTACGCGCGCGGCGTTTTCCGCACCAAGGCGGTTGAGGACACGTTGGCCACCATCGTCGGCGCGAAGAGGCCGCTGACGCTCGCCAGCCGCGACGGCTATTGGGACTACGAGGGCCAGAAGCTCTATGGCGAGCGAAATCGCGCCAGGGTGAACCCCAACTCGAAAGTGCCCCTCGCTACTCACGCGGGCCCCTTTCCGGGCCTCGCGATCCTCGCGGAGATGCTGGACGAGATCCCGTCCACCACACGGGTCGCCCTTGTGATCACGCCTGTCCTGGCGACCTTGCGGCCTTCACCGGACTCACCGGAGGGCGAAGCGGAGGCCGCATGCAAGGCGGCGATCCGGTCGCTCGCCTCCGTCCGCCCCCACGTGGCGGTGCTCGATTTCCGGACGGACACGCCGCTGACCCGCGATCCAAGGGCGTTTTGGGACGAATCCCATATCACCCAGGGCCTGGCTCAAGCCCTGGAGCCGGATATCGCTCGGGCCGTCAGCCCGGCCGGGCCGTAAGGCCCAGGCCACGGCTGCTCGCCTGCGCCCACCCGGGCTCAGCTGAACTCGTCGCCCTCTCCGCCCCCGCCGCCGCTCAGCACGACCACACGCGTGCCTGTCGACACCCGACGGTAAAGGTCGATCACGTCCTGGTTGATCAGGCGGATGCAGCCGGAGGACACGCGGGTGCCGATGGTCTGCGGCTCGATCGTGCCATGGATGCGGTAGAGCGTGTCGCGATCGCCCTGGTAGAGATACATGGCGCGTGCGCCGAGCGGGTTGTCCGGACCGCCGGGCATTCCGCTGGCGTATTCCTCCAGCTCGGGCTGGCGCATGATCATGGTGGAGGGGGGCGTCCAGGTCGGCCACTCGGCCTTGCGCTTGATGGTCGCATTCCCATGCCAGCCGAACCCTTCGCGGCCGACGCCGACGCCGTAGCGCATCGCGCGGCCGCCGTCCTGCACCAGATAGAGGAACTTCTGGTTCGGGTTGATGACGATCGTGCCCGGGCGCTCAGGGCCCGTGTAGGCGACGGGCTGGCGCAGGTAGCGGGGATCGATGCCGTCGATATCGACGGCCGGCACCGGGAAGGGCTCGTCGTCGAGCTCGGCGTACATGTCGTAATACTGTGGCTCAAGGCTGGCGCGGCGCGCAGCCGTATACGCCATGGGGGCGGGGCGCGCGGAAACACAGCCGCCCAGCAAGACCGGAAGACCGAGGGCGACGAAACGCCGGCTGACGGGCATGGATGAAGAACCTCCAGAAAACTTGACCGGGACCAATGCCGGCTGACGGCAACGGTTCCGTTTGACGCACGTTTGTGGGCTGGTTGCGGCGAAGCATGGTTTCCGGCGCAACACTGCCGATGTTTCGCCGCAACGCAGCGCGTAGGATGCGCTCGCCATCAGCCCAGGAGACCCTATGCAGACGTTCTCCAGACTGCGGCGCGCCGGGAGCGCGCTGTGCGTCCTGCTCGCACTCGGCGCATTCTCGCACGCTTCGCTTGCGTGGGCCCAGCAGGGACGCCCGCAGCGCGAGGAATCCCAGCAGCAGGATCGTGGAGAGAAGGCTCGCGACGACGCCCGTAAGTTCCCGGCCGATTCGACCACGGAACACACGCTCGAGTTGCCCGGCCGGACCCTCAAGTTCACGGCCACGCTCGGGTCCATCCCGCTTTATGACGGCGAGGGCGGCCCGCTGCTGGCGGAAGTAGGCTTCATCGCGTTCCAGCAGGCCGGTGGCGATCCGGCCCGCCGCCCGGTCACTTTCGCGTTCAACGGCGGGCCGGGCGCGGCCTCGGCTTACCTGAACCTGGCGGCCGTGGGGCCATGGCGCGTGAACCTGGAGAGCCCGGCCCCATCCGCGCCTGCGGTCGCGGCTCCGAATCCCGACACCTGGCTGGACTTCACGGACCTCGTGTTCATCGACCCGGTTGGCACGGGATACAGCTGGTCCACGGCGCGCGGCGACGATCTTCGCCGCCGGTTCTGGTCGGTGGACGCCGACATCCAGGGGCTGGCGACCGTGATCCGGAAGTGGGTGGAAAAGAACGGGCGGCAGGCCTCCCCCAAGGTGGTCCTGGGGGAAAGCTACGGCGGCTATCGGGCTCCCCGTCTCGCCCGCGAGTTGCAGACCGGCCAGGCGGTGGGGATCTCGGGCGTGGCCATGCTGTCGCCGGTGCTCGACTTCGCGTGGCGCTTCCAGCCGCGGCATTCGCCAATGCGATGGGTGACGGAACTGCCCTCCATGGCGGCGGCCAACATGGGCTCCCCTGATCCCCGCGCGCTCGAGGAGGTGGAGCGCTACGCCGCCGGCGAGTTCATGGCCGACCTGCTGAAGGGCCCCAACGACCAGGCAGCCGTTGACCGCATGACGCAGAAGGTCTCCTCGCTTACGGGCCTCGACGCCGAGCTCGTGCGCAAGCTGGCCGGCCGCGTCGATATCGGCACCTTCGTGCGCGAACGCCAGCGAGGACGGCTCGCCAGCGTGTATGACGCCACCATCTCGGGCTACGACCCGCAGCCGTTCAGCCAAGGCGCGGGCCACGCGGACGACCCCGTCCTGGACGCCATGGAGGCGCCGCTCTCCGCCGCCGCCACAGCCCTCTACCGGCGCCTTGGCTGGAAGATCGACCGCCCCTATCACCTCCTGAACCGGGAAGTCAGCAACCAATGGCAGTGGGGCGGACGGCGCAGCGCGCCCGAAGCGCTCGGCGCCCTGCGGGATGCGCTGGCGCTCGATCCCAACCTGAAGGCCATCGTGGCCCATGGGGCGACGGACCTGGTGACCCCCTATTTCGAAAACAAGCTTCTGCTGGCTCAGCTGCCGAAGATGGGATCGCCCGACCGGCTGCGGCTGCTGGTCTATCCGGGCGGTCACATGTTCTATACGCGTGACGAGGCGCGCGGGGCTTTCCGGGCCGATGCGCAGCAGCTCTTCCGCTCCGCACAGCCCAGCCAGTGAGGGCGCCGCGTGTGTGGGCGCCTGCGCTCAGTCAGCGCTCAGTGCATGCCTGATATGAGTGCATATGCATTGAAGGCAGACCTCGCGGCCCGCATATAGGGGGTGGTTCCGGTCGTGGTCTCCGCCTTCCCCTCCCGGCGTTGAGCCCACGTTGGACCGTTCCCCTCTGGACGGTTTTCGGGTTTCGATCCGGAACGACTCCAAAATGGCCGGGTGTCTCTGACGCCCGGCCTTTTTTTTATGCGCTCGGGTCTCCAGGGCGAAAATCAGGCTGTCCAGCGATCCAGGTCCCGATCACGTCGAGGTTCTGGTCGAGAGCGACCAGGCTCGCCGTGTAGCCGGGCGCGATCCGGCCGAGCTCGTGGCCGAGGCCGAGGAAGGTTGCGGGTATTCGGGCCGCCATCGCCAGGGCGTGCTCGATTGGGACGGCCATGAGCGACACGGCGTTGCGGACCGCCTGGTCCATGGCGAGATGGGCGCCCGCGAGCGTGCCCTCGGCGGTCGTGAGACGCCCGTCCTGGAGCCGGACCTCGCGTCCCATCAGGACGAAGCGGTCCGCCTCGGCGCCCACCGAGCTCATGGCGTCGCTGACCAGCATCAGCCGCTCGGCCCCGCAAGCCGCGTAGGCCGTACGCAGGGCGACGGGATCCACGTGCAGGCCATCGGCGATGACGCCGACGAACAAGCGCTTGTCGGCCATCGCAGCCCCGACGACGCCAGGGGCGCGGCCCTGCATCTGAGACATGGCGTTGAACAGGTGGGTGACGCCGGTGAGCCCCTCGTCAGCCGCCGCAAGGACCTGCGCCGCGCTGGCGTCGGAATGGCCGGCCGATACGCGAATTCCCGCCCTGGCCAGCGAGGCGACGAACCCAGCCGGAACGCTCTCGGGCGCGAGGGTGACCATGGACCGTCCGGCCCTCCCGAGGCTGAGCAAGGCTTCGATGTCCCCCTCCCCTGGCGTTCGGATGAAATCCTCCCTGTGCACGCCCTTGCGCGCGGTATTGATGAACGGTCCTTCGCAATGAACGCCAAGGACGCCCGGAATCTCCGCCACGGCGGCGGGAGCCGCCGCGACCAGGGCCCGCAGGCCCGCAGGCGCGTCCGTGATGAAGGTGGGCAGCAGGCCCGTGACGCCGAAGCGCCGGTGGGCGGCTGCGATGGCGCGCATGGAATCGACAGTCGGGGCGTCGTTCAGAAGGACGCCGCCACCCCCGTTCACCTGCAAGTCAATGAAGCCGGGAGCCAGGGTGGCTCCTTCCGGAAGCTCCGCTCGCGGCAGGTCCGAAGGCACGTCAGCCGGGAGGCCGATGCCCTTGATCTTGCCGTCTTCAACCAGCACCGCCCCGGGCCCGCCGAGGACGAAGCCGTCGAAGATGCGGGACGCCAGGATGGCGAAGCGCGGGCCTCTGGAGGGCTCCATTGGGACCTTTCGGGTGTCTCGTCGTTTTCTGATGGGAGCCGCCGTTGCGGCTACAACACTGACCTAACATAGGCGTGCGGGCCAGGGCCGGCCACAGTCCGGCAGTCCGGCCTCAACCGCCGAAGAGCGAGCAGCATGGCCACGGAGGATGTCAGCGTACGCTATGTGGATCTCGACGACTGGCCGACCGCGGACGCCGTGGAGGCCATGTTCGAGGGCCAGCTTGCGGCCGTGGCGGCGGTGCGCCCCGCCCTGCGGTCGATCGCGCTCGCCGTTGAGGACGCCGCCCAGGCCCTTGGGAAAGGCGGACGCCTGATCTACGCCGGCGCGGGCACGTCGGGGCGCGTGGCCGTGCAGGACGGGGCGGAGCTGCCGCCCACCTTCGATTGGCCAGCCGAACGCCTGGTCTTCGCCATGGCGGGCGGGCCGGGCGCCCTCATGCGCAGCGCGGAAGGGGCGGAGGACGACGCCGCAGACGCGGTCGCCAAGGCGGACGCCGCCGCGATCGGCCCCAATGACGTGGTGGTCGGCCTCGCCGCCAGCGGGGCTACGCCCTACACGGTCGCCTTCGTCCGGAGGGCGACGGCCCTGGGCGCTGTCACGGTCGGGATCGCCAACAACCCAGGCACGCCGCTGCTGGGAGCCGCGCGGCATCCCATCCTGCTTGAGACCGGTGTCGAGGTGGTCGCCGGGTCCACCCGCATGAAGGCCGGCACGGCCCAGAAGGCCGCGCTGAACCTGTTCTCCACGGGTGTGATGATCCGGCTCGGGCGGGTGTACCGCGGGTTGATGGTCCACATGCGGGCCCGCAACGTGAAGCTCCACCGACGCGCGGAGGCCATGGTGGCGGCCCTGGCGGGGTGCGACGAGAACATCGCCAGGGACGCGCTTCGCCAGGTCGACTGGGACGTGAAGCGGGCCACGCTGGTGGCGCAGGGCCTCGACGTCGACATGGCCGACGCCTTGCTGGACAGGGCCGGAGGCAGCCTCAGGCGCGCGCTCGCCGCCTTGGACGCTTCCGGCGAAGACGCTCCCGACTAACGGGCAGGACGCGTGGCCCTGGCCCCTGCCCTGTGATAGCCATGGGCCGCGACGCCTTGGGCGAAAGTGCGTCGGCCAAAACAAGGAAACGTCATGCCGGACGCCGAGTTGATCACCGCCATCGGGGCCATCAGCGGCACCTCCATGGACGGAATCGACGTGTCGATCGTCAGCACGGACGGCGACGCTCGGGTCACCACGGGTCCCGGGCGGACTTACCCCTACTCCGAGGCGCTGCGGGCCGAGTTGCTCGCCCTGATCGCCGACCCGGTGCGGGCGGAAGGGGACGAGCTTGTCGAGATCGAAGCCGCCGTCAGCGACGCGCATGCGGGCGCGATCCAGCAATTCATGGCCGATTGCGGGATCGACCGGGACAGCGTCCGGGTGGTGGGGCTGCACGGGCAGACGGTCTACCATCGGCCTGAGCGGCGCTTCACCCGGCAGTTGGGCGACGGGCAGCGTGTGGCTGCCACCCTCGGGATCGATGTCGTGAACCGCTTCCGCCACGCGGACATCGCGGCGGGCGGCGAAGGGGCGCCGCTCGTGCCCCTCTTCCACCGCGCCCTCGCGGCTGGGCTCGAGCAGCCCCTGATGGTGCTGAACCTCGGGGGCGTCGGCAACGTCACCTACATCGACGGCGACGCCGTGATCGCCTTCGACACCGGTCCGGCCTCGGCCCTGCTGGACGATTTCGTGCGGAAGCGGCTCGGGAAGCCCTATGACGAGGGCGGACGGCTCGCAGCTTCAGGGCAGGCCGACGCCACGATGGTGGCGGGCCTGATGAAGCACCCCTATTTCGACCGCCCCGCCCCGAAGTCGCTCGACCGCAACGATTTCCACGCCTGGGCCAAGGCCGTCCAGAGCCTGGGTGACGCCGAAGGCGCGGCGACGCTCGCGGAGTTCACCGCGGCCTCCGCCGCCGATGCGGTGCGGCACGTGCCGAAGCGGCCGCTCCGCTGGCTGGTCACGGGAGGCGGCAGGCTGAATGGGACATTCATGAACCTTCTGCGCCAGAAGCTCGGCGTCCCGGTGCAGCCGGTCGAGGCCGTGGGCTGGGACGGAGACTTTCTCGAGGCGCAATGCTTCGGCTACCTGGCGGTGAGGTCGATGCGCGGGCTGCCGATCAGCCTGCCGACCACGACGGGGGCGCCGGCCCCGATGACCGGGGGCGAGCTGTGGCGCGCGCCGTGCGAGACCGAAGGCGCACCGTAGCTAGCTCCCGCGCTCGAGTTTGGAATCAACGATCAATCGCACGTGAATCAGGCGATTTCCGCCGAAATGAAAGTCTTCTCGCCCCCAACAGGCCGAGTATATAAGCTAAAGAATCGCATCTCCGAAGCCGTTGATTCTGAATACGCCAAGCTCAATTTTGAACCGTTTGTAAGTAAATACTGTCGAGTCTGGCCGCGCGAGACCTTCCGCGCGGGCCTTTCGACTCTGTCGAAGCCACGATGACTCACGAGCGCGGAGAAGGTCTCCACCAAAGCCGCCCACCCCCGGGCGGCGGAACGATCCAGGGTGGGGCCCCATGTCCAGCGTATTGCGTGCGTTCTCGAAATTGTCCTTCAAGGTTCCCGCCATCGTGCTCACCGGCGCCGTGGTCAGCGCGGTCGCTGTCGGCGGGATGGCCTACGAGATCGCGCGGCGGTCGGCCGTGCAGCAGCTTGAGACGAGCCTGCAGGCCACCGTGCAGAACCGCGCGAGCGCGCTGGAGCGCTACATGCGGCAGGCCCAGACCAACCTGCGGCTCGTGTCAGAGACGCCGACGGTTTTCGAGGCGCTCAGCAACCTGGGCAACGACTACAAGTCGAAGGGCGCCGAAGCCGAGTCCCTGCTGCAGAAGCTCTATATCGACGAGAACCCGAACAAGGACGATCCGTCCAAGTACAAGGGCGAGCGGGACGAGACCAGCTACGGCTTCTACCACGAGAAGGTCCACACGATCATCGACCAGTATCGGCGGCAGTTCGAGTTCGCCGACGTCCTCATTCTGGATCCGAGCGGAAACGTCGTCTACTCCGCGATGAAGAACCGCGACTTTGCGACCAATGTCGCCACGGGGCGGCTGAAGGACAGCCCGATGGGGCAGGCCTTCAAGCAAGCACTGCAAAAGGGGGCTGGCGGCGAGGTCGCGTTCGTCGACAACGAGCCGTACGCGCCGCTTAGCGGCCAGCCGACATCCGTGCTGGCGAAGGCGCTGGTGAGCGACTCGGGGACCACGATGGGCGTGGTGGCGGCGACGTTGTCGCCCGCGGCCATGTCGCCGATCATCAACAAGAAGATGGGGGACACGGGACAGGTCTTCGCCGTCGGTCCGGACGGGCTCGCGCGCACGCAACTCGCGCTTCACAAGGAAGCGACGGCCGGCAAGCTGCGCTTCGAGCCCGCCACGGTGAAGACCGCGCTGGGCGGGACAGCCGCATCGACCCACGCTGCGGGAACGGGCGGCCAGGAGTCCGTCGTCATCGCGGTGCCGGCGAAGATCCTGGGGCAGACCTGGGCCGTGGTGGCCGAGCAGACCATGAGCGAGGTCGAGGCGCCGCTGGTCGCCATGGGCAAGCTCATCGCGATGGTGGGAGCGAGCATCCTGGCGGCCGTGGGGCTCGTCGGATGGCTCGCCTCGCGCACGATCTACCGGCCGATCAGCCTCCTGAAGGACGCGGTAGGCCGGCTGGTGAACGGCGAAACGGTCGAGCTCGGCGCAACCAGCCGGGCTGACGAGATCGGGGAATTGGCGCGGTCGCTGAAGCAGATCCACGAGGCTGGCCTCGCCTCGGCCCGCATCCGCTCGGCGCTCGACAGCTCGCCGGCCATGATCATGATCGCCGACGACCAGGAGCGCATCGTCTACCTCAGCCGATCGCTGGACGCGTTCCTGCGCGGGCTCGAGCCGAGCTTCAAGGCAGGGCGGGCCGACTGGTCCGTGGACGGCCTCATGGGCGCCCCGCTGTCGCTCGCCCGGGACAACCCGGCGATCGAGCGGTCCACCCTCGGCGAGGAGAACGGCTCGCAGCTCGTCCAGTACAAGATCGGCGGCCACACGCTGCGGCTCGCGCTGACGCCCATCCTGGGCGCCGACGGCGAGACCATCGGGCAGACCATCGAATGGCGTGACATCACGGCCGAACTCGCCGTGCAGGCGGAGGTCGCCGCCATGGCCTCGGCCGCCGCTGCGGGCGATTTCACCAGGCGCGTGCCGCTGGAGGGCAAGACCGGCTTCATGCGCGACCTGTCGCAGGCCATGAACCAGATGAGCGCCGGCGTCGACGCCGCCACGACGGACCTCGCCGACGCTCTCGGCGCGCTCGCGAATGGGGACCTGACCCGCACGATCGGGGCGGAGTACCAGGGCCGGTTCGGCGAGTTGAAGGACCGGCTCAACGAGACCGTCGAGCGCCTCGCGGAAACTGTCGCGACCATCCAGACCACCGCCGTGGACGTGGGCAGCGCGGCCCGCGAGATCAATTCCGGCGCGGACGACCTGTCCCGCCGCACCGAGGAGCAGGCGTCATCCCTGGAGGAGACCGCGGCGACCACGGAAGAGCTCGCCGCCTCCGTGAAGGCTTCGGCCCAGTCCTCCCGCCAGGCGCTTACGCTGGCCGAGGAAGCGATGGGCGTCGCCGAAACCGGCGGGCGCATCGTCACCGAGGCGGTGGAGGCGATGGCGCGCATCGAACAGGCCTCTCAGAAGATCAGCGATATCACCTCGGTGATCGACGACATCGCGTTCCAGACCAACCTGCTGGCCCTGAATGCGGCCGTAGAGGCCGCGCGGGCCGGCGAAGCCGGCAAGGGTTTCGCGGTCGTGGCGTCGGAAGTCCGGACCCTGGCGCAGCGCTCCAGCGAGGCCGCCAAGGACATCACGGGGCTGATCAGCTCGTCCGGCCAGCAGGTGTCGCAAGGCGTGAAGCTCGTGCGCTCGGCCGGCGAGGCGCTCGGGAAAATCGTCAGCGCCTCGCAGAAGGTCGCCAACACGGTGGGGGATATCTCCAGCGCGGCCAGCGAGCAGGCCAACGGCATCGACGAGATGAGCCAGGCCGTCGCCCACATGGACGAAATGACCCAGCAGAATGCGGCCCTGGCTGAGCAGAGCGCGGCTTCCGCCTCGTCCCTGGCTGGCCAGATCGAGCGGCTCAACGAGATCGTGGCCACTTTCAGGACGGACCGGGTCGCGACGCTCAGCACAGCGACTCGACCGGCGGCCTCCAGGGCGCCCGCTGCAAAAGCGCCCGCCAAGGTTGCGACCGAGAGGCCGGCCAGCGAGCCCGAGCGGCTGCGCCGGCTGGCCCAGGAAGCCTTCTCGGGCGGCGACGACGCATTCGCCGACCGCCCCAGGCAGGAGAGCAAGGCCGCGAAGCGGATCGACCGCACGAAGCCCAAGGGCGTGGCTCCGTCACGCCCCGGGCCGGATGAAGCGGCCCCGCCCCGGAAGGCGGCGGTTGGCGCCTCACGCGGCGGCGGGCGCGACGCCGGCTGGGAGGAATTCTGAGCCCGCGCGGCCGCGAAAGCCGCTCTCGCGTTCGCGGCCCCGTGATCGGCGGCCGCGAACCGACTTCGCCCTCGCACGTTGGGAAGCCGAACTCGGGCCGCCGGCCCGAGCCTGACTTGCGGAGACTTGCATGACCAACACGATGAAGAAGGGCCTGCTCGCCCTCGGCGCCCTCACCCTCTCCACCGGCCTCGCCATGGCCCAGGCCTACCCGCAGATGGGCGCCGGCGCCGGCGGCGGCGTCCCGGGCACGACGGCCTATCCGGGCGGCCGCGCGGGCGGCATGTCGGCTGGCGGCGTCGCGGGCGGAACGGGGACCTCGACCCGCTTCCAGTCCAACGAGATGGACCTTGAGACTGGCTCGATCAGGCAGTCGCCGGTGACGATGCCCACCGATTCCAAGATGCAGTGGAAGTGGGAGCAGTGCGCCAAGCTGTACCCGACCTTCGACGCGGCTTCCGGCACGTTCGTCGGCGAGGACGGACTGCGGCACCTCTGCCAGTAAGCGTCCCAGTTCAAATCGCGCTTGGCCTCGTCGGGCCAAGCGCGATTTCGGTTAGTGAATTGTCGCCGCCATCATTGCGGCGATCGCCGCCAGAAGGCCTACGCACAAGAACGCCAGCCGCGTAATCGCCATCCGATGATGCGCCTGGGAGATCCGCCCGCCCCGCAGCGGCTGCTCCCGAAGGGTGTTTGCGATCCGCAAGCCCATTCCCCGTGCTGCCGTGAACGGCCCCGACCCCTTGCGTCCGCAACGAATCGCCCCCGGGCCGCTGCACAACTCTTGCGGGAATATTGCGACCTAGATCAAGCCATAACCCGTCCGCCCCACAGGCACGGCCGAAAAAGGGCGAGAGCGCGCCTTTCCGTACGTCAATCGTCCGCGATGGAACTTTTCGGACGCAGGGCCGGAACTCAGTCTTCGGCCCGGTTCAGGATGCGAGCCCTGATGTTGCCAGGCAGCCCGCGCAGCTCGTGCACCACGTCCAGCGCGTCGAAATAATCGCCGTCCGCGTCAAGCACGACGTAACCGACCTCGCCGTCCGTCTGGTAGTACTGCGAGGCGATGTTGACGCCCCGCTTGGCGAAGACCGCGGCCAGGCGCCCCAGCATGCCCGGCATGTTGCGCTGGACCTGGATGAAGCGGACCCCGCTCGGGCGCGAGGGCAGTTGCACCTGCGGGAAGTTCACGGCCCCGAGGGTGGACCCGACGTCGCTGTAGTCCACCAGCTTGCGCGCCACCTCGCCTCCGATGCGCTCCTGGGCCTCCTCCGTCGAGCCGCCGACATGCGGGGTGAGGATGACGTTCTCCAGGCCCTGGAGAGGCGTGACGAAGCGGTCGGCGTTGGAGGAAGGCTCCACCGGGAAGACGTCCACGGCCGCGCCGCGCAGGTGGCCGCTGCGGAGCGCGTCCGCGAGCGCCTCGAGGTCGACCACCGTGCCCCGGCTGTTGTTGATGAGATAAGCGCCCGGCTTCATGGCGGCGATTTCGGCCGCTCCGATCATGCCTGCCGTGGCGGGGGTCTCGGGAACGTGCAGGCTGACCACGTCGCTGGCCCCCAGCAGCGCCTGCAGGCTCTCGGCGGGCTCGGTGTTGCCGTGGCGAAGCTTGTCGGTCAGGTCGAAGAAGATGACCCGCATGCCCATGGCTTCCGCGAGGGTCGAGAGCTGGCTGCCGATGTTGCCGTAGCCGACGATGCCGAGCGTCTTGCCGCGGACCTCCAGGCTGTCGGTGGCGGACTTGTCCCAGCCGCCTTCGTGCGCCTTGACCGAGCGCGGGAAAATCCGGCGCAGCAGCATCACGATCTCGCCAATCACGAGTTCGGCCACGCTGCGGGTATTCGAAAACGGGGCGTTGAACACCGGAATGCCGCGCCGCCTCGCCGCATCGAGATCCACCTGGTTCGTGCCGACGCTGAAGCAGCCCACGGCCATGAGGCGATCCGCGTTCTCGAAGACTTCTTCCGTGAGCTGGGTTCGCGAACGGATGCCAAGGATATGCACGCCCTTGAGCGCGTCTCGCAGAGCGGCGCCGTCGAGCGCCTTGGGCAGGCGCGTCAGGTTGGAATATCCCGCCGCGGCGAAGTGCTCGACGGCGCTGTCGTTCACGCCCTCGAGCAGGAGAACGCGGATCTTGTCCTTCGGCAGGGAAAGACGCTCGCTCATCAGTCGGATCCTCGGAATGGGCGACGGCGGGCCGGAGCGGCCGTCGAGTCCCGTGCGGTCTAGGCGAGGCGGCCGCGTCACGCAACATCCGGCCTCGCAGCCCGGGAATCCGGAGCTTGGCGCAAATTTGACCGTCTTCAAGGCCGCAGACGAATCCCGGTATCACTTACTTGTTTCTACTTATCTCAAATCACATACCTAAGTTGCATACCTCGGCTTTTATTATCGAGAACGATGCCTCGATTCATCTTTGATTCAATCTAACCTTGAATCCTCGATTAGCCGTCCAGCTTGCAGGATCAGCTGCAATCAACGGACCGCGCCCGCAAGGGCCGATCCGGGCGGGTGTGCGACCACGTCGTCGCGAGGGGCAACACATGTTCAACAATCTCCGCATCGGGCAGAAGCTCGGCATCCAGGCCGTGGCTGGCGTCGTGCTGGCCATCGCCCTCACGGGCACGCAACAGTGGTCGGCCTCCCGCGTCGACAGCGTTTCCTCCATCTCCAAGCGATCGGGGCGACTGATCGACTCGGTGCAGAACGCCGAGATGGCGTTCGCCCAGATGCAGATCGTCAACCGCAACGCCCGGTTCGCGACCACCTCCGAGCAATTGAGCGAGGCCATCCAGCCTTTGGCGCATGCGAGGACGACCGGCCTCGCCGGAATTGACGACGCGATCAAGCTGGCCATGATCCCGGAGAACCTGGCCGCGCTGAAGCAGGTTCGCAGCGAATACGAGCGCTACGCAGAAGCGGTAAACGACATCGCCGCCGCTCAGTCCGAGCGCCTGAAGCAATTCGACAAGCAGATCGCTGCCGCGGGGGCCTGGGACCAGCAGGTGCAGTCCGCCATGTCCGCCGCCCTCATCGCGGATCCGGTGACCCGGAGGGATCTGGAGATCGGCATCCAGCGCGTGAACGACTCCGTGAAGTCCGCCCGAACCGCCATGTGGCGGCATGAGGTGACTGACGACGAGAAGCTGCAGGCGGTGGTGGCCTCCTCTTTCGAGCGGGTGGCGGGCGACCTGGACCGGCTTCAGAGCTTCCTGACGGACGCCAGCCTCCTTCAGGCGATCGGAAGGCTGCCGCCCATCGTGGCCGATCTCCGCCAAGTGATGGAACACTGCGTCGCTCTGCGCGAAAGCCAAGCCAAGATCGTCGCCTCGCGGACAACGCCGCTCCGTGTCCAGGTGGTTGATCTCTTCACGCAGATCCGCAAGCGAGCCGACGCCAGGGACGTGGCTGTCGCCGCCGAACTCGACCGCGCCCTGTTCATGAGCAACGCCTTGTTCCTGGGATTGGCGGGCGCGCTCCTCATCGTGCTGATCGCCAGCGCGGTGGCGACTCTCCTGGGTGTCGCAAGGCCAATCGGGCGCATCGCCGGCGTCCTGGAAAAGCTCGTTGGCGGAGACAGCACGGTCGAGGTTCCGTTCGTGGAGCGCAAAGACGAGGTCGGGGCCGCCGCCCGGGCCGCTCTCGCCTATCGCGAGAGCCTCGTGCGCACGGCCGCCCTGGAAGCCGAGGAGCGGGCCGCAGCGGCGCGGCAGGCCGAAGCAGCCCGAATGATGGCGGAGGTGGTCGAGAACGTGAGCCAGGTGGTCGCGTCGGCGGCCGAAGGCGACTTCAGCCGGCGTGTCGCCGCGACCAGCGCAGGCGAGGGCCTTCAGAAGCTCGTGGACGGTGTGAACGCGATCAACGCCGCGGTCGACCAGGCGACCGGCGAACTCGCCTCGGTGCTGGGCAGCGTGGCCGCAGGCGACCTCACCCGCACCATCGACACGCCCTACAAGGGACGGTTCGGGGAGCTGCGCGAAGCGGTCAACGAAACGGTCGCCAAGCTGTCCGAGACGGTCGCCACGATCCAGACCACCACGGTGGACGTGCAGGCGGCCGCCACGGAGATCAACACGGGCGCGGACGACCTCTCCCGGCGCACGGAAGAGCAGGCCTCCTCGCTGGAGGAGACCGCGGCCACCACGGAGCAGCTTGCCGCATCCGTGAAGGCGAGCGCCGCCGCTTCCGCCCAGGCGGCCGGCATCGCCGAGGATGCGCAGACGGTCGCTTCCGACGGCGGCGCGATCGTGGCCAAGGCGGTGGACGCCATGGCGCGCATCGAGGCGGCCTCGCAGAAGATCTCGGACATCACCTCGGTGATCGACGACATCGCATTCCAGACCAACCTGCTCGCGCTGAACGCCGCTGTCGAGGCCGCGCGGGCGGGCGAGGCCGGCAAGGGCTTCGCGGTCGTGGCGTCCGAGGTCCGCACCCTGGCGCAGCGCTCGGGCGAGGCGGCGAAGGACATCACGGGCCTGATCAGCTCCTCCACGCAGGAAGTCTCACAGGGCGTCGCGCTCGTGCGCTCCGCCGGCGAGGCGCTGGGCAAGATCGTCCAGGCGTCCCGCAAGGTGGCCTCGACCGTCACGGAGATCTCGGAGGCCGCCCGCGAGCAGGCGAACGGCATCGACGAGATGAGCCAGACCGTCGCCCACATGGACGAGATGACCCAGCAGAACGCCGCTCTGGCGGAGCAGAGCGCCGCCTCCGCCGGCGCGCTGTCGGGCCAGATTGAGCGGCTCAATACTTTGATCGCGGGCTTCCAGACCCGCTCCGGCGGCGCCCGGCGCACCGAGCCGGCCCGGCTGCGCGAGATGGCGGCCGCGGCCTTCTCGGCTCGAAAGGCTTCCGAAACGGTGGACGCGGCCAGATCGGCCCCCGCCCCCGCGCCGAAGCGGGTCGCTGCGGGCGGGCGTTCCGGAGGATGGGACGAGTTCTAGCGCTCACTCCGTCTGTTTTCCCTCGCGACTTGAAGCCCGGTCCCAGACCGGGCTTTTTTTCTTCCCCGCCTTGCCAGGCGTTCCGACCGGGCGTATGACTGACCAGTCAGTCAGAGTGCGCTTCATGCCCGGGCGAGAGGACAAGAACAAGGGGACGTCGGGGTCTCGCAAGGCCACCGACAAGCGCGAGGCCATTCTGGCCGCCGCGCTGGATGAGTTCGTCGAGAAGGGCTTCGCCCTCGCCAGGCTGGACGACATGGCGGCCCGGGCCGGCGTCGGCAAGGGCACGATTTATCTCTACTTCCCTTCCAAGCAGGCGATCCTCGAGGAGTTGGTCCGGACATCCGTCGGCAGTCCGATCGCGGCGATCGGGGAAGCGGCGCTCGCCAGCGACCTGCCTACCGAAGCCCTGCTCCGCATGATTTTCAGCCGGGTCCGGACGGAGATCCTGGGCACGCGCCGGCGCGAGGTGGCGCGGCTCGTGATCGCTGAGGCCGGGCGCTTCCCGGAGATCGCGGCCTTTTATCACCGGGAGGTCATCGGCCAGGGGCTTCAGATGCTCCGGGCCCTGGCGCGGCGCGGGATCGAGCGGGGAGAATTCGACTCGGACGTGCTGGTGCGCTTTCCGCACCTCGCGGTCGCTCCGGTCGTGGTCGCCCTGCTGTGGACGAGCCTGTTCGACGGCATCGAACCGCTCGATGTGCAGGGCATGCTGGAGGCGCATGTCGATCTGCTGACGCGCGGCCTCAAGGGGAAGGGCCCATGAAGCGGTCGCGCATCCTGGCCCCCGTTCTGGCCCTCGCCGCCCTTGCCGGCGCCGCCTACTGGTTCGTGACCCGGCAGCCGGAAAGGCCTTCCGGGTGGCAGGGCTATGTGGAGGGCTACCTTGTCTTCATGGCCGCGGAGGAGGGCGGCCGGATCGAGAACCTGAACGTGGAGGCAGGCCACGCCGTGACGGAGGGGCAGCCCCTGTTCCGGCTGGAATCGTCGGCGCAGGACGCCCAGCTCGCGGAAGCGCAGGCGCGCGAGCGGCAGGCCCAGGCGCAGCTCGACAACCTGCAGGCCGCCTTGCAACGGCCGGAGCAGATCGCCGTGCTGCGCGCCCAGGAGGAGCGCGCCAAGGCCACGCTCGACCTGTCGCGGAGCGAGTTCGAGCGGCAGCAGCAGCTCTACGCCCGCGGCATCGCCGCCAAGGCGCGCCTCGACCAGGCCGATTCCACCTTCCAGCGGGACAAGGCGGCGCTGGAGGAGGCGCAGCGCCAGATCCGCGCGGCGGAGATTCCAGCGCGAACCGCCGATATCGCGGCGGCGGAGGCGGCCTTGCGGGCCGCCGGCGCGATGGTGAAGCAGGCGGAGACGCGGGTCGCCAAGCGTCGCGTCTTCGCGCCGGCGGCCGCGCGGGTGCAGGACGTCTATTTCCGCGCCGGGGAGGTGGTGAACGCAGGCCAGCCGGTGCTGTCTCTGCTGCCGCCCTCCAACCTGCGCGTGCGCTTCTATGCGCCGGAGACGGCGCTCTCGACGCTGGCGCTGGGGCAGAGCGTCGCGGTGAGCTGCGACAGCTGCCCGAAGGACCTCACGGCCTCTATCGCTTTCATCTCGCGCGAGGCGGAGTACACGCCGCCCGTCATCTTCAGCGAGCAGGAGCGCAGCAAGCTGGTGTTCCGGGTCGAGGCGACGCTGTCGGGCGAAGGCCTGAAGCTGCCGATCGGACTGCCTGTCTCGGTGCAGCCGGCCGGCGCCCGGCAGGCCCAGGCGGGTCCGGGCTCATGACCATGGCGGCGCCCTCCCCTGCTCCCGCGCACGATTCGGGCGCGCCCGACGTGGTGATCGACGTGGAAGGGCTGAGCAAGAGCTTCGGCTCGCGCACGGTCGTCCGGGACCTGACCATGCAGGTGCGTCGCGGGCTGATCTACGGCTTCCTCGGCCCGAACGGCAGCGGCAAGACCACCACCATCCGGATGCTGTGCGGGCTCCTGACGCCTGACAGCGGCCGGGGGACCTGCCTGGGCTACGACATCCTGACCCAGTCGGCCGAGATCAAGCGCCACGTCGGCTATATGACGCAGCGGTTCTCGCTCTATGCGGACCTGACCATCCGGGAGAACCTGGAGTTTGTGGCGCGGGTCTACGGCCTCCCGCATCCGCGCCGGGCCGCGCGCGACGCCATCGCCCGGCTGGGGCTTCAGAACCGCGCCGACCAGCTCGCGGGCGAGCTCTCCGGCGGCTGGAAGCAGCGGCTGGCGCTGGGCGCCTGCATCCTGCCCAGCCCGCAGCTCCTGCTGCTCGACGAGCCCACCGCCGGCGTGGACCCGAAGGCGCGGCGGGACTTCTGGGACGAGATCCATGGCCTCGCGCATGAGGGCCTGACCGTGCTGGTCTCGACCCACTACATGGACGAGGCGGAGCGCTGCCACGAGATCGCGTACATCGCCTATGGAGACCTGCTGACGCACGGCACGGTCGCCGAGGTGATCGCGCATGCGAATCTCTCCACCTGGACGGTGACCGGCCCCGATCTCGCCGAACTCGGCGAGAAGCTGAAGAAGACGCCGGGCGTCGACATGGTGGCGACCTTCGGGGCCGCGCTGCACGTCGCCGGCCGGGACGCCGCGAAGCTGGAGGCGGCGATCGCCCCCTACCGGCAGGACGGGGCCCGGACCTGGCGACCCGACGAGCCCACCCTCGAGGACGTGTTCATCGACCTCATGGGCCGCAGCCGGGACAACTTCGGATGACCGACTTCGACCGCCAGATGCAGGAGGTGGACGCCCGGACACGCGGCGCGCGCGCCGCCTTCGGGCGCTGGTGGGCCACCTTCATCAAGGAGTTGATCCAGCTGCGGAGGGACCGGGTCACCTTCGCGACCATGATCCTCATTCCGCTGATCCAGCTGCTGCTGTTCGGCTATGCGATCAACACCGACCCCAAGCACTTGCCTACCGCGGTGCTGATCCAGGACGACTCACCCTTCGCCCGGTCGTTTCTGGCCGCCATGCGGGCGAGCGACTATTTCCAGATGGAGGCGCAGGCGACCACCGAGGCGGAGGTCGACGCCCTGATGCTGTCGGGGCGCGTGCAGTTCGCGGTCCAGATCCCCGCCCATTTCGGCCGCGACGTCATCCGGGGCGAGCGCCCTGCCCTCCTGGTCATCGCCGACGCGACGGACCCGGTCGCCACCGGTGGCGCCGTGTCGGCGCTGCAGGGGCTGGCCGCGAACGTGTTCTCCCGCGACCTGCTCGGGCCCGCCGCCAATTTGGCGGGCAAGCCCGGACCATTCGAGCTTCGGGTCCACCGGCGCTACAACCCGACCGGGGAGACGCAGCTCAACATCGTGCCCGGTCTCATGGGCGTGATCCTCACGCTCACCATGCTGATCTACACGGCCCTGTCCGTGACCCGAGAGATCGAGCGGGGCACCATGGAGAGCCTGCTCTCCATGCCGATCCGCCCGACCGAGATCATGCTGGGCAAGATCGCGCCCTATGCGCTGGTCGGCGGCGTGCAGATGGCGGTCATTCTGACGGTCGGCCGCCTTCTGTTCGACGTCCCGGTGCTCGGGAACATCGGGCTCCTGGTCAGCCTCTCGATGCTGTTCATCGTGGCCAACCTGTCGGTCGGGTATACCTTCTCGACGGTGGCGACGACGCAGCTGCAGGCGATGCAGATGTCGTTCTTCTTCTTCCTGCCGAACATCCTGCTGTCCGGCTTCATGTTTCCCTTCCGGGGCATGCCCCTTTGGGCGCAGGCGATCGGCGAGGTGATCCCCCTCACCCACTACCTGCGCATCGTGCGGGGGATCATGCTGAAAGGCGCGACCGCGTCGGACCTCCAGTCCGACATGCTCGCGATCGCGGCCTTCACGTTGGCGGCGATGACAGTCGCGGTGGTGCGCTTCCGCCAGACGCTCGACTAGACCGTTACTGGCTGCCCACCGTGTCGCGGCCGGCGAGCCGTTCGGCGTAATAGGCGATGGTGCGGGAATACACCTGCGACTTGTTCCATTGCAGGATCACGTCGAAGTTGGCCGTGCCGGGCCCCCAGGGCTGCCCGCGTTGCCAGCCGTAGCTGTGCAGGAAGTTGGCGGTGGAGGCCAGCGCATCGGCCGAGCTGCGGATCAGGTCGCGACGCCCGTCCCCGTCGAAATCGACCGCGAACTTCAGGAAGGACGAGGGCATGAACTGGGTCTGGCCGAACTCGCCAGCCCAGGCCCCATGCATCTCCGCAGCGGTCATGTCGCCCCGATCGATGATCTTGAGCGCGTCGATGAGCTCGTTCTGGAACATCTCGCTGCGGCGGCAGTCGTAGGCCAGGCTCGCGAGCGCGCGCAGGCTGCCGAAGTTGCCCTTCACGGCGCCGAAGTCCGTCTCCAGGCCCCATATCGCCACCAGCACGGGGCCGGGCACGCCGAACTGCTGTTCGATTCGCGCGAATGTCGGCGCCATCTGTCGCAGCAGGCTCTGGCCCTTGCTGAGCCGGTACTTCGAGACCATTCGGGCCGAGAACTCCTCGAAGCTCTGGCGGAACACCTTCTGGCCCCGGTCCCGGGACACGATTCCCTGGTCGTACTCGGCCACCGCCAGGCCGGCCTCGATGCCCCGGTCGGACACGCCGCGGGCGCGCGCCTCAGCGCGGATGTCGTCCAGGAACTTGTCGAAGCCCGCGGGATCGCGGCAGGTGGCCGCGGAAGCCGGGGCCGCGAAGGGGACGAGCGCCACGCAGGCGAGAACCGCTGCGCGGAGGGCGGGAATGGTCTTCATCAAACGACGATCCTTTCGATACCCCGGCGCAGTGTGGCGCAGGGGAACTTGCATCGGCAACACACCCAAAAGGTCGGGACCGATCGAGGCGCTTTTCGAGCTGAATGGAGGCTTTACGGCTTCAGTACCGGCCGCTCCGGCGGGCGTCGACGCTCCAGGGCCCGGGCCCGGCGAAGACGAGATAGAGGAAGATGAAGCAGTACAGGATGGCGCCGTCGCCGCCGTTGTTCACCGGGAAGAAGTTCCGCGGCGCATGCGCCATGAAGTAGGCGACCGCCATCTCGCCGGCCACGACGAAGGCCGCCGGCCGGGTGAACAGGCCAAGGACGATCAGCGCCCCTCCGACGAGTTCCAGGAACCCGGAGAACCAGG
This sequence comes from Alsobacter soli, assembly GCF_003004785.1. GTDB lineage: Bacteria > Pseudomonadota > Alphaproteobacteria > Rhizobiales > Beijerinckiaceae > Alsobacter > Alsobacter soli. Next base: position 156,245 of record NZ_PVZS01000004.1, read on the forward strand.
GCAGCGACAGGAACGCCGGATGGGATCCGCCCGGAGGAAAAGACAGCAGCTTCTGCATGCCATGCTCGAGGAAGAGCAGCCCGGTCATGATGCGCAGCACGCTCAGCATGCGGGGCGCCCAGGCATCGAGGGTGTTCAAGGTCATGACGTGCGCTCTCCATGGCCTCCGCAAGCGACTGCGAAGCCCCCGCGAAACGCGTGGCAAAGCCACAGGTTCAATGATCCCCTGCAAGGGCTCGCTGGCGCGAGCGCAAGGCCAGTTGCAAGCATCGCGCGCGCACCTCTTGCGCCGGGCCGCCCGACGCGGTCATCTCCTTGGCGAAGCCGGGCTTCACGCAGCCCGGCGTTGAAACGATTGAACCAGGAGGAACGCCCATGTCTTCGCCCGCCCAGCCCTATCGCGGGGTCTTTCCCGTGGCGCCCACGCCCTTCACGGCCAGCCAGGATCTCGACTTGGACGGAATGAAGCGGGTGCTGGACTGCATGATTGACCAGGGCGTGGATGGGATATGCATCCTGGCCAACTACTCCGAGCAGTTCCTGCTTTCGGACGAGGAGCGGGACGTGCTGCTCGACCTCAGCCTGTCGCACGTGGCCGGTCGGGTTCCAGTGATCGTCACCTGCAGCCATTTCAGCACCCGGATCGCGGCGGCGCGCGCGAAGCGGGCGGCCCAGGCCGGGGCCAGCATGATCATGATGATGCCGCCCTACCATGGGACGGGGCTGCGGGCGGACGAGAAGGGCGTGATCGAGCACTTCGCGAAGATCAGCGAAGCCGCGGGGGTCCCCATCATGGTCCAGGACGCGCCGCTGAGCGGCGTCACGCTGTCGGTCCCGTTCCTGGCCAGGCTGGCGCGGGAGGTCCCGGGCGTCACCTATTTCAAGATCGAAACCCCCTTCGCGGCGGCCAAGCTGCGGGGCCTCATCGCGGCTGGCGGCGAGGCCATCGTGGGCCCGTTCGATGGCGAGGAAGCCATCACGCTGATGGCGGACCTGGACGCCGGCGCGACCGGCACCATGTCCAGCGCCCTCCTGCCCGACCTCATCAAGCCCGTGGTGGAGCACCATCGCGAGGGCCGCCGCGATGAGGCCAAGGCGGCCTATGCGCGCATCCTGCCGCTCATCAACTACGAGAACCGTCAATGCGGCCTGCGCGCCACGAAGACGGTGATGATGGAGGGCGGCGTGATCAAGAGCGACGCCGTTCGCCACCCCCTCGAGCCGATGCACCCGGACACCCGCAAAGGCCTGCTGGAGCTCGCCAACGACCTGCAGCCGCTCGCCCTGCGCTGGGGCCGCTGAGCACGCCTTCCCGCGATGCCATGAACGCCGGCCCCTCGCGGGCCGGCGTTTTCGCAAGATCGTCATCAATCGTGTTTCGGGGGGTTGCGCATCCCTCCGCGAGCCGCTAATGAAGCGCCCGTGACGGACGCGCTGCGGCGCTTCCACCTCACAAAGCGCCCGTAGCTCAGCTGGATAGAGCATCAGACTACGAATCTGAGGGTCGGACGTTCGAATCGTTCCGGGCGCGCCATTTTCTTGAAGCAGCATCGGTCTGTTGCAGGCGCAAGCCTCTCAGGCATCAGGCGCGTGCTGTGAGATCTTCAAACGCAATCAACCAGTGCTATGGTCCGCGCCGTGCAACCATGACGCGGGGTGTTGCGTGGCGCTGGGAACCTTCTTCCTCATCATCGTGGGAATCGTGCTGCTGGCCGTGTGGAGCGGCCGCAGGCCGTTCAAGTTTCGCCATAACGGCGCAGTCTACTACCGGCTGAAAGACGGCACGTTCCAGGACGCCGCCAAGGCGCCGGTCACGGACCCGGCTCTGATCACGGTGCTCGAAGCAGCCTACAAGAAGGAAAAGGCCGAGCAGGACGCCCTTCCCGAAGGGCCGGACCTGGATCGGGTCAGCAGCAACGACTAGGAGCGCCGGCCTGGCGGGCGCACCACGTGGCTTGACTGACGCAGCGTGCTTCAACCGGACCAGGGACGGCGTTCGGGCTACGGCAGCGCCGCGGCCGTGCGCTTACGGGACCGAGGCGCTCAGCCGGGCCGGGCCGCGGCGTCCAGTTCCGGCCGGCGCGCGCGCAGCATGAGGGTCCACCCCCAGCCGCGCGCCTCCATGAAGTCCCTCAGGGCGTCGCCCAGCACTGGGCGAAGCAGGTGGTTGACCTTGTAGCTGGTCAGGAGACGCCTCGGCCATTTGTGGGCGACCGGGGACACTGAGAACAGCTCTTCGACGACGAAGTGCGGGGATGCGAGCTCGGCCAGTTCCTGGGCGTCCACCCATTTACGCAGCTGGCCAGGGGCCGGCGGGGCGATGTTGGCGCAGTGATCTCGAAGCACCGGCTTGTTCTGCGTCGCCATCAGCAGCTGGCCGCCGGGCCGCAGCAGGCTGGCGATCTTCTCCATGAAGGCGGCCTGGTCCGCGACATGGGAGAGGACCTCCAGGCAGACGATGACGTGGTAATGCTGCGGCTCGAAGTCGAGACGCATGAAGTCGCCCGGAACGAATCGAACATGGGGCAGCCTCCTTGCCTGACGGGCCAGCACCTCGTCCGAAAGGTCGGTTCCGGTGGTCGCTCCGTAGCGCGAAAGCTCCTCGCAGAACCAGCCTGCTCCACATCCCACTTCCAGAATTGTTAGGTCTCGACGGCCGATCCTGTCCAGCCAGGAGCGAACGACTTCGGCTTGGCGCAGCGAGATGTCGCCGCGGGAGCGTTCACGGGACTCGGCGTTCCAGCGATTCCAGAAGCTTTGCTGAAGGTCGACAGCCACATCCATCAGAGACACCCAGGATTCTTCGGCGAATCGAAAGGGCAGGCCGGGCACGCGCCGGTCCTGCCCTTGCTTCCGTTCTGGAAGATCAATCCACGGCTTCGCCGTCGTATTCGTCCTCGAGCTGCATGCGGCGGCTTTCCACCGCGTCGCGCGCCTCGTGGATCATGTAGACGGCCAGGATCTTGAGACGGGCCTTCTGGGCGCCGTCGAGGGTGGCGAACAGCGGCTGCCACGCGTCGGCCAGCTTCTTCAGGGCCGCCGAGCGCTGCGAAAGAACGTCCGCCCGATCACGCATCAGTTCGATGACGTCCCGGCGTTCGGTGCGGGGCGTCGCCAGGGCCTGCAGCCGCAGGTAGCGCATCTGCGCGCGGGAACGGATCGCGTCCTCCACGGCCGGCCATAGCTTGGCCTGCTCCGGCGTCAGCTGGAGGGCGGTCTTGATCACGTCGATGCGCGATTCCGTCAAGGCCTTCCAGTCAGCTGCGTTGAGCAGCTCGCTGGCCCCCTGGCTGATGCGCTGGGCCAGGGGCCCTGGCGCCGCGCCCTGCGCAAGGGCCGGCCCCGAGGCGACGATGACGAGCGACGTCAGTCCCGCAAAAGCGAGTTTCAGCATTGGCGCACCTCCTTGGTTGAGCCAGGCGATTATGCCGGCAAGGCAGGTGATGCCGCATGATGTCGATCAGTTTAGAGAATTACTTCTTTTCAAGATCGGTTTGCCAGGCGCGCATTGACCTTTCGCTCACGGCCGGCGCGGACCCGGGAACCTCTTTCCGTGGAACCGGAACCACCACCATTCGATTCTCCCGAGCAACCTCCAGCGGAGCAACCGGCATGAGCGACGACAAGAGCAAGCGGGGCCATCAGGATCGCAGCCGCGTTTCGGCGGACGAGGGGTACGAGGTCCGCTACTTCGCGGAGAAGCACGGGATCACGGTCGCGCAAGCCGAGCAGTTGATCCGCGAACACGGTTCGAACCGCGCCACGCTGGACGCGGCGGCCTCCAAGCTGAAGGCCTGAGATGCCGCGCAACGACATTGCGGTCATCATCGGCTTCATCGTGGCCATGTGGTACCTGTTCGCTGGGCCCGGCAGGGCCGGCGGCTTCCGGGACCGACGGTCCGTCGTGGGCGCCTTGATCGCCTTCGTGGTCGCCTTCGCGATCACGTGGATCTGCCTGCGGCTGGTCGGGTACTGAGCATCCGGAAGGATGGAACGTCGCGCGTGAGCAGCGCATTTCGGTGGGTCGTCCGCGGAGGCCTCCCATGCGATCCGGCGCCCTGCTCGCCCTCTTCCTGGCCGGCTCTCTGGGAGCGACCTCTCCCGGGCTGGCTGAGGATGCGCCCGCGCCGCTTCGGGTCTGCGCGGACCCCAACAACGCGCCGTTCTCCAAGCAGGACGGCTCGGGCTTCGAGAACGCGATCGCGCGGCTCGTGGCGGAGGAGCTCCGCAGGCCGCTTGACTATGTCTGGTGGGCGCAGCGGCGCGGGTTCATTCGCAACACCCTGAAGGCCGGCATTTGCGACGTGGTGATCGGGGCGCCGGCGCACCACTACGACATGGCGCTGCGGACGCGGCCCTACTACCGCTCGACCTATGTGGCCGTGACCCGGGCCGACCGCCATCTCGACATCACCGACCTGCACGATCCGAGCCTCAAGTCGCTGACGATCGGCGTGCACCTGATCGGGGACGACGGCGCCAACCCGCCGCCGGCCCATGCGCTCGCCCAGCTCGGCGTCGTCAACAACGTGAAGGGCTATCCCATCTATGGCGACTACCGGCAGGACTCGCCGCCGCAGCGGCTGATCGAGGCGGTCGCCAAGGGCGAGGTCGACGTGGCTTTCGCCTGGGGGCCGATGGCCGGGCCGGTCGCCAAGGCGTCCCCCGTGCCGCTGAGAATCCAGAACCTCGAGGGCGAGGAGGCCTTCGCGCCCCTGGAGTTCACCTTCGAGATCGCCATGGCGGTGAGCCGGGACAACCTGCCGCTGCGGCGCGAGCTGCAGAGGGTGCTCGACCGGCGGGGCGGAGACATCCGGGCGCTGCTGGAGCAGGCTGGCGTGCCGCTGCTGCCGTTCCGGCGACCGAGCCTGGAGATCGTGGCGCAGCCCGGCGGGGCCGACGCCAAGCAGGCGGAATGAGCCGCGCCTAGTGGCCCATCTGCATCTGCGTCTGCTCGCCGCCCGGCAGCATGTTGCGGTTCAAGTTGTTCATGATCCAGATCGAGCCGCCAATGATCAGGAACACGATCAGCACGCCGAAGGCGAGCGCCAGGATGTTGTTGGTGTTGTCCGGCGACGTCGTGATATGCAGGAAGAACACCAGGTGCACGCCCATCTGGGCGATGGCGAACACCACCAGGGCGACCGGGATCCCCGGCTTCCAGATGATGTTCGTCCATGGCAGCGCGAAGGAGATCGCTGTGAGCAGCGTCGCCAGGAACAGGCCGAGGAGGTAGCCCCTTACGCCTGCCGCAAGCTCGAACTCTTCCCGCTCGTCGCCAGGGGCGCTGTCGAGGTCGCGGAAGTGGTCTTCCCCGTGTCCGTGCGTCATGCGCCCGCTCCCATCAGGTAGACGACCGTGAACAGGGCGACCCAGATGATGTCCAGCGCGTGCCAAAACAGGCTGAAGCACAGGTAGCGGCGCAGGATGTCCGGGCGGAAGCCCTTGGCGAAGATCTGGGCCATCATGGTGAGCAGCCACAGCAGGCCGGCCGTGACGTGCAGGCCGTGGCAGCCCACGAGCGTGAAGAAGGCCGACAGGAAGGCGCTGCGCGTCGGCCCGGCGCCCTGCTCGACCAGGACCCAGAACTCCCTCACCTCGAGATAGATGAAGGCGGCGCCGAATACGAAGGTGGCCGCCATGGCGGCGTGAAACCACAGGGCCCGGCGCGCCTCCGCGGCGAGGCTCGCCATGCCGCACATGAAGCTCGAGATGAGCAGGCACCCCGTCTCGATCGCCGTGATGCGCAGGTCGAACAGGTCCTTGCCGGAGGGCCCGCCCGCGGTCTCGCCCTGCAGCACCGCGAAGGCGGCGAAGAAGGCCGAGAACATCACGATGTCGCTCAGCAGGAAGATCCAGAAGCCGTAGCCCACGATGATGCGCTTGGGCGCAGGCCCGCCCTCGCCGTGGCCCCTGGCGAGGCTGCCATGACCATGGCCGTGGCCGATGTGGTAGGGGTCCTGCCGGGGAGCGGCGATGTCGGCGGTGGTCATCACATCGGCCCCGTGTAGGTGGCGAGCGCCTCCTTGCGGGCGCTGCGGTTCTCACGGTCGAGGCGCGCCACCTCGGAGGCCGGGATGATGTATTCGGGCACGTCGCGCCAGGCGAAGACCACGAAGGTCGCGTAGGCGCCCACGAAGCCGAGCGCGACCAGCCACCAGATGTGCCAGATCAGCGCGAAGCCCATGAGGGTGGCGAAGAAGGCGCAGACGAAGCCCGTGGGGCTGTTGCGCGGCATCTCGATCTCCTCGTACTCGGGCTCGGGGCGCAGGCGGTTCTGCTCGCGGGCGTGCTGCTTGATGGCCCAGTAGGGCTCGTCGGCCGAGACGTTGGGCAGCACGGCGAAGTTGAAGACCGGCGGCGGGGACGCCGTGGCCCATTCCAGGGAGCGGCCGTCCCACGGGTCGCCAGTCACGTCTCGCAGCTGCTCGCGGCGCCTGATGCTGACCACGAGCTGGATGACCTGGCAGGCGACGCCGGCGAAGAGGATGGCCGTGCCGAAGGCGGCGATGAGCATCCACACGTGCCACGGCTCGTAGTCGTAGCGCTGCAGGCGCCGAGTCATGCCGAGGAGGCCGGCGATGTAGAGCGGCATGAACGTGACATAGAAGCCGATGAAGCCGAACCAGAACGCCGCCTTGCCCCACCACTCGTCCAGGGTGAAGCCGAAGGCCTTCGGGAACCAGTAGGTGAGCCCCGCGAAGGCGGCGAAGAGCACGCCGCCGATGATCACGTTGTGGAAGTGCGCCACCAGGAACATGCTATTGTGGAGCACGAAGTCGGCGGGCGGAATGGCCAGCATCACGCCCGTCATGCCGCCGATCACGAAGGTGATCATGAAGCCCAACGACCACAACATCGGAGTCGTGAAGCGCACGCGGCCGCCGTACATCGTGAAGAGCCAGTTGTAGATCTTCACCCCCGTGCCGACCGCGATGATGCTGGTCGAGATGCCGAAGACGGCGTTGACGGCCGGCCCCGCCCCCATGGTGAAGAAGTGGTGCAGCCACACCGTGAAGGAGACGATGCAGATGAACATCGTCGCCACCACCATGGAGCGGTAGCCGAACAGCGGCTTGCTGGAGAAGGTGGAGATGACCTCGGAGAACACCCCGAAGGCCGGCAGGACGAGGATGTAGACCTCCGGGTGCCCCCAGGCCCAGATAAGGTTCATGAACATCATCATGTTGCCGCCGGCTTCGTTGGTGAAGAAGTGGAAGCCGAGGTAGCGGTCGAGGGTGAGCATCGCGAGCGTCGCGGTGAGCACCGGGAAGGCGGCGATGATCAACAGGTTTGACGCCAGCGAGGTCCAGCAGAACATGGGCATGCGCAGGTAGCTCATGCCGGGCGCCCGCATCTTCAGGATGGTGGTGACGAGGTTCACGCCTGTGAGGAGCGTGCCCACGCCCGAGATCTGGATGGCCCAGAGGTAATAGTCGACGCCCACGCCCGGCTGGTATGTCGCCTCGCTCAAGGGCGGATAAGGGAGCCACCCGGTGCGGGCGAACTCGCCCACCACGAGCGAGATGTTGACCAGAAGCGCGCCGGTGGCGGTCAGCCAGAAGCCGACCGAGTTGAGCGTCGGAAAGGCGACGTCGCGCACGCCCAGTTGCAGCGGGATGACGAAGTTCATCAGCCCGATCACGAACGGCATGGCGCCGAAGAAGATCATGATCGTGCCGTGGGCCGAGAAGATCTGGTTGTAGTGCTCGGGCGGCAGGTAGCCGTCATTGCCGAAGGCCACCGCCTGCTGGGAGCGCATCATGATGGCGTCCGCGAAGCCGCGGACCAGCATCGCCAGCGCCAGCAGGATGTACATGACGCCGATGCGCTTGTGGTCGACGCTGGTGATCCACTCGCGCCACAGATACGGCAGATGGCCGCCGATGACGATCCAGGCGAGCACGCCCAGGACGACCAGCACGATGACGCCCGATGTGACCATCGGGATCGGCTCATGCCACGGAATGGCGTCCCAGCTCAGCTTTCCGAGCATTCTCAACCTCCCGGCCGGGGCGAAACGTCAGCCCCGCCGCGTTCCGTCTCGGGGCCGGGCGCGGGCGGGATGTCCTGGCGGACAATGGCGTCGAAGAGGTGGGGCTCGACGCCCCGGAAGGTGGTCGGCGCCACATTGCGGCTCTGCTTGGCCAGCTGCGTGTAGGCGGTGCGATCCAGCGCCTGGCCGGCGGCTTGCGCCGTCCTCACCCAGTTCTGGAAGTCGCCGTCCGAAACGGCGCGCACCTTGAACTGCATGTCCGGGAAGCCGTCCCCGCTGAACATGGCCGACATGCCGTGGAACTCGCCAGGGTGGTCGGCCTGGAGGTTCAGGTTCGTGGCCATCCGGTTCATGGCGTAGATCATGCTGCCGAGCTCGGGCACGAAGAACACGTTCATGACGCTGGCCGAGGTGATGCTGAAATGGACCGGCTGCCCCGCCGGGATCACGAGCTGGTTCACGCTCGCCACGCCCTGCTCGGGGTAGATGAACAGCCACTTCCAATCGAGGGAGACGACCTGGACCTCCAGGTGCTTGTCCTGGCTCAGCGGCTTGCCGGGATCGAGCTCGTAGGAGCCGATCCAGATCACGCCGCCCAGGAACAGGATCACGAGGGTCGGGATCGACCAGACGATCAACTCAACCTGGCCGGAATAAACGAAGTCCGGCCGGAAGCGGGCGCGGGTGTTGGAGGCGCGGTACCACCACGCGAAGGCGAGCGTGGCGATGATCGTGGGGATGACGATCGCCAGCATGATCACGGTGGAGTTGAGCAGGATCGTGCGCTCGGCCGCCCCCACGGGCCCCTTGGGGTCGAGGATGCCGGTGTTGCAGCCGGACAGCGCGCAGGCCATCCCGCAGGCCAGCACGGCTTTCAGGATGATGCTGGCACGATCTCGGCGCCCCGCTTGCGGCACTGCGCGCACCCTCCTCCAGCCGAAAGCAGGTCGGCTCGCCGGCAGAACAGGCAAGTATTGGGGAGGGTTCCGCCGGATGGTCGGCCAGCGGACAATAACGCGCCGAGCGGCGACGCGGGTCCGAGCATCGTCGTGCTGCGGCGCCGGAGCGCTACAATTCCGTGAGCAGGATGCTCGTCTCCGAATGCGAGACGCCGCGTATGGAGCGGATGGCCGAGATCGCCTGGTCGAGGCTGGCGAGGTCGTGGGCGATCAACTCCACGGCCAGATCCCACCGCCCCGTCGTGGAGAAGATGCGGGTCGCCTCGGGCAGGCGCTTCAGCGCGCCGACCACAGGCTTGATGTCCACCGAGCGCGCCTCGAGCATGATCAGGGCCCGAACCCCGGCGCCCGTCTCGCTGGCGAGCCGAGCCGTGAAGCCCAGGATGACGCCTTCGCGCGTGAGCCGGGCGATGCGGTTCATCACGGTTCCGCGCGACACGGAAAGCGCTCGAGCGAGGGTGGCGGCCGGCATGCGCGAGTCCTTACGCAAGAGCTCGACCAGACGGCGGTCGATTTCGTCGAGCGTCGCGCCGACTTGCCGATTCGCCATGCTTAGCCCTCGTAATGTTAGCAGCCTGCCGATTTGTAGCACATTGCTGCCTATTCGTTCGATGGCCTGCGCATTCATGATGGAGGCACCGCTACTGGAGACGTCCCTTGCACCGCGCCCCCTCCTCCCTGAAGCCCGCCGACGCCCAGGACCTGCCCTCCGTCGCCCTGCTGGGGATCCCGCTGGAATACGGCGCGGGCGCCCGCGGCACGCTGATGGGGCCGGCGGCCCTGCGCACGGCGGGGCTGCCCCAGGCGCTCGCCGGCCTGGGCTACGGCGTCACTGACCATGGCGACATCGCCGCTCCGGATTACGCTCTCACGGCGGACCTTCAGCCTTTGGCGGAGCGCTGTCGCAACGTCGCCGAAGTGGCGGCCTGGACCCGCGTCATCCATGATCGCGCCTACGAGGTCCTCCAGTCGGACGGCCTGCCGATCTTTATGGGCGGGGACCACAGCCTCAGCATGGGCTCCGTCAGCGCGGTGGCGCGGCGTTGCAGGGAGCAGGACCGCGACCTCGTGGTGCTCTGGGTTGACGCCCATTCGGACTTCAACACGCCGGAGACAACGCCCTCCGGCAACATGCACGGCATGTCGGTCGCCTTCCTGTGCGGCGACCCGAGCCTCGCGCCCCTGCTGGGCGGCCGCTCCTTCCCGCCCGTCCCGACGTCCCGGGTGCACCTGTTCGGCATCCGCTCCATCGACGCGCAGGAGCGCGAGGCGATCCATGCGCATGGCCTGGGCTGCTCCGACATGCGGGCCATCGACGAGTTCGGGGTCTCCGTGCTGATGCGGCAGTTCCTGGAGGGGCTCGACCCGGAGCGCACGCACCTGCATGTGAGCCTCGACGTCGATTTCCTCGACCCGCACATCGCGCCCGGGGTCGGCACCACCGTGCCGGGCGGGGCGACCTATCGCGAGGCGCATCTCGTGATGGAGCTGCTGCACGACAGCGGGCTGGTCGGCTCCGTCGACCTGGTGGAGCTCAATCCCTTCCTGGACGAGCGAGGCAAGAGCGCGCTGCTGATGGCCGACCTGGCCTCCAGCCTGCTCGGCCGCTCCATCCTCCTGCGCCGGGAGGTGGGCACGCGCCGTCCGAGCCTGAAGCCCAACGGGTCCAACTTCATGGGAGTTGTGGGATGAGCGTTCATGCGACCGACTTCATCGCCGTCGAGCAATTGCTCGGAGCCCACAACTACGCCCCCCTGGACGTGGTGCTCAGCCGCGGCGAAGGCGTCTGGGTGTGGGACGTGGACGGGAAGCGCTACCTCGACTGCCTGTCCGCCTATTCGGCCGTGAACCAGGGGCACTGCCACCCGCGCATCCTGGAAGCCATGATCGCGCAGGCGCGCAGGCTCACCCTGACGTCCCGGGCGTTCCGCAACGACCAGCTCGCGCACTTCTACGAGGAGATCGCGGCCCTGACGGGCTCGCACAAGGTCCTGCCCATGAACACGGGCGCGGAGGCGGTCGAGACGGCCGTCAAGGCTGTCCGCAAGTGGGGGTACGAGGTGAAGGGCGTGCCCGCCGGCCAGGCGGAGATCATCGTGGCGGCCGAAAACTTCCACGGCCGGACGCTCGGCATCGTGGGCTTCAGCACCGACCCGGAGGCGCGCGGCAACTTCGGACCGTTCGCGCCGGGGTTCGTCACCGTGCCGTTTGGCGACCCCGAAGCGCTCGAGCGGTCGATCACGCCCAACACGGTGGCGGTGCTCATCGAGCCGATCCAGGGCGAGGCCGGCGTGATCATCCCGCCCGCAGGTTACCTGAGGAGGGTGCGGGAGCTTTGCACGCGCCACGGCGTCACCATGATCCTGGACGAGATCCAAACGGGTCTCGGCCGCACCGGCAAGTTGCTGGCGGAAGAGCACGAAGGCGTGGAGGCCGACGTGACGCTTCTCGGCAAGGCGCTGTCCGGCGGCTTCTACCCGGTCTCGGCCGTCCTTTCGAACACGGAGGTTCTCGGGGTGCTGAAGCCCGGCCAGCACGGCAGCACCTTCGGGGGCAATCCGCTGGCCTGCGCGGTCGCCCGCATGGCGCTCAAGGTGCTGGTCGAGGAAGGGATGATCGAGAACGCCGCCCGGCAGGGCGCGCTGATGAAGGCTGGACTGGAAAGCCTCGGCAGCAACCTCGTCCGCGAGGTGCGAGGTCGGGGGCTCATGCTGGCCGTGGAACTGCATCCCGAGGCGGGCGGGGCCCGGCGGTACTGCCTGGCGCTGAAGGAGCGCGGGATCCTGGCCAAGGACACGCATGGACATACGATCCGCATCTCGCCGCCGTTGGTGATTGCGCCCGAGCAGGTGGAATGGGCTGTCGAGCAGATCGGGGAATCCATCAGACGGTAGGTTCCATCACCTCAAAAGGCGTGGATTTGGCGGCTCGCGCTTTGCCTTTGCGGTCCGATCGAACTAACTAGGAGCGGGGGTGTTCTGAGCTTCGAGTCTCGCTCTCGCGCCGGCGTTCTCACCGGAGCGGGAGCGCGAGAGGATCACCGCCATTGGACGTCCCCCTGAGCGCATCCGGCTCGACCGAGGCCCGGCCCGCGTTTCCCGCCGGCGGCGGCGAGTTGGGCGAGCTCATTCGCGCCTTCGACTGGTCGCAAACGAGCCTGGGCCCGCTCGCGCTCTGGCCCCAGAGCCTGAAGACGGTCACGCAGACCCTGCTGCTCTCGCCCGTGCCCATCGTCCTGCTGTGGGGCGAGGACGGCGTCATGATCTACAACGACGCCTATTCGGGCTTCGCAGGCGGCCGTCACCCGCAGTTGCTGGGCTCCAAGGTGCGCGAGGGCTGGCCGGAGGTCGCCGACTTCAACGACAACGTCATGAGGGTGGGGCTCGCGGGCGGCACGCTGGCGTACAAGGACCAGGAGCTCACGCTCTTCCGGCACGGCCGGCCCGAGCAGGTGTGGATGAACCTGGACTACTCGCCCGTGCTGGATGAGAGCGGGCGCCCCGCCGGCGTCATCGCGATCGTGGTGGAGACGACCGAGCGGGTGCGGGCGGACCGGCGCGTGCTGGCCGATCGCGAGCGACTGACGCGGCTGTTCGAACAGGCGCCGGGCCTGATGGCGCTGCTGACGGGCCCGGACCATGTGTTCGAACTCGCCAACCCGGCCTACATGCAGCTTGTCGGCCCTCGCGAGGTGATCGGCAAGAGCATGCGGGACGCCCTGCCCGAGATGGCGCGTCAAGGCTTCGTGGACATCCTCGACAAGGTCTTCCATTCCGGCCAGGCCTATGTGGGGACCGGCGCCCGCGTCCTCGTGCAGCGCGCGCCGGGCGGCCCCGAGGTCCCCCGCTACGTGGATTTCGTCTTCCAGCCGGTGCTGGACGTGAACGGCCAGGTCACGGGCATCTTCATCGAAGGCTACGACGTCACGGAGCGCACGGAGGCCGAAGAGCGGGTTCGGACCAGCGAGGAGCGCTTCCGCGCCCTCGTCCACGCCACCTCCGACGTGCTCTACCGCATGAGCGCGGACTGGAAGGAAATGCGCCGGCTCGACGGCCGGGGCATCCTCGCCGGCACGGAAGAGCCGACCGTCGCTTGGCTGGAGGATTATGTTCACCCCGAGGACCAGGGGCTGGTCCTCTCGGCGATCGCGGACGCCCTGGCCCGCAAGGGCGCCTTCCAGCTGGAGCATCGGGTGCGCCAGGTCGACGGGTCGGTCGGCTGGCTGTCGTCGCGGGCGATCCCGCTGGTGGACGAGAGCGGCGCCATCGTGGAGTGGTTCGGCGCGGCCAGCGACGTCACGGAGCGCAAGCGGGCGGAGCAGCACCTGCGGCTCGTGGTCAACGAACTCAACCACCGCGTGAAAAACAACCTCGCGATGACGCACGCCATCGCCACGCAGACCTTCCGGAGCGCGGAATCGCTGGCCCAGGCGCAGGCGAGCTTCGAGGCCCGGATCATGGCGCTGGCGCAGGCGAACGACCTGCTCACGGGCGAACGGGGCGTGGGCGTGTCGCTGCACGGCGTGCTGGAGCAGGCGCTCCGGCCGCACGTGCACGACGAGCCGGGACGCGTCCATCTGGACGGGCCCGAGGTCCGGCTCACGCCCAAAACGGCCCTGGCCCTGTCCATGGCGGCGCACGAGCTGTCCACCAATGCGCTGAAGTACGGCGCCTGGTCCGTCCCGGAGGGCCGGGTCGCGATCACATGGGCGGTTCGGGACGGCGAAGGGCTCCACCCGCGGTTCACGCTCGAATGGCGCGAAAGCGGCGGGCCGCCTGTGGCGCCGCCGGCGCGGCGGGGCTTCGGCGCACGCCTCATCGAGCGCGGCCTCGCGGCCGAGATGGGCGGAACGGTCGCCATGCGGTTCGAGCCGGACGGGCTCGTGTGCGTCGTCGATGCGCCGCTCACCGTCTACGACGACGAATGACGATGGCGCTGCGCATCCTCATCGTGGAAGACGAGATGACCATCGCGCTGCTGCTCGAGGACATGGTGGTCGACCTCGGGCACGACGTGGCGGGACTCGCCATGCGGCTGCCCCAGGCGCTGGACATGGCGCGCACGGCGGCGATCGACTTCGCGATCCTGGACGTCAACCTGGACGGGCGCATGTCGTTTCCGGTGGCCGACGTGCTGGCGGCCCGCGGCGTGCCGTTCGTGTTCGCGACCGGATATGGCCGGGCGGGGCTCGACCCCGGCTACAAGGACGCGCCGGTGATCAGCAAGCCCTTCGACCTGGCGAGCCTGCGCAGCGCCATCGAGGGCGCCGGCGCCTGAGTGTCACGGCGCCACGACTCCGTGGCGCCCGCGCATGGCGACCCGCTTCAACTTCTCGGCCAAGACCAGGTAGGCCAGGCTCACCATCGCCATGGCGGCGAGGACCGGCGCAGGCAGGGCCGCGAAGCCCAGCAATCGGCCGACCGGCGTCAGCGCGATCAGCAGCGCCGCCGCCAGCGCGCCCAGCGAGGTGGCCGCCAGCGCCGGATGCGGGCGGCTGGACCAGAACGGCCGGGCCGTGCGGATCAGGAAGATCACCAGGATCTGGGTCGTGATCGACTCCACGAACCAGGCTGTCCTGAACACCTCCACGTCCGCGTCGAACGCCAGGCGCAGCAGGGCGAAGGTGGCGAGATCGAACACGGACGACAGCGGCCCCATGATGAGCGTGAAGCGCAGCACCTGGCGCATGTCCCAGGCGCGCGGGCGGGCCATGCTCTCGGGGTCGGCCTGGTCGAAGGGGATGCCCACCTCCGAGACGTCGTAGAGCAGGTTGTTGAGCAGGATCTGGAGGGGCGCGAGCGGCAGGAAAGGCAGCACCAGCGAGGCCAGCGCCATGGACAGCATATTGCCGAAGTTCGAGCTCGCCCCCATGCGCACGTATTTCATGATGTTGGCGTAGGTGCGCCGGCCCTCGGCGACACCGTCGGCCAGCACGCCGAGGTCCGAATCCAGCAGGATAATATCGGCCGCCTCGCGGGCGACGTCCGTGGCGTCGTCCACCGAGAGGCCCACGTCGGCGGCGTGGATCGCGGGGGCGTCGTTGATGCCGTCGCCCATAAAGCCGACCGTCTTCCCGGCACGGCGCAGGGCCCGCACGATGCGGCTCTTCTGGTCGGGCGCGACACGGACGAAGAGGTCCACCTCGCGCACGCGCTTCACCAGCGCGGCGTCGCCGAGCGCGGCGATCTCGGCTCCCGTGAGCATGCCCTTCGCGGGCAGCTTCAGGGTCTCGACGAGGTGGCGCACGACGGCTGCGGCGTCGCCGGAGACGATCTTCACCCGGACGCCCGCCTCGACGAGCCGGGTCACCGCCTCCGTGGCGGAGGCCTTGGGCGGGTCCAGGAACATGGCGAAGCCCAGGAACACGAGCCCGGACTCGTCGGCCTTGCCCAGGCTGTCCTTGGCCGCCGGGAACGCCCGGCGAGCCACGCCCAGGAGGCGCAGGCCCTCCCGTCCCTTCGCGTCGATCAGGCCCTCCAGCCGCGTCCGCTCGTTCACATCCAGGGGACGCTCGGCGCCGCCGGCCTGCACCCTGTCGCAGAGCGACAGGAGCGCCTCGGGAGCGCCCTTGACGACCAGCTCCGTCCCCTCTCCCCGGCGCAGGAGCACGGAGGAGCGGCGGCGCTCGAAGTCGAAGGGCAGGTCGGCCACGCGCTCGGCCGTTTCGGCCGGCGCGGGCAAGGCCAGGATCGCGTCGTCCAGGTTGGTGCGCGCGCCGCCGACGAGGCGGCTGTTCCACCACAGGGCCGCAGTCACGGCCGCGCCGTCTCCGCCGTCCGCAGCCAGGCTCCCCACATGGGTGATGTGGGCCTGGGTCAGCGTGCCGGTCTTGTCCGTGCACAGGACGTCCATCCCGCCGAGGTCGTGGATGGCCGAAAGGCGCTTGACCACGACCTTGCGCTTCGCCATGCGCGCCGCGCCGCTGGCGAGCGTCACCGTCATGATCATGGGCAGCAGCTCGGGCGTGAGCCCGACCGCCAGCGCCACCGCGAACATGAAGCTTTCCAGCGTCAGACCCTGGCGCATCAGCTGCGTCAGCAGCACGAAGAGCACCAGGAAGCCGGTGAGCCGCAGGATGAGCATGCCGAGCGCATGGACGCCGCGCTCGAAGGCGGTCGGGGGTTCCGTCGCCTGCACGGAGGCCGCGATGGAGCCGAAGCGGGTTCGGGCGCCGGTCTCGGTGACCAGCATCTCGGCCTCGCCGCTCACCAGGCTCGTGCCGGCGAAGAGCCGGCAGGCGGGGTCGTCGCCCGGGACCGACGGGTCCGGCGCCGCGCGCTTCTCGACCGCATAGGGCTCGCCGGTCAGGGCGGCCTCGTCCGCCATGGCGTCGCGCTCCTCCAGCACGACGCCATCGGCGGGCGCCGACTGGCCGGCGGTCAGGCGCACGACGTCTCCGGGCACGATGTCATGCACCGGGATCTCGCGCAGCGCGCCGTCGCGCCGGACCGTCGCCTTGACGGCGACGGAGCGACGCAGCGCCGTGACCACGTCCTCGGCCTTGCGCTCCTGGGCGATGTCCAGCGCGGTGGACAGCAGCACGATGACGACGATCACGCCGAAGCTGCGCCAATCGCCCGTCGCGCCCGAGATCACGGCGGCGATGAGCAGGATGGCGACGAGCGGCTCCATCAGCCGCTTGGCGATGCGGGCCAGCAGGCTGCGGCGAACCGCGATCACCGCCAGGTTGGGCCCGACCTGCGCAAGCCGCCGCGCGGCCTCGGCCTCGCCCAATCCGGCGCGCAGGTCCGGCCGGGTCGTCGCGGTGTTGGAAAGCTGATCCTGCATCGGGGGACCTCTCGTCCCGCGAGCATCCCCCCAGACCCGCTCCCGCGCCACGATCTAGCGCAAATCGGAGGGCGACTGGCTCCTGCACTCTCCCCGTCATTCCCCGGGCTTGTCCCGGGGATCCACGCGGCGCCCTCGGGCGTGGATGGCCGGGACGAGCCCGGCCATGACGGGGAAAGAAGCGCGCGGTCAGACGCTGTGACGTAAGCCCTTCAGCCGTCATCCCCGGGCTCGTCCCGGGGATGNCCCTCGGGCGTGGATGGCCGGGACGAGCCCGGCCATGACGGGGAAAGAAGCGCGCGGTCAGACGCTGTGACGTAAGCCCTTCAGCCGTCATCCCCGGGCTCGTCCCGGGGATGCACGCAGCGGCCCCGGGGCCCGGGTGGCCGGGACAAGCCCGGCCATGACGGCGAGAGGTGCGATCGATCGCCATGCGGCGGGCGCATGGGGCCTGCGCCAGCATGGGCGCGACGGCGCGGGCGATCTCGCGCAATGTGCGCGCCAAATCAGAACCTCCCGGGAGAACGCCCATGTCCACGCCGCCCCGCCGCACGCTTCGCTCGCAGGCCTGGTTCGGGGGAGACTCAAAGGACAGCTTCATCCACCGCTCCTGGATGAAGAACAACGGCCTGCCGAACGACGCCTTCGACGGGCGGCCGGTGATCGGCATCTGCAACACGTTCTCCGAGCTGACGCCCTGCAACGCGCATTTCCGCGGCCTTGTGGAGCACATCAAGGCGGGCGTGCTGGAGGCTGGCGGCCTGCCGCTGGAATTCCCGGTGTTCTCGTGCGGCGAGTCGAACCTGCGGCCCACCGCCATGCTGTTCCGCAATCTCGCATCCATGGACGTGGAGGAGAGCATCCGCGGCAACCCCATGGACGGCGTCGTGCTGATGGCGGGCTGCGACAAGACCACGCCGTCGCTGCTGATGGGCGCGGCGAGCTGCGACCTGCCCACCATCCTGATCTCCGGCGGCCCCATGCTGAACGGCAAGTTCCGCGGCATGGACATCGGCTCCGGCACGGACGTGTGGAAGTTCTCCGAGGACGTGCGCGCCGGCGTGATGAGCCGGGACGACTTCATGGCCGCCGAGAACGCCATGTCGCGCTCGCCCGGCCACTGCATGACCATGGGCACGGCCTCCACCATGGCCAGCATGGCGGAATCGCTCGGCGTCACCCTGCCGGGCAACGCGGCCTACCCGGCGGTCGACGCCCACCGGGCGCGGCTCGCCCGGCTCACGGGGCGGCGCATCGTCGCCATGGTGCACGAGGACCTGAGGCTCTCGCAGGTGCTGACCAAGAAGGCCTTCGCCAACGCGATCCGGATGAACGCCGCCATCGGGGGCTCCACCAACGCGGTGGTGCACCTGCTCGCCATCGCCGGTCGGGTCGGCGTGAACCTCACCCTGGACTGCTGGGACCACTTCGGCCGGGACGTGCCCACCCTGGTGAACCTCATGCCCTCCGGGCAGTATCTCATGGAGGACTTCTGCTACGCCGGCGGCATCCCGGCCGTGATGCAGGAGCTGTCGGACGTCCTCGACCTGGATGTCCTGACGGTGACCGGCCGCAACCTGGGCGAGGCCATCGCGGGCGCCCGGAACTACAATCCCGACGTGATCCGTCCTCGCGGCAACCCGCTGCTCGCCCATGGCGGCATCGCGGTGCTGCGCGGCAACCTGGCGCCGAACGGCGCGATCCTGAAGCCGTCGGCCGCCTCGCCCGAACTCATGCGCCACCGGGGCCGCGCCGTCGTGTTCAATTCCATCGAGGACTACAAGGCCCGGGTGGACGACCCGGCTCTCGACATCGACGAAAGCTGCGTGATGGTGCTGCAGAACTGCGGCCCCAAGGGCTATCCGGGCATGGCTGAGGTGGGCAACATGGCCCTGCCGAAGAAGCTGCTGGAGCGCGGGGTGCGCGACATGGTGCGGATCTCGGATGCGCGCATGAGCGGCACCGCCTTCGGCACGGTCGTGCTGCACGCCGCGCCCGAGGCCGCCGTGGGCGGTCCCATCGCGCTGGTGCGGGACGGCGACGCCATCGAGCTCGATGTCGAGGCGCGGCGCCTGCACGTGGACGTGTCCGATGACGAACTCGCCCGCCGAAAGGCCGCCTGGAGCGCGCCCGCGCCGGCCATGAAGGGCGGCTACCAGAGCCTCTATGTCGAGCGCGTGCTGCAGGCCGACCGCGGCGCCGATCTCGACTTCCTGGTGGGCTGCCGCGGGCATGACGTGCCGCGCGAGAGCCACTAGAACGCGCTCTGGGCGAAATTACTCCGATGCGCAACTTTTTGGTTGCATGTTGGCCGGAAGCGGGTCAGGGTATGCGCAACCAGGAGGTTGCGCATGACTGACCGCATCGAGAAATCCATCGTCCTCAAGGCCTCGCAGGACCGGGTCTGGCGGGCCCTCACCGACTCCGAGCAGTTCGGCACCTGGTTCCGGGTGAAGATCAACGGCCCGTTCATCCCGGGCGAGGCGGCTCGCGGCATGAACCTGTATCCGGGCTACGAGCATGTGCGCTTCGAGGCCCATATCGAGACCATGGACCCGCAGAGCTATTTCGCGTTCCGCTGGAATCCCTACGCCTGCGATCCGAACCGGGACTACGCGGCCGAGACCCGCACCCTGGTGGAATTCCGCCTCCAGGAGATCCCGGAAGGCGTCCGGCTCACGGTGGTCGAGTCCGGCTTCGACCGGCTGCCGCCCGAGCGCCGGGCGGAGGCGTTCCGCATGCACGAAGGCGGCTGGGAGACGCAGCTGCGCAACATTGAGACCTACCTCAAGGACCATGAGCGCTGAGCACACCGAGGCTCGGCGGAGATGGGCGGACTTCGCCCCGCTCTTCGCCGCCCTGAGCGACGAGACCCGGCTGGGGCTGATGGACGCGCTCGCGGCGACGCCGCGGCGCTCCATCTCGAGCCTGGCCGACCAGACGGACCTCACCCGGCAGGCGATCACCAAGCATCTGCGGGTGCTGGAGGGCGTCGGGCTCATCGAGGCGCAGAGGGTTGGGCGCGAGAGCCTCTACGCCATCCGGCCCGGCGCCATCGAGGATCTCGGGCGCGACCTCGCGGCCTTGTCCGAGCGCTGGGACGAGCGGCTCGCCGCCCTCAAGCGCCTCGTGGAGGATTGAGCGCGGCGGCCGTGGCGTCGTCGGCGGGCAGGAAGGCCTCGATCGCAAGTTCCGCCACCGTCACGTCCCGCGGCGTGCCGAACACCATGGAGGTGCTGAGGAAACTCAGCACGCCGCTGGGTGTGGCGATCTGGAACGGAATTGCGATCTCGGCCGCCTCGCCGCCCCCGGGCGGCTGGCGGGCGTCCGTGCTGGGGACCGGGTAGGTCCACAGCTCGGACAGAAGCGCGTCCAGGGCCGGGTCGGCGCTATGGGCGATCTGCCGGCGCAGGCGCTCCAGCAGGTGGGCGCGCCATTCGGGCAGGTTCACGATCCGGCCGCTGAGGCCGGCCGGGTGGAGCGTGAGCCGCAGGACGTTCACCGGCGGGGCCAGGAGCGCCGGGTCGCAGCCTTCGAGCAAGGCGGTTACTGCCGCGTTCGCGGCGATCAACGTCCAGTGGCGGTCGATAGCTACGGCTGGAAAGGGCTCGTGGCCCTTCAGCACGCGGTCGATCATGGCGCGCACGGGGCCGAGCGTGGGGTCCTGCAAGGTCCGCTCCGGGTAGACGGGGGCGTAGCCCGCCGCGAGCAGCAGGGCGTTGCGGTCGCGCAGGGGCAGGTCGAGCTGCTCGGAGAGCCGCAGCACCATCTCCCGGCTCGGGCGCGAGCGGCCCGTCTCCAGGAAGCTCAGGTGGCGGGAGGAGATCTCCGCGTCCAGCGCCAGGTCGAGCTGGCTGACGCGGCGGCGCTGCCGCCATTCGCGCAGCAGCGATCCGAAGGCGGGCGGGGCGGGGGCAAGGATGGGGGCGTCCATGGCGCAACCCTAGCCGGGCGGCGCCTGAGCCGCCATGACCCCCCGGGTAATCGACGGGCGGCCAGCAAGGCGGCACGGTCGGGGCGTCATCCAACACGGGAGCACCCCATGACCGACGCAACCGCCCTCGCCGCCCGCTACCTCGCCGCCTGGAACGAGCGCGACCCCGCCCGCCGCCGCGCCCTCGTGGCCGAGCTTTGGACCGCGGACGGGACCTATGTGGACCCGATGGCGCAGGCCGCCGGCCACGACGAACTCGCCGGCCTGATCGGCGCCGTGCAGGAGCGCTTCCCGGGCCTGGTGTTCAAACCCGCCGGCAAGGCCGACGGCTATCCCGGCCACATCCGGTTCTCGTGGACGCTCGGCCCCGCGGACGGCGAGGGCCTGGCGGGCGGCACGGACTACGCCTCCGTGGCGGACGGGCGGCTGAAGAGCGTCACGGGGTTCCTGGATTTCATGCCGGCCATGGCTTGAACGAACGTTCTGATCACACCCATGCCAAGTTGCGAAGGCCCGGCCTCGGCCGGCACGCAAGGATCCGCAATGATCGGGCGCCTCTCCCTCCGCTGCAGGGACGAGAGAGGCGTCCCCAGCGCTCGGCAGGGGTGGCGAGCCTCGTCAAACCGTTTAAACTGCCCGGGCCGGCCCGGCGCCGGCGCGATGCAACGGTTCCGCCATGCCCTCCACCGGCCTCGATCCCCGCCTCCTCCTGCTATCCCCCGATGACAACGTCGTCGTGGTGCGCCAGCGGCTTCGCGCCGGCGATCGCGTCGCGGTGGGCGGGCGCGAGGTGACGCTTTTCGGGGACGTCCCGCTCGGCCACAAGCTGGCGTTCCGCCCCATCGGGCCGGGCGACAAGGTGCTGAAATACGGCGCGCCGATCGGCTCGGCGACGGCGGCGATCGCGCAGGGCGAGCATGTGCATGTGCACAACCTGCAGAGCGATTACACGCCCACCTACACGCTGGACGAGGCGCGGGCGAAGCACGGAGACGCGGCGTGAGCGGCGAGGCGACGATGCGCGGCTTTCCGCGTCAGGACGGCCGCAAGGGCATCCGCAACACCCTGGTGGTGGCCTATCTGGTGGAGTGCGCCCACCACGTGGCGCGCGAGATCGCTTGGCCCTTCCGGGACCGGGACGTCCATCTCATCGGCTTCCCGGGCTGCTACCCGAACGGCTACGCCCAGCGCATGATGGAGGCGCTGTGCACGCACCCGAACGTCGGAGCGGTGCTGCTGCTGTCGCTCGGCTGCGAAAGCTTCGACAAGTACGGCCTCGCCCACGCGGTGCGGGAGAGCGGGCGGCCGGTGGAGACGATCGTGATCCAGGCCGCGGGCGGCACGCGCTCCTCCATCGCGGAGGGGCGCGCCTGGATCGAGGGGCAGCTCGGCGCCCTGGCGTCGGCGCCGACCGTCCCGATGGGTGTCGAGGAGCTGGTCGTCGGCACCGTGTGCGGCGGCTCGGACGGGACGTCCGGGATCACCGGCAACCCGGCCGCGGGGCGCGCCTTCGATCAGCTGATCCGCGAGGGCGCGGCCTGCATCTTCGAGGAGACCGGCGAGCTCATCGGCTGCGAGCACATAATGGCGAGTCGGGCCGTGACGCCGGAGCTGGGGCGCGTGCTGGAGGCGAGCGTCGCCAAGGCGGCGCGCTACTACGCCACGCTGGGCTACGGCTCCTTCGCGGCCGGCAACGCCGACGGCGGGCTCTCCACGATCGAGGAGAAGTCGATGGGCGCCTACGCCAAGTCGGGCTCCTCCCCCATCTCGGGCCTGCTCAAGCCCGCAGACCGGCCACCGCGGGGCGGGCTCTACCTGCTCGACGTGGTGCCGGACGGCGAGGTCCGCTTCGGCTTCCCCAACATCAACGACACGGCCGAGATCGCGGAGCTGATCGCCTGCGGGGCGCATGCGGTGCTGTTCGTGACTGGGCGCGGCTCCGTGGTGGGGTCGGCGATCTCGCCCGTGGTGAAAATCTGCGCCAACCCGGAGACCTACCGCCGCATGGCGGACGACATGGACGTGGACGCCGGCCGCATCCTGGAGGGCGCGGCCACGCTGGACGAGGTCGGGCGCGAGATCCGGGATCTCGTCGTCGGGCTCGGCCAGGGCGGGCGCACCAAGTCGGAGGAGCTGGGCCACCAGGAGTTCGCGCTCGTCTACAAGAGCTTCGAGCCCATCGGTCCGGCCTGCCTGCCGGCCGCCTAGGCGCCGCCCACGCTGGAACCGCGAAGGCGCCCGCACGTTCGCTGCGACGCAGCAGGAGGGCGGGCCATGGCGGTCACGGCGGTCGTTTTCGCAGGCGGGATCGGGTTCGGCGCCTACCAGGGCGGCGCCTACGAGGCGCTGGCCGAGGCGGGCCGCAACGTGGACTGGTTTCTGGGCGCCTCCGTGGGCGCGGTCAACGCCGCCATAGTGGCCGGGAACCCGCCCGAGCGGCGGCTGGAGCGGCTGAAGGCGTTCTGGGAAAGCGGGTTCTGGCCCACCTCCCCGGCCCCTGCCCTGGCGTGGCCCCCGGGGGCCAAGTGGCTCAGCGCCCTGCAGGCGCGCCTGCTCGGCAGCCCGGGCCGGTTCACGCCCAACTTCTTCGGCTTCGCAGGGACCAACGCCTATCCGGGCCTCTACGACCTCACCCCCCTGCGCCGCTCGCTGGCCGAGTTGATCGACTACGAGCGGCTGAACGACGCCACCATCCGCTTCACGCTCACGGCCACGGACGTGGTCAGCGGCGAGCCCGTGACCTTTGACACCGCCCGCGGCGACCGCATCGGCCCGGACCACCTGCTCGCCTCGGCCGGATTCTTTCCCGACTTTCCCATGACGGAGATCGATGGGCGCCTCCTGGCCGACGGCGGCTACTACGCCAACGCGCCCATCGAGGCGCTGAAGGAAGCCCCGGAGCTCGACGCGCAGGACCTTACCTGCTTCGTGGTCGACCTCTACGCCGGCGACGGCTACGCGCCGGCGACGCTGGAGCAGTGCTTCGCACGGCGCAACGAGCTCACCTTCGGCAACCAGACGCGCCGGGCGCTCGCCGGCTGGCGCGCCGAGCAGGAGCTGCGCTCGGCCCTGCGCAAGACCAGCGCCGACGCCGCGCTCAGCCGGCACGGGCCGGCCAGCGTGCGGGTGCTCCACCTGGCGTTCCGCCCGGACCCGAAGGACGCGAGCCCGCTCACGCCCTTCGACTTCTCGCCCGTCACGCTGGCCGAACGCTGGGACGCCGGCCGGCGCGACATGCTGGCGGCGCTTGCCATCCCGGCGGCGGCCGCGCCGCCGCCGTTCGACCTGCGGGCGATCCCCCGGCAGCCACCGCCGCCCAGGGGCTGAACCTCAGGCCGGGCGCGCCGGGATGTTCAGCCCGCGCTCCACGGCGGGCCGCGCCAGGCCGCGCTCGAGCCAGGCCGGCACGGCCTTCAGCTTGCCGTACTCGACCAGTTCGCCGGCCCCGTAGAAGCCGATGAGGTTCCGCACCCAGCCCAGCAGCGAGACGTCCGCGATCGTGTACTCGTCGCCCATCATCCACTGCCGCCCGGTCAGCCGCTGCTCCAGCACGCCGAGCAGGCGCTGCGACTCGGCCCGGTAGCGCTCCAGCGGCCGCTTGTCCTCGATTTCGCGGCCGGCGAACTTGTGGAAGAAGCCGAGCTGCCCAAACATCGGCCCAACGGCGGCCATCTGGAAGAACAGCCACTGAAGCGTCTCGTAGCGCCGCGCCGGGTCGGTCGGCAGGAGCTTTCCGGACTTCTCGGCCAGGTAGACCAGGATGGCGCCGGACTCGAACAGGCCGAGCGGCTTCCCGCCGGGGCCGTCCGGATCGATGATCGCCGGGATCTTGCCGTTCGGGTTCAGGGCCAGGAACTCCGGCCCCCAGGTCTCATTCGCGCCGATGTTGATGAAGTGCGGCTCGTAGGGCATCCCCACCTCCTCCAGCATGATCGACACCTTCACGCCGTTCGGCGTGGGCGTCGAATAGAGCTGCAGGCGCTCGGGATGCTGGGCGGGCCAGCGCTTCGCGATGGGGAAAGCGGACAAATCGGTCATCGGGGGATGCTCCTGCCTGTAAGGGGCTGGATCGGGGGCGGCATCCTGCTTCGGTTCCGGGCCGGGGAAAAGGGGCGCGGCTGTGCAGGCGCGCAGAGGCGGGCTTGCGTGGCTGAGGCTGGGGCAGGCTTGGGGGGCTGGGGCAGCGACAAGGGCGGCGCGGCTCTGCAGCGGGATGGCGCGATGGCGCCGAGGTGTCGTAGACGCCCCCCTCTCCCGCTTGCGGAGAGGGGATTACAGCAGTGACGCCGGCGCGCCACTCGCGGTCGCGCCGGGACAAGCCGCGCATCCGCGGCGGCGGTCCCCTTTCGTAACGGAGGGGCGGACATGGACGAGTCCGGGCAAGGCCAGGCAGTCGCGGGGCGTCGGCGCGAGCGGGGCGGGCGCGGGGCGGCTCGGGAGGGCCGCGGGCGCGGACAGGGCCTCGGGCGGCCCTTCATCCGCCGCAACATCCCGCCTTACGACATCCTCTCCGAAGAGAACCTGCTCAAGATCGAGTCCGCGGCCGACCGCATCCTGGCCGAGATCGGCATCGAGTTCCGGGACGACCCTGCGGCGCTGGACCTGTGGCGGCGCGCGGGCGCCAAGTTGGACGGCGTGCGGGTCCGCTTCGAGCCCGGAATGCTGCGGGAGGTCCTCAAGACGGCGCCGGCGCGGTTCACCCAGCACGCCCGCAACCCGGCGCGCTCGGTCGAGATCGGCGGCGACGCCGTGGTGTTCTCGCCCGCGTACGGCTCGCCCTTCGTGATGGACCTCGACAAGGGCAGGCGCTACGGCACGTTGGAAGACTTCCAGAACTTCATCAGGCTCGCCCAGTCCTCGCCGTGGCTGCACCACTCGGGTGGGACGATCTGCGAACCGGTCGACGTGCCGGTGAACAAGCGCCACCTGGACATGGTCTACAGCCACATCCGTTATTCCGACCGGGCCTTCATGGGCTCGGTCACGGCGGAGGGCCGGGCCGAAGACTCCGTCGCGATGGCGCGCATCCTGTTCGGGGACGACTTCACCGACCAGAACTGCGTCATTCTGGGCAACGTCAACGTGAACTCGCCGCTGGTATGGGACGGCACGATGACCAAGGCGCTGCGCGCCTACGCGCGCGCCAACCAGGCGGGCGTCGTCGTCCCGTTCATCCTCGGCGGGGCCATGGGGCCTGTCACCAATGCGGGCGCGATCGCGCAGTCGCTGGCCGAGACCATGGCGGGCTGCGCGCTGACGCAGCTGGAGCGGCCGGGCGCGCCGGTGATCTTCGGCAACTTCCTGTCCTCCATGGCCATGCGGTCGGGCTCGCCCACCTTCGGGACGCCGGAGCCGGCCATCGGCTCCATGGTGATCGGTCAGCTGGCGCGCCGGCTCAATCTGCCGCTGCGCTGCTCGGGCAACTTCACCACCTCGAAGTTGCCCGACGCCCAGGCGATGACCGAGGGCACGATGTCGATGCTCGCCGCCATCCATTGCGGGGCGAACTTCATCCTCCATTCGGCCGGTTTCCTGGATGGGCTCCTGTCCATGTCCTACGAAAAGTTCGTGCTGGACACGGACCTGTGCGGCGCCCTGCACACCTATTGCGACGGCGTGCAGGTCGACGACGACCAGCTCGCGCTGGACGCCTTCCGGGAGGTCGGCCCCGGGGGCCACTTCTTCGGCTGCGCCCACACCATGGGACACTACCAGACCGCGTTCTGGGATTCAGAGCTCGCCGACAACGACCCGTTCGAGAAGTGGGAAGCGGGCGGTTCGGTCGACGCCGCCCAACGCGCCAACCGGCTCTGGAAAAAGCGCCTCGCCGACTATGAGCCGCCGGCGCTGGACGAGGGCGTCGACGAGGCGCTTCGGGACTTCGTGGCCCGGCGCAAAGGCGAGGCGCCGGATGCGTGGTACTAGGTCCGTCATTGCGAGCCGAAGGCGAAGCAACGCAGTCCGGTCGGGCTCATCCCTGCATGGACGACGTTCCGCCGTCCCTGGATGGCGTTCTCGCTGTGCTCCTCTCGAGGCCGGCGAAGCGCGGCCCCCCACCCTCCCCTTGAGGGGGAGGGTCGACGGCCGCAGGCCGGCGGGGTGGGGTGGCGCCGCGCCCGGCAAGGGCGCTTGCAGAACTTCAGCGCGGTCGTTCCACGCCAGCCGTCACCCCACCACGGCCCTTCGGGCCGACCCTCCCCCCTCCAGGGGAGGGTGGGAAGCCTTGGCTCGTCATTGCGAGCGAAGCGAAGCAATCCAGGAGTCGCAGGCGCGAAACGATGACGTCCGCGTCCGTGGCTCCTGGATTGCTTCGTCGCTGCGCTCCTCGCAAGGACGGTTGAGAGTTTAGGGCCGTCTCGTTCGTCAAGGTGAAGCCATGTCCACCGACCCCCTGCTCCAGCCCTATCGCCTGAAGCACCTGACGCTGAAGAACCGCGTCATGTCGACGGCGCACGAGCCGGCCTATTCGGAGGACGGGCTGCCCAAGGACCGATACCGCCTCTACCACCTGGAGAAGGCCAAGGGCGGGCTGGCGCTCACCATGACGGCGGGGTCAGCGATCGTGTCGCCAGACAGCCCGGCCGCGTTCGGCAACCTGCACGCATACAGGGATGAGATCACGCCCTGGCTGAAGCGTCTCGCCGACGACTGCCACGCGCATGACTGCGCGGTGATGATCCAGCTCACGCATCTGGGCCGCCGCACCGGCTGGAACAAGGCCGACTGGCTACCTGTGCTGGCCCCCTCCCCGGTCCGGGAGCCCGCCCATCGGGCCTTCCCCAAGCAGGCGGAGGACTGGGACATCGACCGGATCGTGGCGGACTACGCCGCGGCCGCGCAACGCATGCAGGCCGCGGGGCTCGACGGGATCGAGTTCGAGGCCTACGGCCACTTCATGGACCAGTTCTGGTCGCCGGCCACCAACAAGCGCGATGACGACTACGGCGGCTCCCTGGACAACCGGCTCCGGTTCACGTGGCGGGTGATCGATGCGGTCCGGCAGGCGGTCGGGCCGGATTTCATCGTGGGCATCCGCATGGTGGCGGACGAGGACTGGGACCAGGGGCTCAGCCGGGACGAGGGGGTGGAGATCGCGCGGCGGGTCGCGGCCTCCGGCAGATTCGACTTCATCAACCTCATCCGCGGCCATATCGACACGGACGCGGCGCTCACCGGCGTGATCCCCATCGCCGGCATGCCGTCCTCGCCGCACCTGGATTTCGCGGGCGAGGTACGGGCTGAGACGAAGTTCCCGGTCTTTCACGCCTCCCGGATCGCGGACGTCGCCACGGCGCGGCACGCCATCGCGGAGGGCAAGCTCGACATGGTCGGCATGACCCGGGCCCACATCGCCGACCCGCATATCGTGGCCAAGGTCCGCAACGGGCAGGAGCACCGGATCCGGCCCTGCGTGGGCGCCACCTACTGCCTCGACCGCATCTACGAGGGCGGCGAGGCGCTGTGCATCCACAATGCGGCCACCGGGCGCGAGGCGACGATCCCGCACGACATCCCGCCCTCCCCGGCGCCCGGCAAGCGCGTCGTGGTGGTAGGCGCTGGTCCCGCGGGGCTGGAGGCGGCGCGGGTCGCGGCGGAGCGCGGCCATCGCGTGACCGTGCTGGAGGCCGCCGCCCAACCGGGCGGGCAGGTGCTGCTGTTGACCAAGAACCCGCGCCGCCGGGACATGATCGGCATCATCGACTGGCGCGTGGCCGAACTGGAGCGGCTCGAGGTCGAGATCCGCACCCATGTCTGGGCGGAGGCCGAGGACGTGACGGCGCTCGACCCGGAGGTGGTGATCGTCGCCACCGGCGGCGTGCCGCAGACCCCCCCGCTCGCCGGAGGCGACGACCTCGTCACGTCGTCCTGGGACATCCTGGCCGGGACCGTGGCCCCGGGCGCGAACGTGCTCGTCTATGACGACAATGGCGGTCACCAGGGGATGAGCGCCGCCGAGGTCGCGGCGCGGGCGGGCTCCGCCGTGGAGCTCGTCTCGCCCGAGCGCTTCTTCGCGCCCGAGATGGGCGGCATGAACCACGTCCCCTACATGAAGGCCTTCCACGAACGGGGCGTCACGGTCACGATCAACACGCGCCTGCGCAGCGTGCGCCGGGACGGAAACGCGCTGGTGGCGACGCTGGGGTCCGACTTCGCGCCCGGCTGGAGCGCCGAGAGGCGGGTGGACCAGGTGGTGGTCGAGCACGGAACCCTGCCGCTGGACGACCTGTATCTCGCGCTCAAGCCCCTGTCGCGGAACGGAGGCGCGGTCGACTACCGGGCCCTCATCGCCGGAGCGGATCCCTTTCCGATCAACCATGCAATTGACGGCTTTACCCTCTACCGCATAGGGGACGCGGTCGCCTCCCGCAACATTCACGCGGGGATCTACGACGCCGTCCGGTTCGGGCTCAGCTGGTAGCAGAGCCTGCGCCGCGTCGTCGCGGTCAGGCCGGCGAACGATCCGAGCGCTCGGGGATTGAAGCTCCGAAGCCCACAAACACGAGCGAGCCATGATGCTGAGCTGGATGAACTACGGCTACGATGCAGCCATGCTGACGTTCGAGGCCCAACAGGTGATCGGACTGCGGCTGGCCAAGCTCAGCGCGGGAGGCCCGGCGGCGGCGCTGGAAGCCACCCTGATGGTGAACGAGAAGATCGCCGCGGCCTGGGAGGCCGGGGCCACGCTGGCGGCGGGCGGCTCCGGCCACAAGGTGCTGAAACGCTATCGGCGCCACGTGGGCGCCAATTACCGCCGCCTGAAGCGGCGCCGCTGAGGCGCCCCGCTCCTCACCGCAGCAGGAGGCGCGCCGCGTAGCCGGCCACGAAGGCCGCCACAAGCGCTCCGACTGGGTTGGCGGTGACCATCTCGCGGGCCTGGCTGACGGTCGGGCTGCCCCGGGCCGCCTGCTCGAGGATGCGCGCAGCCGCGGTGTCCGCGGCGTCCACATCCACCGACACCGTGAAGGCGCCGCCGTTGGCGGGTCGCCGCAGGGCGACGCCCGCCTTGTTGTAGCCACGCCTGATCAGGGCGCGCATGGCCTGCCGGGCCGCGTTCTCGTCGGTGAAAGTCTGTTGGGCTGTGGGCATCGTTCGGTTCTCCTCCGAGGCCGACAGCAAGCGTTTGACCACGCTCCGAGTTCCCGGCCTGTCGCCAGGGCGCGCCCCGGCGACCGCCACACGGGGCGTTGGCACTATATTATCGGCCATTAACAATCTGGCGTGCATGCCTTCGCGCCGCGGTCGTTCAAGTGGGTCACGGTCGGCGCGCATTCGCCGCCGAACAGCCTCCCCGCGATGATGGTCCGGGTGGTCGACGCGGGGCCGCGCGTGCTGCGCCTGCAGGGGCAGGAACAGTCGTCGACTTCGTGGGTGTGGACCACGGTGGCCGGCGCGCCCGTGCGGAGGCGCCGCGCCGACTAGCGGTTATTCCGGTACGACGCGCACCGCGCCCTTGGCGGCGCTGGTGGTGAGGGCCGCGTAGGCCTTCAGCGCCATGGAGACCTTGCGCTCGCGCGTGGCCGGCTTCCAGGCCTGCGGGCCGCGAGCCTCCATCTCCTGCCTGCGCCGGTCGAGTTCGGCCTGGGGCACGGCGAGGTTGATGGTGCGGTTCGGGATGTCGATCTCGATCGTGTCGCCGGTCTGCACCAGGCCGATCAGGCCGCCCTCCGCCGCCTCCGGCGAGCAGTGGCCGATGGAGAGGCCCGAGCTGCCGCCCGAGAAGCGGCCGTCCGTGACCAGCGCGCAGGCCTTCCCGAGGCCGCGGGACTTCAGATAGCTCGTCGGGTAGAGCATCTCCTGCATGCCGGGGCCGCCGCGCGGGCCTTCGTAGATGATGACCACCACCTCGCCGGGCTTCACGTCGCCGCCCAGGATGCCCTTCACGGCCAAATCCTGGCTCTCGAAGACGCGGGCGGGGCCGGTGAACTTCAGGATGCTGGCGTCCAC
This sequence comes from Alsobacter soli, assembly GCF_003004785.1. GTDB lineage: Bacteria > Pseudomonadota > Alphaproteobacteria > Rhizobiales > Beijerinckiaceae > Alsobacter > Alsobacter soli. Next base: position 186,867 of record NZ_PVZS01000004.1, read on the forward strand.
GCCGGCCGTCTTCACGATGCAGCCGTCGAGCGCGATGTTGCCGGTGAGCACGGCGAGGCCGCCGTCCCGGGAATAAGCGTGCTCCATGTCGCGGATGACGCCGTTCTGGCGGTCGAGATCGAGGTCGTCGTAGCGGCGGCTCTGGCTGAAGGCCGTCTGCGACGGCACGCCGCCCGGCGCGGCGCGGTAGAAGGTGCGCACGGTCTCGCTCTCCGTGCGGGAGATGTCCCAGCGGGCGATGGCGTCAGCGAGGCTCGGGCTATGGACGGAGCCCACGCTCGTGTCGATGAGGCCCGCCTTCTCGAGCTGGCCCAGGATCGCCATGATGCCTCCGGCGCGGTGCACGTCCTCCATGTGGACGTTGGCGACCGACGGGGCGACCTTGCAGAGCACGGGCACGCGGCGGGACAGCCGGTCGATGTCCGCCATGGTGAAGTCGACCTTGGCCTCGAAGGCCGCCGCCAGCAGGTGCAGCACGGTGTTGGTGGAGCCCCCCATGGCGATGTCGAGCGTCATGGCGTTCTCGAACGCCTTGAAGTTCGCGATATTGCGCGGCAGCACGCTGGCGTCGTCCTGCTCGTAGTAGCGGCGCGCCAGGTCCACCACGAGGTGGCCGGCCTCCACGAACAGGCGCTCGCGGTCGGCGTGGGTGGCGAGGGTGGAGCCGTTGCCGGGCAGCGCCAGGCCGAGCGCCTCGGTGAGGCAGTTCATGGAGTTGGCCGTGAACATGCCCGAGCAGGAGCCGCAGGTCGGGCAGGCCGAGCGCTCGATGACCTTGACCTCCTCGTCCGACACCTTGTCGTCGGCCGCCGCGATCATGGCGTCGATGAGGTCGACCTTGCGCGTCGTGTTGCCGGCGGACTCGGCGATGTACTTGCCGGCCTCCATGGGGCCGCCCGAGACGAAGACCACCGGGATGTTGAGGCGCAGCGCCGCCATCAGCATGCCGGGGGTGATCTTGTCGCAGTTGGAGATGCACACCAGCGCGTCGGCGCAGTGGGCGTTGACCATGTACTCGACGCTGTCGGCGATGATCTCGCGCGAGGGCAGGCTGTAGAGCATGCCGTCGTGGCCCATGGCGATGCCGTCGTCCACCGCGATAGTGTTGAACTCCTTGGCGACGCCGCCGGCCTTCTCGATCTCGCGCGCCACCAGTTGGCCGAGGTCCTTCAGGTGCACGTGGCCGGGCACGAACTGGGTGAAGGAGTTGGCGATCGCGATGATCGGCTTGCCGAAGTCGCTGTCCTTCATGCCGGTGGCGCGCCACAGGCCGCGGGCGCCGGCCATGTTGCGACCGTGGGTGGTGGTGCGGGAACGATAAGCGGGCACGGGGCGATCCTCGGGCGGAGTTTTTCTCGGGCAGGAGGTCTACCTCAACCTGTCCCGAAATGAAATCGCCGGATCGCCGCGCCGGCGCATGCCAGATACGAACGCCGGAAGGGGTCGCCGCGAACGAATGTTGCTGAGGCCTGTCCGATCGCCGCGCCTGCCTTGCCGAGGAAGTTCCGCCGTCATCCCCGGCCGGAGCGGCGAAGCCGCGGAGGGGAAGGGGATCCAGGGCAAACGCGCTCTCCCCTGGATCCCCTTCCCGACCCGCTGCGCGGGTCGCCGGGGATGACGGAAGGGATGGCTGGAGGTCCAGGCGCGCGGCCCTGGGTTGCTTCGTCGCTGCGCTCCTCGCAATGACGGAGCCTTAATCCGTTAGGGCGTCGGAGCGTCCTGCGCCAGGAGGCCTTCGCCCTTCAGCTCCGACCACAGCGCCGGCGGGATGGCGGCGTTGACGTCCGCCGCGTTGGCGCGGATCTCGCCCGGCTTCACGGCGCCGATCACCACCGAGATGACGGCCGGGTGCGCGGCCGCGAAGGCGAGCGCGGCCTGCCGCAGGGGGACGCCGTGGCGGGCGCAGACGGCCTCGATGCGGCGGACGCGCTCGAGGATGTCGGCGGGCGCCGGGGCGTAGTTGAACTTGGCGCCCGGCGCGGCGCCGGTCGCCAGGATGCCCGAGTTGAATACCCCGCCCAGCATGACGCCGACCTTCTTCTGCACGGCGAGCGGCAGGAACTCCTCCAGCGCGGGCTGCTCCAGCAGGGAATAGCGCCCGGCCAGCAGGGTGACGTCGAAATCACCCTCGCGCAGGAAGCGGGCCGACACGTCGGCCTCGTTGATCCCCACCCCGATCGCCTTGCAGAAGCCCGTCCGGCGCAGCTCGTCCAGCGCCCGGTAGGCGCCGCCCATGGCCTCGCCGAAGCGGCGCTCGAAGTCGCTCCCGTGGGTCCAGACGTCGACGTCGTGAATGAGCAGGATGTCGATGCGGTCGAAGCCTGTGCGCAGGAGCGACTGCTCAACGGAGCGCATCGTGCCGTCATAGGAGTAGTCGAAACGCGCCCGGTGCGGGAAACCACCGGCGAAGCCGGGCGAGATCACGTCGTCGCGCGGCTTCTCGACGGCGGAGAACGGGTCCATCACCCGGCCGACCTTGGTGGAGAACACGACGCTGTCCCGGGGGAAGCGACGCAAAACCGCGCCGCAGCGGACCTCCGCGAGGCCGTTGCCGTAGTGGGGCGAGGCGTCGAACAGGGTGACGCCCGCGTCATGCGCGGCCTCCAGGGTGGCCAGCGCCTCGCGCTCGTCCAGGCGCTCGTAGAGGTCGCCCAACGGGGCGGCGCCGAAGCCCATCAGGCTCACGTCGAGCCTGGCCCCATGCGGCGTGATGAAGGAGCGGGTTTGCATGGCGGCGGACCTCCCAGGATCGTTTGTTGCCCCATGCTTAGCGGGATTTACGCCCGGCGCGAAGCGCGTGGACTGTACGCACGCCAAAGCTTTTCCGCACGCCGAAGAAAACTCGCCATCATCCCCGGCCGGAGCGGCGACGCCGCGGAGGGGGAGGGATCCAGGGCCATGAGCGCGTTCCCCTGGATCCCCTTCCCGGCTTGCTGCGCAAGCCGCCGGGGATGACGGCGGAAACGCCGCCGCCCTGGCGAGGAGCGGAGCGACGCGCGAAGTCGGCGCGAAGCGCCACCCTCCCCTGCGAGGGGGAGGGTCGACGGCCGAAGGCCGGCGGGGAGGGGTGACCCGCGCCCGGCGAGGGCGCGTGCAGGCGCTGGCAGGACCTGAGCGCCACGCCCGGCGCCACCCCACCCCGCCGCTGCGCGGCGACCCTCCCCCTCGAGGGGAGGGTGTGGCGTGCGATGCTCCCGTCCATGCGAGGAGCGGAGCGACGAAGCGTTACAGGGGCGGAGGGGCGCGCGCCTGCGCCGCCTAACCCTGCAAGGCCCGCAGGGCCTCGGCGAGGCCCTTGGTGCTGGCGGGCGCGTCCGCCTTTTCGCCGGTGACGAGCGGCAGGAAGGCCGTCGCCAGCTCCTTGCCGAGCTCCACGCCCCACTGGTCGTAGGCGTTGATGTCGTAGATGGCGGCTTCGACGAAGACGCGGTGCTCGTAGAGCGCGATGATCGCCCCGAGCGTGGCGGGATCCAGCTTGCGGTACAGGATCGTCACCGACGGCCGGTCGCCGGGGAACACGCGGTGCGGCGCGACGCGGTCGGCGTCGGCCTCCGAGCGGCCCATGGCGAGCAGCTGGTCGCGGGCCTGGTCGCGGGTGCGGCCGCGCATCAGGGCCTCCGACTGGGCGAGGCAGTTGGCGACCAGCATGGCGTGCATGTCGGCGTGATCGGGCTCGTGGCCCTCCGCCCCGACCAGGAACTCGGCCGGGATCACGTCCGTGCCCTGGTGCAGCAGCTGGTAGAAGGCGTGCTGGCCGTTGGTGCCGGGCTCGCCCCAGACCAGCGGGCCTGTGGGCCACCGCACAGGAGCGCCGTCACGGGTCACGCTCTTGCCGTTGGACTCCATCTCGAGCTGCTGCAGGTAGGCCGGCAGGCGGACGAGGCGCTGCTCGTAGGGCAGCACGGCCCGGGCGGGGTAGCCGCAGCCGTTGCGGTGCCACACGCCGACGAGCCCCATCAGCACGGGCAGGTTGTCGGCGAGCGGCGCCGTGCGGAAATGCTCGTCCATGGCGCGGGCGCCGCCCAGGAATGCGCGGAAATTCGCCTCGCCGACCGCCATGACGATCGACAGGCCGATGCTGGACCACAGCGAATAGCGGCCGCCGACCCAATCCCAGAAGCCGAACATGCGGTCGGCCCCGATGCCGAAGGCCTCGACATGCTTAAGGGCCGTGGACACGGCGCAGAAGTGGTCCTTCACGGCCGCCTCGCCCAGCGCCTTCGCCACCCAGGCGCGGGCGGCCTGGGCGTTGGCCATGGTCTCGGCCGTGGTGAAGGTCTTGGAGGCCACGATGAAGAGGGTGGTGGCCGGGTCCAGGCTCTTGAGGGTGTCCGCCAGGTGGGCCGGGTCCACGTTGGACACGAAATGGGTGCGAGGGCCGTCGTGATAGGGCGCGAGCGCCAGGGTCGCCATCACCGGCCCGAGGTCCGAGCCGCCGATGCCGATGTTGACCACGTCGGTGATGCCGGCGCCGCCAGAGCCCTTCACCGCGCCGGAGCGCACGCTCTCCGCAAAGGCGCAGACGCGGCCGAGCTCCTTCGTCACTTCCGGCATGACGTCCCGGCCGTCCACGGCGATGGGGCGGTCGGGCGCGTTGCGCAGGGCCACGTGGAGGACGCTGCGGCTCTCGGTGTTGTTGATCGTCTCGCCGCCGAACATGGCGTCGCGGCGGCCTTCGACGTCGCAGGCGCGCGCGAGCGCGAGAAGCTGGCCGAGCGACCGGGTCGTCAGGGCCGTCTTGGAGAAGTCCAGCGTGAGGCCGGCCGCCCGGCGCGAGAAAGAGGCGAAACGGCCAGAATCCTGCTCGAAAAGCGGGGCAATGGCGGGTTTGGCGGCAGCCGCCTGCTTCAGGGCGGCGAAAAGGGCCTGTCGATCCGTCATGGAATACCTATTCGTCAATGTTTACCGGCCGTCGCGCCTTGGGTCGCATAGGGATCAGGATCTGTCCAGACGCCCGAACGGTTGACGGGGCGGCCCATGGCGGATAGCGCTCTCAGCACACTCAAGCGCCTCCTCCAGACGCCCCCTTCCGCCCGCCCGCAGGCCGAAGGCCCCTGCCCGTTTCCCGATCGGACCCGTATGCCCTTCCCCACGACCCACCCAAGCGTCGCCCGCGCCCTCGCCGAGCGAGGGTACGAGGAGCCCACAGCCGTCCAGGCCGCCGTGCTGGCGCCGGAGGCGCAGGACAGGGACCTGCTCGTCTCTGCGCAGACGGGCTCGGGCAAGACGGTGGCGTTCGGGCTCGCGCTCGTGTCCACGCTCCTGGGCGAGGCCGAGCGCTTCGGGGCGCCCGCGGAGCCGCTGGCGCTGGTGATCGCGCCCACGCGCGAGCTCGCCCTGCAGGTGCAGCGGGAGCTCGCGTGGCTCTACGCGCCCGCGGGCGCGCGCATCATCTCGTGCGTGGGCGGCATGGACGTGCGGCGCGAGGCGCGGGCGCTGGCGGACGGGTGCCACGTCGTGGTGGGCACGCCCGGGCGCCTGCGCGACCACCTCGAGCGCGGACGCCTGGACCCGTCGCAGTTCCGCGCGGTCGTGCTCGACGAGGCGGACGAGATGCTGGACCTGGGGTTCCGGGAGGACCTGGAGTTCATCCTGGACGCCGCCCCGGTGGAGCGGCGGACGTTGCTGTTCTCCGCCACCATCGCCAAGGACATCGCGATCCTGGCCAAGCGGTTCCAGCGCGACGCGTTCCGCATCGACACCGTCGACCGCAGCCAGCCGCATGCGGACATCGACTACAAGGCCGTTAGGGTCGCCCCGAGCGAGACCGAGCACGCCGTCGTGAACGTGCTCCGTTATTTCGACGCCCACGCCGCCATCGTGTTCTGCCACACGCGCGAAGCGGTGCGGAAGCTGCACGGCAGCCTGGCCGAGCGCGGCTTCGCGGCCGTCGCCCTGTCGGGCGAGATGGGCCAGAACGAGCGCAACCACGCCCTGCAGGCGCTGCGCGACGGGCGCGCCCGGGTCTGCGTGGCGACGGACGTGGCGGCGCGCGGCATCGACCTGCCGGGGCTCGACCTCGTGATCCACGCCGAGCTGCCGCGCGGGCGCGACGCGCTGCTCCATCGCAGCGGCCGCACGGGCCGGGCCGGGCGCAAGGGCGTTTGCGTGCTGATCGTGCCGTTCAACCGGCGGCGCCGGGCCGAGATGCTCCTGGACCAGGCCGGCGTAGAAGCGCAGTGGCTCGGGCCGCCCTCCGCCGAGCAGGTGCGCCAGCGGGACCAGGAGCGCCTGCTGCAGGACCCGGTGTTCGCCGACGAGAGCTCGGAGGAGGACGTCGCCACCGCGCGCCTGCTGCTTGCGCAGCACTCGGCGGAGGACATCGCGGCCGCTTTCGTGCGCTCGATGCGCTCGCGCCTGCCCGAGCCGGAGGAGGTGTATGACGGCGGCCCGCAGCGCGAGGGGCCGGCCCGGGAGCGGCGCGGCCGCGAGGCGCGGGAGTCCGACGAGCCGCGCTCGTCCTACGACCCACTCAAGGCGGAGCGCGGCCCCTCGGGGCCGACGGTCTGGTTCCGGCTGAGCATCGGCCGGCGCAACAACGCCGACCCGCGCTGGCTCCTGCCGATCATCTGCCGCCGCGGGCACATCACCAAGAAGGAGATCGGGGCGATCCGCATCTTCGACCGGGAGACGCGCTTCGAGGTGGCCGAGGAGGCCGCGGATCGCTTCGCCGAGGTGGCGCTGGGCAAGGGCGGCAAGGGCGAGGACATCCGCATCGACCGGAGCGAGGCGCCGGAATTCGGCGACCGCGAGCGGTCCGAGGGCGGGCGCAACCGGCCGCCGCGGCGCTTCCGGGACGGGCCCGAGGGCGAGCGCCCGGACGGGCGGCGCGAACGCGGGCCACGGCCGGACTTCGCGGGCGAGAAGCCTCCGTTCAAGCCGCGGCGGCCGCGCGAGGACGGGGCGGAGAAGCCGCCTTTCGCCAAGGCGGCGCGGTTCGACAAGGCCGCGGGCAAGCCCGGCAAGGACGCCGACAAGCGCCGGCCGATGGGGCCGAAGCGGGCCCACAAGGCGGACAAGCGCAAGGGCTGAGCCCGGGAGCGCGAGCCCGCCCTCTCCCCGCTAGCCGGGAGAGGCTTGGGGTGAGGGACGCGCACCTCCTCCGTCTTCCCGAGGATCGCAGCGACCAAGCCATCCATTTGGCCGAGCGTGCGGCTCTTTCCAGCATCGCGCCCCCGGCCCTGGATTGCTTCGCTGCGCTCGCAATGACGGAAAAGGCGCTCTGCGCCAGCTTCTTCCCTTCCCGGTAAATAGGTCCGAAGCCCCATCCACTGAGTCCGTGGCGCCACAGCGGCGCCGCATGATGGTGGACAGCGGCGGGGCGCGGTGGCGCCGCGGCGCCGCGGCGGCGTAATTTCTCCTGGCGAATCAGGAGGCCGGGTCCGGTGCGGACGATCACGCTTGTCACCCAGAAGGGCGGAACGGGAAAAACAACTATCGCGGCCTCGCTGGCGGTCGCCGCCGCTGCGGCCGGAGAGACCGTGGTGGCGCTCGACCTCGACGCGCAGGGATCGCTGGCCGGCTGGGGCGGCGCGCGCGGCACGGATACGGTGGCGGTGGACCAGGTGGGGCCGGAATACCTGCCGCGCCTGCCCGAGGTGCTGAAGGCCTTGAAGAACCGGGGGTTCACCCTCGCCATCCTGGACACGGCGGGCGTGGAGAACACGGGCGGCAACCTCGCCATGAAGGCGGCGACGCTGTGCCTCGTTCCGGCGCGGCCGTCGCGGCTCGACCTGCAGGCCACCCTGCCGACGCTGGAGTCGCTGGTGCGGCTCGGCATGCGCGAACGCTTCGCCTTCGTGCTCAACCAGTGCCCTGCGGGGCGCGGCACGCGCGCCTCCGAAGCCGCGCGCGGGCTCTCCGAGTTCGGCGTGCTGGCGGATCCGCCGCTCGCCCTGCGCGCCGACCACCAGGACGCCATGGCGACCGGGTTGGGCGTCACCGAATACGCCGGCAAAGGCAAGGCTGCGGAGGAGATCCGCACCCTGTGGTCCTGGGTCGACCAGAAGATGAAGGCCAAGCCTTCCCGGAAAGGACTGAACGCGTGAGCAAGCGCCCCTCCATCCTCGGCGAGCTGAAACTCGCGCCCACGGCGCCCGCAAAGGCCGTCCCGCCCGCGAAGGCCGCGCCGACCCGCAAGGAGCGGCCGGACGTGATCCACACCAGCATCTACCTGCCGAAGCCCGTGTATCTGAAGCTGCGCGAGATCGCCTACGTCACAGACCAGAAGATCCACGACGTGATCATGGAGGGCGTGGACGCCGCCCTGAAGCAATACGGGCACCCCTCCGTGGCGGAGTTGAAGGCCGCTAAGGGCTAGCCGGCTCCTCCAGCCACCAGGCGACGGACCACGGGCCGAGGCGGCCCCCAGCGGCCTCGCCCTGCACGAAGAGCGGTGAGCCTGCGGGCAGGCCGGGCGCCTTGCGCCCCTCCGCGCTCAGGTTGGCGAACAGCCGCAGGGAGCCGCCTCCCGCGAGATCCCAGGCGACGGCCACCGCGCCGGGGCCGAGCGCCTGCGAGCGCCCTCCCCGCCTGATGTCGCGCAGGCGCGGGACGATGCGCTCGCGGCGCAGCGCGAGCAGGCGCCGGTAGAACTCCAGGCGCCGGGCGTGCGCGGGCTCCTCAAGCGCCTCCCAGTCGAGCTTGGCGGAGATGAAGGTGGCCTCGGCCGTCGGATCGGGGATGCGCCGGCGGGCCGACTCGTCGCGGAACTCCGGGAAGCGGGCGAACTCCTCGCGCCGGCCCTTGCGCACCGCCTCGCCAAGCTCCTCGCCGAAGCCGCAGAAGAAAGGAAAAGGCCGCGTCGTTCCCCATTCCTCGCCCATGAACAGCATGGGGATCTGGGGGGAGAGGAGAACCACCGCCATGGCGGCCTCCACGGCCTCGGGCCGGGCGGAGGCGGCGATGCGGTCGCCGAAGGCCCGGTTGCCGACCTGGTCATGGTTCTGCAGGAAGGCCACGAAGGCGGTGGGCGGCAGCGCGCCGCTGGGAGCGCCGCGGGCGGAGCCGCGGTAGCTCATCATCTCGCCCTGGAAGGCGAAGCCTTCGGCGAGGGCGCGGGCCAGCTTGGCGTCGTCGCCGGCGTATTCGGCGTAGTAGCCCGCGGACTCGCCCATGACGGCCGTGTGCAGCACGTGGTGGACGTCGTCGTTCCACTGGGCGGTGAAAAAGCGAGGGCGCAGGGTCTCGTCGCGCACGAGCAGGTCCGGCGTGTTCTCCTCGTTCTCCAGCACCAGGTGGATGTGCCGGCCGGTGACCTCCTCCCTGACGCGGCGGGCGATTTCGTGCAGGAGGTGCTCGCCGCTGTCGTCCATGATGGCGTGGACGGCGTCGAGGCGCAGGCCGTCGAACCGGTACTCCTCGAGCCAGTAGAGCGCGTTCTCGACGGCGAAGTCGCGGATGGGACGGCTGTCGGGGCCGTCATAGTCGATGCCCTTGCCCCAAGGGCTCTTGTGCCGGTCGGTGAAGACGGGGGCGTAGAGGGGCAGGTAGTTCCCGTCCGGGCCGAAGTGGTTGTAGATCACGTCGAGGAAGACCATGAGGCCGCGCTCGTGCGCGGCGTCGACCAGCGCCTTCAGGTCCTCGGGGCGGCCATAGGCCGAATCCGGCGCATAGGGCAGGACGCCGTCGTAGCCCCAGTTGCGGACGCCGCCGAAGTCGCCCACCGGCATCAGCTCGATCGCGGTCGCGCCCAGGCGGGCGACGTGGTCGAGCTTGCCGATGGCGGCACGGAACGTGCCCTCGGGCGTGAAGGCGCCGACGTGAAGCTCGTAGAGGACGCAGTCCTCCCAAGGACGGCCAGTCCAGTCGTTGACGCGCCAGCGGAAGGCGGCCGGATCGACGACCTCGCTTGGACCATGAACGTCCTCAGGCTGGAAGCGGGAGGCCGGATCTGGGATGCGGGTTCCGTCCGCCGTCAGGAAGCCGTACCGGGCTCCGGCCCGCAGGCCCGGCGCAAAGGCCGACAGCCACCCGCCCGGCTCCGCCACCATGGGGACCGGGTCGGCGTTCTCCAGAATGAGCCGCAGTTTCGGTTGCTTCGGAGCCCAAATCCGGAATCGGACGCCGTCAGGCGTCACGCGCGCGCCGAACGGCAGATCGCGAAAGGAGCAGGCCGCGAGCGGCCCCGCGCCGCGCGTCCTCGCCATCATTGGGGAATCGTATTGGCTGCTCATGGAACGCCCCGCGCCAAGCGTGGCTTAATGCGCTCTTCCGGACCGGGTTCCGCAGCCCCAAGTCTCTCATACGGAAAGGCACGGATTGCGAATATCAGGAGTTAAGCGTCCTAGATCAGCCCTGCCAACCAGCGACGCCGCTGAAAACGCGGGGCACCCCTGATCTTGTTGCAGTGCACAAAGCAGAGGTGTAGCCTTATATCGCCGGTCTGACGATGGAGAGACCCGTGCCGCCCAAGGCCCTTCCCCGCGACCCCCGCCCGTTGCGCGTACGCCACGAGCCGCCGACGCTCGAGGAGGCCGTGTTCGCCGCCCAGGGACTGACGGACGATGTCGACCAGCAGACCGACATCGTGGCCGGCCTGATGGAGCTCCCGCCGGACGAGGTGCGCCCGCAAGTGGCGAAGCTGGTGGCCGAGGCAGCCAAGCAGGCCAAGCCCACTCTTGGGCTGAACCGCATGACCGCCACGGTGGAGACCCGCACCGGGGCGCCTCGGACCGTGGTGGTGGAGAAGACCCGCCGCTTCAAGGTGTCGGTCCCGCCCAGGACCGTGATTGACCTGACCCGGCGAGGCGCGACCAACTAGGCGCGAAGCGCCCTTCCGCTGTCATCTGCAGCTAGCCTCTGGCTTGGCTTGTAGCGGATCGTGTGCGCCGTCATCCCCGGCGCTCCGCAGGCGCGGGAAGGGTATCCAGGGGCCAGGCGCGCATGGCTCTGGATCCCCTTCCCCTCCGCCGCTGCGCGGCTCCGGCCGGGGATGACCGCTGGAAAGCTTGAGCGCTGCGTTTTGGGGGCGCCCAGGCCCAACCAGGCTCTTGCTCAACGAGACTCTTGCTCAACGAGTCTCTTCGCTCTCGCCCGCCTCGCGAATTCCGAAGTCCAGCAGGCGCTTGACTGCCGCTTCGATCCGCACGCGGTCCTGGGGGCTCACAGGACTTAGGCTGTGCATGTCGAGGCTGCCGAGCGCCTCCACGGCGAGCCAGGCCACCATGGCGGCGTCCGGATCCTCCGAGGTCGCCTTGATGGCCTGCCATTCGTCCGCGATCAGGGACCGGACGGGGTCGAGCAGGCCTGGGTTTTCGGCGAGCGCCGCCAGCATGCCGCTGGCGACCTCCTGGGCGGCCCCGCTTCGCACCTTCAGCGAGACGGCGCACGCAAGACGAGCCTCCAGGTTGCGGCGCTCGGCGATTTGGCTGCGGAGAGCCTCCTTCTCGGCGCGACCCTCGCCGATCATGCGCTCCACCATCGCGGCGAGCAGCGCGTCCTTGCTGGGGAAGTTGTAGAGGAGCCCACCCTTGCTGAGGCCGGCGCGCTGGGCCACGGCGTCCAGGGTCAGCTTGCCCGCCCCGACCTCGCAGACGATTTCCGAGGCGGCGTCGAGAATACGGTCCCGCGAATTGGAGCGCGTTCGGCGCGGCGGGATCATCGGGCTGCTTTCGTCAATTGAGGGCTAGCCCCCTTGAACTGTACCGTCTGGTCGGTTTATACAGCTGCCCTCGACCGTCATGCAAGCGCCGCGAACAGGCGCGAAGGTCGCACTCCAAGCTCAAATCGGCGCAGAACCGATCCACTGAACGGACCCCCCATGAAGCGACGCCTCGTCGTGACCCTCGTCTTCGTCCTGGCCATCGGCCTGTGCGCTGGACTGGTCTGGTTCAACTTCTTCCGCGACAAGATGATCGCGCAGTTCTTCGCCAACATGCAGCGGCCCGCCCAGACCGTGTCGTCGGCCGAGGCCAAGGCGACGACCTGGACGCCGGGCATCATGGCGATCGGCAGCGCCCGGGCCGTGAACGGCGTCGAGCTCGCGGTCGAGATGGGCGGCGTGGTCAAGGAGATCCGCTTCAAGGCCAACCAGCACTTCAACGAAGGCGACCTGGTGGTCCAGCTCGACGACTCGGTCGAGCGCGCCGACCTCGTGGACGCGCAGGCGGCCGTGAAGCTCAGCGAGGCGAACCTCGAGCGCTCGACGGCGCTGCGCCAGCGCGGCTTCGACACGCAGGCGGCCTTCGACCAGGTCACGGCCCAGCTGGCCACCGCGCGGTCGCGCCTGCAGCGCATCCAGGCGGTGATCGACCAGAAGGCCCTCAAGGCGCCCTTCAGCGGCACGATCGGCATTCCGCGCATCAACCCCGGCCAGTATCTCCAGGCGGGCGCCGTGGTGGCGACCTACCAGAACCTGCAGTCCATGAAGGTGGACTTCACGGTTCCCGAGCAGATGATCTCCAAGGTGAAGGTGGGCCAGCCCGTCCGGTTCGGGGTGACCGAAAACGACCTGTCCAAGGTGGGCAAGATCATCGGCATCGACCCGCGCGTCGACCCGCAGACGCGGCTCGTGTCCGTGCAGGCGCTGATCGACGACAACAAGGACGAGAGCATCATCCCCGGCCAGTTCCTGCGCGTGCGGATCGAGCTGCCGCAGGAGCCGAACATCGTGTCCGTGCCGCAGACGGCGGTGATCTCCAGCCTGTACGGCGACTACGTGTACACGATCGAGGAGCAGAAGGCCGGCGAGAAGACCCAGCAGATCGTCAAGCAGGTGTTCGTCAAGGCCGGACGGCGCGAAGGCAAGATGGTGGAGATCGTCTCCGGCGTCGCGGCCGGCCAGAAGGTCGTGGCCTCCGGCCAGAACAAGCTGACGGCGGGCGCCCCGGTGCGGATCGACAACACGATCGACATCACCCAGCTGGCCTCCGGGCGGTAAGGGGGCGGCCATGAGTTTCACCGAACTCTTCATCCGCCGGCCCGTGCTGGCCATGGTGGTGAGCCTGATGATCCTGCTGCTCGGCGCACAGGGTCTGATGAGCCTTCAGGTGCGGCAGTACCCGAAGATCGACGAGACCACGATCACCATCACGACCACCTACACGGGCGCGAGCGCGGACCTGATCCAGGGCTTCATTTCGACCCCCATCGCCAAGGCGGTGTCGAGCGCCGAAGGCGTGGACTACGTCACCACCCAGAGCCGGCTGGGCCTCAGCACGGTCTCGGTGCGCATGCGGCTGAACACGGACCCGAACGCGGCCCTCACCGAGGTCACCGCCAAGGTGCAGCAGGTGCGCGCGCAGCTGCCGACCGACGCCGAGGACCCCGTGGTCGTGAAGGGCACGGGCCAGACCTTCGCGCTGATGTACATCACGTTCGGCAGCTCCGAGATGAACCCGGAGCAGGTGTCGGAATTCCTGACCCGCGTGGTGCAGCCGCGCTTCGCCACCCTGGAGGGCGTCGGCTCCGCCGACATCCTGGGCGGGCGCGACTTCTCCATGCGCGTCTGGATCGACCCGATCAAGCTCGCGTCGCGCAACGCGACCGCGAGCGACGTGGTGGCCGCCATCCGGGCCAGCAACTTCCTGGCCGCGCCCGGCAAGACGCAGAACGAGTACGTCGCCTACTCCATCGAGATGCAGACGACGCTGCAGACGCCCGAGACCTTCGGGGCGCTGCCGATCCGCACAAACGGGGACCAGGTGGTGCGCCTGCGCGACGTGGCGCGGGTGGAGCTCGGGCCGAAGAGCACCGACACCAAAGTGAGCTTCAACGGCCGGGAGGGCACCTTCATCGGCATCGTGCCGACGCCGGCCGCGAACCCGCTCTCAGTGGCCAAGCAGGTCACCAAGGAGATCGAGGACATCAAGCCGAACCTGCCCAAGGGCATGACGGCGGAGGTGGTCTACGACGCCTCGAACTTCATCTCGGCGTCCATCGAGGAGGTGTTCAAGACCATCGCGGAAGCCGCGGCGATCGTCATCCTGGTGATCCTGCTGTTCCTGGGGTCGTTCCGCTCGGTGATCATCCCGATCGTGACGATCCCGCTGTCGATGGTGGGCGTCTGCTTCGTCCTGTTCGTGCTGGACTACTCGATCAACCTGCTGACGCTGCTCGCCATGGTGCTGGCCATCGGCCTCGTGGTGGACGACGCGATCGTGGTGGTGGAGAACATCCACCGGCACATCGAGGAGGGGCTGAAGCCCATCGACGCCGCGATCGTGGGCATGAAGGAGATCTTCGGCCCGGTGGTGTCGATGACGATCACGCTCGCGGCCGTGTACGCGCCCATCGGGTTCACCCAGGGGCTGACGGGCACGCTGTTCCGGGAGTTCGCCTTCACGCTCGCGGGCGCTGTGGTGATCTCGGGCATCGTGGCGGTGACGCTGTCGCCCATGATGTCGTCGCGGCTCCTGAAGCCGCACGGCGGGCACGGCGGCTTCGCAGGCTTCGTGGACCGGACCTTCACCAAGCTTGAGAACTGGTACGGCCGGCGGCTCAAGGGCTCGCTGGACTACCGGCCCGTGACCTTCATCATCGCCATCGCGATGCTGGCGACGACCGGCTTCCTGTTCATGAAGACGCCCTCGGAGCTCGCGCCCGAGGAGGACCAGGGCGCGTTCCTGGGCCTGGTGAACACGCCCAAATACGCCACCTCCGACTACACCCAGCGCTTCGCCTCGGCGTTCCTGACGCCACCCAAGGACAAGATCCCGGAGATCGAGGACACCTTCGCCATCGCCGGCACGGACGGCGGCGGCACGGGCTTCATCGGCTTCAAGCTGAAGCCCTGGAAGGAGCGCCCGCGCAAGGCGGCGCTGATCAAGCAGGACATCCAGAACCTGCTGGACGCGAACGCCGGCCTGCAGGCCTTCATCTTCTCGCCGCCGGCGCTGCCGGGGACGAGCGGCGGCCTGCCGATCCAGTACGCGCTGCGCACCATCGGGGACCCGTCCCAGGCCTATGAGGTCGCCGAGCAGGTGCGCCTCAAGGCCATGCAGTCCGGGCGCTTCATCGTGGTGCAGAACTCGATGAGCTACGAGACGCCGCGCGCGCGCATCACGGTGGACCGCGACCGGGCGGCCACCCTCGGCGTTCCGATCAGCGAGATCGGCTCCACGCTCGGGGCGCTTGTGGGCGGCGGCACGATCTCCAAGTTCGACCGGGACAATCGCTCCTACGACGTGGTCAGCCAGGTGGCGCAGGAGGACCGGCTCAACCCCGAGCGGCTGGGCCAGTACTATGTGCGCGCGTCGAACGGGACCATGGTCCCGCTCTCGGCCGTGGTGAAGATCGAGACGGGGCCCTCGCCCGCCGCGATCGAGCAGTTCAACCAGCTGAACTCGGCCACGATCTCGGCGCTGCCGCTTCCGGGCGTCACGACCAGCGAGGGCCTCGCGACCCTGCGCTCCATCGCCGCCCAGGTGATGCCGCAGGGCTTCTACGAGGACTACGCCGGCCAGTCGCGCCTGGAGGTGCAGGAGGGCAGCTCGATCGGGCTCGCGTTCGGGCTCGCCATCATCGTCATCTACCTGGTGCTGGCGGCGCAGTTCGAGAGCTTCCGCGACCCGTTCATCATCATGATGTCGGTGCCGCTGTCGATGTTCGGCGCTATCGCGTTCCTCAACGCCGGTTTGGCGACGCTCAACATCTACACGGAGGTGGGGCTGATCACGCTGGTGGGACTCATCACCAAGCACGGCATCCTGATGGTGGAGTTCGCGAACGAGCTGCAGGTGAAGCGCGGCTTGCCCGTGCGCGAGGCCATCCAGGAGGCCGCCAAGGTGCGCCTGCGGCCGATCCTGATGACCACGGCCGCCATGGTGCTGGGCGTCGTGCCGCTGCTCACCGCCAGCGGCGCGGGCGCGGCGGCCCGCTTCTCCATGGGGCTGGTGATCGCGTCCGGCATGTCGATCGGAACGATCTTCACGCTCTTCGTGGTGCCGATGTTCTACACCCTCATCGCCCGCGACCGCCGGGCGGAGGCGCCCGCGAAGGCCGCCGAGACGCCGCACCGGCCGGCGCTGGCCGCGGAGTAGGCTGCGCGGAGGGAGGATTGGAGAAGGGCCGGCCGCGCGGGAGCCGGCCCTTTTTCTTTGCGGTCTGCCTGGATTGTCGCCCTACGCCCGGCGGCCCTCACCCCGGCCCCTCTCCCGCACGGCGGGAGAGGGAGGAGCGGCGCGGTCGGGCAGCGTGATGCGGAAGACGGCTCCGGGGCCCTCGGTGGCGAGTTCGACCGAGCCCTCGTGCAGGCCCGCCAACTCGGCCGCGATGGCGAGGCCGAGCCCCGTCCCGCCGGGCCGCCCGGAGCCGGCGAAAGCCTGGAACAGCTTGTCCCGCGCCTTGGCGGGCACGCCCGGGCCGTTGTCCGCCACCTCGATCATCACCAACCCGCGCTCCCGGACGGCCCGGATGGTCACCCGGCCGTCGGGCTGGCCGTGCAGCGCCTGGACGGCGTTGCGGGCGAGGTTGAGCAGCATGCGCGACAGCTGCTCGCGGTCGGCGTGAACCGCCAGACCCGGCGGCACGGCGTTGTCGAAGCCGAGGCCGCCGCCGTCGCCCAGGCCGAGCAGCTCGGCGGTTTCCTGGGCCAGGTCGCGCAGGTCGACGGGCTCGGGGCTGGGGTTGCGCTCGGCGGCGCGGCCATAGGCCAGGGTCGATTGGCAAAAGCCGATGGCGCGGTCCAGGGTCGCGATCAACCGGGGCGCGAGGCGCTGCGCGGCCGGGTCGCTCAGAGCGCTGAGGCGGTCGGAGAACAGCTGCGCGGCGGACAGCAGGTTGCGCAGGTCGTGATTGATCTTGCTGACGGCCAGGCCGAGCGCCGCCAGGTGCTTCTTCTGGCGCAACTCGTCCGCGAGGCTCGCCTGCATCTTGGCGAGCGCGCGTTCGGCGACCCCGATCTCGTCCGACCGCCCGGATGGCTGCACGATGCGACCGGCGCGCTCGGGCTCCTGCTGGAAAGCCACGATGCTCGAGGTCAGCCGGCGCACCGGGCGCACGATGAGGCGAAGCAGTGTGGCATAGACCAGAATGGCCGTGATGCCCGAGATCACAAGGGACAGCACCAGGATCCGGCCGGAGAAGGCGAGCATCGCCTGGCGCAGGGGCGTCTCGTCCAGGACGATCTCGACGAACTCCACGTCGCCCATGCCGGCGCCGACCACGCGGATGAAGCGCGGCTCCGTCGCCAGAAGGGTCGAGAAGGCGCCGCGGATCATGGTGGCGTAGTCGCTCGTGCGCAGGTCCACGTCGAGCGCCACGGCGGGCGGCATGTCGGAGGCCGCCAGGAGCCGGCGCGCCCCGCCGGAGCGCACGGCCACCGACACGGCGCCGACCTGCTGCAGCAGGCTCATGCTGAGCGGCAGGGGCACGGCCCCGGCGGGAGCGGCGTCGAGCACCAGCGCGGCGATCTGGGCCGCGCCGATGCGGTCGTTCAGCCAGTTGCGGCGGAAGTTGGCGACGGACGGGACGTAGATGAGCACCTCGGCCAGCATCACGAACAGCACGGTCAGCACGAGCAGCCGCTCGGAAAGCCCGGGTCGAAGCCGGGCCCTGCGCGATGCGGCCTTCTCGTGCTGGCGCTGGATCATGGCGCCCGACCAGTCCCCACTGGCATGGAACTCGCCTCCCCTGCCCCTGCGAGCGGACAGGGTACGCACAACCTTAGGTTTTGGATCGTGACGAAAGCCTGACCTTTCGCGCCTGACCTGGCGCAGGATGCTCGCCCGGCGCGGCCGTTCTCAGCCAAGACGGCGCAGCAGGGCCACCGCGCGGCGCAGCCATGGGCTGCGGGCGCGGGGCGCGTCAAAGGACGCCGCCGCGCGCTGGCCGATCTCGGAGAACGTCGGATAAGGCACGACGAGATCGCGGAGATCGGCAACGGAGAGGCCCTTTTTCACCGCCAGGGTCCAGGTCGTGATCAACTCGTCCGCCCGGGCCCCGACGATGGACGCGCCGAGGATGACGCCCGACTTGTCCGTGATGACTTTGATCTCGCCCTCGGTCAAGCGTTCGGCCCGGGCGCGATCGCTTTCGGCATAGGGCCAGCGGAGGATGCGGACGGCTCGGCGCGTTTCGAGCGCCTGGGCCTCGCTCAGGCCGACCGTGGCGAGGGCGGGGGACGTCCGCACCGCCAGCGGGAGGGCCCTCGTCTCCACCCTGGCGGGCCAGCGGAACAGGGCGTTGCGGATCACCACGGCCGCATGATGGGCGGCCACATGGGCGCAGCGGTCGCCCGCATGGGGGCCGCCGGCGCAGTCGCCGATCGCGAAGACGCGCTTGTTGGCCGTGCGCAGGCGGCGATCGACCAGGATGCCGGAGGCGTCCGCCTCGACGCCCGCCTTGTCGAGATCCAGCCCCTCCGTAACGACGCGGCGGCCGGCCGCGACCAGCAGGTGCGAGCCCGTCAGGACCTCGCCTGTCTGAAGCTCCACCCGCACGCCGTCCGGGCCGCCGGAGACGCCGCGCGCCGGAGCGATTTCGCGGATGTCGACGCCTTCGCGCCGCAAGGCTGCGGCCAGGGCTGCGACGAGTTCAGGGTCGAAGCGCTCGAGGATGCGGCCAGGGGCCGCCACGGCCACCTCGGAGCCCAGCCGCCGCAGCGCCTGGGCCAGCTCGACCGCAACCGGCTCGCCGCCGAGCACGATCAGGCGCTCCGGGCGGGCCGGCAGATCGGAGACGGCTTCCGGCGTGAGAAAGGGCGTGTCGGCGAGGCCGGGGAGATCCGGCGCGGCCGGCGATGAGCCGACGGCCAGGACGAAGCGGCGCGGCTGGATCGTGTGATCGCCCAGCAACGCCGTGAGCGGGCTGACGAAGCGCGGCTCGCCGCGCAGGACGCGCACGCCCAGGGCGCGGCAGCGCGCTTCCGAAAGATCGCCGGCGGCCGCGCCGACAACGTGCTCGGCGTGTGTCCGGACGCGCGGCCAGTCCACACGCGGCTTGGCGGCCGCGATCCCGAACGGCGTGGCCCGCCGGAACGCTTCCGCGGCCTCGGCCGAGGCGCGCAAGGCCAGCGCGGCGACTGCGCCGCCCACGAGCGCTCCTCCCATGCGGGCGTGTTCGACAAGAACGACCGAGGCGCCCAGGGCGGCGGCCGTGGACGCGACCGACAGGCCGGCGACCCCGGCCCCGATGACGCAGAGGTCCGGCTTCAGAACGTCGTCGGCCATGGAAATCGCTTCCGAGAAACTGCCTTCGGCTGCACGCATGCGCCCGCATGCAGGCCGAAGCGGCGTGGCCCCGCATGAGGGTTCGATTCCCGAAAGCCGTCAACCCGTGCGAGCATGCTGCGGGTCGCGCATCTGCGCGGCCTGGATACGCCCGGCGGGCCTCGGCCGGGCCGCCCCGACAGCCGTCCACCGCCGACGCGCCCGGGGCCATGCGGCGCGTTGACTTTCAGGCAGCCATCCGCCATAAGCCCGCGAGCTTTCGAGCGTCACCACACATGTCGGAAGACGGATCCGGCGGAAGACCGCCGGACAGATCGTTTCGACGCCAGACTGACAGGCCCGGGCCCTCTTCAGGGATGGGCCGGAACGGAGAACACCCGTGAAGCGGACCTATCAACCCAGCAAGCTGGTGCGCAAGCGCCGCCACGGCTTCCGCGCCCGCATGGCCACCAAGGGCGGCGCGAAGGTCATCGCCGCTCGCCGCGCCCGCGGCCGCAAGCGCCTCTCGGCCTGAGCGGGAGCGCGCGAGCGCGCCCGCCATGACCGAGACCTCGCAGGACCGGAGCCTTCCGGGACGACTGACGAGGCGCGCGGATTATCTCGCCGCCGCCAAGGGGCGACGGTTCCATACGCCGAGACTGACGTTGCAGGGGATCGAGCGCGCGCCGGAGGCCGGCGACGGCGCCGGTCCCCGTTTCGGTCTGACGGTGAGCCGCAAAGTGGGCACCGCCACGGAGCGCAACCGCGTGCGGCGACGGCTGCGCGCGGCGCTTCTGCGCTTGGCCGAGGACCGCCCCGACGCGCTCGCCGGCAAGGACCGACACGATTTCGTGGTGGTGGCCCGCCGCGACATCCTGTCGGCTCAATTTCCGACTCTGATCACTGATATCGCCGACGCCGTCGCAGGCCTGGACAGGCCGCGCGGCAAAGGCCCGCGCCGCCCCGACGCGCGGCGCCACGCCGAACCCCGGCAAGACACGCGCGCAGCCGACGCGCCGCCCCCGCTTCCGAGAGATCCGCAGAGCCATGCAGGATAACAAGAACTTCTTTCTCGCGATCGCCCTGTCGCTGGCGGTGCTCATCGGCTGGAACGTCTTCTTCGGCGTGCCCACCATGGACAAGGCCCGCCAGGACGCGGCCCAGAACGCGAAGGTGGCGTCGGAGAGCGGCAAGCCCGGGCCCATTCCGTCCGCGAGCCCGCAGAGCAACACGCCTCCGTCGGAGAGCCTGGCCAACCCGGCCATCGCGGCCTCTCGGGAGGCGGCCATCGCGGCTTCGCCGCGCGTCACCATCGACACCAAGCGCGTGCACGGCTCGATCAACCTGCGTGGCGGCGACGTCGACGACATTGCGCTGAAGGACTACCACGAGACGGTCGACCCCAAGAGCCCGAACATCGTGGTGTTCTCGCCGGCCAACGGACCGGAAGGCTATTTCGCCCGCCTCGGCTGGCTGCCAGCGGCCGGCGCATCCACGGACGTGCCCCTGCCCTCCACCGTCTGGACGGCGGACTCTCAGACGCTCACCGAGGACAAGCCCGTCACCCTCACCTGGGACAACGGCAAGGGCCTCCTGTTCAAGCGCGTGATCGCCATCGACAACACCTACATGCTGACCATCACGGACAGCGTGGAGGCCAAGGACGGAGCTTCGGCGTCTCTGACGCCCTATGGCTTCGTACGCCGCATCGGCAAGCCGCACACCCAAGGCTACTACATCCTGCATGAGGGCCTCGTCGGCGTGGTCGGCGACCAGGGCCTCCAGGAGATCACCTACGACAAGATGGAGAAGGATCCCCAGCTCTCGGCCACCGAGAAGGGGCGCACCTTCCCGCAGTCCACCGGCGGCTGGGTCGGCATCACGGACAAGTACTGGGCCGCGGCGCTCGTCCCGGACCAAAAGACGCCCTACACGGCGACTTACTCCGTGTCGCAGCCGGCCACCGCCCCGCACAGCTTCCAGACGGTGATCACCCAGCAGCCGGCGACGGTGCAGGCCGGAACGCCCGCCTCGGTGACGACGCGCCTCTTCGTGGGCGCCAAGGAAGTGAACACGATCAACGGCTACCAGGACTCGCTCGGGATCGAGAAGTTCAAGCTGCTGATCGACTGGGGATGGTTCTTCTTCATCACCCAGCCCATGTTCAAGCTGCTGGACGCCATCTACAAGCTGGTGGGCAACTTCGGCATCGCCATCCTGGCGGTGACCGTGATCGTGAAGGGCATCTTCTTCCCGCTCGCCAACAAGAGCTACGCCTCGATGGCGAAGATGAAGGCCGTCCAGCCGCAGATGCAGGCGCTGCGCGAGCAGTACCCGGACGACAAGGTCAAGCAGCAACAAGAGATTATGGAGCTCTACAAGCGGGAGAAGATCAATCCCGTGGCGGGCTGCCTGCCCGTGGTGATCCAGATCCCGGTGTTCTTCTCGCTCTACAAGGTGCTGTTCATCACCATCGAGATGCGGCACGCGCCGTTCTTCGGGTGGATCAAGGACCTTTCCGCGCCGGACCCCACCTCCGTCTTCAACCTGTTCGGGCTGATCCCGTGGGAGCCGCCGCACGTGCTGATGATCGGTGTTTGGCCGCTCATCATGGGCGTCACCATGTTCGTCCAGATGAAGATGAACCCGGAGCCGGCGGACCCGGTCCAGAAGACCATGTTCACGTGGATGCCGGTGTTCTTCACCTACCTGCTGGCGTCCTTCCCGGCCGGCCTGGTGATCTACTGGTCGTGGAACAACACGCTGTCGGTGCTGCAGCAGTACGCCATCATGAAGCGCCAGGGCGTGAAGGTGGAGCTGTGGGACAACATGCGCAACGTGTTCCGCAAGACGCCGGCCAAGCCCCCCGCGGCGAAGTCGGACACCAAGGCCGGCAAGCCGGCCTGACGTCCTCCGCCGTCTTGGCGAGCCGAAGGCGAAGCCATCCGGGCACGAGCGTGACGCCCCTGGATTGCTTCGTCGCTCCGCTCCTCGCCATGACGGCGCAACGGCAGGCGACCACGACATGACGGCCGACGCCCTCCCCTCAGCTTCTGCTCCCTCCGCTCTCGACCCCGTCCTCGCGGAGGCCGGGCGGAAGCTGTTCGCCGGCGAGGCGGGCTTCTTCTGGGCTGCGGCGCCGAGCGGCAAGTTGCCCCCCATGGGCACGCTCGAGATAGCCTTCGCGGGCCGTTCCAACGTCGGCAAGTCGAGCCTCATCAACGCGCTCACCGGCCGCAAGGCGCTGGCGCGCACGTCGCACACGCCCGGGCGCACGCAGGAGCTCAACTTCTTCGACGTGAATGGCCGCTTCACGCTGGTGGACATGCCCGGCTATGGCTACGCGGCCGTTTCGAAACAAAAGGTGCAGGCCTGGACGGGCCTGATCCACGACTACCTGCGCGGCCGGGCCACGCTGGCGCGGGTCTTCGTGCTGGTCGACTCGCGGCACGGCCTCAAGGCGGCGGACAACGAGATCATGGACCTGCTCGACAAGTCGGCCGTGTCCTACCAGATCGTGCTGACCAAGGTGGACGAGCTCAAGAAGGGCGAGGCCGAGAAGCGGGTCGCCGAGACGCTGGACGCACTGAAGCGCCGGCCAGCCGCCTATCCGGAGGTCGTGGTGACCTCGAGCCGCGCCGCGGAGGGCATCGGCGAGCTGCGCGCCGCCGTCGCCAAGCTGCTCGCGGAGCGCGGGGCGCTCGACCTGTCGGAATTCGCGGCTTGAAGACGGCCTCCCGGGTCCTGCTGGCCCTCGCCGGGCTTTACGGGGCGGCGGGCGTGGCGCTGGCGGCAGCGTCTGCGCACCTGGGCGGGCCGAACCTCGCCACGGCCGCGCAAATTCTCCTGTTCCATGCCCCGGCGTTGGTGGGCATCGCCGTGGCGGCGGAGCTGACCGCCCTCCCCCGCCGCCTTGTCCTGGCCGCAGGCGCAGCGATCGCGCTCGGGGCGTTCGCCTTCTCGGGCACGCTGGCGGCAGGCGCCCTGGCCAACTGGCGCCCGGTCCCGATGGGCGCGCCCACGGGCGGCTTCCTGATGATCGGCGGGTGGCTCCTGCTGGCCGGCGCGGCCGCCTTCGGACGGCGCTGAAAGCGATTTGCCTTCCGGGCGCGGCGCCTTAGAAGGCTTGGCCAGCAACAGCCCAGCGACGAGCGCCGCCATGACCGACAGCAACGATCCCCACCTCCAGGCCGAAATCCTCGTCCAGGCGCTGCCGCATATGCTGCGCTACGACGAGGCGACGGTCGTGGTGAAGTACGGCGGCCACGCCATGGGCGACGAGCAGGTGGCCCGCGACTTCGCCAAGGACATGATCCTGCTCGAGCAGTCGGGCGTGAACCCCGTGGTGGTGCACGGCGGCGGGCCGCAGATCGGGGCCATGCTGAACCGGCTCGGCATCAAGAGCGAGTTCGCGGCGGGCCTGCGCGTGACCGACAAGGCCACCGTCGAGGTGGTCGAGATGGTGCTGGCCGGCCTCATCAACAAGCAGATCGTCGGCTTCATCAACAACGAGGGCGGCCGCGCCATCGGGCTGTGCGGGAAGGACGGCAACATGGTCACCGCCCGCAAGGTGACCCGCACGGTCGTGGACCCGGAAAGCCACATCGAGAAGCATGTGGACCTGGGCTTCGTGGGCGAGCCCGAGACCGTCGACAAGACGGTCCTGGAGGCGCTGCTCGGCCGCGAGGTGATCCCGGTGCTGGCGCCGGTCGCCAACGGCTCGGACGGCCAGACCTACAACGTCAACGCGGACACCTTCGCGGGCGCCATCGCGGGCGCGCTGAGGGCCAAGCGCCTGCTGCTGCTCACAGACGTGCCGGGCGTGCTCGACAAGAACAAGAACCTGATCAAGGAGCTGACCATCGACCAGTGCCGCGCGCTGATCGCGGACGGGACCATCACGGCCGGCATGATTCCCAAGGTCGAGACCTGCATCTATGCCCTGGAGCAGGGCGTGGAGGGGGTCGTGATCCTCGACGGCAAGGTGCCGCACGCGGTGCTGCTGGAACTGCTGACAGACCATGGCGCCGGAACGCTGATCCGGCGGTAGGTCGGTCGTCATCGCGAGCGCAGCGAAGCGATCCAGGGCGGAAGGGCGTCAAGGCTGACGACAGTTGCGCCTGAGGCCCCTGGATTGCTTCGTCGCTGCGCTCCTCGCAAAGACGGCGGGAACCGCCCCTCCACCGAAAGCCTTAACCTCTCGGCGGGACACTGAACCCCTTTCGCCACATTCTGGTCGCGGCGACATGCGAGGTTCGATCGTCCTATGACACGTCACGTCCCCCCGCCGCCTCCCGCGGCGCGTCCGGGCTTCGACCATGTCGAAACCTGGATCTTCGATCTCGACAACACGCTTTATCCGGCGCACGCCCAGCTGTGGCCGCAGGTGGACCAGCGCATCACGCTGTTCCTGGCGGAGATGTTCGGCCTGGACGGGCTCTCGGCCCGGGCGCTGCAGAAGTACTATTACACGCGCTACGGGACGACCCTGAAGGGCCTGATGGACGAGCACGCCATCGAACCGGCCGACTTCCTGGATTTCGCCCACCAGATCGACCTGTCGCTGCTCGATCCCGACCCTGACCTGGGCGAGGCCATCGAGAAGCTGCCCGGGCGCAAGCTCATCCTCACCAACGGGTCGCGCCAGCACGCCGAGAACGTGGCGACCAAGCTTGGCATCCGCGACCACTTCGAGGAGATCTTCGACATCGTGGCCGCCGACTTCGTGCCGAAGCCGGAGGCGCGGACCTACGAGAAGTTCCTGGACCTCCATGGCGTGGATCCCGCGAAGTCCGCCATGTTCGAGGACCTGGCCAAGAACCTCGTGGTGCCGGCCGCGCTGGGCATGACGACCGTGCTGGTGCTGCCCAAGACGTTCGACCCGCACCGGGAGGCGCACGAGCAGACGGCCGTGGACGCCCCCTACGTGCACCACACCACGAAGGCGCTGGCCGACTTCCTGCGGACCAACACGCCCCTGCGCGAGGCGGCGGAGACGCGAGACGGCGCGTGACGGATGACAGGGGCGGCGCGCGTTGCTAAGGACGCGCGACCCTCGCCTCAACAGCCGGATCCCGCCATGTCGCACGCCCATCTCGCCGCCACCATCGACGCCGCCTGGGAGAACCGGGCCGAGCTCGGCCCCGCCACCAAGGGGGAGGTCCGAGAGGCCGTGGAGCAGGCGCTCGCGATGCTCGACAGCGGCCAGGCCCGCGTGGCCGAGAAGGGCGCCGACGGCTGGGTGGTGAACCAGTGGCTGAAGAAGGCGGTGCTGCTCTCGTTCCGCCTCAACGACAACGCCATCATCAAGAACGGCCCTGGCGCCGCGGCCTGGTGGGACAAGGTCCCGTCCAAGTTCGACAACTGGGACGCCGCCGCCTTCGGCAAGGCCGGCTTCCGGGCGGTGCCCAACTGCGTGGTCCGCGCCGGCGCGTTCATCGCTCCCGGCGTCGTGCTGATGCCCTCCTTCGTGAACATCGGGGCCTATGTGGACAGCGGCACGATGGTGGACACCTGGGCCACGGTCGGCTCCTGCGCCCAGATCGGCAAGAACGTGCACCTCTCGGGCGGCGTCGGCATCGGCGGCGTTCTGGAGCCGCTGCAGGCCGGCCCGACCATCATCGAGGACAACTGCTTCGTCGGCGCGCGCTCCGAGGTGGTCGAGGGCGTGGTGGTCGGCGAGGGCTCGGTGATCTCCATGGGCGTGTTCATCGGCGCCTCCACCAAGATCGTGGACCGCGAGACCGGGCAGGTCCATGTCGGCAAGGTGCCGCCCTACTCGGTGGTGGTCTCGGGCAACCTGCCCGGCAAGCCACTGCCGAACGGCGAACCCGGCCCGTCGCTCTACTGCGCCGTGATCGTCAAGAAGGTCGACGCCCAGACCCGGTCGAAGACCAGCATCAACGAGTTGCTGCGGGACTGAGGCCGAATCCTCGACGCCGTCATCCCCGGCGGCGCGCAGCGCCGGGAAGGGGATCCAGGGGGACCGGGCGCGAGTCTCCTGACGCACGCCGGAAGGCCAGGCCGGCCTTTGAAGCAAGCCGCCCTGGATCCCCTTCCCCTGCGCGGCTTCGCCGCTTCGGCCGGGGATGACGGCGGTGAGGCCGTCGCCTCAACGTCATCTCATGCAGAAGCCGGAGCCAGCCATGCTCGACCCCCGCAATCCCGTCGCCCTGACACAGGCGCTGGTGCGCTGTCCGTCGGTGACCCCGAACGAAGGCGGGGCCCTGCAGTTGCTGGCCGACGTGCTCGGGCAGGCCGGGTTCGAGACCCATCTCCTCACCTTCTCCGAGCCCGGCACGCCGGACGTTCAGAACCTTTACGCCCGGATCGGGACGGACGCGCCCTATCTGCTCTTCGCCGGGCACACGGACGTGGTGCCGCCCGGGGATGAGAGCCGCTGGACGCACCCGCCTTTCGGCGGCGATATCGTGGACGGCGTGCTGTATGGCCGCGGCGCGACCGACATGAAGAGCGGCGTCGCTGCGTCCGTTTCGGCCACGCTGCGATGGCTGGAAGAAAACGGCGGCAAGCCGCCGCGTGGCTCCGTGGGGTTCCTGATCACGGGCGACGAGGAAGGCCCCGCGGTCAACGGCACGGTGAAGCTGCTGGAATGGGCGCAGGCGCGGGGCGAGCGGTTCGACTGCTGCGTGCTGGGCGAGCCCACCAATCCCGAGGCGCTGGGCGACATGATCAAGATCGGCCGGCGCGGCTCCCTGACCGGCCGGCTCACGGTCGAGGGCGTACAGGGGCACGTCGCCTACCAGGACCTGGCGGAGAACCCCATCCGGGGCATGGTGCGCCTGCTCGAGGCCCTGATGGCGAAGCCGCTGGACGGCGGCACGGAGCAGTTCGGGCCGTCGAACCTCGAGGTGACCACGGTGGACGTGGGCAACCCGGCCAGCAACGTCATCCCGGCGTCCGCGAAGGCCGTGTTCAACATCCGCTTCAATGACCTCTGGACGGCGGAGACGCTGGCCGACGAACTCCGGCGTCGCCTGGCCGAAGCGGCCGGGAACAGCGTGCGCTTCTATGTCGTGTTCGAGCCCTCGAACGCGCCGGCGTTCCTGACTCCGCCCGGCCCTTTCGTGTCGCTGGTCAGCGAGGCGGTGGAGAGCGTGACGGGGCGCAAGCCCGTCCTCTCAACCACGGGCGGCACCTCGGATGCGCGCTTCATCAAGAGCTACTGCCCGGTGATCGAGTTCGGCCTCGTTGGCAAGACCATGCACAAGGTGGACGAGAACGCCGCCACGGCGGACATCGAGGCCCTGACGGGCATCTACGGGGCGATCATCCGCCGCGCCGTGGGGTGAGGGTCGAGCCTTCTTCCACTGAAGTCTCTGCTTCGGAGCCGCTCGGCGGTTCTGGGACTCAGCGCATGCGGCCCCTGGATCCCCTTCCCCTCCGCGCCTGCGGCGCTCCGGCCGGGGATGACGGCGAACATGGAGGACTTCCCTTCGTCGTCCGGATCCGACCGCCCAGGAACAATCCCGCTCACGTTCCGTTGAGCATGCCACGTGTCCCTCGACAAAAGTCGAAGACGCGGTCACCATTGTGCATTGCAACATTGGCGCGGGAGCATCGGCATGTTCCTCACCGCAGAGGAAGTCGGCCGCTCGTTGGCCGGGTCCTTCAAGTTGTTAAGCCGGGACCCGGAGGCGCTGGGGGCCTTCGAAGTGTCCTACGAGTCCTTCTGGCGCTCGTTCGGGGCCATGGGCCTGGTCGCTCCGGCCTTCGTCGCCCTTGTGGCGGACGCGCGCGTCCAGGCGGGGCTGCCGCTCGAGGAGGGGATCTTCGCCAGTCCAGGCCTCGCTATTCGCGAAGCTGTGCTGGTTGCGGGCTGCTGGCTCCTTTTTCCGATCGCGATGATCGGCCTTGTGCGCCTGCTCGGCCTGGGGCGGCGCTACGCGCGCTATGTCATCGCCTACAACTGGTCGGCCGTGGTGGCGACGACCATCATGGCCGTGCCGCACGCCATGCACGTACTCGGACTGGCCACCGGTGGGCTGACAGCGCTCTACCTGTTCGCCTTCGGCGTGCTGATCCTGCAGTGCCGGTGGTTTCTGGCGAAGACGGCGCTGGGCGTCTCGGGCGGGTTGGCGGCCCTCATCGTGATCCTGGAACTGGGGCTCAACGGAGCAGTCACGGCCGCGGCGTCGCTGATCGCATAGCCGATCAGCCAATTCGCCCCCTGGATTGCTTCGTCGCGGCGCTCCTCGCAAGGACGGATCAATAGTCGACGCCGATCAGGTACAGGCCGCAGGAGGGCGCCATGGCGCCGCAGCGGGAGCGCTGGCGGGCGCCGAGGGCGTCCTCCAGGTCGCGCTTCGACCAGCGCCCCGCGCCGACCAGTTGCAGCGAGCCCACCATCGAGCGCACCTGGTGATGGAGGAAGGAGCGCGCGGAGGCGTAGACGCGGATCTCGTCGCCAATGCGTTCCACATCCAGGCGCGACAGCGTCTTCACCGGGCTCAGCGCCTGGCAATCCGCCGAGCGGAAGGTCGTGAAGTCGTGCTTGCCGACCAGCGCCTGGGCGGCCTCGTGCATGGCCTCTGCGTCCAGCGCCCATTTCACCTGCCACACGCGGTTGGCGTCCAGCGCAACGGGCGGGCGGCGATTGACGATGCGGTAGAGGTAATGGCGGCCGACGGCCGACATGCGCGCGTTGAAGTCGTCCGGGACGCGTGAGGCCGACAGGATGGCGACCGGGGCCGGCCGCAGGTGGGCGTTCACGGCGTCCCGCACGGTGTCGGTGGGCCAGTCCTTCTCAAGGTCGACGTGGGCGACCTGATGGGTGGCGTGCACGCCGGCGTCGGTGCGCCCTGCCCCCTGGATGCGCACGTCCTGGCCGCTGAAACGCGCGATGGCGTCCTCCAGCCGCTGCTGGACCGAGTCTCCCACCGCCTGGAACTGCCAGCCCACGAAGGGGGTGCCGTCATACTCGATGACGAGCTTGTAGCGGGGCATCTATATTGAACCCATTGATTCTGGAGATTGCGTAATGGCCCTGATCCGCCACTTCGACCACCAGCCGATGGAACGGAACGGCATTCACGACGAAGTTGAGGCGACTTATACCGTATTTCAGCGAGACGACAGGACGTTCGTTCAAATCGACACGTATGGTCGGCCTGATAGAGAGCTTCCTGGCAAGAAGAGCCAAACCATCCAGCTTACTAGAGAAAGCGCATCTGAACTGATCGCCATCCTAAGCGAAGCGTTCCGGTTCAACTAAACCTCGTCCCGGCCGGGACCGCCACGCCCCGCAGGAAATCCTCGGCCGCCATGGCCTTCGAACCAGCCTTCTGCACCTGGAGCAGACGGACGGCTCCATCGCGGCAGGCGACGGTGAGGCGGTCATCAATCGCCACGCTTGGCTCGCCGGAGGCCTCCGGGAGCAGCGCCGTGCGCAGCACCTTCAGGCGCTCGGGGCCCCGGCCGAGATCAACGGTCGCGAAAGCGCCCGGAAAGGGGGAGAGGCCGCGCACGAGGTCGTGGACGGCCTGGGCCGGCCTGCCCCAGTCGATCCGGGCGTCCTCGTTGGCGATCTTGTGGGCGTAGGTGACGCCCTGCTCCGCCTGCGGCGTGAACGCGAGGCCGCCGCGGGAAAGCGCCGCAAGGGCGCGCACCATCAGGTCGGCGCCGAGCACGGCGAGCCGGTCGTGCAGTTCGCCCGCGGTGGTGTCGGGACCGATGGCGACGCGCTCGACCATTCCGACCGGCCCGGTGTCCAGGCCCTTCTCCATGCGCATCACGGCGACGCCGGTCTCCTTGTCGCCGGCCATGACGGCGCGCTGGATCGGGGCGGCGCCGCGCCAGCGCGGCAGGAGCGACGCATGGAGGTTCAAGCAGCCGAGCTCGGGGGCGTTCAGGATGGCTTCCGGCAGGATCATGCCATAGGCGACGACCACGGCGACGTCGGCCTGCAACGAGCGGACCTGCTCGGCGGCGTCCTCGCCCCGCAGGGTGGCGGGCGTGAACACCGGTATCGCAAAACGATCGGCGGCCTGGTGCACCGGGGAGGGCTTCAGCGCCATGCCGCGGCCCGCCGGGGCGGGCGCGCGGGTGTAGACGGCCACGACCTCGTGGCCCTGGCCCACGATCTCGGAGAGGGTCGGAACGGCGAAATCGGGCGTGCCCATGAAGACGACGCGCAGCATGGGGGCTCCCGCTGGTTCAGAAAAGACGGCTCAGCCCTGCGCGTCGCGCTTGGCCTGCTTGGAGAACTTCTTCATCACCCGATCCCGCTTCAGCTTGGAGATGTGGTCGATGAAGAGCTTGCCCTCGAGGTGATCGATCTCGTGCTGAAGACAGGTGGCGAGCAGGCCTTCGGCCTCGATCTCGCACTCGCCGCCTTCGCGGTCGACGAAGCGGACGCGCACCTTGGCCGGGCGCTCGACGTCCTCGTAGTACTCGGGGATCGAGAGGCAGCCCTCCTCGTAGGTCGACTTCTCCTCCGACGACCACACGATCTCGGGATTGATAAGGGCCAGCGGCTGCTTGGGCTCGTCCTGGCGGGCGACATCGAGCGTGACGACGCGCTCGGCGACGCCGATCTGGATGGCGGCCAGCCCGATGCCGGGCGCCTCGTACATCGTGTCGAACATGTCGTCGATCAGCGACGTCATCTCCTTCACCGGCCGGACGACAGGCGCCGAGACGAGGCGCAGCTTGGGATCGGGGATGATCAGGATCGGACGGGTCGACATGTTCCAAGGGGTTTCCGGTGGACGGGCTGGAGATAACCATTCGGAAAGGCAAAATCAAACCGTTCGCATTTCGTTCTCGCCTTCGGGTCGAATCGCACTAAGCTTCCGGCATGGAGCGCATCATTCTCGTCGTGGGCGGGCATGCGGTGTCGTGGGGCGAGGCCATCCTCGGCCTGCTCGGGCTCGCCGTGCTGGCCATCGTTTGGCTGGGTCTCGCGACCCTGCGGGCCGGGCGCGAGCGCGCCGAGGAAGCGGCCGCGGCCGTCGAGCGGCAGCGCGAACTGGACGAAAAGCTCGCGGCGCTGACCCAGATCCAGTCCGAGATGACCGGCCGCATGCAGACCATCGGCGAGGTGTTCGGCAACCGGCAGGTCGATCTCGTGCGGCTCATCGCCGAGCGGCTGGACAGCCTGCAGAACCGGGTGGGCGACGGTCTCAACGCCACCACGAAGCAGACGACCGAGAACTTGGCCAAGCTCAACGAGCGCCTGGCCGTGATCGACGCCGCGCAGAAGAAGCTCTCCGACCTCACCGGCGAGGTGCTGACGCTGAAGGACGTTCTCTCCAACAAGCAGACGCGCGGGGCCTTTGGGCAGGGCCGCATGGAGGCGATCGTCCGGGACGGGCTGCCGCCGGGCGCCTACGAGTTCCAGGCCGTGCTGTCGTCCGGCAAGCGGCCGGACTGCGTCATCCGCCTGCCCGGCGACGAGCGGCCGCTGGTGGTGGACGCGAAGTTCCCGCTGGAAGGATTCACGGCCTTTCGCGAGGCCCAGGGCGAGGACGCCAGGCGCGCGGCCATGCAGCGCGTCCGCGCCGACGTGGGCGGCCATTTGAAGGACATCGCCGACAAGTACCTCATCCCCGGCGAGACCCAGGACATCGCGGTGCTGTTCGTGCCGGCGGAATCGCTTTTCGCCGACCTGCAGGAGCATTTCGAGGACGTGGTGCAGCGCGCCCACCGGGCACGGGTGCTCATCGTGTCCCCGTCCCTGCTCGCCATGGCGATCCAGGTGATGCAGGCGATCGTGCGCGACGCGCGCATGCGCGAGCAGGCGCACCAGATCCAGGCCGAGGTCGCCAAGCTCATCGACGACGTGCGCCGGCTGCGGGACCGCACCGCCCGGCTGGACACGCATTTCCGGCAGGCCAACGAGGACGTGGCCCTGATCGTCACCTCGGCCGACAAGGCGCTGAAGCGGGGCGAGCGGATCGAGGCCATGGAGTTCGAGGCGCCGGCGCAGCCCGAGCGGGTCGCGGCGGGCCCGGGGCCGCTGTTCGGACGCGCCGCGGCGGAGTGAACGCGCCATCCGCCGTCATGGCGAGCGGAATCCAGGGCGCCTTGGGCGCGCCGTCTGGATTGCTTCGTCGCTGCGCTCCTCGCAATGACGGGCCCGGATTGTAGTGCGGCAGAGCCGTAGCGCTACAGCGTCGTGCGCTGGCGGAAGGCGGCGGCCAGGGTGCCTTCGTCGAGGTAGTCGAGCTCGCCGCCGACCGGGACTCCGTGGGCGAGGCGGGTCACCTTCACGCCCGTGTGGGACAGCATGTCGGTCACGTAGTGGGCGGTGGTCTGGCCGTCCACGGTGGCGTTGAGGGCCAGGATGACCTCCTCGACGCCGCCCTCCGTCACGCGGGCCAGCAGCTTGTCGAGGTTGAGGTCCTTGGGGCCGACGCCGTCCAGGGCGGAGAGCGTGCCGCCGAGCACGTGATAGCGGCCGTTTGAGACCTGGGCGCGCTCCAGGGCCCAGAGGTCGGACACGTCCTCCACCACGACCAGCACCTTGTCGTCCCGGCGCGGGTCGCGGCACATGACGCAGGGATCGGACGTATCCACGTTTCCGCAGGTGGAGCAGACGACCACCTTCTCGTTGGCCACCCGGATGGCGTCGGCCAGGGGCGCCAGCAGCTGCTCGCGCTTCTTGATCAGGTGCAGCGCCGCCCGCCGGGCCGAGCGGGGGCCGAGGCCCGGCAGGCGGGCCAGCAGCTGGATCAGGCGCTCGATCTCGGGGCCGGTGATGGAAGGCATGGCGGCTCGGTGACTTCAGGATCGGGGTGAGGCCGTCTAATGCTGGCCCCGCTCGCGGCTACCAAAAACGTGGATGCCCGGGACAGCCCGGGCACGACGGCGTGAGAAGGTCTTGGGGAGACCCTCACCCCAGCCCTCTCCCTGTCCCAGGGAGAGGGAGCGCAGGGCGCATCTTGTCCCTCTCAGAACAGCTTCATCCCGGGCGGGATGGGCAGCCCGGCCGTGAGGGACGACATCTTGTCCTGGGCGGCCCGGTCGGCCTTGCCGCGGGCGTCGTTCAGGGCGGCGATGATGAGGTCCTCGAGGATGTCCTTCTCCTCGAGCTTGATCAGGCTGTCGTCGAGATTCACGACCTTCACGGCGCCCTTGGCGGTCATGGTGATCTTGACCATGCCACCCCCGGCGGCGCCCTCGACCTCGAGGGTGTCCAGCTCGTCCTGGAGCGCAGCCATCTTGGACTGCATCTCCTGGACCTTCTTCATCATGCCCATGATGTCTTTCATGGCGGGGCTCCTGGATAAGGGTCAGAACTCGTCGTCGAAACCGTCGAACCCGGGATCGTAGGTCGGATCGGGCGCAGCCTCGTCCTCGGGCGCCTCCGGCTCGGGCTGGGCGTCGCGAATGTCCACGATCTTGGCGCCGGGAAAGGCCTCCAGCACGGAACGCACCAGCGGGTGCGCCTGCACGTTGGTCAACCGGTCGCGCTCCTGCTCGGCCTGGCGCTCCCGGATGGTGGGCTGGCCGGCTTCGGAAGAGAGCACCACCACCCAGCGGCGGCCGGTCCATTCCGAGATGCGCTTGGAGAGGTCCCCCGCAAGCTGCGGCGAGGCGTTCGGGCTGGGCGCGAACTCCAGCTTTCCATCTTCGAAGGCCACGAGGCGCACGTCGCTCTCGAGCGCGAGCTTCATGGCGATGTCGCGCTTGTCGGCGGCGAGCGCGACCAGGTCCTCAAAGCGGTTGAGCTTCATGGCGGGCGCGGCCGCCTGCCGGGCGGAGGGCGCGGGCGCGGCGGTGCGGGAGGCGACGCTCAGGGCTGCGGACCCGCGCGGGCCGCCGTCGCCCGAGGCGCGGGCCCCACCGCCACCGCCGCCGCCAACATTGGAATGGGCGCCGGCGCCGCCGGGCGGATTGTCCCGAAGGACCCGAAGCGCTTCATCGGGCGTGGGCAGGTCGGCGGCGTAGCACAAGCGGACGAGCACCATCTCGGCCGCGGCGACGGGCTTGGGCGACGACTGAACCTCGCCGATGCCCTTCAGCAGCATTTGCCAGGCCCGGGACAGCACCCGCATGGGCAGCACCGTCGCGGCCTGGCCGCGCACGCGCTCGGCCTCCGTGACGCTCGACTCATTGGCCGCGTCCGGCACGATCTTGAGGCGCGTGACGAAATGAACGAACTCGGCGAGGTCGCTCAGCACCACCGCCGGGTCGGCGCCGGAGTCGTACTGGTCGCGCAGCTCGCGCAGGGCGCCGGCGGCGTCGCCGCGCATGGCGGCCTCGAACAGGTCGATGACGCGGCCCCGGTCGGCGAGGCCGAGCATGGTGCGCACGGTCTCGGCGTCGATGGCGCCGGCGCCATGGGCGATGGCCTGGTCGAGCAGGGAGAGCGCATCACGCACCGAGCCCTCGGCGGCGCGCGCCAGCAGGGCCAGCGCCTCGTCGTCGATGCTGACGCCCTCGCGGGCGCAGATGTTGCCGAGGTGGCTCGTGAGCAGGGAAGCGTCCACGCGGCGCAGGTCGAAGCGCTGGCAGCGAGACAGGATCGTGATCGGCACCTTGCGGATCTCGGTGGTGGCGAACACGAACTTGGCGTGGGGCGGCGGCTCCTCCAGCGTCTTCAGGAAGGCGTTGAACGCCTTCTCGGAGAGCATGTGGACCTCGTCGATGATGTAGACCTTGTAGCGCGCCGAAGCCGGGGCGTAGCGGATGCCGTCGGTGATCTGGCGAACATCCTCCACGCCGGTGTGGGAGGCCGCGTCCATCTCCAGCACGTCGACGTGGCGCGACTCCATGATGGCGCGGCAGTGCACGCCCTCCTCGGTGAGATCGACGGTCGGTCCGCCGGAGCCGTCGGCGCGCAGGAAGTTGAGGCCCCGCGCCAGGATGCGGGCCGTGGTGGTCTTGCCCACGCCGCGGACGCCGGTGAGGATCCAGGCCTGCGGGATCCGGCCGGAGGAGAACGCGTTGCGCAACGTGCGCACCATGGCGTCCTGGCCGATCAGGTCGTCGAAGGTCTGGGGCCGGTATTTTCGGGCGAGGACGCGGTAGGGCGTGGCCGAGGCCGCTTCGGCGGGGGCAGGAGCGCGCGGGAGATCGAGGCCCTGGAAGCCGGGACCGTCGCCGAGGGCTGCGCCGTCTTGGATCGTGCTGTCGTCGCTCATCGGGCCTTGAAGAAACGCATGGCCGGGCTGCGACGGCCCCTCGCAGGAGCCTTTTCGATCGAGGCCCAATCGCCGCGAAGGGTGGGAGGCTGGACAGTAACCCGCCCGATTCTCGTTAGGGCTGCTTCCTTCCGGACCTGACCCGGTTGGCGAGTGGAACGTCCACCACCAACCTCCCGCGCCCTATATCGGCGATCCCGGACGGGATTACAAGATCGGAGAGGGGCGCCACGCGAAGTCCCTTGGTCCCCTTCTCGCGCCCCGGCCTGGGGCGCGATTGCGATGCGGGCGGATGCGGAAAAAGCAGAGGTCGACTGCCGAAGTTTGGACTAGCGTGGCGACATGACGACCTTCGACCAAGCCGAATCCGGCTTTTCGCTCCACCCCCAGCTCGCCGCCGACACGGCCGTCGTGGGGGACCTCCTGCTTTCACGTGTGCTGCTGATGAAGGACGCCCGGTTTCCCTGGCTGATCCTTGTTCCGCGCCGAGCGGAGATCCGGGAGATCATCCACCTGTCCGACGGGGACCAGGCGCGCCTCCATCGCGAAGTCGCGGAGGCGTCGCGGGCGATCAAGGGGCTGTTCCGTCCCGACAAGCTGAACATCGGGGCGATCGGCAACATGGTCCCGCAGTTACACGTCCACGTGGTCGGCCGCACCCAGGCGGACGCCGCATGGCCGCGGCCGGTGTGGGGCTCCGGGCCGGCGGAAGCCTATTCGGACGTCGCGCTGGCAGAGCGCGTCGCCCGGATCGCCGCCGCCCTGGGGCGGATTGCTCCAGCAGGAGCCCGCGCCATCTAGGCCCGCATGGTCGGCCGCCCCGGCCACGCACCATGGCGCGCCACCCGCCGTTCCGGGCAAGCCCGGGCGTGACGAGACAATGTCCGCAGCCCCGCTCATGAGAGACCCCATGCCCCTCCCCCGCTCCGAACGCTCCGCCAGCCTCGGCTATTCGGTGAACCTGCTCGACCGTCGCGCCGAGTATCGCGACGACGAGGCCTACATGGCCGAGCTCCGCGCCTCGCCGCAGGCGCGCTGCGTCGTGCTGCAGGGGGACGTGCCGCTGCTGCGCCAGCACGCCGACGGCGCGGCGGCTCTGTTCGCCAAAAGCGATCTCGGGGAGCTGGGGACCGTGCGTGAGAAGGCCTTCCTGGGCCTGGACGAGCACGGCCCCGTGTTCGCGGCCCTGCTGGAGGCGCCAGCGCCCGAGAACGACCAGGGGCATGACGACGTGGTGGCCATGGACCTGCGCTCCCTCGCGGTGCAAGGCGTGCTGCCGCCCCCGGTGCTGGGCGTGCTCGCCCAGGCCAAGAGCCTGATGCACTGGCACCAGCGGCACCGCTTCTGCTCCAACTGCGGGCAGCCGACTGCAGTGCAGTCCGCCGGGTGGAAGCGCGAATGCCCCGCCTGCGGGGCGCAGCATTTCCCGCGCACGGATCCGGTGGTGATCATGCTCGCGGTGCGGGGCGACCGCTGCGTGCTGGGCCGGCAGGCCCGGTTCGTGAAGGGCGTCTATTCGTGCCTGGCCGGCTTCCTGGAACCGGGCGAGACGCTGGAGGACGCGGTGCGGCGCGAGCTGTTCGAGGAGGCGGGCGTCGCCACCGGGCGCGTTCGCTACCTGGCCTCCCAGCCCTGGCCTTTTCCGGCGTCGCTGATGATCGGCTGCCTGGCGGAGGCGACCTCCGACGAGCTGACGGTCGACTTCAAGGAGCTGGAGGACGCGCGCTGGTTCACGCGCGACGAAGTGCGACAGATGCTGGCCGGGACGCACCCGGACGGGATCGGGTGCCCGCCTCCGATCGCGATCGCCAACGGGATCCTGAAGGCCTGGGCGCTGGATGGGGAGACGCTGTAGCCCCCGTCGTCCTTGCGAGCCTAAGGCGAAGCAAATCAGGGACCCTGGGGTTTCGTGCGCGTCATGGCCGGGCATGGCCCGGCCATCCACGGTTGCGCCGTGGTCCTGGATGCCCGGGACAAGCCCGGGCGCGACGGCTGGTAGATGGCGTCCTCCCCCTGGATTGCTTCGTCGCTGCGCTTCTCGCAATGACGGAGTGGGGCGGCCGCCCGCGCCTAAGTGGGGCGTCGCGGCTGGCGCTACTCCGCCGCCTGCTGGCTCTCGATGCGGTAGGGGTGGGCAGGGTAGACGCCCATGATGCGGAATTCCTTGCAGAAGAACTGCAGCTCCTCGAGGGCCAGCTTGAGGGGCCGATCCTCCGGGTGGCCGTCCACGTCGGCCAGGAACTGGGTGGCCGAGAACTCGCCGTCCACCATGTAGCTTTCCAGCTTGGTCATGTTGACACCGTTGGTGGCGAAGCCGCCCAGCGCCTTGTAGAGCGCGGCCGGAACGTTGCGGACGCGGAACAGGAAGGTGGTGACGGTCGGGCCATTGCCGGCCGGAGCCCAATTGGGCGTCTTGGACAGCACCACGAAGCGGGTGGTGTTGTGCTTCTCGTCCTCGACGTCAT
Source organism: Alsobacter soli (assembly GCF_003004785.1). Lineage (GTDB taxonomy): Bacteria > Pseudomonadota > Alphaproteobacteria > Rhizobiales > Beijerinckiaceae > Alsobacter > Alsobacter soli. The sequence continues at coordinate 224,529 of NZ_PVZS01000004.1, forward strand.
GGGCGAGCGTCTGGAGGCCATAGATCTCGCCGGCGAGGCTGGTGGCGAGCGACGCGCGGGTGACGTCGTTCCATTCTGCGACTTCGCGGGCGGATCCCGCGGTGTCGCCGGTGATCACCGGCTTCGCCCCGATGGCCCGGATGATCTTGCGGCACTGGCCCAGCGCATGGACGTGGCTGTAGACCGACTTGATCGTGGCGAGCGTCGCGCCTTGCACGGCAAGAAGCTGGAAGTGAATGGGCAGGAAGTACTCGCCCACGATGTGCAGGTGCGAGGCCGGCAGGAAATGGTGGATGTCGGCCACCCGGCCGGCGATGGAGTTCTCGATCGGGATCATGCCGAGGCCGGCCGTCCCGTCCTGGATGGCCGCGAAGGCGTCCTCGAAGGTGTTGCAGGGCAAGGGCTCCCAGTCCGGGTACACGTCCCGGCAGGCGATGTGGGAGTTGGCGCCGGGCTCGCCCTGATAGGCGATCACCTTCTTGGTCATGGGCATTTCGGCTTCTTTCTTCAGTGCGGGCGGCGGGCGGCCAGGATCTCGCGGGCGCGCTCGAGATCATGGGGCGTGTCGACGCCGAGGGGGACATCGTCCACCACGGCGACGTCGATGCGCATGCCGGCTTCCAGGGCGCGCAATTGCTCGAGGCGCTCCCGCTTCTCCAGGGGAGCCGGGGGCAGGGACACAAAGCGCTCCAGCGCCTTGCGGCGATACGCGTAGAGGCCGATGTGGTGGTAGAGCGGGCCCGGCCCGGTGGGGGCGGTGGCGCGGGTGAAATACAGCGCGCGGTAGAGACCCGGGCCGATGGGGGTGCCGACCGGCTTCACCACGTTCGGGTCGTCGCGCTCCTCGTCGCGCGTGATCGGGGCCGCGATCGTGGCGATGTCGACCAGCGGGTTGGCGAGGGGCAGGATGGCGGCCTGGATGGCGCGCGGGTCGATCGTGGGGAGGTCTCCCTGCACGTTCACGACCACGTCGTGACGGCCCTCTGGATCAAAGGTCTGCACGGCCTCGAAGATGCGGTCGGAGCCCGACGGGTGGTCGGCGCGGGTCAGCACGGCGTGGCCGCCGACGGCCTCGATCGCGGCCACGATGGCGGGCTCGTCCGTGGCGACGACCACCGGGCCGAGGCCCGCCTCCGTCGCGCGGCGCCACACGTGCACGATCATGGGCTCGCCCAGGATGTCGGCGAGGGGCTTGCCCGGGAGCCGGGTGGAGGCCATCCGGGCGGGAACGAGGACGACGGGATCGGACATGAGCTCCGGCCAGACCGGCCGCCGCGGGCGCAAGGCCCGGAGCGGCAAAAAGTATCAACGGGAAACGCGCTTATACGAGTTGCCAAAGGCGGCGCAAAGCGGGTAATCATCCGCCGCCCAGCGGCAGCGCTGTGGGTGATCGTGACGCCTTGCGCGCGCGGACCCCGTCGCGGCCGAGGGCCCGTGGTTCGCCTGCCTTCCCGCCCGCCGGGACTTCCCCTTCGGACCACTGCGAGTGCTGAGCCGAGACAAGCCCCCACGCGGGTCGGAGTGATCGAATGTTCGGGATGGATTCGTTCGAGTTCAACAAGATCGCGGGAGCGGTGCTCGGCACGCTGCTGTTCATCATGGCCACGGGCCTGCTGGCCGAAGCGATCTTCGCCCCGCCCGCGCAGGTCGTCGCCGGTTACGCGCTGCCCGCCGGGGAACCCGAGAAGGGCGGCTCCGCTGCGGCCCCCGCGGCCCAGAGCGAGCCCCTCCCCGTGCTGCTGGCCAAGGCCGACGCCAAGAAGGGCGAAGGGCTGATCAAGCCCTGCACGGCCTGCCACTCCTTCGAGAAGGGCGGCCCGAACAAGGTAGGCCCGAACCTCTACGGCGTCGTGGATCGCCCGATCGCCTCGCACGAGGGCTTCAACTACTCGGCCGCCATCAAGGAGCACGGCGCCAAGGGCGAGAAGTGGACCTTCGAGAACCTCGACCACTTCATCGCCGGCCCGAAGGCGTACATCCCCGGCACCGCGATGGGCTACGCCGGCCTGAAGGAGGCCGACCGCCGCGCCGACGTCCTGGCCTACCTGCGGACGCTGTCGGACAACCCGGCGCCGCTGCCGACGCCCTGATCCCAGGACGAACGATCTTCGAAGGCCGGGCCCAGCGCCCGGCCTTTTCGATTCCGGGCCCGCCTCAGCGGGCCGTCTGGCCCGCCGGCGAAAAAGCGACATAATCCGCGGCGCAGATCACCGCCTCGCTTGGGGGCGACCACGGAGGGCACATGCGTCAGGGCGATCCGGGACATCCGCGGGCCACGGCCGTTTCGCGCCGCGCCATCATCGCCGCCCTGGCGCTCGCGCCGCTCGCCACGCTCCCTGGCGCCCCGGCCTGGGCGGGGGACGCCGAATGGCGCAGCGCGACCTCCCTGATGGGCGAGCCGAAATACCAGGCCGGCTTCAAGCACTTCGACTACGTCAACCCGGACGCCCCGAAGGGTGGAACCGTTCGCCTCGCCCGGCAGGGCGCCTACGACAACTTCAACCCGGTGGTGGCCGGCGTGAAGGGCCAGCTGGAGGCAGGCGTCGGGCTCGTCTACGAGCAACTCACCGAGCAGTCGCTCGACGAGGTCTCCACCGCCTACGGCCTGCTGACCGACGGGGTGAAGTACCCGGAGGACTTTTCCTGGGTCACCTACCGTCTGCGCGAGAACGCGCGCTGGCAGGACGGCAAGCCGGTGACGCCGGAGGACGTAATCTTCTCGTTCGACGCCTACAAGGAGATCAGCCCGCAGATGGCCTTCTACTACGCCCATGTGGTGAAGGCCGAGAAGACGGGCGACCGCGAGATCACCTTCCGGTTCGACCAGCCGGGCAACCGGGAGCTGCCACAGATCGTGGGCCAGCTCACCGTGCTGCCGAAGCACTGGTGGGAGGGCACGGGCGCCGACGGCAAGAAGCGCAACATCAAGGAGACCACCCTGGAGCCGCCGATGGGCTCGGGGCCGTACCGGCTCAAGGGCTTCGACGCCGGCCGCAACGCCGTCTACGAGCGCGCGCCCGACTACTGGGGCAAGGACCTGCCGGTCCGGGTCGGAACCAACAATTTCGACCAGATGCGCTTCGAGTACTACCGCGACTCGACGGTGTTGTTCGAGGCGCTGAAGGGCGACCAGTACGACTTCCGCATCGAGAACAGCGCCAAGAACTGGGCCACGGGCTACGATTTCCCGGCCGCCAAGGATGGGCGGGTGATCAAGGAGGAGTTCACCGAGCGGGCCAGCGGGCGCATGCAGGCCTTCGCGTTCAACCTGCGCCGGCCGAAGTTCCAGGACCAGCGCGTGCGCCGCGCCTTCAACCTGGCCTTCGACTTCGAGGAGATGAACAAGACCATCTTCTACGGGCTTTACAGCCGCATCGGCTCGTATTTCGAGGGCACGGAGCTCGCCTCCAAGGGCCTGCCCGAGGGCAAGGAGCTGGAGATCCTGCAGGGCCTGAAGGACAAGGTCCCGGCGAGCGTGTTCACGGCCGCCTACGTCAATCCGGTCAACGGCGACCCGCAGAAGGTGCGCGAGAACCTGCGCGAGGCCGACCGGCTGCTGAAGGAGGCCGGCTGGGAGGTCAAGGGCGGCAAGCGGGTCAACGCCAAGGGCGAGCAGCTGACGGCCGAGTTCCTGGCCTATGACCCGACCAGCGAGCGCTTCGTGCTGTTCTACAAGCCGTCCCTGGAGCGGCTCGGGATCGGGGTCAGCCTGCGGGTGGTCGACCCGTCCCAGTACGAGAACCGGATGCGGGACTTCGACTTCGACATCACCACCGACCTGTGGCCGGAATCGCTGTCCCCCGGCAACGAGCAGCGCGATTTCTGGGGCTCCAAGGCGGCCGACCGGCCAGGCTCGCGCAACACGCTCGGCGTCAAGGACCCGGGCGTGGACGCGCTCATCGACAGGATCATCTTCGCCAAGGACCGGGGGGAGCTGGTGGCCGCCACCAAGGCGCTCGACCGGGTTCTGCTGGCGCACGACTACGTCGTGCCGCAGTGGTGGTCCCCGGCGACGCGCACGGCGCGCTGGAACCGGTTCGGCCGGCCCCAGACCATGCCCCGCTACGCCGCGCCGGCGTTCCCGACCATCTGGTGGTGGGACGCCGCCCTGGCGCAGAAAACCGGGGGCGGAAAGTGAAGGGGCGCACCGCGCGGCGCCTCATCCGGCCCTTTGGGCCACCTTCTCCCCATGCCGGGGAGAAGGGACGTACGCACCCCGTTCCTGCCCTCCCCCGCTGGGTGGAAGAGAATTGCGTGTCCCGGCGCGCGGTGCTGGCTGGAGGGGCGGCGGCGTTGGCCCTCGGAACGACGGGGCGTTCCTCCGCCTCCATGGCGCAGACGGCGGCTCCCGAGGGGCCGGGTCTCGCCGCCGCGCCGCCGGCGGTCGTGGGCGAGCACCACGGCCTGTCCACCTTTGGCGAGCTGAAATACCCCGCTGATTTCGCCCACTTCGCTTACGTGAACCCCAAGGCGCCGGTGGGCGGGGCGGTGTCGCTGCAGCTGGCGAACACCTTCGGCAACCAGGCGTTCGACACCTTCGACACGCTCAACGCCTATGTGCTGAAGGGCAACGGGGCCGCGGGGGTCGAGATGCTGTTCGACAGCCTCATGGCCCGCGCGCAGGACGAGGCGGACGCGCTGTACGGCCTCGTCGCCAGGTCGGTGAGCACGTCCGAGGACGGGCTGACCCAGACGTTCCGGCTGCGGCCGGAAGCGCGGTTCCAGGACGGCTCGAAGCTGACGGCTCAGGACGTGGCCTTTTCGCTCCTGCTCCTGAAGCAGAAGGGGCATCCGCTCATCTCGCAGACCATCCGCATGGTGGAGAGCGCGGAGGCGCAGGACGACGCGACCGTGGTGGTCCGCTACGCGAAGGGACGCTCGCGGGACCTTCCGCTCACGGTGGCGACCCTGCCGATCTTCTCGAAAGCGTACTACACGGCCAAGCCGTTCGAGGAGGCTACGCTCGAGCCGCCGCTCGGCTCAGGGCCCTACAAGATCGGCCGCTTCGAGCAGGGCCGGTTCATCGAGTTCGAGCGGGTCGCCGACTACTGGGGCAAGGACCTGCCGGTGAACATCGGGCAGAACAACTTCGACCGGATCCGCTACGAGTACTACCGCGACCGCCAAGTGGCGCTGGAGGGCTTCAAGGCCGGCTCCATCACCTTCCGGGAGGAGTTCACCTCCCGCGACTGGGCGAACGGCTACGATTTTCCGGCCGTGAAGGAGGGTCGGGTCAAGCGGGAGGAGATCCCGGACGAGACGCCGTCCGGCACCCAGGGCTGGTTCTTCAACACGCGCCGCGAGAAGTTCCAGGATCGCCGGGTGCGCGACGCACTGGGGCTGCTGTTCGACTTCGAGTGGACCAACACGAACATCATGTTCGGCGTTTACAAGCGGACCACCTCCTATTTCGAGAACTCGGAAATGAAGGCCGAGGGCCCGCCCTCGCCGGAAGAGATGAGGCTGCTCGAGCCCTGGCGCGGCAAGGTCCCGGACGAGGTGTTCGGGCAGCCCTTCGTTCCACCGGTGACGGACGGGTCCGGGCAGGACCGGGCCCTTCTGCGGCGAGCGGACCAACTCCTCAAGGAGGCCGGCTGCAAGCGCGAGGGGAACGCGTTGAAGCTGCCGGGCGGGCAGCCGTTCGAGATCGAGTTCCTCGACTTCTCCGGGGCGCTGCAGCCGCACACCGGCTCGCTGTTCAAGAACATGAAGCTGCTCGGGATCGAGCCGCGGTTCCGCATCGTGGACGCGGCCCAGTACCAGCGGCGCACGGACGGCTTCGACTACGACGTGATCTCGCGGCGCTACTCGATGTCGCCCACGCCGGGCGAGGGGTTGAAGCTGATCTTCGGCTCCGAGTCGGCCAGGACGCCGGGCTCCTCCAACGTGGCCGGCATCGCAGATCCGGCCGTGGACGCGCTGGTAGCGGCGGCGCTCGCGGCGGATTCCCGGGCGGAGCTCGTCACCGCCTGCCGGGCGCTGGACCGGGTGCTGCGAGCGGGGCGCTACTGGATCCCGATGTGGTACAAGGCCTCGCACTGGCTGGCGTATTGGGACATGTTCGGCAAGCCCGCCACCAAGCCGAAGTACGGTCGCGGCGCGCCCGGCACGTGGTGGTATGACGAGGCCAAGGCGAAGCGAATCGGAAAGGCTTGATGCGGAACGGCGGTTCTAGAAAGCTCGGTCCTCTCGCCGTCATTGCGAGCGCAGCGAGGCAATCCAGAGGAGCAGGGCGTCTCCTGGATTGCTTCGTCGCTCCGCTCCTCGCAATGACGAGCAGGCGCTGACCCATGTTCGCCTATGTCGCGCGCCGCCTCCTGCTGATGATCCCGACGCTGCTCGGGATCATGCTGATCTCGTTCACCATCGTGCAGTTCGCGCCCGGAGGGCCTGTGGAGCGCGTGCTGGCCCAGTTGCAGGGGAACGACACGTCCGCCACGTCGCGCATCGCCGGCGGGGCGGGAGGGGACTTTTCGGGAGCCCAGCAGCACCAGGGAGGCGGGGCCGGGGAGTCGACTTCGAAATACCGGGGCGCCCAGGGGCTTGACCCGGCCTTCATCAAGCAGCTCGAGGCGCAGTTCGGGTTCGACAAGCCGGCGCCCGTGCGCTTCGGCCTGATGCTCTGGAACTACCTGCGGTTCGACTTCGGCAAGAGCTATTTCCGCGACACGCCCGTGCTGCAGCTCATCAAGGAGAAGCTGCCGGTCTCCATCTCGCTCGGTCTGTGGATGACGCTGCTGTCCTATTCCATCTCGATCCCGCTCGGCATCCGCAAGGCGGTGAAGGACGGGTCGAGCTTCGACACCTGGACCTCGGCGGTGGTGATCATCGGCTACGCCATCCCGGGGTTCCTGTTCGCCATCCTGCTGATCGTGCTGTTCGGCGAGGGCTCGTCCTTCATGCCCTTCTTCCCGCTGCGCGGGCTCACGTCCGAGAACTGGGCGCAGCTGCCCTGGTACGACAAGATCCTCGACTACGTCCGGCACATCACGCTGCCGATCCTCAGCATGGCGCTGGGCGCCTTCGCGACCTCGACGCTCCTGACCAAGAACTCGTTCCTGGACGAGATCCGCAAGCAATACGTGCTGACCGCGCGCATGAAGGGCCTGTCCGAGCGGCAGGTGCTTTATGGCCACGTGTTCCGCAATGCGATGCTGATCGTGATCGCGGGCTTCCCGGGGGCCTTCATCAGCGCCTTTTTCACGGGGTCGCTGCTGATCGAGACGGTGTTCTCGCTCGACGGGCTGGGGCTGCTCTCCTTCGAGAGCATCGTGAACCGCGATTACGCGGTCGTGTTCGCGAACCTTTACATCTTCTCGCTGCTCGGGCTGGTGGTGAATCTCCTGTCCGACCTCACCTACACCTGGATCGATCCGCGGATCGACTTCGAGACGCGGGAGGTGTGATGGACGCCCCCGTGCAAGACCGCGCCTTCGGTCCGGCCACGACTCCGGGGGGGCCGCTCGCCCCGCCCCTGCCGCGCAAGGGGCTGCTGCGGCTGTCGCCCATCAACCAACGGCGGCTCGCCAATTTCCGCGCCAACCGGCGCGGCTACTGGTCGTTCTGGCTCTTCAGCGTGCTGTTCGTGCTGTGTCTCTTCGCCGAGTTCCTGGCGAACGACCGGCCGATCCTGGTCCACTACAAGGGCGAGTGGCTGACGCCCGTGTTCGTGGACTACCCGGAGGAGAAGTTCGGCGGCTTCCTGGCCCAGACGGACTACCGCGACCCGGTGATCCAGAAGGAGATCGCCGACAACGGCTGGGCTATCTGGCCGCCGATCCATTTCGCGTCCAACACCATCAACCTCGACCTGCCTACGGCGGCGCCGTCGGCGCCCACCTGGATGCTCAAGGACGAGGCTTGCCGGCCGGTCGCCGAAAAGAAGGCGGGGCCGGACGGGGCCGGGAAGTCGCTCGGCTGCCGCGACCTCGAGTGGAACTGGCTCGGCACGGACGACGGCGGACGCGACGTGCTGGCCCGCGTCATCTACGGTTTCCGGCTGTCGGTGCTGTTCGGCCTCATCCTGGCGGCGATCTCCTCGGTGGTCGGCATCATGGCGGGGGCCGTCCAGGGCTATTTCGGCGGCAAGGTGGACCTCTACTTCCAGCGCATCATCGAGATCTGGTCGGCCATCCCATCGCTCTACCTGCTGATGATCCTGTCGAACTTCTTCCAGCCGTCGTTCTTCACCCTGCTCGGGATCCTGCTGCTGTTCTCGTGGGTGGCGCTGGTGCACGTGGTGCGGGCCGAGTTCCTGCGGGCGCGCAATTTCGATTATGTCCGCGCCGCGCGGGCGCTGGGGTTGTCTGACGCCAAGATCATGGTGAAGCATGTGCTGCCCAACGCCATGGTGGCGACCATGACGTTCCTCCCCTTCATCCTGAACGGGTCGATCACCACGCTGACCTCGCTCGACTTTCTGGGCTTCGGGCTGCCGCCGGGGTCGCCGTCCCTCGGCGAGTTGCTGCTTCAGGGCAAGAGCAACATCTCCGCGCCGTGGCTCGGCCTCACCGGCTTTCTGGTGATCGCCGTCATGCTGTCGCTGCTGATCTTCATCGGCGAAGCCGTGCGCGACGCCTTCGACCCGCGGAAGACGTTCGGATGAGGGTGTGGTACGATTGCGCGAAAGGCATTTCGATGAACAAGATCGTCCTGCGGCACTATCCCGCTGATCAGCTTCCCCAACCACTGCGGGAGCAATTCCACCCAAACGACAGGGTGACGGTCGAGGTCACGCAGGAAGAACCGGGGCATGACCGCGTCATGACCCTCGAAGAGATTTTTGCGGCACGTAAGCCCCCGTACCGGACTGCCGAAGAGATCATCGCTGAAATCCAAGCCGGTCGATACGACGACTGATGTTGGTCGGCCCCTATCTCGACGCGAACGTCTTCATCGACCTTCTCGAGGGCGACGACGTCCTTTCTGGGCCGTTGCAGCGCTTGTTCGTGGTGCTTCGGGATCGGGGCGTCCCCGCGATAACAAGCGAGCTCACCCTTGCGGAAGTTCTTGTCAAGGCACGGAGGAACGGCGGCGCTCCGTTGCACAGGCGCTACCTCGATTTGATCGTCTTCAGCGGGCGCGTGGAGCTTCTCCCTGTTTCGCGGAGGCTGATGTCTTCGGTGGCCGAGTATCGCGAGCTTACTGGAGCGAAGATTCCTGACTCGGTCCATGTGGTGACTGCAATCGAGCGAGGCTGCAGGGTCTTCGTGACGCGCGATAGCCGCGTTCGGCTCCCGAACTCTCTGCGCATGGTCAGTTCCGATGCGCCCCATTTGCTCGATTGGATCGAGCGGAGCCTCACATGACGTCTCCCCTTCTCTCCGTCCGCGACCTTTCCGTCGTCTTCCGCCAGGGCGGGAAGCAGACGACGGCGGTGGACCACGTCTCCTTCGAGGTGGGCGCAGGCGAGACCGTGGCGCTTGTCGGCGAGTCCGGGTCGGGCAAGTCTGTCAGCGCGCTGTCCGTGCTGAAGCTTCTCAGCTACCCGCCGGCGTCGCACCCCTCGGGGGAGGTCCTGTTCAAGGGCCGCGACCTGCTCCAGGCCTCCGAGGACGAGTTGCGCAAGGTGCGCGGCAACGCCATCACGATGGTGTTCCAGGAGCCCATGACGTCGCTGAACCCGCTGCACACCATCGAGCGGCAGATCGGCGAGATCCTGGACCTGCACAAGGGGCTGTCCGGCCAGGCCGCACGACGGCGCACGGTGGAGTTGCTGACGCAGGTCGGCATCCGCGATCCCGAGGGCCGGCTCGGCGCCTATCCGCACGAGTTGTCGGGCGGGCAGCGCCAGCGCGTCATGATCGCCATGGCGCTCGCCAACGAGCCGGACCTGCTGATCGCGGACGAGCCCACCACGGCGCTCGACGTGACCGTGCAGGCGCAGATCCTGAAGCTGCTGGCCCGGCTCAAGGCCGACAACGGCATGGCCATGCTGTTCATCACCCATGACCTCGGCATCGTGCGCAAGATCGCCGACCGGGTCTGCGTGATGACCCAGGGCCACATTGTCGAACAGGGCCCGGTGGAGCAGGTGTTCCAGAATCCGCAGCACGCCTACACGCGCAAGCTGCTGGCCGCCGAGCCCAAAGGCCGGCCGGAGCCGCCCCGGGCCGACGCGCCCGTGATCGTGGAGGCGCAAGACCTGCGGGTCTGGTTCCCGATCCGCCAAGGCTTCCTGAAGAAGGTCGTCAGCCACGTGAAAGCGGTGGACGGGATCTCCATTGCGGTGCGCGAGGGGGAGACGGTCGGCGTGGTGGGCGAGTCGGGGTCGGGGAAGACCACGCTGGGGCTCGCCATGCTGAGGCTGATCTCGTCGCAGGGGCCGATCGTGCACCTCGGCCAGCGGCTGGATGGGCTCAACTCCAAGGCCATGCGCCCGCTGCGGCGGGACCTGCAGATCGTGTTCCAGGACCCTTACGGCTCGCTGTCGCCGCGCCTGTCGGTGGCGGACATCGTGGGCGAAGGGCTGGACGCGCTCGACCTGGGGCTATCGTACGAGCAACGGCGCGAAGTCATTGCGCGGGCGCTGGTGGACGTGGGGCTCGACCCGGCCGCCATGGACCGCTACCCGCACGAATTCTCCGGTGGCCAACGCCAGCGCATCGCCATCGCGCGCGCCATGGCGCTGGAGCCCAAATTCGTGGTGCTGGACGAGCCGACCTCGGCGCTGGACATGTCCGTGCAGGCGCAGATCGTGGACCTGCTGCGTGAGCTGCAGCGCAAGCGCTCGCTCGCCTACATGTTCATCTCCCACGATCTCAAGGTGGTGCGGGCGCTGGCGAACGAGGTCATCGTGATGCAGAACGGCAAGGTGGTGGAGCAGGGCCCTGCGGCCGAACTCTTCGCCAGGCCGAAGACGGACTACACCCGCGCGCTGTTCGCCGCGGCGTTCAACCTCGAGACCGCCGACGCCGGCGTGGTGCGGGAGTGAGCATGGCGCGCGTGTTCCTGATCGTGCTCGACTCGGTGGGCTGCGGCGGCGCGGAGGACGCGGAGGCCTATGGCGACGTCGGGGCCGATACGCTGGGGCACATCGCGGCCGCCTGCGCCCGCGGCGACGGCGATCGCGCCGGCCTGCGCAGCGGGCCGCTGCGGCTGCCCTTCATGACCCGGCTCGGGCTCGGGCTGGCGGCCGAGGCGTCGACCGGGAGGGCCTGGCCTGCGCCGGCCGCCGAAGGCGCGATCCGGGGTCAGTGGGGCTACGGCGTCGAGACCTCGCGCGGCAAGGACACGCCCTCCGGCCATTGGGAGATCGTCGGCACGCCGGTGGACTTCGACTGGGGTTACTTTCCCGATACACAGCCCTCATTCCCCGCCGATCTCACGGCGGCGCTGGTCCGGGAGGGCGGGCTCCCTGGCATCCTGGGCGACAAGCACGCCTCCGGGACCGCGATCATCGACGAGCTCGGCGCCGAGCACATGCGGACAGGCAAGCCGATCTGCTACACGTCCGTGGATTCTGTGCTGCAGATCGCCGCCCACGAGGAGACATTCGGGCTGGAGCGGCTTTACGCGCTCTGCCGCATCGGGCGGCGGCTGTGCGACCCGCTCAGGATCGGGCGCGTGATCGCCCGCCCCTTCCTGGGCGGCCCGGAGACGGGCTTCACGCGCACGGCGAACCGCAAGGACTTCGCCATCCCCCCGCCGGACGGCACGATCCTGGACCGGGCCGTTGCGGCCGGCCGCGAGGTGGTGAGCGTCGGCAAGATCGGCGATATCTTCGCCCACCGCGCCACCGGCCGGGAGGTGAAGGCGGGCGGGAACATGAAGCTGTTCGACGCCATGCTGCCCGAGGTGGAGCGGCTGGCGCACGGCGGCCTGCTGTTCGCCAATTTCGTTGATTTCGACACGGAGTTCGGACACCGCCGCGACGTGCCGGGCTATGCGGCCGCGCTGGAGGCCTTCGACGCGCGCCTGCCGGAGCTCGAGCAGCGGTTGCGGCCGGGCGACGTGGTCATCCTCACCGCCGACCACGGCAACGATCCCACCTGGCGAGGCAGCGACCACACGCGCGAGCATACGCCCATCCTGGCGTTCGGGCCGGGACTGCAGCCCTGCCCGATCGGGCGGCGCGAGACCCTCGCGGATGTCGGCGCGACGGTCGCCACAGCGCTCGGCTTGCCCGCGCACGGCCCCGGCCGGAGCTGGATTCACCAAGAAATGAAGCGTTGACGCGACAATAGCCAGGCGCAAGCATCGTTTCGGGCAGGAAGCGCGTTCCCGCTCACCGCCCAGCCTGCGCCAGGAGCTCCCATGAGCACGGACAACCGCAGCACCCATATCCGGCTCACCTCCCATCCGGAGCCCGGCACGGGCGCGGCCAGGTTCCCGATCCGATGGGGCGCGGCGACCGCTCAGGAGCGCGGCCCCGTGATCGGGTCGGTCACCAACCCGGCCGACCGCAACGTGATCGGCTCCCATGGGGGCGCCTATTCGCTCTACCGGGCGCTCGCCGTGACCTCCGGCGCCCTCAATCCCGCCGTGCGGCCGGACCTGCGCAACACGCATCCGGTCACCCCGGTCGGCCCGCATCCGCAATGGGCGGACCCCGGCAAGATCGTCTCGCTCGACCCCTGGGGCGCCTGCGTGGGCGAAGCCTTCGCGGACTGGATCAGCCAGGGCGTCGACATCCGCCCCACGGTCGCGGTCACCAAGGCGCGGCTGAACATGCCGGAGATCGTCGCCGCGATTGCCGGGGGGCGGCTTGCGGCCGATGGACAGATCCTGCAGCCGTCGGGCGACATCTCCGTCACCAAGGTCGCCATCGATCCCGTCTGGCACCTGCCCGGGGTCGCGGCGCGCTTCGGGGTGAGCGAGACGGCCTTGCGGCGCACGCTCTTCGAGCAGACGGGCGGCATGTTCCCGGAGGTGGTGACGCGGCCGGACCTGAGCGTCTTCCTGCCGCCCATCGGGGGCACGACCGTGTACGTGATCGGCGAGGTCGCAGCGCTGTCCGACCCGCGCCGGCGGGTGGCCTGCCGTGTGCACGACGAGTGCAACGGCTCGGACGTCTTCGGCTCCGACATCTGCACCTGCCGGCCCTACCTGGCGCATGGGGTCGAGGAGTGCGTGAAGGAGGCGCAGCGCGGCGGGGCCGGGGTGATCGCCTACAACCGCAAGGAAGGGCGGGCGCTCGGCGAGGTCACCAAGTTCCTCGTCTACAACGCCCGCAAGCGCCAGGAGGGCGGCGACCAGGCCGCCACCTATTTCGAGCGCACCGAATGCGTGGCCGGCGTGCAGGACGCGCGCTTCCAGCAGCTCATGCCCGACGTGCTGCACTGGCTCGGGATCACCCGCATCGACCGATTCATGTCCATGTCGAACATGAAGTACGACGCCATCACGGGCGCGGGGATCGAGATCGTGGAGCGCGTGCCGATCCCGGACGAGTTGATCCCGCCGGACGCCTCCGTGGAGATGGAGGCCAAGAAGGCGGCGGGCTACTTCGCGCCCCAGGGCGCGCCCGGGCAGGACGACCTGCGACGCACCATCGGCCGCCCGCTGGAGCGGTATTGATGGATTCATCGCATTCAGAGGCCGCGCTGGCGCGCAGCCTGCTCACGCCGGGCGCGGTGCGCGAGCGGGCCCATCGCATGCTGGACCTGGGAATCGCGGGCGAGCTGCCGCATTTTAGCGTCGACCCCGGCAAGCTCTGCCGCTGCGCCGACTATGTGCTCGACACCATCCGGCGAAACTACCCGACGTTGCAGGTGCCTTTTCACGCGCGCTGGCGCCATTTCGCCGCCGGCGGCTTCGATCGCTGGGGCACGCTGGACCGAAACACCGCTTGGCCCTCCGACGCCGCCCGGGCGCGGGCGGCGTTCGACCTGGCCATCGTGAGCGTCCTCCTGGACGCCGGCGCGGGCCCCGACTGGTCCTACCTGGAGCCGGCCAGCGGCGAGCGCTTCGCGCGCTCGGAGGGGCTCGCAGTCGCGAGCTTCGACATGTTCGCGTCCGGGGTCTTTTCGGCGAAGCCGGACGATCCGCTGCGCGTCGACGCCAGCCGGCTCCAGTCGCTCGATGCGGCGGAGGTCGCCGCGGGGTTCCAGATCCGGGCCGACAACCCCATGGCGGGGCTCGACGGTCGTATCGCGCTGCTGCGGCGCCTTGGCGCCGCAGTGTCGGGCAATCCGGCGCTGTTCGCCCGCGAGGACGAGGCCCGGCCGGGCGGGCTGTTCGATTCCCTGCTGCTGCAGCGCGAGAACGGCCTGCTCCCGGCCAACGCGATCCTTTCCACCCTGCTCGAGGGCCTGGGTTCGATCTGGCCCGGACGCCTTGCGCTCGGCGGCGTGGACCTCGGCGATACGTGGCGACACCCGAGCCTGGTGACCGATGACGCGACCAGCGGCCTCGTCCCGTTCCACAAGCTCTCTCAATGGCTCGCGTATTCGCTGATCGAGCCGCTGCAGGCCGCCGGCCTGGGCGTGTCCGGCGTGGACGGCCTGACGGGGCTCGCGGAATATCGAAACGGCGGCCTGTTCCTGGACCTGGGCGTGATCACCCTGCGGGATCCCTCCGAGGCCGGACTTCAGCACGAGCCCGGCTCAAACTTGGTGGTCGAATGGCGCGCCCTCACGGTGGCGCTGCTCGACGACGTGGCGGGGCTGATCCGCGACCATTTGGGGCTGAGCGCGGAACAGTTCCCCCTCGCCAAGGCGCTTGAAGGGGGCACCTGGGCGGCGGGACGCCGAATCGCGCGGGAAAAGCGGCCCGGCGGCCCGCCTCCGCTCACTGTTGTCACCGACGGCACGGTGTTTTGACCGCGACGCCTTGGTATGGTCACCTCGATTCCGTCAACGCGCGATCGAGGTCGAGGCCGCCATGCAGGACGTCACCCACAAGGGCGTCACCGTCGTCTCCCACCCGCTGGTGCAGCACAAGCTCACGCTGATGCGGGACAAGTCCCGCTCCACAAAGGGCTTTCGGCAGCTCCTCAACGAGATCGGGATGCTGCTGGCCTACGAGGTCACGCGCGACCTGCCGACCGAGCTGGTCGAGATCGAGACGCCGCTGACCACGACGATGGCCCCCATGATCGCGGGCAAGAAGCTGGTGCTGGCGCCCATCCTGCGGGCTGGCGTCGGCTTCCTTGACGGCATGCTGAGCCTGGTGCCGTCCGCCCGTGTGGCCCACATCGGGCTTTACCGCGATCCCGACACGCTGACGGCCGTGGAGTACTATTTCAAGGCGCCGTCCGACATCGCCGACCGTCTCGTGATCGTGGTTGACCCCATGCTGGCGACGGCCAACTCTGCCGTGGCCGCCATCGACCGGCTGAAGGAGCGCGGGGCGAAGGACATCCGCTTCGTGTGCCTGCTGGCCGCCCCGGAAGGAATCGCACGGCTCACCGCGGCGCATCCGGAGGTGCGCGTCTGGACGGCGGCCATCGACGATCACCTCAACGACCACGGCTATATCGTGCCCGGGCTGGGCGACGCCGGCGACCGCATGTACGGCACGCGCTAACCATGCCGAGCCCGACCAACGCCGTCTTCGACATCGGCGCAGTGCTGCTCGACTGGGACCCGCGCTACCTGTACCGCAAGATCATCGCCGACCCGGACCGCATGGAGTGGTTCCTGTCCGAGGTCTGCACGCCGGCCTGGAACGTGGAGCAGGACCGGGGCCGCCCCTTCGCGGACGCGTGCGACCTGCTGGTCGAGCGGCATCCGGACCTGGAAGCCGAGATCCGCGCCTTCGACGAGCGCTGGGTCGAGACCGTCGCCGACGCCATCCAGGGCAGCGTGGCGATCCTGGAGACGTTGCGCGCCGCGGACGTGCCGACCTGGGCGATCACGAATTTCTCCCACGAGAAGTTCGCAATCGCCCGCGAGCGCTGGCCGTTCCTGAACGGGTTCAGGGACGTGGTGGTGTCCGGGGAGGAGAAGCTTCTCAAGCCCGACCCGGCGATCTACCGCGTCCTGCTTGACCGCAACGGGCTCGCGGCGAGCGACTGTCTGTTCATCGACGACGCCCCGAAGAACGTCGACGGCGCCCGGGCGGTCGGCATGCACGCCGTGCAGTTCACCTCGCCAGAGCAACTGGCGGTCGACCTGAGGGACTACGGCTTCCCGGTCTGAGCGCACCGGGCGGGGCGATCAGCCGCCGAGATACGGCGTAGGCCACCGCATGTGCAGTGTTGTGGGCCCCCAACTTGGCGCGCGCGCTATCGAGATAAAGCTTGACCGCCCGCTCCGAGATCGCCAGGGCGAACGCGACGGCCTTGTGCGGCAGGCCCTGTGCGGCCAACGTCAGAACCTGCCGTTCCCGTGGCGACAAAGGGCGCGCGGCCCCCTCGTTCCGAACCCAGGCTTCCATGACGGAGGCATGGATCTCGAAGGCGAACAGCACGACCTCGGCGGTGAGCTGGGAAAGCCGATTCGTCCAGGTGGCCGCGTCTTCGTCGCTGGCCACGCTGAACAGCGCGAAGTCCCCTACTGCCCCTCGAATCGGGACGGTAAGCCCGCGGGGCCCGACCCCGTGCAACTCCCATACTTTTAAGGCTGACTTGGATTTTCGGTCAGAACTCGCCAGATCGTCCCAGTTGATCGGCATGATCGTTTGCTGACACACGCTTAAAAGCGGATCGCAGGTGTGCTTTTGAGAGCAGAAATCATTGAGCCACGCCTGTGGATTGCTCGTGAACAGGACGATACCGCAGTCGATCTCCCCGGGAACGAGGCGCAGCCAATAAGCATAGTGGTTCAAATTGCGCTGATTTATGAATGAGGCCAAGCGATGATCGAGGCTTTTGTCAGATGAAGTCGGGGGCGAACCATCCCGATAACATACACTCATGACTGTACTCGTATAAAAGATGCCCGCCCGGGCCATGCCGAACGGGCATCACAATTAAACACTAAATGCGACTATTATGATCTAACTTATCTTTTGACAAGCATACACTTAGTGGAGAGATCCACCAGACGCAACCTGGCCCTGACTCAAGGCGGGCTTCAGGGCAGCGCAGGCTTCCGCGACATCCTCAGCGAGTTCACGCTGGCCCAACTGGGCAAGCGTTTCGGCGCAGAAGCATAGACAGCCCATCACATACGCCAGTTCACTTTGCAGTACGGCGGTCCGGTCCATGTGCACGACTCCCATTCTGGTTGTTTAGCCCCTATTCTGGGGGCGTTCCGAAGATGAAGCCCTCATCTGCGCCGCTCAATCTGACTGAAAGGGCAGAGTCGAGACCAAGGGGTTGCCACTCCCTGCGGCTTCCGCCACACCGGCGAAATGCTGCGCGGATCTCCTCTGCCCATCGACGACGTTCTTCCAACGTTGCGCCAGACGATGGCCTCATCCTGCTCGGCCGTGCTCGTCGCCCCGCCCGGCGCGGGCAAGACCACGCGCGCGCCGCTCGCCCTGCTGGAGGACACCTGGGCGGGAGGGCGGGATGGACGTGGCAAGATGATCCTGCTGGAGCCCCGGCGCCTCGCCGCCCGTGCGGCGGCGCAGCGCATGGCGGCCACGCTGGGAGAGGCGGTCGGCGAGACGGTGGGCCTTCGCGTGCGCCTGGGCTCCAGGGTGGGCCCGCGCACGCGGATCGAAGTGGTCACCGAGGGCGTGTTCTCGCGCATGATCCTGGACGACCCGGAGCTCACCGGCGTCGCCGGGGTGATCTTCGACGAGTTCCACGAGCGCTCGCTGGACGCGGACCTCGGGCTGGCCTTGGCGCTCGACGCCCAGGCCGGACTGCGGGACGACCTGCGCATCCTGGTGATGTCGGCGACGCTGGACGGCGCGCGCGTCGCGCGCCTGCTCGGGGACGCGCCCGTGATCCACAGCGAGGGCAGGGCCTATCCGGTCCAAACCCGCTACCTGGGGCGCGATCCCCGGAAGCGGATCGAGGAGCAGGTCGCCGACGCCGCCCTCGCCGCGCTCCGGTCCGAGACCGGCTCGCTGCTGGTCTTCCTGCCGGGCCAGGGCGAGATCCGCCGCACGGCAGGGCTGCTGGAGGAGCGCGTTCGCGACCCCGCCGTGGACATCGCGCCGCTGTTCGGCGCCATGGACCAGCGGGAGCAGGACCTCGCCGTGCAGCCTGCGGCGCCCGGCCGGCGCAAGATCGTGCTGGCCACCTCCATCGCGGAGACCTCGCTCACCATCGAGGGCGTGCGCGTGGTGATCGACAGCGGGCTCGCCCGCGTGCCCCGGTATGCGCCGGCGATCGGGCTCACGCGGCTGGAGACGGTCCGGGTGTCGCGCGCGGCCGCGGACCAGCGGCGGGGCCGCGCGGGGCGCACGGAGCCCGGCGTGTGCTACCGGCTTTGGGAAGAGGCGGCGGCGGGCGCGCTCGAGCCGTTCGCGCCCGCCGAGATCCTGCGCGCCGATCTCTCCGGCCTGCTGCTCGACTGCGCCGCGTGGGGCGTCACCGATCCCGCCACCCTCCCCTTCCTGGACCCCCCGCCGAAGCCCGCGCTGACCGAGGCGCGGGCGATGCTGCATGAGATCGACGCGCTGGACGCGAACGGGCGCATTACGGCGGCCGGCAAGGTGATCCGCTCGCTGCCGCTCCCCCCGCGGCTGGCCCGCATGGTGGCCAGCGCGGCGGAGCGCGGGCAAGGCGGGCTCGCGGCCGAGATCGCGGCGGTGATCACCGAGCGGGGGCTTGGAGGCGACGCCAGCCATCTCGGGCATCGGCTGGAGAATTTCCGGCGCGACCGCAGTCGGCGGGCCGAGGACATGCGCCGCCTGGCGCGGGGCTGGGCGGAGGCCGTGGGGGCCGAATTCGGCCGGCGCGACCCGGCGGAAGCCGGGGCCGTGCTTGCGCTGGCCTATCCGGACCGGATCGCCAAGGCGCGTGGCGCTCCCGGCGCCTTCGTGATGGCGAACGGCCGCGGAGGCCAGGTCGAGCCGCATGACGCGCTGGCGCGGGAGCCGTTCCTCGCCGTGGCGGAGATCGCGGGCGGGGCGGCGTCGGCTCGCATTCTACTGGCTGCTCCTATCGAGCTCGCCGACATCGAGTCCGAGTTCGCCTCCCATATTGCAACCCGCGACGAGCTCACCTTCGACCGTAACCCGTCCGCCCTGCGGGCGCGGCGGGTGAAGCGCCTGCACGCGCTCGTGCTGGCGGAGCAGACGCTGGCCGTCCCGGCCTCGCCGGAGGCCGCGCAGGCCCTGGCGCGTGGCGTGGGCGAGGTCGGCGTGAGCCGCCTGCCCTGGACCAAGGCGCTGGCCCAGTGGCGCAATCGGGTTCTCTTCCTGCGCCGGGCGGACGCGTCCTGGCCCGACCTGTCGGACGAGGCGCTGGCCCAAGTCGCGCCCGAGTGGCTGGCGCCCTTCATCGAGGGGCGCACCAGCGTCGCGGCGATCACGCCGGACGACCTGGACCAGGCGCTGAAGGCGCTCGTCCCGTGGGACCTCGCGCGCCGGCTCGAGGCGGAGGCGCCGACCCACTTTGCGGCGCCAACCGGGAATTCCCATCCCATCGACTACGAGGCCGAGGAAGGGCCCGTTCTGGCTATCCGGGTGCAGGAGCTGTTCGGGCTCAAGCAGCACCCGGCGGTGGCTGGCGGTCGGCTTCCCCTGGTGCTGCACCTCTTGTCCCCGGCGCACCGGCCCATCCAGATCACCAAGGACCTGCCGGGGTTCTGGAAAGGCTCGTGGAGCGTGGTGAAGGCCGAGATGAAGGGCCGCTACCCCAAGCACCCCTGGCCGGACGACCCGGCCGAGGCGGCGCCCACCGCGCGGGCGAAGCCGAGGGGGACATGAGGGCTTAGAGGGCTGGCGGTACCGCCCTGCCGTCTTTGCGAGCGCAGCGAAGCGATAACTGCGCGCAAGCAATCCCTGGATTGCTTCGTCGCTGCGCTCCTCGCAACGACGGCTCAGGCCGTTCTGCGACGGGCTTCGAAGCCGGCGACCACGAGGTCGGCGGTGGAGGGATTGCACGCCATGGGGAGGTCGTAGACCAGCGCGAGGCGGGTCAGGGCCTTTACGTCCACGTCGTGGGGGTGGGGCGAGAGCGGGTCGACGAAAAAGACTAGGCCGTCCAGCCGCTCCTCCGCGATCAGCGCGCCGATCTGCTGGTCGCCGCCCAGCGGCCCGCTCTTCATCAGCGTGATGTCCAGTTCCGGGCAGCGGTCCTTGATGCGCGAGCCCGTGGTGCCCGTGGCGAACAGCTGGCAGCGGGCCAGGTTGGCGCGGTGGCGCTCCGCCCAGGCCACCATGGCGGCCTTCTTCTGGTCGTGGGCGATGAGGGCGAGGCGGAAGCGGGACATGGTCGGGCCTTTCGTGGTCGCCCGATCATAGGGCCTCGCCCGCGCGGCTCAATTGCCCCAGCGCTGCTGCCACTGGCGCTCGCCGAAGAAGCAGCTCGTCTTGGGCTCTTCGGCCTGGGTCTTCAGAAGGTCGTTCCCCGTGGCGCTCGCCGGGATGACGCGCGCGGGCCAGGCCGGCGGGGGCGCGGTCGCCACCTCCAGCAGGATCTTGGTGCGGATGGCCTCGATGAACTGCGCGCGCTCGCGGATGGGGATCATGAAGGCGCCGGCGCCGCCGATCACGCAGTCGCGGTAATACTCGTCCAGGTGCTCGACTTCGGGGAACCCGCCGTTCGGCCGGTTCAGCATGATGGGTAGCCCGTTGATGGTGACGCCCTTGGCCAAGGCCTCGTCGCGGGCCGCCGTGACGGGGCGGCCCTGGTTGTTGGAGCCGTCGCCCGAGATGTCGATCACCTGCTTCAGGCCGCGATAGGCGTTCTTGTCGAAGAGCGGCACGGAGAAGTCGATCGCGCCGGAAATCGAGGTTCGGTAGAGCCGCCGAATGGGCTTGGCGGCGAGCTGGGCCGTGAACTCGGCGGCGCTTTCCGGTCCGTCGATGACCATCCAGTCGGCCACGACCTCCTGGCTCGTCGTGCCGGCCCACTCCACGTAGGTCACAGCGACCTTGCCGTTCACGCCCTTCTTGATCGCATCCAGCACCTCCGGAGAGCGGAGCGCCTCGACGTAGCCCTGCCGCTGCAGAGCCTGCTCCTCGGGATCCATGGAATAGGAGATATCCACGGCCAGGATGAGCTCGACGTCGACCTCGTTGGGGCCATCCCGGGCCACTGCCAGGGTGGGAGCGGCCAATGCGGCGAGAATGGCGGCGGCGCGGAGGCAAAGGCCACGCAAAAGGCGCGGGCGGCGACCTAGCATCGGTTTCTCCCGGTCAGGAGCTCCCCCGCGGGCAGCATGCCATTGCGACGCAGGCGCGCCAATGCTCGCCGCTGTAATCTTTGCGTGCTTCACGTCCTCCGGGCGGCGTGCCATCTTGCGCAGAACGGCCTGAATTCGGCCGACAGAGAGGGGATTTCCATGCGGAGCACGATCCTGGGGCTCGCCGCCGGCCTTTTCCTGGGTGGAGCGGCGCTTGCGCAGGGCCAGGCCGTCAAGCCGGCGATCGTCTACGACCTCGGCGGGAAGTTCGACAAATCCTTCAACGAGGGCGTCTACACCGGCGCCGAGCAATTCAAGAAGGACGCGGGCGTCGAATACCGCGATTTCGAAATCCAGAACGACGCCCAGCGCGAGCAGGCGCTCCGCCGCTTCGCGCGCGACGGCTACTCCCCCATCGTGGCGGTCGGCTTCAGCCAGGCCAGCGCGGTCGAGAAGGTCGCGAAGGAGTTCCCCAACGCCAAGTTCACCATCATCGACATGGTGGTGGACGCGCCCAACGTGCAGTCGATCGTGTTCAAGGAGCACGAGGGCTCCTTCCTGGTGGGGCTGCTCGCCGCCAAGGCGTCCAAGACCGGCAAGGTCGGGTTCGTGGGCGGGATGGACATCCCGCTCATCCGCAAGTTCGCGTGCGGCTACGTGCAGGGCGTGAAATACGCCAATCCGCAGGGCGAAGTGCTGCAGAACATGACCGGCACCACCGGCGCGGCGTGGACCGACCCGGTGAAGGGCGGCGAGCTCGCCAAGGCGCAGATCGACCGCGGCGCCGACGTGATCTACCACGCGGCCGGCGGCACCGGCATCGGCGTGCTCCGCGCCGCGGCGGACGCCGGCAAGCTCGGCATCGGCGTCGACTCGAACCAGAACATGCTGCACCCCGGCAAGGTGCTCACCTCCATGCTGAAGCGCGTGGACGTGGCGACGGTCGACTCGTTCAAGGCCGCCAAGGACGGGACCTGGAAGCCCGGGGTGACCGTGCTCGGCCTCAAGGAGAACGGGGTCGGCTGGGCGCTGGACGACAACAACCGGTCCCTGATCACGCCCGACATGAAGTCGGCCGCCGACAAGGCCGCCGCCGACATCGTCAGCGGGGCCATCCAGGTGCACGACTACATGGCCGACCAGAAGTGCCCGTGAACGGGCGCTCGCCCTTGCGAGACGGCCGTCGTCCCCGGCGCTCTGCGCCTCAGACCGGGAACGACGCCCGAAGCATTGGGCCTAGTCCCCTGGATCCCCTTCCCGCACCTTCGGCGCGCCGGGGATGACGTCGAACGTGTCTCCTGTATCTCTTGATCGGGCCACCCCTCCCCTCGCCATCGAACTGGTCGGCATCGACAAGCGGTTCGGGGACGTGCACGCCAACAAGGGCGTGGACCTCACGGTGCGCAAGGGCTCCATTCACGGGATCGTCGGTGAAAACGGGGCCGGCAAGTCGACCCTGATGTCCATCCTGTACGGCTTCTACGAGGCCGACCGGGGCGAAATCCGGGTCGGCGGCGTGGCTCGCAGGATCCGCTCCCCGGGCGAGGCGATCGCGGCCGGGATCGGCATGGTGCACCAGCACTTCATGCTGGTGGAGCCTCTCTCGGTAATCGACAACGTCATGCTGGGGGCCGAGGGCGGTCCCAGGCTGGCCGCAGGCGCGCGGCAGGTCCGGGCGCGGCTGGCGCAGCTTGCGGCCGACTACGGCCTCGCGCTCGACCCGGACGCGATCGTGGGCGACCTGCCGGTCGGCCTGCAGCAGCGGGTCGAGATCGTGAAGGCGCTCGTGCGCGGCGCGGACGTGCTGGTCCTCGACGAGCCCACCGCCGTGCTGACACCGGACGAGGCGGACGGGTTGTTCCGACTGCTGCGGATCCTGGCCGACGAGGGCAAGACCGTCATCCTGATCACGCACAAGCTCCGGGAGATCATGGCCATCACCGACCGGGTCTCGGTGATGCGCCGGGGCGAGATGGTCGCCACGCTGGACACGGCCGCGACGTCGCCGGCGCAGCTGGCCGAACTGATGGTCGGACGGAGGGTGCTCCTCCGGGTGGAGAAAGCGCCGGCGGCGCCCGGGCCGGTGGTGCTGGCGGCGGAAAACGTCGTCGTGCGCGACGCCCGGGGCACGGCGCGGGTGGATGGCGTTTCGCTCACGATCCGGGCCGGCGAGATCGTCGGGATCGCGGGCATCGCGGGAAACGGCCAGAGCGAACTGCTCGAGGCGCTGGCCGGCATGCGGCCGCTCGCGGGCGGTACGGTCGCGCTGGAGGGGCGCGCCTTGTCCCCCGCCGAACGCGACCCGGCCGCGCTGCGGCGGCGCGGGCTGCTGCATGTGCCCGAGGACCGGATGCGGACCGGGCTCGTGCCGGCCTTCGAGGCCTGCGAAAGCGCCATGCTGGGTTTCCAGGACGAACGGCGCTATGGCGCCGGAGCGCTGCTCGATCGCGGCGCCATCGTGTCCGATGCCCTGGAGCGCATGGAGGCCTACGACGTGCGGCCCCGGGCGCCGCTGCTGAAGACGTCGAAGTTCTCCGGCGGCAACCAGCAGAAGATCGTGCTGGCGCGCGAGATCGAGCGGGGACCCAAGGTCCTCCTGGTGGGCCAGCCCACGCGCGGCGTGGACATCGGCGCTATCGAGTTCATCCACCGCCGGCTCGTCGCGTTGCGCGACCAGGGCGTCGGCGTCCTGCTCGTGTCCGTGGAGCTGGAGGAAATCATGGCGCTCGCCGACCGCATCCTGGTGATGTGCGGCGGCCGCATCACGGGCGAGCGCCTGCCGGGCGAGACCGACGAGCGGGATCTCGGCCTCCTCATGGCGGGCGTGGCGGAGCGCGCGGCGTGAGCGCCCCCATCGAGATGCGCCGCTGGGCCGACTACGTCCTGGTCCCGGCGCTGGCCGTGGCCGCCGCCTTCGTGGTCGCCGGACTGGTGGTGCTCGCCATCGGCGAGAACCCGCTGGAGGCCACGGCCCTGCTGCTCCGGGGCGCGCTCGGCACCGGCGAGGGCGTCGGCTTCACGCTCTATTATGCGACGAACTTCATCTTCACCGGGCTGGCGGTCGCGGTGGCGTTCCACGCCGGGCTGTTCAACATCGGCGGCGAGGGACAGGCGACCCTCGGCGGGCTCGGCGCGGCCCTGGCGTGCCTCCACCTCGACTTCCTGCCGGGGTGGCTCCTCGTGCCGCTCGGCGCCCTCGGGGCGGCCCTGTTCGGGGCCTTGTGGGCGCTGGTCCCCGGCTACCTCCAGGCCAGGCGCGGCAGCCACATCGTCATCACCACCATCATGTTCAACATGCTGGCCTCGGCGCTGCTGGTCTACCTGCTGGTGAACGTCATGGGGAAGCCCGGCTCCATGCAGCCGGAGACGCCCACCTTCGCGTCGGCGGCGCACGTCCCTTTCGCGCACGAGGTGCTGGCGCGCCTCGGGGTGACCGTTCCGACGACGCCGCTGAACGCCTCCTTCCTGCTCGCTTTGGCGTGCTGCTACGGCGTCTGGCTGCTGATCTGGCGGACGCGGCTGGGCTACGCCATCCGCACGGTCGGGGCGAACCCGGCGGCGGCGGCCTACGCCGGCATCCCGATCAGCCGTGTCACCATCGTCGCCATGATGATCTCGGGGGCGCTCGCGGGTCTTCTCGCCGTGAACGAGGTCATGGGCGTGCAGGAGCGCCTGCTCCTGGAGTTCACGGGCGGCTATGGCTTCATCGGCATCGCGGTGGCCCTGATGGGGCGTTCGCACCCGGTCGGCATCGTCCTGGCCTCCCTGCTGTTCGGGGTGCTCTACCAGGGCGGGACGGAGCTCGCTTTCGACAAGCCCACCATCACGCGCGACATGATCGTCACCATTTCCGGCCTAGCCATCTTGTTCGCGGGCGCGCTCGATGGCCTGTTCCGGGCGCCGCTCGGCCGGTTCTTCGCCGCGCGCCGCAAGGCGGGGGGCTGAGCCATGGAGGAGCTCTCCGCCGCGATCGCGGTGTTCGACTCCGGCGTGCGGCTCTCCGTGCCGCTGCTGTTCGCGTGCCTGGCTGGGTTGTGGTCGGAGCGCTCGGGCGTGGTGGACATCGGGCTGGAGGGCAAGCTGCTTGCGGCGGCCTTTGCGGCCGCGGCCGCGGCCCATGCGACCGGCAGCGCCTGGACGGGCCTCGGCGCCGGCGTCCTGGCCTCGCTCGGCTTCGCGCTGGTCCACGGCTTCGCGGCGATCGCCCAGCGGGGGAACCAGATCGTATCGGGCGTGGCGGTCAACATGCTGGCCGCCGGGCTTACTGCGCTGGTGGGCAACGCCTGGTACGGCCAGGGCGGGCGGACGCCGGCCCTGGAGGGCGCGGCACGTTTCGAGCCCATCACGCTGCCGGGCGCGGAGGCGGCGCGCGGCATCCCGGCGCTCGGACCGTTGTACGCCGATGTGCTGTCGGGCCACACGGTCCTGGTCTATGCCGCCGTGCTGGCGACCCTGCTCACGGCCGCCACGCTGAAGCGCACGCGCTTCGGGCTGCGCATCCGGGCGGTAGGCGAGAACCCGGCCGCGGTGGACACAGCCGGCGTGTCCGTGCCGGCGCTGCGCTACGCCGCCGTGCTCATCGCAGGCGTCCTGTGCGGGTTCGGGGGCGCCTACCTCTCGCTGGCGCAGGCGGCCGGTTTCCTGCCCCAGATGACGGCCGGCAAGGGCTTCATCGCGCTCGCGGCGCTGATCTTCGCCAAATGGCGGGCCTGGCCGGCCCTGGGGGCGTGCTTCCTGTTCGGGCTGCTGGACGCCATCTCGATCCGCCTCCAGGGTGTCAGCATGCCCGGAATCGGACTCGTTCCCGTGCAGGCGATCCAGGCCCTGCCGTATGCGTTGACGGTCGTCCTTCTTGCGGGCTTCATCGGCCGTGCGATTCCCCCGCGGGCCTCTGGCCTGCCCTATGTGAAGGAGCGGTGATGAGCGGGGCCGAAGGACCGCCCGACCTGTTCGAAGCCGCCGTGGCCGCGCGCGAGAACGCCTATGCGCCCTATTCGGGCTACAAGGTGGGCGCCGCGGCGCGGGCCCGATCGGGCCGGATCTACGCCGGGGTGAACGTCGAGAACGCCTCCTATCCGGTCGGGACCTGCGCGGAGGCGGGCGCGCTGGCGGCCATGGTCGCCGCCGGGGAGACGGACCTCGTCGAGATCGCCGTGGCGGCGGAGGGCGCCAATCTGGTGACTCCCTGCGGGGCGTGCCGCCAGCGCATTTTCGAGTTCGGCGGCCACAACGCGCGCGTGTGGGCGGCGGACTTGAAAGGCATCCGGCGCGGCTTTACTGCCGAGGAGCTGCTGCCTCTCGCTTTCGGCCCACACGCAATGGCCCCCGAGCCGCAGGGGCGCTGAGGGGGAGAGTTCCATGTCCGTCGTCGACGACGCCGTCGCCCTGCTCGAGCCGAAGCTCGGGGGCCGGGTTGACCTCGCCATCGTGCTCGGCACAGGTCTCGGCGGCATCGCCGACCTCGCCGAAGACGCGGTGTCCATTCCGTACGCCGAGATCCCGGGCTTCCCGCGAGCCACGGTGTCGGGCCACGCCGGCCGCCTCGTGGTGGGCCGCATCGAGGGCCGGCGCGTCGCGCTGCTGCAGGGTCGCGCGCACTACTACGAGACGGGCGACCCCAGCGGGATGCGCACTCCCATCGAGACGCTGAGCCGGCTGGGCGTGACCACGGTGGTGCTCACGAACGCGGCCGGCGCCATCGACAAGGTCATGCATCCCGGGCACCTCGCCCTGATCAGCGATCACATCAACCTGGCCGGCGCGAACCCGCTGGTCGGGGACCTCGACGACCGGCGCTTCGTGCCGATGAACGACGCCTATTCGCCGCGTCTCCGGGCCCGCTTCAAGCGCGCCGCGCTGCAGTGTGGGGCGCGCCTGCACGAGGGCGTCTATTGCTGGGTGTCCGGCCCGAGCTTCGAGACCCCGGCCGAGATCCGCATGCTGAAGGCGCTGGGCGCGGACCTCGTCGGCATGTCCACTGTGCCGGAGGTGATCCTGGCCCGCCGCTTCGGCATCGACGTGGCGGCCATCTCCATGATCACCAACATGGGCGCGGGGATCGACGGCTCGGTTCCGTCCCATGGCGAAACCAAGACAGTGGCGGGCGCCGGCGCCATCGCGCTGAAGCGGCTGCTGCTCGCTTTCCTGAAGGGACTGGACGATGTCTGACAGCAAGGCCGAGCTCGCCCGGCGCATCCTGGGCCTCCTGGACCTGACCAATCTGGAGGCCAATTGCGGCCCGGCGGACATCCGGCTTCTCTGCGCCAGGGCGGTCGCGCCTGAGGGGCATGCGGCCGCCGTGTGCGTCTGGCCGCAGTTCGTGGGCGAGGCGGCCCGCTCGCTCAAGGACACCGGCGTGCGAGTCGCGACCGTGATCAACTTCCCTGCCGGAGGCGAGGACCTGGAGCGCGTGCTCGACGACATGGGCGAGGCGCTCGGGGACGGGGCAGACGAGATCGACCTCGTTCTCCCCTACAAGGCGTTCCTGCGCGGCGACTCCGACACAGCCGGCGGCATGGTGCGCGAGGCCAAGGCGGTCCTGCAGGGCAACCAGCGGCTCAAGGTGATCCTGGAGACGGGCGCCTATCCGGACCAGGCCAGCATCGCGGAAGCCAGCCAACTCGCCATCGAGAACGGCGCCGACTTCCTCAAGACCAGCACGGGCAAGATCGCCGTCTCGGCCACGCCGGCCGCAGCGGAAACCATGCTGCAGGCCATCAAGGCTTCCGGGAAGGCCGTCGGCTTCAAGGCCGCGGGCGGCATCCGCACCCTGGAGGACGCCGCCGGCTACGTGCAACTGGCGGAGCGCATCATGGGGCCGGGCTGGGCCAAGCCCTCCACCTTCCGCATCGGCGCGAGCGGCCTTCATGCCGCCCTGCTGTCCGCTATTTCCGGGGACGCGGCTGCGCCCTCGCCCCCTCCCGGCCGCTATTGAGGTTCGTGTGATTCCCCAGGAAATCATCCGTCGGAAGCGCGACGGCGAGACGCTCTCGGCCGAGGAGATCGGGTTCCTGATCCGCGGGCTGACCAGCGGCGCGATCACGGAGGGCCAGGCGGCCGCCTTCGCGATGGCCGTGTTCTTCCAGGGCATGACCCTGGACGAGCGGGTCGCGCTCACCCGCGCCATGGTGGATTCCGGAGCCACCATGGTGTGGCCGGACCTTCCCGGCCCGGCCCTGGACAAGCACTCGACTGGCGGCGTGGGCGACAATGTCAGCCTGATGCTGGCCCCGGCCGTGGCCGCCTGCGGCGGCTTCGTGCCGATGATCTCCGGGCGAGGGCTGGGGCACACGGGCGGCACCCTGGACAAGCTCGACGCAATCCCGGCCTATCACTCGCAGCCGGACAGCGAGCTCTTCCGGCGTGTGGTGTCCGATGTGGGCTGCGCCATCATCGGCCAGACCGCCGACCTCGCGCCGGCGGACAAGCGCCTCTACGCCATCCGGGACGTGACCGCGACGGTGGAGTCCATCCCGCTGATCACGGCCTCCATTCTCTCCAAGAAGCTCGCGGCGGGGCTCGAAGGCCTCGTCATGGACGTGAAGGCCGGCGGCGGCGCCTTCATGCCTACCCTGGACGACGCGGCGGAGCTCGCCGAGAGCCTGGCCGAGGTCGCGGCGGGCGCCGATCTTCCCACCACGGCGCTCATCACCGCCATGGACCAGCCGCTCGCGAGCGCTGCCGGCAACGCCGTCGAGGTGGCGAACGCCGTGCGCTACCTCACGGGGGCGCGCCGCGACGAGCGGCTGCACGAGGTCGTCGTGGCGCTCGGGGGAGAGATGCTGCTTCTCGGCGGCCTGGCCGAGTCCATCGAGGACGGCTGGGCCCGCATCGACGCGGCGATCCACTCCGGCCAGGCGGCGGAAACCTTCGGCCGGATGGTCGAGGCGCTGGGCGGGCCGGCCGATTTCGTGGAGCGCTTCGAGGCCCACCTGCCGTCGGCGCCGGTGGTCCGCCCCGTGCAGGCGCCGAAGGCGGGCGCGGTGACGGCGATCGACACGCGGGCGGTGGGGGTCGCCGTGGTGGCGTTGGGAGGCGGTCGGACGCGGCCGCAGGACGCGATCGACCACGCAGTCGGTTTCACCGACCTCGCCGAGATCGGGACGGAGCTCCCGTCGGATGGCGTAATCGGCTTCGTTCACGCCCGGACCGAAGACCAGGCCGAGGCCGCCGCTCGCGCCCTGGCGGGCGCCTACACGGTTGGAGGTTCGGAAACCGAGCCGCTTTCGGCCGTCGTGGCCCGGTTCGCCGCGGAAAACCCTGGACCCTGAGCGGGGCCAGGAGCGATCATGCCGTCAAATGAAGCACGCCGGCGGGGCAGGCCGGCGCAGGGGTTCTCGCCATGACGATCTTGGCAGCCATCCGCGGCTGGGACGCGGACAAATGGGTCGCGCGCCTCCAGGCGACATTGCCTGGGCGCGACATCGTGGTCCCGGGCGACGTGTTCGACCGCCGGGCCGTGCACTACGCCGTGGCCTGGAAGGCGCCGGCCGGCTCCTTCGCGGGGCTGCCGAACCTGGAGGCGATCTTTTCGCTGGGCGCCGGGGTCGACCACCTGCTGTCCGATCCCAAGCTGCCCGACGTGCCGATCCTGCGCGTGGTGGACCCGGACCTGACGAACCGCATGAGCGAGTACGTCGTCCTCCACTGCCTCAAGATCCTTCGGCAGCAGATGCGCTACGTGCGCCAGCAGGCGGAACGGCGCTGGGAGGACGACGACCGCCAGCCAGCCGCCCGTTCCGTGCGCGTCGGCGTGCTGGGCACGGGCGTGCTGGGGCAGGACGCCGCGCGCAAGCTCCAGCTCATGGGCTTCGACGTGGCGGGCTGGGGGCGCAGCCCTAAGGACATTCCGGGGCTCGCGACCTACGCGGGACCGGAGGGACTCAAGCCCTTCCTGGCGCGCACCGATATCCTTGTGAGCCTGCTGCCGCTCACGGACGACACGCGCGGCTTCATCAACCGCGCGCTCCTGTCGGGGCTGGCCCGCGACGGGCGCGTGGGCGGCGCGCACCTCATCAACGCGGGCCGCGGCGGCCTGCAGGTCGAGGCGGACATCCTGGCCTGCCTGGACAACGGCGCCCTCGCCAGCGCGACGTTGGACGTGTTCGAGACGGAGCCGCTGCCGCAGGACTCGCCGCTGTGGGTCCACCCGCGCGTGACGGTCACGCCGCACAACGCGGCGATGTCGGAGCCGGAGGCCGTCGTGAGCCTCGTCGCCGAGCAGATCCGCCGCTACGAGGCCGGCGAGCCCTTCCAGCATCTGGTGGATCGGGGGACGGGGTATTGACGTCCCCACTTCCTCCCGCGGGCGGGGTGGAGAGACGGCCCTCCGTCACTGCGAGCGAGCAATCCAGAACGGTCCATCCGCTGGATCGCTTCGTCGCTGCGCTCCTCGCGATGACGGATTGGGGACGCCTTTCCCGGTGAGGCGTCCTACGGNTTGGGGACGCCTTTCCCGGTGAGGCGTCCTACGGGCGGCGGACGCTCGTCACGTCCGCGCCGGTCTTCTCCAGGATGCGGGCGCGAGCCTCTGCGAAGGGTTCCGAGATGACCAGCATGTGCGTCCCGTTGGCGTGCAGCAGGCGTTCGGCGTCCTGCATGATGCCGACGTGACCCTTCCAGAAGACGAGATCGCCGCGGCGAAGGCCGCTCTGCTCCCAGTTGGGCGCGGGCGCGCCCAGGCCGGCTTCCTGGAGGTCGCTGTCGCGGGGCGCGGGGCGGCCGGCGGCGGCCATCGACACCTGCACGAGCCCGGAGCAGTCCAGGCCAAGGCTGGTGCGGCCGCCCCAGAGATAGGGCGCGCCCAGGAACCGCTCGGCGACAGTCACGAAATCCGACTCGGCTGAATCCCGCGGCGCCAGGTGGGCAGCGTACACGAAGCCGCCGGTCGCGAGCGCGGCGAAGTCGCCCTGCTCGCGGCTCACCGTCACGCGCGAGCCGATGGACAGCGCCGCGGTCGGGGTGAGCTTGATGCTCGGGCCCGGGTACACGAAGGTCCGCAGGGTCGCCACCTTGTGGGTCGGGGCGGCCGCCGCGGGAGCCAGCGCTTCGGCCGAGACCCAGCCGACATAGCCGTCCGTCTCGAGCTGCCCCCAGGCCCAGCCCTCGTCCGTGATCTCGTAGGCGGCGAAGCCCTCGCCAAACAGCGCCTCGGTGTCCACGGGGGAGTCCGGCGCCGGTGAGCGGCGCAGCCAGGCCGCGGGCGCCACGACCCGCATGGGGCGGGGCTCGGCGAACGCTGGCGCGTCCACCTGGCCGCGCAGGTGAGCGGCGGCGAGATCGGGGCGGAGGGGGGTCAGTCGCCGGTCGAAGGAGGTCATCGTGGCAAATCCCTGGCGCGCGCGACGATCACGTCGCCGAGCTTCTCAACATACAGCGCGCCTTTTACGGTTCGTTGCACGACCACGTTGCGCCTGTCCATCTCGTCGCGCTTTCGGCTCACCAGCTCCATCTTGCCCATGGTGTCGAGGGCGCGGGTGATGGCGGGCTTGGTGACGCCGAGCTTCCGGGCGAGGCCCCGCACCGTGTGGGGCGGCGCCTCCAGGTAGATCGTGAGCAGGATCGCGGTCTGGCGGGCGGACAGGTCCTGCTCGCCGTCGCGCACCAGCTCCAGGGTGACGTCATGCCAGAGCTTCAGGGCCTGGAGAGGGCGGAGCGCGACTGCCATGCGGGATCCGATCGTTTCGGATCCGAACTTTCCGCCAGCGCGCCCGCCAAGGCAAGCGCGGCCGTCGGGCAGCGTTAAGAGCGCCTTCCGTAGCGGTCCTGCAGCACGCGGTAGACGAGGCGCGCGGCCTGGGGCTCGCCGCCCTCGGGGCGCCCCGGCTTCGCCGAGGGGACCCAGCCGTAGATGTCGAAATGGGCGTAAGCGGTCGTCTTCTCCACAAACCCGCGCAGGAAGAGCGCCGCCGTGACCGAGCCCGCGAAGGAGCCGCCGATGTGGTTGATGTCGGCGATCTTGGAGTCGAGCATCGTCCGGTAGGGCTTCCAGAGCGGCAGGCGCCACACGGGGTCGTTCACCGCCTCCGCCGCCATGGCGAGTTCGGCCGCGAGGCCTTCGTCATCCGTGTAGAACGGCGGCAGCTCCGGCCCGAGCGCGACGCGCGCGGCGCCCGTGAGGGTGGCGAAGTCGAGCAGCAGCTCGGGCTCGTCCTCGTCGGCCAGCGCCAGGGCGTCGGCCAGGATCAGGCGGCCTTCCGCGTCCGTGTTGCCGATCTCGACCGTCAGGCCCTTGCGGCTCGGCAGCACGTCTCCGGGCCGGAAGGACGAGCCGGAGATGCTGTTCTCCACGGCCGGGATGATGACGCGCAGCCGAACCGGCAGCCGCGCCTCCATCACCATCTGGGCGGCCGCGAGCGCCGTGGCGGCGCCGCCCATGTCCTTCTTCATCAGGAGCATGGAGGCATCCGGCTTGATGTTCAGCCCGCCGGTGTCGAAGCAGACGCCCTTGCCGACGAGCGTCACCTTGGGATTGAAGCTCTCGCCCCAGGTGAGGTCGATGAGCCTGGGGGCGCGGCTCGAGGCGCGGCCCACCGCGTGGACCATCGGGAAATTCTCCGCCAGGAGGTCGTCGCCCGAAACGACCCTCACGGCGGCCCTGTGGCGCGCTGCGAGCGAACGCACGGCCTGCTCCAGCTCCGCCGGGCCGAGGTCGTTGGCGGGCGTGTTGATGAGGTCGCGGCCGAGCGCCACGGCGTCCGCGATCCGGGTGACGGCCGCGGCGTCCACGCCCTCTGGGACGATCACCGAGACGGCCTTGTCGGAGGGCTTGCGATAGCGATCGAAGCGGTAGGAGCCGAGACGAAGGGCCAGGGCCGCCAGCTCCGAGGCGCCGGACTCCAAGCGGTAGGTCCCGGCCGGCAGCGCGGAGGCGAGCTTGCCGGCATGGAACGGGTCGCGGCGCCCGGCGCCTGCGTCGTCGCCGAACAGCACCGCGGCGATCCCGCCCTCGGCGGAAGGCAGCAGGGCGACCGCGCCCGCAGCGCCCGCGAAGCCGCTCGCCTGCGCGAAAGCCCCCGCCTGGGAGCCGTAGCTTTCCGCCACCTCGCGCCAACTCTCCGGAGTGACGAAGCGGATCGGGGCGGCGGCAATGGCGGAGGAGTGCGGCAGGATCTCGATCATGATGGCCTTCCGTGCGGTCACAAGGCTGGATAGCACGCCCCTCCCCGCCTGCAAGCGCCAGCTGGACCTGCTTGCAGGCCCGCGCGCGGGCTGCAGCGGGCGCCCCGTTAACCGCGCATTAGGCTTAACAAGCCATTGATGGTGCCAGTCGCCGCCGCGACTCTTTGGAGAGTTTCATGCGCGTTCACGCCCGCCCCGGCCCCCTGCGCCTGCGGCCCCTGCTCCTGGCCTGCGTCGGCGCGCTCGCGCTGACGGCCGCCGGGTGCAAGAAGGACGGGCCGGACACCACCGGCTCCCTGGCCGTCTCCTCGGGCCCGCGGACGGAGGCGGCCTGGCGGGCCGCCGCGGAGGACTGGGGCCGCAAGTACGACGCGAAGCCGGCGGACAAGACGATCAGCCTCAACTATGCGCACGCGCTGCGCATGATCGACCAGCGCCAGCAGGCCGTGGCCGTGCTGCAGGCGGCCGCCATCAAGTCCCCCAAGGACAAGGAGATCCTCGCCGCCTACGGCAAGGCGCTGAGCGAGATCGGCCAGCTCGAGCAGGCGCGCGACGTGCTGGCCCGGGCGCACACGCCCGAGCGGCCGGACTGGCGCGTGCTGTCCGCCCAGGGCGCCGTGGCGGACCAGCTCGGCAACCAGGCCGAGGCCCAGGGTCTCTACGAGGCGGCGCTGCGGCTCCATCCCAACGACCCGGGCGTGATGTCCAATCTCGGCCTCTCCTACGCGCTGTCGCGCCGCCTCCCCGAGGCGGAGAGCACGTTGCGGACGGCGGCGCAGCTGCCGGGGGCGGACATGCGCGTCCGCCAGAACCTCGCGCTCGTGCTGGGCCTGCAGGGCAAGTTCAGCGAAGCGGAAGCGGTGTCGCGGCAGGATCTCGCCCCCATCGAGGCTGCCCAGAGCGTGGCGGCCATCCGCCAGATGGTCGCCCAGCCGAACAGCTGGGCCCAGATCCGCAAGCTCGACGGCAAGGCGGCGCCTCGCGGATCCAGCACGGCTGCGAAGGCCTCGCCTGTCCAGGCCGGCGCAGCGGGCCAGACCGCCCAGGCGGACTAGTCGACGGCCACGCCCCCTTTGGACGCAAAAGCCCGGCCTGAGCCGGGCTTTTCCATTTCGGGGTCGTGCGGCCGGGCCGGCCCACGTCGCTGGCGGTCAGTTCCACTCGTAGACGCGGATCACCGCCGGGGTGAGGATCACGATCAGCAGCACCGGCAGGAAGAACAGGATCATCGGCACGGTGAGCTTCGGCGGCAGGGCGGCCGCCTTTTTCTCGGCGGCGTTCATGCGCTCGTCGCGGCCTTCCTGGGCGAGCACGCGCAGGGCGTGGCCGAGGGGCGTGCCGTAGCGCTCGGCCTGGACCAGCGCGGTGCAGACGCTCTTCACCACCTCCAGCCCGGTGCGCTGGCTGAGGTTCTCGAAGGCCTGGCGCCGGTCGGGCAGAAAGGACAGCTCCGCCGTGACCAGGGTGAACTCCTCGGCGAGCGCCACGGACTGGTTGCCGATCTCGGTCGCCACCTTCCGGAAGGCGTGCTCCAGCGACATGCCGGATTCGACGCAGATCAGCAGCAGGTCGAGGGCGTCCGGGAAGGCGAGGCGCATGCTCTGCTGGCGCTTCGTGATGGCGTTCTTGACGTAGAGCTCCGGGGCCTTGATGCCCGCATAGGCGCCCGCGAGCGCCACGCCAAGCTTCACGAAGAGCGGCTGCTCGGTCTGCCAGATGCCGAACGCGTAGACGCCTGCGCCCAGCAGTCCGACCACCGGCGCCACCAGCCGGAAGAACAGGAAGGCGATCTCCGCCTGCGGGCCGCGGAACCCCGCCTGGCTGAGCAGCACGCGGGCGTTCTCGGTGCCGAGCCATTTGTCGAGGCTGAACTGGTCGACCACCTGCTTCATGTAGGCCTTGGGCGTCTGGCGCAGCGTGGCCTTTTCGCCCGCGCGGCCCAGGCGCTCGCGCTCGCGCGCGCGGATGGCCTCGCGCTCGCTCGAGACCGCGCGCATGCGCTTCTGCAGCCTGTCCGTCTCCAGCAGGGGAAGCGCCAGCGTGATCACCGTTGCCGCGGCCGCGACTGCGGCGCAGATCATGATGATAAAGCTGGGGTCGCTGAATTTCCTGATCAGAGCTGTGAGCACGGCGTAGCTCCGTCAGATATCGAAGTTGATCATCTTGCGCATGACCAGGGCGCCCATGACCATCATGAAGGCGCCCAGGCCCATGAACATGCGGCCATGAATGGTGGTCCAGAGCAGCTCGATGTAGTCGGGGCTCGTGCCGTACACCGAGGCGCCCACGAAGATCGGCAGGGAGCCGATGATGTAGGCGGAGGCCTTGGCCTCCATGCTCATGGCCTTGATCTTGCCCCGCATCTTCTTGCGGTCGCGGATGACGCGCGAGAGGTTGCTCAGGACCTCGGAGAGATTGCCGCCCGACTTCTGCTGGACGGCGATCACGATGCCGAAGAAGTTGGCCTCGGCGACGGGCACGCGCTCGTAGAGCTTGGCGACCGCCTCGCCCACCGGCATGCCCATGGTCTGGGCCTCCACGACGTAGCGGAACTCGGTCCGGACCGGCTCGGCCGACTCCGACGCGATTATGCGAAGGCAGTCACCCAAAGGCAGGCCGGATCGAATGCCTCGCACGATGACGTCCATCGCGTTCGGCAACTCGTCCGTGAACTTGGCCATGCGGCGCTTGCGCAGGAAACCCAGGATCCAGCGCGGCAAGCCCAACCCGCCGATGAAGAGGCCCGCCGCGGCGGCGATCGGCTGGCCGGACACGACCATCAGGACGATCCCGACGACCGCCCCGATGACGGCGGACACCACGAAAAACTTCTGCTTGGACCAGTCGAGCCCCGCCTGGGCGATGCGGCGCTCCAGGGTCAGCTTGGTGGCCTCGTTCTGCCGCGCCTCGATATCCTTGAGGCTCTGGGCGACCTTGTCGCGCCGGGCAGTCGAACTCAGGGCCGCGGAGGCGGCGCCGGATCGCGGCCCCCTGGCGGTCGGCGCCGCGAGGGCCTTCTGGCGCTGCTCGCCCCGGATCGCGCCCGTCAGGTACGGGTAGATCAGCGCGTAGGCGACCCCGCCGACCGCCAGGGCGGCCAGGGCGCCGACTGCGAGCTTGTTGATGTCCATGGCGGAGGGTCCCGGGCGGTCAGGCCAGCTTGCTGTCGTCGACGACTTCCATCGCGTCCAGCGCGGCCGCCAGGCGCTTCTCCTCGTTGTAGTAGCGCGCGCGCTCCCACATCCTTGGCCGGCCGATGCCGGTCGACTCGTGCCGGCCGATCAGCCTGCCGTTCGCGTCCTCGCCCAGGATGCGGTAGACCATGATGTCCTGGGTGATGATGGTGTCCCCTTCCATGCCCATCACCTCGGTGATGTGCGTGATGCGGCGGGAGCCGTCGCGCAGGCGCGCCGCCTGCACGATCACGTCCACGGACGAGCAGATCATCTCGCGGATCGTGCGGGACGGCAGCGAGAAGCCGCCCATGGTGATCATGGATTCGATACGGGACAGGGCCTCGCGCGGCGAGTTGGCGTGCAGCGTGCCCATCGACCCGTCGTGGCCGGTGTTCATGGCCTGCAGAAGGTCGAAGGCCTCGGATCCGCGCACCTCACCCACAATGATGCGCTCGGGACGCATGCGGAGGCAGTTCTTGACGAGGTCGCGCATGGTGACCGCGCCGTTGCCCTCGAGGTTCGGCGGGCGCGTCTCCAGCCGGACGACGTGGGGCTGCTGGAGCTGCAGCTCAGCCGCGTCCTCGCAGGTGATGATGCGCTCGTCGTCGTCGATGTAGCGGGTCAGGCAGTTCAGCAGGGTCGTCTTGCCCGAGCCCGTGCCGCCGGACACCACCACATTGCAGCGGACGCGCCCGACGATCTTGAGAACCTCCGCGCCCTCCGGGCTGATGGACCCGAACTTCGTGAGTTGCTCGAGGGTGAGCTTGTCCTTCTTGAACTTGCGGATGGTGAGGGCGGCGCCGTCGATGGCGAGCGGCGGCGCGATCACGTTGACGCGCGAGCCGTCGGGCAGGCGCGCGTCGCAGATCGGGGAGGACTCGTCGACGCGGCGGCCGACCTGGCTGACGATGCGCTGGCAGATGTTCATCAGCTGCGCGCCGTCGCGGAAGCGGGTGTTGGTGAGCTGGATCTTGCCGGAGACCTCGATGTAGGTCTTGTCGGGACCGTTCACCATGATGTCGGCGATGTCGTCGCGGGCCAGCAGCGGCTCGAGCGGGCCGTATCCGAGCACGTCGTTGCAGATGTCGTCGAGCAGCTCTTCCTGCTCGGCGATCGACATCACCACGTTCTTCAACGAGATGATCTCGTTGACGATGTCGCGGATCTCTTCGCGGGCCGCGTCGCTGTCGAGCTTGCTGAGCTGCGACAGGTCGATGGCCTCGATCAGGGCCCCGAAGATCGTGCTCTTGGTCTGGTAGTAGTCGTCCGAGCGCGCGCGCTCCGGCGCCGGAGGAGGCGGCGGCGGCGCCTTGGGGGCGGACGCGGCTCCCGGGATATCCAGCTGGGGCACGGACAACGGGGGCGGATCGGCCCGCAGGGCTGGCGCCGCCGGCGCCGGCCGCAAACCACCTCCGGATCCCCCCGTTCCAGGACTCGAGCGCTTGCCGAACATTCCGCTTCCTTATCGCGCCTGACGTTTCAGGCAGGTGAACGCCGCCGCACCTTCAGCCCTTCGCCCGGGCGAGCCGGCTCAGCAGCGGAGCCAAGAGCGACTTGCTGGCTTTCTTGGGTTCGCTCTTGCCCACTACCGCGCGGGCCAGGTCCACGAAGGTCTCGGCGATCTTCCCGCCAGCCTGAATCTCCGCGATCATCTGGCCGTTGTTGGCGGCCGTGCCGAACAGATGCGGATCGAACGGGATCACGGCGGCCGCCTCGCATTCCAGCGCCTTCGCGAACTCGGCGGGGGCGATCTCCGGCCGCTTCGGCACCCCGTGCATGTTCAGGATCAGCTTCGGGCGACGGTCGTGCACGCGCGACTGGCTCAGCACGTCCATCAGGACCTTCGCGTTGCGCAGGTTGGCGAGGTCGGGCGAGGCCACCAGCACGATGTCGTCCGATCCGACCAGGATGCGCCTGGTCCAGGCTGTCCACTGGTGCGGAACGTCGAGGACGATGCAGGGCGTGGAGGCCCGCATGAGATCGATCACGCCGTCGAAGCTCGACTCGGCGAAGTCGTAGAGCCGGTCGAGCGTGGCCGGCGCGGCCAGCAGGCTCAACTGGTCGGCGCACTTGGACAGAAGCCGGTCCAGGAAGCCGGCGTCGAGCCGGTCGGGCGAGAACACGGCCTCGGCCACGCCCTGGGGGGGATCCTGGTTGAAGTCCAGGCCTGCGGTGCCGAACGGGAGGTCGAGGTCGGCGATGACCGTGGCGGTCGAGAGCGCGCGCGAGATGGACCAGGCCAGGTTGTGGGCCACGGTCGAAGCGCCCACGCCGCCCTTGGCCCCGATCACCGAGATGGTGCGGCCCAGCGGCTCAGCGCCGGGCGCCGTGTAGAGCTCGGAAATGGCGCGGATGAAGTCGATGGCCGAGATGGGCGCGATCAGGTAGTCGCTGACGCCGCGACGCAGCAGCTCCCGGTAGAGCGCGACATCGTTCACGTGGCCGACGATGACCACCTTGGTGCCGGCGTCGCACGACTCGGCGAGCTCGTCCAGCGAGCGCAGCAGCGCGCTTCCGTCGCCCTGCGCGTATTCCAGGACGATCAGGTTGGGAGTCGCGGCCGTGCGGTAGACCTCCGCGGCCGCCTGGGCGCCGCCCATCTGGACCTTCACGTGGGCCTTGCCCATGCGCCGGTCGGCGGTCGAGCTCTCGATCGCGCCTGCGACGCCCGGCGTTTCGCAAAAGGCCTGAATGGCGATCCTCGGCACATTGGCGATGTGCACGGAGGACGCGGAGCCCTCCGCGTCGTCCAGCTGGCGGGCGGCCATGCCTGTGTTCATCAGTTGCCTCCGCTGCCGGTGACCTTGGCCTGTTCCGTCTTCCACGAGGTGCTCGGATCGACCCCCTTGCGGGCGTCGTCGAACACCTTCATGCGGCGAAGGACGTCGGCGCGGTCCTCGGTGCGGCCGCGCTGCAGGTCGATCGGGTCCGCCACCTGGTTGGCCAGGGCTGTCTGGTACGAGCAGCCGAAATCGTAGTGCTGCTGGTTGCGCCAGGACTTCGCCTGCGGGCTTTCGCCCAGGTCGTCGTTCCAGGTGCCGCACTGGGTCGCGACCTTGGCCTGCAGCTTGCTGAAGACCAGCCGGATGGGGTTGGCCAGGGAGTCGCCATTGCCCGGATAGGACTGGACCTGCACGTAGCGCCCGCTCACGCCCGCCCCCGCGAGCACCGACCGCACGGAGGCCGCCGCCCGGTCGGACGCGGCCGGGGCGGCCGGGTCGCGAGGCGCCAGGATCGTCAGCGGTCCGCGGCCATTCTTGCGGTAGTCCGCGGCGAAGGTCCTCAGGTCGGCCGTCTGGCGGGCGTCGACGCCGACCATGTTGCGGCTGAGGAAGACGTCCAGGGTGGTGGGCGCATAGGTGAGCGCGATGGGGTGGCGCACCCGGTAGTCCTGCGCGGCCAGGGAGCCGGTGGTCGCCTCGGACTTGCAGCCAGCCGCGGCGCCCGCGACGAGCACGGCCAGGCCCAGGGCGGCCCAGCGGGACCGCGGCGCGGAAGCGCGGCGGAGAGAACGGGACGGCATGGAGGCCTCGGCACGGGTCGGGGTGGAATGAATGGTCGGCATCGCCCTCTCCTCAGTCCACCACGAAGCCCGCGCGGCCCTTGTACGCAGCCTTCGCGGCCGCGCCGTTGTTGACGCCGTAGATGCGGTTGAGGCGTCCGAGCAGGATCGTCTGCGGGTCGGCCGGATCGAGGAACCCGTCTGTCGGCCTCGCGATCTCCTGCGGATTGGTCGGCTTGGCGATGTAGGGTGTCACCGTGATCAGCAGCTCGCTGTCCTCGCGCTGGTAGTCGCGGGAGCGGAACAGCGCGCCGATCACCGGCAGGTTCATGAGGCCCGGGAAGCCGTTGATGACCTGGCCGCTGCGGGTCTGGATGAGGCCGGCGGAGACCAGCGAAGCGCCGGAGGGCAGCTCCACGGTGGTCTCGACCTTGCGGGTCTTGAAGCCGGGCGCCTGGGTGTTGGTGCCGATGGTCATCTGGTTGCCGTAGTCGATGTCCGTGACGTCGGTGGACACGTGCAGGCTGATGCGGCCCTCGGAAAGCACGATCGGCGTGAAGTTCAGCGCCACGCCGATGGGCTTGTATTCGACGCCGTAGGTGCAGCGGGCCCCGCTCGCGTCGCAGGAGTAGCTGCCCGGAACCGGGATCGTGCCGCCGGCCATGAACTTGGCGCTCTCGCCAGAGATCGCGGTGAGCGTCGGCTCCGCGAGGGTGCGCATCACGCCGGCGCGCTCGGCGGCGTTCAGGGTGACGGTGAGGCCGTTGATGCTCGCCCTGAGGACGGTGTCAGAAATGGCCTGGCGCGAGAGGGAGAGCGGCGCGTCGATGAGCCCGCTGCCGGTGAAGTTGCCCAGCTGCCACGACCCGTTCATGTGCACGCCGAGCTGCTTCAGGACGGAGCGCTGGATCTCGGCCACCGTGACTTTCAGCATGACCTGGTCACGCCCGCGCACGGTGATCGAGTTCACGACCGTGCCGCTGACGGCGGTCCCGCCGACCGCGCTGGCGCCAACGAAGCCCTTGGCGATGTCGACGGCCTGGAGCGCGTCCCCGGCGGAGGCGACGGAGCCGGTCAGCACGATGGTGTCCTGCACGGCCACCACGTTGATCTCGCTGCCCGGCATGGCGGTCTTCAGCAGGCGGCGAAGGACGTCAAGGTCGCGGCCGATATTGACGTCGAGGTTGGCGATCTGCCGGCCCTCGGCGTCCATGGCGACGACGTTGGTCTGGCCGTCCGCGGCGCCGATGATGAAGATCTTGCGGGTGGAGCGCACGATGGCGTTGGCGACCTTCGGGTTGGCGACGAAGATCTCCTTGGCGTCGCGCGGCAGCTCGACGATCACGGACTTGCCGGTGCCGAGGTCGACCCGCCGGGGCTGGCCGCCCTCCGAGTCGGAGATGGAGATGGACGAGGGGCTGACCTGCGCGAGGGCGGGCTCGGCGGCCACGGCGCCCGCCAGGAGCGCCGCGCAGGCCGCGAGGGTCCGCATTCTGCGGGCCAGGCGTGAAGGGAAGGGATTCATCGTCGTGTTCCTTGCCTGGCTCATCAGCGTTGCGACGCCGTCCCGTAGCGGACCACCGTGAGGCTTGCGTCCTCCGACTTGACGATCTGGTCGTCCGTCTTGGACACGTCCTGGAGGCTGCGCAGCGCAAGCGAGAGCTGGCCCGTGCGCTGGGCCAGCGTCACGGTCTCGACCTGCCGGGGGTCGAGTTCGAGCGTCGCCGTCTCGCCCACCACGACCTTCTCGCCGTTGTGCTCCTGGATATTCTGCCCGATGGCCAGCACGCGGATGTTGCGCAGCAGGGTCTCGCTGATCACGACATCCCCGCCTTGCACTTTCGAGGCGGCCTCGTCGCGGAAGGTGCGGATGACGTCCACCCGGTCGTTGGGAAGAACGAAGCCGCCCGCGGTGTTGGCGCCGCGGTTGTCGATGGTGATCGCGAGCGCCCTGGAGCCGGCGGGCAGCAGGGCCGAGAGCACGCCCGCGTTCTCGGCCTTCACCACTTTCTCCCGCCGGACCGGCTCGCCCGCCAGCATGGAGGAACGCGCGATGGCGCCGTTGATCTCCTCGACGCCCCCCGGGGAGGACTGCTTCGTGATCATTCCGGGGCCGGCCGCGTCGGCGGGCCAGGTCTGCCACTTGACGTCCTTCTGGGTGACGGTGCCGCCCAGCGGGACCTCATTGGCCGTCACCAGGACGTCCACCGTCTTCATCGCGGGCGCCGCCGCGACCGGGGCCGGCGCCGGCGCCGGGTCCTGGGACCCCGAGGCGAGATAGGCGGCGATCGCTCCGGCCGTGAGCGCGACGCCAAGAATGCCGAGACGTGCAGGTGTCATGACCCCGATCCAAAAGCACACCGCCGAAAGCTTCGGCCTGCAATGGTTCGGATGATCAGGGGTTCATGGTTAAGAAAGCGTAATGCCGCTTCAACTTGCGGCTTGATCTACCGCAATTTCAACAATGATCAATGCGCCGTGACGGCAAGCATCCAGAGCGGTGACTGCGGAAAGGCGGCGAGCCCTCCGGCTGCGAGGGCGATGCCGTAGGGAATGCCCGTCTCGCGGTGGTGCAATCGCAGCAGCCATGGCCAATGGGCGAAGCGCGGCAGAGGCACCGTGCGGAACTGCAGCAGCGCCAGCGTCAGGGCGCCGCCGAACAGGGAGGAGGCGAGTCCGTACTGCATGAGGCTCTCGCCCCACCCCAGCCAAAGCGCAGTGGCGGCGGCCAGCTTGGCGTCGCCGCCGCCGATCCAGCCGAACGCGAACATGGTGAACGTGACGAGGAGAACCGCGGCCCCGGCCGCGCCGTGCATCAGCCATTCCCCCGGCGGCAGGCGCATTGCGAGGGCCATGGCGACGAAGGCGGCCACGATCAGGAGAGACACCCGGTTCGAGATGCGCATGGACAGGAGGTCGCTGCAGGCCGCATAGGCCATCAGCGCCGGAAATAGCAGCAGGAGGGCGGCGTCGGTGATCGTCATGAGCGAAACGCTCCGGGAAACTGTCAGGACTGAATGAGACCCAGCATAGCCCTAAGAGCTTGACCGGGGGTTACGCACCCCCAATGCAAAACGGCCCCGGGCGAGGCCGGGGCCGTTTGGAAGAGCGCGAACGCTCGCTCGCCGATCAGTTGGCGTTGGCGACGTTGCTGCTGATCTTGTTGAAGGTGCCCTTCAGGCTGCTCTGGACGCCCTGGAGGGCGGCGATGATGCCCACCGCGATGATGGCGGCGATCAGGCCGTACTCGATGGCGGTGGCGCCCGACTCATCCTTCACGAAACGCGAGAAAACGGTCTTCATGGTCTGCTCCTTGCGAACACTGTTGCATCCGTCTGGCTGTTCTTCGTGCCGTTCACCCGACCCGCCAGAACCGAGTACCACCATAGGTTGTGGTCCGTTGCAGACGCGTTAATCCGGCGATGCAAAAAGCAATTTTTGCGTGCAGCGGGGTTGTGGGTTAATGACGACTTAGCGGAAACGGGCGACAACGCGCCGGAATTAGCTAAATATTCACCAAATCCCACCACCCTGCTGCCAGGTTTCAGCAAGGGTTCGAGCCATGAGCCGTCTTTCATACGCGCGTGTGGGCGGGATGTCCTCCGCTCTTCGGTCGGCGTTCGCCAGTGTCGGGTTGTCCCTGCTCTGCGGCGGTCCGGCTCTCGCGGTCGACAGCATCGTGGTGCAGACGGACCACGCGCAGGTTCTCAAGCTGCCCCCGAAGGCGACAACGATCGTGATCGGCAACCCCATGATCGCCGACGTGGCCGTGCAGAAGAACGGCTCGATGGTGCTGACCGGAAAGGCTTACGGCGAAACCAACCTGATCGCGCAGGACGCGAGCGGCGCCGTGATCGGCGAGTCCAAGATCCGCGTGGAAGCGGCCACGGACAACATGGTGATCGTGCAGCGCGGCATGGAGCGCGAGACCTATTCCTGCGCGCCGCGTTGCCAGCCCACCCTGTCGCTGGGCGACCAGAAGCAGCATTTCGAGAGCGTCGGCGCCCAGACCACCGCCCGCAACAATCTCGCGAAGTGACATCGCCGCGGAATCGCGCGGTTCCGCTCACCGTTGATTAAGTCTGATCGAAAGATCAGCGCCGCCCGTCGCACGCGCTCAAGCTAATATCAACCGGCCCAACGCAAGATCCGACCATGTTTGGACTTGCCTCACCGCCGGAGATGACCATGAGCGCCTCGCCGAATGCGAGGACAGCGCGCCGGGGCGCCCGACCCGGGCGGCTCGCCCTCGCGCTGTTCAAACGCTTCCGCCGGAATCGCAGGGGTTCTGTCGCGATCGAATTCGCGATGCTGTCGATCCCGTTCATCGCGCTGATCTACGCCATCTTCCAGACCTCCATGGTGCACATCACCGGGCAGGTGCTGCAGACAGCCGTGAGCGACGCGTCGCGGCTGATCATGACCGGCCAGGCGCAGGCCGGCGGCTTCGACGAAACGCGGTTCAGGACCGAGATCTGCAGCCGTGTCAAAGGCATGTTCGACTGCCAGTCCATGCTGAAGCTCGATGTGCGGACCGCCAGCTCCTTCTCGTCGGCCGATCTGTCCAGGCCGCCCGTGAACGCCGGCAACCTCGACACCACCAGCTTCACCTACGCCCCGGGCGGCGCCCGGACGGTGAACATCGTGAGGGCGGTGATCGCCTACCCGATCATCCTGCCGCTGATCGGGCCGAGCTTCGTCAACCTGAATGGCAACAAGCTGCTGATCATGGCGACGGCGGCCTTCCAGACCGAGCCCTTCAACTGATCCGAGATGGTGATGACGATGCTGAGATCCGGTCTGCTGGCCGCCAGGCCAGGCTTCGCTCGCCATTTCGGACGCGCCTTCGCCGACAGCCGGGGCGTCGCCGCCGTCGAATTCGCCCTGATCCTGCCGGTGATGCTGGCGCTTTACATCGGGTCGGTCGAAGTCAGCCAGTTGCTGAGCGCTGACCGCAAGGTC
This sequence comes from Alsobacter soli, assembly GCF_003004785.1. Lineage (GTDB taxonomy): Bacteria > Pseudomonadota > Alphaproteobacteria > Rhizobiales > Beijerinckiaceae > Alsobacter > Alsobacter soli. The sequence continues at coordinate 269,423 of NZ_PVZS01000004.1, forward strand.
GTGCTGCTGACCCGCACGCTCGCCGACCTCGTGACCCAGAGCGACACCGCCGACAACACGTCCCTGACGCAGGTGTTCAACGCCGGCGCGGCGGTGCTGTCGCCCCTGAGCAGCGCCAACGCGCAGATGCGGGTGACCTCCATCGCGATCTCCACCGACACCTCTCGGGAGGCGACCGCCTGCTGGAGCTACAGCTCGACCAACTACGTCACGATCCCGAAGGGTCAGATCCTTGCCACCTCCGAGGTGCCGACCTCGCTTCGCGAACCCGGAACGTCGCTGGTGCTCGCGGAAGTGCGCTACACCTACACGCCCGCCGTGGGCTACATCATCACCGGCCAGCTCACGCTTCAGGAGCGCATCTTCATGCGCCCGCGCATCTCGACCTACGTGGCCAACCCCAACTTCCCCAACAGCGGCAAGCCGACCGCAGCCTCCGGCCCCTGCTGAGCGGGAGCGGCCGGTCGTCAGATCGACTGGTTGTAGGCGCCCACCT
>NZ_PVZS01000040.1 GCF_003004785.1 Alsobacter soli
CATCCAAATTGTCAAAGAGCGTGAAGCCGCCCCGCGCCGAAAGCGCAGACAGAGCTTCCGCCGGAAACCCGCAACCCGGTCCACAAGGGACCCTGCCGCTGACACCCGGCTTCAGAGGAACGCCACACAGTGGGTTCTTGAAACGGCCCCGGGCGATCCCCGCGGCCAGATGCCCTGGCGTCAAAACCGGGCAGAACCCGGAAGCGCCGAAGGCCGTCGGCGAGAGCAGCTGGTGTGTCCCGCCGCCGATGTGGCGCTTATATGCCGACACCCCCGCCCCCCGTCAAGCGCCGTTTCGCAGAAAAATGACGCCCGTCNATTCCGCCCCCCTTGGCGGTCTCCCCGGCGCGCATGGCCCGGGGCGCGCGCGTGTTCCCTTCCCTCAAGGCCCCGCAGGACATCTGAATGGACAACTGCCGGTCTCACGCGCAAACTGTTACACAGAAAGAGCAGGGAGATTTACAGCCCTGCTCTGTATTCCGCTGGTTCGGATCTCGCCCATGCAAGGCGGATCCGCGTGTTTGAGGAAGGCGATGCCGCGTATTCTGATCGCCGACGACCACGGTCTTTACCGCAAGGGACTCCGCAGCGCGCTGGAGCTGGCGTTGCCCCACTCCGAGATCGTCGAGGCGGACGGTTTCGACCGGGCGATGGAGCACCTGGAGGACGACGGCTCCTTCGATCTCGCGCTGCTGGACCTCAACATGCCGGGCCTGGTCTTCCCTGACAGCCTGCGCGAGGTCCGCGCCTGCTACCCCCGCCTGCGCTTCGCCATCCTGTCCGCGTCCGATACCCGCACGGATATGCTGACCAGCCTCGCCGCGGGGGCCAACGGCTTCATTTCCAAGCTCCAGACCGACGACGAGATCGTGGCGGCGGTGAAGGACATCCTGGCCGGCAAGATCTACGTCTCGCCCCTCATGGTGAACGGCCCCCAGACGCAAAGCTGGCACGAGCCGGCGGGGAGGCCCGAGATGGCCCCTGATGTGGAGTTCGCCAAGCTCACGCCGCGCCAGCGTGACGTGCTGCCGCTCGTCGCGCGGGGGTTGTCCAACAAGGAGATCGCCCGGGAGTTGCGGATCGCGGAGGCGACCACGAAGATCCACATGGCGGCGCTGCTGCGCGTCCTGGGCGTGCGTAACAGGACGGAAGCCGCGGTGCGGGCCCAGATGCTGATCAGCCGCCACGAAGCGGCGCGGCACGACCAGAACTCCTGATCGGCTGGATCGGTCTACCAGAAGCCGAGCGGGACGGCGTCTTCCGACAGCGGACCTGACGCAGGCTCGGCCTCGAGCGGCGCCCTGAGCACGTAACGAAAACCCTCTTCGGTGAAACTCGACTCCGCGCGGCCGCCCAGCAGCGACGTGCCACTCTCGCCCAGCACGAGGGACCCGAAGCCCTTCCGGCCCGACCGGCGCGGGGCCGGGCCGTCGCTCTCCGCCCATTCGAAGATGAGGGTCTGGGCGCCGGCCTCGTCGGTCTCGAGCCGCCACACCGCGCGCAGCTTGCCATCCGGCACGCTCAAGGCCCCATGCTTCACCGCGTTGGTGGCGAGCTCGTGGACGATCATGGCGAAGCTCTGCGCCATGCCGCCCCGCAGGGTGAGGTTGGGCCCTTCGATCTGGATCTCGTGCTGGGCGCCCCCGTCGAAAGGCGCGATTTCGGTGCGCACCAGTTCCTCGACGCTGGCGCTTTCGGACGCGCCGCGGGTAAGCAGGCGCTCCGCCGCGGCCAGCGCGCGCAACCGCCGCTCCAGGGATATGCGGTAGTCGGCCACGGTCGACTGCGTCTGCGCAGTCAGCTTCACCATAGCGAGGATGACCGGAAACAGGTTGCGTAGCCGATGCCCGAGCTCCCGGACGACGATGTCGCGGGTTTCGCTGCGGCGTCTCTCGTCCTGCTGGCGGCGGAGATCCGTGATGTCCGCCATGACGCAGAGCAGGCGGGAATGGCCGTCCTTGGTGGTGCTGGAGCCCCGCAGGCCGATGACGCGCGCCGGCCCGCCGGGGACGGGCACCCGGAACACGACTTCCAGCCGCGCGGCGCGCGCCAAAGCCTCCTCCACGGCCGCCTCGACCTTGTCCCGATCTTCAGGATGCATCGTCTCGAACAGCCGCGACAGCGGCGTCACGTCCGGCTCGTCGGAGCCCCAGCCGAGGATGCGCCAACAGAGCTCGCCTCCGGAGAAACGGCGCTCGCCATCGATCTCGCAGGCGCCCAGGCCCGCGGCGCGCAGATAGGGAGCGCCTCCGTCGTGGTTGCCTGGCCACCCAGATCCGGACTCGCGCGTCATGGTCCAACCGCCTCGTCTCGCGCCCTCCCGAAGGGGGCAGGACGCCACACCGCCTTCACTATAGACGCGGGCGCGGACGGGCCATACGGCCAAGACTAGGCCTTGCGGATTAGCCCGGCGTCCGTTTTGGCGAGTTCGAGACCGTCAAGCGACGGTAGACGTATTCGTTTTTGTCTGGCGCCGGCTGCTCTTCGGCCAGGGCCTGGGCGACGCGCGCGTGGTGGGGCGAGAGCTTGCAGACAGGGTCAGTGGCGGCGGGATCGCCCGTCATCATCATGGCCTGGCAGCGGCAGCCGCCGAAATCGATCTCCCGGCGGGAGCAGGACAGGCAGGGCTCCTGCATCCAGCCCGTTCCCCGATAGGCGTTGAACGCCGGGTTGTCCTGCCAGATCTCGGCCAGGCCGTGCTCGCTGACGTTCCAGAACGTCAGCCCAGGGATCCCTTCGGAGGCGTGGCAGGGGAGGACCTTCCCAGCGGGCGTCACATTCAGGATGCGCCGGCCCCAACCGCCCATGCAGGCCTTGGGATAGTCGGCGTGGTAGTCGGGGAGCACATGGTCGACCGCGATGAGGTCCTGCAGCTCGGCCTTGAGGGCCTCCACGGCGGCGATCGCACGCAGGGCCGCGTCCCGGGGCGGCAGGAGGAGCGTCCGGTTCGTGAGGGCCCAGCCGTAATACTGGGTGTGGGCGATCTCGACGCGCTGCGCGCCCCACTCCAGGGCCATGCGCACCAGATCGGGGGCGCGGTCCACGTTGGCGCGGTGGACCACCGCATTGATCGTGAGCGGGAGCCCAGCCTCGATCACCTGGCGGGCGATCTCACGCTTGACCGCGAAGGCGCCGCGGTATCCTGCGATCCGGTCGGCCTCGCCGGGCTCGATGTCCTGGACGGAGAGCTGAACGTGGTCCAGCCCGGCGTCGGCAAGCCCCCGGATCAGCTCCGGCTTGTAGCCCACCCCGGAGGTGATGAGGTTGGTGTAGAGCCCCTCGGCGGAGCAGTGGCGCACCAGGTCAAGGATGTCGCGCCGCAAGGCCGGCTCGCCGCCGGACAGGTGGATCTGCAGCACTCCCAGGCGCGCCGCCTCCGAGAAGACGCGCCGCCACTCGTCGGTCCCAAGCTCGCGCGAGCGGGCTTCGAGCTCCAGCGGGTTGGAGCAATAGGGGCATCCCAGCGCGCAGCGGTGCGTCAGTTCGGCCAGAAGGCCAAGCGGCGCGGCGAGAGGCCGCGAAGGGGCCTGCGGCTGATGCGTCATACCGTAATCATGCGCTTCCCCGCCATGTCGGACAACAGGGCCCTGACATCCGCGTCGATGCGTTCGCGCGGGGCCGAGAAGCTGGCTGCGAGGTCGTCCACGATCTCGGCCAGGGTGCGCGCGCCGTCGCAGCGGCGGAGGATCTCGGCGGCGACCGGGTTCGGCTGGATGACGCGCTCCGGCGCGAGCAGGACCCAGGCGTTGCGCACCTCGTCCCGCTTCAACCGGAAGCCCCGCGCCAGACGGGGTCGCGCGTCGTCCGGGATGGTCACCTCAGGCCCTCGCCCGTTTGGGGCCGCCAGGCGCCGGGCGGGATGTGGCCGTCCACATAGGCGTGCCAAAGAGCGTCCAGCTGCACCCAGAGCACGTTGGTCTTGAAGGTGAGGGCGTCGAGGCAGGCCTGCTGCTGCTCGGCCGTCCGGGCGTGCTCCAGGACATAGGCGAGCGCGAAGGCGGAGTCTTGCGCCGCCTGGGGCGGGCGCATGGTGAAGTAGGCCATGGTCTCGGGACTGACGAAGTCGTAGTGCGCCAGCATGCCCGACAGGCGCTCGCCGATGATCTGAGGGGAGAACAGCTCCGTCAGCGAGGAGGCGATCGCCTCGAGCAGCGACCTATCGGCGCAGAAGCGCACATAGGCGTCCACCGCGAACCTGGTCGCGGGCAGGATGCCGCGCATCGACTCGACATAGGCCGTGTCGAAGCCAAGGCCTTCCGTCAGCCTCAGCCAGCGGGCGATGCCGCCCTCGCCAGGGGCGTTCCCGTCATGGTCGACGATGCGCCGACGCCACTCGCGCCGCAGCCCGGCGTCCGGCATGCGGGTCATGACCGTGGCGTCCTTGATCGGGATGGCCGCCTGGTAGCAGTAGCGGTTCAGGGCCCAGGCGCGGACCTCGTCGCGGGCGCACTGGCCGCCGTGGAGGCGCCGGTGAAAGGGGTGCAGGTTGTGATAGCGCCGGGCGCCGATGTCGCGCAGCGCCGCCTCGAGTTGCTCCGGCGAAAGGATCTCGCTCATAACTCGAACTCCATCCCGTCATGCGCGACGGTCCAGCCGGCGGCCTCCACCGTGGCCCTTTCGGGCGAGGTCTCGACCAGAACCGGGTTGGTGTTGTTGATGTGGACGTAGACGCGGCGGGGGATGTCGAGGCCGGACAACAGGGCCATGGAGCCCTCCGGTCCGGACATGGGGACGTGCCCCATGCGGCGGGCGGTCTTGGGCGAGAGGCCCAGGCGCGGCATTTCGTCGTCCGTGAAGGCAGTGCCGTCAAAGAAGAGCAGAGGCGCGCCGGCGAGTCGGTCGCGCAAGGCCGGCGTGACGGCCGCGCAGCCGGGCACGTAGAAGAAGCCGGTCCGGCCGTCCCACACTTCGACGCCGACGACGCTTTCCGTCTCGGCGCCGATCTCCACGGCATCCCTCTCCAGATACAAGGGAACCTTGCCCGGCGTGGCGAAGGCGCGAACGCGCAACCCCGAGCGGGTCTCGATCCAGGCATCAAGCGGCATGGCTTGCTCTTCGACGAGGCTCCGGTCGAGCACGCCGAAAATGCTGTCCCCGCGCAGGATCTGGAGCGTCGCCTCCGTGGCGTGGAGCGCGAAGGGCTGCCGCTCACGAAGTGTCAGCAGGCCCGCGACGTGGTCCACGTCGCCGTTGGTCAGAAGCACATCGGAAATGGGGCTGTCGCGACCTTCCCCTCTCGGGTGAAGCGCAGGCGTGGCCTGAATCTGAGCGCGGATGTCGGGCGAGGCGTTCAGGACCAGCCAGCGGACGCCGTCCGCCGTCGCGGCGATGCTCGACTGGGTCCGAGGCCGCACATCGAGGCCGCCGGCCCATGCCTTGCGGCAATTGGGGCAAGCGCAGTTCCATTGCGGGAAGCCGCCCCCCGCAGCCGAGCCAAGGACGATGATGCGCACCGGCCGCTTGTCACCGTAGAACGGGAAAGGGCCGCCGCCGCATGCTCACGGCGACGGCGAAGCCTGATTCAGATCTCGACAGGATCGATCTCAGCCGACTCGTAGCTCGTCACTTCCATGCCGACGCAGATCTCGGTGAGTTCCGGGGTGGTCCAAGCCATGAGCATGCTCCTCCACAGTGGCGTGCGCCTTCGTGGCGCCTTCGCACAACTGGAGAGGCTAGCAAAAGTTCGGGGGCTTGTCCCGCCCGTGATGGGCCGAACCGCCGCTCCATTCGCAGGCCACTACTGCGCGACCTCCCGAGACCTGCTATGGCGCTGCCGTGGACGACTTCTCCCGCGCCGTTTCCCTGGCGCTTCACCTTCTCGCGAGCTTCGACGCCGAACTGTACCAGGTGATCGGCCTGTCGCTGCGCGTCAGCCTGTCGGCCACGCTGATCGCCTTTCTGCTTGGGGCCCCCCTGGGCGCGGCGTTGGCGATCAGCCGCTTTCGGGCCCGCGGGGCCATGGTGGTGACCGTCAACGCGCTCCTGGGATTGCCGCCCGTGGTGGTCGGCCTCGCCTTGTACCTGCTCCTGTCGCGCTCGGGACCGTTCGGGTCGCTGGGCCTCCTGTTCACGCCCGGCGCCATGGTGGCCGCGCAGGCGATCCTGGCGTTGCCCATCGTGGCGGCGCTGACGCATCGGGCCGTGGAGGGCTATTGGAGGGATTACGGACCGGCGCTGCTGGTCGACGGCGCCTCCCGGCTCCGGGCCTGCGGCGAAATGCTCAGCATGGCGCGGACGGCGCTGGTGACGGTGGCGCTCGCCGCCTTCGGGCGCTGCATCGCGGAGGTCGGGGCCATCCTGGTGGTGGGGGGCAACATCCGGGGCTTCACCCGCACCATGACCACCGCGATCGCGCTGGAAACGAGCAAGGGCGAGCTCGCGCTCGCCCTTGCCCTCGGATTCACGCTGATCGCGATCAGCGGCGCCGTGAGCGCGGCGGCCTTTGCGCTGGAGCGCGTCGCCGCCCCGCGGTGATCAGGCGATCGGGATCGCGCCCTCGACGACGTGATCGAGCGGCGCGTCGGGGGAGGTCAGCGTCATCTTCACGCGCAAGACCTGGCCGTCCGTCTTGCCGTCACGGACCACTTTCTCGATCTCGCGCTGGGAGGTCACGCCGACCTCCTTCAGGAACTTGCGCAGCGCCATGTTGAAGCGTTCTTCGTCCATGGAGACCCTCCTGTTTCAGGACCGCTCGGTCGAGGCGTTGGGGAAGAAGAGCTGCTGGCCCTCGATCTTGTAGTCCGCAATGGTCTTCTGTCCCTCGGGGGAGATCAACCAGTCGACGAAGGCCTGGCCGTCCTGAGCTTTCACGGAGGGGTGAAGCTTCGGGTTCACCAGCATCACGCCGTACTGGTTGAAGAGGCGCTTGTCGCCCTCGACCAGGATCGCGAGGTCCTGGCGATTCTTGAACGACAGCCATGTGCCGCGGTCCGCGAGGACATAGCCGCCGATGGCCGCCGCCATGTTGAGGGCCGGGCCCATGCCCTGGCCGATCTCGCGATACCAGCCGTCCCTGACCGCCGCGATATCGACGCCGGCGTCCTTCCAGGTGCGCAGCTCGGCCGCGTGTGTGCCCGAGCGGTCGCCGCGCGACACGAAGGGCGCCTTGGCCGCCGCGATCTTGCGGAAGGCGTCCAGCACGTCGGGGTCCTTGGCCACGTGGGCGGGGTCCTGCTTCGGCCCGACGACGACGAAGTCGTTGTACATGACGTCGTAGCGCTTCACGCCCTGGCCTTCGGCCATGAACTTGTCCTCGGCCGCCCGGTCATGGACGAAGACCACGTCTGCGTCGCCCCGGCGGCCTATGTCCAGGGCCTGGCCGGTGCCGACCGCGACGACCTTGACGGCGATGCCGGTCTTCTTGGTGAAGGCGGGCAGCAAGTGACCGAAAAGCCCGGACTGTTCGGTCGAGGTCGTGGAGGCCACCGTAATGAACCGCTCCTGCGCGGAGGCCGGGAGACCAGGGATGCAGGCGCAGAGCGCCAGCGCGGCGGCGAGCAGAATTCGACGTTTCATGCGAGCTCCGAGGCGTTCGCGGCGACCATAGGGGCAAGCGCGGGCCGCCGCCACCCCATCTTTGAATAAACGGCAAAACACCTTGGCCATAATGGGCTGGCGCGCTTTGACAGACTTCTCCAAATCGTTGTTCCGAATAAATCGCGAGGTTCTCATTTGGACTAAAGTATTATGGGCCATGAAGAGAGGGGCTTCGCTCCAAACATCTTGTCAAATTTAGAAGCTGCATTACGAATAAACGAATGATCCGCGGCACAGAACGCGCCGTAAAGGGTCGACCGAGCGCCCCGGCCAACGGCGCGCCTCCAGGAGGAAAGCCATGAGTGTCACGACCGCCCCCGGGTCAGCGCCCAGCGTTGATGTGGGACTGCTTGATCGCGAACGCATCGTCGCAAAACCCGGCTTCAACCGCTGGCTCGTCCCGCCGGCCGCCCTCGCCATCCATCTGTGCATCGGCATGGCGTATGGCTTCAGCGTGTTCTGGCTGCCGCTGTCCCAGGCCATCGGTGTCACCAAGCCGGTCGCCTGCCCCGAGATGGGCTTCGTCCAGGCGCTGTTCACGACCACCTGCGACTGGAAGGTGAGCGACCTGGGCTGGATGTTCACGCTCTTCTTCGTGCTGCTGGGCTCGGCGGCCGCCATCTGGGGCGGCTGGCTGGAGCGGGCGGGGCCGCGCAAGGCTGGCGTGGTCGCGGCCCTGTGCTGGTGCGGCGGCCTGCTGATTTCGGCGCTGGGCGTCTACGTCCACCAGCTCTGGCTGCTGTGGCTCGGCTCCGGCGTGATCGGCGGCATCGGGCTCGGACTGGGCTACATCTCACCCGTTTCGACCCTCATCAAGTGGTTCCCGGACCGGCGCGGCATGGCGACCGGCATGGCCATCATGGGCTTCGGCGGCGGCGCGATGATCGGCTCGCCCCTGGCAGACATGCTGATGAACCACTTCAAGACGCCCACGTCGGTTGGCGTATGGCAGACCTTCGTGGCGCTGGCCGTCATCTACTTCGTCTTCATGCTGGCGGGCGCCTTCGGATACCGCGTGCCGCCGGCCGGCTGGCGCCCGGAGGGATGGACAGCCCCCACCCCTGCGGCCAACGCCATGATCACGCATCGCGACGTGCACCTGCGCGACGCGCACCGGACCTGGCAGTTCTGGGCCATCTGGCTCGCTCTCACGCTCAACGTCAGCGCCGGCATCGGCGTGCTGGGCATGGCCTCCCCGATGCTGCAGGAAATCTTCGCCGGTTCGCTGATCGGCCAACCCGGCGTCGGCTTCACCGAGCTGGGCCCTGACCAGAAGAAGACCATCGCCACCATCGCGGCGGCCTTCGTGGGCCTGCTGTCGCTGTTCAACATCGGCGGCCGGTTCTTCTGGGCCTCGCTGTCGGACCACATCGGCCGGAAGATGACCTACGCCACCTTCTTCGGCCTCGGCATCGTGCTCTACGCGCTCGCGCCCTGGGCGGCGCACGCCGGCAGCACGCTGCTGTTCATCACCTTCTTCTGCGTGATCCTGTCCATGTATGGCGGCGGGTTCTCCACGGTGCCGGCCTACCTGGCGGACATCTTCGGCACCCAGTTCGTCGGCGCCATCCACGGGCGGCTGCTCACGGCGTGGTCCACGGCCGGCATCATCGGCCCGGTTGTGGTGAACTACATCCGCGAAGCGCAGATCGCGGCCGGCGTGCCGCGCGCGCAGGTGTACGACCGGACGATGTACATCCTGGCGGGCATGCTCGTGGTGGGTTTCATCATCAACCTGACGATCCGGCCGCTTCACGAGAAGTGGTTCATGAAGGACGAGGAGGTCGCCGCCCTGCAGGCCAAGGCCAAGGGCGAAGCGGCCGCGGTTCACGGCGGATCCTACGGCATCGGCCGCGGCGGCCTGACCGCGCCGGCGGCGCTCGCGTGGCTGGCTGTCGGGATCCCGATCCTTTGGGGCGTGTGGATCACACTGTCCAAGTCGCTCGTGCTTTTTAAGTAAGCGATGAAGCTGGGCGGCCCACGGGCCGTCCAGCGACTCCAGGGCGCAGCCATTTTGCTGCGCTGCAGTGATGACAGGACGCCGGTCCTGTGCTCTGAATTGTGGCATGCCAGATACCTGGGCAAAATACCTGGGCAACGGAGCAGCAAGGCTCCGGGCCGCCGGGAGAGGAAACGGGCCGAGCTGAGAATGAGCGACCATCGCGAAAACAACGTCCTGCGCTTCGAGCATCCCGGCCTGGGCCGCAAGCGCGCGAAGTCCACGCCAAAGGGCCGCCAGGTCGATCCGGTCGCAGCGCAGGAGATCGCGGACCTGCTGGGCGATCGCCCGCGCCGGCGCGACCTGCTGATCGAGCACCTCCACCTCATCCAGGACCGCTACCACCAGATCTCGGCGGCCCACCTCGCCGCGCTGGCGGACGAGATGAAGCTCGCCTTCGCGGAGGTCTTCGAGGTCGCGACCTTCTACGCCCATTTCGACGTGGTGAAGGAGGGCGAACCCAAGGTTCCGGACCTCACCGTCCGGGTCTGCGACAGTCTCACCTGCGACCTGTACGGCTCCGACACGCTGATCGCCGACCTGAAGGCCAAGCTCGGCCCGGACGTGCGCGTCATCCGCGCCCCCTGCGTCGGCCTGTGCGACCAGGCGCCGGTGGCGGAGGTCGGACACCACTTCATCCACCAGGCGAACCCGGACAACGTGGCCGCGGCCGTCGCGGCCGGGGACACGCACCCCCACGTGCCGGACTACATCGACTACGACGCCTATGTGGCCGGCGGCGGCTACCACCTGCTGCGCACCCTCCGCTCGGGCGCGATGAGCGTCGATGACCTCCTTCAGAAGCTCGACGGCGCGGGGCTGCGCGGCCTCGGCGGCGCCGGCTTCCCCACGGCCCGCAAGTGGCGCGCCGTGCGCGGCGAGCCCGGCCCGCGCGTCATGGCGATCAACGGCGACGAGGGCGAGCCCGGCACCTTCAAGGACCGACACTACCTCAACACCGACCCGCACCGGTTTCTCGAGGGCACGCTCATTGGCGCCCACGTGGTGGAGGCGGAGGACGTCTACCTCTACATCCGCGACGAATATCCGGTCGCGCGCGAGATCCTGGCCCGGGAGATCGTCAAGCTGCCGCCCGGCGGCCCGCGCATCCACCTGCGCCGCGGCGCCGGCGCGTATATCTGCGGTGAAGAGTCGTCGCTGCTCGAGAGCCTGGAGGGCAAGCGCGGCCTGCCCCGGCACAAGCCGCCCTACCCCTTCCAGGTCGGGCTGTTCGGCATGCCGACCCTGATCAACAATGTCGAGACCGTGTACTGGGTGCGCGACATCGTCGAGAAGGGCGCCGAGTGGTGGACCAGCCACGGCCGCAACGGCCGCGTCGGGCTGCGCTCCTATTCGGTGTCCGGCCGGGTCAAGGAGCCGGGCGTGAAGCTCGCCCCTGCCGGCCTCACCATTAGCGAGCTGATCGACGAGTATTGCGGCGGCATGCTGGAGGGCCACAGCTTCAAGGCCTACCTGCCGGGCGGCGCCTCGGGCGGCATCCTGCCGGCGCACATGAACGACATCCCGCTCGATTTCGGCACGCTGGAGAAGTACGGCTGCTTCATCGGCTCGGCGGCCGTGGTGGTGCTCTCCGACAAGGACGACATCCGCTCAGCCGCGCTGAACCTGATGCGCTTCTTCGAGGACGAAAGCTGCGGCCAGTGCACGCCCTGCCGCATCGGCACCCAGAAGGCCGTGAAGCTGATGGAGCGGCCGGTGTGGGACCAGGAGCTTCTGGCGGAGCTCTCCCAGACCATGCGCGACGCCTCCATCTGCGGGCTCGGCCAGGCGGCCTCGAACCCGCTGACCTGCGTCATCAAGTATTTCCCCGACGAATTCGCCCCTCGCGTGGCGGCCGAGTGAGGGACACCCGATCATGAACGTGACCTTCGAACTGGACGGCAAGACCGTCGAAGCCAAGCCCGGCGAGACCATCTGGCAGGTGGCGCTCCGCGAGGGCGTCGAGATTCCCCATCTCTGCTACCTGCCGGAGCCCGGCTACCGGCCGGACGGCAACTGCCGGGTCTGCATGGTGGAGATCGAAGGCGAGCGGGTGCTCGCCGCATCCTGCATGCGCCAGCCCACTGTCGGCATGAAGGTGAAGACCGCCTCCGCCCGCGCCGAGAAGGCGCGCGAGATGGTGATGGAGCTGCTGGTGGCCGACCAGCCGGCCCGGGAGGAGTCGCATGACCCCGAGTCGCGCTTCTGGGGCTGGGCCGAGAAGACCGGCGTCACGGCGAGCCGCTTCCCGGCCGCCGAGCGCTGGAAGGCGGACGTCAGCCACCCGGCCATGCGGGTGAACCTCGACGCGTGTATCCAGTGCGGCCTCTGCGCCCGCGGCTGCCGCGAGGTGCAGGTCAACGACGTGATCGGCATGGCGTACCGCAACGCCGGCGTGAAGCCCGTCTTCGACTTCGACGACCCGATGGGCCAGAGCACCTGCGTGGCCTGCGGCGAGTGCGTGCAGGCCTGCCCGACCGGCGCGCTGATGCCCGCCGCCTACCTGGACGACGACCAGCGCCGCACCGTGTACCCGGACCGCAAGGTCGATTCGCTGTGCCCCTATTGCGGCGTCGGCTGCCAGGTGACGTACAACGTCAAGGACGAGCGCATCGTCTACGCCGAGGGCCGCGACGGCCCGGCCAACCAGAACCGGCTCTGCGTCAAGGGCCGCTTCGGCTTCGACTACATCCACCACCCGCACCGGCTGACCAAGCCGCTGATCCGCCTGCCGAACGCGCCCAAGCACGCCGAGGACCAGGTGGATCCCGCCAACCCGTGGACCCACTTCCGCGAGGCGACCTGGGAGGAGGCGCTGGACGCCGCCGGCCACGGGCTGAAGCGCATCCGCGACGAGCATGGCCGCAAGGCGTTGGCCGGCTTCGGGTCGGCCAAGGGCTCCAACGAGGAGGCGTACCTGTTCCAGAAGCTGGTGCGCACCGGTTTCGGCTCCAACAACGTCGACCACTGCACGCGGCTGTGCCACGCCTCCTCGGTGGCGGCGCTGATGGAAGGCGTGAACTCGGGCGCGGTCTCGGCGCCCTTCGCGGCGGCGCTGGACGCCGAGGTGATTATCGTGATCGGGGCGAACCCGACGGTGAACCACCCGGTGGCGGCCACCTTCATCAAGAACGCGGTGAAGAAGGGCGCCAAGCTGATCGTCGCCGACCCGCGCCGGCAGACCCTGTCGCGGCATGCGACCTATCACCTGCAGTTCAAGCCCGGCAGCGACGTGGCGATGCTGAACGCCATGCTCAACACCATCATCGAAGAGGGCCTAACCGACGACAACTACATCGCCGGCTATACGGAAGGCTTCGAGGAGCTGAAGGAGCGCATCAAGGAGTTCACGCCCGAACGCATGGCGTCGGTCTGCGGCATCCCGGCCCAGACCCTCCGTGAAGTGGCGCGGCTCTACGCCCGCTCCAAGGCCTCCATCATCTTCTGGGGCATGGGGGTGAGCCAGCACGTCCACGGCACGGACAACGCCCGCTGCCTGATCGCGCTGGCGCTGACCACCGGCCAGATCGGCCGGCCCGGCGCGGGCCTGCATCCGCTGCGTGGCCAGAACAACGTGCAGGGCGCGTCCGACGCCGGCCTGATCCCGATGGTGTTCCCGGACTACCAGCCCGTCGAGAAGCCCGAGATCCACAAGATGTTCTCGGAATTCTGGCAGATGGAGCTCGACGACAAGCGCGGGCTCACGGTCGTGGAGATCATGAACGCCATCCACGCGGGGCAGATCCGGGGGATGTACATCGAGGGCGAGAACCCGGCGATGTCGGACCCCGACCTGCAGCACGCCCGCGAGGCGCTGGCGAAACTCGACCACCTCGTGGTGCAGGACCTGTTCCTCACCGAGACCGCGTTCCACGCCAACGTGGTGCTGCCGGCCTCGGCCTTCGCCGAGAAGGTCGGCACTTTCACCAACACGGACCGGCGCGTGCAGCTCGCCCGCCAGGTCATCAAGCCGCCGGGCGACGCCCGGCAGGACTGGTGGATCATCCAGGAAGTGGCGCGCCGCATGGGGCTGGCCTGGACTTACGAGCATCCGCGCGACGTCTTCGCCGAGATGGCGATGGTGATGCCCTCCTTCGCCAACATCACCTGGGAGCGCCTGGAGCGGGAAGGCGCCGTCACCTATCCGGTGGACGCGCCGGACCAGCCCGGCAACGAGATCATCTTCGCGCAGGGTTTCCCAACCGCCAATGGCCGCGGCAAGATCGTGCCGGCCCGGGTGACGCCCCCGGACGAGATCCCGGACGACGAGTTCCCGATGGTGCTCTCGACGGGTCGCGTGCTGGAGCACTGGCACACCGGGTCCATGACCCGGCGCGCCGGCGTGCTGGACGACCTGGAGCCAGAGGCCGTCGCCTTCATGTCGCCCAAGGACCTGGGCCGCATGGGCCTGCGGCCGGGCGATTTCATCCGCATGGAGACGCGCCGCGGCGCGGTCTCAGTGAAGGTGCGGTCGGATCGGGACGTGCCTCAGAACATGGTGTTCATGCCGTTCTGCTACGCGGAAGCCGCTGCGAACCTGCTCACCAACCCGGCGCTGGACCCCTTCGGCAAGATCCCGGAGTTCAAGTTCTGCGCCGTGCGGGTGACGCCGGAGGCCGCCGCCACCGCGGCGGAGTGATCCCGCCGTGCGCGTGATCGGGCTAGCGGGGTGGAGCGGATCGGGCAAGACGACCTTGCTCACCAGCCTCATTCCGCTGCTGGTCCGGCGCGGGCTCACGGTTTCCACGATCAAGCACGCCCATCACGCCTTCGACGTGGACAGGCCGGGCAAGGACTCCTTCGTTCATCGCGAGGCGGGCGCCTCGGAGGTGCTCGTCTCCTCGGCGTCCCGCTGGGCGCTCATGCACGAGCACCGGGGGGCGCCAGAGCCCGCGCTTCCCGAGCTGTTGGGCAAGCTCTCGGCCTGCGACCTCGTGCTGGTGGAGGGCTTCAAGCGCGAGCCCATCCCCAAGCTGGAGATCTGGCGCGCCGCCGTGGGCAAGCCGCCACTGCATCCCGATGATCCCAACATCGTGCTGGTGGCCTCGGACGACCCCTGCCCTGCAGCCCGCGTCCCCGTGCTGCCTCTCGGCGACTTGCCCCGGATCGCCGACGCGCTGCTTGATGCGGCGCGACCGATGAGTGACATGATCGCCGAATGGAACGCGGCGGGATGACCCATGGCCCAGCTGAGTGACGACGCCTTCGCCTTCGGCGGAGAGCTCATGCGGGTGGAAGAGGCGCTGGCGCTCGTTGGCGAGCGGCTGCCGGTCGTGGCCGGCGTGGAAACCGTTCCCTTGTGGCAGGCGGATGGGCGCGTGCTGGCCGAAGATGTCCGCGCCCTGATCTCCCTCCCGCCCTTCGACAACTCCGCCGTGGACGGCTACGCAGCCCGTACGCAGGATCTCGCCGCCGAGGGGGCGACGCGCCTTCCCGTCCGCGGCCGGGTCGCCGCCGGGCACGCGACGGCGGACCTGGCGGCCGGGTGCGCCGCGAGGGTGTTCACCGGGGCGCCCGTCCCGCCCGGGACGGACATCGTGTTCATGCAGGAGGACGTCACCCTCGAGGGCGACGCCGTCCTGTTGCCGCCAGGCCTGAAGAAAGGCGCCAACCTGCGCCGGGCTGGCGAGGACGTCGCGGCCGGCGCGATCGTGCTTCCGGCCGGGCGTCGGTTGCGTCCGCAGGACGTGGCGCTGGCGGCGGCGGTGGGCTGCGCCGATCTGCCCGTGCGCGAGCGCCTGAGGGTGGGACTGTTTTCCACGGGCGACGAGTTGCGGGAACCGGGCGAGCCCCTGGGGCCTGCGCAGATCTACGACTCCAACCGCGCGCTGCTGGCCGCCCTGCTGGGCCGGATGGGCGTCGAGGTGAACGACCTCGGCCGCCTGCCCGACACACGCGTGGCCGTCGAGGGCGCGCTGCGGTCGGCGGCCGGAAGTCACGACCTGCTGGTCACGTCGGGCGGCGTGTCCACCGGCGAGGAGGATCATGTCCGGGCCGCCGTCGAGGCGGCCGGCTCGCTCGTGTTCTGGCGCCTCGCCATCAAGCCCGGTCGGCCCGTGGCCCTGGGCGTGGTCGGCGGGACGCCGCTGGTCGGGCTGCCCGGCAACCCGGTCGCGGTGTTCGTCACCGGCGCGCATGTGTTGCGCCCGCTGGTGGCCCGGCTGCG
This sequence comes from Alsobacter soli, assembly GCF_003004785.1. Lineage (GTDB taxonomy): Bacteria > Pseudomonadota > Alphaproteobacteria > Rhizobiales > Beijerinckiaceae > Alsobacter > Alsobacter soli. The sequence goes on from NZ_PVZS01000040.1 coordinate 15,702, forward strand.
CGGCGAGACGCTGGAGCCGCTGCCCGCCTTCCCGGTCCGGTGCAGCTTCTCGTACAAGAAAAAATCTGGGCGGCGGGAGTATGTGCGCGTGTCGCTGCGTCGCGAGCCGGACGGGTCGCTTCTCGCGCTCAAGCACGCGCAGGACGGCGCGGGCGTCCTGAGCTCGCTCACCGAGACGACCGGCCTGGTCGAACTCGCCGAAGACAGGCTCGGCGTGCAGGATGGCAACATCGCCCCGTTCATTCCCTACGGCCTCTTGTGGTGATCTCATGAGGGCCGGCGCTGCTCCCCCGAACCGGCGCCCCTCCACGGTCACGAGGCTGACGCCGCTCGCGACGGCGCTCGACCGGTTGGGCGCGCAAGCGCCCCTCGCGAAGCCTGCCCGGATTCCCGTGGATCAGGCGCTCGGGGCCGCGCTGGCGGAGGATGTCGTCGCCGAGGCGCCCGTCCCTGGCCATGCGTTCGCCCTTCGGGACGGCTGGGCGGTCGTCGCCGCGGAAACGGTCGGGGCCTCGGGTTACTCTCCGGCTTTTTTGAGCGCCGCGCCTGCCCTCGTTGCGGCCGGCGAGCCTCTCCCGCCAGGAACGGACGCGGTGCTCCCCCTGTCGGCAGTCGATCCCGACGGCGTCCCTGCCTGCGTCGAAACCGCGGCGCCGTGGGAGGGCGCCCGGCGCGCCGGCGGAGAGGTCCAGTCCACTGCGGTTCTCGCCCGGAAGAGCCAGCGAGTCACGCGCGCGCTCGTCGCCGCGCTCCAGGCGGCGGGCGTGGGGAATGTCGCCGTGCGGAACCCGTGCGTGGCGTTCGCGCCCGATCTGGAGCCGGTGACCCGCTCGGTCGTGGCGTGGCTGGTCGGCCCCTCGGCATCGGGCGCGCTGGACCGGAAGCCCTCGCCCCTGTCCCTCTCCCGCCCCGCGGGAGAGGGAGATGCGGGCGAGGCCGGGGAGGGAGGCGCGCGCGAGGCTGGCGCCGCTGTTCTCATCGCGCCCTGGCGCCCGCTCCAGCCCGAAGAGCCCGGCCTCCTCTGCGAGGCCCTGGCGCTCGCGCCCGGCGAGGCAACCTGGATCGCCATCGTCGACGGGCGCGCCGTCGTGCGCATTCCGCCCGTGTTCGGCGCCGCCGTCGCGGTCACATTGGCCTTGCTAAGTCCGGCCCTGGCGCGGCTCGCCGGCGCGCAGGCCGCCGAGCCATCCCGTTCCCTGCCGCTCGGCCGGAAGATCGCGTCACGCGTCGGGTGGAGCGAACTGGCCTTGCTGGGCGTTGACGACGAGCGGTGGACGCCCCTGGCGGTGGGCGACGTGACCATTTCCACCCTGGCGCGGGCCGCCGCCTGGGCGCTTGTTCCCCCCGAAAGCGAAGGCGCGCCGGCGGGCGCTTCCCTCGCAGCCCATCTCTTCGGAGCCGATCCTTGAGCGCACCCATGAAGCCCCCCCAGGGCGCGCATTCCGCCAGCGGCGGAGCCGAGCAGTCGCAATTCCTCACCGTGCTGTCCCGCGACGAGGCGCTGCGGCGCTGGACCGCGGCCCTCGCCCCCAAGCCGATCGGGCGCGAGACGGTGAGCCTCGACGCCTCCCTCGGGCGGGTGCTGGCCGTCTCGGTGGCCGCTCCCATCGACGTGCCGCCGTTCGACCGGTCGCAGATGGACGGCTATGCGGCGCGCTCGGCGGATCTCGCCGGGGCGGCCGAGGACGCTCCGGTCCGGCTGACACTCAACGCGGAGACCGTCGCATGCGGCGTGGCGCCCCGTCTGCCGGTGGGGCCCGGCACGGCGACGCCGATCGCGACGGGCGGGCCCCTGCCCCGGGGCGCGGACGCCGTGATCATGGTGGAGCACACCGACCCGGACGGCCCGGGCGGCATCCTGGCGCGGCGGCCGGTCCCGCCCGGCGGCAACCTGGCCTATGCGGGTTCCGACCTGGCGCGCGGCGAGGTCGTGCTGCGCGCGGGAACGCTGATCGGCGCGCGCGAGATCGGGCTCCTGGCCGCCTGCGGGGTGGCCCAGGCGGAGGTCTGGCGGCGGCCGCGGGTCGCCGTGCTGTCGACGGGCGACGAACTCGCGCAACCGGGGGAGCCGCTCCGACCGGCGCAGATCTACGATTCCAACGGGCCCATCGTGGCGGCGGCGCTGACGGAGAACGGCTGCGATCCGGTCCGCTTCGGGGCCATCCCGGACGACGCTGCGGCCCTGGAAGCGGCCCTGCGGGAGGCGCACGCCACCTGCGACGCGGTGATCCTGTCCGGCGGCACCAGCAAGGGCGCGGGGGACCTCACCTACCGGCTGATCGACCGGCTCGGCGCCCCCGGCATCGTGGCGCACGGCGTGGCGCTCAAGCCCGGCAAGCCGTTGTGCCTCGCAGTCTGCGACGGCAAGGCCGTGGTGGTTCTGCCCGGGTTCCCGACCTCGGCCATGTTCACCTTCCATGACATGGTCGCGCCCGTGCTGCGCCGGCTCGCGGGCCAGCCGCCCCGGGCGGAGGCCAGCCTGGAGGCGCGCGTGCCTGTGCGCGTCCCGTCGGACCTGGGCCGGACGGAGTTCGTCATGGCCTCCCTGGCGCGGACGGACGAGGGTTATGTCGCGTTCCCGCTTGGCAAGGGCTCAGGCTCGGTGTCGAGCTTCTCGCAGGCGGACGGGTTTTTCACCATCGACGCCCTACATGACGGGCTCGACGCCGGCGCCCTTGCGCCCGTCACCCTGCTGGATCCGGGCCTGCGGCCTCCGGATCTCGTGATCGTGGGCAGCCACTGCGTGGGGCTCGAGCCCGTGCTGGACCAGCTCGCGGCGGAGGGCGTCTCGGCGCGCAGCATCGCGGTGGGCAGCATGGCGGGCGTGGCCGCGCTCCGGCGCGGCGAGTGCGACATCGCTCCCATCCACCTCATGGACCCGGCCACGGGCCAATATAACAAGAGCTACGTGCCGGACGGCGCGGAGCTGGTGAAAGGGTGGGGCCGCCTGCAAGGGCTGGCGTTCCGGGCTGGCGACCGTCGCTTCGAGAGCTTCACCCTGGAGCAGGCCCTGAAGCGGGTCGCGGGCGACCCCGACCTCCTGATGGTCAACCGCAATCCGGGATCCGGCACGCGCATCCTCACGGACAAGCTGCTCGCAGGCCGCAAGCCCGAGGGCTACTGGAACCAGCCGCGGTCGCACAACGCCGTCGCGGCAGCCATCGCGCAAGGCCGCGCGGACTGGGGCGTCACCATCCGGCCCGTGGCGGACGCCTACGGCCTGGGCTTCATCCCGATCCTGGACGAGCAGTACGACTTCCTGGTCGCCCGCGCGCGGCGGGACTCGCCCGCCGTCCAGGCCTTCCTCCTCGCGCTCGCGCGGCCGGAGACCGCCGATGCTCTGCTCCAGCGGGGCTTCACGCCGGCGGAGCGGGGCTAGTCGGGGCCGGGGGAAGGCGTATTCAGGCATCCTTTCGGCGCGCGCCGCCCCCGGGATCCCTTTCCCCTTCGCGGCTGCGCCGCTCCGGCCGGGGATGACGGCTGAGCGCTCCACCTCCCGGAACCATCCCGTACGCACACCATTAGCCCGGCGACCTTGAGACGGCGCGGCCGTGCGCCCGAGGAACGTCTGCGCAGCGGGAGGAGACGGGCGTGATCAACGACCTCTGGTACAAGAACGCCGTGATCTACTGCCTCGCGGTCGAGTCCTTCATGGACGCGAACGGGGACGGGGTGGGCGACTTCAAGGGGCTGCTGCGGCGCCTCGACTACCTGCACGGCCTCGGCGTGACCGCCATCTGGCTCATGCCGTTCCAGCCCTCGCCGGGGCGGGACGACGGGTATGACGTGGCGGACTACTACGGCGTCGACCCGCGCTACGGCACGCTGGGCGACTTCGTGGAGTTCACCCACGCCGCGAAGCAGCGCGGCATCCGGGTGCTGATCGACCTCGTGGTGAACCACACCTCCGACCAGCATCCCTGGTTCCAGGCGGCGCGCAAGGATCCGAACTCGCCCTACCGGAACTGGTATGTCTGGTCCAAGAAACGCCCCGCCAACGCCAACGAGGGCATGGTCTTCCCCGGCGTGCAGAAGACGACGTGGACGCGCGACCCAGAGGCGGGCGAGTACTACTTCCACCGCTTCTACGAGTTCCAGCCCGACCTCAACACCGCCAACCCCGAGGTTCAGGCCGAGATCCTGAAGATCATGGGGTTCTGGATCCAGCTAGGCGTCTCCGGCTTCCGCATGGACGCCGTGCCCTTCGTGATCGGCACCAAGGGACCGGACGTCGCCAAGCCCGTCGAGCAGTTCGACATGCTGCGGACCTTCCGGGAGTTCCTGCAGTGGAGGCAGGGCGACTCCGTCATCCTGGCGGAAGCGAACGTGCTGCCGGACACCGACATGGACTATTTCGGCGACGACGGCGACCGCATGCAGATGATGTTCAACTTCCAGGTGAACCAGCATCTGTTCTACGCGCTCGCCGCGGCCGACTGCGGCCCGCTGGTGGAGGCCATCGAGAAGACCAAGCCTCGCCCCCCTACGGCGCAATGGGGCCTTTTCCTGCGCAACCACGACGAACTCGACCTCGGGCGCCTCACAGAGGATCAGCGCCAGGCCGTGTTCGCGGCCTTCGGGCCGGACCAGACCATGCAGCTCTACGGCCGCGGCATCCGCCGCCGGCTCGCGCCCATGCTGGACGGGGATCGCCGGCGCCTGGAGCTGGCCTACAGCCTGATGTTCACCCTGCCGGGCACGCCGGTGGTCCGCTACGGCGACGAGTTCGGCATGGGGGACGACCTCAGCTTGCCGGAGCGCAACGCGACGCGCACGCCCATGCAGTGGTCCACCGAGCCGCACGGGGGCTTCACGAAGAACGACAAACCGGTGAGCCCGGTGATCAGCGAGGGCCCTTATGGGTATGAGCACATCAACGCGGCCGAGCAGCGGCGCGATCCCAACTCTCTGCTGAACTGGACCGAGCGCGTGATCCGCATGCGCAAGGAATGCCCGGAGATCGGGTGGGGCGAGGTGACCGCGCTCGACACCGGCGACAAGTCCGTGCTGGCCCTGCGCTACGACTGGCGCAACAACTCGGTGGTCGTGGTGCACAATCTCGACGGCAAGCCACGCGAGGTGGTTTTCGGACTCGATATGGACGAGAGCCGCCCCGCCCTTATCAATCTGCTGTCGGACGACCACAGCCATCCGGACGAGAAGGGCCGGCACAGCCTCGTCCTGGAGCCCTATGGCTACCGATGGTACCGGGTCGGCGGCCTCGATTACCTGCTGAAGCGCAGCCAGGCCTAGCCTGGAAGCCAGCCCAGGCGTTGGGCCCTAGCCTTGGGCGCCTCTCGTCGCGGCGGCGGCCAGGCCGGCCCCGATGAGCAGGCTGCCGCCAATGCGGTTCACGACCTTCACGGCCCGTGCGTTGCGGACCACCGCCCGGGCCCGTGACGCCACGAGCGCGTACCCGAAGGCGTTGGCGAAGGCGAGCGTCAGGAAGGTCGCCTCGAAAACGATCATCTGGTGGAGGAAATCGGCGTTGCGGTCCAGGAACTGGGGCAGGAACGCCACGAAGAAGGTGAGGCTCTTCGGGTTCAGGGCCGTGACCAGCCAGGCGTGGGCCAGCATGCGCCACACTGGGGCGGCGTCCGTTCGGGCGGTCACGTCCAGGCCCGCGCCGGCGCGCCAGAGCTTCACGCCGAGATAGACGAGGTATGCGGCGCCGATCCACTTCAGGACCGTAAAGACAGTTGCGGAGGCCGCCAGCAGGGCGCCCAGGCCCAGCATGGAGAGCGTCATGGCGGTGAAGTCGCCCAGCGCCACGCCCACCGCCATAGGCAGGGCCGTGCGCCAGCCCTGCCCGAGGGCGTAGGACACGACCAGCAGGATGGTGGGGCCGGGGATGACGAGCAGCACCGCGGACGCCGCCACGAAAGCGAGCCAGGTCTCGATCGTCATCTCCGGTCCTCCATGTCGTGGCAGGAAGCCACGCGCCCGGCGCGTTGTCGAGCGCTCCCGGTCAAGGACGGCGCCAGCCGCGCGTGATCCGGCGCTCCTGGACCACCAGGGCGAGGCGCTCGGTCGGATCCTCGTCCCGCGGCAGGGCCGTGGCGCTGATCACGTCCGCCCGGGTCAGGCCGATATCCTTCAGCTGAACGTCGGTCATGCCGGCGAGCTGCGCCAGGTGCTGGCGGGCGCGCCAGTAGCGCACGGGCCAACCCATCGCCTTGCTGAGAACGGCGCCGGCGGGGCGGAGCCGCGCCGAGAGGGGCCGACGGTCGGGAGCGGCGCGCGCGAGGCGCATGATGATGGTGGGGGACATGGCGGTTCTCCTTGGAGCGACCGTGAGCGAAGCTTCAATCGATCGCCGTTTCCGATGAAAACAGGATGGTGCATGCCTATTGATCGGTCCAACGAATGGTTCTAATCTCTCTCATCGCGAAACGAGATCACTCGGTCCGAGGAGCCCCCGATGCTCGACACCGATCAACTTCGCAGCTTCGTCGCCATCATCGACACCGGCAGTTTCACCCGCGCCGCCGAGCGCGTGAACAAGACGCAGTCCGCCGTATCCATGCAGATCCGCCGCCTGGAGGAGATGCTGGGCCGCCCGCTGTTCGTGAAGCAAGGACGCGGGGTGCGGCTCTCGGAAGACGGCGAGAAGCTCGTCGACTACGCGCGCCAGATGCTGCAGCTCGAGGCCGCCGCCTTCGCGAGCGTCTCGGACAAGGCGCTGGCCGGCCGGGTTCGGCTCGGCATTCCGGACGACTACGCCGACACGTTCCTGCCCGAGATCCTGACGCGCTTCGTGCGCCGGCATCCCCTGGTGGAGATGTCGGTGATCTGCGAGGGCTCGCTGGCGCTGAGCGAGCGGGTCGCCACGCGCGACATCGACATGGCGGTGGTGACCGATTGCGGCTCGCTCAAGGGCGCGGAGGTTCTCCGGGAGGAGCCGCTCCGCTGGGTGGTCGGGACGGCGTCGTGCGCCCATGAGGCGCGACCAGTGCCGCTGGCGCTCTCCGGCCCCACCTGCGCGTGGCGGCGGGCCGCCACGGAGGCGTTGCAGGAGGCCGGCATTCCGTGGCGCCAGCTGCTGGCGTCCTCCAGCCAGGCCGCGCTAGCGCCCATCGTGCGCTCCGGCATGGCCGTAACCGTATTTCCCGAATGCGCGGTCGGGACGGGCATGCGGGCCCTCACCGAGGACGCCGGCCTCCCGGCGCTGCCGATGAACAGAATCGGCCTCCTCGTCGGCCAGACGCGCTCGCCCGAGGCCACGGCGCTCGCGGAGGAGATCCGCGCGACGCTGCGCGGCGGGCCGCGGCCGATCCGCATCGAGCGGCCCGCGGATCTCGTGTTCGCGGCGGACGGGGCCGCCGTTGCGCGGCCGCGCAGCCGGATCGCGCTGGCCTAGGAACCGCGCGTCAGGGTGCGGGACACCGCGTCCTTCCAGCCGGCCACCATGGCTGCCCTCAACTCGCCGTCGAAGTTGGGCGTGAAGCGCCGGTCGAGGCGCCAGAGGTCCGCGAAGCGCGGCGGGTCAGGGTAGACGCCCGCCGCGAGCCCGGCGAGATAGGCGGCGCCCAGGGCCGTGGTCTCCTTCACCACCGGCCGGTCCACCGGCGTGCCCAGGATGTCGGCGAGGCGCTGCATGGTCCAGTCGGAGGCGACCATGCCGCCGTCGACGCGCAGCACCGTTTCGGCCCCGGCCGCGCCGGGCCAGTCGGCCCGCATGGCATCGAGCAGGTCGAGCGTCTGGTAGCAGACGCTTTCCAGCGCCGCGCGGGCGATCTCCCTGGGGCCGGTGCCTCGGGTCAGGCCAAACAACGCGCCGCGGCACTCCGCGTCCCAGTAGGGCGCGCCAAGCCCCACGAAGGCGGGCACGAGGTAGACCGCCTGGGCCGGGTCGGCGTGCTCGGCCAAGGGGCCCGACTCGGCTGCAGACTTCAGGATGCCGAGCCCGTCGCGCAGCCACTGCACGGCTGCCCCGGCCACGAAGATCGAGCCTTCGAGCGCGTAGGTCGGCTTGCCGCCGAGCTGGTAGGCCACCGTGGTCAGCAGCTTGTTCTGCGACTTCACGGCGTGGTCGCCGGTGTTGAGCAGGGCGAAGCAGCCGGTGCCGTAGGTCGATTTCATCATGCCCGGCGTGAAGCAGGCCTGGCCGACCGTGGCGGCCTGCTGGTCGCCGGCGATGCCGCATACCGGGATCACGCCGCCCAGCAGGTCGGCGGTGGTCTCGCCGAACTGGGCCGAGCAGTCGCGCACCTCCGGCAGCATGGCCCGCGGGATCCGCAGGACGGCGAGGAGTTCATCGTCCCAGGCGCCGCGATGGATGTCGTAGAGCAGGGTCCGCGAGGCGTTGGTGGCGTCGGTGGCGTGGACCTTGCCCCCCGTGAGACGCCACAGCAGGAAGGAGTCCACCGTGCCGAAGGCGAGCTCGCCGCGCTCGGCGCGAGCCCGGGCGCCCGGCACGTTGTCGAGGATCCAGGCGACCTTCGTGCCGGAGAAGTAGGGATCGAGGATCAGGCCGGTGCGGGCCGAGAACAGCGGCTCATGACCCTCGGCCTTGAGGCGGGCGCAGAAGTCCGCGGTCCGGCGATCCTGCCACACGATGGCGCGGTGGACGGCCTTGCCGGTTTGGCGATCCCACACCAGTGTGGTTTCGCGCTGGTTGGTGATGCCGATCGCCGCGACCTCGCGGGCCTCAACGCCGGCCTTGGCCAGCGCCTCGCGGCAGACTGCGAGCGTGGAGGACCAGAGGTCCTCCGGCTCATGCTCGACCCAGCCGGAAGCCGGGAAGTGCTGCGGAAACTCCTGCTGCGCCACCGCGGCGATCGAGGTGTCCTCGCGAAACAGGATGGCGCGAGAGGACGTGGTGCCCTGGTCGATGGCGAGAATGAACGGCATGGGTCCTCCCTGTGGCCTTGCACGGCCTTTTCGGGCCGCATCAAACGGCGCCGGGCCGTTCGCCGCAAGAAGGCCGGCGCTCAGGCGAGCCCTTCGCGGAGGGCTTCGATGATGCCCGAGAAGTCCTTCCCGCCTGCGCCCGCAGCCTCGAAGGCCGCGTAAAGCTGGGCCGCATGGGCGCCAAGGGGGGTCGAGGCTCCGGCGGAGGCGGCGGCGTCCTGGGACAGCTTCAGGTCCTTCAACATGAGCGCCGCCGCGAAGCCCGGGTTGTACCCATTGTTGGCGGGGCTCGTGGGCACGGGACCAGGCACGGGGCAGTAGGTGGTGAGGGACCAGCACTGGCCGGACGAGGTCGAGGCCACGTCGAAGAGCGCCTGATGCGACAGGCCGAGCTTCTCGCCCAGCACAAAGGCCTCGCAGACGCCGATCATCGAGACGCCGAGGATCATGTTGTTGCAGATCTTGGCGGCCTGCCCTGCCCCGGCGTCACCGCAATGGACGATCTTCTTGCCCATCGCTTCCAGGATGGGCTTGCCCCTGGCGAAAGCGTCCCCGGCGCCGCCGCACATGAAAGTGAGCGTGCCCGCCTTGGCGCCGCCGGTGCCCCCCGAGACGGGCGCGTCCAGCGAGGCCACGCCGGCCTTCTGCGCCAGGCCGTGAGCCTCGCGGGCGCTGTCCACGTCGATCGTGGAGGAATCGATGAACAGCGCGCCCCTTCGGGCGTGGGCCAGCACGTCGCCCCAGACCGACAGCACGTGCTTGCCGGCCGGCAGCATGGTGACCACCACGTCCGCGTCCCGCACGGCGTCGGCCGCCGTGGCGGCGATCGCGACCCCCTCCGCCTGGGCGGCGGCGGCGTTCTGGGCCGACAGGTCGTAGCCGATCACCGTGTGGCCGGCCTTGACGAGGTTGGCCGCCATGGGCGCGCCCATGTTGCCGAGGCCGATGAAGCCGATGGTGGTCATGTGATCCCTCCCGGATGATGTCTGAGCGCCGCGGGCCTAGAGGCCGCTGCCCTGGCCGCGGCCGATGAGGCTGCGGGCCACGATGAGGCGCATGATCTCGTTGGTTCCTTCGAGGATCTGATGCACGCGCAGGTCGCGGACGATTTTCTCGATCCCGTAGTCGGCCAGGTAGCCGTAGCCGCCGTGCAGTTGCAGGGCCTGGTTGGCCACCTCAAAGCCCACGTCGGTGCCGAAGCGCTTGGCCATGGCGCAGAGGCGGGTCGCCTCCGGGGCCTTTCGGTCGAGCGCTGAGGCGGCGCGCCACAGGAAAGTGCGGGCGGCCTCCAACTCGGTCGCCATGTCGGCGAGGCGAAATTGCAAGGCCTGGAACTCCTGCAGCTTGCGGCCGAAGGCCTTTCGGTCATTGAGGTAGGCCAGCGACTTATCGAGCGCCGCCTGGGCGCCGCCCAGCGAGCAGGCCGCGATGTTGAGGCGGCCGCCGTCGAGGCCGGCCATGGCGATCTTGAAGCCGATGCCCTCCGGGCCGAGCCGGTTCTCAACGGGCACACGCGCGCCCTCGAAGATCACCTGGCGGGTGGGCTGGGCGTTCCAGCCCATTTTCCGCTCGTTCGCGCCAAAGCTCAGCCCGGGCGTGTCCTTCGGGATCACCAAGGTCGAGATCCCGCCCGCGCCCTCGTCGCCGGTGCGGACCATGGTGACGTAGAGGTCCGAGGTCCCGGCGCCAGAGATGAACTGCTTCACGCCGTCGACCACGTAGTGATCGCCGTCCCGGCGCGCCCGGGTCTTCAGGGCGGCGGCGTCCGAGCCTGCGCCGGGCTCCGTGAGGCAGTAGCTGGCGATGTGCTCCATGGTGACGAGCTTCGGCAGGAAGCTCCGGCGCTGCTCGTCCGAGCCGTAGGCGTCGATCATCCACGACGCCATGTTGTGGATGGAGATGAAGGCCGCCACCGTCGGACAGCCCGTCGCCAGGGCCTCGAAGATCAGCGCGGCGTCGAGGCGGGTCAGCCCGGAGCCGCCCACGTCCTCGCGCACATAGATGCCTCCCATGCCGAGCGCCGCAGCCTCCCGCATCTCATCGACAGGGAAGTGCTTCGCCTCGTCCCACGCCACCGCCTTGGGGGCCAGCTTCTCGGCCGCGAAGTCGCGCGCAATGTCCCTGATGGCGACGTGATCCTCGGAAAGGGCGAACAGGGTCATGAGCGGCGGCCTGCGCAAAAAGCCCGAATGAAAACGGGCGCGCTCAGCTGAGCGCGCCCGGGTCGTTCACCGCATCGTCGGGATGACGAACTCGGCGCCGTCCTTGATCCCGGACGGCCACCGCGAGGTGACGGTCTTGGTCTTGGTGTAGAAGCGGAAGGCGTCCGTGCCGTGCTGGTTCAGGTCGCCGAAGCCCGAGCGCTTCCAGCCGCCGAAGGTGTAGTAGGCGATCGGAACCGGGATCGGCACGTTGATGCCCACCATGCCGACGTTCACCTTGGCGGCGAAGTCGCGGGCCGCGTCGCCGTCGCGGGTGAAGATGGCGACGCCGTTACCGTATTCGTGGTCATTGGCGAGGGCGAGGCCTTCCGAGTAGTCCTTGGCGCGCACCACCGAGAGGACCGGGCCGAAGATCTCCTCCTTGTAGATGCGCATGTCCTTGGTGACCTCGTCGAAGAGGCACCCGCCCATGTAGAAGCCGTTCTCGTAGCCCTGCATCTTGAAGCCGCGGCCGTCGACGCGCAGCTTCGCGCCTTCCTGGATGCCGAGGTCCACGTAGGACCTCACCTTCTCGAGGTGCGCCTTGGTGACGAGCGGGCCGAAGTCGGCGGAGCTGTCCGTCGAGGGGCCGACCTTCAGGCTCTCGACGCGCGGAATGAGCTTGTCCATCAGGCGGTCGGCCGCGTCCTTGCCGACCGGCACGGCCACGGAGATCGCCATGCAGCGCTCGCCGGCGGAGCCGTAGCCGGCGCCGATCAGGGCGTCCACGGCCTGATCCATGTCGGCGTCCGGCATGACGATCATGTGGTTCTTGGCGCCGCCGAAGCACTGGACGCGCTTACCGGCCGCGCAACCGCGGGTGTAGACGTACTCGGCGATCGCCGTGGAGCCGACGAAGCCCACCGCCTTGATGTCCGGGTCGTCCAGGATGGCGTCGACCGCCTCCTTGTCGCCGTTCACGACGTTGAAGACGCCCGCCGGCAGGCCGGCCTCCAGGAACAGCTCGGCGAGGCGCAGCGGCACGCCGGGGTCACGCTCGGAGGGCTTCAGGATGAAGGCGTTGCCGGCCGCGATGGCGGGGCCCGCCTTCCAGAGCGGGATCATGGCCGGGAAGTTAAAGGGCGTGATGCCGGCCACGACGCCGAGCGGCTGGCGCATGGAGTAGATATCGATGCCGGGGCCAGCCCCCTCGGTGTACTCGCCCTTCATCAGGTGCGGCGCGCCGATGCAGAACTCGACCACCTCGAGGCCGCGCTGGATGTCGCCCTTGGCGTCGGCGATCGTCTTGCCGTGCTCCTTGGCGAGGATCTCGGCGAGGGAGTCATACTCCCTGTGAACCAGGTCCAGGAACTTCATTAGCACGCGGGCGCGGCGCTGCGGGTTCGTGGCGGCCCAGGCCGGCTGCGCGGCCTTGGCGTTCTCCACCGCGGCGCGAATCTCGTCCTTGGAAGCGAGAGGGACCCGGGAGGCGACCTCGCCCGTCATGGGCCAGTAGGCGTCGGTGAAGCGGCCCGAGGCCCCCTTCACGTGCTTGCCCCCGATGAAATGGGTGAGTTCGACGACCATTGTTTCCTCCCGAAGGACCTTGCGCGGACGCCGGAGCGGCCGGCGCGCTTACGACACGAGTATCATTGCGATATCCGCACGGCTATGGGAGTTTTCACGTCCAATCCGTGCGCGCTTTCCCATACGGGTCGCGCCGGAATGCGGGGCGAGGAAACCGGGGCCATGAGCCGTTTCGACTGGGATGACTTGCGCTTTTTTCTGGCGGTTGCAAGGGCCGGGCGCCTCACCGTGGCGGCCCGCCGGCTGGGAGCCGACCACGCCACCGTGAGCCGGCGCATCACCTCCCTGGAGACGGCCCTGAAGGCTACCCTGTTCGAGCGCCGGCCCCAGGGTTACACGCTCACCGGGCACGGCGAGCGGCTGGTCGTCGCCGCAGAGGCGATCGAGAGCGCGGCGCTGGCCGCCTCCAGCGAGATCGGGGGCGCGGACCTGGCGCTGTCCGGCACAGTCCGGGTGGGCTCGCCGGACGGGTTCGGCACGACCTTCCTAGCGCCCCGGGCGGTGAGGCTCGCGGACAAGTACCCGGACCTCGAGATCCAGCTCATCGCCATGCCGCGGCTCCTGTCGCTGTCGAAGCGCGAGGCGGACATCGCGATCTCGCTGTCGCCTCCCAAGGAGGGCAAGATCGTCGCCCGGAAGCTGACCGACTACCGGCTTGGGCTCTACGCCGCCCGCGGCTACCTGGCCGGGGCGCCGGAGATCCGACAGGCGGAGGATCTCTTCGAGCATCCGCTGGTGGGGTACATCGACGACCTCATCTACATGCCGGAGCTCGACTACCTGGACGAGATCGCCAAGGGGCTCAGGCCGCGGCTGCAGTCGTCCAACCTGGTGGCCCAGATGGAGGCCACGGTGGCGGGTGCCGGGGTCTGCGTGCTGCCGCACTTCATGGCCTCGCGCCGGGCGGAGCTCGTGCCGGTGCTGCCCGAGGTGCAGCTGACGCGCACCTTCTGGCTGATCGTGCATGCGGAGCTCAAGGACGTGGCGCGGGTGCGGGCCACGGTGGACTTCCTGGTGCGGGAGGTGAAAAGCGCGCGGTCGCTGTTCCTGCCCGAGCCGGCGCCGGCCCAGGCCGCTCCTGCGGAGCGGGCCCCGGCGGCCTGATTGCGCCCGGCCGGCGCGGGATCTACCACTGGGCGTCCAGCCGCCGGAGGGGTCTCATGGGCCAGGTCACAGAGCTCGCCTTCACCGACATGCACGCGGCCGGGGAGCCGGTGCGGATCGTGACGGGCGGCTACCCCGCCCTGCAGGGCGACAGCGTCCTGGCCCAGCGGCGGGACGCCCGGGACAACCACGACCACCTGCGGCGGGCCATGATGCTGGAGCCGCGGGGGCACGCCGGCATGTACGGGGTGATCCCGGTGCGGCCGTCCCATCCGGGGGCCGTGCTGGGGGTGCTGTTCACCCACAACGAGGGCTACTCGACCATGTGCGGCCACGCCACGGTCGCGCTGGGGCGGTGGGCGGTGGACCAGGGGCTTGCGCCCCGGACGGAGCCGGAGACCCGCTTCGTGATCGAAGCGCCCTGCGGGCCGCTGGCGCTCACCTGCCGGGTGGAGGGCGGCGAGGTCACGGAGGTGCGCTTCGAGAGCGTGCCGGCCTACGCCCAGGCGCTCGACATGGCCGTTGAGGTCCCGGGGTTCGGGCGGATCGTCACCGACATCGCCTATGGGGGCGCGTTCTACGCCATCCTGCCGGCCTCCCGGTTCGGGCTCGACTTCTTCGCCACGCCGCTGGAGCGGCTGGTGGAGGCGGGCGGGGCGCTCACGGACGCCATCCGGGAGACGCTCCCCATCAGCCACCCCACGGAGCCGGACCTCGGTTTCCTGTACGGGACCATCCTGACGGACGACGCGCCCGCCGGGGCCGAGAGCTGGAACCTGTGCGTGTTCGCCGAGCGGCAGGTGGACCGCAGCCCGACGGGCTCGGGGGTGACGGCCCGCATGGCGCTGGACCATGCGAAGGGTCTCGTGCGGCCCGGCGAGGTGCGGACCTTCCGGGGCATCTCGGGCGAGCCCTTCACCGGAATGGTGACCCGGCCGGCGCCGGAGATCCCCGGCGCGGTGCGGGTGGAGGTCGGGGGTCGCGGGTTCTACGCCGGGCGCGGGACGTTCCTGATCGAGGCCGACGACCCGCTCGGCCACGGCTTCCCGCTGGCCGGGAGCTTCGGGGAGGTCCGGGGCTGAGGCGTCGCCCTCGGCCGGGAGGGCCAGCCTCCTTGATTCCCGCCGGATTCCTGCTATAGACCGCGCCTTCGAACCGCCCGGCTGTCAGGGCTGCCGTGGCGGTTCTTTTCGCGCTCATGACGAGACGAACGGCCGCTCGCGGCCGACCGATACAACCGGGGGCGGCTCGCCGCCCAAGGAGAGCCAAATGCCCAAGATGAAGACGAAGTCGAGCGCCAAGAAGCGCTTCAAGATCACCGGCACCGGCAAGGTGCTGTATGCCCACGCCGGCAAGCGGCACGGGATGATCAAGCGGACCAACAAGCAGATCCGCAACAACCGCGGCACCAACGTCCTGTTCGAGGGCGATGCTGCCAACGTGAAGAAGTACTTCCTGCCGAACGGCTGATCGCCCCGGCTTTTTCCAACAGAATAGACCAGGAGATCAGCCATGTCCCGCGTCAAGCGCGGCGTCACTTCGCACGCCAAGCACAAGAAGACCCTCAAGGCAGCCAAGGGCTTTTACGGCCGCCGCAAGAATACGATCCGCACCGCGAAGGCGGCCGTGGATCGCGCCATGCAGTACGCCACGCGCGACCGCAAGGCGAAGAAGCGCACGTTCCGGGCGCTCTGGATCCAGCGCGTCAACGCTGCGGTCCGCGAGTTCGGCCTGACCTACTCGCGCTTCATCGACGGCCTGAACAAGGCGGGCGTCGAGGTGGACCGCAAGGTCCTCTCCGACATCGCCATCCGCGAGCCGGAGGCCTTCAAGGCCCTCGTGGAGAAGGCCAAGTCGGCCCTGCCGGCCGAGGCCGCCTGAGCTTTTCGAGACGCGCCCTCCGGGGCTCGACCCGCACCGACCCCGCCGGCCCGCCGGCGGGGTTTTTTTGTTGGCCGGAGCCCTTGTGATTCCGCGACCACCGGGCGGCCGGTGATTCCCGGACCACTGCAAGCCGCTGCGCCGGGACTCGAATCGGGGCTGATTCAGCGATCACTGTCATCGGTCTCACGGAAAGTCGCCGGGCTCGCGCCCGCCGTCCAGGCCAGCGAGATGCTCCCTCAGGACCTTGCGCAGATCCTCCATCTCCTTCTCGGTCGCCGGTCCCCGCGGGGGATGGCACGCCAGCGGGAAGGGGCCGCAGCAGGTCCGCCGCCGTCGGCAGGCGCCGCGCGGGCAGCGCAACCAGTTTCCAGCCTGTCCGGCCAGGCGGCGCGCGATCATCTGGAGCTCCGCCTCGGCCGCGGCGTCGTCGGCGCACGCGAGCTCCCATTCGCTGAGGCCTTCCGGGCTGCTCCCGTCCTGGGTCGGGGTGTCCTGGGGCGGGGCGTCCTGGGGTGGGGCGCCCTTGGACCGGCGCTTGCCGGAGGGGACCTTTGACGCGGCTATGGGGCGGACGGCTTGGGACATGGCGGCTCCGGGCTCGTGTGGCAGGGAGAGGTTGGGGGGTCAGCTCCACGCTGGCGCGCGGAGGCGTGACGGCGGGGACGCGGCGGAAGAGCGCCGGTCGAGGCGCCCAGCCCCTCTCCCGTCCTTGCGAGGAGCGCAGCGACGAAGCAATCCAGGGGCAAGGCGCGTGTGTCTCTCCGTTGTGACCGGGATTGCGCCAGTCCCCCTGGGTTGCTTCGTCGCCCTGCGGGCTCCTCGCAATGACGGGGAGGCTTTCAGGCATGCGTCAGCGTTCTCCGGCTGGCGCGCGGAGGTGAGGCGGAGGGGACGCCGCGGGGC
>NZ_PVZS01000041.1 GCF_003004785.1 Alsobacter soli
TCCAGGGCGTCCACCATGGCGATCCCGTCCACTGGCTGGGCCAAGAGCCTCGCCAGCTCGGCGCGGCGCTCCAAGAGCGTCAAGGGGCGCAGATCTCGCCCATCCAGTTCCAGCAGGTCGAAAGCCAGCAGCGCGGCATGAATGCGCCCTGTCACAGAGCGAAGGGCGAGGAAGTCGTCCCTTCCGTCATCGCGCTGGACAATAGCCTCTCCATCTAGCGTGCAGGAGCCGCAGGGGAGCGCACGGACAGCGTTGGCGATCCTGGGCAGGCGATCCGTCCAGGAAAGGCCGTTGCGGCTCCATAATCGCACGTCTGGGCCTTCGCGGCTGGCCTGCAGTCGATAGCCGTCATGTTTGACCTGATACAGCCAGCCGGGCCCGGTCGGGATCACGTCCGAGAGGGTCGCCAACATGGGTGTAATGAAACCTGCCGGAGCCTTTCGGTCACGAGCAAGAGGTCGAGCGCGCCAAGCCATTGATGGGGAGTCCGCAGGCCGAGTTGCGGTTCCCGGCATCAATCCGCAGAAGATGATCGGGACAGGCGAGCCGCCCCCGATGTCGCCGGCCGGCTCGGTGCATCAAATGATGCCCTGAAAGGCATAGACCATCAGGTTAAAAAACTCCAAGGACCCGACAAACTGTCGAGCGGTGAAGGATCGGATGTTCGGCCATCATTCATGCTGAAGCAGAAGGCCCCCGACATGGACTATCCTGAATTTCTGATCTGGGCTGCAGCTGCGATCCTCGTGACATATTTGGCGCTCGAATGTTTCGGAGCTGTCATATCCTCCAGGCGTCGGGCGGCCCAGAGGAAGTCTGTAAATCCGTGGCGTGACGTTCGTTTTTGACAAGGCCTACAAAGGCCCGGGCGCAACGGCACGTCGCGGGCCTTGTTGAGCAAATCGGAAGGGGGCATCTCGCTGTTGTGGGATCGCGCTCCATCTGGCCCTTCCCTGCCCGTCACTTCCCTCCCCCCGTGGCAGGCCGAGCCGATGCCGTCCGGCTGGTGCGTCCTCGATGCCTCCGGCGCTCCCCTCGCCTATTGCAACGGCGGTGCTACTCGGTGTCTGTTTCTCTGAACCGAGCCCGCATCTCCGGGCCGGTGCTCGCTGGCTTTGACCACAGGGACTCGCGGTCCCCAGTGATCACCTCGGCCGCCCCGTCGATGGCGTGCATAATTTCCGTGGTTGCCAGCGCAATCGGGGAGCGAATGGGAGCCTTGGTGAGAATGGCGACGCAGCGCCTCCGCCACTCTCTCAAGGCGGCCAGGTACTCCTCGGCGTCAGGTCCGGTCCAAAGGCGGCGGTGTCGACTCATTGGAACATAACAAGAACATTTCATCGCTCCGGGTCAAGGCTCGGGAGCCGTCACGGTGAAGTTGTCCCAAACGCAAAAAGGCCCCTGAGGGACGATGGCTCGTCCGGGGCCTTGATGAAGCATTACCGGAGGGGGCATCCGATGTTGCAGGGTGTGAACGTGTGGGCCATCTGACCGTTCCATGTCAGTTCCGGCACTGCCTAGGGATTGAAGAGTTTGGCCTGCGCTGGGCTGAAGTCTGCCCCCCCTTTGTGCGCATCCGGACACAGCGGGCAGACACGAGGCTTCGTAATCCGATTGGTCGGGTTGAGGATCGAGGCGCGATGGCCATAACTCGATCCGGTCGAGTTACAATCAGAATGACACAATGAACCTAGACCTGATTGCAACCAAGCCTGGCCACGAAGGGCGGGTTCTGGATGAACTCAAGTCAGAGATCGAGACGCAGCACGGCCAATTGTTCTCTGATGAGGTTTGGAGCCGTATGGCTCTGGCCGAAAGAGAGGCTTGGCTGCTCGAGGTGCTTGGCCTGTTGCTGCCGGATGCCCCTACTAACGAGAACGTGTGATGGCCTGCCGGAAACATTGTTATGATGGCGCCCGTTGCTCCAAGGGCTTACGGAGCAGGACGCTTGTTCTCTGGGTTCATCGACGGCCTTCTGGAATATGCGAAGCCTCAAGCGACGCGAGAAGAAAAGCTCGCCCGGATGCTTGAAGCCGTCGGCTGGCTCAGGGACGAGACAGTGTATTTCGGCGAGGACGACGAGGACTACACCTTCCGGCAGATGGACGAACTGGCATTGGAGATTAGAGCCCGGGCTCAGCTGCTTGGTGGTGAGCCCAAAGAGCTACTACTCGACGTCGCATCTCTCATAGCTGCCTCGATGAGCCGGAAGAACTAATTACCGGCGCGCAGACTTCGCTCTTCAACATCGGATCGAACTAGGCAAGCCAAGCGCCGGGATGGCCTATTAGGCAGGCCGCCGCGTCAATTGCCACGTCCAGGCACGAAGGTCCCCTCCGCACAATGAGTGTGAACGTAGAAGGCGCCACGCTAGCGGTCGTTCGATTCAAGAACCGTCTTCAGGGCCACTCTAATGATGGCAGCGCGCTCTTCCATCGACGCCATGGCCCAACGATCTTTGTCAAAAACTATCCCCATGGCTTCAAGGTTGACGCGGATGATGTCCAGCAACTCCTCGCTGGACCCACCGGCTCGCATGGCCTTGAGAAAAGCTTCTGCACGGGTCCGCATAGCAAAGGGTCTTGCGCTCAGATAACTGATATCAATTTACATGAGCGGTCGTTTTAAAAAAAGGCCCGCAAACCGCCGAGCAGCGGAGTTCCAGCTGCCAATGCGGATTTGTCCAACGAAACGGATTGCGGCGGTGCTTCGGGCCTGATCCGGATCAGCATTGCAGCACGCGTGCGTGCAAATATGGTCCGTGGGGGATTTCCCCCTGAAGCACCCAACTCGACAGAGCCGCCCCCAACCAAACTGGGGCGGCTTCTTTTTTCAGGCATATCGGACTGCTCCGGCGAACGTGATTTGCCCCGCCCTCGCATGGGGAGCATTCTTAATGCCCCGCTGGGTGGCTCGGTCGGAGGGAGGCTCGCATGACAGAGCGGGCCCAGCTGCGCTGGCGCACGGCCATCAGGCGAACTCTTAAACTGCTTGCACTCGCCTATCTCGCCGGTGGCGTCGTCGTGACGCTTGTCGCGATGCAGCCCTAAACGGCCAAAACACTGCCCTTCTCGTGCAGCTTTGCCTAGTCCACCACTTTCACCCGAGGACTGGGGATTTCAACTCGGACGAGGCCAGGCGCATCGCCGCCCGCATCGCTTGGTCTTCGTCCTTTGCTCCTCGGACTTCTGCATGAAATTCAAGAGCGCCTGGAGTTCGCGAGGGAGCGGTTCGAGTGCAATCAGTTCGAACTCCAAGCGGAGCGCATCCGAAAGCGAAGCGGGGAAGGTTTTTTGCACGGGGTGCTCCTTACCCAAACCACCCTCTGCTGATTTCGCGCCGCCTGTTAGCGAAATCGAGGTACATGCGCCTCATGCGTGCTGATGCGCACCTGCGGAGCGGCGGCGAGTTACCCCAGGCGGTGTTTGCGAGCTTGGCGGCGGGCCGCAGAAGCAGAATTTCAAGGAGGCCTGAGCTTGGGCCGGCGCGCTCGACGTAAGATCAGCGCCTGACCACCCGGAACCACAGTGTCTGTCCAGGGTCCTGACGGCCCCACCAGCGCCCTCGGGCAGCCTCAGGGGCGACCCCCCAAGCATCGTAAGTGTGGGCCAGGAAAAGCTCCAACTTCTCGGCTGTCTCATCCTCCGAGTCGCCGCTTATCGGCAGCGCGCGGACTGAGGTGATGATGTTGTTCGAAGACACGCGCATTTGGTCTGCACCCCACATGGAGGACCTCATTCTAGGGCTGCATGCTCGTACGCCGGCGCGTGTCAGCCCAGGTCGCGCCACCAACTGGGCCCAACGTGGGCTTTGCTGCTCGTATGCACGATGATGGTGCCGCAATCGGTGCAGACATATGTCGTTTCGCTCCAGCGCCTGATTCCGGTTCCGAAGTTCACGGTCATGATCTCGTCGAGACGCCCGTGAGGATGGTCCAGGCTCTTCAGGCCGAATTGCTTCGTGCAGGACGGGCACGCATTTATCGCCATTCCCATCGGGATAGCTCCTTCGGAAGCCAGAAGCGCCGGAAACTATCTAAGAGTGGGCTGAAATGCGGAATGGCTATCCGTATGCTCTGAATTGATGTCGGAAGTGTGTGGGCCCGTAGGTGAGCGCGATAGCAAGGGGCGTGGGGCAGGGGCGGAAATGGCTGCGAGTTACAGGCCCGGATTTGCCATGCCCGCTGGGTTAGGCTGCTATCCATGAGTCACGGGATGGCCGAGAAGCTCATCCAGATCGCCGGCAGCTCGCGGACGCCGGATGAGAAGATCCAGGCGGCAATCCATTTGCTGGATTGGTTTCAGGTGCGCGCGCGCGAATTCCACACGGGCGACCTGTCCGGGTTCGCAGCCGAGATGACCGGGCTCTATGCGCGCCTCGCGTCCGAGGCGACGACCGACGAGGACCTCGCCGGTGATCTCATTGATCTGGTGCTGGCCGAGCTGGGGCGCCGTGGCTTTGCGCCTGATCCTATTGCGCTGGGCGGTCCTGCCCCAGCGTAGGGGCTTCTGCCAAGCTGCCGCCGCGTCGCTTTACCTCGCCCCGGATCAATCGAAGGTAATTGATGCCAATGCCGGGCAGACCAAGGATCTCTTGCTCGGTTAGACGTGAAATATCCAGGAAGGTCGGCTCCATTGGGAGCCGCCCATCTGACGCAAGCAATGCCAGCACGCGAAGTAGGCCCCATGGCAAGCTGCTGCACGACATCGCCGTATGTAGTTCGCCAGGTGACGGTCCGTCCGAAGTAGTCGAATTAATAGGCATTGGCAGGCCCGCTGGCCAGCGGGCCATCCTTGGCTTCCATCCAGCAGGCGCCGCGATAGGTCTTGCTGCTTGTGCGGAATACGCGGGTGCCACACTCGGCGCAGAGATAGGACACCTCCCGCCAGCGCCAGAACGCGGCACCGTAGCCTGCTGTTTTCACCTCGACCAGTTTGCTGCGCGGCAAATCCAGGCGCTTGAGCCTGAGTTGATGGGCGCAGGCTTGCCATGCATCCAATCGCATTGGGCAGCCTCTCTGTTGCAATGCACCCGGTAGGGCCGGAACAACTCGGCTTTCTCGGGTACTGCGGAACGCTCTCACTGGGCCGCGAGGCATCGGGCTGCGCACTGGTGGACCGCCATCCGTCGGTTCAACTTGCCTCGATGCAGGGCGTCTTCCGACCTTAGCGCTCCGCATTGGCCGACACGAGGGCCAGAAGGGCGGTAACCAGTTCGGTCGGCTTGAGTGGCTTTGTGAGGTGTGGGATGGAAACGTACGTCTCGGGCAGCATTTGCTGCTCGAAGGCGGTCACAAACACAAACGGAACGCCGCGGCGTAGAAGCTCGTCAGCAACCGCGAAGGATGTTCCGTTCTTCAAGCGCACGTTCAGAACAGCGGCGTCGATCTCCGTGCTCTCAATTAATTCGAGAGCCTCGCTGGCGGTGGCAACCGGTCCGACCACCTGCGCACCCTTGGATTGCAAGTCTTCTTCGACTTGCATAGCGAGAAGATACTGGTCCTCCAGAACCAACACCCTCGACTGCTGTAACTGTTGCATTCGGCCTCCGAGGCGGCGAGCGCGCCGCCCTGTCGGCCCAATCGCATTAGAGTTTGTGGCTGCGCCAAACGGTTGGGATAAGCGCCAAAAGGAAAGCCCCGTCGGCGGGATCACCAACGGGGCGACTGAGCCAAGATTTCGGGGTTCTTCGTCTGCACCACACTAACTCTCAAACGAGGGCAGTGTTCCCGGCGATGCGCTCGCCTGCCTCGACCAGATCAAGCAGCAGGGAGGCGAGGTCCGAGAGCGGCGACTCGTCATTCGGGTCGAAGCCCATGCGCGCCTCCCAGAGGTCCGTCCCTACCGTGTGGTAGCTCGCGACCATGGCGGCCTTGACCGCGATCCCGGCGGGCGTGCTGGCCCTCTCCACCCGCATGCGCAGGGCCAAGGCCTTCGTCTTGGAGAAAGCCTCAATCTGGATCTCGTCCGCCGCGTTCAGACCGGAAGCCTCGCGGGCCTGCTCATCCGCAGCCTCGAAGGCGCGAGCGGCGTCCGCGATCTCTTTCATGCGGTCCCAAGCACGTTGAACACGCGGCGAGGCGGGGAAGCGCTGATAGCCCGCAGGGACCTGGAGCGCGCGCTGGAAGCTCTCCACGGTGTTCGGAGGATACCACATGCGGCCGGTGTAGGTGGCGCAGGCGCCGCGCAGGTTCAGCTCGGCATCGCTGTCCCGGACATAGAGCGCTTCGGGCGTCTTGGGCTGGATCTTGTCGTAGACATCATGGGCGCGGTTGTAGGCGTCATCAGCGGCGAGCTCCGCCGTCATGGCCTCGCACCAGCCCAGGCCGAGGCGGAACACGCGGGCGTCAGCGCTGTCGTGGTGGGCGGAGGCGCAGAGCTTGCGCACCATGGCGACCAGCCGGAGGCGGGGATCAGCGTCGGGGCTGAGGGGCGTGAGCGCTGCAGGCTCAGCAGCGGCGGCCACGACCGGCAAGGCGGCGGCCACGGCCACGCCGGCGAGCATGGAGCGGCGGCTAAGGTTCAGGCGTGCGTCATCGTTCCGCGTCATGGCGGTTTCTCCCTCTCTGCGATGTCGGTTGGGGTGGAAAGGAGGCGCGGCGCTCAGGCCGTGCTGTTGTCGGCCACGTGAACGGCGAGGAAGCCGAGGCCCAGCAGGGCGATGGCGGCGAACAGCGGGCCGAAGATCACGGCGAAGTCATAGGCAGTGAGCATGCCGGTCCCTTTCAGGCGACGAGGCCGAGATCGGTGGAGCACTGGCGGCCGATCCAGGCGGCCAGCTCGGGGGCGACAAAGCCGGTGGGCTGGGTGCGCTCGACGCGGGCGACGGGACGGAGTGGGGCGCGATCCAGCTTCCAGATGCGGCGCTGCTTCTGAGCGTCGGCCCAGACGTGGCGGAGGCGGGTGGCGAACGTCGTGTCGGGGCGGACGGAGCGGAAGCGGCGGAACACGGCCCAGGCCTCAGTCATGATCGCGGTGAGGTCGAAGGAGCCGTCTGCCTTGAGAAACTTGTGGGTCATGTCCGAGCCCTCATTGCTCAGTTCGTACCGTCAGGGTACAAATTGCCTTTGAGGTATCTTCATGTCAACCCCTCAGGGTACAATAAAATACCATGAGGGTACGAATGGGGCGGATATGACGATCACAAGCGAGCAGCTACGGGCGGCGCGGGCGCTGGTCCGTTGGGAGCAGGCGGACCTAGCCGAAGCAACGGGGCTGGCGTCAGGGACTGTGAAGCGGCTGGAGAGGGCGCCGGGACCACTCGCCGCCCAGGCGAGGACGGTGGACGGGATCGTTAAGGCGTTCGAGGCGGTGGGCGTCACCTTCACCTCGGCCGATGGCCGGGCTTGCGTCTGCTACACACCGAAGAACGGATAAGGCAGAGCCAAACGGCTTCCTTCAAACCGTAAGCAGCAAGCGGCAAGAGCAGGAGAGAACATGGCGAACAAGGTGGTCAGGTACGAAGAGCCCGTGCCGGCGCCGTCGAGCGTCCCCGCGGTGCGAGTTCGCGGCGATGCCCCGCAGGAGCCCTTTCACTGGCTCGGCCTGCAGTGGGTGGTGACGGACGAGGGCGTCGAAGCGCGAGACGGCACCTATTTCATCGCGAAAGATCGGCTGCGCGAGGACGAACCCCATTGGAGCTGGGAGCAGCAGATGGCCGAGAAGGATTGGGTAGATGTCCATGACTTCGCCGCGGCCATGGCCTTCGCTAGGCACAAGTGGCCCGCCTGAACTGGTAAGTCGATCTGGTGATGGAGGCCCTGCCCGCGAGGTGGGGCCTTTCTGCTTTTCGAACGGCTGATAAACGGCGTCCGCTGCGTCTGTGTCACTGATCCTGCAGTGAGGAAACAGTGAGAACGCCAGCCTGATAATACAGGCCAGGAACAGGCAGACTGGGGTTTTGTCAGGCCCTAAAAGGAGGGCTTTGGCGGACTGATAGTACAGCGGCTCGACAGAGACAGCCCGATGCCAAAATGCCAAAATGCCAAAATTCGGCAGAGTGAGTCAGATCAAGCGCTTACGGGCGTTTCTTAGAAAACGCTTCAAGTACGGGCTGTGCCAAAATTCGGCAGACGCCTTTCCGATCGGCTGAAAGCCCTGTGACGTTTCGATACCGCTCCCCTGCGGCTCTGGGCATTGCTGCGATTACCTCGAATTACCTCAGTGTGTCGGGCAATTTCGCTCTCTAAATTCCGCTTGTGAAGTTTCTAAACGGACGTATAGTAATTTCACAACGGCTCAAAAAGGGCTCCCCGCCATGTCCTCCGGTCGCTTCGTCGCCTACTACCGCGTCTCCACGCAGGAGCAGGGCCGGAGCGGTCTCGGCCTGGAGGCGCAGCGCGACGCGGTGATGCGCCACCTCAACGGGGGCGCCTGGACGCTCGACGCCGAGTTCGTGGAGATCGAGTCCGGCAAGCGGTCGGACCGGCCCAAGCTGGCGGAGGCCATCAAGCTCTGCCGCAAGCGGAAGGCCACCCTGATCATCGCCAAGCTGGACCGGCTGTCGCGCAACGTCGCCTTCATCGCCAATCTGATGGAGAGCCGGGTTAACTTCCTCGCCGTGGACAACCCGAA
Organism: Alsobacter soli; assembly: GCF_003004785.1. Lineage (GTDB taxonomy): Bacteria > Pseudomonadota > Alphaproteobacteria > Rhizobiales > Beijerinckiaceae > Alsobacter > Alsobacter soli. Next base: position 8,574 of record NZ_PVZS01000041.1, read on the forward strand.
CGCCAACCCGCTGCACATCCACATTCTGGCGGCCGTCGCCCAGCACGAGCGCGAGATGATCTCGACCAGGACGAAGGCAGCGCTGGCGGCAGCGAAGGAGCGCCGGCGCCGGGACAACCTCCCTCCCCTCGGCAACCGCACGAACCTGCCTGAGGCCCGCGCCCTGGCGAACGCGGCCCGCTCGGCCAAGGCGGATCAGCACGCGGCGAACGTGCTCCCTGTCATCCAGCAGATCCAATCGACGGGCGCGACCACGCTGCGGGCCATCGCTGGCGCCCTCAACGCTCGCGGGATCAAGACGCCTCGAGGTGGAGAGTGGCACGCCAAGCAGGTACAGCTTGTCATGCAGCGCCAAGCCTGAGGGGGAGCTGAATGGCGAAGAAGCATCCGAGCCGCGCCGAACGGAAGGCCCGCCGCATGGCGGAGAACGAGGAGCTGGCGAAGGAAGCTCGGTTCTGGGCGAAGGTGAAGTCGCCGCTGTCGCAGTTGGACAGTTCCGCCAGGGGCGTGAACAAGGCCGCGACGCGGGGCATGAAGCGAAGCTGAGGCGCTTACACGAGCAAGACGTAACCTGCGGCGCGGGCGCGCTTGCGGTGCATGACGGCGTAGACCCAGGAAGCCGCCACGATGATGCTCGCCATCTGCCCTCCCAACCTCAAGCGGTGCAGCATATTGGCGAGGCGAGCGCAGTCTGCGTCAAGCCCGGCTGCGCTTCGATCCGGACGGAAACCAGAATGCGGATGGGCTGAACCGCCCTTATCTCCCACTCGATCACGCCTGGCTTCAGGCGGCCTCGAACTCGGCTACTCGGCTTTCCAAGATTCGTTCGGCGTAACCAGCCGCCGGATGGTGGCCGTGTTCAAGCGCGAGGTTCGCCGCTCTGACAACCTTGGCGTGAACAACGACCTGGCGGGGTACCCGATGCTGCCGGTACATCCACTCAGCAACCTCGACCCAGTCCCATAACGGGCTCTCGCTGGTGACACGGGCAACTGGCCTCGGAAATCCTTCGGAGCGCTCCCCCTTTGCGTAGAGCGATACAGCGGCTCGGCCCAACCCTGACCGCGCCGCAATCTCAGATGCATTCACTAGATGATCGGGTTCAACCCGCTCAATGTGGGCGCCAGACCGCCGAACATCCCTAATGGCCGACAGCAGGGCTGCGGTGAAGGTCCGAGCCTCGCGATCGAACTCCAGCACCACAAGTCCCTTCTGGATTGCCATGGTCGCGTCATCGCAACCGGCCTCGAAGAGGCGGTCCACGTCCTCAACGCCCAGCCCGGATGCAATGATCGTGAAGTTGTACGTCTGCATCAGTGCCCTCCATGGCAGTCTGGGCAGCGGTTAACCGCCCGGATTATTCCCTTGGCGTGGTTCTGTGCGTTCTTGGGTGTGCTCCAGACCGGAACTATGCACCCTTCCCGCGTGCTCAAGGGGCAGAACAGATGCCCCCAGGCATGACCCGACGACAGGTGCAAAATCCAACCCTTGGATTCCGCATGCTGCACTGCCGCTTCTATTTCCTTGCTGGGGTGGCGTGGCCTCGCCATCACGCACGCCCCATATGCACGCAGCTGTAAACGGATGTCAACACGAGTTAGTTCCAGTAGCGCTGGAGAGTGTTTCTGGAGGGTTAAGGGTACTTTCGTTTGGGCGCAATTCCTCATCCCTGATTGAGGGCCGGCTCGCCAGACGAGTTGATGGCTGCAGGAAATCAATGGAGAGCGCCGGTGCGCCACGCCCGATGCGCAGAAGCCCCCGCACGGTACATCCGCATGCGGGGGCTCTTTGCTCGACGGGTCCGCCGTCTGCGGCAAGAGGTATGTTATTTGCGGCAAGCTGTAAACCGCTTGCGGTGTGCGGTGTCTTTACTGCACGCGGACAGGGAGGGGTTGCCCTGGAGCCCCGCGGACTTCGACGGCGCCGCTAACCGTCACCTCGCCGCTTATGTAGCCCGTGTTCCCGCGGATGCGGCGCAACTCATCGTATGCGGAGGCCAGTTCCCACCAGATCCCGAGGACGCCGAGGACCAGCACAACCCGCAGCGCGAGTGCGATCTCAGGCGATGAGGCCCACGTTGACCAAAGCTGGCGAGCGCGCATCTCAGTCTTCCATCTCCTCAAGGGAGGGATGGCCGTACTTCGCGAGCATCAGGTTGATGCCCTCGCGCAGGTAGTCGTTCGTGCGCTTGTCGTTATCGAGCGCCATCTGCTTGATGAGCTTTGCCGCACGCCGTGAAACGTAAACGGTAAGCTTCTCGGCCTTCGAGGGCTGAGGCGTCGCAGCCGGCGCGTTGTCGGCGGACTGCTCCGGCCCCGTCGCCATCGCCAGTTCAAGCGACGCGGGTTTCTTCTTGGCCATTGGTTTTTCCCTCAAGGCGGGTTGTCACCCACTGCAGCAGCTCGCGCATCTCCGAGGCGGCTTTGCCGGTCGGGTCGCGTTCGGTCACGCCCAGGCCCATCGCCATGGAGTCGAGATGGTCGGCGCGCATGGCCATGGCGGTGCCGGCTACGGCGCCCGCGAGATTGAGGACACGGAACGCATCGGACGTGCGAATGGTCCGGCCGGGCGGGCATTGGTTCAGGACGAAGGAGAACGGGCGGCCGAGGCGCGACAGAGTGCGCACGGTCGGCCGGGTGGCCTCGATGTCGGCTATCGAGGGGCGGGCAGGGATGAGGCAAAGGTCAGCGGCCTGCATGGCGGCCGTCGTCGCCGGCGAGTCCACGCCAGCCGTGTCGATCAGCGCCAAGTCATAGCCTTGCCTGGCCAGGGTGGCGAGCGCGGCGGGCAGCTGCGGCGTCTCGATCGTGGCCACCTCAGGGGAGGGGGCTTCGCGCCGCTCGTACCACGACTTCGCCGTTCCCTGCGGGTCCAGGTCGATCACGTAGACCTTCAGGCCACGCTCCTGCGCCGCGACGGCCATTGAGACCGCCAGGGAGCTTTTGCCGGTCCCGCCCTTCTGCGTGACGAAGGCGACTGTCTTCATGGCTGATCCTCCTGCGGCACACCGTAGGGGGCAAACGGTTAACCGTTCACCACCATGCTGCAGACGGCGTGCTGCCTCCCGTAGACGGGGAGCGGCTTACGGCATACCGTATGCGGTGTGCTTCGCGAGTCGGTCCCTGCGTTGACAGGAATCATCGGCGGTGCGCGGTTTGTCTAGCGGCTTCGGCTTTGCCGGGGCGCAGCAATTTGGAGACGAGATGCGGTAGCCGCATAGGCCCAAAAAGCGAGCGGCCCCCGAGCTGGACACTCGGAGGCCGGTCAAATCGGTGAGATCTCGCGATCCCTGACAGCGCGAAGGTCTCACGGCTCCGGGTTCGGAGTCAACCGGAAACCAAGCGGTTTCCGGCACGAGACGCTTTGTGTCGAAGCGGCCCTACAGAAGGGGCCAGGACGTGTTTGTTGATGAGATCAGGCGGGCCGTGGAGGCTGCGCCAAGGAACGCGCTGGACGACGTAGCGCGGCTGCTGTGGCGTGCCTTCGCCAACGGCCAAATCACTGAGGACGAGGCCGAGGATCTGGGCCAGGCTATCGAGGCCCGCAAGGTGATCCCGGCCAAGTCTGCGGCTCCCAGGCGGCGCGTCGGCTCCCGGCCGAGATCCCCGGAGAGCATGGAGCGCAGGCGCCGATGGGCGGCATCGGGCAGGCTTCCGCCGGCGCTGGCGGCCAGCTTCACCCTCGCCGAGCAGGCGGTGCTTGCTGTCATCTCCATGGATGTCGCCAAGCGAGGCGATTGCAGGCTGACCGTGGGCCACATCGCAGCTCTTGCTGGCTGCTGCGTCGCGACCGTGCGAACGGCGCTGCGCCAGGCGGCCGACCTGGGCCTCGTGCACGTTGAGGAGCGGCGGCTGACCTGCTGGCGGAACTTGCCCAATGTCGTGACGATCGTCAGCGCCGAGTGGCGGACCTGGCTGCGCCTCAAGCCGCGCCAGTCGGCGGGGGAGCGCTACAGCGGGCCTCTTTCGCCCGTGGGGGGAGGGTCTAAATCCGTATCGCGCACGACTACAGTTCCAAGATACTGGAACAGGCGCGAGCCTCCAAAGAGCAGAGAAGCAATCGGGAAGGGGAGGGCGGCCACGGCATAGACGCCTCATCCACGCCACTTGGTCGAAACCCGTGGACGGCATGGTGTCGGCACATTGCACCGGCTATGTTCACGTTATAGCCTCTTTCTGCGTCGTTCGTTGGCGTGGCTTTTGGCGGAAAGCACCATGCATTCGGAAGTTCAGACGGGCTCCCTCAGTCGAAGAACCGTCCGTCAGGATGAGCATGTCGGCCGGCTGACGCTGGCGGCTTGGGATCGCATCATTGCCGTAACCGGGATTGCTCCCGCCCCGGACGTGTTCGTTCTCGCCGATGTCGTGGGTGATGCCCTCGCCAACATCGAGGTGAACCGGGCCATGGCGTCCGTGCCAACCTACAAGGCGGCGCTGGATTTCCAGACAAAGGCGCGGGCGGCCGCTCTGGCGTGGCAGCAACTGGCCGACGATCGCGCGAGTGGAATGACAGAGGCTCAGAAGGCAGCTCAAAAGCTGCAGGCGACGGCTTTGCTACAGTATGCCGAGGCCAACCTGAGGCGTGCGGAGTTGCTGCGCGGCAAGCATGACTGCGAGCATGACTATGGCAAGGCATGGTTCAACGGTGCTGTCGCCGAACTGGCCGAGGCGTTTGCCGTCGTGTTCGGGCGCCGCGCTGGGTACAGCAATCGCATGGCCGATGCTGAAGGTCCGTTCGTCTCCTTCGCCACCCAGATCCTGCTGGAGGCTGGCATCAGGAACCGGAACAAGGAGCCATACGCCAGGACGGCCGTGGTGAAGGCCCTGAAGGAGAACCGGCGCGCCAACTCCTGAGGACCAAACACCCTGCAAATCGGGGAACTTGGTTCCCGTGTTTATGTCCCCTCATTGAATCATCTTTCGCCCCATGAGCCGAGGCAATCAGCGCCTCCGGTTCGCAGCAATGAGGGCGAACATGACGGACGACCTTTCCAAGTACCTCCGCCGGGACCGCGCCGCGAAGTACCTGCAGGAGCGGTACGGCATCGGCACCTCCGCGAACAGCCTCGCGGTGATGGCCCACAAGGGGACGGGCCCGCAGTTCCGACTGTTCGGACGTTTCCCGATCTACCACCCCGCTGACCTCGACGCCTGGGCTGAGAGCCGCGTGTCGGCCCGCAAGTTCGCGCGCACGGCCGAGTACGTGGCGGCGGTGGCCTGATGCAGAAAAGACGAAACCCGGAGCTGGCGGGCTCCGGGCTCGAAATCAGACCCTGCTTGGCGGCTGGTCAGTTCGAGAAGAATAGCCCTCACCCCCTTAGGATTCAATGGGTTTCGCGGCGTTTCCCCGTTTCTCGGGCTGTCGCGATGCTTCTGGCCGAACTGGCCTTCGCTGTGCCGGAGGGCTGGCGATGATGGCGCCCGCGCTTCCCTCCCGTGTCCCGGCTCTCGTGCGCATGCTGGCGACGGATCACGACGGCGAGCTGGTCAACGCCGCCCGTGCTCTGCGCCGCACGCTGAACAGCGCTGGCATGGACCTGAACGACTTGGCCGAGCGTCTGGCGGCGCTGTCGGCGACCGAGCCCGAGCCGGAGCCTGAGGCCTGCCTGAAGTTCGGCGAATGGCTAGACCTCGAGCAACAGGACCGCATCGCCCATCTGCGCAACATCGAGGCCTCGCCGCTCCTGACGACCTGGGAACGCCAGTTCGTCATCGGCGTGCAGGTCCACCTCTGGCGCGACCGGCCACTGACGATCAAGCAGACGACTGCGCTGCAGAACGTCTTCGCCAAGATCAGGGGGCTGGCATGATCCACGCCTCCGATCTCGCGGCAGCGCGCTCCCTCAACCAGGCCGAACTGGACTGGCTGAGAGGACAGGGCGTCCCTGCCGAGGCGATCCACAAGCCCTCGCTGCTGCTGGCCGCCCGCGTCGAGTTCCTGGCCGGTGGGAGGTTCGAGTTCGCGCGCGGCGATGACAACGCAGTGGCCGCGATCGTCATCATCACCCGGGACGCATTCGGTGCGCCCCGCGACCTCGTGGCGTGGAATCCCCGGACTGGCGACCTAGGCAGCCTCTACGGCTTCGCCTGGGCGCTGGACGAGAGCGAGATCTACGCCCCGCGCCTCGATGACGACCCCATGCGGGTGTGGTCAACGCCGCTGCAATGGCTGCGCGCTGGCCGACGGGGGCTTTGCCTCGTGGACGAGGTGGCCGCCCGCTGGCAGCTCGCCGGCATTGGCGCCCTGGCGGCCGAAGATCACGTTCATGGCCTCGCCCTGCAGGCGGCGCTGGCCCTTCCCCTCCCTGAAATTCTTGTCCCGGTCCACGAGGCCGGAAGGACGACCGCTGATGCTTCGCTTTGAATCGCTGAACGCGGCTCATTCCGCTCGCCCAAATTTCGGCTCCTGGCAGGAGCGCAAAGCCGAACCGGGCGAGTGGGACAAGCCCGACCTGTCCCTCCTCGGCTCCGGCCGCACGGCCCCTCCCAAGTTCCCGGTGGATGTGTTCGGCGACTTCTGGGCCAAGTTCGTGGTCGATCAGGCGGCGGCGCAGAATGCTCCCGAGGACTACGTTGCGGCGAGCCTGTTCGCATCGGCTGCAGCGCTGATCGGCAACTCCAGGGAGGCCAACGCTCGCGGATGGACCGAGCCGGCATGCCTCTGGCTGGCCATGGTTGGCAACCCCGGCAGCGGCAAGACGCCGGCGCTGAAGCCCATCACGAAGATCCTGAACCAGATCGAGATCGACGCCCTTGCGGAGGCCCAGCCCGAGCAGACGGCCTATTTCGAGGCTCTGGAGCGCGCCCAGATCGAGAAGGACCGCTGGAAGCAGGCCATGAAGCAGGCGGTGACCGATGGCCTGCCGCCGCCGCCGATGCCTCCCGAGGCGAAAGAGCCGCCCCTGTGGAAGCCGCCGCAGATCACGGTTTCTGACGCGACGCAGGAGTACATGGGCCTCGTGCTCGCCACGAACCCCAAAGGGTGCTTGAGCTTCCGCGATGAACTGGCCGGCTGGCTGGGCTCCTTCGGCCGCTATACCGGCGGCGGTGACGCCGAGCGCACGTTCTGGCTGGAGGCCTGGAACGCCGGACCCTACAAGATCGGCCGCGTTGGCAGGCCTGACGTGGTTCACATCCGGCGACTGTCCGTCTCGGTGCTGGGCGGCATCCAGCCCGACCGCCTGAACACCATCACGGGCGGCGCCGACGACGGCCTCGCCAGCCGATTTCTCTGGGCATGGCCCGATGCAAAGCCGGGCTTCCGCATCACCCAGGGCTCGCACAGCGTGCGGCATGCCGAGGCATTGGCCAGGCTCTACCGCCTCGACATCGCCCGTGGTGAGCGCAACGAGGCGGAGCCCCGCCCGCTTACGCTCGACCCGGCTGGCGTCGAGATGCTTGAGCAGTACGGCTCCGAGATGAAGGTCAGGGCCGAAAAGGCCTTCGGTCCCTTCATTGGCGTGCTGTCCAAGGCTGCTGGCCAGGCGCTGCGCCTCGCTCTCGTGCTGGAGTTGCTGGAATGGAGCGCGACGCCTGGCAAGCCGGAGCCGGCCACGATCTCGGCCGCGAGCATGGCGGCGGCGATCGGCGTGATGGATGCCTATTTCATCCCGTCCGCGCGGCGCGTGTTCGGGGAGAGCGCGGTGCCGGAGACGGACCGCAAGGCCATGGCGCTGATCCGCTGGCTGCAGGAGACCGGCGCCAAGCGGTTCAAGGCTCGCGAGGCTCGCAGGAAGGCAGGCTGTCCAGTCCGCGACCCCAAGCACATGGCCGGCGCCTGCGACGCCCTGATTGAGGCGGCGCTGATCCGCGAGGTGACCAGCAAGGGCAGCGTCGGCCGCCCGAGCCCCGAGTTCGAGGTCAACTCAAGGCTCTGGGGGGCGCAATGACGGACTGGCTTCAAAAGGCGAGGGCGCTCCGTAAACAGCAAGCGGCAAACATCACGCCGTATGCCGTGGAAGACTCAGAGAAGGCCGTAGACGGCCAAGGGCATTCGGACGGCCCCGCGGACCAGGAAGGGCCTTCATCGCCGCCAGTGGCCTCCTGTGTGGCTCCTGAGGGATTTGCCTTCGACCACGACGAGCGCGCGGCGATCGCCGAGCATGACGGAGGGGTGCCCAAGCGATACGCCGACGCCTTCGCCCGGCTTCAGCAGGAGAAGCCGCGGGGCGTGGATCTCGCCCGCTGGAGACAGGCCATGCAGGACGGCGGCTTGTTTCTCGACCGTTGGGGCGTGACCGCGGACGCGCTGGGCTGGGAAGTGGCGGACGTGTTCGGCCTCGACCCGGTAGCCCCTCTCGCCCGCTATGACGCCATGGGGCTGATCTGGCTTTTGGCGGGCGCCACGGTGCGGCTGCTGGACGAGCGCAGCGCCACGCTCTCCACGGGCCTCGTGTTCAGGCGGAAGCAGCACGGGCGGCGCTGATGGACAGCCACATCCTCCGCCCTTTCGACCGAGACGTGGCGATCACCACGCGGCAGGCGATGCGCATCATCGGCGCGACAACCCTGCAGACCGCCCGTAACTGGGCCGAGCGCTACGAGGTGGGGCGCAGGTCCGTGGGCAGTCAATTCCGCATCAGCCTGCCCGCCCTGCTCATGGCCCTGGAGGAGAACTGGACGGCCCTCGCCGCCTACCACCTCGGCCAGCGGGATACCGCCACCTATGCCGACTATCTGCGCCGCGCGCGCGCCCTGAAATCGGAGTTGCCGTGATGCTCGATGACGACATGGACATGGGAACCGCCTCTCTCCCCGAGATCCCCCCGCCGCCGCGCCCAGGCGACCGCTTCAAGGTGGAGGCCCGCGCCTGGCTGGCGGCCGCGCAGTTCAGCATCGCGCTGGCCATGGCGACGCTTGAGACGACGCCGGACGAGGATGCCGTTCTCGACGGCCTGCTGGACGAGACGGTCCACGAGCAACTGGGCCAGGCCAAAGGATACGTCGCCGACCTGGAGCGCGATCTGCTGCGGGCGCGCGAGAATCTGGAGGCCTATCGCCGGACCCGCGAGTTCACGACGGAGAACTAGGCCATGCCCGCATTCGATCTCCACGCCGCGCTCGACGGTCACGACCGCGTCTTCCTGGCCTTCTCGGGCGGCAAGGAAAGCGTGGTGCTGGCCCATATGCTGGAGCCTTGGCGGGACCGCGTGACGCTGCTCTGGACCAACACGGGCCACATGGCTCCGCACATGGTGGAGTTCGTCCGCGCCTACAGCGAGCGCTTCCGGCTTGTGGAGTTGGCGCCGGCGAGCCTGATGGGCTTCTGGCGGGATAGCGGCATTCCATCCGAGGTGGTCCCCACGGCCAACGCTTCCGGCGACCGCCTGCCCAGGATCGCGGCCTGGCAGGCCTGCTGCGCCGTTAACAGGACGCAGCCGAAGGTGGACCACCTCGCCCGCTATGGAGCTCCCTGCGCCTATGTCCACGGCCAGCGCCGGGACGACCCGCTCATCCCGACATGGGAGCAGCGATACCCGGAGAACGTGGAGGCCATTGCGCCCCTCTGGGAGTGGGCGGAGGCGGACGTGATGGCCTACATCGCGCGCCACGGCCTGGCGCTGCCGGCGCAATACGGCGAGGGCTACCGCGACAGCCTGGAATGCATCGTCTGCCCGGCCCCCATGACGGCGCAGCGGATGGCCTACCTGCGGCGGGCCTATCCCGAGGCGGCCGAGACGGCGGCCCAGGCAATGCGGGTTGTTCTGCAGGAGACGGAGCGAGCCGCGATCGCCATTGCCGAGGTAATATGCGCTGAAAAATAAATTCTCACGAAAGCCAAAAAAGCAAAAAAAGTGCGATGCGGATCGCCTGTATTTGCGGCCTACTGCTCCTTAAGTGTGAAGCACTGGGACAGAGACGATGGCGCAGCAGTCACGCATTACCGCAGTCATGCCGGGCGAGGCGATGGACCTCATCAAGACTGCGGCCGACGCGAAGGGCGTGACAGTCGCCCAGTTCTTCCGAGCCGCCGTCGCGCGCCAGCTTATCGAATGCGAACGGCGCACGCTGGCAGGTGAGGACGTGAAGCTGGACGACCTCGCCGGCACGCCCCCGAAGGATGCCCCGCTGCATCGCGGCCTCTATTTCATCGCCCTCGCGCACGAGTTCCTGGACGGGATCGCCGAGGAGGCGACCCTGCCGCGCTTCGACCAAAAGACCTTCCTGGAAGCCTGCCAGGCCTTCGACCACGCCCTCCAGTGCGCCGTGGCGAACCTCACGAACCACGCCCTCTCCAACCAGACCCCGCCGGAGGACGCCTGATGGCCGTCAACGATGTTGTCGCGGCCCTGCTGGGCCAGAACCCGAACCAGCCGCTCGCGACGCTGACGCCCGAGAACATCAAGCGCCAGCGAGAGCTTGCCCTCAAGCAGATGCAGGCCGGCGCTGACTACTCGCCTGTCCAAAGCTGGACTCAAGGCGCGGCACGTGTGGCGCAGGCTCTGACTGGCGCGCTGATGGCCCGTGATCTCGACCAGAAGGAAGCTCAGGGCCTGGCAGACTTCTGGGGGAAGGACTTCGCCAATGCTACAGGCGGGGCGGGTGGCGCGGCTGCAACCGGCGCGGCGGCGCAGGCCAGCGGCGGACGGCCTGGGGGGCTTCCGTCCTTCGTGGCGACCGGCGGCAAGATGGCGAGCGCGGCCCCAATCGGCGGCTTCGACCAGTCCGTCAATCGCGTCCTGCAGTTCGAGGGTGGCTACACGCCGAACGATGCCGGCAACGGGCCGACCAACTACGGCATCAGCAGCGCCGCCAACCCCGGCGTGGATGTGGCGAAGCTGACGCCCGACCAAGCCAAGCAGATCTACAAAAGCAAGTATTGGGACGCCATCGGCGGCGACGAACTCGCGGCGAAGAACCCGGCGCTTGCCCACGTCGCCTTCGACGCGGCGGTCAATTCCGGCCCGGCCCGCGCCCAGCAGTGGCTGCAGCAGTCGGGCGGCGATCCGCAGAAGTTCATGCAGCTGCGCTCGGACTTCCTGCAGGGTCTCATCGCGTCCAACCCCGGCAAGTATCAGCCCTACGCCAAGGCGTGGGGCCAGCGCATCGCCAGCCTACAGGCGGACATCAGCGGGGCGGCCGCGCAGCCCGGCATGGCGGCCCCCGGCCAGCAGGGTGGAGCTGCGCAATACGCCCGGAGCGTGCCGGGTGCGCAGCCTCAACAGGTCGCGCAGGATCTCCCTTCGAACCAGCCCGCCCCGGCTGCGGTCAACGGCCAGCGGCCCCCTCCGGGCGGCTACATCGCCCGCGACAGCCAGGGCGGCCTTGTCATGGTCGATAAGGACGGCAACTCGATCCTGCCCACGCAGGCGTCGGCGTCGGCTGGCGGACCCGTCCAGGTGGCGAGCGCCGATCCCAGCTTCGTCCCGGCCTACAATGCGCCGGGAGGGCTGGCGACCAACCCTGCAATTGCGGCCATTTCCGCCGGGCAGCAGCCGCCGCGCCAGGACCCCTCGACGGGCTTCAACACGCCCATCGGGCAGGACGTTTACCGCGAGGGCTTCAGCGCGCCGGTCGATACCCGGATTCCGCTTGGCGCGGCACAGCCCCTGACGGGGGCGCAGAAGGTCGCGGCGGCCCTCGCCGGCAGCGACCAGGGCGGCAATCTCCCCACTATGGCCCGGGGAGCCGCTACAGCGCCCCTGGACGCCCGTGGCGCCCTTCTGGAGGCGCTGACGGCCGGAGCATCCCCTTCGGGCGCCGGCGGGCCTCCCAGCCCCGTCGTGGCCGCCCTCATGGACGACAAGCGGCCCTCCAATACGAACATCAGCAGGGGGAGCCTGCGGGAGGCGGATCGCGTCACGTCCGTTGCGACCAACGGCGACAACCCCGCCACGATCTCACGGGGCGACGCGCGCCACCCGGCAGACGCCAAGCTCTACGGCGCAGCCAATCAGTTCGGCGGTCCTGGCTCTGGCCTCGCCTACGGCAGCGCCAATTCCGAGCGGCCCGAGATCCCGACCTACGCGCCGCAGTACGCCCCCGGGCAGCCCGGCCAGCAGGCAGGACAGCCGCAGGCGCCCCAGGTGACCCCGCAGGTGGCCCAGCGAATCCAGACCGTGGCCGCGCAGCCGGAAGTTCAGGCGCTCGCCCAGAACTACGCCCAGACGCCCCACGGGCAGCAGATCGCCGCCGCCGGCGCGCAGCCAGGCTCCCTCGGCGCGATCATGCGGGCGTTGGCGAACCCGTACGCTCCAGAGGGTGCGCGGGCCATGCTGCTGATGCTCGCCAAGCAGAAGATCGAGGCGGCGAATCCGAACTACGGCTTCCAGACGCTTCCAGACGGCACGATCCTGCGGACGGACCCGCGCAACGGCTCTGTGACGCCGATTTACCAGGCCCCGAGCAAGCCCACCTACGGCGTCATTGGGAAGGACCAGTACGGCAACGAGCAGTACGGGTGGATTGACCCGTTCAAGCACACTGTCGAAGCCGCCACCCCGGCCGGAGGCGCGGCGCCTGGCACCACGGCGGCGGGCAACGTCCCCGGCGCCCAGGGAAGCCCGATCCCGGCTCCCCCGCCTGGCGTGGACCCGAAGGTGTGGCGCGAGCAGTTCAGCAAGCGGGAAGCCGAGAACGCCGTGCCTCCGACCTCGGCGGATGCGAGCAAGCTGCGCGGCGAGATCCAGGGGCTTCCCAGCTACAAGAACCTTTCCCAGGCGGCCCCGATCTACAAGGGCATGCTCGAGGCTGCGAACCGCAACAGCAAGGCCTCGGATCTCAACCTCGTCTATGGCCTCGGCAAGATCATGGACCCCACGTCCGTGGTCCGCGAGGGCGAGATGATCATGGTGAAAAACACCGCAGGCCTGCCCGAGTGGCTGGTCGGCGCGATCAACTCGTTGAACGGCGGCGCCGCGCTCACGCCCGAAACCCGCAAGGCCATCATGACGGAGGCTTACGGGCGGCTGCAGGCCTACAAGGGCGTCTTCGACACGGAGACCTCCCAGTACAAGCGCATCGCCGGCCGGCAGCGCATGAACGTGGACGACATCGTGCCGGACTTCGGCGACTTCCCCGAATACGTCCCCGCCCCTACTCCGCCGACAGGCCCAGCCGCTCCCGCTCCTGCTGGCGGGACGATCACGCCTGAACAGGCCCGCGAAGAACTCCGCCGCCGGGGGAAACTCTGATGCCCGACATCTCCAAGCTGTCCGACGCCGAACTGATGGCCATCATGGCCCGGGAGGAGAGCGCGCGCCGCTCCATTCAGAACCTCTCGGAGGACCAGCTTCGCGCCCTGGCCTATGAGCAGCCCGAGCCGCCGCCCGGGGTGACGATCCACGCCAGCAACGGCGACTTCTACTCCAAGGGCGGCGGCAAGTTCGAGCCGACCACGCCACTGGAGGCGCAGGCCCGGGCGCAACGTGACGCAAGTGGGATCAGCGGCGACGTGGGCGCGTCTGTCCTGCGGGGCACCCCCTATGTCGGGGGCTTCATGGATCGCGCTATCGCGGCAGGAAACTCCGCTCTCGGCGGCGGCACGTACGAGGACCAACTCGCGAGGAAGCGGGCCGAGTTCAAGACGTTCGATGAGGACTACCCGAAGACCAGCATGGCCGGGAAGGCTGCGGGCGCCATCGCCGGCACGGTCGCGTCGGCTCCGCTGGCCGGGGAAGGCATTGCCGGCTGGGCTCTCGGAACTGGCGCGAAGTCGCTCCCCCAGGCCATCGTCCGAGGTGGCGTGGCGGGCACGCTGCAGGGTGCTGCAGCAGGAGCGGGGGAAAGCCAGGACCTGACCAAGCCGGCCGACGTGGCGCTGAACGTCGCCAAGGACGGGGCTATCGGGGCAGTGCTCGGGACGGCCATTCCCGCCGCCCTCGGCGGGGCTGCGCGTGTCTGGGACAAGCTAAATCCCATCGGCGCGGCCACTGATGCGCTCGCCAATCTTCCTGCCAAAGCGCAGCAGTACATCGCGCAGCAGCTTCCCAATGCGGCGCGAGTCCAGGCGCTCAAGCAGCAGGCCGCTGCCCTGGGGCCGGAGGGGATGCTGGCCGATGTTTCCCCCGAGTGGGCCGGGATCGCTCGCGGCGCCTCGGCACGGCCGGGATCTCGCGACGCCATCGTTCAGGCGCTCACGGAGCGCGACGCTGGCAAGAACGCGCGCATCACTGGCGCGATCAACGATACCCTCGGCCCCGATGTGGTCCCGTCTCAGCGACTCGCCGGCATCAAGGACGCCCAGAAGGCTCTCGGCCCCGAGTACGAGCAGGCACTGCAGGGCGCCAAGGCGGTCGATACAGAGCCCCTGCTGCATAGGCTAACCGAGATTTCCGTGGATGCCCGCGGCCCCGCTCGGCAGGCGGCGCGGGACGTGAAGTCCATGCTGAACATCGAGGGCACGGACCAGCTCGACCCCAACCCGCGCACCCTCCTGAACATCCGCCACGCGATCGACGGCATGATGGAGGGGCAGGAGAACACGGACGTGCTGCGCGTCCTCGGCGACGCCCGCAAGGCCGTGGATGCCGAGTTGCAGACCAAGGTTCCGGGCATCAAGACGGTTGACGCCAAGTACGGCGAACTTGCTCGCCAGGCGGACTCCTTCAAGCAGGGCCAGAACCTGCTGGACAGCGGCAAGCAGGCGCTGCGGCCCTCCGAGGTGCAGGATCTCGTGGAGAAGGGCGTCCAGCCTCAGGGGGAGCTTGTCGGGCCTTCAGCGGCAGCGCTGCGGCTGCGAGAGGGCACTCGGGCCGAGATTGAGCGCATCGTGGGGACGAACGCCAACGATGTCGCCAAGCTGAACCAGCTGTTCAAGGCCGAGGGGGACTGGAACCGGGACAAGCTGCGGACCCTGTTCGGTCAGGACCGGGCGGACAAGATCCTCCAGACGCTCGACGCCGAGCGCAAAATGGAGGCCACGAAGAACTGGGTGGTCGGCAACTCGGCTACGGAGCCGACCCGGCAGTTCGGCCAGTTCCTGGACGAGACGGCCAAGGGCCACGCCATCCCGACCGAGACAACGCTGGCTGGAGCGAGCTTCCGCGGCGCCCAGAAGTTCCTCCAGGCGCTCACGCAGTCCGCCGGCGAAGAGCAGGCCCAGGAAGTCGCCCGGCAGCTAGGTGCGCTCGCCGTGGCCAAGGGCGGCACGCGGGATCAGATCATTGAGGCCCTGATGAAGCGCGGCGTGCGCCAGGGACAGCTTGAACAACTTTACGGGGCTGCGGGCGGCTCGACGGCCCTTAGTCCAGTCGTTCGGGCGCTGATGGCCGGTTCTTCTGGCGATCGAGCAGAAGGGCGCCGCCAACGATAGCCACCCAGAAAAGCGCGGCAACGAAGGCGAAGGCCACGTTGCCGTCGAAGGCGCGATTGAGGAAGGCCTGCAGGGCAGCAATTGCTGCCGACGCAACAACCAAGACGAACAGGTAACGCAGGACCAAGGCCATCGAGCGACCTCCAGAGATGACGGGAGCATAGATGACAGACGACAACTCGCAAAACTCGAAGCGCAAAGGCTTCCAGCCGGGCCAGAGCGGCAACCCAGCAGGGCGGCCGCCAGGGACGCGCAACAAGACGCTACTGGCGCTCGAATGCCTCATGGACGGCGAGGCGCTGGAATTGACGCGCAAGGTGGTGGAGGACGCCAAGAACGGCGATTCCGTCGCCATGCGGCTCTGCATGGACCGGATCTTCCCACCCCGCAAAGACCGGCCGGTGCGGTTCAAGATCCCCAACCTGGCGAAGGCCAGCGACGCGGTGCAGGCAAGCGCTGCCATCGTGCAGGCTGTGGCCGAGGGCGAATTGTCACCCAGCGAGGCCTCGGAGCTGTCGAAGGTGGTCCAGGGCTGGATTGAAGCCCTCAAGGCCTCCGACCATGACGAGCGCCTGGCGCGCATCGAGGAAGCCCTGGCGGGGGACAAGTGATGAGCAGGACGACAGAAGCCCGGCTGCGCCGGATCGAGGACCAGTTGCACACCGACGATGCGCCCCGGGCAGCGTTCTCCTTCATCCCGCTATCGGATGACGAGGCGGAGGAAATCGTGAGCGACTGGCGCGGCGCCGTTCGCGACGGAAAGGCCCATGTCACCCACGGCACGCTCTTCATTGGGTGGGAGCCGCCGCTGACGACGGAGGAATGGCTGGGGCGCGTGGAGGCCGGCAGATACGGCAAGCAGTAAGCTGCACGAGGCAAGCGGCTGGGATTTTGGCATTTTGGCAAACGCCTGTTTTCGTCACAAACAGGCTCAAGTATCTGAGAAACAATGTGAAAACAATTTTGGCATTTTGACACGCCTTTCTCGGTCGGTCTCTTCGGAGAGCTATGTCATGGTCTGGCATAGCCCGGACACTTCACCTTGAGCCAGGCCTGAGACGGTCCCGACCGATAACGGCTGTCCTTTCGCTTACAGACCAGGCCCTCAAGCCCGAGCGCGCAGGCATGACGAAAGAGATCCGGCCCGCGCTCGTCCAGGGCGTC
>NZ_PVZS01000042.1 GCF_003004785.1 Alsobacter soli
CGCCTCGCCCCAGCGCGTGGATCCCCGGGGACAAGCCCGGGGATGACGGGGAGGACGTCTTTGCGAGGAGCTCAGCGACGAAGCGACCAAGGGGCGGCGGGACGCCCATCCTGACGCAGGACGCCCTATGTCCCGCGCGCCCTCACCCGTTGACGCGGCGCACTTCGCTCACCACCGGCTTGGACTTCAGCTGGTTCATGATCGCGTTCAGGTGCTTCAGGTTCCACACCTCGACGTCGATGACGACGTCCCTGAAGTCCGACGCGCCCTTGCCGCTGACCGAGATGGAATCGATGTTGCCGTCGTTGTCGCCGATGATCTGGGCGATCTGCGCCAGGGTGCCCGGCTCGTTGATCGCCGTGATGGCGATCTGGGCCGGGAAGCGCTGCGGGTCGGTCTCGTCGATGTCCCAACGCACGTCCAGCCACCGGTCGGGCTGGTCGTCGAAGGCGGTCAGGGCAGGCGACTGGATGGGATAGATCGTGATCCCCTCCCCCGGCGACAGGATGCCCACGATGCGGTCGCCGGGCACGGCGCCGCCGTTGGGCGCGAAGCGCACCGGCAGGTCGCCATTGAGGCCGCGGATCGGGATGGAGCGCTGGGCCGAGCTTTCCACGCCTGGCACCTTGAACACCAGGCCTTCAGCCTTCTTCAGCCCGAACCAGCCGCCCTCCGTGCGGTCCGCCTCCGGCCCGGAGACGCGCTCCTCCTTGTAGTCGGGGTGCACGGCCTTGACGACGTCGCCGGAGAAGATCTCGCCCCGGCCGACGGCGGCCAGCACGTCCTCCAGCGACGTGCGCGCGAGCCGCGGCAGCGCGGCCTTCAGCTTCTCCTCGGAGAACGGCTTCTTGCCGCGCTCGAAGGCGCGCTCGATGATCTGGCGGCCGAGCCCCGCATATTGCTTGCGCACGGCCGCCCGGGTCGCCCGTCGGATCGCCGCCCGCGCCTTGCCGGTGACCACGATCGACTCCCACGCCGCCGGCGGGACCTGCCCGGGCGCCCGGGCGATCTCCACCTCGTCGCCGTTGTGCAGCTCCGACAGGAGCGGCACGATCCGCCCGTTCACCTTGCAGCCCACCGCCGTGTTGCCCACGTCCGTGTGCACCGCATAGGCGAAGTCGATCGGCGTCGCGCCGCGCGGCAGCGCGATCAGCCGGCCCTTGGGCGTGAAGCAGAACACCTGGTCGTGGAACAGCTCGAGCTTGGTGTGCTCGAGGAATTCCTCTGGGCTGTCGCCTTCCGCCAGCGTCTCCACGGTGCGCCGCAGCCACTCGTAGGCGCGGCTCTCGCGCGCGAGCGCCGTGTCGTCGCCGCCATCCTTGTAGAGCGCATGCGCCGCGATGCCGAACTCGGCGACGCGGTCCATGTCCTCCGTCCGGATCTGCAGCTCCACGCGCTGGCGCCCCGGGCCGACCACGGTCGTGTGCAGCGAACGGTAGTCGTTCTGCTTGGGGGTGGAGATGTAGTCCTTGAACCGCCCCGGCACGCCGGGCCACGTGGTGTGCACGATGCCCAGCACCGCGTAGCAGGACGCCACGTCCGCCACGATGATGCGGAAGCCGAAGATGTCCGACAGCTGCTCGAAGGACACTGACTTCCGCTCCATCTTCTTCCAGATGGAATAGGCGCGCTTGCGCCGCCCCTTCACGGACGCCTTGAGCCCGTGGGCGCAGAGCTTGCTCATGAGCTCGCGCTCGATCTCCTGGATGAGCGGGCCGCTTTTCTTCGACAGCTCGTCCAGCCGCGTGGAGATCATCGCGTGCGCGTCGGGCGAGAAGTGCCGGAAGGCAAGGTCCTCCAGCTCCTCGCGCATCTCCTGCATGCCCATGCGCCCGGCGAGCGGCGCATAGATGTCGAGGGTCTCCTCGGCGATGCGGGTGCGCTTCTCCGGCGGCACGAAGTGCAGCGTGCGCATGTTGTGCAGCCGGTCGGCGAGCTTGACCAGCAGCACCCGGACGTCGTCCGCGATGGCGAGCAGCAGCTTGCGAAAGTTCTCCGCCTGCGCGGCCTTCTTGGAGACGAGGTCGAGCTTCTTGATCTTGGTGAGGCCGTCCACCAGCGCGCCGATCTCGTGGCCGAACAGCTGGTCGATCTCTTCCCGGGTGGCCTCGGTGTCCTCGATCGTGTCGTGCAGCACCGCCGCCACGATGGTGGCGTCGTCGAGCCGGAGCTCGGTGAGGATGGCCGCCACCTCGAGCGGGTGCGACATGTAGGGGTCGCCGGACGCGCGCTTCTGCGAGCCGTGCGCCTTCATGGCGTACACGTAGGCGCGGTTCAGCAGCGCCTCGTCCGCGTTGGGATTGTAGCGCTTGACCCGCTCGACAAGCTCGTACTGCCGCATCATGGGCGGCGCGCCTTCCTCACGTTCGTCATGGCCGAAATTGATGGTCTCGGAGCGAGCGTCAGTATCCCGTTCCGCCCGCGGCGACGCAACACGCTCTTAGGTAACCGCTTGAAAACGTGACACAAGGCCGCGAGATGCCCACAACGAAAAAAGCCCGGCGACGGGCGCCGGGCTCGAAAGCGGAAACGGGGAGAGGCTTACTCGCCCTCGTCGTCCGTCTCGGCCGGGGGAACGAGCCCCTCCAGGCCGCGCAGCAGGTCTTCCTCGGTCATGCGGTCGAACTCCACCGCCGAGTCGTCGCCGCCCGCGCCGGCCTCCGCCGTCGCGCCGATCATCGGCACCGACTCGGGCTCCGGCTCGTCCACGTCCACGTGCTTCTGCAGCGAGTGGATGAGGTCCTCCTTGAGGTCCTCAGGGTGGATGGTGGTCTCGGCGATCTCGCGCAGGGCCACGACGGGGTTCTTGTCGCGGTCGCGGTCGATGGTCAGCTGCGAGCCGGACGAGATCATCCGGGCGCGGTGGCTGGCCAGCAGCACGAGTTCGAAACGGTTGTCGACCTTGTCGATGCAGTCTTCGACGGTGACGCGAGCCATGAACGCCTCATGGGGCCAGATGTGAAACAGCGCTTGATGCGGAGCGTCGGCTGATACACTGTTATGACGACTCGCGCAAGCGGTCGCGCCGGGCACGCCATGCGGCTGGCGCCTTTCGTCCACCCGCAAACCCAGCGTTTGCCTTATCCATAGGAACCGTCAACCGCCGCTTGACTTGAAGTTCGCAACCATACTTACAATGCGCAACTGAAGGTTGAGCGCTCCGGGTAGCCCCATTTTTTGCGCATTTCGATGACGCGAACGAGATTGGTTTCGGGCCCCCCGCCGAAACCCTGATGTTCAGAAAGCGGGCGGCGCGGGCGACGGCAGCGCAGTTATTGGGATAAAACATGCAGATCGAGCGTACTGCTCTCTTCATCGACGGCGCAAACCTCTACGCCACAGCCAAGGCGTTGGGCTTCGACATCGACTACAAGCGGCTTCTCAAGGAATTCCAGACCCGCGGCTATCTCGTGCGCGCCTTCTATTATACGGCGCTGATCGAAGACCAGGAATATTCCTCTATCCGCCCCCTGATCGACTGGCTCGACTACAACGGATACCGGGTGGTGACCAAGCCCACGAAGGAGTTCGTTGACTCCACGGGCCGCCGCAAGGTCAAGGGCAACATGGACATCGAGCTCGCCATCGACGCGCTCGAGCTCGCCCCCTACATCAACCACATGGTGCTGTTCTCCGGCGACGGCGACTTCCGCTCGCTGGTCGAGGCCATGCAGCGCCGCGGTGTGCGCGTGTCGGTGGTGTCCACCATAACCTCGCAGCCGCCGATGGTGGCTGACGAGCTGCGCCGGCAGGCGGACGAGTTCATCGACATCGTCAGCCTGATCCCGAAGATCGGGCGCGACCCGTCCGAGCGGGCCGAACGCCCCGCCCGCACCTTCGAGCGCCGTCCGATGCACCGCGATCCGAACCCGCTCGACGAGGGCGGACACGACGTCTAAACAGGCCGGCATGGCCCTTTCTCTCCAGACCCCCGGGCCGCAAGGCGCCGGGGGTTCTTCGTTTCACCAGCACGATCCCGATCGCGACTGCCCCATCTGCCCGCGCCTCGTGGCGTTCCGGCGCGAGGCGCGGCATCGCGAGCCCACCTGGCACAATGCGCCCGTCCCGTCCTTCGGCGACCCGCAGGCGCGGCTGCTGATCGTGGGCCTCGCGCCCGGTCTGCGCGGGGCGAACCGCACGGGGCGGCCCTTCACCGGCGACTACGCCGGCGACCTCCTGTACGAGACCCTGATCACCTACGGCTTCGCCCAGGGAGTCTACCAGGCCCGCCCGGACGACAGTCTCACCCTGGTGGACAGCTGCCTCACCAACGCGGTGCGTTGCGTCCCGCCCGAGAACAAGCCGACCGGCCCGGAAATCGCCTCCTGCCGCCCCTTCCTCGCGGGCGTCATTCAGGCGCTCCCGCGCTTGCGGGCTGTCGTGGCGCTGGGCCGCATCGCCCACGAATCCACGTTGCGCGCGCTCGCTCGCCGGCAGGACGACCATCGCTTCGCCCATGGCGCGCGGCACGACCTCGACGGATTCGCGCTCTTCGACAGCTATCACTGCTCCCGCTACAACACCTCCACGCGCCGCCTGACGCCGGAGATGTTCCGGGATGTCTTCGCCGCCGTCCGGGCCTACCTTGATGAACCCGCCTGAGCGGGGGACTTCTCCGCGGTCTTCGGGGCCGGCCGCATCGGCCCGTCCGAGAAGGCGCCGAAGACCATGTCCGGCGCGCTGGTGTTATGCCGCGACGCGGTGAGCCGGCCCGCCCAGAGCTCGGAAGCCTCGCCGCCCTTCCAGTCCATGATCGCGCCCTCGCCCCATCCGGGAGTTCCGGGGGCGCGCCAGGCCACGCGGGCCACGTCGCAATTGAAGGCAGTCGCGTACATCGACCGCAGGGCTGCGAAGCCGCCCTCTCCCGCGACCGCACGGTCGAAGCCGACATCCAACACCTGCCGGTCCTGGTCGATGGTCGTCAGCCGCACCGTCGCCGAGCCGCCCTGGGCGAAGGCCAGCGTGAAGCTTCGGGTCTCGGGGTCGAAGCTGATCTCCTTCAGCGCCACGATGGGCCGTTCCTGCACCTCCAGCGGGCCCACCAGGAACGAGCTGCCATAGGCGCTCCAGCGCATGTGCGGCGGCGGCAGGGGCCGCGCCCGCCAGTAGCCGTCCGGGGGATAGATCACCAGGATCTCCTCGGCGCGCTCCTGGTGCAGCATCCAGAGCTGCACGACATGGAGGCCATGCTCCACGCGGTCGCCCACCCGGAACGGGACAGAGCCGGGCCGCCAGAAAGACGGATAGGTGTAGCCCGTCAACCAGAACTCGGTCGTCTCCCAGAACGTCACGCGCCGCGCCTGCGCGGCGAAGGAGGGATCCGAAGACATGTCGCAGCTGGTGAAATCCGGCGCCCAGCGGTCGGATACGATCGACCCGATATAGGCCGGGTGGACCGCCTGCACGCGGAAGCTCCGCACCCGGTCCGACGCGAGCCTGACGTCCACATTGTCCTTCTCGGCGCATAGCACCGGCTCGCTCCGGTTGCTGACCCGCACGGAAAGTTCGTCTGCGGCGAGCGCCGCCCGGACCAGCCGGGGCGCACCGGCGCCCGCGGCGGTCCCAAGGGCTCCGGCAAGGCAGCTGCGGCGGGTGATGAGGCTCATGCGTTCGTCTCCAAGGGGTCGCCCTGCAAAAGCGCGTAGACGTCGCCCGAGTTGGCCTCGTGCGGCAGCGCGTCCAGAATGGCGCCCATGCGGCGCCCGGGAACCCACTCGTCAAGCGACAGCGCTTGGCTTTCGCCCAAGGCCAGGTTGAAAGCGTAATGGCCCAGCCGCTCCAGCCGCTCGATCGCCCGATGGGCCACGTCGCGCTGGATCGTCGTGAATTCAAAGGATAGAGCCGGGAGGGGTCGCGTCAGGCCAGCCAGGACCGCGTCTTCGAATCCCTCCACGTCGATCTTCATGAAGGTCGGCGCCCCATGCCGCGCGATCAGGGCGTCCAGCGTCGTGACGGGGACGGTCACGGTCCGATCCCAGGTCTGGCCTTCCCAGCCGGCTGCGCCTGCAGCGGCGGAAACGAAGGCGCTGGACGCCGTGGAAACAGTCGGGTTGCTGCTGTTCAGCCGAAGGGTGAGCGTTCCCTCGTCCGCGCCGCACGCGGCTTGAACCACGACGAGATTGGGGTCGAAGCCGCTCAGCAGGCGGATCACTCTCGCCGGCCCGGGCTGCGGCTCGAGCGCGACCACGCGCGCTCCGAGGCGTCGAAAGCTCGCCGCCCGGTCTCCCACATGCGCGCCGATGTCGAACACGAGGTCGCCGGGACGTACGAATTGGGAGTAGAGGCGGTCCATCGCCCCGGCGTGGGCCCGATCCAGCCGATACACGCGCACCGAACGCCAGAGCCCGGCCGCCGAACGGAGGGCGCGGATCAGCATCGAGCGCCGGCCGGCCCGCTCACGCCGCCTCGCGCATGGCCGGAGCGGGGGGCGCCGAGGCGATGGCCCGAACCTCGGGCGGAACCTCCACCTCTTCCGGGATCAATCCGAGCCCGCGGGCGGTGAGCCAGGCCTCGAAGCGCGGGTCGGCCGTCCACACCGCAAACGGAATCGCCAGCAGGAAGCCTCCGATCAGTGGCGCCCCCAGGGCAGCAGCCGCTGGCGCGAAGGCGAGGAGCGAGCCGAGCACGACGACGCCGAACACGGTCGGCGCCCAGAGGCCATCCGCGGCCGTACGCCAGGACAGGGCATGGGCGTCCCTGTCCTGGCCGTTCCAGGTTACGGATCGGCCGAGCAGGAGCCCGCCCATGAACACGGTCGTCTTGAACGTGGAGATCGCGCCCAGCAGGAATGAGAAGAGAATCTCGGCGCCGACGCCGGCTAGAAACCGCCCGCGCCCGCCATAGGCAGAGACGCTTCCAGGCGTGAGCAGCACATCGGCGCAGCCCGCGAGCTTGGGCGCGAGCGACATCGCCAGGAAGACGAAGTAGATCCAGGCCGCCCTGCCGCCCGGGTAGCCGCCCGCCAGATCAGCGGCTTCGAACGGCTTCACGGCCGCCAGCGCGAACAGCAATGTGAAGGCAGGTATGCCGACGAACATCAGGATGGCCCAGGCCAGCTGAAACCGGCTCATCGGCTGCAGGCCGGGCAGGCGCAGGAGTCGCCAGTACTGCATGTTGCCCTGGCACCAGCGCTGGTCCCGCCGCACGAAATCCAGCACCGTGGGCGGGTTCTCCTCCCAGCTTCCGCCCTCCACGGGCAGGACGCGGACCTCGTAGCCCGCCCGCCGCATGAGCGCGGCCTCGACCTGATCGTGCGACAGGATCGGCCCGCCGAGCGGCGGCTTGCCGGGCAGGGTCGGCAGCTTGCAGTAGCGGATGAACGGGTCGATGCGCACCAGCGCGTTGTGCCCCCAGAACGGCCCGCAATCGGCGCCCCACCAGGCGCTGCCGACCGTGTAGGGCCGCATGCCCTGCCGCATGCCGAACTGGAAGAGCCGCGCGAAGCCGCTCTTGGCTGGCAGTCCGACCACGAGGCTCTGCAGGATGCCCATGCGCGGATAGGACTGCATGATGCGGACGAGCCGCACCACCGCCTCGCCGCTCATCAGGCTGTCCGCGTCCAGCGGCAGCATGAAGTCGTAGTCCGCTCCCCACCGGGTGCAGAAATCGCGCAGGTTCCCGGCCTTGTAGCCCTCGTTGCTCTCGCGCCGCCGGTAGAACAGCCGGTGCGGCGTGTCGGATCGCTCGCGCCAGTGCGCGAAGTTCGCCTCCTCGGCCGCGACGACCGCAGGATCGTCGCTGTCGCTCAGCACGAAATAGGAGAAGTGCGCGCCCTCGCCCGTCGCCTCGATGCTCGATTTCACGATGGCCAGCCGGCGGAAGGCGCGGGCCGGATCCTCGTTGCGCAGCGTCATCAGCACGGCCGTGCGCGTCCGCAGCGGCTGGCCCAGAGCGCCGGCGCTGGCGAAGGGCGCGGCCTCGTGCAGGCCCTTCCGACGCACATGGAGCAGCCAGAGCCCGATGGCCGCGTTCCAGAAGCCCAGCACAGTCCAGGGCGCCGCCAGGAAGAAGCAGGCCAGCATGAGCCAGTCGACGGTCGTCCATCCGCCGGCCCCGAGCACCGTCGCCAGGGGAATGAGCAGCGCCAGGAAAGTGACGCCGTTCAGCCCGGCGACGATCCTGCGCCTCCGGGCCAGCTCGTGGGTTGACTGCAGGCCCGTCGGAGTGATCGTAGGCATGGGGTCCGATGAGGAGGGCGCGATCGGATGAGACTGCCACATGAAGCGAAAGCTCCACTGCGCACAAGCGGTTTCCGCTCCTGATGGCTGCCCCATCCCCAGGCGCGTCGGACGCCGACGCGTCCCTGTCACTCTGGTACGAAGGTCCTTTCCAGGCGGATCTCCGTACTGAACAATTGACGGCGCCGGGAGCTGGCGAGGCGCTGGTCCGAACCCTCTGGAGCGGTGTGAGCCGCGGCACGGAACGCCTGGTCGCATCCGGGCGGGTGCCTGTTTCCGAGCATGAGCGCATGCGCTGCCCCCTCCAGGCGGGCGACTTCCCTTTCCCGGTCAAGTACGGCTATTGCGCCGTCGGACAGGTGGAGGACGGCCCCCCTGAATGGCTGGGCCGCATCGTGTTCTGCCTGCACCCACATCAGGATCGCTTCGTGGCGCCGGTGGCCCTGATGGCCGTCGTTCCGGACCAGGTTCCCGCCCGTCGCGCGATCCTGGCCGCCAACATGGAGACGGCCCTCAACGCGCTCTGGGACGCCGGCGCTGGCCCGGCCGACCGGATCGTGGTCGTCGGGGGTGGGCTCGTCGGCATGCTGGTCGCCGCGGTGGCTGCCCGGCTGCCCGGCGCGGAGGTCACGGTGGTGGACGTCGAGCCGTCGCGGGCGACGGTGGCCTCAGCCCTCGGGGCCGGCTTCGCGTTTCCGGCCGCCGCGCCGCGAGACGCGGACCTCGTTTTCCACGTGAGCGCTTCCCCGCAAGGTCTTGCGACGGCGATGGAATGCGCCGGTCAGGAGGCGACCGTCGTCGAGATGAGCTGGTACGGCGAAGGCGCCGTCCCGGCCCCGCTGGGCGGCGCCTTCCACAGCCGCAGGCTGCGTCTCGTCTCGTCGCAGGTGGGGTCGGTCGCTCCGTCCAGGCGGCCCCGCTGGAGCCACGCACGCCGGCTCGCAGCCGCGCTGAAGCTGCTGGAGGACGACCGCCTGGACGCGCTCGTCACGGAAGAGGTCGCATTCCGGGATCTGCCGGCCGCGCTGCCGCGTATCCTGGCTGCCGGAGCGCCGGGCCTCGCCACGGCCGTCCGCTACTGAATGGAGCACCCCTGTATGTACGCCGTCGAGGTCCGCGACCACATCATGATCGCGCACAGCTTCAAGGGCGAGTTGTTCGGCCCCGCCCAGCGGCTGCACGGCGCCACCTTCGTGGTCGACGTCGCCTTCTTCCGCGAGGCGCTGACGCCCGACAACGTCGTGATCGACATCGGCCGCGCGCACGAGGCCCTGAAGGCCACCCTCGGCCCGCTCAACTACCGCAATCTCGACGAGGTCCCTGAATTCGCAGGCCAGCAGACCACCACCGAGTTCCTGTCCCGCCACATCTTCGACGCCATGGCCCAGGCCTGCCGCCGCGGCGAGCTTGGCCCCGGCTCGGAGGGCGTGGCCAGGATCCGGGTGACCCTGCACGAGTCCCACGTCGCGCGCGCCTGGTTCGAGGGCCCCGTCGGTGGCGTCTGAGATCGTCTTCGCCATCCCGGGCGACATCGACACGCCGACGGGCGGATACGCCTATGACCGGCGCCTTCTCGGTCTTCTGCCGGATCAGGGCGTCCGCGTGCGCCACCTCGCCCTGCCCGGCTCTTTCCCCTGGGCCAGCGTCGGCGACCTCGCAGAAACCCAGGCGCTCCTGCAGGCGACGCCCGAGGAGGCGACGCTGCTGATCGACGGCCTGGCCCTGGGCGCCATGACCGACCTCGTGCTGCGCAGCGTCTTCCGGCCGATCGTCGCGCTCGTCCACCATCCGCTCGCCCTGGAGACGGGCCTGCCCGACCGCCGCCGCCGCGCCCTCGCGGCCAGCGAGACGGCCGCCCTCGCGCGCGCGCGCCACGTGATCGCGACCAGCCGCGAGACCGCGCGCCTGCTCGCCGCCGACTACGCGGTCCCGCCCGGGCGCCTCACCGTGGCCGAGCCCGGCTGCGACCCCGCCCCACGCGCCGCGGGCTCGGGCGAGCCCGCCCCCGTGCTGCTCGCCGTCGGCGCAGTCTCGCCCCGCAAGGGCTACGACGTCCTGATCGAGGCCCTCGCGACGCTACGCGACAGGCCATGGCGCCTGCGCATCGCCGGCGCGACCGACCGCGCGCCCGAGGAGACGGACCGCCTGCGCGCGCTGGTCGCGGCCCACGGCCTGGGAGACCGCGTCGCCTTCGAAGGCTCCCTCGCCGGCGACGCGCTGGAGAACGCCTACGCCCGCGCCGACCTCTTCGTCCACGCCGCCCACTATGAGGGCTACGGCATGGTCCTCGCCGAAGCCATGGCGCGCGGCCTTCCGATGGTGGCCACCACCGGCGGCGCGGCGGCCGAGACCGTCCCGGACGGCGCCGGCCTCAAGGTCCCGCCCGGCGACCCCGCCGCATTGGCGCAGGCCATCGCCGCCCTGCTGGACGATCCCGCCCGCCGCAGCGCCCTCGCGGACGCGTCCTGGGCCGCCGGCCAGCGCCTGCCCCGCTGGGAGTTGACCGCTGCCACCGTGGCCGCCGTGCTGAAGGGCGTCACACCATGAGCGGATTCAGCCCCGAATGGCTCGCCTTGCGCGAGCCCGCCGATCGCGACGCCAGAAGCCACGCGCTGCTGGAGCGCGTCGGCGCCCATTTCGCCGGCCGGCGCGAGATGCTGGTCCTCGACATCGGCTGCGGCACGGGCTCGACCCTGCGCGCCCTGGCCCCGCGCCTGCCCGAGCACCAGTTCTGGCGGCTGGTGGACCACGACCCCGCCCTCCTCGCCGCCGCCCGCGAGCGCCTCGCCGCCTGGGCGGAGGAGGCCGAGGACGCCGAAGGCGGCGACCTCGTCCTCACGGTCGCCGAGCGCACCGTCCGCGTCCGCCTGGAGCAGGCCGACCTCGCCCCCGGCGTCGCCCGCCTGCTCGCGCCGGCCCCCGCGCTCGTCACGGCCTCCGCCCTGTTCGACCTCGTCTCACCCGCCTGGATAGACGGCTTCGCCCGCGAGTGCGCCGCGGCCGGCGCGGCGGTCTACGCGGCCCTCACCTACAACGGCCTCTCCGCCTGGGACCCGCCGCACCCGGCCGACGCCGCGGTCCTGGACGCCTTCCACGTCCACCAGGGTCGCGACAAGGGCTTCGGCGCCGCCGCCGGACCGGACGCCCCCGCGGCGCTGGAACAGGCGCTGGAAGCCCAGGGTTACGCCTGCGAGGCCGCCGACAGCGACTGGGTCCTGGGCCCGGACGACGGAGCCTTGATGGCCGAACTCGCGACGGGCATCGCCCAGGCCGCCGCGGAAACCGGCGCCGTGCCGCCGGCCGAAGCCCAGGCCTGGGCCGCCGCCCGCGCTGGCGCCCGACGGGCGATCATCGGCCACACGGACCTCTTCGCCGTCCCGCCCCGGTCCTGATCACCGCACGGGCAGCATGCGGCGCAGCACGCCGTCGCGCTTGATCACAGCATGCCGGAACACGCCCGCCAGGTGCAGCGCCACGAGGGCCGCCAAGGTGAAGCCCAGCGCCTTGTGCGCCGTGAAGATGGCCTTGGCGGTCGCCTCCGATCCCGAAATGTCCAGGGGCACGGGCGCCAGCCAGAACAGGTTCACCGGCGCGCAGCACATGGACGTGCCCAGGTAGCCCAGGATCGGCATGACGAAAACCAGCGCATACATGGCCCGGTGCACCCACGTGGACAGGGCCCGCTCGAACGGCGTCAGACCCTGGTCGGGCGGCGGCGCGCCGCGGGTCAGCCGGACGGCGATCCGCACGACGACGATCGCGAAGGCTGTCATCCCGACCGACTTGTGCAGCTCGTAGAGCGCATTCGCCACCGGACCTTCGCCCAGCCGCGCCATCACGAAGCCCGCCGGGATCAAAGCCAGCACGCAGGCCGCCGTCAGCCAGTGCAGCCACCGCGCCGGCGCCGAGTAGACCGGCGAACTAGACCCCTCCCTCACGGCCGCCCCTCCCCCGTCTGAGATCGCAATCGAACAATACGTCCCCGTCCGGGAAAGGGATCACCCGCGTGGCGGGCCGCCGGGCCCGGCTCAGCAGCGGCTCGGGCGCGAGCTCCAGCCCGATCCGGCCGGCCCCGATGATGAGCGGGGCCACCAGCACATGCAGCCGGTCCACCGCATCGGCGTCGATGAAGGACGAGATCGTGCGCGCACCGCCCTCCACCAGGATCCGTCGCAACCCGCGCCGGAACAGCGCCTCCACGATGGCCGCCGGCGCCATCGCGCCTTCGCCCGGCATCACGACCTCCTCCACGCCCGCCGGAGCTGGCGCGGGAGCGCGGCGCACCACGATGCGGCGCGCCCCATCGTCGGCAAGGCAGCGCGCATCCGCCGGCGCCCGGCCGGCCGGATCAAGGACCACCCGGGCCGGCGCTGGCCCCGGGCAGCGCCTGACCGTCAGTTGCGGATCATCCGCCAGCACCGTGCCGACGCCTACCAGCACGGCGTCCACATGCGCCCGGATGCGGTGCAGGTGGTCCAGCGCCGCCGGGCCGTTGATGTAGCGCGACTCCCCCGAAACGGTGGCGATCCGGCCGTCCAGCGATTGCCCCAGTTGGGCGATCACATAGGCGCGGTCGCAAGGCGCCTCCCGCAGGGGCGCAAACACATCCGCGTCATCGGCGCGCCCAATCGCCTTGATTTGCGGCGCTCCGGCATGCGAATCGAAGTCTGGCGTCATTGCGATCCTGGGTTGACGACGGCAGTGGCTTGGCCCCTGCCTTGAAACGCGGCGTTCGTGGCCTAACCTATGGCGGGAGCGCCGCCGTGACGAGACGTGTTGAGGAAGGCTCGCGGACAATCATGGAAACTCCCCCGACCTTCTTCCGCGCCTTTGGCGATCCGGCCCACGCCTCGGTCGAGCGGGCCCTGTCCGAATTGCGGTCGGGGCGCCCCGTCACCATCGTGGAAGGCGGCCAGGCCCTGGTTGCGCTCGGCGTCGAGGCGCTCGACGAAACCGCCGCCGCAGCCCTCCAATCGCTCGGGACCGCTCATCTGGTTCTGCCCTCCGCGCGGCTGCGCCGGCTCGGCGTGGAACGGTCCGGCCCCGGAATGCTGGCCCTGCCCCGGATCGATCTCGCCCGCATCGAGACCTTGGCGCTGAAGATCGACGCCCGCGTCGACGCGCCGGTTGGGCCGGCTGGCCCGCTGGACGGCGTCGTCCTGGAGCTCGCGTCGCTGGCCCTGATCCTGCCCGCGATCGTGGGCGTGCCGATGGCGACCGAACTGGCGCCCCTGGATCTTGTCCGCGTCCCGGCCGAGGCCATCAGGACCTACCGCCGCAGCCTCGCGCGCACCATGCGCATCGTCAGCCGCGCGCCCGTGCCGTTGGAGGGCGCGCCCGAAACCGAGTTCGTCGTTTTCCGCGGCGGCGAGGGCCTGCGCGACCAGGTCGCCATCCTGATCGGCAGGCCGGACCTGTCGAAGCCCGTCCCCGTGCGCCTCCATTCGGCCTGCCTCACGGGCGACCTCTTCGGCAGCCTGAAGTGCGACTGCGGCGACCAGCTGCGCGGCACCGTGAAGTTCATGGCCGAGAATGGCGGCGGCGTGCTGCTCTACCTGGACCAGGAAGGCCGCGGCAACGGCATCGCGAACAAGATGCGGGCCTACAAGCTGCAGAGCCAGGGCTGGGACACGTATGACGCCGACGAGCTCCTCGGCTTCGGCCTGGACCAGCGCCGGTTCGATTTCGCCGCCGAGATGCTGAAGCAGCTCGGCGTCAAGCAGGTGGCCGTCTACACCAACAACCCCGTGAAGATCGCCGCCCTGAAGGCCGCCGGCCTGGACGTGGTGGAAGATCGTCGGGCCTATGGCCGGCAGACCAGCGAGAACGTGCTCTACCTCGCCTCCAAGCGCGACCGCGCCGGCCACTTCATCGATCTCGACGAACTCGCCGCCCACAGGCCGGTGACCGAGTGAGCGCGCAGGTCCCCTCTCCCGGGACGAGGGAATCGCGCAGGGGTGAGGGCCGCGGGGCGTGAAACGCAAAAAGGACGGGCTGGCGGGTGACGGGACCAGCCATCGCCCCTGCCCCACTCCCCCAGGGGGGAGTGGGGCAAACGAAGCGTTTCCCCTCGTTCGCGCCCTCCTCTTCGTGTGCGTCGGCTGGCTCGTTTTGGCCTGGCCCTGGCTCTCCGGCCGGGTCACCATCCCCTGGGACGCCAAGGCGCATTTCCAGGCGCAACTGCAGTTCCTGGCGGACAGCCTTCACCGGGGTGAGGCGCCGTTCTGGAATCCCTTTGTCTTCGCCGGCTCGCCCCAGATCGCCGACCCGCAGTCGCTGATCTTCTCCCCGCCGCATCTCCTGCTGGCGCTGCTGGATCCCGCGCCCAGTCTCAGGGCCGCCGATGGGCTCGTGCTCGGAATGCTGTTGCTCGGCGCCGCCGGCGTCGTGCTTCTGTTCCGCGACCGCGGCTGGCACTGGGGCGGCGCGGTCGTCGCCGCCCTGAGCTTCGCCTTCGGCTGCTCGGCCGCCTGGCGCATCCAGCACACCGGCCAGGTGCTGAGCCTCTCCTACCTGCCCCTCGCGTGGTGGGCGCTGGACCGCGCCCTCGACCGGCGCTCGCTGGGCTACGGCTTCCTGTCGGGCCTGATCGCCGGCGTCATGGTGCTCGGACGCGACCAGATCGCCTGGCTGGGAGTTTACCTTCTGGCCGGCGTCGTCCTGTGGCGCTGGGCGACGGCCACGGCGAAAGGCGCCGCCATTCGCGCCAGCGTCCCGCTCCTGGCGGCCGGAACGGTGGGTGGCCTGCTCGTGACGGGCGTGCCCCTGCTCATGACCGTGCTGCTCGCCGGCGACTCCAACCGCCCGGCCATTGACTATGAGGGCGCCGCCCGCGGCTCCCTCCACCCGGCCTCGCTGCTCACGGCCTTTGCGGCGAACCTCTTCGGCACGGATGGCCCCCTCGTTGATTTCTGGGGGCCGCCGAGCCCCGCATGGGGCTCGGTCGATCTGTTCCTGGCCCGCAACATGGGCGATATCTATTTCGGCGCCATCCCCTTGCTGGCTATCCTTGCTCTCGGCGTAGCCCGGGGCGCCTTCGCGGCCCGGGACATTCGCTTCGCCCTGGTCGCGCTCGCCCTGCTTCTGCTTTATGCGCTTGGCCGCTACACGCCTGCCTTCGCGGTCCTCTTCCATCTCCCCGGCTCTGACCTCTTCCGACGACCCGCGGACGCCACCTTCGTCATCGGCGCTCTGGCCGCGATCCTGGCGGGCTACAGCATCCACCGCCTCTTGTCGGGGACGCTGCCCCCCTTCACACCGCGCCGGATGGCGCTCGCGGCGGCCCTGGTCGCCGCTGGGCTCGTCGGTTGCGTAGCCGTCGCCTGGACCAAGGACCGTCTTGCGGCAGCGATACCGCCGCTCGCCATCGCGTGCGCGTTCCTCGCCGCCTCGGCCGCGGCGTTCGCGATCGCTGTCCGTTGGAGCCGAAGCGCGCCAACCGTCTCGGTCGGTCTCCTCGCCGCCGTGCTGGTGGCGGACCTCGCCGTCAACAACGGCCCCAACGAATCCACGGCTCTGCCGCCGGCCGTCTACGACGTGCTGCAGGCGAACAGTCGAAATGTCACGATCGCCCTTCTCAAGCAGAAGCTCGCCGAGACGGCCGCTCCCGACCGGCGCGACCGTATCGAACTCGCCGGCGTGGACTTCCAGTGGCCCAACGCCAGCATGGTCCATCGGCTCGACAACACGCTCGGCTACAACCCCATCCGGCTCGACATCTACAGCCGCGCCACGGGCGCGCAGGACCATGTGGCCCTGCCCAGCCAGCGCACCTTCGCGCCCCTGATGCCGTCCTACCGGTCCCTGCTTGCCGACCTGTTGGGGCTGCGGTTCATCGTGACGCGCGGCGACGTCGCCGAGATCGACCCAACGCTGAAGCCCGGCGACCTTGTCGAGATCGCCCGCACGCCGGACGGACGCATTTACGAGAACCCCCGCGCCCTCCCCCGCGTGCTGTTCGCCGCGGAGGCACGCAAGGCCGACTTCGCCGCGCTGCTGCGCACGGGCGCATGGCCCAGCTTCGACCCGACCCGCACGGTTCTGCTCGAGGACGCGCCGGCTGCGCGGCCACTGGCGCTGGCGCCGGCCGGACGCGTGGAAATCACCCGCTACGCCAACACGAAGGTCGCCATCAGCGCCCTTTCGGACACGGGCGGCTACGTCGTCCTGAACGACGTCTGGCACCCCTGGTGGATCGCCGAGGTCGACGGCCGCCCCGCCCCGCTCCTGCGCGCCAACGCCATCTTCCGCGCCGTCCAGGTCCCCCCCGGCGCCCACGAGGTGCGGTTCGTATTCCGCCCCCTGGCGGGGGCGTGGGGTGCGCTGCTGGACAGGCTGGGCGCGCGATAAGGAGACAGGCCCGCCAGCCCTCCCGCGACCGCATGGCAAGGAAAAGCTTGCACGTCGATTTGGAAGCCCGGGGCTTGTCCCTACGCCCTGCGGCGCGCCCTGGATGAGCGACCTAGGCGTGAGGCCCCGAGAGGCCGCGCTGCCGTCCTAGCTCGTGCAGCGAAGCACCAAAGGGGTTGAGCTCATGTCTCGGCGATGGCGCCTCGCGGCCACTGGCTACATCGTCGCTGCGCTCCTCGAAAGTCGGATAGAGGCGCAGCAATCAAGAGTGCCTCCGAAGAATATGGTCACATAATGGGAGGGGGTGGCGGAGGGTGCATACGGTTGTTATTTGCCATCGTCAGCAGATTCTGCAAAGCTGATTGCTCGTCTGGGAATATTGGCAAGTCGCCTCGGAGCAAGTAAAGAGCCATGCCGGGAAGCGTCGTTACCATATGACTAGCATATTGAATAGCATTGTTGATTTCAGTTCTGACGGAACCCCTATACTCCGATGAGGCACGTTGCAAAATACCATAACGAGCCCGACTCAACTGCACATTCATCGCGTTCAAAAAAAGAACATACGCAATAAGCGATGGATGTTGCGCGGCTGCCGGAAGATCGTCCTCATTCGTCGAGCTTATAGTGATGTTACGGGCAGCATTGAGAGCAGCTTCTTGCAAAACATCGGGAGCTGCGCCCAGAACAGAACCGGGGGCCTGACCCAAATCAGGCGGCAGCAAATTAAGATTTCTTATGATTAAATCTCCATCTACGAAGTCAAATTCTTCCAACATTCGGCTTAGCAGAACTTGCTCCACCAAAGGCCGGAAGTTCAACAGTTGAGGATTATTCGGCACTGCCGCGACCACCGCCGAGAGCGCGTCGAAAATACGCCTGATATGATCCCGAACATAGCCCGCTTGTTCTCGGCTCATCTCGTTGACGAGAAACGGGTTGCCACCGAAAACATGAGGGTCATGACTGAAATAGTTATCGATATAAGCTCGAAATTCTGCAATAGTATTGGGATCTGGATCCTGCAGCGGAGGTAGTCCAAGCGATGGAACAACTAGCATGTCATAACGGGATTTCGGTAGTCGCTTCGATCCGCGCGGCGAAATGTTCTCGGCCACAACCTTAGGCTTGACACTTCCATAATGTTTTAAGGTCGGCCTGGATGTTCCTGCGAGATGCAGTTCGGTTTTGATTCCGCGCCCCCTGATCGTGCCGGACCACTTTCCATCAGGCCCACCCTGCACAGAAGCCACGATCACGCCATTTCGTTTCCCATCAAGGTCCTTTGGACTGCCGTCCCGCACTGCAAAGTGGCGCGTCTTGGATATGTAATCGTCAGCCCCGCTATACAACGTAATTACAGAGCCCTTAAGCACGCTGATCTCTAAACGAATCGGATTAGGCGCTTGGGAGGACCGCGCCTGCGCGTCCATCACCTTCCCATCGAGCCGAACCTGGGTCATGTCGCTCTGCTCGGGTTTAAACGTGCTCTCGTCGGGCCTGCCGCCGGCAAGCATCGTCGCCAGCCGCGCGCCCACATCGCCTTTCGCGACCGGAACGCCCCTGGCCTTTGCGGCGGCGCCCAGCAGTTCTCCCGCTTCCTCGGCCAGCGTCTGGGCGCGCTCCTGCGGCGACAGGTCCTTTCCGACCAGGATCACTCCGCCACCCTTACCGTCCGAGACGAAAGCGCCATTCGCGCCCCCAAACAGCGCATCGCCCTCGCCTGGCTTTCCCTTCGGTCCCGGATTGCGCGGCGCCAGCCGCACGCTGGGCAGCTTGATCCGGCCCGCCAGAAGATCGCCGACAAGCGCTGTCAGGGCTTTTTTCTCGCTGTCGTTCAGATTGCCCCACTCCTTGTGGGTCAGCGCAAAGGCGAAAGCCTGAGCCCCCTTCTCCCGGGCCAGCTTCTTGTAGCTGTCCAGGATCTGCCTGGCCTCGCCGGGCGCATCGGTGGTCCGGCCCGCCGCCGCGACGAATGCGGCCCCGCCGCCCGCCGATGCTCCAGGCTTCGGAGACGACGTTTGCGACCCCGCC
The DNA here is from genome assembly GCF_003004785.1 of Alsobacter soli. GTDB lineage: Bacteria > Pseudomonadota > Alphaproteobacteria > Rhizobiales > Beijerinckiaceae > Alsobacter > Alsobacter soli. Next base: position 18,561 of record NZ_PVZS01000042.1, read on the forward strand.
AAACTCAAGCTCAACATAGCTCTGCCCCCAGGTGCCGATGACGAAGGCTCGACGCGACCGCGCCCGCGAAGCCCGCGAAGCCCGCGAAGC
>NZ_PVZS01000043.1 GCF_003004785.1 Alsobacter soli
GAACCGCCGCCCGAACCGCCGCCGCCGCCGGCGCCAGAACCGCCCTTGCCGGAGCCGCCGCCGCCGCCGGCGCCAGTACCGCCCTTACCGGAGCCGCCGCCGCCAGGCCCGCCAGACGGTCCACCGTGACCGGAAGCTCCGCCATGGCCGCCGTGACCCTTTCCACCGTGGCCGCCCTCGCCGTGTCCATTGCCACCGCGGCCGTGGTCACCGGCGCCCTTGCCGCCATGCCCGTGGTCCCCGGGACCCTTGCCGCCGTGACCGTGGTCGCCGGGGCCCTTGCCGCCGTGACCGTGACCCTCGTGGCCCTTGCCGCCATGGCCGTGGCCCTCGTGACCCTTGCCGCCATGGCCGTGGCCCTCGTGGCCCTTCCCGCCATGGCCGTGGCCCTCGTGGCCCTTGCCGCCATGGCCGTGGCCCTCGTGACCCTTGCCGCCATGGCCGTGGCCCTCGTGACCCTTGCCGCCATGGCCGTGGCCCTCGTGGCCCTTGCCGCCATGGCCGTGGCCCTCGTGGCCCTTGCCGCCATGGCCGTGGCCCTCGTGACCCTTGCCGCCATGGCCGTGGCCCTCGTGACCCTTGCCGCCATGGCCGTGGCCCTCGTGGCCCTTGCCGCCATGGCCGTGGCCCTCGTGGCCCTTGCCGCCATGGCCGTGGCCCTCGTGACCCTTGCCGCCATGGCCGTGGCCCTCGTGACCCTTGCCGCCATGGCCGTGGCCCTCGTGGCCCTTGCCGCCATGGCCGTGGCCCTCGTGGCCCTTGCCGCCATGGCCGTGGCCCTCGTGACCCTTGCCGCCATGGCCGTGGCCCTCGTGACCCTTGCCGCCATGGCCGTGGCCCTCGTGGCCCTTGCCGCCATGGCCGTGGCCCTCGTGGCCCTTGCCGCCATGGCCGTGGCCCTCGTGACCCTTGCCGCCATGGCCGTGGCCCTCGTGACCCTTGCCGCCATGGCCGTGGCCCTCGTGGCCCTTGCCGCCATGGCCGTGGCCCTCGTGGCCCTTGCCGCCATGGCCGTGGCCCTCGTGACCCTTGCCGCCATGGCCGTGGCCCTCGTGGCCCTTGCCGCCGTGACCGTGGTCGCCGGGACCCTTGCCGCCATGGCCGTGGTCGCCATGGCCGCCGTGTCCGTTTCCGTGTCCCTTGCCCCCGTGGTGGTGGTGGCCGTGACCTTTGCCGCCCCCATGGTGGTGACCATCCCCGTTCCCGCCATTATCCCCGCCCGGCCCCGGCCCCGGACCAGGTCCCGGTCCCGGGCCCGGGCCCGGGCCAGGATTGCCGCCGCCGGGGTTTCCGCCAGGGTTGTTCACTCCAGGGTTGTTACCAGAGGGATTCGCGGCCGCCTGGCCGCCGCCGAGCGCTCCATGGGCGCCTGGGAGCCGAGGGGGCGCCAGAAGCGGGGCCAGCACGGGCTCCTCACGCACCACGCCAGTTTCGTAGGGCCAGGACCCAACGGGAAAATCGGCAGCGCTAACTTGTGTGGAAAACCCCAAGCAGATGGCTGAAACAGCCATGTAATACGTGCTACGCATATCGTACTCCCGAGCGAGAGCGTCACGCCCCTCGGGTTTTCGACTGCAAATTTAGTGACGCCTCTTCTTTCCCGGCGCGGCACGACTTCGCGCCACGTAAAGACAGTTTAACTATCGATTGGTAATTACCGGCATTGCCTGAGACACGCGCGCGTTAGACTCGCCCATACCGTGCCAGGTGCTTGGCCGAGACTCAGATCAGGCATCCCGCTTCCCGAACGTTCGTTCCCTCGAGGCGTTGGAGGGAGGAAGCGAGCGAAGCAGATCACGATGGGCATGGCAGCCAGGCCAAACACGGGGCAGATCCGGATCGGCACATCGGGCTGGCACTACGATTCCTGGTGGGGCCCGTTCTTCCCGGCCGGATTGCGCAAGTCAGACGCGCTGTCCTTCTATGTCGGGCAGTTCGCCGCGGTCGAACTCAACGCGCCTTTCTACCGCACTCCCACGCCCGAGGCGGTGCGCGGCTGGCGCGAGCATACGCCGGAGACGTTCCGCTTCGCCTGGAAGGCGTCCCGATTCATCACGCACTTCAAACGGCTGTCGGAGCGTTGCGACTCCTCGCTGGCGCTGATGGGGACGCGGACGGAACTGCTGGGAGACAAGCTCGGCCCCGTGCTGTTCCAACTGCCGCCGCGGATGAGCAAGGATTGCGGGCTGCTGGAGCGGTTCCTCGGGATGCTCGATCCGGGGCTATCCGCCGCCTTCGAGTTCCGGGATCCGAGCTGGTACGACGAAGAGACCTATGCAGTCCTGCGGGCGAGGAACGCCGCGCTCTGCCTTTCGGACCATGCGGCGGCGCCGGCGCCGATCGTCGCGACCGCCAGCTTCGTCTACATCCGCCTGCACGGAACGAGCGGACGATACGCGGGCAGCTACTCGGACGAGGCGCTCGCGGCCTGGGCCGCCCGGATCGCGGACTGGTCGAGCGAAGGGCGCGACGTCTGGTGCTTCTTCGATAACGACGTGAAAAGCGCCGCGCCTTTGGATGCGCGGCGCCTCATCTCTTTCTGCGCGGCGGATCAGACCACGCGTTCGGGGCTGATCGCGCCTGTCGCCGGAGCGGTCTCCGCCGCGACATCGGCGCCCGGCAGGTAGCGGGCCCGCATCGGCTTCAGCACGAAGACAGCCAGCAGGGCCGCGACCGCATTGAAGCCCACCGTGATGGCGAACACCGCGTGCCAGCCGTAGTTGGCCGCGATGATGCTGGCGACCGGCACCACGAAGGAGGCCGTGCCTTTCGCCGTGTAGAGCATCCCGGCGTTGGTCGCAGCGTACTTCGAGCCGAAGGTGTCGCCGCAGGTGGCAGGGAACAGGCTGTAGATTTCCCCGAACACCGCGAAGAACACCGCCGTGACCAGCACGAACACCACCGGGTTCTGCCCGTACCAGGACAGGATCAGGATGGCGATCGCGGCGATCGAGAAGGCGATGAACATCGTGTTCTCGCGGCCGATGTTATCCGACACGAAGCCGAAGAACGGACGTCCGAAGCCGTCAAAGATGCGGTCCAGCGAGATCGCGAAGGTGAGCGCCGCCATCTGGAAGCCGAGCAGCGACACCGGCACGTTGGCGACCTTGTAGTCATGGGCGATCGGGGCGATCTGGGCCGCGGCCATCAGGCCGCCAGCGGCCACCATCACGAACATGAGGTACATGAGCCAGAAGACCGGCGTGCGCAGCGTTTCGCCGGGCGTGCGGTCGACGCGGGTCTGCGGGATGCGCAGGTGGCGCTTCACGGCCGGGCCGGCGTGCTCCGGCTTGCGCAGCAGGAACGACATGATCATCACGACCACGCCCTGCCCGATGCCGAAGGTGAAGAAGGCCTGCTGGTAGCCCGAGTGCGCGATCATGTTCGCGATCGGCACCACCGTGATGGCCGCCCCGGCGCCGAAGCCGGCCGCCGTCACGCCGGCGGCGAGGCCGCGGCGGTCAGGGAACCACTTGAGCGCATTGCCGACGCAGGTGCCGTACACCGAGCCAGCCCCGATGCCGCCGACGATGGCGCCCAGGTACAGAAGGGCCAGCGACTCGGCGTAGGAGTTGATGATCCAGGCCAGGGTGATCATAACCGCACCGAAGCGGATCACGACGCGCGGGCCGTAGCGGTCCACGAACCACGCCTCGATCGGCACCAGCCAGGTCTCGGTGGCGACGAAGAGCGTGAAGGCGAGCTGGATGGCCGCGCGTCCCCAATGGTTCTTGGCGTCGATCGGGTCGACGAAGAGCGTCCAGCCGTACTGGAGGTTGGCGATCATGGCCATGCAGACCACGCCGAAGGCGAGCTGCAGCCAGCGGGTCGCCGGCTTGTCCTGTGTGTTCATCCCTAGGTCCTTCGTTGTTGTATTTTCCCGAAGGATGGCCGACTGGCATTTGGCATACAAGACGAGTTCTGTAGAGGACTTCTATACCTTTCTGTAATGTTTGATGAATGTTTGTTGGTATTTTGCGCTGGCATGCCAGCCGTTCGCACATAAAGAAAAACTCCGCTTCAGATAAACCGAAGCGGAGCCGCAAAGGAGCAGAAGTTGTACTCGGGATGGATGACCGAGAGCCGCGACCTTACACATGGCCCTCGGGAACGCACGTTAGGGATCGGCAATCATCTCTTGATGTTTGCCGAATGATTACATTCTCCCAACCTCAGGCCGCGAGGGGCTTGGCGGCCGGAGCGGACGCCGACTGGACCTCCGACGGAAGCGGCATCGGGCGCCCGTCCAGGGCGGCGTGGAGCCGCTCCATGTCGCACTCGCCTTCCCACCGGGCCACGACCACGCACGCGACGGCGTTGCCGACGAAGTTCGTCAGGGCACGGCACTCGCTCATGAAGCGGTCGATGCCGAGGATCAGGGCCATGCCGGCGACGGGCACGCTCGGCACCACCGACAGGGTGGCGGCAAGGGTGACGAAGCCGGAGCCGGTGACGCCGGCGGCGCCCTTGGAGCTCAGCATGGCGACGAGCAGAAGCAGGATCTGGTCGGCGAGCGACAGCGGCGTGTCGGTGGCCTGCGCGATGAACAGCGCCGCCATCGTCATGTAGATGTTGGTGCCGTCCAGGTTGAAAGAGTAGCCCGTCGGGACCACTAGGCCGACCACCGGCTTGGAGCACCCGGCGCGCTCCATCTTCTCGAGGAGCGACGGCAGCGCCGACTCGGAGGACGACGTGCCGAGCACGAGCAGGAGCTCCTCCTTGATGTAGCGGACGAGCTTGAGCACCGAGAAACCGTTGTAGCGGGCCACCAGGCCGAGCACGGCGACCACGAAGATGATCGAGGTGAGATAGAAGGCGCCGACCAGGAAGAAGAGGTTCTTGATCGACCCGATGCCGTACTTGCCGATGGTGAAGGCCATGGCGCCAAAGGCGCCGATCGGAGCCACCTTCATGATGATGCGCACGACGCCGAACACGGCCTCGGAGGCGATCTTGATGAAGTCGAGCACCGGCTTGCCCTTGTCGCCCATGAAGGCGAGGCCGAAGCCGAACAGCACGGAGAAGAACAGCACCTGCAGGATCTCGCCGGAGGCGAAGGCGCCCACGACGGTGTCCGGGATGATGTTCATCAGGAAGCCCGTGATCGTCTGGTCATGGGCCTTCGCGGCGTAGCTGGCGACCGCCTTGGTGTCGAGCGTCTTGGGGTCGATGTGCAGGCCCGAGCCCGGCTGCAGCACGTTGGCGACGACCAGCCCGACGATGAGGGCGACCGTCGAGAAGCACAGGAAGTAGAGCAGCGCCTTGGCGCCGACGCGGCCGACCTTCTCGAGGTTGGTCATGCCGGCGATGCCGCTCACGACGGTGAGGAAGATCACCGGCGCGATGACCATCTTGACCAACTTGATAAAGGCGTCGCCGAGCGGCTTCATCTGCTCGCCGATCTGGGGGTAGAAGTGCCCGAGCGCGATGCCGATCGCGACGGCGATCAGGACCTGCACGTAGAGCACCTGGTAGAACTTCTTGCGCGGCGCGGGCGCAGCGCCGGCCGGAATCGCGTGGGCCATAGGTCGTCCCTCTCCTCGAAGGCGGCAACCGGGGACGGCGTTGGTCGAGGGCGACCTCGCCGCGTCTTCGCCGGCGCCGCAACTGTTGGGCGCGTCGCGCGACCGGTGCGGCCCGCGACGAGCGGCCCATGGCAACGGGCGTGCCAAGCCCCCGCCCTGGCGGGCGCGGCCCTCGGGTGACTGAATCCTTTACGGTTTCTTACCCGCCCGCCCGCCGGCGCGCGGCGGCGCGCGCGGAAAGCGTGACTCGGGCGGGCGCGCGATGCGGATTCCCGCACTGTCCGGGCCCTTCCGCGCGTTTGCGATTTCGCGTGCGCGCGCGCGCCTTTTGCGCCAATGCAGGGGCGGTCGCCCGCGCCTCATCCCGGGCCGCATCGAGAGCCGCCATGAGCCCGCAGTCCAGGCCCCGGATCCCGCTGGTGGAGCGCCCGCGCGCGCCCTGGCTGGCGCTGGCCGCCGTCGTGGCGCTGGGGCTTGCGGCCGGCGTCTGGGAAGGCGGGCAATGGGGCCGCGCCTCGGCGCTCGCCGAGTTGCGCCGCACCGCCGACACCGCGATGGCGCTGCACGTCGCGGCGCTGCGGAGCGAGGTGGAGAAACAGCGGGCGCTTCCGGCCGTGCTCGCCCAGGATGCGGAGGTCGCCGCCGTGGCGCGCGGCGCGGCGTCCGCCGAAGACGTCCGCCGCCTCGACCAGCGCCTCGAAGACCTCAGCCGCGCGACCCGCGCGGCGGTCATCTATGTCATGGATGGCGCCGGACGGACGCTGGCGGCCAGCAACTGGCGCGAGCCGGGCAGCTTCGTGGGCCAGAATTACGCGTTCCGGCGCTATTTCCAGGAGGCGACCGCCAAGGGCGCCTTCGAGCAGTTCGCGCTCGGCACGGTCAGCAACCGGCCGGGCTACTACCTGTCGCGCAGGATCGGCGAGGAGGGCGCGCCGGCCGGCGTCGTGGTGGTGAAGCTCGAGTTCGACGCCATCGAGGCGGACTGGAGCCACGGCCGGGAGCGCACCTATGTGACGGACGCCCTGGGGGTCGTGGTGGTGACGGACCAGCCGGACTGGCGCTTCCGCACCGCGCGACGGCTGCCCGCCGAGACCCGCAGCCGGGTGCGGGACGAGTTCCAGGTCAAGCAGACGGACCTGGAGCCCCTGCCCGTTTCGCCGCTCGAGGCTGGCGACGGCGCCCTGGTCACGGCCGAAACGAGGGCGGGCGCCAAGCCAGGGCCGGCGCTTCACCTGTTGCAGCCGGTTCCCACCACGGATTGGTCGCTCCACACCCTCACCCCGCTCAGCCCGACGGTGGACCGCGCGGCGGCCCAGGGCCGGGCCATCGGAGGCCTCGGCGTGCTCGCCGCCGGGTTCGCGGCGGGCCTCGCCCTGTCCGCCCGGCAGCGCCGGCAGGAGCGCGCCCGGCGTCAGGAGGAGGCGCGCGCCGAGCTGGAGCGGCAGGTCGAGATGCGCACGCGCGAACTGCGCGACTCCAACATGCGCCTCGAAGCCGAGATGGAGGAGCGCGAACGCGCCGAGACCGCCGCCCGGACGCTCGGCGACCAGCTGGTGCAAGCCAACAAGCTCGCCACGCTCGGCCAGATCGCCGCCAGCGTGGCGCACGAGATCAACCAGCCGCTCGCCGCGATCCGGGCCTACGCCGACAACGGAGCGGTGATGCTGGACCGGCAGCGCCCGGCGGATGCCCGCGACAACCTCGTCAAGATCGGAGGCCTCACCACGCGCATGGCCCGCATCACGTCCGAACTGAAATCCTTCGGCCGCAAGGCGTCCGGCAAGTTTGAGCCCGTGTCGGCCCGCAACGCCGTGGAGGGCTCGCTGATGCTCCTGAACCACCGGATCATCGCCCAGGGAGTCGCCGTCGAGACCGCGCTGCCGCGCGGCGACATTTTGGTGATGGGCGAGCTGGTCCGGCTGGAGCAGGTGATCGTAAATCTGCTGCAGAATGCGCTGGACGCGCTGCGGGACCGGCCCGCTCCCCGCATCCGGGTCAGCCTGCAGGCCGAGGACGGCCATGCTAGCCTCGCCGTCACAGACAACGGTCCGGGAATCGACGCAGCCGCCATGGCGAATCTCTTCACCGCCTTCTCCACGACCAAAGCCGAGGGGCTCGGGCTCGGGCTGGCGATCTGCCGCGACATCGTCCGCGATTTCGGCGGCGAGATCAGCGCTGACGACGCCCACCCCGGCGCCCGTTTCACCGTGCGGCTCCGGCTCGCCCATGGAGCAGCGGCATGACTGGCGCGCGCTGCGTCGCCTTCGTGGACGACGACGAGGATCTGCGGACCGCCAACGTGCAAAGCCTGGACCTTGCGGGCTTCGAGGTGATCCCCTTCGCGTCGGCGCAGGAAGCGCTCGACCGGCTCGATTCCGAATTCGAGGGGGTCGTGGTCACGGATGTGCGGATGCCCGTCATCGACGGGATCACGCTGTTTCGCACCCTGCGCCGGATGGACCCGGAACTGCCCGTGATCCTGATCACCGGGCACGGCGACGTCCCCATGGCGGTGGAAGCCATGCGGGACGGCGTCTACGATTTCCTGGCCAAGCCCTATCCGGCTGACCGGCTCGTCTCGACCGTGTCGCGGGCGCTGGAGAAGCGGGCGCTGGTGCTGGAGAACCGGCGGCTTCAGGAGCAGCTGGAGGACGCCCGGCGCGGAGACGTCACCCTGCTTGGCGAAACGCCGGCCATGCAGGGCATCAGGGCGGCCATCCGCGACCTGGCCGACACGGACGTGGACGTCCTGGTGGAAGGCGAGACCGGGACCGGCAAGGAGGTGGTCGCAGCCGCCCTTCACCGCTGGAGCGCGCGGCGGGCGCGCCCCTTCGTGGCGCTGAACTGCGGGGCGCTGCCGGAAAGCGTGATCGAGAGCGAGCTGTTCGGCCACGAGGCCGGGGCGTTCACGGGCGCGCAGAAGCGGCGGGTCGGCAAGATCGAGCACGCGGACGGGGGGACGCTGTTCCTGGACGAGATCGAGAGCATGCCGCTTTCCCTCCAGGTCAAGCTGCTGCGCGTCCTGCAGGAACGATGCATCGAGCCGCTGGGGAGCAACGAGGTGCGGCCGGTGAACCTGCGGGTGGTGGCGGCCACGAAGGTCGACCTGGAGCAGGCCGCCGCGCGCGGCGAGTTCCGGGCGGACCTCTATTATCGCCTCAACGTGGTGCGGCTGGCGTTGCCGCCCTTGCGCGAGCGACGCGAGGACATTCCGCTGCTCTTCGCGCACTTCCTGGCCCAGGCGGCGCAGCGGTTCCGGCGCCCTGCCCCGCCGCTCACGCCTGCGCTCACGGCGCGGCTCGCCGAGCGGGATTGGCCGGGCAACGTCCGCGAGCTTGCGCATACGGCCGACCGGTTCCTCCTGGGACTGGAGCCGGGGCTGGCAGGGACCCCGGCGCGTCCTCAGGCCGGGCCAGCCGACCCCGCGCCCACATCGCTGGCGGAACGCGTGGACGCCTACGAGGCGCGGCTGATCCGCGAGGCGCTGGACCACCTCAAGGGCGACGTGCGCGCCGCCGCCGAGACGCTGGGGATCGCCCGCAAGACGCTGTACGACAAGCTCAACCGCTACGGGATCGACCCGGCGGGCTTCCGCTGAAAACCGCCCGGTCCGTCGTCGGGAGCGCAGCGAAGCGATCCAGAGTGGCCGGGCGCAAGTGTCGAAGCCTGCCGGCCGCGACCCCTGGATTGCTTCGTCGCTGCGCTCCTCGCAAGGACGGGGGCGAGGCGCCCTCGCCCTCCTCGTCATCGCGAGCGCAGCGAAGCGATCCAGACGGCTGGGCTCTATGGAACGCGATGTCGTCCCGTCATGGCCGGGCTTGTCCCGGCCATCCGCGCCGTCGAGCAGGGCGTGGAACCCCGGGACAATCCGGGGATGACGGCCAGGGAGGCGCGCCGAGTTGATTTGATAAGCGGCGGAAAGGGACCGGACGGCCGGTCCCCTGGATTGCTTCGTCGCTATGCTCCTCGCAAGGACGACCGAGGCGACTTTGACGGGATCCTATAGCGACGCCGTCAGCGGCCCGCGCAGAGCGCGCAGCTCTCGCAATCCATGGCGATGGCGCCGGCGGCGGGCGGACGGCCCCGATAGGCGATCTCTTCCATGATTTCGAGGCGCTCTGCCTCTGTGAGATAGGCCCAGCCGAGAATCTGGTCGCTGCTGCGGCCACAGCCGACGCAGATGTTCGTGGCGGGATCGACGGCGCACACCTTGATGCAGGGGGAGGAGATGGCCATGGGGGGACCCGCTCGTTGAAGGGATCCCCACCGTAGCCCTCAAGCGACGCCTCGGCAGTTCGGTCGATTCCGGTCGTGGCTTTTGCGGATGCGGCTACCGGCCAAAGCGCGGCCCGGTGAACACCTTCCAGTAGCTCACCGAGAAGCCCAGGAAGGCCAGCGCCCAGGCGATGCCCGCCACGTGGAGCAGCGCGACCGCAGCGTCGGGCCGGACGGCGGCGCAGATGCGGGCGACGCCGGCGGCCACGATGAGGGCGTACACCGCCTGCACGGGCGCGCTCGCCACCAGCGCGCGGCCCGTGTGTCCAAGGCTGGCGCGAGACATCACCGCCATGGTCATCAGGCCGACCGCGCCGACCGTCCAGGCGTGAACGCCGGCGGAGGCAGGCAGCTTGCCGAAGGCCGACGCCGCCATCAGCAGGAAGCCGAGCGGAATGAAGGCGTAGGCTACGTGCAGCACGACGACGAGGCGGTCGGCCCAGGTGCGGTCGCCCGCCCAACGGGCCAGGCGCGCCGCCTGGAGCAGGCCGGCTGCGGCGAGCAGGATGCCGGAGACGGCGCTGTCCGGCCGCACCGTCCAGGCCGCCAGGGCCAGCACGGCGCCCGCCAGCGAGACCGCGTCGAAGCGGCCGAAAGAGGCTGGCAGCCGGCCTGGCCCGCGCCGCGCCAGCCAGTTGCGGGTGAAGCTCGGCACGATGCGTCCGCCGATGAGGGCGATCAGCAGCACGGCGGCGGAGATGCCGGTGCGGAGGCCGTAGTCCGCCGAGCCGTAGGCGTGCGCCTCCCAATGGAAGGCGGCGTTGCCGGCGAACAGCAGGACCACGATGGCCACGACGCGCAGGTTGCGCCAGTTCTTGCCGGCGATCACCTCGCGCGCCGCCGCCGCCGCCACGAGGCCCAGGAAGCTGAGGTCGACGGCGGCCGCAAAGGCCCACGAGGTCCAGGCCGACGTGCTGACGGCGACCCGCCCCGCCGCCCAGGCCAGGACAAGCACGAGCAAAGGACGGCCCTGCAGGGGCAGGCGGCCGGTCCAGTTGGGGATCGCGGTCAGCAGGAAGCCGGTGACCACCGCCGGGAGAAAACCGAACAGCATCTCGTGGACGTGCCAATCGCGCGGGGCGAAGGCGGTCGGGATGCTGATCTCGCCGAAGAACTCCGGCAGCCAGGCCATGATGGCGGCGGCGCCGAAAATCGAGCCGAGCAGGAAAAAAGGACGGAAGCCGTAGGACAGGAAGGCCGGGCCGCCCTGGTTCTGAAGACGGGGGATGGGGGACATGGCAGCGCCTCTTCGATGGAGGGCGAGGGGCCCGCGCCGGGGGCGCGGGCCGGCGGCGTCAGTTGCCGGCGGACTTGGTCTGGGCGAGCTTGTCGAACAGGCCGGCGAAGACGGTCTTGGCCTTGCCGGGGTGGTTCACGGCCTTCGCAGCATCGACGTTGGCGGGCGAGCCCACCACCACCATGGCCACCATGCCCATGCCGTAGTGCGGCTTGCACTTGACGCCGTAGACGCCGGCCTTGTCGACCGTGACCGAGACGTCCTCGCCCATCTTGCCGATAAAGGCCGTCGCGCCCTCGGGCAGCATGCCGTCCACGCTCTCGGCGTTGTGGCCCTTGTCGGAGGCGACGAATTTGATCGTGTCGCCCGGCTGCGCCTTGATCAGCGCCGGCTCGAACACGAAGGTCCCATCGGCCCCCTTGTTCAGCATCTTGACCTCGATCTCGGCCGCGTTGGCGGCCCCGCAGAGGGCGCCGGCGAAAATCGTGGCGAGAAGAACGGCCTTGCGCATGATCAGCTCCTGTTGTTTGCGCGATGGCCTCCGGGGGAGGCTCGCATTCTGCTTAGGACAGGCCGGTGCGCGCGTTTTTGTCGGGGCTCAAACAACCAGCGCGATGCAACGCCGGTCAGGCGTAATCCGTAGGAGAACGGAGTCACGCCGTGGGCTTCCACCCGCTAGACTTGCGCGCGACCATACGCCCGCTGCGCGCGTTAGGAGCGCGTACGGCGAAAAGGAAGTCACCCGATGGCCGCTCTCGATCGTTCCCTCGTCTCCAGCATGCCGATCTTCGCAGGGCTCGGCCCGCAGCAGATCGACGAGGCCCTGGCCGACGCGCGCTCGGTGCGGTTCCCCAAGGGCAGCCCCGTCTTCGAGCAGGGGCACGAGGCGACGTCCTTCTTCGTGCTGCTGCACGGACACCTGCAGGTCGTGAAGCTCACGCCAGCCGGCCAGCAGGTGGTGGTCCGCTATGTGACGCCCGGCGAAATGTTCGGCATCGCGGTGCAGATGGGGCGTCCCACCTACCCGGCCACCGCCACGGCGGTGGTGGACAGCCTGGCCCTGGTGTGGCCTTCCAGCGCCTGGCCGGACCTTGTGTCCCGCGTGCCCGCCCTGGCCGCGAGCGCCTTGCAGACGGTCGGCAGCCGGCTCAACGAGGCGCACCAGCGGGTCGTCGAGATGTCCACCGAGGAGGTGGAGCGGCGCGTGGCCCACGCCCTGCTGCGCCTCGTGAAGCAGGCCGGCCGCAAGGTCGAGACCGGCATCCAGATCGACTTCCCCATCACCCGCCAGGACGTGGCGGAGATGACCGGCACCACGCTTCACACCGTCAGCCGCATCCTGAGCGCCTGGGAGGACCAGGGCCTCGTGGAGGGCGGTCGCCAGAAGATCGTGGTCAAGGACCCCCATCGGCTGTTCGCGCTCGCCGAGCGGGGCTGATCCGCACTTGCTGGCGCATGCTCCTGGACGCCGTCATCCCCGGCCGGAGCGGCGGAGCCGCGGAGGGCAAGGGGATCCAGGGCAGCCCACCCGAATGCCCATCTCCCAAGATCCTCGCCAAGCCTCCTGGATCCCCTTCCCGCGCCTGCGGCGCGCCGGGATTGACGGCGGGGAGTCTCCGACCGTTCCTGGACTGGTTCAGCCGTCCACCGTGGCCGGGCTGGCCGCGGCCGCGTTGAGCGCGGCCAGGAACTTGGGCACCGGCGTGTGGTGCTCCCGGCACGCGTCGTCCACCGTGTGAAAGCACGTGATGGGGCAGCCGACGCACATGAACTTGTGGTCCAGGAACACGCGAATGGTCTCGGGCCAACGGCGCAGGACCTCGTCGACCAGGAGGTCCGATGTGATGCGGGCCATGACAGGCCTCCTTTCCGAATACCCAGCCTAGACCCGCGGCGCAGGGCGTCTTTGCGCCCCGGCAAACGCGCCGCCGATGGCGGGCCTGCGACGGCCCTACTGGGTCAGGAACAGCGACGCGGCGATCGCGACGGACGCCAGCACGGCGACCACCGTCCCGGTGGTGCGCAGCACGCCCATGCGCCAGAGCGCGACCGCGAAGACGATGATGATGGGGGTCGTGACGACGAGTCCGGTCTGGGCGTCGGTCATGGGGGATGCTCCGGCTCACGCCTCGGATCGAGGCATACGGACCCTAGCGCGGGCGGGCCGGTTGCTTTTTGTTCCCCGACAAGGAGCCGGGCGAACGCCTCGGGGGTGACGCGCCCGACACGGCAGGCGGCGGCCAGGCGCGCGGGCCCCGGTCGCCCAACCTTACCGCGGCCTTACCGAAAGCTTGCTCCCGCACAAAGAAGGCTTCCCCCGCCTGGGTAGGTTCGGCCCGTGTCGTGGCGCGTCCACGAATCCTCCACCCCTGCACCGAAAGGCGCCTGCGATGGCTGAACGCCTGACTACGTCGGCGGCCCGAAACGTCTTCTACGGCGGTTCGGCCTTTTTCTTCGCAATCTTCGTCGGGCTGACAGCCCACAGCCACTACTACATGGCCACGACGTCCACGGACAAAGCCACGCTCACCGACAGCGTCGCCCGCGGCAAGCATGTCTGGGAGAAGAACTCCTGCATCAACTGCCACACGCTGCTCGGCGAAGGCGCCTATTTCGCGCCCGAGCTCGGCAACGTCTTCGTGCGCTGGGGCGGCGACAAGGATCCCGCCGGCGCCCGCGACATGATCAAGGCCTGGATGCAGTCGCAGCCCTCGGGCACGCCCGGCCGCCGGCAGATGCCGCAGTTCAACCTGACCGACCAGGAACTGAACGACCTGGCCTCCTTCCTCGAGTGGACGAGCCACATCAAGACGCAGAACTGGCCGCCGAACAACGCCGGCTGATGGCTCGCGTCCTCCCCGAACGAGAGATTTCGCCATGCAATACAAGACCCAGAGGGTCGCGCTGCTGTACTTCTACGGCGCCCTGGCCCTGTTCCTCGCCCAGGTCACCTTCGGCCTGCTCGCCGGCACCATCTACGTGCTGCCCAACACGCTGTCGGTGCTGCTGCCCTTCAACATCGTGCGCATGATCCACACGAACGCGCTGATCGTGTGGCTGCTGATGGGCTTCATGGGCTGCACGTACTACCTGCTGCCCGAGGAGACCGAGAACGAGCTCTTCAGCCCCTTCCTGGCCAAGCTGCAGTTCTGGCTGTTCTTCGTGGCCGCCGGCGTCGCCGTCGTGGGCTACATGTTCCGCTTCCACGAGGGCCGCGAGTTCCTCGAGCAGCCCTTCCCGATCAAGGTCGGGATCGTGATCGTGGCGCTGATCTTCCTATTCAACGTCACCATGACGGCGCTCAGGGGCCGCAAGACCACCATCACCAACATCCTGCTGTTCGGGCTGTGGGGCGTCGCGATCTTCTTCCTGTTCGCCTTCTACAACCCGCCGAACCTGGCGCTCGACAAGATGTACTGGTGGTACGTCGTGCACCTCTGGGTCGAGGGCGTGTGGGAGCTGATCATGGCCTCCGTGCTGGCCTTCCTGATGATCAAGCTCAACGGCGTCGACCGCGAGGTCGTGGAGAAGTGGCTGTATCTCATCATTGGCCTGGCGCTGTTCTCCGGCATCCTGGGCACCGGCCACCACTACTACTGGATCGGCGCTCCCGGTTACTGGCAGTGGATCGGCTCGCTGTTCTCGACTCTCGAGGTGGCGCCGTTCTTCACCATGATCCTGTTCACGGTGCAGATGACCCGCAAGGCCGGGCGCAAGCACCCGAACCGCGCCGCGGTCCTGTGGTCGATCGGCTGCTCGGTGATGGCGTTCCTCGGCGCCGGCGTGTGGGGCTTCCTCCACACCCTGTCGACGGTGAACTACTACACCCACGGCACCCAGGTGACGGCCGCGCACGGGCACCTCGCCTTCTTCGGCGCCTACGTGATGCTGAACCTCGCCATGATGGCCTACGCCTTCCCGGCGCTGAAGGCCCGCGCGCCGTACCGGCAGGGCCTCAGCACGGCCAGCTTCTGGATTATGTGCTCGGCCATGATGGTGATGACCTTCGCGCTGACCATCGCGGGCTTCGTGCAGGTCTACCAGCAGCGCGTGCTCGGCAACGGCTACATGGACGTCCAGGACGGGCTCGCCCTGTTCTACTGGATCCGCCTCGGTTCCGGCGTGGCGGTGGTCGTGGCGGCCCTGATGTTCGCCTACGCCATCCTGCGTCCCGGCGAGGACAAGGCGCTGGCCGGCGCGCCGGCCCTGCAGCCGGCCGAGTGACGGCCTGACACCGCACTGTCCGCGGGGGTCCCGCGGACGGCGGCAGGGGCCGTCGCGGCCCTCCCTTTCCGCGCCGGCTCCCCTTCCCGACACATCCCTCAAGCCCGAAGAGGCGCCCCATGACCATCGCGGTCCTTCCCTCCGTCTCCGTCGCCCCCAGCGTCCCGTTCTATTCGCCCGCCGGCAACGAAGTGGCCCTGTTCGAGCTCGCCTGGCGGCTGAAGCTCCCGGTGCTGCTGAAGGGCCCCACCGGCTGCGGCAAGACCCGCTTCGTGGCCCACATGGCCGCCCGGCTGGGCCGGCCGCTCCACACCGTTTCGTGCCACGACGACCTCACCGCCGCGGACCTCACAGGCCGCTACCTGCTGAAGGGCGGAGATACGGTTTGGGTCGACGGCCCCCTCACCCGCGCGGTGCGCGAGGGCGGCGTCTGCTACCTCGACGAGGTGGTGGAGGCCCGCAAGGACGTGGCCGTGGTTCTGCATCCGCTCACCGACGACCGCCGCATCCTGCCGCTGGAGCGCACGGGCGAGGAGTTGGAGGCGCCGGACGACTTCATGCTCGTCGTGTCCTACAACCCCGGCTACCAGAGCCTGCTCAAGGCCATGAAGCCCAGCACGCGCCAGCGGTTCGTGGCCATCGAGTTCGACTTCCTCCCGGCCGAGCAGGAGGTCCCGGTGGTTTCCGCCGAGAGCGGGCTCTCCGAGGCGAAGGTCAAGCCGCTGGTCCAGCTCGCCACGCGCCTGCGTGCGCTCAAGGGCCACGACCTGGAGGAAGGCGTCTCCACCCGCCTCGTCATCTACTGCGCCAGCCTGATCGCGGCCGGCATGCCGACGGCCGAGGCCGTGCGCGCCGCCATGATCGAGCCGCTGACGGACGAGGCCGAGGTCAAGGCCGCCCTGGTCGAGGTCGCCCGCGCCATCGTGGGCTGACCGCAACGAAGCCGGATGAGGGGCCGCACGCTCGCCCCCTCACCCCAGCCCTCTCCCCGCGCCGGGGAGAGCGGGCCCGGGGCGCCCGCCCCCTTCAAGGAGCATCCCCCAATGCTGGACTTCCTCGAACTCGAAGAAACCGTCGGCAAGGCCTGGCACCGCCTGGTCGGCCGCTCGGCCACCTATCCGCGCTTTCCGGAGCATGCGGCGACGCTCTCCGACGTGCGCGGGCCGCTGGCGGTGATGTTCCGGGGCCTCGGCGGCGAGGCGGGCGTGCAGCTCGCCGGCGCGGGGGCGCGCAAGTTCCAGCACCGGCTGGGGTGGATTCAGCGGATGGGACTTGGCGAGGAACGCCTCGAGCAGCCCGGCCGCGACAGCGCGTCCCTGTTCCTGCCCGAGCAGGTGGCGCTGTTCCCCGACCGGCAACTCAACATCGCCCTGTACCGCTGGCTGGCGGCCTGGTTCGCTGTCGTGCCCGTGGAAAGCATTTCCGATCCCGACCCGCTGCGGCGCGATCTGCTGACGCTGCGGCGCGCGCTCGCGACGACGCAGGCCGCCCTGCAAGCCTTTCCGGGGCTCAGGCCCGACTACGCCGCCCTTGGGACCGCGGTGGCGGTCGCCCGGCCCGCCCGCCCCATGCCGGCCTCCGAGAAGCAGGTCGAGGCGATCGTCATGGCGCTGCTCGGCGCCGGCGCGCCGCCCGAAGGTCCGCTGTGGGACGCGGTGGCCGCGGGCGGCCCCCTCCCCGCCAAGGCGCCCACCGGCTACCAGCCGTTCCTGCCCTGCCCGCTCTGGGGCGACGCCTGGACCCGGGAGGACGCCGAGGCCCGGCCCGAGGGCGAGGAAGCATCGGCTCCGACCACCAACGCTCCCGCCGAGACCCGTAAGCGCTTCGCCGTCCGGCAAAAATCCGAGTCGAATGCGGAACGTGACCCGCTGATCCTCAACCGTTTCGAGAAGATCCTCGCCATGGCGGAGATGGTCAATGTGGACCGTCCCGACGACGACGACGAGGATGAGGACGCCCAGAAGGCCGCCGATGAGCTCGAGGAGCTGACGCTCGGCCAGCGTTCGGCCAAGCCGGCCAGCAAGCTCAAGTTCGACCTTGACCTGCCGCCCGAAGCCGTTGATCCCACACGCCTCACGGCCGAGCTGACCTATCCGGAGTGGGACTGGCGGCGCGCCGCCTACCTGCCGAGCCACTGCCGCGTGCTGGCGGCCCCGGCCTCCCAGGAGGGCGAGCACTGGACGCCGGACGAGGACGGCCGGCGCCTGATCCGCCGGGTGCGGCGCCAGTTCGAAGCCCTGCGGCCCCGGCGCGAGATCCTCAAGGCGCAGCAGGACGGCGCCGAGCTCGACCTGGACGCGCTTGTGCGCGCCCGCTGCGACCTCTCGGCCGGCAATGGCGGCACGGATCGCGTGCACCTGCAGAGCCGCGCCCAGGCGCATGACGTCGCGGTCACTCTGCTCGTGGACGTGTCGCTGTCCACCGACGCCTGGGTGGACGGCCAGCGCGTGCTCGACGTGGAGAAGCAGGCCGCACTCGTGCTGGCGCACGGACTCGCCGCCTGCGGGGACACGCACAGCATCCTGACCTTCACGTCCCGCCGGCGCTCCTGGGTGCGGGTCGAGACCGTGAAGGACTTCGACGAGCCCATGTCGCCCACGGTCGAGCGGCGCATCGGGGCGCTGCGGCCGGGCTACTACACCCGCATCGGCGCCGCCATCCGCCATGCCTCGGCGCTGCTCGCCGCCCGGCCGAACCAGCGCAAGCTGCTGCTGGTCCTCACGGACGGCAAGCCCAACGACGTGGACCACTACGAGGGCCGCTTCGGCGTGGAGGACACCCGCAAGGCGGTCCAGGAAGCCCGGCGCCAGGGGCTCGGAGTGTTCGGCGTCACCATCGACGCCAACGCGCAGTCCTACTTCCCGACCCTCTTCGGCCGCGGCGGCTACGCCATCGTGGGCGACGTCGCCCGCCTCCCGGCCGCGCTGCCGGGCATCTACCGGCAGGTGATGAGGTAGGGTCAGGAGGCGAGTGTTTCCACGCGTGTGGAAGTAGAAGGCGGGCTTTCTCACCCCCGCGTCACCCCGGGGGTCTGCGCAGCAGGCCGGAAAGGAGATCCAGGGTCGAAAGCGCTAAACCGCGCGGCCGCGCCTCCCTGGATCCCCTTCCCGCGCCTGCGGCGCGCCGGGGATGACGGCGGAGGCGCTTCATCAAAACTTGACAATATTCCTATTTCGTGCACCATGGTCCTCACTCTCGACCCGGGAGGGGAGCGCATCCGGAGCGGTCCGTTGCGGGGTCGAGGCGCGGC